>CAZIVP010000002.1:0-572388 GCA_964542915.1 uncultured Calditrichaceae bacterium | reverse complement strand
AGGTGTTACTTATTTTAAATGCTAAAAGTCCAATTCCCGCTGAACCAAGACATGGCCGTTTTCCTGTTTGTAAAGATTGCTCTGAGGATACGGAGACAGGGCGGAACCATGACGACCGTTGTCCATGGATCGCTCGATTCGTTTTATAACAAAGAACAAAAGAAAGCGGTTGAAATGGTTGTGGAAAAACAGGCGAAGAAAAAACTCGATGAACAAACCTCCGGCGAGGATCAAAATGAATAACCGCCGTTTTTAAAAGACTTCTTTGCTATGGTGCTCTGGCCTTACTATCTGGGCAGCGTCCTGGCCGCCTTGATACATTAATGAAACGTCCATACGGATAACCACAGGCGTTGCGTCCTTTCATCATTGTATGCTTTGTTGGTTATAGCGCCAACGCCGTCTGTCTTCCGTAAACCGATATCGTATAAAACGCCAGGCTTGCGTCCCGCCGCTTAAACCATAAGTCTTCTTATGCGACCCGCCAAACATTTCTCTTGCAATCAATGAGAGCCGATTTACGAAATCCACAATGGTTCAGTTGTTGCCTTCCAGAAAATCCCGGAGGCTTGTTTGGATAAAGTACATCCAGCCCGCCAAACAAGCCTCTCGCGAAAATTCGGGCGCCTCCGGAGGAAATTGTTCGATACCTTCGTGGGTCAACCTTAATCTGGTTTGATCGCCATCGTCGAACAGCTCGAACGTCACAAACGATTCAGCGGAATAACCGCCGTAGCGCCAGTTGTAAACGATCTTTTTGCCCGGTTCCACCTCGGTGATTTTCCATTGGTGAAGAAAATGGCGGCCGTTGCTCTCGACGTCAAATTGCGTCTCGAATCCGACTTGGGGTTTAAAGGACTCGATTTGTGCGAAAAACCATTTACGCATCTGCTCGACATCCGTGATGGCGCGCCATACCGTTTCCGGCGACGCGTTAAACGTTTGCTCCACGATAATGGGTTTTGGGTTGCTCATAGCGGTTGAATCCTCCGAGAAGCGTTCTGATGATGTTATTAAGGCTAACCGGACATGCACGTCCGTCGTGTTTTGGTTGAACGGACTTTACCCGCGTTATGACGTTTCGTTCTTTGTTCGAGATCGGCAGTGCAACCATAATAGTAGCCGTCGTCCTTGAGACTTTTAAGAATATATGTATAATACATAAACGAAGGGAATTCCGAAGGGACCGCTTCGCGGCGAGACCACGCCACATCCCTCATTTATTGATAAAATTTGGCGGAGAGGGTCCCGAAGGGACAAGTGGGATTCTCTCGCTTTGGCGGGATGCCTTACGGCAGAACCCACAGTCCGCGCATGCGGACAACGGTTTTTATCCGTAGAAATCACTTCATGGCACGAAGGGACTACCTATGGTAGCAAGACTGCCCTCCATTTATATTATATCCTGTTTTTTTAACCAAATATAGCCATCAATCGACTTGAAATAACGCTCTCTTTGAAGCGCCTCTTTTTTCGTTTCATAGGTTTCATAGGTTTCATAGTAGTGGATAATCAACGGTCGTCGTGTTTTGGTTGAACGGACTTTACCCGCGTTATGACGTTTCGTCCTTTGTTCGAGATCGGCAGTGCAACCATAATAGTAGCCGTCGTCCTTGAGACTTTTAAGAATATATGTATAATACATAAACGAAGGGAATTCCGAAGGGACCGCTTCGCGGCGAGACCACGCCACATCCCTCATTTATCGATAAAATTTGGCGGAGAGGGTGGGATTCGAACCCACGGTCCGCGCATGCGGACAACGGTTTTCGAGACCGCCACGTTCGACCGCTCCGTCACCTCTCCGTCAGTTATCTTGAAGATTATCTGTTGTATTTAAAAGACCGATCCTTGTTTTCAATCACCCTCAGGTGGATGCGCTCAATTACTGCTAAATCATAATGGACAACGGTTTTTCCCGAGAAGGGACCGCTTCGCGGCGAGACCGCCACGTTCGACCGCTCCGTCACCTCTCCGTACCGCTTGTGTCAAATACCCGGCGTTCATGCTGTATATCAAAGTTAAAACTTAGCCACTTACAATCAATGATGCAAGCTTTTAAAAGCGGGGCAGGAATGGCCTGAATTGGGATGCGCGATCAATCGTTGATTTCGTATTGACGCAGTTTTTCACGGAGGGTCGTACGCGAAATCTTTAATATTTCTGCGGCCCGGGATTTATTGCCGTTGGTTTTCTTGACAATTTTTCGGATGTAGTGGCCTTCCAACTCTTTTAGCGACATTTCGTCAACGAAGAGGTCATCCATTTGCGATTTTGTATTCTGGTTTTTAAGGTACGCCGGTAATTCCTTGGGTGTGATCTGGTGGCCGTTGCTTAACAGGACGCTCTGTTCCAGAACCGTTTTGAGTTCCTTCAGGTTGCCCGGCCACTGGTATTGATGAATGATGCGATAGGCTTGCGGTGAGAGTGCGATCACGTTTTTGGCGAACTGGTAGCTGAACAATTGCAGAAAATATCTGATGTACCAGTCAATGTCCTGCCCGCGTTCCCGCAATCGCGGCAGATATATTTCGAACGCGCTTAAGTGGTAATACAAATCGCCGTTAAATTTATTGTTGTTTACAAACCATTTTAAATCATGGTGGGTAATCCCGATGATGCGCACATGGGATTGTTGCAACCGTTTACTGCCCAGCGGCTTAAAGCGCCGCTCGCTTAAATAGAGCAGCAAACGGTTTTGAACCTCCATGGGCATCTTTTCGATGTTTTCCAGAATAAGGGTGCCGCCGTCATATTGAGCCAGCAAGCCCGGCCGTGCCGGGCCGTAAGTCTCATGCTCCGTTTCCACACCGAATAAATCCGCCAGCAACTCCGTTCGGGTGGTGTTCTCGCAATTTTTAACAAAAAACATATCGTCGTGCAGATTATTGGCGCGGTGGATCATACGCGCGCAGGTTTTCTTACCGGTGCCCTCGTCGCCGCGGATTAAACACGGTGTGTGGCGCGCTTTGCTCAGAACTTCAATATAGCCGTTCACCCGGATGATCGATTCGTGTTCGCCTAAAATTTTGGGTATATAGGGCTTAGCAGGCTTTTCGTCTTTGTCGTTGTTATTGAAGGCGTGGGTTTGGATACGTTCGCCAACTTCCTCATAAACGTGCGCCAGTTGTTCTTTTGCCTCTTCCTTGCTGAGGATCTTAAAGATATGTTCCTCCAGTAAATCCGTAAGCGACCTGGGTAGGGCCTGGTTCGAAATAAAGATAAATTGAAAATAATATTTTTGTTGAGCCTGTTCACGTATCCAGAGCGGTATGGCCAGCCACGTTTCGTGTTGTTCTATAATGAACAATTCAAAAAAGTTTTCCGTGATTTCGCGCTGATTTGCCTCCTGATGGTTCAGCAATTCAATGGGAGCGGAGCGTTTCAGCTGTTCCCGAATGAAGGGTTGGTAATCCGCAAGTTCATTTGAGATAAAAACGGTTTTAGGCGGCATACAATTTATTTTCCGAGCTCGATTAATGGTGCCAATTGTCTGTTACGTCAATGTCATCAAAAATTTTCGTTTCGCGTTCGGTTTGGTCCCAATGCGGCTATAACGCCTCATTGCTCAGGTTAATAACCACAATCGCCTTAATACTTATCAAATATCGGCAGGATTAGCATCGGGATTAGCGGAAAATTTTTTGTATTGATCAAAAAACGACGCTTTTAGGTCAATTTATTAATGATTGTGATACGCGACCGATAGTGAAGATAAGAACGAAATATCAAAAGGGAATTTGGTTTAAAGCATGGATGCTTTTTTTGAAATTCTCTCCCTTGCAGCAGCCGCCCGTACGCAACTCTGGATGCCGTGTACGGGCGGTTTTATTTTAGGTCAGGATTGCTTAATCACCTTCAACCCCCGATTGGAACGGCAAGCGTCAGTCTGTGTAACAGAAACGTGCGTCGTTCCAGCGAAAGCTTATCGACGGGCGCCAGGATGATATCCGTAAATGCCATCTGGTCGCCGGTTGCAAATGCACGACCCGATGATACGGTACCCGGCAGGCCCCGGCCAATGATGACCTTCCCGTCGTATTGCAGGCGAAATGCATCGGCGATGAGATTCAGTCCCCAGGAAAGCGTGACCTCCTGCCAGCGCTCGTATTGATCACGCTTTGTTTCCGCCACTTGATCGTCCTGGCTGAGATGATAACCGAACGAGACAATATCCAGACCCAGTTGCACGCCAAGCGGCGGCTCCTGTTCGCTGACCCCGGCGTGAAACCTGAAATTGTTGAACCGGAAATAATTATCAATGGTTGTTTCTCCGGGATGGATCGTTTGATCCGATGCTGTTTTGACGGGTTCAACGGCGGCCGCCCATGAATGGGTCCAAATGGGTTCGTAGATAAAATCGAAGCCGATAGCGGCGTACGTTACTTCTTTCCAGAAGCCCATACCGAGACGATACGCCCACGATTGCCCCGGATCCCGCGGTATCTGCATCAACTCGTAATTGGGAATCTTGGGATGATCTTTGTAATTGACGCTGAATGCGCTGCCCACACGCCAGGGACTCCCGCCCAGCGGTTGCTTGTAATTGATGTGAAATCCGATTGTACGCGTCTGATCGCGGTGTATAAGGCCCGGTATACCGGCATGGGACGTTTCATCCGGATAAGCGATATCGTCATAATAGTAGAAATTGTAAACCTTGTGCTTCATTTTGTAATAACGCAACAATAATAATGTTTGCAGGGATTCACGCTCCTCAAACTCGGTGAAGCTGCCGAGCCGGACGTCCCACACATGGCCGTCCTGATCGATGCCGGTATTGCGGCCGTATAGATAGTGGGTTTCGCTGACGTTGCGCAAATGGGACCAGAAAACGCCCAGGCCGATGCTGGTGCCAAAGCGTGGAAGCTGGTAGCCCGCGGTGGTATTTACGTAAACATTGTTTTCGGATTCCGATAGCGACTGTGTCGTCTGACTGTACCTAGGTTGGTTAAACCGAACATTTTGGACTGGGATTCGGGCCGGCGTTAACTCCTGAATCGACATGGCGAAGGTCCCGAACCAGGGACCGGGCTTCAGTTGCAGTCCGACCGGTAGGGTAGTTGCCGAGGATCGATCATCAACCATATTGTGCAGGGTGGGGGAGAGAAAAACCATGTTCTTTTCCATTGCTGCGCCCAGGGCGGGATTCACAAACGGCGCTAACCAGGGATCGTCGTTTGCGATGCCCACCGAGCCCATACCTTTGAATTTGGCCGGAAATATGTCAAATTGATTTAAACCAGCCACCGGCACCGACCGGATCTCCACAAGCTGGGAATGCGCCTGTGTAATCAGTCCGGCCAATAACATAACGGTAATGAAAACCGTTCGCTTTAGAGAATGGATGGAATATAAACGCATGATATATTGCCTCCCTTTTAAACAGACAAAATGTGTCATTAAAGCCGTATCAGAAAGGTCGTCTATTGTTTATTTCCGGACCGGGCGCCTAAACCACTCGCGCAATCTCTATGATTGGAACCAGGAAAACGAATAGCAATTGGGACACGGTTATTATTTTAAACGAAAGAATCCACGGAATCAATAGAAAAATCAATGCATTGCGTCTTCTCAGTGATCCGGTTTAAGAATGAATGCACCGATCGAGTCCGACTACGTTTCCTTCTCTGCATTCCGTGCATGTGAGAATAAGCCCTATTTTTTAAACCATTTTTAAATAAAATAATGGGACTCACACTTGTCTAAAATAAATTGTAGATGGATAGCTGAACACCGCTGAGCCCCCCCTGCCCCAAAGGGATCCCTCCGGGAGCAGGTAAGGGGATCAAAGGAAGAAGCAAATCTGGAATAATCATTTAACCGTGAACCAATCATCCCAAATTATGAAAAAGCAACATGACTTATTTTCAACTTCATTTATCCCGGACAGTAATGAATAAAAATAATAAAAAAATGTAATAAAGGGTTGCGAACAGAAAATTTATTGCTTATAATTTAACCAAACAGTTAAAAAAGTTAGTTAAATTATTTGGTTAATCATGGAAACCATCACGGAAAAAGAAGAACACATTTTGCGCTGTGCTATGGAGATATTTTTAGAGCGGGGCCGCCATGGCGCGCGCATGCAGGAAATCGCCGACCGCGCCGGCGTGAACAAAGCCATGCTGCATTACTACTTTCGCAGCAAGGATAAGCTGTACATAACCATATTCGAAAATATTTTCCGGCGGATATTCCGGCAATTCGATGAGATCGTCGACCGGAATCTGCCGTTCGAACAATTTTTGCGCGAACTGATCGGCAACTACATCGAAAGTCTTAAAAACGAACCGCGCTTTCCGCTGTTTGTCATTCGCGAGTTATCCGAGGGCGGTAAAATCGTCTCCGAGGCAGTGGATCGCCTCATTCATCAGCAACAGGTCCAAATTCCGGCCATCTTTATGGAAAAAATTGTGCAGGAGCAGCAGAACGGTCGCTTGCTCGACATGGATCCCAGGCAAATCCTGATAACGGTGATCGGTGCCTGCCTGCAATTTTTCATTGCCGAACCGATCATACAAATTTTTTTCGTGAACGACCCTGATTACGATCGCGATCGTTTTATCGAACAACGCAAAGAAGCGGTATTCAACACCATTTATTACGGCATTAAAGTAAGAGAGGAGCACCCCTGATGCGTCTGAATAACATTGCCAGCTTGGCGTTTCTGTTCGGACTTGTTTTATCCGTAAACGCACTCGATGCCCAATCCCTTTCGGAAGTCGTGGATTTGGCGCTGGAAAACAGCAACCGGATAAAGGCGCAAAAGCAATCGCTTTCGCGGACGGAGTCGGAATACGTTTCAACCAAACGCAGTACATTGCCGCAGTTGCTCTGGTCGTCTTCGTACCGCCATGTAACCGATGTGCCGCAAATCGATTTTCCGACTATTCCGGGCGTACCGGAGCGATCCGTGTCCCTTGGCGTTTACGATACATATGAAAACGGCCTGACCGCCCATTATGTGTTGTTCAGTGGTTTTGCCCAACGCAATCAAGTCAGGATGAAAAAACGGCAACATACGCTCAGCCGTAATCAGCTCAACAAATCACAAAGGGAAGTGGCGCTGCAGACGATTCAGCTCTATCGTAAAGCCCAACTCCAGAAACTGAACCAAAAGATTATCCGGTCGGCGCAGGAACGCGTCGCCTTGCAACTGAAACGCTTGCGGGCGTTGGTGCGGGAAGGCATGGCGCTGGAAGTGGATACACTTGCCCTGCAAATGGCGAAATTGCAATACGAACAAAAGCGCATTGCTCTACAAACCGATAGGCAGGTAACACTGCAACAACTTAAAAATCTTACCGGTAAAACCGTCGAGATTGCGGCCTTTGAAGGAATTCAAACATCGCAACAGCCGTCAGCCCTGACCTTGGAGGCCAGTCACGATTTAAAGCGCATCGATAGTCAGCGTCAAATTATGGAGCGCAGCCGGGCGCTGGCCAGGTCCGAATATTTCCCGAAGATCACTCTTCAGGCCGGGGCACGCTATGGTAAACCCGGTCTGGACATGATCGACAATGAGTGGATGGCCTACGGCGTCTTCGGCGTTTCGATGGAATGGAATCTGTTCAAATGGGGCGCCGACCGCAAGGCGGTTGAAGCGCGAACCGCAGCAATCAAAGAACTCGATTTTCAAGAACGGGCGCTGCAAGATCAAATAAAAACCAATTACGAGAACGCCGTGGGTGAGTGGAAAGCCCTGCGCAAACAATTGCAGGTAGCCGAAACAGCGCAAGCCCTTGCACGCAAACGTATGAAGGTCCTTGAAAGTCAGTTTAAACAGGGCAACGTTTCCGCCACCGATTACAACGAGGCCAACCTGGAGCTCTCCGAAGCTGAACTGCAGTATACACAACAACGCATACAATTGGCCATGAAATTGCACGAAATCGATTATATAAGTGGAAAACCAATGAAAGAATGGAGAATGGAATAATGAACGATCGCGTGTCTGCAATCTTGATTGTAAGCCTGTTGATTACAATATCCTGTGACGACGCCGATAAAAATGGACGACGTTATGACGGCCGCCTGGAGACGGAAACCGTAACGCTCTCAGCCCAGCTCAGCGGTACCATCGACAGCGTATTGGCGGAGGAAGGACAGCAGGTAAGGCGCGGCCAGCTCCTGGCGCGCATCAACGCCGATAAAATTCGGGTGCAGCGAAAACAAAAAGAGGCGCAGCTCAGGGAGATCGACGCCAATCTTACGGCCCTCAATGCGCAGATCGACCAGGCGCGGGCACAATACGATCTGGTTAAAAAAAATCTGGCCAAGACTGAGCGCATGCTGAATGAGGGCGCCGCAACCGAACAAAAACGGGATGAACTGCAAACCCAATTTGAGGTGTATCGCTCGAAGATCGCCGGCCTGAACGCTCAAAAACAGGCGTTAACGAACAAACAAGAGCAGGTAAAGGCCGCCCTGGAGTTGGTAGCCATCCAACTTGAAGACGCCCGAGTCAAAGCGCCGACGGACGGCGTCGTTCTCAATCGCTTGAAGGAACCCGGCGAATGGGCCGCACCCGGACAACCGCTTTTGGAAATTGCCGATCTCTCGAAAATGGAAGCCACGGTTTATGTGCCGTTGGACAAGCTAAATGGCGTACGCATCGGACAGAGAGCCGACGTTCACATCGACGGCCGCGAGGAGCCGTTCACGGCAAAGGTACGCTGGATCGCCGACGAAGCCGAATTTACCCCGAAGACCATCTTAACGGAGGAAACCCGGACCACCCTGGTTTACGCGGTGAAATTGGAGGTACCCAATCCCGAAGGTATCCTGAAAATCGGTATGCCGGTGTGGGTGGTCCTAAAGTAAGACAGGCCATTAGGGATTTATCATATTAGAGGCTTAATATGCATCCAATCGAGATCGAACACCTGCAGAAAAACTACGATCACGTTCAGGCCGTAAAAGGCGTTTCGTTCCATGTGGATCAGGGCGAAATCTTTGGTTTGATCGGACCGGACGGCGCAGGCAAAACGACTATTCTGCGCATTCTGGTTTCACTGCTTATGCCCGATGCAGGCCGCGTGAGGTTCCAGGGACGTAGCGTCGCAGAGCATATGACTTACGTTCGCTCCCGGATCGGGTATATGCCGCAGCGCTTCAGTCTCTATCAGGATTTAAGCGTGGAGGAAAACCTGCGCTTCTTTGGCGATTTGTTTCAGGTTCCCCAAAAAAGACAGGCCCAACGTATGGAGCGTTTGTACCATTTTTCCAACTTGGGACCCTTTGGCAAACGTCGCGCCGGCGCTCTCTCCGGCGGGATGAAGCAAAAGCTTGCGCTTTCCTGCATGCTGATGCACGAACCGGGGGTGGTGGTTCTGGACGAACCGACCTACGGCGTCGATCCCGTCTCACGAAGCGAATTCTGGAATATATTGAAACAACTGAAAGAGGAGGGCACCGCCGTTCTGGTTACCACCGCTTATATGGATGAAGCCGAACTCTGCGACCGGGTAGGGTTGATTTTTGAAGGTGAAATACTGGCGCTTGATAAACCGGATCGTCTGTTGCAATCGTTCGAACACACGGTCTACCTTATCGAAAGCGACCGCTCCCAGCAATTGTTTCAGCAATTACAGGAGACGCCCTATCGCAGACAGTGCAATATCTTTGGTAACGGCGTCCATCTAACCGATATGAATAACGATGGCAGCAAGACGATTGAGAACTTTCTGAAAGAACAGGAATGCTCATATCAGAGCGTGAAGGCGATCCGGCCCGATCTTGAGGATCTGTTCCTGATGTTAATGCAGTATGGCGGGCGGACAGAAGATGAATTACATGACGGAGAGAACAGAGAATGACGCACTTGGATGGTTATGCTGTAGAGGCGGAAGCGCTGACGCGTATATTCGGCGCGTTTACAGCGGTTGACCGCGTTTCGTTTAAAGTACGGCGCGGAGAAATTTTCGGTTTTCTGGGCGCCAACGGCGCCGGAAAGACCACCACCATCCGAATGTTATGCGGCTTATTAATGCCCAGCTCGGGCGCCGCTTCCGTATCCGGTTTGGATGTGTACACGCAGGCTGAGAGCATCAAAAAGCGCATCGGATATATGAGCCAGAAATTCAGCCTTTATGAAGATTTGACCGTGCGCGAAAATATTGAATTTTACGGCGGCGTGTATGGCCTGCAACGTCGCCAGATCAAAGAAAAGACGCAGGAGCTTTTAAATTACCTCGATCTCGAACAACAGGCCGATCAGTTAACATCGGCTCTCCCGCTCGGCTGGAAACAGCGCATGGCTTTGAGCACTGCACTACTCCACGATCCCGATATCATCTTTCTCGATGAACCGACCAGCGGCGTCGATCCCGCTTCCCGGCGCAGTTTTTGGCTGCTTATTTATGAACTGGCTTCGCAGGGCAAGACCATCTTCGTTACCACCCATTTTATGGACGAGGCCGAATACTGCCACCGTCTCAGCATCATGCGCAACGGTAAAATTGTGGAGCTGGATCGCCCGCAGCAATTAAAACAAAAGTATGAAGCCGAATCCATGCAACAGGTATTTCTCAATGTGGTAAACCGAGGTGATTATGAATAGCATTCTGATCAGCATCGTTTATAAAGAATTCCGGCATATTTTGCGCGATCCCCAGACGTTTACGATTATTATTCTGATGCCGGTAATCATGCTGTTTCTGTTCGGCTATGCCATCACGCTCGAAATGCAGGAAATAAAAACGGTTCTGGTGGACCATTCCAAAACCCCGCAAAGCCGGCAATACATCGAAAATATTCTGGCCAGCGATTTTTTTGAAATCACGGCGTTGGATGTTTCCTATGAACAAATCGAAACGCTCTTTAAACAGCGGCAGGCCCGCTGTGCATTGATCATTCCGCACGATTTCGGCCGCACGGTACAAACGGAACGTTCCAGTAACATCCAGCTATTGGTGGACGCCAGCGATCCCAATGCGGCCAATTATATCAATAAATACCTCAGTCAGGTAAATTATCGCTTTAACCGCCAGCAAAACGATGTATCGATTGTGCCTTTTACGGTGGAATCGCGTATGTTGTACAATCCCAACTCCCGCTCGGTGTATTTTTTCGTACCGGGATTAATTGCCGTCATTCTTTTGCTGATAAGCGCCCTGCTGACGAGTATCGCCATTGTCCGCGAAAAAGAGATGGGTACTATGGAGCAGATTCTCGTCAGTCCGGTGCACGCTTATCAAATCATTATAGGCAAAGTCATTCCCTATACCGTCCTTGGTTTTCTGGATTCCCTGATTATTCTGGTGGCGGCACGGCTCTGGTTTCACGTGCCGATGGAAGGATCGATTTTACTGCTCGCCGCCGGATTGATTATTTATATTTTAACCGGGCTGAGTTTCGGTTTATTGATTTCGACGGTCACCGATTCGCAGCGGGTGGCCATGATGGGCGCCCTGCTTTCCACCATTTTACCGACCATCATGTTGAGCGGGTTTATCTTTCCGATTAAAAGCATGCCGGTCCTATTCCAGTGGGTGAGTAAAATCATTCCGGCGACGCATTTCCTGGAGATTATTCGCGGCATCATGCTCAAGGGCATCGGCGTAGAGACGCTGTATGTGCAGATCGGCTATCTTATATTGATCGCCACGGTACTCATTGCTTTAAGTGTCAAGAAATTTTCCACAACGTTGGAGTAAGCGATGCAACGCATTCTCTATCTTGTTCAAAAGGAATTCCGGCAAATTGCGCGTGAAAAAATATATGTGGGACTCATTTTTGGTATGCCGTTTATTCAAATCGTTGTTTTGGGTTTTGCCATTACCACCGATGTGAAACATGTACCGATGGCTATCGTGGATCACGACCGTTCTTATTTGAGCCAACGGATACACGAGGCGTTTACGGTAACGGAATCGTTCGATTACCGCGGCTATGCGGCCGATGAGACGCAGGCCAAACAATGGATGGATCGCGGCGTCATAAAACTGGCCCTGGTGATACCGCCACATTTTGAACGGGATTTGAAAAACGGACAAACACCACAAGTGCAGGCCATCCTCGATGGAGTGGACGGCAACTCTGCCGGCGTGGCGCTGGCGTACGTGAATCAGATTGCCGTTAAATTGCAACAAAATTGGTTAAAGGAAAGCGGGGTCGGTCCGCGTCAGCTTCAGGAAATGCATCTCGTGGAACTGGAAAGTCGCATGTGGTACAATCCCAGCCTGGAAAGTGTGAATAATATCGTACCGGGCATCATCGCCGTTCTGCTGATGGCCATCACTTCTTTTCTGACGGGTATGGCCATTGTGCGCGAAAAGGAGATCGGCACTCTGGAACAACTCATGGTTACTCCTATCCGCAAAGCGGAGTTGATCCTTGGTAAAGTGATTCCCATGCTGGTGGTCGCCTTTGTGTTGTTCAATATCGGTATTCTGGCGGCCGGATTAATCTTTAATCTCTGGCTGAAGGGTAACCTGTTTACGCTTTATTTTATGAGTCTGTTGTTCAGCCTCAGCACGCTCGGGCTGGGTATTTTCGCTTCCACGGTGGCGCATACCCAACAACAGGCCATGTTTATCGCCTGGTTTTTTATGGTGTTTGCCATTCTGCTTTCGGGATTTTTTATCCCGATTGAAAACATGCCGCGTGTCATCCAGTGGATCACCTATCTCAATCCCGTCCGCTATTTTATGGTGATCATCCGGGAAATTTATTTAAAGGGTACCGAATTCCGGTATCTGTTGATGGAGGGACTCGCTCTGTTAATCTTCGGCGGTGCCATGATCAGTATGGCCGCTATGCGTTTCCAAAAACGGGTAAGTTAACACAGAGCAGAGTGGAGCTCTGAAAGCGGCGAATCATCAAGATTCGGATATCATTCACAGATTTGTCTGAATTAAATAAAAAGACTGGAATAATCGGTCTGAATACACTCCACCCATTCAGCCCTTTTCATTTTGGGGGGAAGAGATGGGGAGAGGCATATCACGTTAATGTAATTTAATAATTTGGTTGGTAAATATAAGTTGTTAAATAACAACATAAGTTCTTGGTATTTTAAATTGTTGGACCGTATTGAATAATATAATTTAACGAAATAGGATCAGGTTATTTAAAAGGAGAGGGAATACAGCCCTCTGCGCCTTAATAAATATTGCGGTATAGAGTGAAGACGTATTCATTAAATCGGAGAAATCGTTGGCCGGCGTAAGCGTATGCATCAAGATCACGTCCGTTAATGTTCATATCGAATAAATTCGCTTTTATTTATTGTAGTTTAATAAGTTACAAAACCAAAGCAAAACACAATTTACTTTGAGAAATTCATGGCGGCGACCGAGTTGGATTCCGATATTTAAGAATAATGTGAAAATAATTACAATATCTGAGAAACATTTCACAAAAAGCTCCGTTTAAGCTCTCCTGAAACCTGCCATGCCGCACATCGCATTCTTTAACAAATGGCATGGAATTTGAAAACTTATTGGGTGCTAACACGATAAAAAAAGGAAGTGCTTATGAAAGACAGTGCAATCAAACTGGACGAATTAAAGCGGTACTTCTTCGATGAAGCCACTACCCGCCAGTTCATCGATTTTCTGAAAACAAAAGCCGAGGTGTTTGCTCCTCATAAAAAAGGCGATGCGTCGTTTAGTTACGAAAAGGTTGCAAGCGCAAACGACGTGGTTCTGCAATATCCCAGAACCATCCAACCCTTAAAAAAGTTTTTTCTACCGCCCGCGGAAACATTGCTTTCCTTTAACCTGAAGGAAAACGATTATCAGCAACAGCCTGTGGAGCCGGAAGAACGTATTTTCTTTGGCATCCATTCCTACGAAATGGCGGCGGTCAATCGCTTGGATTTTAGTTTTTCACAGGGCCATCCCGAATCCAACTATCTGACCCGGCGCGAACAATCCACTTTCATCGGCATCTCTTACGAACCGGATGAATACCACTTTTCGAAATCGCTGGGCATCGAGATCGATGCCGTCGAAGGTTTCAGTTTATACCTGAAGGCCTTACAAAACGGCTATATGGTTTTTGAGGTGGATGAGAAAGGCAAGGCGCTTTTGCAGGAATTCGGAAAAGGCGAAGCCATGGATATGCCCGTGGAGTTTCCGCAACCCGCGTTTTCCAATAAGATAAAGTATCATTACAACCGTTTACCGCAAATTTTCGAACATGTTTACCAATCCAAAGTCTGGGAAGACGTAGCCAAACGTTGCGTCGGCTGCGGAACCTGTAATCTTCTGTGCCCAACCTGTTATTGTTTTGACGTGCGCGATGAAGTGGAAATCGACGCTGCCACGGGCAAACGCCAACGCTTCTGGGACGGCTGCATGTTAAATCCTTTTGCCGAAGTCGCAGGCGGCGAAAATTTCCGTGAAGAGCTGAGTTCCCGTACCCGCCATCGTTTGTACCGGAAATTTAAATATATTACCGATAAATCGGGTGAACTGCACTGTGTCGGCTGCGGAAGATGTTCCAAATATTGTCCCGCCGACATAAGCATCGTCCAAATCATCAACGATTTGATTGATGATTACGCGGAACGGCAACAAAAACAAGTGATATAGTTCCTATTGAAGAGGAAATGATTATGCAAAACGTAGCAAAAGAAAAGCAGGATCTATATTATCCTGTCATGTCTAAAATTAAGAAAGTGGAAGCTTTAACGGCGCTTGAAAAACGATTTCAGATCGTATTGCCCGAAAATAAACCTCTGGGACACAAACCCGGTCAGTTTGTGGAGGTATCCTTGTTCGGTTTTGGGGAAGCGCCCATATCGATTTGTTCTTCGCCGACCCGCGAACCGAATTTCGAACTGACCGTTCGGGCGACCGGTCGTCTGACCGACCGCATGCACCTTTTGCAGGAGGGCAGCGCGGTCGGGATTCGCGGACCATTCGGCCACGGATTTGACGTGAATGCTTTTAAAGGCAAGGACGTCTTGTTTGTGGCCGGCGGCATCGGTCTGGCGCCTTTGAAATCTTTGATCGATTATACGGTTGACAAACGCGATGATTTTGGTCGTATCATCATCACGTACGGGACCAAAAATCCGCAGGAAATATTATTTCCGGATGAAATCCGCGAATGGCAGGAAAATAACAGCGTGGAGTTTACCATGACGGTGGATCGCGCCGACGCCAACTGGAAAGGCAACGTGGGCGTGATTACGACCATCATACCCCCGCTCGAACTGGATGTTGATAATACTATGGTTGCGGTATGTGGACCGCCGGTCATGTATAAATATGTATTGCTGGCGCTCAAAGGCAAACGCATTCCCGAGGAAAACATTTTTATTTCCCTGGAACGTCGTATGAAGTGCGGCGTGGGAAAATGCGGTCATTGCCAGATCAACGATGTGTACGTCTGCCAGGACGGGCCTGTATTTCACTATCCTCATGTTAAAACTCTGGAGGAAGCAATATGAGTGCACAAAAACCAAAGGTTGCCTTTTTCGATTTCACCGGTTGCGAAGGTTGCCAACTCAATAAATTGAATTTCGAGAACGAATTACTGGATATCCTGGAACTGGTGGACATCGTTGAATTTCGCGAGGCCATGGATGATAAAGCCGATGCATACGATATCGCCTTTATTGAAGGTGGTATCAGTACGCCGCAATGCATTGAACGCATACATGATATTCGCCGGCGTTCCAAAATTTTAGTGGCGCTGGGACAATGCGCCGTTTCGGGCGGCGTTAACGCCATGAAAAATACACATCCCTCGGAATGGGTACAGGAAACGGTGTACGGAGAGGATAAATATCTGTTTCCCTCCATTCCCGCGCAACCCGTTAGCGCCATTGTCCGGGTGGATTATGAAGTGCGCGGTTGTCCCATGAGTACGCCCGAATATCTGCACGTCTTTAAATCACTTGTATTGGGCCGTAAACCGGAAATCAAAGATTACGCCGTTTGCGTGGAATGCAAACTGAAAGAAAATGAATGCGTACTGGACAAAGGTATGTTCTGTTTGGGGCCGATTACACGCGCCGGTTGCGACGCGATTTGTCCGAGTAACGGCCAGTATTGCACCGGTTGCCGGGGTCCGGTTTCCAATATCAATAAAAACGGCGCTATCGATATGCTGAAAAAGCACGGCTTTTCCACGGAAGAAGCCCTGAAGCGCATGAAGATGTTCAACACCAATGAAATCGATAAAGAAATAAAGTGGGGGCGGTAATGAGTAAAGATTTGAATATAAATGTCCATCATGTTACCCGGGTCGAAGGGCACGGGAACATCGTTGTGGATATGAAAAACGGCGCCTTGAAAAAAGCCCAGTTGGAGATTGTTGAGCCGCCGCGTTTTTTCGAAGCGATGCTCAAAGGTCGTAATTTCCATGAAGTGGCCATCATCACTTCACGCATCTGCGGTATCTGTTCGCTGGGACACCAAATGACCTCCCTGAAGGCCACGGAAGCGGCGCTCGGGCTGGAAGTATCCGAACAAACCGAAATACTCCGTAAAATTCTCATCCATGGCGCCACTTTTCAAAGCAATGTATTGCATGCCCTGTTTCTGGCCACGCCGGATTTCTTTAAAGTCGGATCGGTTTTCCCGTTGGTGCAGACCAACAAAGAGGTGGTACAGGCAGCCTTAAGGCTTAAGCGTCTGGCCAATGATATCGGCGATGTGATCAGCGGGCGCGCAGTTCACCCGATCAGTTGTGTACCGGGTGGATTTACAAAGTTGCCAAGCGAAGAACAATTGCAGGCATTACGCGATAAGATCATTAACGAAGGGCTGCCCGATGCGGAATTGGCGATTGATGTGCTGGCGTCGGTGGCCGGTGAAATCCCGCAATTTGAACGGGAAACGGAGTACCTCAGCGTTTACAACGATAAAGAATATGCCTTGTACGACGGCGATATCTGTTCTTCGGATAGCGGACTCTATGCGGTGGATCAGTATCTGAATGTGACCAATGAATTCGTGGTGCCCCATTCATCCAGTAAACATGCTAAATTCAACCGCAGTTCGTATATGGTCGGTGCGCTTGCGCGTTTTAATAACAGTCATGAGTTGCTGCGCTCCAAGGCCAAAGAAGCTGCAGCAAAGCTGGGTTTACAGGCGCCCAATTACAATCCCTATATGAATACCGTGGCTCAAATGGTGGAAGTGATTCACTGCGTGGACGATACGCTGGAATTGATCGATCGTCTCCTGGAACGCGGCATACAGCAGGAAAAACCAAACCAGGAGCCGACGCGTTACGGACGCGGAATTGCAACCACGGAAGTGCCGCGCGGCATTTTATTTCATGATTACACTTATAATCGGCAGGGTATGATTGAAAAAGCGAACTGCATTATACCGACGGGTCAGAACCTGGCGAATATCGACGATGATATGAAAAAGCTCGTTCCGGAAATTGTGGAAGAGGGCAAGGATAACATTACCCGTAAGTTGGAAATGCTGGTGCGGGCGTACGACCCCTGTATTTCATGTTCGGTTCACATGCTGGACGTAGCGTTTATTGAGTAAGGATTTATAGAACCATGCTTAAAGTAATCGGTTTAGGTAGCGAACTACGAGGTGATGACGGCATCGGGCCGCATTTAATTAATGAATTAAATAAACAAGACATACCTGTCCCCCTCAAATTAATTGATGCCGGCTCCGATGCTTTTACCATTCTCGAACATTTGACGGCTACCGAACCGTTGTTGATAATCGACTGCGCCCGAATGGGCCAAACACCGGGAACCATAAGCCAGTTTGAATTGAACGAGGTGAATCTGCGGCAAGTGGATAAAGCCGTATCCCTGCACGGTTTCGGTTTTGCGGAGGTGTACCGTCTGGCGCAACAATTGGGACCGGTTGTACACTGTAAGGTGATTGCAATCGAACCGCAAACCGTCGAGTTTGGGCAGTCGTTGTCCGAACCCGTCGAAGAAAAGGTTCCCGAACTTGTAAATTTGGTTATGGAGGAGGCCTGTAAATATGGCAAAGAAAAAAATTTTAGTTGTTGATGACGACATCGATTTGGTCGAGGCCATGCGTTTGACGCTGGAAAGCGCCGGCTTTGAAGTGATTGACGCCCAGGAAGGCGAAAAAGGGTTTGAATTGATGAAATCGGAAAAACCGGATTTGTTGATTCTTGACGTGATGATGGGTACTCAGGATGAAGGCTTCCATATCGCCTATAAAATTAAATCAGAAGAAGAATTGCGTGACATTCCCATTATTATGCTGACGGCCGTAGGCCAGGAAACCGGCTTTGAGTTTGATAAAGAAAAAGACGAGGATTTTTTGCCGGTCAACGAATATATTGAGAAACCGGTAGATCCGGATACGTTGGTGGAGAAGGTTCGTAAAAATCTCGGACAATAGACCTTTCCATTCAGCAGTATTTCAAAGCGCATGCAGTCGTGTCAAAAGAGAGAAACGGCTACCATGCGCTTTTGTTTATAGAATGGTTTGATGCGAACGTTAAAACCATTATATTTTGAAAAGATCTCAAAAATGAAGGTCCCAAACGGTTTCTGAACGATAATGCACAAACATTCAAAAAGCGATTTTACCGATATTTTCCCTTTCCTGGATCGCCTGATCCTTTACAACCGACTTTCCTGGTCGATTCGGCTGCGCTGGGTCGCGGTAACCGGTTTTTTCTTCGCGACGCTTTTGGCCTGGCAAACGCTTCCGCTTCGGCTGCCCTTTTCCGAAATCTGGTTCATCCTTCTCGTTCTGGCGTTTATCAATCTGTTGTATTATACCGTTGTAAAGGTATACAAAGATTTTTCGTTCAACCAGGAACTGTTTTTCCTCTATTTTCACATTATCCTGGACTTGGTTTTTCTGACCTTTCTCATTCATTATTCGGGCGGGATCGAAAACCCAATTTTTCTGTTTTATATATTTCACGTGGTGCTTAGCAGCGTCGTATTCAGGAAGCGCTCGCCTTTTGCCATAGCAACTATCGCCCTTCTGCTTTTTGCTGGCATGCTTATAGCGGAATACAGCGGTATGATTGCCCACTACAGTCTGTACCATCTTGATTTGCATTTAAACGAGACGGCGATCCTCCTCTGTCTGATTGTTTTTGCTATAACCGTTTATTTTACCGCCTATATCGGCACCACCTTCATGACCATCTACCGTAACAGCAAACGGATCATAGACGCGAAAAACCGGCAGCTGATTGAGGCCGATAAACAAAAAACGCGGTTTTTCCGGTATGCTTCCCACGAGCTGAAATCTCCGGTTATTGCCATTAAGAGTACGATTGACGGCGTGGTGCAATCTTCCAAAAGCTGCGACGACAAGCGCGTATTGCGACTGCTGAAGCGGGCGTCATGGCGTGCAGGCCAAATGCTGGAAATCATCAACGAACTGATGCAGCTTTCGCAGAGCCGCACGCGGTTGTTGGAAGACAATCGAAAAAAATTCAATGTAATACCGGTTATCAGGCAGATTGTCGATCATGAATCGGACGCCGCCGAACAAAAAAACGTATCGATACAACTCGAAATAAGCCATGAGCCGGTTACACTCTTCGGGAATGTTGAAGATATTCGTAAAATATTTGTAAATTTGATCAATAATGCCGTACGATATACGCCGCGAGAGGGGCAGGTTTCCATTAAAGTGAATGTGGATATTCAGCAAAAAAATTTTATTTTTGTAGTCCGTGATACGGGCATAGGCATTGCAAACGATGATTTGGATCATATTTTTGAGGAATTCTACCGATCGGAGAATGCCAAAAAGTTTGTCAGTTTCGGGACCGGTTTGGGATTGAGTCTTGTAAAGCAGATTGTACAAAATAACGGCGGCGAAATTACGGTCGATTCCCGCCTGGGTGAAGGCGCCACTTTCAGGGTATCATTGCCGATTCACGCAGAACACGAACATAAAGAGCAAAGCAAGGATGTTTAAAATATGAAAATCGGTGGTCTGGTCGAACAAACCAATTTATCCTTTTATACCATCACGTCGCTTAAAGACCAACCCGGAAGCGCGGGCGAGGTGTTAAAATTGTTTGCCCGGGCGAAAGTCAATCTGGTGTACATCACCGAAGGCGCCTGTAAAGATGATATGGCAACTATCTCGTTTTGTATCGACAGCCACGATGAAAACCGGATCGATGCCTTAATCAAAGAACATGTGGAGATGCACTCGCTCTCTATTATTAAAAAAGAATACACGGCAATGCTGGGTATTTATGGGCCTCATTTCAGGGAGAAACCCGCCATAGCCGCTCTGTTTTGTGTCCTTTTGGGTAATGCCGGTATAAATATTTTGAATCTTTCCAGCTCCATTTCAACCATTTCGGCTATCATCGACGTGCGCGATTTGGAAAAAGCCAAACGCGTCCTTCTATCGGAATTTGAACTACCCTGAACGGTCAAATCAAACATTGAAGCGGGAAGCAGGCCAGCGCAGGTAGTACTTCAGCAAATGCGCGGCAACTGCTCGCCAATGGGCATATCGATGACGCGTTCCACGCCGAATAAGTTTTCCATCACCACCTGTCCGGGATGTTCTTCTACCACTTCGCCTATAATCGTGGCGTGTTGGCCGAGTTCATGTTCTTGCATTGCCTGGAGGGCCTTCTCGGCATCTTCCGCCGCTACCATGGCGATCAGTTTGCCCTCATTGGCCACATAGAGTGGATCCAACCCCAAAATTTCACAGGCGCCGCGCACATCATCATTGACGGGCAAACGCTTTTCATAAATTTTCATACCGGTATTGGAGCGGGCGGCCAGTTCATTGAGCGTGGTGGCCACGCCCCCGCGGGTGGGATCCCGCATGGTATGAACGCCGCTGCCGGCTTGCAGTATCGCCTGCACCAAACCGTTCAAAGCTGCGGTGTCGCTTTTAATACGGTTCTGGAACGATAATCCTTCCCGACTCGTCATCACGGCCATACCGTGATCCGCCATGGCGCCCGACAAAAGAATCTTATCCCCCGTTTTAATCTGAGCGGCGGATAAATTCAGGTGTTCGGGAACAACACCAATGCCGCTGGTATTGATAAACAGCTTATCGCAGTTTCCTTTATTGACCACCTTGGTGTCGCCGGTAACGATCTGGACGCCGGCCTGATCGGCGGCGTTGCGCATCGCTACGGCGATCTCGTGTAACTCTTTGATGGCAAATCCCTCTTCGATGATAAAGCCGACGCTGAGATAAAGAGGATGTGCACCGTTCATGCATATATCATTTACCGTACCGTTCACAGCCAATTCCCCGATGTTACCACCAGGAAAAAAAATCGGTTGCACGGTAAACGTATCGGTGGAAAAAGAGAGGCGCCCGCCCGGATGGTTCAAAACCGCCTGATCTTCGAGACGCACAAGGGTATCGTTCTTAAAACAGGGCATGAATATTTTGTCGATCAGTTCATTGGACAATTTGCCGCCGGAGCCATGCGCCAGCTGAATCGTCTCGTAATCCATAATGGGCAGGGGGCACGAGAATTTTTGCATCATAAAATCAAAACCCGTTTTATTTGTTCTCAATACTTATAAATGTTGTTGTCCTTTGTCAGATCAAATTAATTATGAATACATTAGATTCCAATTAAAAGGGTACAGCGACCTTATCCATAAGATGACCAGAGCGTCCGAATCCAAGGCAGGTAAAGGAATTATCGAGAAATTATATGGATCACAGTGTCTTTGAATATAAACCGAATAATAGCAAGAATACCGGAATGGATAGGGAAAATCAGGTTAAAAAAAAGGAAGTTAACTTAATATTTATAAAACGCTTACAAATTTAATAAGCGCCTCATGGATAAAAAATTAGGAAAAGTTGGATTAAATTTGACATACCACCCGTTATTGTCTATGTTCATCAACGACATCAGCAAGCACTATCTTGAGTGCGTTTCCGTAATTATCATTCTTTTAACTATAAATTAAATAAATTAAAATGGAGGTGAGAAAACGTCTATGACGTTGTATTACATGCCTAAGGATATGTTATTGGATAAAGTTTTGATTCTGGTTGTGCTTTACCAGAAGTCGCTGGCTCGTCTCATCTACTTCAACGTATTTTGACCCATCTCCAAAGCCCTCTATTATTTGGGTAATTTCCAACTGCATTAATTTACTTAATTATCATACCGCTCGAAGCGCGCGCAAATGGTTTATTTTTATTTCATTTTTAAAACCTATTAGGTGGCTGAACAAACGCGTGTGTATACACTGACATTGGTTTGTTCGGGATTCCGTTTCATGTTAGCGGTAGTGTGTATAATAAGCATAGACCTGCGCCGTTTGGATCGAAATTGGTTGAATGTAAACGTAATAATATTAATAAATTAAGGAGATTTTGCTATGAGCAAGATTAAGTCCGATCACATTTTCACATCGGAATCGGTGGGTGAAGGCCATCCGGATAAGGTATGCGATCAAATTTCCGATGCCGTTCTCGATGCTTGTCTTCGCGCAGACAATAAAAGCCGCGTTGCCTGTGAAACGTTATTATCGTTCGACACCGTTGTCAATGCCGGCGAGATAACCTGCGATGGCTGGAAAAACATCAACACGGAAGACATCGCCCGGAGTATCATCAAGGAAATCGGTTACGATTCGGATGATTTACATTTCTGGGACCAATCGTTCAAATATGTATCCCGTATCCATGGCCAGTCGCAAAATATTTCACAGGGCGTCAACGAGGGTGAAGGTCTCTTTAAAGAGCAGGGCGCCGGCGATCAGGGCATGATGTTCGGCTATGCAACCAACGAAACTCCGGAATATATGCCCGCTCCGATCGCTTACAGCAACCGTATACTCAATCACTTTACCGATCTGAGGAAAAACGAAACGATTCCGTACCTCCGGCCCGATTCCAAATCGCAGGTTTCGATTCGATATGAAGACGGAAAGCCGTCGGCGATTACATCGGTGGTACTCTCCCATCAAACCAAGGATATCTCTCTGGATACCATTCGAAAAGAGTTGATCGAAGCTCTGAAAGTATTACTGGAACCCACCGGTTTGATTGATGATGACACACAATTTCTGATTAACCCGACCGGCAAATTCATTCTGGGCGGTCCCTACGCGGACGCCGGTTTGACCGGACGTAAGATTATCGTCGATACATACGGTGGCGTGGGCAGCCACGGCGGCGGCGCTTTTTCGGGCAAGGATCCATCCAAGGTGGATCGCTCCGCGGCTTATTATTGCCGCTATGTAACCAAGAATATCGTCGCGGCCGGACTCGCGGATAAATGTGAAGTGCAGGTGGCTTATGCCATCGGCGTCGCCGATCCCGTTAGCATCAATGTCGAAACCTTTGGCACCGGAAAGGTGGAAGATACGGCGATCCAGAATTTACTGGAATCCCGCGAGGTGTTCGACTTCCGGCCTGCGGCCATGATTGACGAACTCGATCTGGTCAATCCCAAGGGTTGGTCCTACAGGCAAAGCGCCGTAGGCGGACATTTTGGTCGCCAACAATTCCCCTGGGAAAAAATCGATAAGGCCGAAGCACTCAAAGAGTTATTATTAAAAGAGGAAGTGGCATGAACAATCAAAAAATCGTTGACATAATCGGCGTGGGTTCGCCCATTATCGATATGCACGCCTTTGTCGATGATCATTTTATTCAATCCATCGACGGTGAAAAAGGCGGAATGGAGCTTGTGGATGCACAAAGCATCGATAAACTGCTGAACAGCATAGGGCATGAACCGGTGCGTAAACCAGGCGGCGCAGCGGCAAATACCATATTCGCCCTGACCCGTCTGGGAATCGCTACCGCTTTTTTAGGCATGGTTGGCGAAGATGATGAAGCGCGTTACTACCGGGATGCCTATGCCCGGATCGGTGGATATACCCATCTGTTTAAGGCCATCAAAGAAGCGCCCACGGCGCGATGCCTTAATATGATAACATCCGATTCGGAACGCACCATGCGCACCGACCTGGGAGCGGCTTCCAGGCTGGAGCCGGCTTTGATCGCGGAGGATGATTTCCGAAGCGCAAAGCACATACATATCGAGGGCTATTTGTTGTTCAATCCCGAGTTGATGGAGCACGTTCTCAGAAGCGCCAAAGCAAGCGGTTGTACCGTTAGTTTTGATCTGGGCTCCTTCGAGGTGGTTCATGCCGCACGAGAGATTTTGCCCGAACTCTTAAACAATTATATCGATATGGTGTTTGCAAACGAGGAAGAAGCCCGCGCTTTTTGCGGCGACAGCGATCTGTACGAGGCTGCAGGTCGTCTGGGCGAGTTGTGTTCCATCGCTGCTGTAAAAGTGGGCAAAGAGGGTTCGTTTATTACAGAGGGCAACGGGATATACCATGTGGAGGCTTCCCCGGTTGAGAATCCACTGGATACCACGGGTGCAGGCGATTACTGGGCGGCCGGATTTCTGTACGGCAAACAGCAGGGCTATGATTTGGAAACCTGTGGTTGGTGCGCTTCCGTGCTGAGCGGAGAAGTGGTGCGCCATGTGGGCACCTCGATTGAAGACGAACACTGGAAAAATATTCATACGCAGTTGAAGCAGTTATCGGTTTAAAAAGCATTGAAGGAAATCGTTAAACAAGAATAAACAGATTATAGGAGAAACTATGGCTACTGTACTTGCAGAAAAAACATTGGATTATAAAGTAAAAGATATCGGTCTGGCCGAATTCGGACGCCGCGAGATTGAAATTGCCGAGCATGAAATGCCCGGTCTTATGGCAACGCGGAAAAAATACGGTCCGCAAAAACCGTTGCAAGGCGCGCGTGTGAGCGGCAGTCTGCATATGACCGTACAAACAGCCGTGTTAATTGAAACCCTGGCCGAGCTGGGCGCCGATGTGCGCTGGGCTTCCTGTAATATTTTCTCAACGCAGGATCACGCTGCAGCCGCTATCGCCGATGCCGGCATTCCGGTGTTCGCCTGGAAAGGCGAAACGCTGGAGGAATACTGGTGGAGCATTAAACAGGCGCTCACCTGGCCGGACGGCAAAGGTCCCCATCTGGTTGTGGATGACGGCGGCGATGCAACCCTGGTTATCCATCGCGGTTATTATGCCGAGGAAAATCCCGAAATACTTGACGAACCGACGGATAACAAGGAACTGAAGATGGTCAATAAAATTCTGAAAGAGACGCTGGCCGAGAATCCCAATTTCTGGCATCGCCTTGTGCAAGAGTGGCGCGGCGTATCCGAGGAGACGACCACGGGCGTTAACCGGCTCTACCAGATGGCTAAAGAGAACAAGCTGCTGGCGCCCGCCATTAATGTGAACGACTCCGTTACCAAAAGTAAATTCGATAATATTTATGGTTGCAGGGAATCGTTGATCGACGGTATTAAACGCGCCACCGATGTGATGATTGCCGGCAAAACGGCTGTGGTTTGCGGCTACGGCGATGTGGGTAAAGGTTCGGCCGAATCACTGGCGGCGCAAAAAGCGAACGTCTGGATTACGGAAATCGATCCCATCTGCGCCCTTCAGGCAAGTATGGCCGGTTACAAGGTAACCACTGTCGAAGATGCATTGCCACATGCCGATATATATGTTACCGCAACAGGCAATAAAGACGTGATTACCGCTGAACATATGTCCAAAATGAAAGACCAGGCCATCGTGTGCAACATCGGTCATTTCGATAATGAAATACAGGTGGATGAACTGGAGAACTGGCCCGGCATAAAAAAAACCAATATTAAACCGCAAGTGGATAAATTTACCTTCCCCGATGGACATTCCATTTATCTCTTAGCAGAAGGACGGCTGGTTAATTTGGGTTGCGCCACCGGTCATCCCAGTTTTGTGATGTCCAATTCATTTACAAATCAGACGCTGGCTCAGATGGATCTCTGGAATTCCGAAAAAGAGGTGGATGTATATCGTCTTTCCCAGGAATTGGACGAGGAAGTGGCGCGTCTGCACTTGGATCATCTGGGGGCCAAATTAACCTCGCTGACGAAAGATCAGGCGGACTATATCGGTGTGTCTAAAAAGGGACCGTTCAAGCCCGCGCATTACCGTTATTAATCGAAAATGTAAATTTAATGAAGAGGCAACTTATGAGCACATCAACCCAAACCAAGTTACGTTCGAAACAATCGTTTGGAAGTAATCCGCGTGCTGTCCGCGAAACCGATCATTACAAACTGGAATACATAGAGGATTTTGTAGATAAATGGGATCGATTGATCGATTGGGAGCGCCGGGCGAAAAGCGAAGGCGATTTCTTTATCCGGGCTCTGAATCAACACAACGCCAGGCGCGTTCTCGACGTCGCCACCGGCACCGGCTTTCATTCCGTACGATTGCTGAACGCCGGTTTTGAGGTCGTAAGCGCCGACGGCAGCGCTGAAATGCTGGCCAAAGCTTTCGAAAACGCCCGCAAAAGCGGACACATTTTACGGACTGTCAAGGCCGACTGGCGTTTTTTGAATAAAGACATTCACGGCGAGTTTGACGCCATTATCTGCCTCGGTAATTCATTTACCCATATCTTTTCCGAACGCGACCGGCGTAAAACACTGGCGGAATTTTATGCCATGCTCAAACACGACGGCCTCCTGATACTCGATCAACGTAATTACGATTCCATTCTCGACCACGGTTATTCCAGTAAGCACGTTTTCTATTACTGCGGAGAGGACGTGAGTGTGGCGCCGGAATATGTGGACGACGGTCTGGCGCGATTCAAGTATCAGTATTCCGACCAGAGCGTTTATTTTCTAAACATGTATCCGCTGCGAAAAGATTATACGCGTCGTTTGATGTTCGAAGTCGGTTTCCAGCAAGTGGAAACGTACGGCGATTTCAAAGAGACGTATCGCAATGAAAACCCGGATTTCTATATCCATATAGCTCAAAAAAAATATGTAGAAAATAAGCAAACAGGAGGAAACCATGTATAAAACGTATGATGACTCCGTTGTTGCTACCGCACAAGATTATTATAACAGCAGCGACGCCGACCGTTTCTATCATACCATCTGGGGCGGCGAAGATATCCATATCGGCTGTTATAACGGATCACAGGATTCCATTTATGAAGCCAGTCGACGTACGGTGGAAAAGATGGCTAATTTACTCCCGCAAATGAACGGAGAGAAGAAAGTTATCGATATCGGCGCCGGCTACGGCGGAGCAGCGCGCTTTCTGGCCGATAAATACGGAAGCCAGGTGGTGGCGCTCAATTTAAGCGAAGTGGAAAACGACCGCAATCGGAAAAAAAATAAAGAACAAAATCTGGATGACCTGATCGAAGTGGTCGATGCCAATTTTGAGCAAATACCATATTCCGATGCCCATTTTGATGTGGTATGGTCGCAGGACGCCATCCTCCACAGTGCTAATCGTGAAAAAGTAATACAGGAAGCGACCAGGGTCTTAAAGCCGGGCGGACATATGGTATTGACCGATCCCATGATGTCCGATGATTGCCCGGAAGGCGTATTGCAACCTATACTGGACCGTATCCATCTGGAGAGTCTGGCGTCGCCGGCGTTCTATCGTAAAACCTTTAAAAAGTTTGGGCTTCGGGAGGAAAATTTTATCGACCTGACGCATCAATTGGTTAACCATTACGCCCGTATTCACGATGAAACCGAAAAAAATGAAGACGAACTGAAAGATATGGTTTCGGAAGATTATATCAACAATATGAAGAAAGGGCTGAAGCATTGGGTGAACGGCGGCAAAAACGGCCATCTCACCTGGGGCATCTTTCATTTTGTAAAACAATAGGTGAACACAGAATTGAAAATGAGAACGGTCGGAAAAGCGATTAATGAAGTCGTCCGCTCAGGCGAAAAGCGCCTTCATTGATCCTTCCGGTCCGGCAGAAGAAAATCCGTTGTAAAAAACAAGGATGCGGCGATGCATATTAAAAAGATATTCAACTACCACAAAACGACGTTCAGTTTTGAATTTTTTCCTCCCAAAACGCGGAAAGGTTCTGAAAATCTGTATCGGACTATCCAGGAACTAACGCCCTTACAACCGTCGTCGGTCAGCGTCACATACGGCGCAGGCGGTTCTACACGCAAATTGACGCATGACCTGGTTCTTAAAATTCACCGCGAAACGGAGCTGACCGTAATTCCGCATATTACCTGTGTGGAAGCTAAGAAACGGGAAATTCACGAGTTGGTGGAAGCCTATTTTTATAACGGCATCGAAAATATTTTCGTGATCCGCGGCGATCCGCCCAATGAGCGTAAGAGGACTATTTTACCGCGGGACGGCTTTAATTACGCCGCTGATCTCGTGGCCTATATCAAGAAGTACTTTCCGCAGATGGGTGTGGGGGTGGCCGGATTTCCGGAAGGACATCCGCAAACGCCCAACCGTCTTAAAGAGCTGGAATATCTGAAGCACAAAGTGGATGCCGGCGCTGATTATGTCATCACGCAAATGTGCTTCGATAACCGTGATTTTTACGACTTTCAGCAACGATGCGAGCTGCTTGGCATCGATGTGCCGATCATTGCCGGTATCATGCCGATTACCTCGCGTAAAAATATGCATCGTATGGCCGATCTGGCCGCGGGAGCGCGTTTTCCGGCCCGTTTGTTAAAAGCCATCGATCGTGTGCATAACGATGAACTGGTTGAGAATGTGGGCGTACACTGGGCAACCAGCCAGGTTTTGGATTTGCTGGACAACGGCGTGGGCGGCATCCATTTTTATACTCTCAATAAGTCGGCTGCTACCCGCCGCATTTATGAATCCCTGGGTACGACCAATTCAAGACAGTTGGCGGTATAGCTCCCGCTTCCTTATATTCCGCTAAAATGAGGCTCATACGTCGGTTATTTTCGGATGGAGCGTATTTTTGGAAAGCCGTTCCGTGTCCGTCATTGGCGGCTGTCATGAGGAACCGGCGGTTCGCCTGTAAGTGTAATATCATGCGGCGTCGAAGGTTGGTGCATGGCATGTTTCAAGAATTCGAAGAAGGCGATGGGAAACCATTTGCGATAAATTTAACAACAACAAAGGTATCGAAATGAACGCCACACATAAACAGCTAAAAGACATATTGGATAAACGCATCATGGTGCTGGACGGCGCGATGGGTACCATGATCCAACAACATCAGCTATCGGAAGAAGAATTTCGCGGCGAACGCTTCAGCGATTATCACCGGGAACTGAAAGGCAACAACGATCTCCTTTCGATTACGAAACCGGACGTCATCAAAAGCATACATGAAGCCTTTCTGGAAGCCGGTGCCGATATTATCGAGACCAACACCTTTAACGGTACGCGCATTTCGCAGGCAGACTACGAAACCGAAAAACTGGCCTATGAAATAAATCATTCCGCGGCCCAAATCGCGCGGGAAGCCGCCGATAGTGCTACACGCAACAATCCGGAGAAGCCCAGGTTTGTGGCGGGCGCGCTCGGACCCACCAATAAAACCGCTTCCATTTCGCCCGATGTGAACGATCCGGGCTATCGCGCCGTTGCCTTCGATGATTTATACCGGGCCTATTACGAACAGATCGAAGGTCTGTCGGACGGCGGGATCGACATCATCTTAATCGAGACCATTTTCGATACTCTGAACGCCAAGGCGGCCATTTACGCGGCCATGGACTACAATGAAAAAAGCGGCAAAGATTTACCGATTATGATCTCCGGCACCGTCGTCGATCAAAGCGGACGGACGCTGTCCGGACAAACCACCGAAGCTTTTTGGATTTCCATCGCCCACACCCGTAATCTTTTGAGCGTGGGACTCAATTGCTCACTGGGGCCGTCACAAATGCGGCCCTTTATCGAAGAAATATCGAAAATTGCCAATTGTTATGTGAGCATCTATCCCAATGCCGGTTTGCCCAACGAATTCGGCGAGTATGAAGAGACGCCGAAGCAGATGACAGAGGTATTACGCTCCTTTGCCAAAGAAGGCTTTTATAATATCGTCGGTGGATGCTGCGGAACGACGCCCGATCATATTAAACTGTTTTCGGAAACCGCGGCGCAGTTTTCACCGCGAACCGTTCCGGAAGAGACGCCTTATTTGAAGCTCAGCGGGCTGGAGCCGCTGGTGGTTCGCCCCGAGTCCAATTTTGTGAACGTGGGCGAACGAACCAACGTGACGGGCTCCCGGAAATTCGCACGCCTGATTAAATCCGAAGCGTTTGAAGAAGCCCTGTCCGTGGCACGGAATCAGGTGGAAGGCGGCGCCCAAATTTTAGATGTGAACATGGACGAAGGCATGATTGAATCGGCCGAAGTGATGGTCAAATTCCTGAACCTGATGGCGGCCGAACCCGATATTTCAACCCTTCCGATCATGTTGGATTCTTCCAAATGGTCTGTGATCGAAGCCGGTTTAAAGTGTTTGCAGGGCAAAGGCGTTGTTAATTCCATAAGCCTGAAAGAGGGTGAAGATGCGTTTAAAGAACAAGCCCTTAAAATTTTAAAGTATGGCGCCGCCGTGATTGTGATGGCCTTCGACGAGGAAGGACAGGCCGATACTTTTGAACGTAAAACGACGATTTGCGCACGGGCTTATAATATCCTGACGGAAGAGATCGGCTTTAAACCGCAGGATATTATTTTCGACCCCAATATTTTTGCAATCGCCACCGGCATTGAAGAACACAACAACTATGCCATGGATTACATTGAAGCTACCCGCTGGATCAAAAAAAATTTACCGCTGGCGAAGGTTTCCGGAGGCGTCAGCAATATTTCATTCTCATTCCGGGGCAATAACGTCGTGCGGGAAGCAATGCATTCGGCCTTTCTGTACCATGCCATCAAGGCCGGTATGGATATGGGCATTGTTAACGCCGGACAGCTAACGGTGTACGAAGATATTCCCAAGGATCTGCTGGAGCGCGTCGAAGATGTGATACTCAATCGCCGTGACGACGCCACCGAACGGCTCATCGAGTTCGCAGAAAATCTCAAACAGAAAGATTCGAAACAAGTACGCCGTGAGGAATGGCGCGACCAGCCGGTTGAAGAGCGTATCAAACATTCCCTTGTGAAAGGCATTATCGATTACATCGAGGACGACACGGAAGAAGCCCGTCAAAAAGCGCCTGCTGCACTTCAGGTTATTGAGGGGCCGCTGATGGACGGTATGAATGTGGTGGGTGATCTGTTCGGTTCAGGCAAGATGTTTCTGCCGCAGGTTGTTAAAAGCGCCCGGGTGATGAAAAAAGCGGTGGCCTATCTGGTACCTTATATCGAAGCGGAAAAGAAACAAGCGGGCGTCAAGGAGAGTAAAGGCAAAGTCCTGCTGGCCACGGTCAAAGGCGATGTACACGATATCGGCAAAAACATCGTCGGCGTGGTGCTGGGCTGTAATAATTACGATATTATCGATCTCGGTGTAATGGTGCCGGCGCAAAAATTGCTTGATACCGCCCGTAAAGAGCAGGTGGACGTAATCGGACTGAGTGGTTTAATTACGCCGTCTCTGGATGAGATGGTACATGTGGCCAAAGAGATGGAACGCCAGCAATTTGACCTCCCGCTGTTAATCGGAGGCGCTACCACATCGCGCGTTCATACCGCTGTGAAAATTGAACCCAATTACCACAAGGGTCCGGTGATTCACGTGCTCGACGCTTCCAAAAGCGTTAATGTGGTGGCTAATTTGATCAATGCCAAAGAAGCCACGAAAACGAATTTTCTGCAAAAGGTGAAAGAAGAGTACGAAAAAGTGCGCGAGAGCCATGAAAAGCGCAAAAAGATCAAACAATTTGTCAGCATCGACAAGGCGCGGGAAAACCGTGTGCCGATCCAATGGGAAAGCGAATTGCCTAAAAAGCCCCGAAAATTGGGTGTGCACGTCTTTGATAATTACCCGTTGCAGGAGATTCGCCGATACATTGACTGGACCCCGTTCTTTATTGCATGGGAGTTAAAGGGTAAGTATCCCAAGATTTTCGAACACTCCAAATACGGCAAGGAGGCCCGTAAGCTGTTTGATGACGCCCAGAAAATGCTGGATACCATCATAGAGGGCAAATTGCTGACGGCAAACGGCGTTTGCGGCCTGTTTCCGGCTAATGCCGTGGGCGATGATATCGAAGTCTATACGGATGAAAGCCGCAAAAAGGTACGCACGGTACTGCATACGCTGCGGCAACAAACTGAGAAAAGCAACGGACGACCGAATTACGCACTGGCGGATTACGTGGCTCCGAAGGGCAGCGGCATCGCGGATTATATCGGCGCGTTTGCTGTAACCAGCGGCATTTGTATGGATGAGCTCAGCCGGAAATATGAAGCGGATCATGATGATTACGGCAGCATTATGGTGAAGGCACTGAGCGACCGTCTGGCTGAGGCATTTGCGGAAATGCTTCATAAGAAAGTGCGCACGGAGTTATGGGGCTATGTCGGGGACGAAGATCTGGATAATGAAGCATTGATCCGCGAAAAGTACCAGGGCATACGACCGGCGCCTGGATATCCGGCTCAACCCGATCACACCGAAAAACCGGTTATTTTTGATCTTTTGAATGTGGAGAAGAACGCTTTAATCCATTTGACGGAGAGTTATGCTATGTATCCGGCCTCTTCGGTGAGCGGACTCTATTTTTCACATCCTGAATCGAAGTATTTTGCGGTGGGTAAAATTGGTAAAGATCAGGTACAGGATTATCACAGGCGTAAAGGAATGTCGGTCAAAGAAATCGAAAAATGGCTCAAGCCCAACTTAAATTACGATCCGTCGTAAAGCGTCCGTTATAATGCACACGTTAAGCCTGAAATATGGATTACATCCGGCTTAAGGTTGTCCGTAGCGATAATAGGCTGCGCAGGCGCCTTCGCCGGAAACCATGGTGGCGCCCAGCGGATGTTCCGGCGTGCATTCGTTTCCGAAAGCCGGACAATCCGGCGGTTTTTTCAATCCCTGAAGAATAATACCGCTGATACAAACATCCGATTCCCGGGTTTCGATGGCGCCCACCCGGAACTTCCGTTCAGCGTCGTAATCCTGGTAGGCAGGCGTCAGGCACAAGCCGCTGGCGGGAATTACCCCGATTCCGCGCCATTTGCGGTCGCACACCTCGAAAACATCGCTGATGATACGTTTGGCCTCCGGATTACCCTCGCGTTTCACCACGCGGGCGTATTGATTGTCAATTTCGGCGCGGCCGGCTTCCAGTTGTTGAACCACACGCAAAATACCCTCGAGGATATCCGTGGGTTCGAAGCCGGTTGGCACGATAGGCACATTATACGTTCGCACAATGGGTTCGTACTCTTCCCATCCCATTACGGCGCATACATGCCCCGCGGCGAGGTAAGCCTGCACCTGATTGGCGGGATCGTCCAGTAAAGCTCTCATGGCAGGCGGAACCAGTACATGACTGACCAGTGCGCTGAAGTTCGTTAAACCCTCTTTTTTGGCCTGATGGATGGCCATGGCGTTGCCGGGTGCGGTTGTTTCGAAGCCAACCGCAAAAAAGACAACTTCTTTATCGGGATAGGTGCGTGCCAGACTTAACGCTTCCAGCGGCGAATAAACCATGCGTACGTCACAGCCTTCGGAGCGCGCTTTGAGCAAGTCGCTGCCGGAGCCCGGGACGCGTAACATATCGCCGAAGGAAGTAAAGATGACGTCCGGTTGATGGGCGATGGCAATGGCGCGATCGATCATCTCCAGGGGGGTAACGCAAACGGGACAGCCCGGTCCGTGGACCAGCGTGATGCCATCGGGCAAGAGGCGGTCGATCCCGTTGCGGATAATGGAATGCGTTTGTCCCCCGCAAATCTCCATGATCACCCAGGGCTTGCTTGCCGTCTTGTGAATTTCCTTTAATATCCGTTTGACGATCTCGGGATTACGGAATTCATCCAGATATTTCATGCGGTGTTATCCTCGCCCGATTGCGTTTGTTCATCCCGCGGCGAAACGGGTTTACCGCTGACCTGAAAACCTTCCTTTTCGGCGGCCTCCGCCACTTCCTGCCAGGCGTCAAAAACCTTCTGAGCTTCGGTCTCATCCATAATGGAAATCGCGAACCCGGCATGAACGATTACATAATGGCCGGTTTGTACTTCCGGTACATAAGCCAGACAAGCGGTGCTCAGAGAACCGCTGAAATCGATTTTACCCATGGTAAGGCCGTTTTCCTCATAAATTTCCACAACCTTTCCCGGTATGGCCAGACACATATTTTGCTCCTTTTTGTTCGATACGATACATTTTACAGACGTTTATGAATGTTAAAAACGCAAAACAGGCAACATCCCTTCCGTCTTATGTAATTAGCTTTGTGTATTGTAATGCACTTCCGTTAAATTCTTACGCATCAGAACCCGCGCCGTGACGGCCTGTCCCAAAGCGACTCCGCCGTCATTGGGCGGTGCTTGCTGGTTGTAATGTACATTTAGAGAGTGATTGTTCAACTGTTCCAATAAGCCCTTAAAGAGTATATCGTTTTGAAAGACGCCTCCACTGAGTACGACCGTTCGGATTGCATGTTCTTGCGCGGCTTTGAGCGTGATTTCCGTCAGTAAATCAATCAGAGTGCGGTGAAAGCGCGCCGCGATCAAGGGCAGGGAAGCGCCGTTTTTTAAGGCGTTTACAAGCGACCGGATGACAGGTTGTAAGGGCATGACGGGCGAAGCCGTGGTGTAGTCCAATGGTTTAACATCCAGTGAATCAACGCTTTGCATGAGTTCAATAGCAGCCTGCGCTTCGTATCGGATGGTTTGGCGTCCGCCGCTCATAGCGGCAACGGCGTCAAAAAGCCGGCCGCAACTGCTGGTATTAATGCAATTGATATGCTTTTGAATCATTGCCACGATCGGATCGATTGCGTGTTCTTCTAAAAACGGCAGAGCCGGCATCGCCGCCCCGTAACAGCTATAGAGGTAACTGACCGCTGTCCGCCACGGCTCCTTGATGGCACGGTCGCCGCCCGGTAACGGCATCGGTTCCAGCCATGCGTATCGTTGTAACTGGGTATAATCCCCGATGAGGATTTCGCCGCCCCAAATGGTGCCGTCGTAACCATAGCCGGTCCCGTCCAGAATCAAGCCGATTACGGGGCCGGTTAAACGGTGTTCGGCCATTACCGAAGTCAAGTGGGCGTGATGGTGCTGGATACGGAAGACAGGCAGCGTATTTTGAGCGAGCGCCCGGCGTGTGGCAAAATAACCGGGATGACGGTCGCATGCCAGTGCTTTGGGTTGCGCCTCCAGTATGTGTTGTAAATGAATGATGGAATCTTCAAAAAATTGGCGAGCGCTGTAATTTTCCAGATCGCCGATGTGGTGGCTCAGAAAAGCATTCCGGCCTTTTAAGACGGCGATGGTGTTTTTCAGCTCGCCGCCGACGGCCAGAACGTCCGCACCATTTTCTTCAACCGCAATGGGACGCGGAACGTATCCGCGACTGCGCCGAAAGAAAACCGGCTTTTCATTCTGTTTAACAGCAACCGAGTCATCGGCCCGCACGTGAATTTCACGGTTATGCATAAGCAGCGCGTCGGGGATATTGTTGAGACGGACACGGGCGTCTTCGTTAGTCATAACGATCGGCTCTTCGGAACGGTTGGCGCTGGTCATGACGAGGACGGCAGTTTTCTGCGGCTTCCGGGATTTTAAATAGTGAAAGATTAAATAGTGAAGCGGTGTATAGGGCAGCATTAATCCGAGACGCTCATTACCGGGCGCTACGGATTCCGCCGCCACGGCGCCTGCTTTCTTCCTCAAAAGAAGGATGGGCCTCTGCGGACTGTTTAGCCATTGTTCTTCATCGTGCCCCATCCGGACAAGTTGTCGGGCGGTTTCGGCATTTTCCACCATCATGGCCAGCGGTTTTTCTTCGCGGTTTTTACGTGCTCTCAAACGCTTGACCGCTTCGTTGTTTGTCGCATCCACGGCCAGATGGAATCCGCCCAGACCTTTAACCGCAATGATCTTACCTTGAACGAGCTGCTGCACGGCGCCGGTTAATACGTCATCTTGTTGTTCCCAAAGAAGATGGCCTTTGTTATCCTCCAGCCAGATATGAGGCCCGCATTCGGGACAAGCATTAGGTTGGGCATGGAAGCGCCGGTCGGCCGGATTTTTGTATTCTGTCCGGCATTTGGCGCACATTGTAAATGGCTTCATGGTCGTATTGGGACGGTCGTAGGGAATTTTTTCAATAATGGTGTAACGCGGTCCGCAGTTGGTGCAGTTGATGAATGGATATAAATAACGTCGGTCGCGCGGGTCGAACAGTTCATGCAGGCAGTCATTGCAAATGGACATGTCCGGTGCTATCAGGGTACGGTTGTCGCGGCCGTCCGATGATTGTTTGATCTCGAAGCGTTGGGCGCCCGTCGGTGTTCGCGTTTCCTCTTGCACCGACATAATTTCCGCAAGCGGCGGCGCTTCTGCGGTTAAAGCGCTTCGGAAGGCCTGGATGGCGTCGGGCCCTCCTTCCACGTCAATCAACACGCCGTCGCTGTTATTGTGGACAAAGCCGTTTAAATGAAATCGATTGGCCAGATTGTATATGAACGGTCGAAAGCCGACGCCCTGAACGATACCGTTCACTTTAAAGCGCGCGCGTTGTATATTGATTAATGTATGTTCTGCCTGTTTATTCATAAGATCCCGGTTGCCGGTTTAAAGCAGCAAAAATCAACGGCTGTTAAAATTCCGCTGCAAACCGAACTATTCAGGGGCGCCCGTGTGAACTTCTGATTTAAGCCAGTCGTACCAGGCCTGCATTCCCTCGCCCGTGTGTGCCGATAATTCGAAGAACGTCAAATGATGATTGACGCGGCGGGCATAATCTTTCAGTTTTTCAACGTCGAAATCCACGTGCGGCAATAAATCGATTTTGTTGATAATACAGATATCCGACACGCTGAACATGGTCGGGTACTTGAGGGGCTTATCGTCGCCCTCGGTTACGCTGATAATCACGACTTTATGCGCTTCTCCCAGATCGAAGAGGGCGGGGCATACCAGGTTGCCCACATTTTCGATCATTAAAACGGATCGTTCGGCGGGATTCAGTTCTTTGAACGCCCGGTTAATCATCTGTGCGTCCAGATGGCAGCCGTTACCGGTATTAATTTGCAACACCGGCGATCCGGTTGCGTGTATACGGTCGGCGTCCTGCATGGTTTGCTGGTCGCCTTCGATCACGTAAAAGGGCAGCGCTTCGTTCATCTCCTTTATGGTGCGTTCGAGCAAGGTGGTTTTACCGGCGCCCGGCGAGCTGACAAGATTTAACGTCAGAATATTTTTGGCTTCCCAGTAACCACGGTTTCGTTCGGCGGTTAGATTGTTTTTGGAGAGGACATCCTGTTCGACTTCGATCGTGCGACCACCGTCCCTGTTAAATCCCGAATGATGACTATGAGGGTGGTCATGGTCATGCGAATGATCATGGTGGTGATGGGAATGATCGTGTGTATGATGGTGGTGTTCATGGTCATGGTGGTGATCATGACTGTGTTCACCGGGTTTTCGATACGTAACAGCGCTTTCCGGTTGTCCGCATCCACAGGTATCACACATATTGCACCTCTATGCTTTTATTGATGTTTAAACATTAATCGACATTGATGGCCCGGATTTTTAAGTTCCGGCCGCCTTCAATCTGCATTACATATTTCCCGCATTCGGGACACTGTTCAACCATATTCCGGGCTTCGAATACATGGCCGCAGTGTTCACATCGTGCCTGGCCGGTAATTTCAATCAGTTTTAAACGAGCGTTTTCGGCCATCGTTCCTTTACAGGCCGAGCTAAAACAAAATTCCAGCGATTCCGTAATGACGCCGGCCATTGTACCGATTTCGAGTTCTATGACATTGATTGTCTGCGCTCCCGCCTGACGCGCCTGTTCTTCGGCGATATCAATGACATTCAGGGCTATGGACATCTCGTGCATAAATATCCCGGTTGAAATGAAATAGGGAAAGATAGCAAATTATTAACGGTTGAACAACTTTGAAGTGATGGATTATCGAATTTTACTAGAATAGCAATCGGCTCCCGGAAAGATGGCTAAAGGTCCTAACCAGGATAAACCGGAATCGTTTTTTTGTTTAAACAATCCATGCTACGCTTCATTCCTTCCTACTCTCCACGTGTGGAGAGGGCCGGGGTGAGGTTTAGTTTAATTCAAATTTGTGCCAAAAAAAGCAATCCCGCCCATGCGGGAGCGACTAAGGTACTAAAGCATCGGCTTACACACGTTTTCGTTCCGTTGGGCAGGCGTTAAGGAAGGTTTAAATACATGCTGAATGCGGCAGGCAAAATAACATATATGTTTTAACGCCGGGCGGTCGACATATGTTTTTGACCGCAGAACATCAAAAACGCGAAAACATAGCTTTCATTTTGCCGATCTGTTGTTTTTTTGTTATGTTTTAAAACCAATACTCGAAACCCCGATTGCTTACATAATTATGGAACAACAAGCGCAGATCAAAATTGTAAGTTCAACGAATCATTAAGAAAGGTGGCCCCCCTTGAATAAAAACCGGAAAAGACCGCCATTGTTGGAGAAATTGTCGCCAACCACCAATGAGTTACTTAAAAACGATGTAGAAACGCTGGAGAAGCATTTCGTCAATCATTTGGAATTTTCACAGGGGAAGGACAAATACGGTGCTCAGAAGTACGATTATTATAAGAGCCTGGTTTACACGGTGCGTGACCGCTTGTTCGAGAGATGGATTGAAACCCAGCAAATGTACTACCGCCAAGACACAAAACGTGTTTATTATATTTCGATGGAATATATGATGGGCAGATTGCTTGGTAACGCTATGCTAAACCTGAATTTAAACGGTAATATGAAAGAAGCTCTGTGGGAATTGGGGCTGGATTTTGAGGAACTGCAACCGTTGGAACACGACGCCGGCCTGGGAAACGGGGGATTGGGAAGGTTAGCGGCGTGTTTTCTGGATTCCATGGCCACATTGGAACTGCCTGCTTACGGCTATGGGATTCGCTATGAATACGGCATCTTCTCACAAAAAGTTGAAAACGGATGGCAGGTTGAAGCGCCCGATCCATGGCTGCAGTTTGGCAATCCTTGGGAAATCGAACGACCGGAGTACAGCTATCGCATTCAGTTTTACGGTCGGACGGAATCTTATAAGGATGAAAAAAACCGCTTACGGTTTCGCTGGGTGGACACCGATGATACGCTTGCCGTGGCTTATGATACGCCGATTCCCGGTTATCGCAACAATACCGTTAATAATCTACGGCTATGGGCGGCCAAATCGACCGAGGAGTTCAATCTGGATTATTTCAATCACGGCGATTACGACAAAGCTGTTGAGGATAAAATTCAAGCCGAGATGATTTCAAAGGTTCTGTATCCGCGTGATGATTTCATCGAAGGGCGGGAACTGCGTCTCAAGCAGGAGTACTTTTTGGTGTCCGCCACTTTACAGGATATAATGCGCCGCTATAAAAAACAGCATAACAATTTCAAAAAATTACCGGATAAAGTGGCCGTACAATTGAACGACACTCATCCCGCGCTGGCCATTCCGGAGTTAATGCGCCTGTTGATGGATATTGAAGGCATGGTCTGGGAAAAAGCCTGGGACATCGTTGTTAAGATATTTGCCTATACCAACCACACGATTTTACCCGAAGCGCTGGAAACATGGCGTACCGCGCTGATGGAACGGGTGTTGCCGCGCCATGTTCAGATAATTTATGAAATCAACCGGCGCTTTCTGGAGAAAATGAAGAAGCAGTTCAAAGGCGACAATCAAAAATTAAAACGCCTATCGCTGGTGGAAGAGGAAGGCGATAAACGCATCCGTATGGCGCATCTGGCGGTAGTCGGCAGCCATTCGGTAAACGGTGTCGCCGCCCTGCATACCGAATTGATCAAAAAGTATCTGTTCAAAGATTTTCACGATATGTGGCCGGATAAGTTCAACAGTAAAACCAATGGTATTACCCAGAGGCGCTGGCTTCTTCATGCCAATCCCCTCCTGGCCCGATTGATCTCCGAGAAAATCGGCGATCAGTGGATTACCGATTTAAAACAGTTGGAACAGTTGAGGCGGTTGAGCGACGACGGCGCGTTCAAAAAACAGTGGCAGCACATTAAAAAACAGAATAAGGCTTGTTTTGCCCATTACATGAAAGAAAAATTAAACATCGAAGTAAATGTGGATTCTATTTTCGATTGCCATATAAAACGCCTGCATGAGTACAAACGTCAATTGCTCAATATCATGCATGTGATTGATCGCTATAATCGCATCAAGGAGCAGTCGCATGAAGAAATTGCGGCTCGTACAGTCATATTTGCGGGCAAGGCGGCGCCGGCATACACGACGGCCAAATTAATCATTAAATTGATTCATGCTGTAGCCGCAAAAGTCAATAGCGATCCCGCCGTTGGCGATCGGTTAAAGGTGGCGTTCATTCCCAATTATTCGGTTTCCCTGGCCGAAATGATTATACCGGCGGCAGACCTTTCCGAACAGATATCCACAGCGGGTATGGAGGCTTCGGGCACCGGCAATATGAAATTCGCTCTGAACGGCGCCTTAACCATCGGAACGCTGGACGGCGCCAATATCGAAATCCGGGACGAGGTCGGCGAAGAACACATGTTTATTTTCGGGCTAACATCCGATGAAGTGGAAAACCATCGGCAAAATCATCACGATCCGCAATTTATCTATAAAGCCAATCCCCGTCTTAAGAAGGTGATCGATCAGATTTCCGGAGGTTGGTTTGAACCCCAGCAGCCGGAATTATTTAAGCCCTTAACCGACGCCTTATTGCAGAATGATTATTTTTGCGTTTTGGCCGACTTTGCCGACTACGCCGCTGCCCAGGACCGGGTGGACGCCCTTTATAACAAGCGCGATCAATGGACACAAAGTTCCATAATGAATACCGCGGGTAGCGGCCATTTTTCCAGCGACCGGACCATTCGGCAGTACGCCAGGGAAATATGGCGTGTGGAGCCGGTCCCTGTAACGCTGGCGAAAGAGAAGAAATCGTAACATTTGCAGTTTGGCGTTACAGACATTGAGTTATAACTACATAACGAGGATCATGATCAAATGGAAATCTGGATATGGCTCGGATTTCTTGTCTTTATCATGGGAATGCTGGCGCTGGATCTTGGGGTGTTCAACCGCAAGGTTCATGTAATAAAAGCGAGAGAAGCGTTAACCTGGACGACTGTCTGGGTCATCGTGGCTTTATTGTTCAATGGCCTTGTTTATTTCATGTATGAATATCACTGGCTGGGTATCGGAGCGACCGTCGGTCACGAAATGGCAGGCGCCCAGGCGGCCATGCGCTTTTTTACCGGATATATTATCGAAAAGTCGCTCAGTCTGGACAATATCTTCGTCATCGCTTTAATATTCAGCTATTTCCGGGTGCCGACAATTTATCAGCATTCGGTCTTGTTTTGGGGTATTCTGGGCGCCATCATAATGCGCGGCGTCATGATTATGCTGGGTATTGCCTTGATCGAAAAGTTCACCTGGATGGTCTATATATTCGGTTTGTTTTTAATATTTACCGCCGTGAAAATGCTGGTCTCACGCCATGATAACCTGGAACCGGATAAGAATCCGCTGATCCGGCTCGCACGTCGTTTGTATCCCGTAACGCCCGATTACCATGGCAAAAGATTTTTTATCAGACAAAACGGAAAGCGGGCGATTACGCCGCTCTTTCTGGTTTTGCTGGTTATTGAGAGCACGGATGTGCTTTTTGCGGTCGATTCGATACCGGCTATTTTTGCCGTAACCACCGATCCCTTTATCGTTTTTACATCCAATATTTTTGCGATCCTGGGACTACGCTCGCTCTATTTTGCCCTGGCCGCAATGATGGAAAAATTCCGGTATCTGAAAATGAGCCTGGTGTTTTTACTGGCATATGTTGGCGTAAAAATGATGCTTTCTCACCATTATGCATTACCCGCCTGGGTGTCATTGAGTATCATTATTGGGATTCTGGCGGTGGGTGTCATTGCGTCCTTATATGCGTCGGGAAGAGATACGGCAAAGCTCGAGGGACCGATTTCTGAGAACTGAAACTTACGATGGCGGGCACAGACTATGCTGATACCATTAGGTGCGCGGCGTCCCGTTATTATATGATTACATTGAGTGTTATGAAACGGAACTAAACAAAGGATGATGATGGAAGAGAAGAATCAAATTTCCGGCAATAAACCGATTTGGGGAGCGTATGCACTTAAAGCAGACAAGCCTATACGTCTGAATATCGGCGATGCGGTTATCTGGTGTGCATTAGCATATGATGAAATCAGGATTTGTCACAGCCATGATCCCGAACTTGCCCATGCTGGGGTGGAAGATCTGCCGGATACTATGGAATGGATGCGTTGGGCCTTCAAACAGAAGAACCCCGGTCTGACGATTACACCGATATTTCCGGATCGTCCTCTGGTGGTACAGCCGGAAGCTTCGTTCCGTGTGGCCGAGGATGCGAAGGTGCGCATCTATATCCGCGTGCCGGTGTGGGTACGAATCAGCCTATCGGGAAGCACAAAAACCATTCTGCATGAAATTCCATCGGTCGTGCTTTCCAACAGTTGGTTCGGTGATTTTGTTGAAGGTGATTTGTGTTACTGGCTTTCATCGGGAGCGCGACGCACCATCGAACCGGATCCTGCCCGCAATTACATGGCTATTTGTCCGTTGATTCTGTTGGACCGATCTCCTGAAGACCTGAATGTGGAGAAAATATGTTTGAGAGCGTCCAATCTTTCCATCTATGAGGCCGACGGGCAATTGTGGTCAGACGAAACCACGATAACGTATAAAGGTAAAACGGAAGTGAGTCAGGTGGACGTTAGCGGAAAAGCTCCTAAAGAGGCGGCGTCCGCAAAGTGTATTTCCGAACCGCGTGTAAAATCTAAAAAATCGTTTTCGGCGCGAACGTTTGCCTCGTTTAAAGATTTGTCCACCTTCAGCGCATTGAGCAAATAATAATAAGATAAGCGGAGCGTACGATGGAAAATTTAACTCTGTTCGGTTTGGATATACAGCAAATCATGAATACTCAAAAATTTCTTATTATCGTCCGGATCGTCCTATTAATTTTTATAGGGCTTCCGTTCGTTTTTATCGTATCCCGCTGGATTAAAAGGTTCAGCCTGAAAAAATTTACACAGCAGCAAGCGATGATCTTTGAGAAGCTGGTGCTCTACTCCGGGATCGTTATCATTGCGATTTCTATTTTAAACGATTTTGGTTTCAAGTTGGCGCATCTGTTAGGCGCGGCCGGCATATTGGGCATTGCGATTGGATTTGCCTCCCAAACCAGCGTCTCCAACATTATCAGCGGTCTTTTTTTAATTGGCGAGAAACCCTTCGAAATCGGGGATATTATTACTGTGGGCACAACGAAAGGCGTCGTTATGTCCATCGACACCCTTTCGATTAAATTACGTACGTTTGATAACAAGCTGGTTCGCATCCCCAATGAATCCATCATAAAATCGGAAGTTACCAATATTACGCGTTTCCCAATCCGACGCGTGGATATCAACCTCGGTGTTGCCTACAAAGAAGACTTGAAGCGTGTGAAGACCATTTTGTCGGATGTTGCGCAAAATAATCCCTTATGCCTTATGGAGCCGGAGCCGATCATTATTTTTCAGGGTTTCGGCAATTCTTCCGTTGATATTTTTTTCGGTGTATGGGCGGCCAAGAACGATTGGCTTGCCCTTAAAAATTCTATCATGGAAGACATCAAAAAACGCTTTGACGAAGAGGGCATCGAAATTCCGTTTCCCCATGTATCTCTTTATAGTGGGAGTGCAAGCCAGGCGATCCCCATCAAAATTATTGATGGCAAAAATAATGCGACGAAACGCTAATTATTTTCACAATAATGATTCCGCCTTTCAATAATCCTGCCGCCGAGGCTATTTTTAAAATAGCCTGTACGCCCATATTTTTTTCAGTTCATACCCTAATTCAATTATTTTAGCGAAAGTTTTTTAAGGGTTTGGTGTGTATATGAATAGGGAGATGGATAAGGCGGAGAAAATTTGGCGTCAAATCGAGCGCTATGAGGGCGAAATTTTCAGCTACATAAAGCATGCAGTAGGCGATGGACAGACGGCGCGCGACCTTTGCCAGGATGTTTATCTGTCCGCCCTACAGAACGCCCATAAGCTAAATGCGGATCGTTCTTTGAAAAACTGGTTTATTACCGTAGCCCGCCACAGGGTCATCAATTATATGCGGGATCGAAAAAAGTACGACGATCATGATCCGGAAGAGCAGGCACATTCCATCGAACCGCCCATCCAACCCGTTGATGAAGCGGTTCGATATGCTCTCGCGCGTCTGCCGGAAAGACAACGTCAGACGCTGCTGTTGCAATTGTTGGATAATCTCCGGTATCAGGAGCTGGCTGGACGGTTGAATTTATCGGCGCCTGCGGTTACATCGTTGTTAAAACGGGCACGGGACAACTTTACCCGCTCGTATCTGTTGTATCATTTACCGCTCAATTTTCGGCGAAGCGCCAAAGATTGGCAATTGAAGGATCTGGCACGGTTCATTAACACATTCGAAGAGACCGACCGTATTTTGCAACGCGTGCAGGAGCGCAGCCAGAACTATTTCGGCCGGATCCGGGAACGGTGGGATTCCATCCGAAACCGGTTTGTAGGCCGTGAACGATTGGAACATTTGCTGGATTTTTTACAAGACCAGGCCGACTTACCGGTTTTGGATGCCGGCGCCGGCACGGGATTCGTCTCGGTCCACGCAGCGCTGAGAGGCTGGCGGGTACTTGCAATGGATTTGAATGGCCCTATGTTGCAGCACTTGAAATCCCTTAAACGCGTGTTGAATTTGTCGCACCTGCATGTGGCAATGGGAGATATAAACCATTTACCGCTTGCGCCGGGGCGTTTAAGTCATGCGGTATTACACCTTGTATTGCATCACGTACCGAATCCACAGCAGCGATTACGGGAAACGGCGCACCTGATAAAAGGTGGCGGTCGATTGCTTATCGTCGATTTTATGCGCCACCGCAATAAAGCGCTGGCCGATCAGATGCATGATTTATGGCTGGGCTTTAACCCGGCATCGCTCGAACAGTGGGCAGGTCAAGGCGGATTACAGAAGATTCATGAAGAACGCTGGAAGGGCGATGAAAACATTGAAGTTTTTAGCCAGATTTACCAACGATAGCAACGTTGAAATGTTTTTAATACAATTGGAAATTAAATAAATAGGGAGGAAGAGGAATGGTAAAACATCACATTCGTAATATCGAGTTAGCTGCACAGGGCAAAAAGCGAATCGACTGGGCGGATAATGATATGCCGGTATTAAATACCGTGCGCGAGCGGTTTGAGAAAGAACGCCCCCTGGAAGGTCGCAAAATGTCGGCCTGCTTGCACGTAACAGCGGAAACGGCCAACCTGGCCCGAACGCTTAAGGCAGGCGGCGCCGACCTGGTGCTGGTTGCTTCCAACCCCCTCAGTACGCAGGACGATGTGGCCGCATCGCTCGTTAAAGATTTTGATATATCGGTATTTGCAATTCGCGGCGAAGACAACAAAACGTATTACGACCACATTCGCACCGCACTCGAACATAATCCTGTCGTAACGATGGACGACGGCGCCGATCTGGTTTCCACCTTGCATTCCGACTACCCGGAAAAAGCCAAACAGGTGGTGGGTTCCTTGGAAGAGACGACAACGGGCATTATACGCCTGCGTGCCATGCACAAAGACGGCGCTCTGAAAATCCCCGTATTTGCCGTCAACGACGCCGAAACCAAATACTTATTCGATAACCGTTACGGCACAGGTCAATCCACCGTGGACGGCATCATCCGCGCCACCGATTTTCTGGTGGCCGGTAAAAAAGTGGTGGTAGCCGGATACGGTTGGTGCGGAAAGGGGTTTGCCCTGCGAATGAAAGGCATGGGCGCCAATGTGATCGTTACGGAAGTCCACCCTATCAAAGCGTTGGAAGCGGCCATGGACGGATTCTGGGTGATGCCGATGAATGAGGCTGCAAAAGTGGGCGATCTGTTCGTTACGATTACCGGCGACATTCACGTCATCCGGCGCGAACATTTCGAGGTCATGAAGGACGGCGCCATCGTTGCGAACAGCGGCCATTTCAATGTGGAGATCAATATCGATGAACTGGAAGCCATGGCCAAAAGCAAACGCGAACAAATCCGCGATAATGTGGATGAATATACCATGCCGGACGGGCGTAAAATTTTTCTGCTGGCCAATGGCCGTTTGATCAATCTGGCAGCGGCGGAAGGACACCCGGCCTCGGTTATGGATATGAGTTTCGCCACGCAGGCGCTGACTACGGAATATATGGTGCAGCATGAGTTGCCGGCGGCCGTACATGAAGTACCGGAAGAAATTGAAGAGTGGATCGCACACGCCAAGTTAAAATCTATGGGCATTACCATCGATGAACTCACCGAGGAACAGAAACGCTATCTGGCCTCGTGGGAAATGGGCACCTGAAAATTCATTAGTATAAACGTTTTTAATGATCGGGGACAGGCCTTAAAAACAAAGCATATGCACTTTGATTTTAGAGGGGAATCCTTTAAGCCGTGTTTTATTACTCTTCACATTGAGATTATGTGATTTAATAAATTGTTTTATTTCAACCCGTTCCAGTAAGGTTGAAGTAATGGCTATACAAGAGTTATCGGCCAATGAGACAATGCGCGCCGCTAAATTAACAGTTGTTCCAAACAAATCAGGGGCTTCATTTAAGTTTACAATTAACGCCGTACCGCGGCTTAACCCGATTTTTAAACCGCTTTTACCCTGCATTTTATTTTCTTGCAGGAGGTTGTTAACGGCGTCTTTGAGTAATAATGAAGCTTTCAAGGCCTGCTCGCCATCCTGAAAGACGGCCATAACGGCATCGCCGATTGTTTTTATAATACCGCCTGTTTGTTCGATAATATGTTGAAACATGACATTAAAGTGCGACTGAACAAAGGCGTAGGCGTTCATATCCCCCATGGAGTGATAGAGCGCCGTGGATTGGATTAAATCCGTAAACATGACTGTTACTGAGCGTAAACGGATGGATTGATCCAATCTGGGCACTTCAGCCGTGAAGTGCTCTCTGAACGGCGGATATGCTATTAATTCGATCGCATTTAAAGCAGGATGGTTATCTTTCTGTCCTTTATGTAACGAATGCTCCATCTTTTCTTTTAGTAGATTTTTGTGTATCGAGACGGTTACGAAGATATTATGATCAGCATGATTGTGGAAACCCATTTGGCACTCCGGGCAATAATCAGAATCGTTCAAGTCCTTTAGCTTATGAAAACGATTAATGCTACTATTGCAATAAGGACAATTGACTTCCCAGTGCATTTCAAATAGTTCGTGCAATAGACCGGATACCAATACTTTAAACAACACCGACCGGTTCCATCGCAATTTATCTTTAAAGTAATTGGGATTTAAATGATGGACAACATTCAGATTTTCATTTTTATAGAAGGCATAAATTGATCGTACAATTTCTTTGGGAATTCCGTCCAAATACATGTAGGTAAGAGAACGCTTCAATTTGTTCCGATCGATCATTGTGTGTCACTCTCTTATGTATTTTTTTATACTACAATAGTGGACGGAAAACGACCTAAAAACTTACATCGGGCGCGGTTTTGGAATTCAGGATAAACAGTAGAGGATGATATATCGAATCAAGTTTAAGAGAGGATCTGGTTAAAGAAACGTTTGAAACGCATATAAATGTTACCCATCGTTATCGGTTTCTTTATATATCCTTTCCTTGATGCGTTCTTTGGTTTTGGTTTCCAATTGAATGGAAGAATCGTTTTCCATGGCTTTGATTTGGTCGGAATAGGAGTGGAGCATTTTACGTAGCGCAAGGAGTTGTTCCCGATAACGGTTGCAGAGATGACAGCCCATTAAGTGGACGTTAACACGGATGCGATCCCATAGGGATAGTTTATGATCCATTGCTTCAGAAACTTTATAAGCGACCACCTCGCAGGTGGGCGTCATTTTCATCATGATTTTCATAAGGAGTTTCGGTACGGATTTGTTCATAATATAAAAGCCTATACGCTTTCGGGTTTCATTCCAAACCAGTTGATTTCCAGGCATTTTCGCAATTGATGCCGGGCGCGATGCAACATGACCCAGAGGTTAGACGAGGTGATTTCAAGTTGCTTACAAATGGCGTCCGAATCCTCCTGGTCAATTTCTCTTAAGGTAAATACGCGCGCCAAACGCTTGGGTAGTTCTGCAATGCATTCTTGAAGGATTCGCATAAACTCTTTTTGATGCAGGGCCTCTTCCGGATGTTCGCCCCAATCCTCCGGCGCTTTGTTGATGCGCCAGAAACCCGGCATCTCGCCCTCTTGCTGAAAGTCGCTTTCTTCCGGATCGTCCTGCTGTTTGTCGGGGTATTCCCTGTACTGATGTTCGGCGCGCCGGTAATAATCGATAATTTTATTTTTGAGGATGGTTGTGAACCAGGTGCGTTCCGAACTTTGGCCCTCAAAGCGATCTTTCGCTTTTAACGCCGATAGAAACGTTTCCTGCACCAAATCTTCGGCTATCTTTTTATTGTTAACGCGAATAAGTGCGTAACGATAAAGATAGTCGCCGTATTCATCAACCCATTTGTCTGCATTCAATGCGACTTGATGGTTGGGGTTCTTTGGATTTGGCATTATACAAACATCCGTTTCTATCTCTGCAATGGTCGAAAATGTTCATTTAAGAATTAAGATAGTGTACGGAGTGTGTAATGTGCAAGCATAGAATTGAATGATAGACTAAAAAAAACGGGAAACTCAAAGGATTGTTAGCAATAATAGCACGATAACCGCCGGAGCCGAGGCGACGAGCAATGATAATAGCGAACCGATTAAAAAATACTCGGCAAAGGTTTTGTCATTTAACTTATTAAAGCGCGCCAGGGATTTTAAAGCAATGATAACGGCAATGCCCCCTATTTGGTCAAACAAAATGAGAAAATATACAAACGTACGTTCGAGTATTCCGATGAGCCGACCGCGTTCGTATTCGGCTTCATCCTGTGTTTGTTCTTTCGGATTGTCAGCGGGGACGGCTTTTATACGGTTTAGAATTAAACGGATGATGATGGTTCCTTCTTTGAGTGTAAACAGAAAACCCGAAAGGATAAGAAGCGCACGGGGAGCGCCGGGACAGGCGGCACAGAATACAGTAAACGCGGCGATAGCGTCCTGGATTGGGTTCGTTATCATGACCCGGTGAGGCAAGATAAAATAAAGAATACCCGGTATGATAAGGAATACAATGATGAGATGAAGCAGGTAAGCATACGGTGCTCTGCTGCGATTTATGGATTTAAAATAGGAATCGAACAGAACGTGTAAAACATGCAAGCCCGCTAAACTCAAAAAGGATAGTAAACCGGGTGCAAAGAAGATAAATAAGGAAGACCAGACCAGCCGCCAGTTGCGTTTCAAATTGAGGGTCGGCTCTGCTTCGAGTATCGTTTCGATGTCATAAAAAAAGAGTCTTCCGCTCAGATATACGGTTATGTAAAGTAAGATAATATAAGCCATTGTACTACCGTTGAATTAATCGTTCGAGATCTTCTTCGATAAGATGTTGTGTCTGTTCCGTTAATTTAAAATAGGGAGCGTTAATATGCTGTGAAATGGCAGACTGCGACATGCTAAGCTCCTTCGCGATCTTCTGCTGCGTCCAGCCCTGCCGGTTGTAATGCAGAATTTTTTTCTTTTCATAAGTCCAGCGCTGCCATGTAACGCCAATCCATTCAAGAAGTATATTGATACGACGCTCGTTCGTTTCGTCCCCTCCATTAAAATAGTAGTTGTAACCCATCCTTTTTGCTTCTTCAATGGCCTGCCTTGCGGAGTGAAACGCGGGTCCGTCCATACCAATGGCTCTTTTGCGATTGATGGCGGTATTTATGCCGCCGGCGCCAAATCCGAAGCGCATAGCGAATTCTTTTGTGCTGATTTCAATGGCCTGCAACATAGCAAACATCCGGCCGGTCGTTTGCAATACGGTTTGAAATTCATCGCCGATGGTTAACGTGAGCGGTGAAACGCAATCTTTGTTATATTTGGATTGAACCTCTTTTAAATGTTGCTCAAATTGAGTTTGCAACCGGTAGCGGTTCTGTAAAGAGCGGGAATGAACTATGTCACCGATAATGACTAAATATGTTGGCCCCATAAGTAAAAAACTTATCTTTAAGCGTTTATAAGCATGAATCTAATTATTGTTCTATTATAAGTCATTAACTTATTAAAGAGTATAAGAAGGAAAGATTAAAATTGCAATGAAAAAAGTTAAAAAGCTCTGAAGGTCGGCAAAGTTGGAACACAGGATGAAAGCGGGTATGGTTTAAAATTTGAATATATTAATGTAAGAATTAAATACCGAGGGATCCTCTGCAAATCAAGATAGGGATTAATGTCTATTATGATGAGCCGGCATCGGGTCCGTTTAACGTTTGAAGTCTGAACGAAAACAGATTTCAGGACTAATTGCCATACGCATTCCGTTTGTAGGTGGCATATACGATGATTAAGATTGAAAGTGTCTTTTCCCGGAAAGTATAGCGCAGTTGCCGAAACCAAAAGCAACAAACGGCACGATGTAAGTTGAATGTGATGTAAAACACGATAGAATTTCGCTTTGTAAATGATATTCAAGCTATATAATAAATCAAAAAAAACCTGAATGACCACTTAGAAATGCATCGGGAGGAATAATGAAGTTTAAGATAATGATATTGTATACAGTCGGGTTGTTTTTGTTGACGAGTGTGCATAATGTATCTGCTCAGTATGCCAATGACCCATTCCAGTTTGCGGATACGCTCGGCAAATATGTAACGCCTGGTGTGTTGTTCGGCGATTATGACGATGACGGCGATATCGATTTGTATTTGGCCAACGGAACCCAGGGATATGAGTGGCAGGGATTTTTATATCAAAACGACGGTAACGGCGATTTCAGCCGGATAACCGGCGTTGGAAGCATCACCTCCGATCAATTTACTTCCGGCGGAGGCGCCTGGGGCGATGCGGATGGCGACGGCGATCTCGACCTCATTGTAGCGAATCCTTTCACACGAGGCTCTTTTCCCACCAATTATTCCGAGGTCAGTTTATATATCAATAACGGAGACGGCACCTTTTCCGATGCCCCTTCCAGCGATCTTGTCGCAGAAGAATCTTCGCGAAGCAAGATTGCTGCAGCATGGGCCGATTATGACAATGATGACGATATTGATGTTTTCGTGAGCAATGCCACATTCCTGGGGGCGGGAGAAAACCACGCGCTGTATCAAAATAACGGCAGCTTAAATTTCGATGAAGTAAGCAATACCATGACCAATAACGGATCGTCGGCGCGCGGCGGCTTTAGCTGGGCCGATTATGATAACGACGGCGATCAGGATATTGTAACCGTATCGGGCGCGCCGGGGCAGGAGACGGTATTGTGGATAAATGAAGGCTCTGATTTTCGCAAATATCTGCTCATTGCGAGCGGCGAAACAGAAGGAATATCAAGCGAAGGCGCAAGTTGGGGCGATTATGACAATGACGGCGATCCGGATCTTTTTATCGCCAATGGCGGTGAAATCGAAAGTCCGGAAGAAAACATCTTGTACCGTAATGATGGCGTGGACGGCAACGGCGATCCCATTTTCACTAAATTGGATTCCACTTCAGGCGTCGGTCCGATTACAGATGATAATGATTTATCCTTAGCAAGCGCCTGGGGCGATTACAATAATGACGGCTATCTGGATTTATTCGTCGGTAACGACGGCGATTATGACAGCGGTTATCGAAGCCGTTTGTACATAAATAACGCCGACGGCACGTTTAGTAAAGAAACCAGTACCATTCTTGTGGATAGCGCGGATTTTGCCCGCGGCGCCGCCTGGGCTGATGTTGACAGCGATGGAAATCTCGATATCATGGTCGGTAGAGAAGGGCAAAATCGGTTGTTCAAAAATAACGGCAGTGACAATAATTTTTTAAATGTACAGCTCACCGGCAATACATCAAATACCGCGGCGATCGGCGCTATTGTTCGTGTTAAAGCCAATATCGATGGTCAGAATATGTGGCAGATGCGTGATGTGAGCGCCCAAACCGGTTATGGAAGTCATAACAGCTTTCGTTTGCACTTTGGATTGGGTGATGCGACAAACGTGGATTCGCTCAAAATTGAATGGCCGGGTACCGGTAATGTTGATGTGTATACCGATGTTGCGGCGAACCAATTCGTAAGCTATAGCGAGCAGACTTCAACGAACACCCCGCCCGAAGCCAACGATGATTCGGCTGATACCGATGAGGATTCATCCGTTACCATCGATGTCCTGGCCAACGACAGTGATCCCGACGGCGACGAATTAACGGTTTTTGATGTTACGCAACCGTCTAACGGAACCGTCAATATAAACGTGGATAGCACGGTGACCTATACGCCGGATGCCGATTTTTATGGCAGCGATGCGTTTGACTATGTAGCCAGTGATGGTAACGGCGGAAAAGATACGGCCACGGTTTCGGTAGAGGTTTACAGCGTGAATGATCCGCCCGAAATACAGAATTTGCCTCAGGAAAAAACGCTGAACACCAACGATTCCACTAAAATGGAAATGAGCCAGTATGCGTATGATGTGGATACGCCCGATTCATTGCTGGTATGGAGTTTTTCCGTCAGCGATGACGAAGCGATCGGTTATGCTTTTGACGGAGAGACCGATACGCTGACCATTTATTCCTATGACAAGCCGGGCGACTATCAGTTGTTCACAACGTTGACAGACGACAGCGGCGCAAGCGATAACGACACGATTCAGATTCATGTGGAAGACCCCAGTAGCCTTGCAGGTCAAAGGTCCGGCATTCCGGAATCGTTTGAAGTCTATCCTAATTATCCCAATCCGTTCAATCCGAATACCCGGATCCGATTCGGACTACCATCCGTAAGTGAAGTGTTCATAGAGATATATGATATTACCGGTAAACGGGTACGCCGATATGAGCTTGGCATTAAGTCCGCGGGATATCACAATTTTCAAATCAAGGCCTCCCGTTATTCAAGCGGCGTGTACTTCTATCGTGTTAAGGCGGATCAATGGTCGCAAGTTAAAAAAATGATGTTGGTCAAATAAATCATCGTTTAAAGACGCCGGCCGATTCAGTTACGGTCGGCGTCTTTGTTTTTGCAGTAAGCGAGGATTTCATACAATTCATATTTAAATTTGTCAGTGGCTTTAAAAAAGATAACTTAGGATAAAAATAAAGGATCGATTTTGTATGTTGACTCCGCTTCACTTCGCTAATTCCGTATTTTTCTCCATAAAACCTTCCGCCGCAATCTATGATAAATTAAGGAGCCGAATCCGGGCCAAACATATATATTTACGTATGCCCATGAATCGTCAAACGGAGCAATGGCAGTAATCGATTTAAAATTGCCAGGTTCATGGAATTATGATAAAAGATACGAATTTAACAAACTAAAATCTCTTTTAAACAAGCAGGGAGGGAAATTTGTATGAAGAAAAGTGTGACGCTCTTGATGTTTTTAGCGCTGATAATTTACGGCAATGTATTCGCGGCTGATTCCTTTGTCGGCTATAAAGATACGGAGATTGCCGTTAAACTCAGTGAATCTACATACAAGCAACTGGATTTTACTCAATTAGAGGAAGGTCGAACCGGCCTCAAAGCAATCGATCAGTTAAATGCAGAGTACGGTATTTCTCGCATATATCCGCACTTTACCCAAAGTGCATCGAGTCAACCAAATGACAGTAAACGCGCCTTACGTTTGTGGTATAAAATCCGCTTTCCTGCCGGCGTTAATGTTTCCGCAATGGCGGTTGAATATGAAGAGTTAAATGAAATTCTGGTCGCCGACCCCATTCCCATTCATAAAGCTTACAAGTCGCCCGATGATCCCGACTACAGCGAACAATGGCATTTAAATCAGTCTAATGACGCCGATATTGACGCTCCTGAAGGCTGGGACGTGGGTACGGGCAGCGAAGAGGTTGTCGTTGCCGTAATGGATACGGGCGTTGAATGGTGGCATGTGGATTTGGCCGGTACACAAGCCAACCAGAATGATCGAACCACTATCGGCGGTAATATGTGGATTAATGAAGATGAACTTTCCAACACAGACACTTTGGTTGATGAGGACGGCAACGGATATAACGACGATTGGGTCGGCTGGGATTTTGTAACGGGCAATCCGCAATCCTTTGATGTGGGCGACGATTACGATGTTCAGGATAATAATCCAAGCGATCATCATGGCCATGGAACGCACTGCGCCGGTAATGTGGGCGCCGTTAATAATAATAGCACGGGCGTGAACTCGGCCTCCGGCGGCTGGGGCGAAGACGCCAACGGTAAAGGAAACGGCGTTAAAATTATGGCCCTGCGTATTGGTTGGGATGACTTTCTGGGCGGATATGTCAATATGGATTTTGCCGCTCAGGCCTTTGAATATGCCGAAATCAATGACGCGGAAATGGCCAGTTGCAGTTGGGGATCTTCCGAATACGGTCCTCTGGTGGATGCGCTCAACACCTTTTTATATGGAAGCGCGGATCCGGCCCCGGAAGATCCGAAGTTGCGATTGGTATTTAAAGCAGCGGGAAACAACGGCGATGAAAGCACGGATTATATGACCGGACGCGACGATATAATTGCTGTCGCCGCTACGCAAAGCGATGATAACGCGGCCACCGGTTTTACATCCTATGGAACCTGGGTCGATATTTCCGCACCCGGCGACAATATTTACAGCACCCATAATAATGGCGGATATACGTCCATCAGCGGCACATCCATGTCCACGCCCATTGCAGCCAGCGTTGCGGCCGGCATATGGTCGCTCGATCTGAATCTGTCGGCTGATGAGGTGGAGACCTATCTGTATGACGGCGCCGATAATATTGATGATCACCTCGACAGCAAGTATATCGGTAAAATGGGTGCGGGTCGCGTCAATTTATATAACTCGCTTCAACTTGTTCCGACCGGCAGTAACAGCGCACCGCTGGCCCAGGATGATAATGCCGCGACCGACGAAGACACATCTGTTGAAATCGATGTTCTGAGCAATGACAGCGATCCTGACAGCGATGACTTAACCATAAGTGCAATTATAACACAACCGGCAAATGGATCGGTTTCCGATCAGGATACGATTGTGGTTTATACGCCCGATGCCGACTTCAACGGCAATGATCAGTTCGAATATGAAGTACATGATGGCAATGGCGGCAGGGATACCGCCCGGGTGGATGTTACTGTTAATGCTGTTAACGATGCACCTGTTGCCGTGGACGACGCCGCCGCCACTAAGGAAGACAGTACCATTACAATCGATGTGCTGGCCAACGACAGCGATACGGAAGATGACGCCTTAAGCGTAAGCGCAATCGTAAGCGATGCCCAACACGGCAGTGTGACCAATAACGGATCCGATATTACGTACGACCCCGATCCCGATTATTTTGGCTCCGATTCGCTGGAATATGAAGTGAGCGATGGCAATGGCGGTTTGGATACGGCAAAAGTTAATATCGAAATAAGCTCAACAAACGACCCCATCGTTGCAGTAGATGATGAAAGCGATGTATGGGAAGATTCATCTAAAACCGTTTACGTTCTGGAAAATGATCAGGATGCAGACGACGATACCCTGACGATCGTGGAAATTTCTAAACAACCTCAAAACGGCGCCGCCAGTGTGCAAGGCGACACGGCGATACACTATGTACCGGAAACGGATTTTTTCGGCGAGGATAGCCTGGAATATGTGGCTACCGATGGCAACGGTTCACAGGATACGGCAAAAGTTCTGCTTCATGTCAAAGACCGTAACGATGCGCCTGAAATCGTCAATTTGCCCGAAACGGTTTCGATGCAAGTAAACGACTCGACGAAGTTGTATATGATGCAGTATGCTCAGGATGTGGATACGCCTGATTCCCTTTTGAGCTGGTCGTTCGGCGTCAGTGATCCGGCCATAAGTTATGCTTATGACAATGAAAGCGACACGCTCACCATTTATTCACATGGCACGCCGGGAGATTATATGTTGTTCACGACATTGACAGACGACAGCGGCGCGTTCGATCGGGACACCATCGATGTCCAGGTTGCTGAACCGAGTGCAATCGCCTCCTCCGGTTTATCCGGCATTCCAAAATCGTTTGAAGTTCATCAAAATTATCCCAACCCTTTCAATCCAACGACCTATCTAATTTTTGGATTGGCAAAATCACGTTCGGTGCGAATTGAAATATATGACATTACGGGTAAAAGTATGGGCGTTATTTTCGAAGGAACCCGTGCGGCAGGATACCATAAGATTCCATTCGATGGCTCCCGTTTATCGAGCGGTCTCTACTTTTACAGAATCCAGGCCGATCATCAGCACAAAGTAAAAAAGATGATGCTCGTCAAGTAATACGCCCGGGCTGAATGATTGTATGCAATCCAAACTTGTTCGACTTGCGGACGGCGGTCTTACGGTAGACCGCCGGCCGTTTTTTGCTGATTTAGATGAACATCACACGGCTCAGTAAGGATTTACGTATTCGATGCGACTTGAGGAGGATACGTACAAAATAAATTAGATATTGAATTGATTGTAATTAGTTTGGTATGTTATCAGCAATTAAAAGATGGATTTCATTGGACAAAATGAAGGAGGAATGAAAATTTATGAGCCATCCGTACACAGCAAAGATGATTGCGGTTTTGATCATAACCGTTTCGTTTATTTTAAGTTGTGCAGGTCCTACCCGACAGGTTTCACGAATACAAGCCGACGAAACAACCGATATTAGCGGCCGCTGGAACGACACAGATTCGCGTTTAACCGCCGAGGCTATGGTGAGCGATGTTTTATCAAAACCCTGGCTAAGCGATTTTAAGCAGGCCAACGGGAGTAAACCGGTTGTTATTGTAGGGAGTATTCGCAATAAAAGCAGCGAACACATTCCCGTAGATGCATTCATCAAGGACATTGAAAAAGAACTTATAAATTCGGGTCAGGTATCCTTTGTGGCAGGTAAAGAGCAAAGGACGGAAATTCGCGAAGAACGATTGGATCAACAGAGCCACGCCTCGCTCGAAACGGCAAAACAGTTGGCCAATGAGACCGGAGCTGACTTTATGTTACAGGGCACCATTAATTCCATTGTGGATTCGTTCGAAGGTAGACGGGCGGTATATTATCAGGTGGACCTGGAATTAATCGATCTGGAGAAAAACACCAAAGTTTGGATCGGCGACAAAAAAATCAAAAAGATGATTGAACAGGATCGTTATAAGTGGTAACGGCGCTCCAATACAAAGGTGAATGAGATTTAGTAATCGTTGATTGGAGCAAGCGATTTGAAATTATGTTTAAGAAAAAAGTTTCTTTACCGATTATGTTTTGTGAAAAGAAGAACGAATATACGGTTTTCTGTGCAACGGTTCGAAGACAGGGGTAAAAAAGAAGACGACTTGACTCCGAATCTATTTTTGGAAGCATCACGGCCGATTTAAATCCCTGAAAGGTTTAAGGTATGAAAAAGAAACGATCCATTTTAGTGATTTGTGTTCTGATTTTGGGGTGCGCCAGTACGGTGAGCCGGGTTAACTTTTACCGGCCGATCATGACCGATTTAAGTCGGGGAAATTTTAACAACGCCCTCCTAAAAATTGATGATGCGAAACAAAATAAAAAATATGCTTTCAAGGACCGTGTATTATACTTTTTGGATAAGGGCACGGTACTCTATTTCCAGGGAAATCATAAAGAAAGTAATGAATACCTGGAACAGGCCGAAACGGCCATGGAAGAGTTGTTCACCAAAAGTATTTCCAAAGCGGCCACATCCCTTTTACTTAATGATAATGCTTTACCGTACTACGGTGAAGTGTACGATAACCTGTACGTTAATATCTTCAAAGCCATCAATTATCTTCAGCTGAATCGATTTGACGATGCCTATGTTGAAACCCGCCGGGTGAACATCAAATTGCGTGAACTGGCCGACAAGTATGCCGAGATGGTGAAAAGCATGAATCAATCGGACGAGACCGATGTGAAGGTACAAACCGAAGAGTTGAAGTTTTACAATGACGCCCTCGCCAATTATCTCAGTTTTTTAATTTTCAGAGCCGAGGGTGAATTTGATAACAGCAGAATATCACTGCAAAAACTGCAGGACGCCTGGAAAACCTATCCGCAAATTTACTCCAATGAAATGCCTGCGGCCATCGGTGTTTATCTGAGAAGAGGGCGGGGCAATGTTTACGAAATGTTGAAAGAACAGAGCGGCTACCGGTTAAATGTGATGGCCTTCACCGGTAGAGCGCCTCACAAAAAGGCGGTGGGCGGATTAATTACAACCTATGAAGATGCCGTTGGTATCAGCGATTTGAGCGTACCGGTCGCTTTACCCAATATTCCCTTCCCAGGTATGAAAGCAGGCTACCATTTTAAATTCTCATTACCGGTGCTGAGGGAACGAAACTCTCAAATAAGCCGCATTGAGGTATTTGTGAATGATAAAAAAGCGGGCCGACTGCAATTACTGGAAGATATGGGGAGTGTGGCAAAGCATACCTTTGAAACCAAGAAAGATATCATTTATTTTAAGACCATCATTCGTACCGTTGTTAAAGGATTAGCCGCTGCGGAGGCTAAAAAGAAATTGCGCAAAGAAACGGGCGCCGAAGGATTGTTGGGTACATTTATGGATACCATGGTCGATGTGGGCGTTGATGCTACCGAAAATGCCGATTTGCGTTGTTGGCAGACCATGCCGGATAAATGTTACGTAGGCGAATTTAATGTGCCGCCGGGGAAACATGATATCACCATAAATTTCCTGAATAACAGTAATCTTGTCGTTCAGAGTAAAACCGTCCCCAATTATCAGATTAAAGAAGAATTCAATTTTATTGATGCAGTGTCATTAAATTGAGGGAATGATCCATGATGTTCGGGCAAAAACTTGTGTATGGTTTGATTATCATTACACTGTTTCAATTTTGTCAGTGTACGTATGCCCAGAAACAGGGCCAGGAAAATTCGTTGCCAAATTGGGTGCATCATCCGCACGAAATTTACCCGGAAGCCATGTATATTGTCGGGGTCGGTAGCGGCGATACCCGTTCCGATGCTGAAAACAATGCCATTGGCAGTATTGCGAAAGTATTTCAGTCCGATATTAAGGTGGATGAAACGCTTATCGAAAAATATGTTGAATCGGACGAATCGGCGTCGTTTACATCTCAGATGCTCAATCGTACGGCCGTGGGAAGCCGGCAGAATTTGAAAAATATTACCATAGACAAAAGCTATTTTTCAGAGCGAGACGGCTTGTATTATGTATTAGCGTATCTTGACCGCATGAAAACCGAAGAAGTTTACCGTGAAGATATCGAGAAAAATTATGCATCCGTCGAACGCTTCCATGCTAATTACAGAGAAAGCGATGATAAATTACACCGGTTCACATTTCTTCAAAAAGCGATCGATGTTATGCAGATTACCGAAGTCCTTCAAGATCAATACCAGATAATTAATGTAAGCGGCCAGCAAATCGAACCACCGATGCCGTTGAGCCTCTTACAAAAAGAAAAAAAAGAGTTACTGAATAATATCTCGGTAACATTGATGGGCGAGGGGAATTATCAGAATGAAATTGCTGATTATATAAAGGAAACGGTTGGTAAAATTGGTTCTGTGATTACAGAACATAATGCGGATTTCAATTTCAATTACGAATTGGATGTCTCGCCTGCTAATTTAAACCGGAATGATGTTGTCGGTTATAATTGGAAACTCACGTTAGAAGTTTTTGATAACATTAACGATCAGGCATTAAAGGCATTTAATATTAAGAATCGCACAATGGGCATTTCAGAAGATCAGGCTAAAGCGAAAATGATGCTTATTATACAGGATAAACTAAATAAGGATTTTTATAATCAATTCATGGAATACATCAGCGCCATTTAAGGCAACGGTTAAATGATTTTTTATTTAATAAAATTAATTTGATGCATATCAATGAGTTTTTTTATAATTTACCGGAATTTTAAAATAAGCTTTCCACGAAAATTGTGTATCATGTATCAATTAATTAAAGGAGAATTGTTATGAGCAGGCAATTTTTAGTTTTCGTATTTTCACTTTTGGCATTGATGTTTCTGATGAGTTGCGGAGGCGGTAAAAAAGTGACACAGGGATCGGGCGATGTGGAGGTTTACGAAGATCCTTTCCAGGATTTGACGACGATGTCGAATTCCATTATTGATGCAGGGGGCGTGGCCGCCGTTGGTGAAGGGACCTCACGCAGACGTGATCTGGCAAAGAAAAAAGCGATTACCAATGCCCGTGGTAATCTTGCCGAAGTCTTCAATACGAAAGTACAGCGTATGAACAAGCAGTTCCAGGAGGAGATCGGCAGTAATGACGACACGGAGATAAATGAAGCGTTCTCTTCGGTTACAAAAACGTTGACCAGCCAGGTTTTACAGGGCTCACTCGCCAAGGAAGTCAAATATATGCGCGACAAAGAAACCGGTCAGTTTACATGTGCAGCTGTGGTTGCCATGGAACCGAACAAGGTAAATCTTTCCATCCTTGATGAATTACAGAAAAAAGATAAAAAATTGTACGAACGCTTCCGTGCCTCTCAGTCTTATGAAGAATTGAAGCAAGAAATGAAAGAATACGAGAAAGAAAAAGAAAGCGGATATTAGTAAGATTCAGCGGGATAATCCGTAGGGTTATCCCGCTATCTTCTGATTTCAACGACCAATTTAAGAACTTTTTATGCATCAGCATGCCAATACGTTATTAATAGCAGTTGTGTTCGCGCTCGTTTTAATCGTTTTACCAATGAGAACGAACGCAATAACCGCCTATCCGGAGTGGTTTTTGTTCCCTTCGACCTACCCTGATATTATTGTAGGGTATAGCTATGGCGGTTTGACAGCCCGTGAAGATGCCGCTTCAACCTACGCGGCTTACAACGAATGCATTGTAAAGGGCACCCTTGAATTTTTTGATATAAGCAGTCGAGATGATGTATTACAAAACAGTAATTACTTCTATTATTTTTCACCCGATTCTCTCTCTGCGATTGAACGCCAATTGATTGAACTGACCCGTTTTGACGTCGATATGTTATTACGTGATTACGTAGCGGCGTTCGCTATGGATTCAATAGCGTTGGATTCTGTTAAAACGATCCATGCCCATCAAATTGAAAAGCCGCCCTGGATCGATCAAACCTTTTTTATGGAAAATGACTATTATTATGGCGTGGGTATGTACACATCCAAGGGCAGCGAAAACGACGCCTGGAAAACGGCCGAAGAACAAGCGGTCTTTACGATCTTAACCAATATTGCCGTCGAAGTCCATAAGATCGATCTCGTAACAAAGGAAACACAGGATCAATCGATGACAAGTAGTATGGAAGAAATAACTTTTCTGAAACTGCATTTTGGACTCAAAAACATTGAAATATGTCAGCGCTATCCGGATATAAAAAATCAACTTTATTACGTCCTTGCACGTATCGCCAAGCATAACGTAAGCTCTCCAATGTTGCAGTAGCATGGTAATAGGTTTGATTAAACCCGGACTAATGAAAGGATAAACCATGCACAAATATCTACTTTTGTTTTTGGTATTCATAGTACCATTGCACGCATACGATTTTAAAGTTACGATTCGTTGGGATGAAATGGCCATGATGGGGGAGGCCGAAGGCATTTTACAATACTATCATGACGGCAAAGTTGAGGCCATTCGCGGGAATTTAAATAAACCTTCGAACGATGGCAATGTTACGGTAAAGCGTACCCTTAGCGGCGGATCACAGGAATTCATCATCAAAAATGCAAAGGACTGTCTCATTAATATATGGGTTGTTAACAGTTTAATGGACGAAGATTTTGCCAGCAAAGAAGATTATTTGATGCTCTCCAATGCCAAAGCCGAAGTTTGGGTGGAGGATAATGTCAATCAGCAAACGTTTCAATTAAAGGTACCGAAAGGTATACCCGGCCTCGTGTTCCGGGGTGGAGCGGTGATCGACGGTCATTTTTTCAAGTTCACGGAAATGTACGAACGGCAACGTATCTACAAAGTTACAATGGTCAACGCCGCTAACGGCCAACCGCTTGAAAACGTCAATGTAACCGTAAAAAACAAACGAACGGGGGAAACGGTTGCCTCGGGGAAAACAGACGCCGAGGGCATTTATACCCACAAGTTTCCTTATGGAAAATACGATGTGTTGTTCAGTAAAAAGGATTTTTTATCTTCCAAACATGATTTTGAGATGGATCTGACGGAATTGCCTGTTCGTATGAACTTCGCGCTTTCACCTCAAGTGGATAAATTCAGAATCGTGCTGACATGGGGCGCTTTCCCGGAAGACCTGGACGCTCACCTTTCCGGTCCGAAACCGGGCGGAGGGAATTTTCACATTTGGTGGCGGCAGAAAATGAAGATCGGCGGCCGCAATTTCCTGGATGTCGACGACCAGCGTGCCTATGGCCCGGAAACGATTACCATTTATGAACCGGCTCGTGGTAACTATCAGTACGCCGTTCACAATTACAGTGGTCGAAATCGCGGGAATAGTCAGGACCTGGCATACAGTCAGGCTCATGTGGATGTATATGCTGATGGGCGCTTGAAGGCCAGTTTTGATGTGCCCAGACACCGCAAGGGCAATGTGTGGCATGTTTTTAGGATCGATGAACACCATCAGATTCATCCGATCAATAATATGTATGATGAAAATAATAGTTCCGCTGTAATTCGTTGAGCGGTTATATTCCATTTTGGGGGATAAGATATGAAGATACTTCATACGCACCGTTTCCTTGCAGTTATTTTATTGGTTAGTGTTGGAATTAGTCACGCTCAAGAAGAAGGATACCGGGAATGGCTTGAAAAAGACCAGCAACAGTATGAGCAATTCCTGGAAGAAGAAGACCGCGCTTTTGCAGAATTTCTGAAAAAAGACTGGGAGCGTTTCCAGACATACCGTGGGAAACCATTCGATCCGAAGCCGAAACCGGTTGACATGCCGACGGTTAAGAAAGAAAATAAGCCACAAATTCCGGTTGTGGAGCCAACCCGGGTCGTAGAAGATATACCACTACCTGATTACATCCCCGAGCCACAGGAAACGCCGAAACCGGAGCCTGTAACGGAGCCCCAAAAGCCTCGATTAGAGTTTACATTTTTTGGTCAATCACTTCAGGTAAATTTTAAAAAACAACAACAAAAAGCGTTAAAGCAGGAAATGAATAACGATGTGATAAGCGAAGCATGGAAACAAATGGCTGCCATACCGCATAAAGCTGTTGTTCAACAATTACAAAAACACGCCGCTACAATGCGCCTTAATGATTGGGGCTACGTATTATTAGTACACAACTTTAGCCGGACTGCCTATCCCGATTCGCCGAGCAGACAAACGCTTTTTTCCTGGTTTCTGCTTAACAAATCGGGACTCGATGCAAAAGTTGCTTATCAATCAAACTCTGTTTTCCTGTTGTTGCCGGTTAATTACACCATCTTTGAAAAACAGTTTACCGCGATCGATAAACAAAAGTATTACTTTATGGAATTCAATCGAACATTGGATACTGAAAATCGCGTTTATACATATCGTGGTCGGTATGAAGGCGCCGAAAAAGCGGTAGACCTGGAGATCAAAAGCGCTCCGCGCATCCATAATGAAGTGGTCAAAAAACGTTTACGATTTGACTACAATGACAGTAATATCGAATTTGAGATCGAATATAATCGGGACATGGTTCGTTTTTTTGAAGATTATCCGCAAACGGAATTAACGTTGTTTCTAAAAGCCGGTACTTCGGAACCATTTAAGTTTTCTCTGTTAAAAGCTCTTAAACCGTATGTGGCCGGTAAAAGCGAATACGAAGCCGTAAATTTTCTATTGCGATTCGTTCAAACGGCTTTCAGGTATCAGACCGACGACCAGCAGTTTGGGCGTGAAAAATATATGCTTCCGGAAGAAACCATCTTTTATCCCGCTTCGGATTGTGAGGACCGGTCGATTCTGTTTGCTTTTTTAGTGAGGGAGCTACTGGGGCTTGATATGATTATGCTGGATTATCCGGGGCATATCAGCACTGCTGTGAAATTTCACGGGAAAATTGGTGGCGAAGCGGTTGAATTCAGGGGGGAACGTTATATCATCTGTGATCCGACGTATGTCAATGCGGGCGTGGGGATGGTTATGCCCGATTACAAAGGTATAAATCCGCAAGTCGTTTCGTTGTAGCAGGAAAATGAACGAAGCATTGTCGTTGTTTCAGATTATAATTTAATCAACAAAAATAAGATTAAAAGGTTACGAGGTAACATCCATGCGTGTTTTAAGAGGAACGTTGTGTTTTCTCATCATGTTCGCTTATTTTGGTCACGCCCAAACCAGCGACCATAACCAACTGGGAAAAATCACCTTCTCCATCGGTCATTACTACATTCAAAACGCCGGAGAACTGAATTGGGAACAAGCCGAATTCCAGGCGCCCGTTTATAAAAAAGACAAGGTGCGTACGGAAAAAGAGGCGCGTTGTGAAGTTACGTTTTCTACCCAAAAAATTATGCGCATCGGAGAGAATTCCATTGTTCAGATCACGAAAAGCGACGCCGGAGAGGAAGAGGTACAGATGAACAGCGGCAGAGCCTGGCTCAGCCTGTTTTCGCCCAAAAAGAAGAAATCGTTTCGCTTAAAAACGCCAACTTCCATCTGTGCTGTTCGCGGAACGGTATTTCGCCTGGAGTCGGATTCCAATGCCACGTCTTACCGTTGCTATGATGGTGAATTAGCGGTAACACCGTTCGAAAACGATGGCGATATTTCCGATTCGACCTTTTCTGTTAAAGCAGGCGAAGAATTGATTTTGGTAATGGATTTTGAAGAATACAAAAGACAACAGGAAAAGGCTTATCAGGATTATATCGATCAGGATCAGGACGCCTTTGAGCGTTTTAAACAACAGGATCAGCAGCAGTTCGAAGAAATGGTGCAAAGTGATTTTGAGGCATTTGAAGCGTTCCGGACGATTAATTACAAACAATCTCAATTCGATCTCGAAGCAGATATGAAATCCAGCTGGGTGCAATGGAATCGGGAAAGGGATAAACTTGTTGATAAACAGTGACAACACAATCCGACGCCTCAGCCTGGCGCTGTGCCTAAGCGTCTTTTTCTGGTTTTGTACTGCCTGTAATGGTAACAAAGGCGAGCAAAGTGCAGCCGGCGATACCACAATGGTCGATTCATCGCTTAAAAAACCGCAAGCTCATTTTGAAGAATCCCCGGATTGGTTTCGGAATGTTCCGCAGGAAGAGGGCTATGTTTATGGCGTCGGTTATGGTCGATCAAACAGCAGGACCATAGCTAACAAAAAAGCACGGATTATGGCGCAGGCCATGTTAGCCGAGTACTTTCAGGATCAATTTCGGGATCAGGACAGCGTCAGCGGAAAAGGCGATCAGGGCGAGAATAGCGATAAAGAGCAACTAAACGTTCAATTACCGCAATTTAAGGTTAGAGACCAGAAGAAATTCAAGGATGAGCGCGGTTGGCACGTTTATGTGTTGTTGGAAGTCCGGTCTGACTAATGTTTATGTTCCGAAGCCAGTCGGTGTGCATATCGGATAGGCTCCGGGAGCCGGTATTTCGTTATTAATCCGCATGTTATGTTAACGGCGCGTTCGACCGATACGTTATGTCCCGGTGAAATGTAGATCGGTTTTACATTGCTGCGCGAACGATACACCACGCCAACCGTTTCATTCCCGTCTTTCAGATAGGCCTCACTTCCCCGATCCTTGCCGACTTCATTATGTTCTCCGATCAATCGTTTTTTAGCAACTCCAATCGATGGTTTATCCAGATATAAACCTAAATGACTGGCAATTCCTAATCGACGCGGGTGGGCAATACCCTGGCCGTCGCATAGCAGTAAGTCGGGGGCGGCCTTCAACAGTGTGTAAGCTTCGAGAATGGCTGGTATTTCCCGGAACGATAATAATCCCGGAATATAAGGTAAAGGCGTTGAAAGGGAAGCCGTGACTTTTTCGATGATGTCCAGGGATCGGAATTGACACACAACAATGGCTGCATGAGAGCGGCGGCCCTCATGGCTGTACCCGACATCGATGCCTGCCACCGTTTTTATTTCCTTGCGAATATCTTCAGTTCGGACTTGTTTTGCCAGCTGTAACTGAAGGCGCAGCGCCTCGCTGGGGCTGAGGTTCCAGTTGTGTGAAAAAACCATTATATCATCAGGTTTTGTCAATTTCATCCGACCTGTCCGAAATAAAATAAAGCATCGTATTTTGTTGCTTCAATGCGCTCCTCTGTTTCTTTTACACAGATTGAGCAGAGGCAGGGGAGAAACAGGTCAGTAAATGCTTTTAAATTACGAACACCCTGAAAAAAACAATACAATCTCCGGGTTCGTATGTTATTTTAGACTGTACTGAAATATTGAAATTTATCAAAGTTCTTGAGCGCTCGAAGCGTTGATGTTGTAATTATGGTAATCAAAGAGCTGGATCATCCGGTGTAAGCTGCCTTTTATAGGTTCTTCAATTCTAACCGTGCCTTACCCGGACAGGCAAACGTAATGATTATTTTTTCCAGAAATAAGGCGTGAACAGTACAATGACCGTGAATATTTCCAGACGACCCGCCAACATTAAAAAGGACAGAAACCATTTGCCTGTGTTGGGAATGTGGGCGTAATTATCGGTTGGACCTACCGATCCCAGACCCGGTCCGATATTATTGATGGTGGCGGCGACGCTGCCGAAGGCCGATTCGATATCAAGGCCGAGGTGGCTCATGAATACAATCCCAAGGATGAAAAGTAACATCTGGAAAAGAAAGAATCCGGTAATGTTCGAGGTAATTTCTCTCGAGACCGGCATATCGCCGATACGTACCGACAAAACCGCCTGAGGATGCAGGAGGCGTTTAAGTTCGTTCAGACCAAACTTCAAAAGGATCATACTCCGGATAATTTTCATGCCGCCGCCGGTTGAGCCTGCGCAGCCGCCCAGAAACATCAGTAAAAACAGAATAACCTGCGATGAAAAGGACCACTGTTCATAATCGGCGGTTGTGTAGCCGGTGGTGGTCAAAATCGACACAATCTGGAACACGGTGTGTTGCAGGCTCAGAAACAGATTTTCTTCCGTTTTGAAAAAAACATCCACGCCTACCAAAAGAACACCGATGCCAATAATTGCAATAAAAAAAACAGCTTCACGGTCTTTCCAATAAATGAAGGGTTTGCCGCTGAGCGCCCGATAGTGCAAAGCAAAATTGGTTCCCGCCATGATCATAAAAATAACGATAATATAGTCGATCAGCGCACTGTGGTAATGACCGATACTGGCGGCTTTCGTGGAGAAACCGCCCGTGGCCATGGTGCCAAAAGTATGGCAGAAAGAATCGAACCAGTTCATTCCGGCAAATTTAAGGGCAAACACTTCGGCGGCGCTTATCAGAACGTAAACGCCCCACAGCAACTCCGCCGTATGCCGGATGCGGGGCGTTAAACGGTCCGGAGTCGGTCCCGGCACTTCCGCTTTAAAAAGCTGCATACCGCCAACGCCGAGTAACGGTAAGATTGCCAGCGACAAAAGGATAATACCCATGCCGCCCAGCCAGTGTGTTAAGGAGCGCCAGAATAATAAACCGTGCGGCAGTGATTCGATATTATTGAGAACAGACGCGCCGGTTGTGGTGAAGCCGGACATCGTTTCGAAGAAAGCATCGGTATAAGCAGGGATGAAACCCGCTATTTTAAAAGGCACGGCCCCGATAGCGGCAAAGATGATCCAACCGAAGGTAACGATTATAAAACCGTCCCTGGGTCTTAATTCCACGGTGTGTCGGGTAGTAAAGAAACCAACGAGCCCGGTTAATAGCGTAAAAACGGCTGTCATTAACAGGGCTTGGAAATCGCCTTCGCCATAATTGTAAGCGATAGCGGCGGGAATCAGCATCATCGCCGCCAGAAACAACATTAAGGCGCTCAGGGTATTGAGAATGGGACGCAGCCTGATCATCGTAAATGGATTGTTTAGTTGAACAGTTTTTCAACATCGTTGATGGCATCGGGCAATACGAAAAGCACCACCTCATCGTTTGCCCGGATTTGTGTATCGCCTACCGGTATAAAAACATCGTTGCCACGCTGAACGGCGCCGACAATAGCGTTTTTGGGAAACCGCAAATCCTTCAGCGGTTTTCTCGTTATTTTGGAACCGGAAGTGGGTTGCATTTCGATAGCCTCTGCAGAGATGCCCGGGATCGAGGCAACGCTAACCACGGTTCCGCGCCTAATAAATTTTAATATGCCACTGACCGTCAGCATTTGCTTTGAAATGTAGGCATCGATGCCGATGGTCGGAATGATCGGGGAGTAATCGGATTTATTGATAAGGCTGATAATCTTAGGCACCTGCAGGTGTTTGGCCATCAAACAGGAAACGATGTTGGTTTCATCGTCGCCGGTTACCGCAATGAAGGCGTCCATATCGATAATGCCCTCAAGGGCAAGTAAATTCAGGTCGCGGCCATCGCCTTTGATCACCAGCGAACGCTTTAAACTTTCGGACAAAATATGAGATTGATCCACATTGGATTCAATCACTTTCACATTATGTTGTTTTTCGAGTTCTTTTGCGATTAAATAACCGGTTTGTCCGCCGCCAAGGATCATTACGTTTTCGATATACACATTCTCTTTGCCGGTAATGCGGATGACGTCATCGACGTTTTTTCTGGGAACGACAATGAAGATACGGTCATTGGGCATTAATACGTCATCCCCGCCCGGGATTTTGGTAATATCTTTGCGTTGAATGGCGATCGTACGGAAAGGGAAATCGCGATACTCATGTGCCAGGTCATTGAGCGACCGATATAGTATGGGTAGATTTCGGTCGAGATAAATACCCATCATCACAATTTTACCGCCGGCGAATTCGATAATATCCGTAGCAGCCGTTTGTTTCAACAAGCGGACCGCGCCATGGGCGGCAACGGATTCGGGATGTATAATCAGATCGATATCGAATCGATCTTTATTTTTGTTGATGGGCGAGTCGGTGCGCAGAAAATGACGATTCTTAACGCGTACGACTGTAGTTTTGACGCCGTACTGCTTTGCCATAATGGCGCAAAGTAAATTGACCTCGTCGGAATTGGTGACGCCCACCAGTAAATCCGTCTCTTTTATGCCGGCTTTTTCCAGCAGCGTAAAATCGGATCCGTTACCTGTATAAACCTGAGCATCCAGGCTATCCGATGCACGTTCGGTAATTTCCGGGTCTTTTTCAATAATAATAATATCGTGCCGTTCGTATGAGAGCGTTTTTGCCAGATTAAAACCGACCTGACCGGCGCCCAATATCATTATTCGCACATTAATTCTCCGTCAAACCAGGTTATATTTTCTTCATCTTAATGGGTCCGATCTTCCACCGTTTCCGTATTACAGATGGATTTCATCATCTCGATGGTGTGTTTGATATCGTCGTCATCAATCTGTAAATGGGTAACAGCGCGCACCCGTGTGGTGGAGACGGCATTCATGCGAATGTTATGTGAAGCAAGTTTTCGTACGATTTCGGTAGCTTCAACACCGCTTAAACTGGTATCGAAAATAACAATATTTGTCTGTACCGATCGTAAATCAACCACCAGGCCCGGGAACGAATTAATCGCCTCCGCTAGTCTGCGGGCGCGTTCATGGTCTTTCATCAGCCGTTCCACATGGTTATCCAGAGCGAAGAGAGCGGAAGCCGCTAAAATACCCGCCTGGCGCATGCCTCCGCCGTAAGCCTTGCGATAATAATGCGCGCGGTTTATGAAGGACTCATCTCCTGCAATAATGGAACCAACCGGCGCGCCCAGACCCTTTGAAAAGCAGAGGGAAACGGAATCGAAATAGGAGGACAATTCCTTGATGGATAAGCCCGTAGCAACCGATGCGTTCCAGAGACGGGCGCCGTCCAAATGTAATTTTAGCCCATGAGCATCCGCCAGAGAACGCATTTTTTTTATTTCCTCCAGGGGATAAATCGTTCCTCCCCAGCGGTTATGGGTGTTTTCAAGAGTGATCAAACGTGTACGCGGGAAATGATGATTGGAGGGCCGAATGGCCTCCAAAACGCGTTCCACGTTCATAACGCCGTAATCGCCCTGAACAGGATGTAATTGTACGCCCGAAAGAAGACCCGGCGCCCCGGCCTCAAAATTAAATATATGGGAGCGATATTCGCATATCACTTCGTCGCCCGGTTGGGTGTGGGCATTGATTGCAACCTGATTGGCCTGGGTCCCGCTGGTAACAAAGAGGGCGGCTTCTTTACCTGTTAACGCGGTGATTTTTTCTTGTAGCGCGTTGACCGTAGGGTCTTCGCCGTAAACGTCATCGCCCACTGTTGCTTCGGCCATCTGTTTTCGCATGGCTTCATTTGGTTGTGTAATGGTATCGCTGCGTAAATCAATTAGTCTCATACTCATATCCCGGCTACTTTGCAAATTTAAATGAATCTATTAAGCCGATTTCTCTTAAACGGCTATTTAAAGGCGTCTCTTTGTAACACAAGGGCAACGTGCGTTCAAAATTCCTTCGAATCACGAACAACACTGAAGCATAAAAATAATCAATCATAAATGCCAGTGAAAACGACATGGAAACATCCTACAAATTTCTAAAAAACGCTTCAGAACGATTAAAAAGGTCATGGGATTGTATACGAAAAGATTGATTTTCGACGATGGATATTAACCGGTATTTTAAGAAGGAATCCATATTTTATCGGCATATACGATTTCCACCCCGGAGGAGAAAGACATAACTTGACTGCTTTTGGTATAGAAAAAGAAACCGCGGTAGTTGGTGATATACTGGTAATGTTTTTTAAAGATGCCGCCTTTGGCGATTACAACAACGCATGGTTCGCTTTTGCCTATGATTTTCTGAAAGTTCTCCGGGTTCACTTTGATGATTGCGCCCGAAGCTTTTGTCGCGTTTGCCAAAGCGGCAGCCGCGGCGGCGGCCGAACCGCCGGCGGCTCCTCCTGCATAAGCCATTATTGAATCCTCAAATGTTAACTGTTGTGATGCCGTACATTGAATATGAATAGTGGATTTTACGAAACTTTTCAACGGAGTCCAAAATTTAAGGTATATTTGAATTCCGATCATGGAAATGGTCTTGCAAGTAGGGTTTGGCAGGCGTAAACTGATCGCTTTAGAGGGCAAAGTATGCGTATCATTAAAAACAGACAGGTGCTCGTTTTATGGATCGACAACGGCAAGCAAAACGATATGAAGGCATTAAACGAATCATTCAGATTTCAGAATCCATACTGACGCTGTTACTTTTAATCGCCTTTGTTTACAGCGGGTATTCCGTACATCTCCGAAACTGGGTGAGGGGTTATCTGGATCATCCCTATCTGCAGTTGCTTTTATTTACGGTTGTGGTAGGGGCTGCTTTTACCATCATATCATTTCCGATTAACGTATTCAGCACATTCTGGCTGGAGCACCGTTTTAAATTGTCCAATCAGACCTTTGCGGCCTGGCTGTGGGAACGGGTCAAAGGATGGCTCGTTGGGATTGTCGTATTTATTCCCATCCTGCTTATATTTTACTATTTTCTACGCAATTTCCCGGATATGTGGTGGCTTTTAACGGCGATTGTTTTGTTTTTCGTTTCGGTCATTATCGGCCGTTTGGCACCTCAGATCATTTTTCCGCTTTTTTATAAATTCGAACCGCTTCAGGTCGATGATATCAAACAGCGTATGCAGAAACTTGCTGAAACAGGCAATTTTAACCTGAACGGTGTATATCGATTTAATATGAGTAAAACAACCAAAAAAGCGAATGCGGCGTTTACCGGCATCGGAAAATCCAAACGCATCATACTTGGCGATACCCTGCTTGATCAATTTTCAGCGGATGAGATCGAAGCGGTATTTGCTCACGAAGTGGGCCATTTTGTACACAGGCATATTTGGCTGGGAATGGCGGTATCTACCATCAGCAGCTTTTTATCCCTGTATGTTGCGCATCGTTTATACATGCTTTTTATTGCAAACGATGCTTTTACAGGCGTGGATGATCTGGCGGCCTTACCGTTTCTTTCCATTATTCTCACGCTGATTGCATTTGTCACGACACCCTTAACCAATGCATTATCCCGCCGGCATGAATGGCAGGCCGATCGGTATGCGCTTCAACATGCTTCACAGCCGGCTGCTTTTGTAACGGCAATAAAAAAATTAAGCGAAATCAATTTAACCGATACCGATCCGCACCCACTGCTGGAAACCCTGTTCCACAGCCACCCTTCCGTTCGGCGAAGAGTCGAGGCGGCAAATGCTCAATTAGGACTTTAACGGTAGAAAGAAGAATAAAGGTTGCAAAAAAAATCGTTCTTCAAATGGATTAATCGTTTCCTGCTTGCGATATCGGCTATTATCGTTATCGTGATACTGGCGTTTGTTTTGCTCTATTGGCAGAGTGATGTGGTGGAGGATTATGCCAGGGAATACATAAACAATCAACTGGAGGACCGCGGTACCTTACAATACGGGAGCATCAGCGGCAGCCTGATCCGTTCGCTGGAAATCGAAGAGTTTTCATTTGAACTTGAAAACCAACTCGACCTTAAAGTCGATCATATCGAAATACAATACCGATTATGGCCGCTACTCTTTAACCGCATCGAAATATCCCGTATTTTCATAGATCGCCTCAAACTTAACACATTCTCCGGCGATGAACAAAAGAAGACGCCTCGCAGAACGAAAACCAATCCGGATTCAATCCTCAAAGAAATCCAGAATACGCATTTCATCGATTCTTTACTTCGGGCGCTCCCACGGGTGAACCTAAGGGCAGCGGAAATCTTTGCCGATAGTATCATTTTGCCCGCGGCCGGCGTATCCATGGTCGATCTGGAGACGCGTCTGAGCGCCACCATTAAAAAGAAAAGCTATCGCTTGCATGTCAAAAAGCTTAAAAGTCGTGTAACGCTTCAGCCAAACAATGCGATAACCGTCGAACAAATCGGATTTCTTCTGGAAGGCAACCGCCATCATTTTACACTCAGCCGCGGCATTTTTAGAACCAAGCGATCCCAATTCTCCCTGAGCGCCTATTATCAGTTACAAGATTCCATTAACATGGACTTGAATATTCCGGATGTATATCTGGATTTCGCCGATTTTGCCGCTTTAACCAATCAACCGCAGCTGGGGGACGGTTATGCGAGCGGATCGTTACAGGTGAGCGGTCAACCGGTGCACTTTATTGCAAAGATGGAAGTAGAAGGACGTTATCGTAAGCACCGGCTGGAGCATTTTACGCTGAGAACCGAATACGATCGCGGCAAAATACGAGTACATGCTCTCGATGTAGCCAGCAATGATGGCGACTTACACCTATCGGGATTTGGAAGCAGGGAAGGGCCCGCTTACGCCGACGCCCGTTTTCGATCGATTGACCTCAGCGCTTTCTCCGAATCATTACCGCTAAGCGATTTGAACGGACGTTTCCGTTTTAATTTTGCCGACCTGCGTTTTAAACGCGCCTCCGGAAGCGGAAATTTATTAATGTCCAATACCATGGTGGATTCCATGGTATTGGACAGCCTGCAATTTGAGCTTAAGGCGGATAATGGCGATTGGGACATCGGGCCGAATTCATTTTTAAAAATAGCGGACAGTGCCGTCTTTTATTTCGAGGGGAAGTTAAAACGAAACGAACAATTGGAACTGGCCGTTTCGACGTTTGGCAATCATTTAAACAATTTGAGTGAACGTTTACGCCTGCCTGAAATGGAGGGGCGGGCGGACGCACAATTGCGTGTATCGGGCAATTTCAATGATATTGATGTTTCGGGTAACATTTATATACCGGCGTTTCATTACGATGATATCCGGTTGGATTCCCTCTCCTTTAAACTATACACTCGTAACATTTTTTCGCCCTCACGCCGCCGGGGCGGAGCACGTTTTAACATTGCAAGAGGCAACCTCGATAGAATGCCGGTTAGGCAGATCGGATTTCAAGCCAGTCTCGATCGTTTTTTGATTGATGTCAGTGATATTCGATTGAAAAGCAATAACAATTATTTGCGGGGACACATTCGCGCCTCTTTCGAACCCGGGAATCAATGGATTCAGTTACCCCATTTTCGGGTTCAATATCAGGAATACTGGTTGGAAAACGATGATGCAATTGCAATCAGTGTGGATACATCCCTTGTGCGTATCGATGCGTTTCGGCTAAAAGGACCGCAAGAATCGGTGATCGAGGTAGCTGGATTTTGGAATTTGCAGGCGCAGGATCTGCAAACCTATGTTTATTTAAGAAATGTACAGTTAAAACCGTTTGAACAATTCTGGGAAAAACGCTTTACGATGAGCGGAGCGGTTAATGGCAACGTGGAACTTTACACGCCTCTGACCGATCCTGAAATCGCCATGGACTTGAACATTGCGCAATTACAATATAACGGCGTTATGTTCGGCGATATTGTCAGCCAGTATCATTACAGAAACGGCGAACTATCGGTCGAGAATTTTTCCCTGTTGCATCAGGATAAAATCAACGTCCGATTGGCTGGCGATATAAAAGCGCCGTTGCAAGACAGCGTCTTCCCGGATATGCCATGGTTAAGAAGCGCAAAAACCGATTTACGAATTGAGTTAGAGGCGCTCGCAACGGAGCATATCGCACCGCTTTTAAAGCTTTCTTATCCTTTGAAGGGTACTGTTCGGGGCCGCTTGAATATGGAAGGTCCATTGAGCGAGCCGATCATAAACCATCGGTTACAAACAAACCGCTTGCAGTATGATAAATTGCGTCTCGATACGGTTCGGGTTTTCGCGCAATATAATGACGGCTATGTGAGCCTGGACAGTGTTTCCGCTATCGTCAATCATACACCGATCAGTCTGAATGGCTGGTACAAATACGATGTGGATGCCATGCATCCTGATACGGTGTTCGCCGATAATCCCTTTCGTTTTCATGTATACAGCAAAGGTCGGCGTATCGATTTTATTAAACATCTGGATGTGGAGGTCGAGTCCATCGACGGTCCCTATCTTGTCGATATTTACATCGCGGGTACGCCGCAACACCCTGCCATAACCAATGGTCGGTTCAGTCTGCAAAACGGGCAGGTATTATTGTCGTTGATTAAAGATCCTCTCAAAAAGGTAAACATGGATGTCACAATCCGCGATTCGGTTATGTATTTCAACCGTTTTACAGCGGTTTCTAAGAAGAAAAAAGATTTTCTGGAACGCGCGTTCGACTTTTTAATCGGTTTGATTCCCTGGAAACCGGGCAACAAGGATGATGGAAGCGCAGAGGTGAACGGAAGCGTAAACCTCTCAAACCTCGTCCGACCTGAGCTGCATTTGGATGTTAACATGAACAATCTTTATGCGGATTATTTTGTTGAAAATACCCAGGTCGTCCTGCAAGCCTCGCCGTTAAAAATCCGCGGACAGGATACCATTCGCGTGGAAGGCGACGTCACGGTTTCGGAAGGTCAATTTATGGTCGATTTGGCTCAGATGGAGAAGAATTTGTATTTAAGTGAACCGGTTGTAAAGCCCTCGCCTCCCTATACCGCGCTCAATCTCAATATTCGCATACCCGGCAATTTTGTCATTACAAGCTCGCCGCTGGATTTAACCAATAACTTTAAAATGAATATTATGGGCAATGTGCAGGTTGTGATGGAAGCCGGATCGGAAGAGCCGGGCATTACCGGCCACCTGGAGGTCGTTTCGGGCAAGTTCACTTCGTTTAATCAGAATTTTACGGTTAAATCCGGAACCATTGACCTGAACGATCCAACCCTGCTTAACCCGGAAATTAATTTAACAGCCGTTAAAGTGGTAGATGAACGCGAGTTTGAGTTAACGGTTTCGGGCAATTTGGAAAATTTGAATCAGGATATTCGGGTTATGCGCGACGGTGAAGTGATCGAAATGTCGTATCTTGATAAAATCTCGTTATTAACCCTTGGCGCTGACGTGGGCCAGATAACCTCCAATGCCGATTCGGCGCTGCGTAATGTAGGCGAAGAGGTTGCCACCACGTCCCTGTTAACCGCTGTGGAAAGAGGCGCCGAACAATACACCGGTCTGGATAAAATCGAAATCAAATCCGATCAATCTCTACTGAATCTGAAAAAAATGCGGCTCAACAACGGTTTGAGCGATGCATCCATTAAATTCGGCAAATATTTAACCAATGATCTGTATGTCGAGTATCGGACACGGTTTGGCGAGGAAGTACCGGCGCCTTCGTTGGGTTGGGACGCCGGAAATCGAATCGGTTTGGAATACCGTATTAACCAGTCCTGGAAGCTGGATAGCTTCTACGAAAAGACCCTGCTCGGTAATAATAAAGTAAAAATCGGAATCAATTGGGAATTTACATTTTGAGAAGTATACGGTTCTTTCTGCTGTTTTTTCTGATCGTACCATACATTGTACCCGTGTTGTATGCGGCGGATACGGAGGTGAAGCGGTTGCGCTTTTCGGGCAATCAGTATTTTGAAAACGAACGGCTTCGCGAAATCATCCACAGCCGTAAAGGCGACGCCCTTGAATTGCGGTACGTTAAGTTGGATAAAATTTTACTGCGGAATTTCTACAAGCAACATGGATTTCTCGATATCGTTATACGCGACAGTATCGTGTTTAACAGGGATCGCTCGGAAGCCAGCATCTATTTCAATATTAAAGAAGGTAACCGTCATTACCTGGCGGGATTTCGGTTTAAAGGAGTACAGTCGTTCCGGATTAACCGCTTGAGCGGTCTTTTCGAAATAGAACGTATGGAGCCCTTTAACGAATCGTTGATTACAGCCGGGACTAAAGCAATTGAAGATATGTATTACAATTCGGGCAAGCCATTCGTCGAGATTGAAATCAACTACTTGTTTGAAGCCGACTCTCTGGTGTATGTGCTGGTGGATATCAAAGAAAACCAGACCATATACATTAAAGATATAGCCTACAGAGGGCTGCAACTGGTTCAGAAATTTATTGTCCGTCGTGAGTTGGAAATCAAAGAAGAGGATCTGTATAACCGCAAAGCGCTTGAAAAATCACAACGTAATATTTACAGCTTGGGGTTGTTCAAGTATGTTCGCCTGGAAATCCAGCCTATAGCGGAAGAACCCAATCAGGTAATTTTAAAAGTTATGGTGCAGGAAAAAGATCCGCGCTGGGTGGGGCTTCGTTTAGGCCTGGCGCACGAACAGGATGCGTACTACGGTAATAAGGTGGAATTCACTCTGGAAGGCGGACATCGCAATCTGTTTGGTACGGGTCGGAGCGTTAGCCTGCACTTAACGCCCTCCATCAGCTACGATTTTGGCGAAAGCCGCATTCATAATTCCGGCAATCAATTCCGTTTTCGCTTCGTTGAACCATGGATCGGCAACACACGCACGCCGGGTATCTTTCAGGTGGCGTATATCCAGTCCCGGCAGTTGAACACGGGCGACTTTGATCTAATTTCGACTTCTTTCGATGTGCGCCGGCAACATAGCGAATTTACCGAACTGAGCGCTTCGCTGGAAGCACGATGGCTTTATCCCTTATCCGATGAAACGATCAGTGAACAACTGCTACGTTCCCAGAATATTGCAAATAGTCGGGTTTATTCCCTTACTTTCTATGGTAAAATGGATAAACGCAAGAACTTGTTCAATCCCACCAATAGCTCTTATGTGGACGGAACGGTATCGTTCTCTTACAGCGAAGCGCTTGATAAAAGCATCGCACTGACAAATCAGTATATTACATTGATCGGTTCGTGGCAGCGTTACCAACCTTGGCGGCCTAAAGTCCCGGGATTTTCAAGAGCTCACTTTACATTAGCCAGCCGGCTCAAAAGCGGGGCTATCGTGGAGACCGGAAAAAATAAAGTAATTCCGCATCCCGATCGGTTTTACGCCGGCGGAGCGACCACCGTACGCGGCTATCATGAGCAGTTGCTCGGACCTGCCCGTGTACTCGACGACCAGGGAAGGATTGAAGCGGCCGATGGTGGGAAATTGTTATTTCTGTCCAATGCCGAAATCCGGATTCCGTTATTCTGGGTTGTCGTGATGGAATATTTTGTGGATGGCGGCTATGTCTGGCCGGAGTTAGCCGCTTTCCGCCCGGGCGATATAAAATTCACAACAGGCGCGGGTCTGGCGTTTCTGACCCCGCTCGGCCCTGTACGCGTTGATTATGGCCATAAACTGATGCCCACGGACCGGGACCCATCGCCGGGCGCCTTTCATTTCGGCCTGTACTTTGCTTTCTGAATTGTACCTCGGATCCGGCAGATGATATATAATCTTGCGGTTACGTTTTTATCCCGACTCTTGAAAGCCAATCACAACTCTGTCATAATAAATTTTAGTCAGACAACCAATCCGGATCACAAATCAGGTGGTTCTTATACGTTTTGTTTGTGCTTTATTCCGAAAGCCATTAGCTTACTCTCCGTATCTATATATTCGATAATAAAACGGATTTCGCAGTAGAGGGGGTATGCGATGCCAAATTTTTTGAAAATCCGTCCGATAATGATCGCTTTGTTTATATGGTTACTGCCGCTGAACAGCCAGAAATGGGTCGAAATGATGCAGGATCATGAAGTTAACTTTTACGAGACCCAACAAGCGTTTGAGGAATACTGGCAGGATCGTACCGTGCGACGCGGCCTGGGATGGAAACAGTTCAAACGCTGGGCGTATTTTATGGCGCCACGGGTGTATCCTTCCGGTAAGATACCGGCGCCGAACCGTGCGGCGCGCGCATACGAAGCCTACCTGCAAGAACATGCGGTTCAAAGTACCGACCGTGCGGACTGGACGTCGCTCGGGCCGGATTCCTGGGAAACCGTCAGTTATAATCCGGGCATCGGACGCATCAATTGCATCGCTGCCGATCCCAATAACTCCGATGTGCTTTACGCAGGCGCCCCTTCCGGCGGATTTTGGAAATCTGTGGATGGCGGACAAAGTTGGTACACCACAACCGATGCGTTGACGGCCCTCGGCGTTTCCGCCGTCGCGGTCGATCCCTCCGATAGTCAAAACATCTATCTCGGCAGCGGAGACGGAGACGGTGGAAACACCTATAGTATCGGCGTTATGAAATCGACGGACGGCGGCGAAAGCTGGATGGAAACCGGCCTGCAATGGGAGGTAACCGAAACCCGACAAATAAGCGATATTATCATTCATCCAGGGCAGCCCCATATCGTGTTTGCCGCTGCCAATAACGGGATATTTAAATCCACGGATAGCGGCGACAGCTGGCTTAATGTGCAAAGCGGCGATTTTAAAGATTTGGCCTTTAAGCCCGGGGATCCCTCCGTTGTATATGCCTGCGGAAGCCGTTTTTATCGCTCTGAGGATGGAGGGAACAGTTTTACACAGATCAGTAGCGGCTTGATGCCGGAACATCGGATCGGACGACTTGCCATGGCCGTTACCGATGCAAACGACGAGTATGTATACCTTGTGGCTTCCGATATTGTGGATAGCGGATTTCTTGGTCTCTACCGATCCACGGACAGCGGCCGTTCTTTCGATCTGCGATCCGACAGCCCTAACATACTGGGCTATGAACCGGATGGATCGGATTCCGGCGGTCAGGGCTGGTATGATCTGGCGATTGCCGCATCGGCGCAGAACAGCGAGGATATTTTTGTGGGCGGTGTTAATATCTGGCGTTCACTCGACGGCGGCGCGAATTGGGAAATCAACGGTTACTGGTATTATCCCGATGACAATTATCCCTATGTGCATGCCGATATTCATGCCCTCAATTACCACCACGGTTATCTGTTCGCCGGTTGCGACGGCGGCATCTGGCAGACGGATGATAACGGTCAAACCTGGCAGGATATCAGTTTTGGCATGGTTACAACCCAGTTTTATCGCATGGGCGACTATGAAGACGATCCGTATTTAATCATGGGCGGCACTCAGGATAACGGCACCAACCGGTACAGGAATAATATCTGGACGCATGTATATGGTTCGGATGGCATGGAAACCGCGATTAATGCCCGGAATCCCGATACCATGTACGCGAGCTACTATAACGGCGGGCTGTTACGCTCGAGCGACGGCGGCGCATCTTTTTACGGTATTGCAGACGATATCGATGAGAGCGGGTCGTGGGTAACGCCTTATACGCTTCATCCCCAAAATCCGCAAACCTTATATGCAGGCTTTGTCAATGTCTGGAAAAGCGAGGACGGAGGCGATTCCTGGTTTACCATTTCCAACTTTGACGGATCCACCCTGCGATCGTTGGCGGTCGCGCCTTCCGATCCGAATTATATTTATACCGCAACGCAAACCCTCATGTATAAAACCAGCAACGGCGGCGCCTCCTGGCAGGATATTACGGCGAACTTACCAACGGATTCCGCTTCCATAACATATATTACGGTAGCCGATGATCATCCCGAACATGTGTGGGTTACGTTTTCCGGATACAAAGACGGCATTAAAGTGTACCAATCCGAGGATGGCGGTTTAAACTGGATCAATATCTCGGGTACGTTGCCCAATCTGCCTGTTAATTGTATTACACGAGAGCAAGCCAATTCCAACGATGCCCTCTATGTCGGAACGGATGTGGGTGTCTATTATAAAGACAATTCCATGAGCGATTGGGAAGCGTTTAACCACGGCCTGCCCAATGTGATTGTCGACGAGCTGGAGATTCATAACAGCGCTGGTTTGGTGCGTGCGGCGTCATTCGGACGCGGGATGTGGGAATCGCCGCTGGTATCCGGCGTTTCGGCCATGGCCGATAAGGATGGACGTCGCAAACAAACCTTCGTTCTGTTTGATAACTATCCCAATCCGTTTAATCCCGAAACGACGATACGATACCGTCTGCGACAGAATGTTCACGTTAAACTAATTATCTATGATCTCATGGGCCGCAAGGTGCGTACGCTTGTGGACGAGCAACAGTCGTACGGCCAATATCGTATCCTTTGGCATGGCCATGATGACAGCGGTGAAGCTGTTTCAGCGGGCATTTACTATTACCGTTTGACGGGAGGCCGCCACCGGCAAATGGGTAAGATGTTACTGGTGAAGTAACGCGCAAAGCCTTTGAGCTTACAGCAGCGACGCCTATTTCTTTTTTGCGGCGATTTTGAATGTAACGCCCGTTAACGCTTCGGAGATATCCCACAATTTCCGGGCGATATCTTGATCTCTCGCCAGAGCTTTGGCGCCCACTTTCTTGGGATAGCCTTTTACTTCCATAAAGCCCGAAGGCCCGATATAATCTCCGCTGACAACATCTTCTGACACGGCGGCGTATAGAGTGGGTAGGGCACCCATGACGGCATTCTGAGCGAATAAATGGTTCAAATATTTAAAGACGCCGATGTGGCGCTGAAGCTCGGTTGTGGTCCAGCCCGGATGTGCGGCCACCACTATTGGATTTTTACCGTCGAATCTTAATCTGCGATCCAACTCGTAGGTAAAATAAAGATTGGCGATTTTGCTGTCGCCATAAGAGCTGATGGGATTGTATTTACGTTTTTCCCAATTTAAATCATCAAAGTTCAGATTACCGCGCCGGTGGGCGGTACTACTGACGTTAACAATGCGGGAACCGGGCGTTTCTCTCAGTAAATCCAAAAGTAAACCGGTCAATGCGAAATGTCCTAAATGGTTGGTTCCGAACTGCAATTCAAATCCGTCTTTGGTTTTGGAGTAGGGCGGCATCATAACGCCGGCGTTATTAATGAGCAGATCGAGGTTGGCGTATTGCTGCCGAAATTTTTCTGCAAATTGCTTAACGGAGGTTAAATCTGCCAGATCCAGGTTCATTACCGAGACTTCGGCATTAGGATGCCTTTCGAGAATATTTGTTTTGGCCTGTTCGCCTTTTTCCATGTTTCGCACGGCTAAGATAACATGCACGTTTTTATGGGCCAGTACGCGCGCCGCCTCAAAGCCGATACCGCTGTTAGAGCCTGTTATGACGGCAATGCGTCCCTTCTGATCTGAAATGTTTCTTTCATCCCATTTATGTTTCGACATGAATATACCTCCTTTTGCGTTTCGGCCTGAATGATTGATCAAGTATCTGTTGATCACCATTTATAAATGAACAGTCATTAATTTATACGTAAAAATTTTTATAGCTTAATCGCATCCCAGGCGAGTTCGAAAGCTGTATCAATGGTCGCTTCATTTAATTCGATGGTTGCGCATAATCGTGGATTGGCAATAATCATGATCGGGTAAAAAATAAACGCATTCAACAAATCGAAAGGCACATCCTTGATGAGTTTTTGCTCGATGCCCCGCCTCAATACCTTCAGTATGGGTTCGAAATACGCTTCCACCTCGGCGGATTTAACCATATCGCTGTAAGGTGAATTTGCAAATTGCTCCGTGAAGTAAAAATAAGCGGGATAACGGGATACAAAGTTAAAAGTGCTCTTCCAGATCGTTTTGAGCAGATCCCGTATCGGTTGGTTTGCATCAAATCCCTGTAACATGGTACGGCTCAGTTTGTGTTTGATCTCCACATAGGTTGAAAGCAATAAATCGTCTTTATTTTTATAATAGATATAGATGGTAGCCGGCGAAACGCCCGCTTCGCGTGCGATTTTCGAAACGGAGCTTGCGGCGAATCCGGTTTCGTTGACCAGTTTCACCGTTGCATCAAAAATGGCCTGACGTTTAAGGTTATCGCGCCTTCGCATAAGGGATTAAAATAAATGATCATTCATTAATGTGCAAAATTATTTTCAATTTCATAGTAACCGTAGCCGGAGCCATGCGCTGTTGGTCAAAATTGAGTCAGAATGCTTGTTTTTTTTTAACATAGATTGCAATCGCCGATAATGTTCGATAATAAGAAAACAAAGCCAGGGAGTATCGTTTTTCATGAAAATGCCGTTACGAATTACCTGTATCACAGTTTTCATCTTAGCCGGAATGACCGTATTGCCGGCGCAGAAAACGTCGTTCGATTTTGACCACATCACCATTGAAGACGGTCTTTCGCAAAGCTCGGTTTATTCGGTTTTACAGGATGATGAAGGCTTTATCTGGATAGGGACCCAGGACGGGCTTAATAAATACGACGGCAAGTCTTTTCAGACCTTTTTCAAAGGCAATAAGGTCGATTCCACGAGTCTTTCCGATAGTTGGATTAACTGGTTGGTTCAGGATCAAAGAGGTTTTATCTGGATTGCCACTTCCGGTGGCGGTCTGAATCGTTACGATCCGGAAAAACAAACGTTTAAACACTTTGTTCACGATCCGAACAATCCCAACAGTATCAGCTCCGACCGTGTGATCACCTGTTTCATTGATTCTGACAATACGCTGTGGGTCGGCACCGACCGCGGTTTAAATCGCCTTAACCGTGAAGACGGTACGTTTACACGCTTTTGCCATGACGAGACGGACCCGCACAGTCTCAGTCATGACGAAGTATCGGCCATTTATGAAGATCATCGGGGGCAGTTGTGGGTAGGTACGGCCCAGGGCGGATTAAACCGTTTTGATCGTGATCAGCGGAGCTTTACCTGTTTTCAACACGATCCGAACGATAAAACCAGTTTATCCTCTAATAACGTATCCGCCATTAATGAAGATGTACGCGGCAATCTCTGGGTAGGTACCATCAAGGGCCTCAATCGCTTCAATCGCAAAAACGAAACGTTCCGGCGTTATACGCACGATCCGCACGATGCGAATAGTTTGAGTCATAACAATGTAAAATACATTTTGAGCGATAAAAAAGCACGTTTCTGGATCGCCACCTACGGCGGCGGCCTAAACATTTATGATTTTGAGGAAGACGGTTTTTACCACTATCGGCACAATGCCTTCGATAAAAACAGCCTGGGCGACGATTTTATCTGGTTTATGCATGAAGACCGGGCCGGTAATTTATGGCTGGGAACGAATGAAGGCGTCGACAAATCAAAAGAACGTCGCTTCATCCACCACAAAGTCAATCCTGCTGATGAAAACAGTCTGAGTAATAATTTTGTATGGGCGATCACCGAAGATCGCTACGGTTACCTTTGGATTGGTACAAATGATGGTCTGAATCGTTACAATCCACAAAATAAGCGATGGAAACATTTCAGACAAAATCCCGATAATCCTCACTCGCTCAGCAATGATAAAGTTTTATCCGTCCTGGAGAGCCCTTCCGGAAATCTATGGGTCGGTACGCGGGACGGCGGACTGAATTATTATAATCGCAAAACGGGCTTGTTCCGGCGTTATCGTCATGATCCCGAAAACTCCAATAGCATTAGCGACAATAATGTTTATTGTTTGTTCAGAGATTCCAAGGGCAATCTTTGGGCGGGCACCGATCGTGGTTTGAACCGTTATAACCCCGAAAATGGTCGGTTTAAACGATATATGTATCGAAGCGAGGACTCCACAAGCCTCAGCCATAACCGGGTGCGAACGATTTTTGAAGATTCCCGCGGGCGTCTCTGGGTGGGCACTTACGGCGGCGGCCTGAACCTTCTTCACCGTAAAACAGGACAATTCACAAGCTATCAATACCATCCGGATAATGCGAACAGCATTAGCAGCAACCGGGTGCGGGCAATATATGAACAGAAGCCGGGTATATTCTGGATCGGCACATCGAACGGTCTCAATAAGTTTATCGAGCGCGAAGGCGTATTCATCAATTATACCGTTAAAGACGGGCTGCCGAACAATGTGATATATGGCATTCTGGCCGATAAGCTGGGGCATTTGTGGCTATCGACCAACAAGGGGCTGTGCGAGTTCAATCCCGCTCAAAACACGTTTAATAATTACGATATTAACGACGGATTGCAAAGTTATGAGTTCAACGGCGGCGCTTACTGTAAAGGTCGAGACGGATTTTTTTATTTCGGCGGTATCAATGGGTTTAATAAATTCAAACCCGAGGAGGTGCAATCGCGTCTGTATGTTCCGCCGGTTTATATTACCTCCGTAAAAGTATTCGGTCAGGCGTTACAAACAGACAGGGCCGTTTCACAGTTGGATGCAATCGAACTCTCATACAAACAAAATTATATCACCTTCGAATTTGCAGCTCTGGACTATCTTAATCCCAGTAAAAATCAATATAAATACCGTCTGAAGGGATTTGACAAACAATGGATCGACGCCGGAAACCGTAATACGGCTTACTATACCAATTTAAGCGGCGGCGAATACACATTTGAAGTACAGGGTTCGAACAGCGACGGTATTTTCAGTAATCGAACGGCGCGTATCCATCTAACCATCATACCGCCATTTTGGGAGCGTTGGTGGTTTCGTATCGGCATGGCTGTCATCGTTATTTTACTGGCTTTTACAGTTTACCGGGTTCGTATCAATCGTATAAAGCGACAGCGTGAAATATTGCAGAAACGTGTTGAAGAGCGCACGATCGAGTTAAAAGAACGTAACCATCAACTGGATAGAGAAAAAAAACGTGTACAACGTCGAGCGCTTCAAGCTTCTCTGCTAAATGAAGTAGGTAAACAAATCAGCAGCGAATTAAAACTGGAAACGTTGTTAAACGAAGTGGTGCGGCTGACAACCGGATCGTTCAATTATTATAATGTAATGATTTTGTTAATGGATCGCTCCGGCGAAGGATTAAAACTGCAATCCATTGCCGGCGGGTTTAAGGATCTATTTCCGGATGATTTATATGTTCCACTGGAGGTGGGAATGATCGGACAGGCCGCTTCCACGGGCGAGATTCAGATGAGTAATAATGTGGATGAAAATCCCCATTTTTACCGCGGTTACAATGAAATTACGCGTTCGGAATTGTGCGTGCCCATCATCAGCGCCAAAGAAACGATCGCGGTTCTCGATATACAGAGCGATCAGTACGATGTGTTTGACGACGAAGATATATCCACGATGCAGACCTTTAGTACACAGATTGCTTCTGCTATTAAAAACGCGCGTCTTTATGAACAAGCACAAAAAGAAATACAGGTTCGTCAAAAAGTGGAGAACGCCCTGCGCACTTCCCATAATGAATTAGCTGCCGCTAAAAAGGAGACAGATAACATTATGGAAAATGTGGAAGAGGGGTTGTTCCTCCTTAATTCCGATTTGGAAATCAATGCCCAGTATTCCCGATCATTGGAAACCATACTGGATGCCAAAGACATCGCAAATAAAAAGCTGACCAAAATTCTGGAGAACCGGGTACCTTCGAAACTGCTTGAAAGCTTTAGAGAATATCTTGAACTGATGTTTGACGGCAGTATCGACGATTCGGTGGTTGCCGATTTAAATCCTCTTTCCGATGTGGAAGTTAATGTGGTGGATAACGCCGGTATCTGGTACGCATCCAAATATCTTTCCTTTAATTTCAAGCGTATTCGGAATGAAAGCGGTCATATTCCTCAATTAATCGTAACCGTTAATGATATTAGCAATCAGAAGAGGCTGGCGCTGCAACTCCGGGAAGCGGAAGAAGATTCCAAGAGGCAAATGGAATGGCTGATGAGTATCCTCCATATCGAGGCGTCCCTTTTGCAGGAGTTTTTAACGAGTGTGGGCGAGGAGCTCAATAATATCGATGATGTATTGCGGGCCAATCATTCCGAGGCGGATTATGCATCGATTTTAACCGAAGTGTACCGTTCCATGCACATGATAAAGGGCAATGCCAGTTTGCTTGATCTTAAAATATTTGCGGAGAAAGCGCATGAGTTCGAAAATACAATAACCGAATTGCAGGAGAAACCCGGTATCAACGGCGAAGATTTCGTGCCACTGGTGTTGAAATTGAGCGACATCCGTAAGATGTATAATGAGTTAAACGGTTTGATTGAACGCATTCGTAATATTCAAACGCAGTTTAATCCACAAAAACAATCACCCAATGAAGATGCCTTTATACGTTCGCTCGACAACCTGGTTAAACGGGTATCCAAAGACCTGCAGAAAGAGGTTTCTTTTGACCATAGTAAGTTTAATGTTCACGATATTCCTTACCGTTTCCGATTAGCATTTAAAGAAGTACTGGTACAATTGATTCGCAATACCGTTTACCACGGAATCGAGAAAAAAGAAGAAAGGACTCAAAAAGGAAAACCGGCGGCGGGCCGAATTGAGTTGCATTCAAAAAATCAAAATAAACACCTGGCCATATATTTGAAAGATGACGGCCGCGGTTTACAATTGGATCAATTACGGCAAAAGGCCATTAAGTCCGGTTACTGGAGTGCGGAGGAGGTAAACAGTTGGGATGAAAAGACAGCGTCTGAGCTTATTTTCCATCCTTCGATTTCCACCGCCGCCGAAGCCGGCCTCCACGCCGGACGCGGTGTGGGTTTGGACGCCATCCGCAAAAAGATCGAACAATACAACGGATCAATAGAGGTTGATTTTAAGCCGGACCAGTACTGTAAATTCCGGATTGATTTGCCGCTGCAGAAGAACGCCGGTGCACAAAAATCAGGTAAAAACAAAGAGGGTTCGCTGGTTCATGCATAATAAGAAAAAACGAATCTTACGTTAAAACAAATTATGGAGGTAAAGCATGGATAAACACAAGTTGCTCATCGTGGATGACTCGTCGGTCATCCGGAAAGTAATCGAAAAATTTCTGACCACCTATAACACCGAGGTGGTCGGAACGGCCGCGGATGGTAAGGAGGCATTACAGCTTTTCAACGAATTAAATCCCGATATTGTTACACTCGATATTACGATGCCCGAAATTGACGGCTTGACGGTATTGGAAGAAATGTTAAAAATTAATCCCGATGTTAAAGTGATGGTGATAACGGCCTTATCCGATAAACCCACCGGCATTCGGGCCATCAAATTAGGTGCGAAAAGTTTTGTAGGAAAACCGTTTACAGAAGAAAAAATCAAAGAGGCGTTCGAAAAGATGATGCATTCCAATCAAACGAAAAAGGAAAAATCTTATGCATGAGACGGATCTACACTTCTTCATTGACAGCACGATCAATTACTTTAAGCAGGTATCCGAAGAGAAGGCGGTTACGGGCATTCCCTACATTAAGGGCAAAGACCCGATAGTGTTGGAATATACGGGCATTATCGGTATTTCGGGTAAACGAAAAGGAAGCGTGTATATCACCGCTACCGCCGAAATGCTAAACGAACTATCGAAGATTATTCTGGGCATGGAAACAAATGATTCCGAAACCCTGAAGGATCTGGTTGGTGAAATAGCCAATACGATATCCGGCAACGTGCGCGAAGCGTACGGAAGCGACTTTTTGATATCGGTTCCCGTGGTCGTGCAGGGGATTGCAGAGGATATTAAACTGCCGGAAGACATCCAATCGTTCGTCATTCCTCTGTCATGGAAAAGTTTTAAAGCCTATCTGGTGGTTTGCCTGGAATAATGCTTTCAGAACAAACAACGTTTGGAGTATGGGAACGATTTAATGAAATTGCATCATAATGAATTTGATCTCAAACTGGGCGAAATTCAGGAGCAATTTAAGCACCTGCACGAACAGCTTCGGGAAGAGCGTTCCTATATCAAATTACTGTTAGAGGAAATCGATGAAGGGGTTTGCTTCATCGATGAAAATTTGCAGATTTTAGCTGATTATTCCCCGCAACTGGAAACGCTACTCGGCCAAAAGGAATTGGCCGGCCAATCGTTCGAAGAGGTGCTCGAGCATCGCATCCCCGATAAATTGATCCAGGAATCTATGGAATACCTGCGTTTTATGTTTCGCGCTGATTTGGATGAGGAGACGCTTCAGGAATTGAATCAACTGGAAGAGATCGAATTCCATTACAATGGGCATTTGGGACTTTGGTCATCGTCGCGTTTTCTTACATTCCGCTTTAAACGGATCTATCGCGGCGAACACATCCATCGTGTGATGGCTGTGGTAAAAGATATCAGCCGACTGAAATCCCTCGAACAGAAAGTAGCCTATGCCGAAGAAGAGTCTAAAAAGCAGATGGACCTGATGGTCAATATTCTGCATATCGATCCGCCCTTACTAAACGAATTTTTAAAGTCCGTGCAAACAGAGCTACAAACCATCGACAAACAATTAAAGGCGGCTTCGGAAGATGTTAATTATCCGGCGATTTTAAGCGAGATGAAGCAAGCCATGGGAAGCATCGAAAACAACGCCGGTCTACTTGATTTGCATTTCATGACCAACAAAGCCAGGCAGTTTCTGAGCGATATCGAAGATATCGCCAAGAGAAGGAGCCTGGATGGGAGCGATTTTGTACCCATCGTACTGAAGCTGGATGAAATGCAAAAAATGGTCGAAGAGATTCAAACCCTGATGGCCCGCGTCAAACAATTTAAATCCACGCTTCGAACAACCCGTCGCTATGAAAATGAAGTGTTCCTGAATTCTCTGACAGCGATTGTAACCAAATTGAGCCGCAAATACGGAAAACAAATTCAACTGGTAACGCGACGTTTCAACGGTTTTGCGATTCCATACGAACAACATCAGTTATTGAAAGAATTCATCTTTACGCTCACGCGACTGGTTGTTATTTATGGCATCGAAACGCCGGAGGTCCGAAAGGCCAGTAATTTGAATCCAACCGCTTTGATTGAGCTCGAAACTTTTACCGAAGGTAAATTGTTTGGCATCCGGTTCAGGCACAATGGCCAGGTGATACGCACGGAACGTATGATCAAAAAGACGCTTGAGGCGCAAATGTATCACGACGGCAGCGATCCCAACACGTCCATACATCCCGGCTCCGACATTATCAGTTTATTTTTTTATCCGCCGGCGGGCAATGAGAATGACCGGGCGCGCAATCAATACGATCAATTGATGAATCAATTTGATGTTAATCGTAAAAAATTAAATCAAAACGGCGGCCATGTAAAAATTACATTTACGAGCGAGGAATTTACTGAATATAATATTACCCTGGCCCAGCCCAGGCAGAAAACGAAGGCACAAAAAACGGAAAAAAACGCTTGATCCATTAAATGGCATTTAATAAAACGGTATCAGAATAGAATAGACCATTCCATCGGATGGCCTGTTTTTGTCACAAAAAAGCCCCTGAACGAAATACGGGGTTTGGGCGATTGCCCTGTCCTGATAACCCAGCACTTGGATGATGCTCCCGTAAGCTTGGCAAATCGAAGCACCGGCCGCCGGACAAATAGGTTTTGCTTGGCGGCATCATGGTTTACAATCGAACCCCAAAAAAGCCGCAGGCCCCTCTCGCCCCGGCTAATACACAATTCCCGAACGTTTCATGTACCGGGAAAAACCGCAGTAAACTCATCTTTCGGATTCACTAACTGCCGGTTATGGCGGAGAGGGTGGGATTCGAACCCACGGCTCACTTGCGTGAGCACACGATTTCCAGTCGCGCCGATTCGACCGCTCTCGCACCTCTCCGTAAGAATATCAAACTAATAATATACATATATGTTGCATTGGATGCAAAAAAGAAACGCGGCTTAAAAGAGTAAAAAGCAAGAACACATTTTTTCTACAATCCGTGGTTATTGTTCAGCCGTATGAGTCGTTAAAATTTTCTATAGAAAATGGCCATTATTGAAATTATAATGGATGACTGGGTTGATGTTTATCTTTGCAGAGTCTTTTCGTACAAATGAATCCACTCCCGCACCTTCATTTTTGTAGCCAGTTGTGCGATCAGTTCGTATGGAATCTCATCGATTTGTTTAAAACGGATGCAGCTCTTGCCTATATCCGGTTTTCGCCTGCTGTGCTTCGGATATTCCTGCAGGAACCATGTCATTAGATGCGGGTCGCTGTAAAGCCCCATATGGTAGAGGGCAATGTGCTGTTTTTGTGAAGCAATATTAATGAATGGCAGCGGTTGTTTAGGATTGCTGTGGTATCCCTCAGGATAGATTCGATGGGGTACGACATAGGCAATCATGCCGTAACTCATGGTTTCTTCAAATCCTTCGGGAAGATTTTGCAACAGAGCTTCTCTTAATTGCCGGATGACTTGCTTTCGTTCATCGGGCAAGGCTTTAATATAAGCATCCGGTGTATCGAACGGATGGTTATGCATAATAACCGGTTAAATTTGGTTGGACTCCGCAAATTGCTTAAAATCATTTAAGTATTTCATAGATTGTTTTTTGAACGCGCCCGGCATAAATGCCGCCATTAGACGCATAATTCCTTTAAACCGGAATTCCTGTTCCGTTATATATTTTGTGCGGTTACCGTCGATGGTTTGAAATTTGTTTTTAACTTTATTGTATACGCCCTGGGCTTCATAAGTAGCAGTCAACAGATCGGGCAGGTTATGTTCGGTAATGGTTTCGATCATCTCAATATCGCGTTTACCCATTTTGAATTTCAACCTCGATTTGGCTCCGGGCTGGCCGGGTTCGCCACTGATAAGCTCGAAGCTTTGCAGGCCCTCCATCCACTTGTCCATGTTTTCCTGATTGTCGAAAAGCTTAACAACTTCGTCTACGGGTTTATTGATTTCGATTTCGACGCTATACTGCATAGCATTTCTCCCATATTTTACTTACATCTCATTCACAATGCGATTCGTTAAACGCTGTAACGTCTATAATATGCGATTTATTTTGGGGATGTTGAAAATTTTATTGGAATCCGCATCTTAAATCCGGTTGGATGCGTGCCTTAATCATTTTTTGAGCGTGTACCATGGATAGTATAAGGATATCAATGAACGGTCTATTTTTATGTAATCGCTTGGCGATAATGGTTATAACTGCAGCCCCAGGCCCATCTTGGCAATGGTTTGTTTGCGTTGCTTGTCGGAAATTAGACGGCTGTCGGCCAGTGAAACGTCAAAGGTGAGGGTACCCAATTGAAACGTAGCGCCGGTGATGACATATAAATAAGCTAGTTTTGTAAGCTGCGGGAGTATATCTTCGCCTTCATAGCGATAATCTCCCTTCAAGGCGCCAAGCGAAAGTCGTAACCGTTTGTTCCATTGATAACCCGCATTTAAACGGTATTGAAATACGTTTTGTAGATTTGTTTCCGGATTGGGCATATTGTGCCAGAGGATTCGGTTGAGATTGATGCTCAGGGAAAGGCCGTTCGTATAGACGGCTCTAAAACCAAAATGCCAGCGCGCCGGCATGCTTCCGTGAAACAATAGAGGGTTTTCGTTTTTATACGTCTCCTTTTCGAATTTTGAATCCGAGCTATAATGAAAGCCTAACGAGGCACTCTTAAGGTAGGGCGGTTTGAATTCGTAACCGACGCCCAGAGTATAGCCATAATCGTATAACTGTTCGTCTACTTTGGCCGTTGTGTAATCATTCTCTTTTATCGTTTGTCTGAAATAAAGATCGTTATAGTTGAATTGAAGGCCCATTGAAATCCGATCCTCTTTTTGAAGCAGGCTCTTTATCTGGTAGGATAGAATGAAAACATAACGGACAATCAGTTCCTCGCGTGTGAATTTGAAAATCAAGGAATCGACATATCCTTCCGGTAGTTCCCGTACATACGTTCCGATCAGGTTGCCATAATCTTTCTCTGAATTGTACACCTGGTGAGCCGCAAGACCGACGTGTAACCCTTCGGCGCCGAATTTAAAAGCGAACGTTTGCGGAAGTCCCTTAAAAATTCGGCTGTGTCCAATATCGGCTGCCCAGGCATCCTCGATTTTAGAATCATACTGATAGGCAATCGATACCTGGTTATCCGGTAATTTCCACAAAAAAGCCGGATTACTAATCCCGATGGTCACAATCGAAGTCTGTGTATTGGTATCGTATCCATAGCCGCTGAGGCCGGATAGAACATACCCCTGTGGCATATAGAGAAGGGAAATATTCTGAGAGATTTTTGGTGTCTGGCAGAGAAGAAGCGATGGTAGTAGAAAAAAAAGGGTGCATAGCCTGAGCTTCTTCAGTAATAGCATTACAAACCCCGATTAAACTAAATTTGTGAATCGCAACAATGTCTTATTTAATGGTTCATTACCAAGATAAGGATAAAAGAGGAAACGTGCCAGAATCGGATATTTTTTTAAAGGTTGTAGTGGTTTTAAGACAGAAAATATGGATTTGTTATAAAGACTTTTTTCTCATTTCGATTTTTCGATTTCTTGGATTTCAGTTAGGAAGCGTTTACTACTTAATGAGCTTAGCCCTATTACCAACGCAAAAAGTTAAAGTCGAAGAAGCAAATTTGTATAGGAATCGTTATGGATTTTTTAGAATAATATTACGTTGGCCGCGCCAAACGCCTTCGCTATCACGCGATAATTCGATTAAACCGGCGCTGCGTTTATCCGCTTCGGATAATAATGAATCGCCATTAAATTTGATACTATCGATCCAGTACTCTTTGCGGTCCGGCTCTTTGACTGTCATGTGAATGTGAGCCGCTTCACGACGGTTGGGGTATGGGGCCGGTCGAATGGTTTTAAAACGGTAATGCCCCGCTTTATTCGTTTGTACCCATGAACGAAGGTAACCGTGTCGGCGTCCGTTTCCGGTTTCGTCTCCGCGTTTGGGATAGATGCCCTTGGCGTTCGTATGATAGATGTACAAGATAACATCAGACGCCGGTGTAACGCCATCAGGTTGGTAAACGGTGCCATTAATGACCAGCGGTTCGCCGGGTTCGTCCGGCGGCGCTATGGTGGTTTCCCAGTTTAAATCGTCGGGCGCTTCGTCAGCGCCGCACCATTCGCATGCAGGCAACGGCTCCCGTTCCTGCTGGAAAGCAATCCCATTTTCGAAAACGAGCAACCCTGCCACAGCTAACAGAGCGATAAGAATGAATAGTGAGGCCTTTCTCATAATACTCCCATTCAGTTATGGATTATTTTGGATAACGTGTTTTTGTATGTAATATTTCAGGCTCACGAAGAATGAAAGCAATAGATTCATAGGAAACGTAATGCCCCATCATACCGGGGAAAATAGAAAGTGCCCGCTTAATTGCAAATCAAGATTTCTGTTATCAGGCTTCTCAAGCGTCGGATTCAACTAATGGTCTTCTTCATCAATATCGTAAAGTAAATCGTCGTCGTCAAAATCCCCTTCAAATTCCAGGTCCTCGTATTGGTGTTCAATATTCGTCTCGACGTCTTTCATAATGTAATAAAGCTTATCGGTCGGCAAACCGGAAAAATCGCGTTTATCAAGTTCATTGCGCAAACGTTCATAGAGGGCGGTTTGGTATTTGAAGCGGGCCATGGTACTTAAACCGTGTTTTTCCACCAACATATCAAATTCTTTTGCTTTGCGCTCTAAAATATATTCAGAAAGCACATCGTTCCACTCCCACAGTGTTTCCTGCGATACCCCCATTTCGTCAGCAATTGCGTCCATCGGTTTTGCGGTCAAAGCCCGAAGTTCGATAAACGCTTTTTGCTTTTCATCTAAAGCCATAACATATCCTCCTAAAAAAGTTGAAGTAATTTGACGGCCATGATGATAATGGCAACGGCCAGTACATAACGGATCAGTGTTTCGCCCTTTTTGACCGAAAGCCTGGCGGCTATCCAACCGCCGAGACCGTTACCGGCCGCCAAAATCAATCCCAATTTTAAATCCACGTTACCTGTAAGTCCGAATATAGTAATTGCCGGTAAGGTGTACAACAACACAATGAAAACTTTATGGACATTGACTTTAACCAGCATATAGCGGCCAAAATGGTAAAGGGCTGCCATTAATAAAAAACCGACGCCCACCTGAATAAAGCCTCCGTAAAACCCGATGCCGAAAAGAGCAATGTATAATTTCCACGAAGCGGGAGCGGATTCTAAGAAAGAGGCTTTGTCAGAGCTTCCCGGGCGGGGCATGAATAAACTGACCACGATAAAGATCATTACTACGGCAAGGATGCGTTCAAACCAGACATCGCTGATTCGGATAGCGGCTATGGCTCCCACTATGGCGCCGGGTAATGTGAACAGTGCAAATTTAAAACTGGTTTTGAATTGATTGAGCTTCTCCTGCTGAAATCCGAAGATGGCCAGAATATTCTGGATGATCAGCGCAACCCGATTTGTACCGTTTGCCAGTGCGCTGTCAAGTCCTAAAAAAATAAGCGCGGGTAAAGTGATCGATGAGCCGCCGCCGGCCAAAACATTTATGATACCGGCGAGGAAGCCCACAGAAAACAATAACAAAATCGGCATCCATTCCATTGCAATCCTTCCGCGATTTTGTTCAATAATTCGGTTAGCCTATAACAACCATAAAACAATATATGCATTTTTAAAAAACGAAAAAATCGGCAACTATAAAAATTTCCGGTGCATGGTTTAATCGGACCAGGAGAATTTATGCTTACGGTATATACGGAGTTTTGAACCAGTGTCTGAATTTTGCCTTGACTGCACGAACGATTGTTATTAAAGTTGTATTAAATATATGTGAATCGGTTTAATCTCATTTTTTATAAGAAAAGACGGACCACGAAGGTTCCTCATACCTTTAATGAAATATGGATATCATGACAGTAACCACGTTTTTCGTACTCCTGATAGCATTGATAATTCTAATGGTTAGTGATCGATACCGGAAAAAGAACATGTATTCCATACTGGTCGCAAGTTTAGACGTCCCCTGGTTACTGTGTGATCGCAATGGCAACTTAATTTACGCTTCCGACCGCTTTATGGATCGCTTTAGAGGCCGCACAATACCATCATCGTTCTATGAGGTACTGAAAGAGCAAATTACGGTTGCAAACAGCGCCGGCAAGAGTGAGCATTTTTCCCAAAACACTGTTGCGGTAACCCTGGATGATTTCCATTATATTTTGAACACAAAGCCATTACCAATATCCTTCTTCAGTAAACGTTTCCTCGTTAAAATGGATACCATGCCGTCTTCTTTCCAATATTTAAACTACGATCTTAAAAAAAATGTATATCGCGAATTAGCCCACGATATTCGAACGCCGCTCAATACGATTGATATGGCGTTAAAGAATCTGGAATACATGATGAAGCCAATGGAAATCGACGCAGAGACACGTCAAGAATGGCAGGAAATAATCGATACTGCTTTGAGGGCCGGAGAAGAGGCCCATGAGCATACGCGCATTCTTTCGTTCCTTAACCGCAATCATAAAGATACCCTTCCATTGGGCGATTTCACGGTCTTTCTAAAAGAGCTGGCAACACGCATAAATCGCGATTGGCCCAATCATAAAACAGAAGTGCATATTAAAAACACGAACGACGGAGACTGTGTCGCAGACAAGGAGCTGTTGTTCTGGGCGATTCCGAAACTCTGTATGTTATGTTTGCGGAGCATGGAAACGCCTGTTCAACTGTCGCTAACAGTAAAAGAGACCGTTCCAAAGAGGGACGGCTTATCACTACCGGTTCAAATACATTGTAATCCAATTTCCTCTAATAAAGAAGCTCCGGTCGATGGGCCACGTCTGGAAGAGAAAAACATGTTTAGCTATGTGAATCAGGTCTTGATGCAACAAGGGGCGTCCATTAGGATCAACGAAACGAAAGATGATGGCATTTTTTGTTTAGAATTTAATCTACCGTTGAAAGAAGAGGAAATAATTGAAGATAGGGAACAGGAAAAAGTAACATGGAACGTATCTTCTTAATCGATGATAACCACGATTATTGCGAGCAGGTCAAAAAGACGTTGAGTTTGCGCGGTTATGAACTCGAATATTCCACAGAAGGCGAAGGGGGCTTAAAAAGAGCGCTTTCTGAGCGGTGGGGTTCCATTTTACTGGATGTATATCTCAATCAAAAAATGGATGGTCTGGATATCCTCAAACGTATTGTAGAATCAAAACCACATTTGCCGATCATAATGGTATCCGGGGCCTCAACGCTGCAAACCGCGGTCGAAGCCACCAAGATGGGCGCATACGATTTTCTTGAAAAACCATTGGATGTGGATCGATTGCTCATAACCATCGAGCGTGCTCTCGAGAAAAATAAACTTACGAATCTGACCAATGAACTTAAGAGGGAATTAAACAAAAAGGTTTATGTAGTTGGAAAAAGCGCAATCATTCAGCGCATTTATAAAGAAGTATTACAGGTATCGCAAACGAACACCAAGGTGCTCATCCAGGGCGATAGCGGTGTTGGTAAAGATGTGGTAGCCAAGCTGATTCATTACCACAGCGACCGGGCTTCGGAACCATTTGTTACCGTTAATTGTGCTGCCATTCCGCATAATTTGGTGGAAGCCGAATTGTTCGGTTATGAACAGGGCGCCTTCACTGGAGCGCAAAAAGCAAATAAGGGTAAGATAGAGGCGGCGGGTAACGGTACCCTTTTTTTAGATGAAATTGCGGAACTGCCGATAGCTTCCCAGGCCAAATTGTTGCAATTCTTGCAAAGCGGCGAATACCGGAGGCTCGGAGAAACCGGGCAACGAAAATCGGATGTTAGGATTGTGGCGGCAACAAATAAGGATTTGCAACAGGAAATCGTGAAAGGTGTATTTCGTCGCGACCTTTTTTACCGATTGAACATGGTTACAATCAAGATTCCTCCGCTGCGTGAACGGCCGGAAGATATCCAGCCACTTGCGCATTTTTTTCTGAGAAGAGGTTGTGAAAAATTCGGGAAAACCATAACACATTTTAGCGACGAAGCTTTGCAGCTTATCATGGAGAAGCCATGGGTGGGCAACGTAAGGCAACTCAAATCCGCCGTGTATCGCATGGTCCTGTTTTGTAACGCCAATGTTATTGATTACGGCACCGCTGCAACCGCCATTCAAATGGATCGTACCAATGCATTGCTGATCTCGGGTAATTCCTATGAAGCGGCATTAAAAGAGTTTGAAAAATTATATTTCCTGAAACAGTTACATAGCCATCAGGGTGATCTGGAACGCGCTGCCCGGGATTCGGGTCTTTCACTTACGCAGTTCAAAGAAAAATTGGATGCGCTCGATATACCGTATGACGCAAAATTCCAAAATGCGGCATCTTAAAAAAACTGGTTAGAGCGTCAGTATGGGGCTATTACGTATCAATTTTTATAATTTAAATTCTTTAAATGCAACGTAACGTATTCGAGAGCCTCTTCAAGGGATTGATGCGGCGAGCGGTTGGGAATATAAGCCGTTAATTCCTGATATAAGGATTGCATTTTCTTTTGGAGCTGGTCGTATTTAAAATTGACTTCATTTAAAAATTCCGTCTCCGGGAAATCGATATTCTGGGCATGCATTTCGAGCATCTGGCGCTTGATCGATACAAAATCATTGAGATAATCTTCAAGGTCGGGGCGTTCGAGGTCGATCAAATCCTGGTATTTTTCTTCCAGCTCCGGCAACTGGCGAATGTAAGAATCCGACTCCAAACTGGATTGCGTATAATTGATTTCTTTTCGGAGCTGTTTTAATTCGATTTGGAAACTGCGATATTTTTTAAAGCGTTCAATGTGCTTGGGGAGCTCATCTTCATCCTTAAGCAAAGGATACTTTGCCTGTAAACGCTCCATTTCATTTTTTAAATCGAACATGCGTTTTTGTAATATGTGTGATTCTTCCGTCAGATTATGTATTTTATCCCGGATTTTATCCAGTTTGTGACTATAGAAGAACAGAATGATTATGATTGTCAAAATGGATTCCGGGATCGTCAACAGCCAGTTGTTGCCAAATAATAGAAAAGCCGCCAAGAAAACCAATGGCGGCGTTGCAAGCAACAATATCCACTTAAACCGACTTTTTTGCACCAGGCGCCGTTCTTCTTCTACAATTTGATTTTGGATGTGTTTGAATTCTTTTTCGCTTTGTTCAAGCGTACGGCGTAATTCCAACATGTGGTCGATGTTCATGAGGAATAGATTGGGTAGGGATTCATATTCCTTAAAGTTATCGGCCAGTATGGATTGGATCTCCTGTTCTCTCGATTTAAGAGACTGTAATTTTTGTTCCGATTGGTTTTTTAAATCTTTAAGGCTTTTCCACAAAAGGACATCCGCACGTACCTGTAAAGCATTATGAGATTTAATCGGTGCAAAGCGTTCGTTAAGGATCGTTAATGCCGAATTTGCAAGTTGCTTTTTGCGCCGGATTTTATCCACAAAAACACTAAACTGCTCTTTCAACTGCTGAATATCATCAATACCGCCTTTTATTTTCAGCGCACGTTCCAATAACTCCTTCTTGGTATTTAAATAAAGCGATTCCGCTTTACCGTTTCTTTTGATTTCATCCAGATGATCACGGTCGGATTGCATAAAATCATAGGTATCTTTTAACAAATTGTAATAACGGTTAATTTTAAAACGCGGGCTGAGAATCAAACTAAAGGTATTCAGAATATCGGATAGCGTTGCCTGTTTATCGTGATAAAGCGCATGAATGATTTCCTGGTAGATGGTTTTATCGATCAGAGGAAAAACCGTTTGCAGCATCTGCAAATAGGGCCTTGAATAATCGCTGCCGACATAATCTTTACCCTGAAAGATCGGTTTTGCAGTGTGCGCATCCGAAAGGAGGCAGGCGACAAAGTTGGTGCTGAAATCGCGTTCGATGATCATCGTTTGATGATCAAAGTTAAAGGTCAGTAAGCCGGTATGCGTTTTGGATTCATTGACATCTCCCCGGAATTTTTGTTTTTCCTCATCGTTGAGCCCGAAAATGATGGCCAGTATAATTTCAAAAAGGTAAAATTTATTTTTGTCCTGTATTTCGACGATGGGATTTTTGTGTTCGTCTTCAAAATTAATTTTCGAGCTGGCGCTGTAATGCTTGAATCCCGATATCTCCAGGGAAATCAGTTTCATAATGGTTTTGCCTCACTTAGCTTTTAAGCATTCAGAAAATAAAATTAACGGTATCCTTGGATCGAATGTTGACCCACATCACGCATTCAAAATGCATTTTACTTAATGAACGTTTATCACCCACTCATCGCCTCATAATTATCCTATACAGAATTAATAAATGACCCGACGCGTCCAAATTAAGTGAAATCGTACCGCGCAGGTTTGATTATGATGGCGGCGTCAACGCTCTTTAAAATAATTGTATCATTATTTATCTATTAATATCTTTGCAAGCATCGTTTAATCATAATTAGATGTGAAAAATGGAATATACATGGGAATATAATTTAGCAATTAAAAGTTTAGTGTTGTCTTTAAATTTACAAAGTTGTTATGGTATTTAGATAAACTTGTGATAATGTTGGTGATCCCATGCTGAAAGCATATTTTGATTTAACAAAACCTTCGATCATGCTGTTGGTTATCATTACAGGCGCCACGGCGCTTATTCTTGAAGGCAGCCTGATTGATCAACCATTTCAGATATTACTGATTTTAATTGCGCTTTATCTTACCGGCGGATCGGCCAATGCTCTCAATCAATACTTTGAGCGTGAAGTGGATGCCCGGATGAGTCGTACTTCGAAGCGTCGCCCTTTGCCTCAACATATTATTCCGGCTCAAAAAGCCTTAATTTTTTCTATTGCTATAGGGGTAATCGGCGTGCTGATGTTTGGCTTTTTCTTTAATTGGTACAGCGCGCTACTCTCGTTGGCAACCATTTTGTTTTACAGTTTGATTTACACATTATTATTGAAACCGAATACGCCGCAAAATATTGTAATTGGCGGCGCCGCGGGCGCCATGGCGCCTGTGGGTGCATGGGTAGCGGCCCGCGGTACGATGAGCCTCGATCCCTGGATTTTGTTCCTTGTCATCTTTTTCTGGACGCCGCCGCATTTTTGGGCGCTGGCGCTTTTTTATCAGGATGACTATGTTAAGGCACAATTACCGATGATGCCGGTCATACGCGGAACCCGGAGCACATTGAAACAGATCGTGGCTTATACCTGGATGCTGGTTGGCATCAGTCTGGCGCTATTTATTTCGCCGCAAATGGGGATTATTTACGGTCTGGTTTCTTCATTGGCAGGCCTGTTATTCCTTAAAAAATCGTACGATGCGTTGCGATACAGAACCGAAAGATATTTTCGTGGATTGTTCGGTTATTCCATCGTCTATTTATTTGTACTGTTTATCGCCGTGATTGTGGATGGTGTGTTGTGAAATTTGTTTAGTGATCGATTAATGCAAGGAGCGCTGCTTTGGCACAAATCTTCCCGGAATGGAGCAATCGAGTCCCCCTGTATGTTTTAGCAGGTGTTATTCTGCTTGTCGTGTTCGCCGTCTTTTTCTTCTGGTTTTACGGATCGCCAGAGTATCTTGAAGTGGGCTACCGTCCTGAACAACCCGTTCCCTACAGTCATAAACTACATGCCGGAGATCTGGGTTTGGATTGTCGATACTGCCACACAGCGGTGGAGCGATCGGCTCAGGCCAATATCCCATCGACCCAAACATGTATGAACTGCCACACAAATGTAGCCACGGAAAGTGAAAAGTTGTTGAAAGTGCGTGAGAGCTGGGCATCGGGAAAACCCATTGAATGGGTGCGCGTCCATCAGTTGCCGGACTACGCATATTTCGATCACAGCGCCCATCTCAATGCAGGCGTGGGATGCGAATCGTGCCATGGCGATGTGCGGTCCATGGAAGTGGTTGAACAGAAGAAGCCATTGAGTATGGGCTGGTGTCTGGATTGCCACCGCAATCCCGAGATGCATTTGCGACCGCGCGATGCTTTAACCAAGATGAACTGGACGCCGCCTGACGATCAGGAACAGTTCGCTAAAAAATTAATAGATGAAAAAAACATTGCACCACCATTAGACTGCTCGGGATGTCATCGATGAAAGAAGATAAATCATTACAGGGAAAAGCATACTGGCGCAGCCTGGAAGAGCTGGCTGAAAGCGAAGAGTTCAAAACGTTTTTACATCGGGAGTTTCCGGAAAACGCTTCGGAGCTTACCAATCCCCTGACGCGTCGCAAATTTCTCTCTTTAATGAGCGCTTCCATCGCATTTGCGGGTCTGGCCGGATGCCGCAAACCGGTTGAGAAAATCGTGCCTTATGTGAACGCTCCGGAAAATGTGATACCAGGGGTCCCCAAACACTACGCCACAACCATGCCGCTTGGGTTAAGCGCTTACGGGCTCCTGGTGGAGAGTCATGAAGGACGCCCCACCAAGATTGAAGGTAACAAAATGCATCCGTCAACGCTTGGCAAGTCCAATGCTTTGATACAGGCATCGATTCTGGGTTTGTACGATCCGGATCGGTCCAAGACCGTTCTGCACGAGGGTGTTGAAAAAAATTGGTCCGATTTTGTCGAGTACTGGCGGGAACGCTTTTTTCAGTTCGCTGAGAACGGCGGCGAAGGATTAACGATATTAAGTGAATCGTTTGCCTCGCCCACCTTGTACCGCTTGCAACAAGCTTTCAAAGAGCGCTTCCCGAACGCACGCTGGTATGTGTACGAGCCGGTCAGCGATGAAAACATCTATAAGGGCATTAACATTGCCAGCGGCGCATATTACCATCCCAGATATTATTATGATCGGGCAAACGTGATTCTGTCCCTTGAATCGGATTTTCTGCTGACGGAATCGGAGAACGTAAATGCGAATAAAACATTCAGCGACGGGCGACGGGTACACTCTGTAAAAGATTCCATGAGCCGTCTGTATGCGGTTGAAAATACCTTTTCATTAACGGGCGGCATGGCGGACCACCGTTTGCGTTTACAAAGCAGGGAGATTCCTGGCTTTTTGGTAGCGCTCATTGAAGCGCTTAAAGATAACGGATTAAATATCAACCTGGATTATATGCCATCCGTGAATGAAAGACCCTCATTTGATCCGGACTGGCTCAATGAACTGGTGAACGATTTGATGAAGCATCGCGGCCGTTCGATCGTAACAGCAGGCAGAAGGCAGCCGCCGGCCGTTCATGCCATTGTTTATCTTTTAAATCAGGCGTTGGGCAATGTAGGAAAGACCATTGAATTCATACCCGTAGAAGACGCCGCTTTGCCTTCGCACAACGATCTTCGCGATTTGGTCGAATCCATCAATAACGATCCGGTTCAAACGCTTTTCATGCTGGGCGGTAATCCGGTTTATAACGCTCCGGCCGATCTGGATTTTGAGGCGGCGCTTAAAAAGATTGATACAAGTATCCATTTAAGTACACATGTGGATGAAACATCGCAAAAGGTAAACTGGCACCTGCCGTTAAGTCATTATTTGGAAAGCTGGGGCGATACAAGAGCTATGGAAGGTTCGCTGGCGGTCACTCAGCCGTTGATCCGGCCTTTATTTAAAAGTAAAAGTTATGCGGAAGTGTTCGAACTTTTGGCGACCGGAGAGGATAAGCGCGCCTATAATATCGTGCGGGAAACCTGGCAAAACATACTCGGCGCTTCTTCGTTTGAGAGGCAATGGGAAAAAGTGCTGCACGACGGTGTGTTAGCCGAAAGCGCCTTGCCGGCGACGCATCCGGCGGTTAACTATGCCGCACTAAAAAAGCATATTGAACAAAATCCTCTACCAAAAGGAAAGGCCGGGGAGGGCGACATGGAAGTGGTTTTTCAACCCTCGCCCGCTGTATTTGACGGACGATTTGCCAACAATGGCTGGCTTCAGGAGATGCCCGACCCGGTTACGAAGCTGGTATGGGATAACGCCGTATTGTTAAGCCCCGCCACGGCCAAAGCAAAAGGACTGCGAACAGGCGAATTGGTAGGGATTCAATACCGGGACAAAACACTTAAGATGCCGGTGATGATCTTACCGGGTCAGGCGGATCATTCGGTGGTCGTAAATCTTGGATACGGCCGCACCGCCGCGGGACGTGTTGGTAATGATGTTGGCTTCAACGCCTATCGCCTGCGATCCGTAAATCAACCATGGTTTGATAGGGGCGCCACTCTGCAGAAGACCGGTGAAACCTACAAACTGGCCAATACACAGGACCATTGGAGTATGGAAGGACGTCCGTTGGTTCGGGAGGCGTCTCTGGATCATTTCCGCGAAAATCCGAAGTTCGCAAGCGAAATGGTTGAACACCCGCCGTTGAAATCCCTCTGGGAAGAACACAGTTATGAAGAGGGCTATCAATGGGGTATGACTATCGATCTGAATGCCTGTACCGGTTGCAACGCCTGTGTGGTCGCCTGTCAAAGCGAAAACAATATTCCTATTGTAGGGAAGGAGCAGGTTGCCGAGGGCAGAGAAATGCACTGGATTCGACTGGACCGCTATTTCTCGGGCGATATGGAAGATCCTGAAATGGTTTACCAGCCGGTGGCGTGTCAACATTGCGAAAACGCGCCATGCGAGCAGGTTTGTCCGGTTCAGGCCACATTGCATGACGATGAGGGCCTTAACGTAATGACCTACAACCGGTGTATCGGAACGCGTTACTGCTCCAATAACTGTCCCTACAAAGTACGTCGTTTCAATTTTTTCAATTATACCAAAGGTATGGATGAAGTGCTGCAAATGGCGCAGAATCCGGATGTAACGGTGCGTTCTCGCGGCGTTATGGAAAAATGCACGTTCTGCATTCAGCGCATAAACCGCGCAAAGATTAAGGCGCAGAATGAGAACCGCAGGGTAGAGGACGGTGAGATTGTAACGGCGTGCCAGCAGGCCTGCCCGACAGACGCCATTGTGTTCGGAAATATCAATGATCGCGACAGCCGCGTATCGCAAATGAAACAACTGCAGCGTAATTATACCATGCTTGCGGAATTGAATGTACAGACCCGCAACACTTTTCTGGCAAAGCTGCGGAATCCCAATCCTGCTCTGGAATCAAACAAATCGAAGACGGACAATCATTAACCAAACGAACGGTAACAAAACGTGAGTGTATCCATGAAAGAATCGGGAGTTTCAGCCTTATCGGAATCGCCGCTTATCGAAGGAAATCCGACGTTTAATACCATTACCGAGCATATCAGTTCTATAACGGAACGCAAAAGTACAAAAATATGGTTTTTGTTGCTTCTGTTATCGGCTTCGTTGGCGATGGTGCTTTTTGGCATGATCGGTTATTTATTCTGGGAAGGAACCGGTATCTGGGGGATTAATGTTCCGGTTGGCTGGGGTTTTGCCATTATCAATTTCGTTTTCTGGGTCGGTATCGGCCACGCCGGCACGCTAATTTCCGCCATCCTGTTTTTATTGCGACAGAGATGGCGGACGTCCATTAACCGTTTTGCAGAAGCGATGACCATTTTTGCGGTCATCTGTGCCGGCGTCTTTCCTGCCATCCATATAGGTCGTGTATGGGTCGTTTACTATCTTTTTCCGCTACCCAACCAAATGGGCATGTGGCCCAACTTTCGAAGCCCGCTTTTGTGGGATGTGTTTGCGGTTGGAACCTATTTTACCGTCTCCCTGCTTTTCTGGTATACCGGTTTGGTGCCGGATCTGGCAACCTTGCGCGACCGGGCCAAAAACCGCACGCGTAAAATTGTATTCGGCATTCTCTCTTTAGGATGGCGCGGCGGCAATCGTCAGTGGAAACATTACGAAATGGCCTATTTACTGCTGGCCGGTCTTTCCACCCCGCTTGTGCTTTCGGTGCATAGTGTGGTCAGTACGGACTTTGCCACCAGTGTTTTGCCGGGCTGGCATACCACAATTTTCCCGCCTTATTTTGTCGCCGGCGCTATTTTTTCGGGTTTTGCCATGGTAGTGACGTTAGCCGTCATCGCTAGGAAGATTTTCAAGCTTGAGCATATCATCACCATGCGCCATCTGGAAAATATGAATAAAATTATCCTGGTTACGGGTCTCATGGTTGGCTTTTCGTATGCCATGGAGTTTTTTATGGCCTGGTACAGCGGCAATGAATACGAATTGTTTATATTTCTGAACAGGGCCGGCGGTCCCTACGCCTGGGGATACTGGATCATGATTACATGTAATGTTGTGGTGCCGCAGGTATTTTGGTCTAAAAAATTGCGAACCAGTATTCCGGTTATGTTTGTCGTATCGATACTGGTAAATGTGGGGATGTGGTTTGAGCGTTTTGTGATTGTAGTCTCTTCGTTGGCTAACGACTTTTTACCCTCTTCCTGGGATTATTTTGTACCGACGATTTATGATATTGGTATGCTGGTGGGTTCGTTTGGCCTGTTTTTCACTCTGTTTCTATTATTTGTTCGCTTCTTGCCTATGGTTTCCATGACGGAAGTGAAGGCTGTATTACCACAAGCGGATCCGCATTATCACGAAAATGGGCATGAAACGCAAACGGGAGGTAGTAATCATGCCTGATAAAAAAATCGAGGGCGCTTTGGCCCAGTTTAAAAATCCGGCTGAATTGTTGAAAGCGGCCGAGGAAGTACGGAAGGCCGGCTATACAGCGTTTGATTGCCATTCGCCGTTTCCCATTCACGGGATGGATCAGGCCATGGGTGAAAAACGAAGCCCATTGGGTTGGATGGTCGGCATTATAGCCGGCGTCGGATTTCTGGCGGGTATGACGTTACAGTGGTGGACCAGCACGGTGGATTATCCGCTTGTGGTGGCCGGTAAACCCTTTTTCAGCTACCAGGCATACGGGCCTGTGGCGTTTTCTTTTATGGTCATCTTCGGGGCGTTCGTCTCTGTTCTGGGAATGCTGGCGTTAAACAAATTGCCGCGTTACCATCACCCCGTATTTCATTCCGACGCCTTTGCAAAAGTATCGGATGACGGCTTTTTTATCAGTATCGAAGCCGGCGATCCACAGTTTGATGCGGATAAGACAAGCGCCTTTTTAAATTCTATCGGCGGACAACAAGTCGAATTACTGGCAGATAATCAAGATTCATGAAGTAAAGGTAGATAGTATGCATAAGCCCAAACTTAAAACGACAGAGTTGATCATACTATTATCGGTTATACTCTTTTTAAACGGTTGCTATCGCGGCAAACCCTCGGAAGATCCGCCGATACATGTAAATCCCAATATGGACTGGCAGCCAAAATACGAACCTCAGGAAAGAAGCGAATTTTTTGAAGACGGATCGGCTATGCGCATGCCGGTTGCGGGTACGGTTGCCCGCGGCGATCTGAAAGAAGATCGGGCTTTTTATCTGGGCCGCACGGAAGATGGAGCGTTTGTGGAGAACGTACCTGCTAAGATTACCGAAAACCTGTTAGAACGGGGCAGAGAGCGTTACAATATTTATTGCTCGACCTGCCATAGCCGAATAGGCGATGGGAACGGCATTATTGTACAACGCGGCTATGTGCCGGCGCCCTCGTTTCATCAGGATTACATTCGCGAATATCCCGATGGTAAAATATTTGATGTTATTACTAATGGAATTCGAAGTATGCCCTCCTATAAACATCAAATTCCCGTGCAGGATCGCTGGGCAATTGTGAGCTACTTTCGCGCCTTACAGCGTTCGCAGAATGCAACGCTCAGCGATATCCCCGTGGAAAAACGTGAGGAATTAAAACAGAGATAACGCTTATGAAATTCGACCGATCCACCTATCGATTACAGGATGTGACAAGTCCGGGCAAGAAACCTCTTTTAATTGGTATTGTCGTACTTGCCCTCAGTTTTTTGGGCTATATTGTTAACAGCCAGCAATTTTTCTTCTCTTATCTGGTGGCCTATGTATTCTGGGTTTCAATCGGATTGGGCGGCCTTTTTTTTGTTATGCTCAGCCATATGACCGGTACTGTGTGGGGGCTCGTTTTAAGACGTATTATAGAAAGCATTATGATTGCTTTACCTTACATGGCCCTTCTGTTCATTCCGATAATATTCGGAATGAACGATCTCTACAAGTGGTCGCGTCCCGAGGTTGTGGCGACGGACCATCTGCTGCAGCACAAAGCACCGTATCTAAATGTACCGTTTTTTGTTGTGCGTAATGCCGTCTATTTTGGAATCTGGTATCTGTTAGCCCGGAAATTATACAAAACATCGCTTGCTCAGGATGATAAACCGCAAGCCGAGCAAATTAAGCGCATGCGGAAAATAAGCGGACCGGGAATTGTTTTGTTTGCTGTTACAACCGCCTTCGCATCGTTTGACTGGTTGATGTCATTAGACGCCCATTGGTTTTCGACTATATTTGGCGTTTATTTCTTTGCCGGCAGTTTTTTAGGCTTATTGGCATTTCTTGTTTTGCTTAACGTCTATTTGCAAAGAAATGATATTCTGCGGGATGTCATAACGGTCGAGCACTTTCACGATATTGGCAAACTTCTTTTTTCGTTCACCATATTTTGGGGCTATATGGGTTTTTCACAATACTTTCTCATTTGGTACGCTAATATTCCCGAAGAAACCGTCTGGTTTGCGCATCGCTATGAGGGAAGTTGGATTATCATTTCATGGATACTGGTGCTGGCCAATTTTTTGGTACCCTTCATTGCTTTAATGCCAAGGCGCAATAAACGCAGTATACCGTTTCTTACCTTTATTTCTGTTTGGATTCTCGTAACGCACTGGATTGATTTGTACTGGTTGAGTATGCCGGTGTTACACCATCACGGCGCCCATTTCAGCTGGATGGACATAACATTGACGGTTGCCGTGGGTGCGATCTTCGTGGGAATAATTTGGAGGCATTTGGCCTCTAATGCACTGGTACCGATAAACGATCCTAAATTAGAGGAATCAATTAAATTTGTAAACGCCTGACAGGTTCACGGGGATTGACGATGGCCGATCAATACGAAAAAAAAGATGTGAATGTAAGCAAGATCGTTGGGTTTACGGTTGCCATTATTATTCTGTTAACGGCAATTCTGATTTTTATGATGGAATATTTCATTTACAGCCGTGAAAAAATGGTGTATGAAAACGTTTTAAAACCGGAATCGGTCGAACTCAGAGAATTGAGAGCCAAAGAAGATCGTATCTTACATTCATATGAAGTGGTTGATGAAGAGAAAGGCGTCTATCGTATCCCCATTGATCGGGCCATGAAAATCGTGGCCGATGAAGCCTACCGGGCCAGAAAAGAAAGAGCATTGAGGTGATACGGTGGTTTCCCGTATAATTCTTGCCATATTCATCAGTTTATTCTTCGTACAAATGCTTAAGGCCCAGCAAATTCGGGATGATGTGAAGGAGCTTCAGGATATCGATATAAAGGAGCATCTGGGAGACAGCATCCCCATGGATATTGAATTTACGAATTCCGAGGGCCAGAGAGTTAAAATTAAGCAGTATTTTGACCGGCAAAAACCGGTTGTTCTGGTGCTTGCTTATTATACCTGTCCCATGCTTTGTACGCTCGTATTGAACGGTGTCGCGCAAGTGAGCAGCAAAGCCGAGATCGATTTTGGCAAACAGTACAGAATTGTAACCGTGAGTATCGATCCAACGGAAACGCCGGAGCTTGCGGCTTCCAAAAAAGAGGCCTATCTCAATATGATCCAACGCTCCAAAACGGATAGTAGTTGGGCCTTTTTGACGGGTAAAGAAGAGCAAATCAAACGATTGGCCGATGCCATCGGTTTTAAATACCATTACGTTGAGGACCGTGAAGAATACGCCCATCCGGCCGTTATAACGCTGTTAACGGGCAACGGTAAAATTTCGCGTTATCTGTACGGCATTGAATACAATCCGCGTGATTATAAGCTTGGATTACTGGAAGCCTCGGAAGGAAAAGTAGGATCGAGCCTTGATAAGCTGCTTTTGTACTGTTATCATTATGATCCCAATTCCGAAGGCTATGTGGTTTTTGCCGGTAATGTAATGAAGTTGGGAGGCGTTGTAACCCTGATCGCTCTCGGATTATTCTTACTGATTTTATGGTTCAAGGATGTCGCGCGCAAGCGATTAGCATAACTGAAGTTAATGAGGTTGAACTTTAAATGGATACGACAGGAACTATTTTTCTGCCTTCGGCACAGTCGACGATTGCTCCGGAAGTGGATGCACTCTTTAATTTTATACTCGTTGCCTCGACCATTTTATTTTTCATTGTTGCGTTTGGGTCTATCTTTTTTGCCATACGATACCGGCGCAGAAACGGCGAGGCCCAGTATACCAGCGAAAAAGCGCATAATACGAAACTGGAGATTTTCTGGACCGTGATCCCCACGATTTTGGTTGTGATCGTCTTTTTCTGGGGATTCCGCACCTATTTAAAAATGCAGATCGCGCCCAAAGACGCTCTGGAAATCAAAGCAACCGGTCAGAAATGGTTCTGGCAGTTCGAGTACCCCGACGGCGCAAGCAGCACCAATAATCTGGTGGTACCCGCAGGCAAGCCGGTTGAGATTTTGCTGTCATCGTCCGATGTGATCCACAGTTTTTATGTACCCAAATTCAGAATCAAAATGGATGCACTGCCAAATCGTTACACAAAAACCTGGTTCGAGGCGCCCAATGAAGGCACATACGATCTTTACTGCGCGGAATACTGCGGGTCGGGCCATTCCAAGATGATCGGCAAAGTGAAAGTGGTTTCCGAGAGAAAGTACGCCGAATGGCTCAAACAGAATAGCATGACCGGTGAAGGTATGAGTCTGGAAGTGTACGGCGAACAACTCTATACCTCCAAGGCCTGTAATACATGTCACAGTCTCGACGGGACGCCAAACACCGGTCCCACATTTCAGGGTATCTTTGGGCGAAGCGAGAATATGCAAGGCGGTGAAACCATTACCGTGGATGAAAATTATCTGAGAGAATCCATTTTAAATCCGCAAGCAAAAATCGTAGAAGGTTACCAACCGGTCATGCCGACGTATCAAAATATTCTGAAAGACCGGGAAGTTGATGCACTGATTAAATATTTAAAAACCGTTCAATAAGCAAAGCAGGTGTATGCCATGACGAACGCAGCAGCACACAATGATAAAAATTATTTAAATGAAGATAAAAGCATAAAATCCTGGCTTTTCACACTGGATCATAAGCGCATCGGCATTCTGTATCTGTTCAGCATCATGTTTTTCTTCTTTGTGGGCGGTATGATGGCGCTGTTTATCCGTCTGGAACTGATTCGGCCGGAAGAGGTCATTGTTGGTGCTGATACGTACAATCAACTGTTTACATTGCACGGCGCCATCATGATATTCCTTTTTATAATTCCCGGCATTCCGGCCATACTGGGTAACTTCTTTCTGCCGATGATGATCGGGGCCAAGGATGTGGCGTTCCCGCGTTTGAATCTGGCCAGTTGGTACGTCTATATTTTCGGCAGTTTATTCGCCATTTATTCGATTGTTACGGGCTCGGTCGATACCGGCTGGACTTTTTACACACCTTACAGTACGGAAACCGGTGGCGCGGTCATTTCCATGACGCTGGGCGTTTTTATACTGGGATTTTCGTCCATCTTCACGGGACTCAATTTTATCGTAACCATTCATAAATTGCGTGCGCCCGGCATGACCTGGTTTAAAATGCCGCTTTTTGGCTGGGGCGCTTATGCTACCGCCATTATTCAGGTTCTGGCGACGCCGGTTCTCGGCATAACCCTATTGCTTCTGATATTCGAACGCGTCATGGGTATCGGTATCTTTGATCCCGCCATGGGCGGCGATCCGGTGCTTTATCAGCACTTTTTCTGGTTTTACTCCCATCCGGCGGTATATATCATGATTCTGCCGGCCATGGGCATCATCAGCGAAGTGATATCGGTATTTTCGCACAAAAAGATTTTCGGTTACAAACCCATCGCTTTTTCCAGTTTAGGTATTGCATTGGTTAGTTTTTTGGTTTGGGGGCACCACATGTTTACCAGCGGCCAATCGGAATTGGCAGCTATGATTTTCTCATTCTTAACATTTTTAGTCGGCATCCCCTCCGGAATTAAAATGTTTAATTGGATGGCTACGATATACAAGGGCTCCGTATCTTTAGAGACGCCCATGCTGTATGCGCTCTCGTTCTTGTTTTTATTCGGTATCGGCGGATTTACCGGCATCATGCTGGGTGCACTTTCGCTGGATGTGCATCTGCACGATACTTATTTTGTGGTTGCCCATTTCCATTATGTGATGATGGGCGGCACGGTCATGGGATTTTTAGCGGGGCTGCACTACTGGTGGCCCAAAATGTGGGGGCGGATGTACAGCGAGTTCTGGGCAAAAATCACCGCTGCCATTTTATTTATCGGATTCAATATAACTTTTTTCACGCAGTTTATCATGGGCACCAAAGGCATGCCGCGTCGTTATTACAGTTACGTGGATCAGTTCCAGCCGCTGCACGCCTTTTCATCCGTGGGCTCTTTCGTGATCGGAGCCAGCTTTTTTATTATGGCAGCCTATCTGATCCATTCCCTGTTTAAAGGAAAACGGGTTGGTAAAAATCCCTGGGGCGCGTTAACCCTGGAGTGGACTACGCCGTCGCCACCGCACCACCATAATTTCGAAGGAACGCCGCTGGTTGTGGACGGGCCTTACGATTACGATCGGATTAAAGTGATCAATGACCGCTGGATTTACAAAGACCATCCGAAAGCTGAGAAAACCGATGAAGAAGTCGTCGGAAAATAACTGAATTTTTAGACTAAACAGAGAAACGACGCATGAGCGATATGAAACAAGAAATGGAACATACGGTCGAGCGGCCCGCTTTTCTTGCGCACCATTTTGTGGAAGCCGAACAACAACAGGATTCCGCGAAACTGGGCATGTGGATATTTCTGGTAACGGAAATCCTGTTATTTGGCGGATTATTCGTCTTTTATGCGATTTTTCGTTCCTGGAATCCCGATATGTTCTATAATGCGCATCAGCATTTAAATGTGTATTTGGGTACGTTGAATACATTTGTCCTGATAACAAGCTCACTGACGGTGGCTTTGGGTATACGCAGTATGCAGCTGAACAACCGCAAACAAACCATTATATTTCTGGTATTAACCCTTGTTTTTGCTGCAATTTTTCTGGTCGTCAAATATTTTGAATATGCTCACAAATTTCATCTGGGCCAGTTGCCCGGCCAGTTTTATACCTACACGGGCATCGAGGGTACCAATCCGCATGTGTTTTTCAGCGTGTATTTTATGTTGACCGGTTTACACGGGATTCACGTTATCGCCGGTATGCTTGCGATCGGGTATGTGCTCATACGTACGTTTAAAGGCCATTTTTCGGAGGAATATTATACACCCATTGAGAACGCCGGATTGTACTGGCATTTGGTGGACTTAATCTGGATTTTTCTGTTTCCGTTGTTGTACTTAATAGGATGATGATCAATCATGAGTGATAAACACGTAACACCTTTAAAAACATACCTTTTGGTCGGATTCGCACTGTACGTTTTAACCGTCGTTACCGTGGCCGTATCATTTCTGCATTTGGGGCCGTTTAATCTGGTTGTAGCTATTGGAATAGCCGCTATTAAGGCCGGCGTGGTAGCCCTGTTTTTTATGCACCTGCTCTATGACAATCGCCTGTTCGCTACGGTATTCTCCATATCCATCGTATTTGTGGCTGTTTTCATTATTTTAACCATGTTCGATACCCTGACAAGGGACATGGTTTCCGAAATAAAGGCCAAGCCGATTAATCCCGCCGCTAAGATTTATCAAAAACCGGCTGCAGAGACGGACTCCACAAATCATTAATTTACAAGCCAAAACAATGACGGCTGTCGAAACACCATAGATTGATAATATTATCACAAAAAATGGCATTTATTTAAGAAGGCTATTATTTTACATGGCAGTTAAGAGTCACGGGTATTGGATTAACTATCAATCTTCGGAGAAGCATTTTGAAAAAAGAACCTACCCAACGTTATTTTAATTTCGCTTTAATAACCACCGTTGCCACCTATGTGCTTATATTCATCGGCGGATTGGTTCGTGTATCGGGTGCGGGCCTTGGCTGTCCGGATTGGCCAAAGTGTTTTGGACGCTGGATCCCTCCTACGGATGTCAGTCAGTTGCCCGTGCATATCGATCCCAATATGTTCAACTTTACGCTGGCGTGGATTGAATATATTAACCGGCTGTGTGGGGTCATTGTAGGTCTGTTGATATTGGTTACCGCTATTCTGGCTGTCGTTTATATGCGCCGTTATCACAGCGTTCTGGTTTCGGCCGTAGGCGCTCTTATTTTGGTAGCCATCCAGGGCTGGCAGGGAGGCCAGGTTGTTGCCTCGGCGCTGAATTCCGCGGTTGTTACCGTTCATATGTTGTTAGCCTTTGTGATCGTAACGCTTCTTTTGTACAGTACATTAAAGACTTACTTTCTGCAGCATCCGGAAGCCCGTCAGACGCAGGCCCGTTCATATTCCGCGTGGATTGCGATCTTGTACGTAATCACGTTGATACAGGTATTGCTGGGAACCCAGATTCGTTCGGAGTTGGAAGGTATGCAGGAGAACATGCCTTTGTTGACCGTTATGGAGTGGATTGGACGATTAGGCCCCGTGCACAATGTGCATATCATCCTCGGACTTGTAACGCTAATCGGAACCGTTTTGTTAACGCTACGATTTTATAGCCGCGGCTTCATGAATAATCGCCTGTTTGCGGGTTCGGTCTGGGCGCTGAACGGATTAAACGTTCTGCAGATTGGCGTTGGATTTATCCTGTTGGCCTTGGGATTGCCGCCGCTTATGCAGGCGATTCATTTATGGCTTGCCAGTTTCATTGTGGGTGTCCTGATGATGATCTATACAAGCGCCCGATGAGGATAGAAAAGAACATTCATCGATAGAATAATTACAGAGGAAAAAAGATTTTAAAATGAAAGCGATAAAAATAATATCTATTGCAGCAGGCGGGCTGCTTATTCTTCTGATCGTTGCAGTTATCGTAATTCAGGAAGCGCAGGAGAGCAAAAGCCGTTTACCGGAGCTTTATGAAGTACCGTCATTTAATTTCACGGAGAGCCACGGGCGGGCGTTCACAAAAGATGATTTGCTGGGTAAAATTACCGTGGTCGATTTTATCTTCACTAATTGTAAGGGGCCGTGCCCCATGATGAGCAGTCGTATGGCTGAATTGTATGATTTATATGCCGGTACGGAAACCATTCAGTTTGTGTCGGTAAGTGTGGATCCTGAACGTGATTCGCTACAGGCATTACGTGATTACGCCGAAAGCTACGGGGTAAATGACCGGCGCTGGGTATTTTTAAGGTCCGGAAAACCCGAGGTGGTTCGGTTGTATGAAAACGGATTTAAGCTGGGTGGTGCGTTGCCCTACGACCATAGCATCAAGTTTGTGCTCGTGGATCAGGATGCGGTTATCCGGGGCTATTATGACAGCAGCGACGCCAATGGTCTGAAACACCTGAAGGATCATATCAACGTTCTATATGAGCAGCTGAAATGAGCATAAATGATTTATCGACCGTCAATGCCGTATTGAACAGTATCAGTTTTGTCCTACTTATAACCGGATACCGCTTCATTAAACGCGGCAACTGGCAAAGCCACAAAAAAACAATGTTATCGGCGCTGGCTGCCTCTGCTTTATTTCTTATTTCATATCTGTTTTATCACTATCACGTTGGCTCGGTGCCATATCCGCATCATGATTGGAGACGTCTGGTCTATTTTATAATTCTGGTGCCCCACATTATCTTAGCCGGGGTGATGGTACCTTTTATTCTTATAGCCGTTTGGCAGGCGTTCAGAGAAAATTATCAGAAACACCGCCGTATTGCGCGATGGGTCTTTCCCATGTGGCTTTACGTTTCCGTGAGCGGCGTCGTGGTATATTTCATGTTGTATCATTGGTAACCAATGTGGACATCTTAAGCAAGATCTGACGACGATCAAAGACCCCGTGTTTTAAAATAGTAGAGAATGCACGTGAGGCGCTCGGTTGATTTTAGCGCCTAAAAAACCTATATTAATCCGTTTTAAACTGTAGAGATTGGAGGAGGAAACGGGCGCATGATTCATAGTGAAGTACAAAAGATTTCGAGCTGTAAACAGGAGCTGACTCTCAGGATTGGAAAAGAAGACTTGGATCCCATTCGCGAACAACAAACCAAACGCGTTCGAAAAGAGGTGGAATTCCCGGGCTTTCGCAAGGGCAAAGCGCCCATACAACTGGTTAAACAACGTTACTCGGATGTGATCGAAGCCTATACCATGGAAGCCGCAGTCGACCAGGCCTTGCGGGAAACGATTGATGAGAAAGAATTAGCGGTACTCGGGACGCCGGAAGCGAAAAAGATGGATAAAACCGATGAAGGCGGTATTGAAACCGTCATCGAGTTTGAAACCTATCCGGAAATTGAATTCAAGCAATATACCGGTTTTGACTTGACCAAAGATAAATACGAAGTGAGCGATGAACACGTTAATGAGACCCTCGAGCGTCTGAGAAGAGAAAAAGCGGACGTCTATTCCGTTGAAGGCCCGATCGAAAAAGATCACACCGTCCACATGGATATGCAGGAGTTGGACGAATCGGGCGTCCCCATTGTGGGCCATAAATATGAGAACATGAAAGTACGAATAGGCGAGGGTAAATTCGATCCCGACCTGGAAGAGCAATTGATCGGGCTTAAAAAGGGTCAGGAAAAAGATGTGGAAAAAGTGTATCCGGAAGATTTCCCTCAGAAGGAATACGCGGGAAAGCGGGAAAACTATCGCGTTAAGATCAATGAGATTCAGGAAGAAGAATTACCCGAACTCAATGACGACTTTGCTAAAGAGTACGGTGAAGATATCGAAAAACTCGATGAATTTAAAAAACGTATTCGCGAAAGACTTGAAGCGGAATATTCCAACCAGGCGGAGCAGCGTTTTATAGCGGATTTATCGCAGGCGCTTCTCGAAGCGAATCCTTTCGACCTTCCGACCGCCATGGTTGAACGATACCTTGACAATATTGTAAAGGATGTTCAAAAACAGGATTCGCGTGCATCGGAAGATGAAATAAAACAACACTATCGCAATGAAGCGGAGTTTAATTTGAAATGGCACTATTTTCGTGAAGAGCTGGCGAAAAAGGAAGGTATTGAAGTAACTGAGGAAGATGTGAAGACCTTTCTTGATAAGCTCGAGAACGAAAAGGTTCGCGAATTCTATGAAAACAATCCGAGTATGCTGGAACGTGCCAAGGATGATATTCGTTTGCAGAAAGTAGTGGATTTTCTCAGGGAAAATAATAATATCACCGAAAATGAAATTAAAGTATAACGCAAAGAGCACGGAGCTCCCAACGGAAACTAAAATAGAGGTGTAGGCATGACGCTCGTACCAATGGTTATAGAACAAACGGGTCGCGGTGAACGCGCTTACGATATATACTCGCGATTGCTGAAAGAACGCATCATTTTTATGGGATTGCCGATTGATGACAATGTCGCCAGTCTGGTGATTTCACAGCTTTTATTTCTGGAAGCGGAAGATCCGGATAAAGATATTTTCATCTATATCAATTCTCCGGGCGGCGTCGTCTCATCGGGTCTTGCCGTCTTCGACACCATTCAATACATCAAACCGGATGTGGTAACAAATTGCATGGGGCAGGCGGCAAGCATGGCTGCATTATTACTGGCGGCTGGAACCAAAGGCAAACGCTACGCATTACCGCATTCCCGTATCATGATTCATCAGCCGCTGGGCGGCGCCGAAGGCCAGGCTTCGGATCTGCAGATAGCAGCAAACGAAATTATACGGGTAAAGAAAACCATCAATGAATTATTATCCGATGCCACCGGTAAAGATTTGGCTCAGATTGAAAAAGATACCGATCGTAACTTCTTTATGACCGCTCAGGAAGCGCTTGATTATGGCATAATTGATAAAGTTCTTACCCCGCGGGCATTGGCAAAGAATAAGGATAAAAAATAGTTTATGAGTAAACGTAATTTTCGTAATCAGGTTTTTCGGTGCTCGTTCTGCGGACGTTCGGCCGATGAAGTGGAGAGTCTGGTTTCCGGACCGGATGTCCACATATGTAACGACTGTGTACAAAGCGCTACCGAAATTATTGATCGCCACAAACGCCAGGCCAGTTTGAGCGAAGAACAACAACTCGTACCGCCCGGCGAAATCATGGGAGAGTTGAACAAATATGTGATCGGCCAGGAGAAAGCCAAGCGTGTGCTTTCGGTGGCGGTGTATAATCATTATAAACGAATCAATAATATCGGCGTATCGCGAAAAGTTGAAATCGAAAAGAGCAATATCCTGCTTGTGGGACCGACCGGAACAGGCAAAACACTGCTGGCACAGACGTTGGCAAAGATATTGAAAGTACCGTTTACCATCGCCGATGCCACGGTTTTGACCGAGGCGGGCTATGTAGGTGAAGATGTGGAAAATATTTTAGTACGACTGTACCAGGCTGCAAACTATAACCTTGAGCAGACCCAGAGAGGAATCGTTTATATCGATGAAATGGACAAAATAGCACGGAAGGATGGTAATCCTTCCATAACACGCGACGTATCCGGCGAAGGGGTACAACAGGCGGTTTTGAAAATGCTGGAAGGTACCATATCCAGCGTGCCGCCCAAAGGGGGCCGCAAGCATCCCGAACAAAATCTGATCAATATCGATACACGTAATATTCTGTTTATTTGCGGCGGGGCTTTCGAAGGGCTCGAAGATGTAGTGCGTCGAAGAGTTGGCGAAAAGAACATCGGTTTTGAAAAGAATGTCAGTAATTCCAAATCCCTGACCAAGAGTGAACTTTACAGCCTGGTTGAACCGGAAGACCTGCTGGAATACGGTTTAATACCGGAGTTGATCGGTCGGTTGCCTGTGGTAACCGCCCTATCCGATTTGGATGAGGACGCTCTTTACAGTATCCTGACCGAACCAAAGAATGCGCTTGTCAAGCAATACGAACAACTTATGAAAATGGAAGGGGTCGATGTGACCTTTGAGGAAGAAGCATTACGTGAAGTTGTGCGTATTGCAATGAAACGTAAAACCGGAGCGCGCTCTTTGAGAGCCATCATGGAAAATGTAATGTTGGACATCATGTTTAAAGTGCCTTCCATGCCCAATTTGAAAAACATCACAATCAATAAAGATGTGGTAAAAGAGGGCAAAGAGCCCCATTACGAATTTTCATCGAGCAAACGCACAGCCTGATTATTCTGACTCCTAAACAATCAAGCGGAGTTCATTTTGTACTCCGCTTTCTTTTTTTCAATATGACAGCTTAACGGAAATTCCATGGAAAATCTGCACTATAATTATGCATCGGAAAATCAACCGTTCTATGTGCTGCCTCTCCGGGATATGGTCTTCTTTCCACAGATGGTTGCACCGCTTATTGTAGGGCGGGAAACCTCCATTGCCTCCGTGGACGCCTCTGCGGAACGGGATAAAATACTGTTTTTAGTTGCTCAAAAAGACGCCGGCCTCGATGAGGTACGTGCCCGCGATCTCTATAGGGTCGGGGTACTCGCAAGGGTTTTACAGGTGGTTAAATTGCCTAATAATTTATTGAAGGTGCTTGTTGAGGGTGTGAATCGCGCCACTGTAAGGCGTTATCACAACGACGGCGGATTAATGCGGGCCAGGTTAGAACCGCTTACCGAACACCCCCTTAATGAGGAGGAAGCCGAAGCGCGTAAACGGCAACTCAAAGCCGCGTTTAAGGATTATTGCAAGCAAAATGATGAAATACCCGAAGAGGTTTTATTTACCGCCAAGCAAATTAAAAACATTTACTGGCTTGTTAATTATATTGCTTCCTATTTAGAAATTGAAATACATGCAAAACAGAAAATACTGGAAACCGGGGATGCCCAGAAGCAGATAAAACGCCTGATTAATACTCTTCACAAGGAAAACCGCGTTCTCTCACTGAAAAGCGAGCTGGACATTAAAGTTCAGGATCAGATGGTGCGCTCGCAACGCAACTATTTTTTGCAGGAGCAGTTGAGAGTTATCCGGAAAGAGCTGGGCGAGGATAATCCGGAAAACACCGACATAACATTTCTAAAACAGAAAATCGAACAGGCGCAGTTGCCGGAACAGGTGAATCGCAAAGCCGATGAAGAGCTGGAAAGACTCAAGATGATCCCACCTTTATCGCCTGAATATAACGTCATTCGAACCTATCTGGAATGGCTGGCGTCGCTGCCCTGGCGGAAACACAGCACAGATCAACTGGATATCGATAAAGCCAGACGGATACTGGATGAAGATCACTACGGTCTTAAAAAGCCCAAAGAGCGCATATTGGAATACATTGCGGTGCTACAGCGCGTAAAGAAAATGCACGGACCAATCCTTTGTCTTGCCGGTCCTCCCGGCGTGGGCAAAACTTCGCTGGGAAAATCAATCGCCCGGGCCCTGGACCGGGAGTTTACGCGGATATCGCTGGGCGGCGTTCGCGACGAAGCGGAAATAAGAGGTCACCGACGCACCTACATCGGATCCATGCCGGGAAAAATTATCCAGGGATTAAAAAAGACCGGCACGGTGAACCCCGTATTTTTACTGGACGAAGTGGATAAGCTCGGAAACGATTACCGCGGCGATCCCTCATCGGCGCTGCTGGAAGTGCTCGACCCTGAGCAAAACCACACTTTTATCGATCACTATCTGGAAGTGGAATACGATCTGTCTAATGTGTTGTTCATCATTACCGCAAACAATGCCCAGAACATACCGGAGCCGCTTTTGGACAGAGCCGAAATTATAAACCTGCCCGGCTATATGGATTTTGAGAAGATGCAGATCGCTATACGGCATCTGTTTAAGAAGCAAAAAGCGTTACACGGATTGGAGGAAAACGAACTATTGGTCGGAGAAGAGGCTCTCAATACGATCATCCGGCATTATACACGAGAAGCCGGCGTACGCAATCTTGAGCGGGAGATTAGCACGCTCTGCCGCAAAAGCGTGGTACGGTTGAATCGTGCACCCAAAATGAAAGCCGTAAAAATTGAAGAAAAAAACCTGAGTGACTTTTTAGGGCAACCCAAATACGACACGCAGCGCCTGCAAAGCCGGAAAGAAATCGGCGTGGCGAATGGTCTGGCCTGGACGCCTTACGGCGGCAATCTGTTGAGAGTGGAAGTGACTCTGATGCCCGGCAAGCAAAAATTAACGCTCACCGGTAAACTGGGCGAAGTCATGCAGGAATCCGCCAAGATCGCCATAGCCTATATTCGCTCCAGACAGAAAACATTTCATCTTAATGGTAACCAGTTGGATGATAATGAAGTGCACATTCACCTGCCCGAAGGCGCTATCCCTAAAGACGGGCCGTCGGCAGGAATTACACTAACCAGCGCTTTGATTTCGGCCTTAAGCGAAAAAAGCTTCCCCGATGATGTGGCCATGACCGGAGAGATTACCCTGCGCGGTAAAATATTAGCGGTGGGTGGCCTGAATGAAAAACTGCTGGCGGCCAAACGCTATGGGTTTAAGACGATTATTTTACCGGAGGAGAACCGTAAAGACGTTAAAGAGATTAATGAAGAATTATATCGCGATTTGAAGCTCAAATATGTTGACAATTATGACGAAGTGTACCGCTTTGTTTTTGCACAAAAAAAATCCGCCGGGCAGCGGATTTCAAGTTAGCTTAGTTGTTTAACATGTTTTGACAATCTCGATTTACGATGCGCGACGTTATTACGATGCAAAACCTTCTTCTGGGCCAACCGGTCCAACAGTGAATAAGCTGCCTTCAATTTTTCTTCCGCTTCCTGCCGGTTACTGCTCTCCATAACTTCCCGCGTTGCTGCCTTCAAACGCTTGCGATAGAATACGTTGTAAGTACGTTGTTTCTGCGATTTTCGGATACGTTTTAGGGCAGATTTGTGATGCGCCATAGAGCATTATCTCCTTAATTTATCGTTCTCATATCTTTTTTAAATTCAAAACTCAAAAGTTAAAAACGTAAACCCATCAAGTCAAACTAATTTTGATCCCGGTATATGAAAAATCAACCCTGATCTTGAAGCATTCCTAAAATTTTGTTAAATTAATAATCTTTGTGTTTTAGAAAACTAAGAGGATTTTTGCAGTAGGCACTGTCGGATGTGAACGAATCAATGTGGTTGATGTTAGGCAAATGAATCGATTCAAAAACGGGAAGGCAACGGCCCGACCTTTACATTCTTTTGAAAACGACCCCCGCCGGATAATGCTCGACGCCATCGAACGATGGGCCGACCAGACCAGGGAATTCCAAACGCTAAAAGAACGAGACGTCCAACGCATCCGTGTGCAAACCGATGCGGTGAACCCTTTGTTGTGGTTGCATGAACAGGAAGCGTCACAAAAAATATACTGGCGTAGTCGGGACCATCAACTGGAGGTAGCGGGTGTTGGAACAAGTATCGAAGTAAATGGACAAAACTGGGAAACGTTTGGGTGGGATTATGCGCGCATCCAATCGATTTGTGAAAATCTGGAAGGCGGTCGATTTTTCGGAGGTATGCGCTTTGACGCCGGCAGGAAACAGGAAGAAGCCTGGACGACCTACCCGGCTTATTACTTTCGTTTACCACTGTTTGAATTAATGAAGCAAGAGGATAAACACTGGTTTGCCTGCAATATACCGTTAAACACCGATATGGTGTTGCACGATCTGCTGGAGGAAATTAAAGAGCAATTACGAACCGTATCCTTCGAGAATTTCAAACCGACGGTGTTGCCGGAATGTTGCGCCAAGCGTGAAGACGAGCCTCTTTACGCATCCTGGCGCAGGGACGTGGAGAGCGTCGTGAACGATCTAAGCGCCAGGGGACTGGAAAAAGTTGTGCTGGCGCGCAAAACGACGTTTACGTTCACGGACGATTTTGAACCGGCGACCATCGTCCAGTATATGAAAGAATCCAATCCTTATTCCTTTCTCTTTATTTTTCAAAATGAAAAGCAACATGCCTTCCTGGGCAGCAGCCCGGAACGTTTGTTCAGCCGTCATAATCGCAAGATCGAAACGGAGGCCGTCGCCGGAACGCGTCCACGCGGCCAAAACGCCGAAGAGGATCAACGCTATAAAGAGGCCCTTCTGAACAGCGCCAAAGACATGCGTGAACATCGCTTTGTTGTGGACAGCATCGGCCAAGCATTGCGTTCCCTGTGTACTTTAACGGAGCACGATCGTAAGGTTTCGATCCTCGAGAATGCCCGCGTCCAACATCTTTATTTGCCGTTCCAGGGCTACCTGAAGGAAGATATTAACGACGCCGATTTGATCGCAGCCCTGCATCCCACGCCGGCGGTGGGCGGCTGGCCGGCGGAGCGCGCCATGCATAAAATCCGGGAAATCGAACATTTTGACCGCGGTTGGTATGCGGCGCCGGTGGGCTGGATCGGACGAAATGCAGCGGAATTTGCGGTGGCCATCCGATCCGGCCTGATCGAAAAACGGCATTTGCATCTTTATGCCGGCGCCGGAATTGTTAAAGGTTCCATAGCAAAAGATGAGTGGCAAGAAGTTGAAAATAAAATCGGCAATTTTCTAAAATTGATAAAGGCATGAAAATCCCCAGCCAGCCCAATTTAAATGCCCTCTGGAGTTTTCTACTCATCGAAGAACTGCTTCGTAACCACATTGACTACTTTTGCATTTCGCCGGGATCGCGGTCCGGTCCGTTTGCCACGGCGGTAGCAAACCATACAGACGCGCGCTCCACTATCATCTACGACGAGCGTTCGGCGGCTTTCCACGCACTCGGTTACGGGCGTGCGACCGGTAAACCGGCCGTATTGATTTGCACCTCAGGTACGGCTGTCGCCAATTATTTCCCGGCGGTCATTGAAGCGTCGATGGAATATATTCCGATGATTATTCTAAGCGCCGATCGACCGTACGAATTACGGCAAACCGGCGCCAATCAGACGATCGATCAGGTCAAAATCTTCGGGGACTACCTGCGCGATTTTAAAGAATTACCGCCGCCGGATGTCCATATTCCTGCCCGTGTTGTCCTGACCAGTATCGATCACAGTATTGCCTGTAGCATCAACGATTGGCCCGGCGTTGTGCACATAAACTGCATGTTCCGGGAGCCGTTAGCCCCCAAAAAGGAGCCTTTTCCGGATAATTACACAAAGGAGCTGCAAAGTTGGTATCGTGATAACAAGCCCTATAGCAATTATTCGTCCGGGCGGTTTGAAATATCCCAAGCTCAAATCCAATCCATTGCGCAACGGGTAACGGAAACCGGTCGTGGCATAGTCGTACTCGGACGCTTGCAGTCAAACGAATGCGCTAATGCAATTTACGAACTGGTCAAACGATTGGATTGGCCCGTATTTCCCGATATCACTTCAGGATTCCGGCTGGGGCATCCCACAGCGCCGTTTATTCCCTATTTTGATTTCGCGTTATTACGGCAAAATCAGGGCGCCGACCTGATTCTTCATCTTGGCGGACAGATAAATTCAAAACGACTGCTGCAATGGATTGATGCTTATCCGCCCGTTGATTATATTGTTGTAAATCCTTATGCCCATCGCTACGATCCGGTCCACCGCGTTACCTGCAAAGTGCAGTGCTCATTACCCGATTTTTGTGAGCGTCTCACGTATTATTTGGAAAAACGTTCCTATGCCAAGCCTTCCGGCAGCTTGAACGTGGAAAACAACATAGAGGAAACGCTTCCGGATATAGTCAAGGTTGGAGAGAAACTGAACGAGCCTGCCGTCGCCTATCGGTTATCTCTTGAGTTACCCGACAATAGCGGTCTCTATTTAGCCAGCAGTCTTCCGGTGCGGGAAATGCTCTGGTATGCTTCAGCCAGGGGTAATCCGGTTCCTGTTGCATCCAATCGCGGAGCCAGCGGCATCGACGGCACCGTCGCCTCGGCGGCCGGTTTTGCAACCGGTCTTAAAATACCGGTTACGCTTTTAATCGGGGATTTGGCGTTGTATCACGATCTGAATAGTTTGCATCTATTAAAACACATTTCGCAACCGGTGATCGTAATCTTACTTAACAATCACGGCGGCGGCATTTTCCATTTTTTGCCGATTGCGGAATATGAGGATATTTTTGAGCAGTATTACGGAACGCCGCATAACCTGACATTTCAACCAGCGGCTGACCAATTCGGGCTGCCGTATTACCGTCCCTCTGATATGGAACAGCTGCTTAATGTGTATCGAATGGCCGCCTCGGAGCAGCGTTCTGTCTTGATCGAAATCGAAACGGATCGCCGGCATACAGCGGAGCTGCACAGGCGAGTGGAAGCAATCATTAAAAAAGGCAACAACAGAACGGAAGGTTAAAATGAACGCCATTACCTTCTATTACCAAAAAATCGATTCCGAAATAAAACCGTGGGTGGTCTATCTGCACGGATTTATGGGGTCGGCTTCGGACTGGCAACCGTTGATGAACACATTGAACAACGACTATCGACATTTGGCCATCGATTTACCAGGACATGGTAGAACCGACTTGCCGAACGACGGCATTGAAAATTTAAACTTTGAGCAGGTCGCGGATCAATTGCTCTTGTTGCTCGATCAAAACGGCATTGAACGATCGCATCTGATTGCTTATTCGATGGGCGGACGCCTGGCGCTCTATCTGTTGCTTCGATATCCGCAACGTTGGCATAGGGCCGTCATCGAATCGGCGTCGCCTGGGATCGAAGATGAAACGGAACGTTCGCAGCGTTACGAACGCGATAAGGCGTTGGCGGATCAATTGGCGGATATCGATTTTGAGCAATTTCTGAACCATTGGTACAGCCAGCCCTTGTTTTCCGGTATTAAGAAGCGATCCGATTTTAAAGATTTATTAATCGCCCGGATGAACAATCAGCGCGAACATTTGGCGCAGGCGCTGCGGGGGCTGAGTGTGGGGCGTCAGCCATCGCTATGGTCATTGTTATCGGGTGTAACCACTCCCACGCTTTTGATCCATGGGGAATGGGACGAAAAATACAGTGTTATCGTGAACCGCATGGCTAATCACAGTAACAATTTTTACAAGAAAATGATACCGGCGTGCGGACATAACTGTCACTTTGAGAAGCCAGAGAAATTCAATGCAATTGTGAAGTCATTCTTGCAACACGGGGAGGTCTGATATGTCAACGATTAACTGGAAAGAAGCCGGTCGATATACGGACATCAAATATCATAAAGCCGAAGGTATTGCCAAGATTACGATAAACCGTCCGGAAGTACGCAACGCTTTTCGTCCCATCACCGTCAAGGAGATGAGCCGGGCGCTGGAGGATGCCCGCGACGATGAGGAAATCGGCGTGATTATCTTAACAGGCGAGGGCGAAAAGGCGTTTTGCGCCGGCGGCGATCAAAAAATCCGCGGCGACAGCGGCTATCGCGACGAGAAAGGCGTACATCGTTTGAACGTTCTGGATTTTCAGCGTCAGATACGAACCTGTCCCAAACCGGTCATCGCAATGGTGGCGGGCTATGCTATCGGCGGCGGCCATGTTTTGCATGTGATGTGCGATCTGACCATTGCGGCGGAGAATGCTGTTTTCGGGCAGACCGGACCCAAAGTGGGCTCCTTCGACGGCGGCTACGGCGCCAGCCACCTTGCACGCATGGTGGGGCAGAAGAAAGCCCGTGAAATCTGGTTTTTATGCCGGCAGTACAATGCGCAACAGGCGCTCGACATGGGTATGGTCAATGCCGTTGTACCACCGGATCAACTGGAAGAAGAGACCGTGCAATGGGCGCGCGAAATCCTGGCCAATTCGCCAATGGCGATCCGGGTGCTAAAGGCGGCCTTTAACGCCGATGAGGACGGGCAGGCAGGTTTACAGGAATTGGCGGGTAATGCAACGCTGCTCTATTACATGACCGAAGAAGCGCAGGAGGGGCGCAATGCATTCAACGAAAAGCGTAAACCGGATTTTTCGAAATTTCCACGCCGGCCCTGAAAATGGATGTTTAACATTGAAATATAAATGATGCCATTCTTGTTGTAGGGAACGCACGTTAATTTATTCACAGAGGGATTGTCTTGACAGCAATGAACAGAGCGAAGGTATGGATTTTGGCGGCACGCCCCAAAACCTTGTGGGCAGCCGTGGCGCCGGTGATGATCGGCACTGCAATGGCATACAGCGACGGTTTGATGCACTGGCCCTCCGCGCTTATAGCGCTACTCGGATCGATGGCGATTCAAATCGGAACCAATTTTGCCAACGACTATTTTGATTATGTGAACGGCGCCGATACGATCGAGCGCACCGGCCCGACAAGGGCGACACAATCGAAATTGATCAAGCCCGAAACCATGCGCAAAGCCTTTATTCTGACGTTCGCATTTACGTTTTTGAGCGGATTGTATCTGGTTTGGAGGGGCGGTTGGCCCATTTTTATCATCGGCGTCTTATCCATTCTTTTTGGAATCATTTATACAGGCGGACCTCTTCCCCTGGGCTATTTGGGCTTGGGCGATTTATTGGTTACCATCTTTTTCGGTCCTGTTGCCGTAGGCGGAACCTATTACGTTCAGGCCCAGCAAATGAATCCCATTGTTTTGCTGGCCGGGTTATCGCCGGGACTCATTTCGACTTCCATTCTGGTTGCCAATAATCTACGTGATATAGCGACGGATTTTAAAGCGGGTAAACGAACGTTGGCGGTAAGATTCGGTGAAACATTCACAAAAATTCAATACGTGTTCATGATCGCTTCGGCCGCCCTGATTCCGCTGGGATTGTTTATCATTACACGTGAACATCCATACTCGCTGGCGGCGGTTTTCATTATGTTTTTTTCCATACCCACCATCAAAACAATATTCGATGAACAGAGCAGCGGAACCATGCTGAACGATGCCCTGGCCGATACCGGCAAGCTGCTGCTTTTATACGCCATATTTTTCTCAATGGGATGGATTCTGTAATTATCGATAAAGCCGGGCTATATGCCTATACGTTGCCTCTGGCCCGGCAGCTGATTATTGCCGGGCGAAGACTTATGGTTCGGCAGGGGTTGATTGTCAGGCTCTCGGACAATTCCGGCAATACAGGATGGGGCGAAATTGCTCCGTTGCCGGGTTTGCATAGCGACACTCTTGCCCGTTGCCAGAGCGAAGTGCAACAGTGGCTGCAATCAGCGACGGGCCGGGAAGTGCGCCTGCCGGATTTTAACCAGTTCCCTAAAACGTCCGATGGAATCGAAGCACTAGAGGGATTGACTCCTGCCACCGTGTTCGGGCTGGAGACGGCGCTATTCAATCTCGGCGCCGCACAAATGCAATCGACCTTAGCGCGGTTTTGGTATGATAAGCCAATTAAAAGGGTAGCCGTAAACGGATTGTTAATGCGGGATTTGGAAGATGTGGGTCAGCAAATTGTTGCGCTTTATAAACAGGGCTACCGAACTGTTAAAATCAAAGTAGGCGGAATATCTATTGCCAGAGAAGTGCGGCGCATACGCAGAATCACAGATATTTTACCGGAAGCGATGCGTTTACGCCTCGATGCAAACCGAAGCTGGCGTTTGGAAGAGGCCGTCGAATTTGCCCGGGCTTTGGATATTCAAAAAGTCGAATATATTGAAGAACCTCTCCGGGATAGTTACGATCTCGGTTTGTTTTATGCCGAATGTGGTTTGCCGTGGGCGATGGATGAATCCCTTGGCGAAACCCGCTGGGATGAAATCATAGAGCAGCCGGGACTAACTGCCCTGGTTTTAAAACCCGCTTTTCTCGGCGGCTTTCTGCAAACGCTTCAAAGGATTCACCGCGTCTCTTCACGTAAAATCTCTTTTGTCATTAGCGATACCTTTAATTCCGGCGTCAGCATAGCAGCCTTGACGGCATTTGCAGCCGCTTTGCGTCAGCAGGGCGTGGCAATGGGGCTGGCGACGTACCAGTATTTATCCGAGGATGTGCTTTCGGACCGACTTGAAATAAAAGAAGGTGCTATAAACGTGCGTGATGCAGAACGAAAGACCGTCCGTTTGAATACCCAAAAATTGACGAAGCTCTATGGCTAAAATCACCCTGCCGTTTATTTTATCTGAAGCGATTCGAGAGGATACCAGTCAAGCTGCTCTGGTAACCGCCATAGAGACGGTTACCTACGACGCTTTCGCCGATCGTGTAAAAACAATGGCTCACCTTCTGGAGGAAACCGGAATCCGGTCGGGTGAACGCATAGCGATCAGTGCAGATGCCGGCATCCCATACCTTTGCCTGTTTACGGCTTTACTGTTACGCGGCGTTACGATCGTACCCTTAAATCCTGCCATTCCGACTCCGGCCGTCGTTCGATATATGAACACCGCGGGTGTAAGGCACGTTTTTACCGATAGGGTAATGCACATTAAGGATCGGAATGTGTCTGTTATGCCGATACAAAACTTTCCGGATGACGGGCTTAAGAAGAAAGGATCACATACACAACCGCGGAAAGCAGCCATTCAGGCGGATCGCCCGGCTACTGTGGTTTTTACCTCGGGGAGCAGCGCCGAACCCAAGGCAGCCTTGCACAGTTACGGTAATCATTATTACAGCGCACTGGGCTCCAATCAAAACATTACACTCCGGCCCGGCGATCGTTGGCTGTTATCATTGCCTTTGTACCATGTGTCCGGTATCGGCATACTGTTCCGTTGTGCCCTGGCTTCCGCAACGATTGCACTGCCCGGGTCGCAGTCCGATTTGATTGATAACATTAAAACAATGAAGCCGACCCATATTTCACTGGTGGCGGCCCAGTTGCGGCAATTGCTGGATGAACCGGCCATTGCACCCGTAATGGCTGACATGAAAGCGATCCTTCTGGGCGGCAGCCCCATACCGGCTGATTTAATCGATCATGCCTACGATGCAAACTGGCCGATCTTGACTTCATACGGTTCCACGGAAATGAGTTCTCAGATAACAACAACGCCGCCCGATGCCGACCGTGCGCAATTACATACATCCGGAAAGCCGCTTCCGTTCCGGCAGGTAAAAATAGCGGAAGACGGCGAAATTATGGTTCGGGGCAAAACGTTATTCCTGGGTTATACAGAGGAAGACGCCGTCCGCGCCCCGGTGGATGAAGAAGGCTGGTTAGGCACGGGCGACACCGGTATGTGGGATCATTTCGGTAATTTGATCGTTACCGGCCGGAAGGATCGCATGTTCATGTCCGGCGGGGAAAATATCATACCCGAAGAAATCGAACAGGCGCTTGAGCAAATTACCGGCATTGAACGGGCGGTTGTGGTTCCGGTGGCAGATGAACGGTATGGATTTCGTCCGGTGGCATTTGTTAAACCGCACGGCGGCTTTGGACTGAATGATACGGAGGTTCGAAAAAAGCTCCGCGATATGTTGCCGGGCTATAAGATACCCGATGCCTTTTATGACTGGCCTCAAGCACAGGAAGAGGGAATAAAACCCGATTATAGGGTATTAAAGAAAAGGGCCGCTGAGTACCGTAGAAGCGGCATTGACAAGGAGAAATGAACGACCATTGACAGGCATGGAACTGAAAGAGGGAGCGCAGCGCAAATCTTACGTACGCCGCATGTTCAACAGCATTGCGGCAAAATATGATCTGCTAAACCATTTGCTGAGCATCGGCATTGATGTTTACTGGCGTAAACGTGCGGTTAAAAAGCTAAATATTGCGGACGGCAGTCGCATTCTCGATCTGGCTTGCGGAACGGGCGATCTGGCGCTGGAAGCCCTTAAACAAAAGCGTTGTCGGGTCGTGGGTTTGGATATCGCCTACAACATGTTACGGTTCGGACAGCGTAAACGAGATAATCGTAAACGGCAATTAAACCTAAGGTTTGTTAACGGCGACGGCGAACAACTTCCGTTTCCGGATGCGGTTTTTGGAGGTGCGATGATTGCATTCGGCATCCGAAATATGGGGCACATCGAAGATGCCCTGCGCGAGGTTCGGCGGGTTCTTCGTTCCGGAGCGCCCTTTGTGTTGCTCGAATTTTCATTGCCGACCTTTCGGCCGTTTCGTTGGCTCTATCTGTTTTATTTTAACTACATCTTGCCTGTGGTCGGTCGCCTGATCAGCCGCGACAAAGAGGCTTACAATTATTTACCTGCGTCAGTAGGCGATTTTCCCCCGATTTTCGAATTTACCGATCAGCTCCGAAATACCGGATTGCAAAATATACAGTACTGGAAATTACTAAACGGCGTGGCTGTTATTTATCGCGGCTACAAGTGATGGTCAGGCGGCTTTTTCCACGACCGCCAGCGTCAGACGGCTGACAGCAACACGTCGGTCCGTTTCGTTGCTGATTTCGATTTGCCACACCTGAATACGGCGGCCGAGATGCAAAGGCTCGCCTCTGCCGTATACATATCCCTCTTTCACCGCTTTAAGATGGTTGGCGTTAAGTTCCAGTCCCACACAATCAAAATGTTTCGGGTCGACGCACAAATAAGCGCCTACGCTGCCGACTGTTTCGGCCAGGGCGGCCGATGCGCCTCCGTGAAGCAATCCGGCCGGCTGTATGGTACGATGATCCACCGGCATGCGCGCCGTTAAATGTCGATCTCCAAATTCTACAAAAGTAATACCCAGGTGGGAGACCATCGTATTTTGAGCGACGTTGTTTAAATCATCAAGAGTAAACGTTTGGTACCAAATTGCCATCGTATTTTCCATTCGCTTTTGGGTTGTTTGTCGTTATTAATGATCGGCGATTTTGTGATGATAACCGATTACTATGAACAGCCGATCCTGAAATACGCCGCATCAGTCGCTTAACCCTTTCCGGATTGCGGTATCCGTACGTTTCGATAATAACGACCGCTGCTTGAGTTTAATTATTTATTGCTAAAATTCAAATTCGGTTTATCAAAAAATGGGGCGTTGAGATTTTCGGTTACGGCATTAAAGGGACCATTTAATCTGCCATGAATGACCGTTGACACCGGCTATGGTTTCCTAATATAATCTGTTTCAACACATCATTTCCTTCAATGAAAAAATCAGATAGACGGATAATGTCTACTGGGAACTTTCTGTCTTTTGAAGGGACATATCGCGATTGAAGCAATATTTTCAGGGCAGATGTCAGCCATGTCGCAGGAACCGGATATTTTCCACAGGGGACTCCAAAGGCAATACAGGAAAAAATAGCCTTCGGTTGCTAATAACTTCAATTACTGCTAAATTAAAGGTTTATTTTGATCAGAACATCGAAAACGGTTAATGGAAACTGATTTGAAAATACTCTATCTTTCGCAGTACTTTCCGCCCGAGATGGGTGCGCCATCGGCAAGGGTTTACGAGTTATCCCGGCGCTGGGTAAAAATGGGCGCTCAGGTTACGGTTCTCACGGGTTTTCCAAATCATCCCACCGGTACCATCCCCCCGGCATATCGCGGATACCGCTTTATGAGAGAGCAAAAAGACGGTATTGAAGTGGTGCGGACCTATATCTACGCCGCACCCAATAAAGGCTTTTTGAAACGGGTCATTTCATATCTATCGTTCATGTTTTCCAGCATCATCCAGGGAACGCGCAAAGTTGGTCAACAGGACTTGATTATTGCCACCAGTCCGCAATTCTTTGTGGGAATCGCCGGTTATCTGATAAGCCGTCTCAAACACATTCCATTTGTATTCGAAGTCCGGGACCTGTGGCCGGAATCGATCGTTCAGCTGGGGCAGTTAAAAAATCGCTGGGCCATACGTTTTTTGGAATGGATAGAAATGACATTGTATAAAAAATCGGTCCACGTGGTAGGCGTGGCCGACTCCACGCGCTCCATTTTAACGGAGCGCGGTGTGGATTACCACAAGATAACGATCATAAAGAACGGCGTGGATTTACAGTTATTCCAAAATCACTATGATCGTAATGCATTAAAAGAGGAGATGGAATATAAAGACCGTTTCGTTATTTCGTATATCGGGACGCACGGGCTTTCCCACGCACTGGATAAAGTATTGGATACGGCTCATTTAATGCGGTCTTCCCGGGATGTTATTTTCCTGCTGGTAGGAGAGGGCGCTGAGAAAGAAAAATTGATCGCAAAAGCCAAACGGCTTGAGCTGGAAAATGTTCGCTTCAAAGATCAGATTGCCAAAAGCGAATTACCGCTCTATTATGCACTTTCGGATGTGGTATTGGTAACGCTGCGCAAATTACCGCTTTTTAAACACGTTATTCCGTCCAAAATTTTCGAAATTATGGCCATGTCCCGTCCGATTTTACTCAGTGTTGACGGTGAAGCGCGTAAACTGGTCGAAGCGGCGGAGGCGGGCATTTACTGCGAGCCGGAGAACGCCGACATGTTGCGGGCTCAGATTGACCACCTGAAAAACGATCGTGAATGGTGTGAACGCTTGGGGCAGAACGGATGTCGATTCGTGCATCAGCATTACAATCGCGACGCCCTGGCCGATCGCTATCTGCAATTGCTTGAACATGTTTCAAATCAGGGGGGAGTGAACAGGTGATAGGCAGCCGGCTGTTTGTTTTACTGGGTTTAATTTTGTTGGCGGTGCCGCTTTTACTGCGCGCCCAAAATCCTGTGAGTGTTCCATTGGATGATCCCGTTTACGCATATTTGGAGCGCATGGAAGCGCTTGGCTATGTTGACAATTTACTGGACGGTATTCGCCCATACAGTCGCGAAAAGGTGGCGGAATATCTGCAACGACTTGTCCGAAAACGCCATCGTTTAACAAAAATCGATCAAGATCGACTTGATAACCTTCTGCTGGATTATCGATTTGAAATAAACAGACAAGAGAAAAACGCTTTTGTGCCCGAAGGCCAAGATTGGTATTCTATCCTGGCGGGCTATCGTAATTTTAAAAATGATTTTGTACGCTTTTTTAAACAAAACCATCCCGAAGAAGAGAATCATGTACTCTTGTGGGAAAAAGGCGGCGACAACTTTTATGTGGATTACGACCAAGATGTAACATACGAGCGCCGTTCCGACGGGGTTTACCGCATTGCCAACTGGCAAACCTATTATTTCCGCGGTTTGTTTGACCATCGTTTTGCTTACCGGTGGAATGTGAGTTTACACAGCGTACGGGGCGATGATGCCTATGCCGTTCAACATCCCATCCTTAAGGGCAGCTGGTCCCAGAAAGTGGGCGAAGACCAGCCGCGCTATTCCGACCGAACTGGCGGGGAATTGATCTGGAATACCGGTTATGTGGATTTGCAATTTGCCCAGCAGGAAATCAAGTGGGGTGTGGGAGAATCCGGTAACCTCATTTTGTCTGATTATCCCGAACCCTATCCTTATATCAGCATTGCTAAGGAGTGGGACCGGATAAAGTTTATGGCATTGCACGGGAAGTTACAATCGTTCCCCGATGACACACTGGACAACGGATTGCGACTTTATCCCGATAAATGGCTGGCCGCCCACCGTCTGGAAATTTCCATTGCCCGAACCGTCACGCTTGGTTTTAATGAAACATTCATCTACGGTCGGCGATATGTGGATTGGGCGTATCTCATGCCTTTTAATTTTTACCGCGCCGTTGAACATAAACTGAGGGATCGTGATAATGCAACCATCTCGATTGACGCCGAGTGGTTGATCATGCCGGGAACCAAGCTTTACGGTACGGTCTTTTTTGATGAGTTCCGCAGCAGCGAGCTTTTTTCCGATTGGTTCGGCAACAAGCACGCCGCTCAAATCGGCCTGATGCAGGTCGATCCGTTTGGTTTGCACAATCTGAGCCTGCGGCTGGAGTATGTGGCTGTGCTTCCCTGGGTCTATACCCACAAATTTCGTGTGAACAGTTACACCACCGATTTCCGTTCGTTGGGTTACTGGGCCGGCCCCAATTCCGAAGTGTATTATATCCATTTGCTGAAAGATTGGCACTGGCGTTTTCGAACGGGTTTGAAATGGCGACAATGGAAACACGGTGAAAATTTCACTGATAAAGATATTGGCGGAGATATTTTGGAGGGACACGAAACGGGCGATCCGATCTACCGCAAGTTTTTGGGCGGTCGTTTAACGACGGAACGACGGCTGGAGTTATACAGCCGCTACGAAGTATTCAACGGCTTCTTTTTCCGCGCCCGCTACAACTGGCTCAATATAAAAAGACCGCAGGCGGATGAATCGTTAAACGAACTGTTTTTAGGTTTGGAATTACGTTATTGACCCATAGAGCGTCCGGTTAAGCGGTTCAAGATATATTTATGAAATTTATTTTAATTTTAATACCGGCCACCCTCATTTCCCTTTTGGTTACGTATGTAACCCGGGAGTGGGCCCTCAAAAATCGTGTAGGCGAATCGCCCGATCAACGCCGAATACATGTCCGTTTTATGCCACACCTCGGTGGTTTTGGAATTTTTGCCGGATTTATTGCGGGTATCCTGATAACCGCCATTCTCGATCATGAACTGGCGCTCCATTTATTGAAAAATAACCTGGGGATAATCATTGCCTCTTTTATGATCGTTGGGCTTGGCGCTTATGACGACATGAAGGGCTTAAATGCATCCCGCAAGTTCACCGGCCAGTTCATTGCGGTAACCATTATTGTCTTTCTGGGTTGCCGGATCGAAAGTATAAGTCTGCCCTTTGCTTATAACGTTGAATTAGGATGGATTGCGATTCCCCTTACCTATCTGTGGCTTATCGGCATCAGTAATGCCGTGAATCTGCTGGATGGCTTGGACGGATTGGCTGCCGGTGTGAGCTTGATTGCGAGCGCCGTATTTTTGATAACAGCCTGGCAGAATGCAACGATGGATGTATTCATCATAACCCTCTCGCTGATGGCCGGTATTCTTGGGTTTTTGAAGTTTAACTATCATCCGGCTTCGATATTTATGGGCGATACCGGGTCGCTTTTTTTAGGCTTGATATTAGCGGCGCTGTCTCTGCGAGCGTTCGAATTTACCAGTGGAAACGTGGCGATTCTCGTTCCCATTATAGCACTGGCCATTCCGATCGGCGATACCAGTGTTGCCTTTTTCCGGCGCCTCAATAACGGCAGGCACCCCTTTAAACCCGATAAAGATCATTTGCACCACCGCCTGATTTATTTGGGACTCACACATCGTCAGGCCGTCCATACCATTTATCTTGGCGCTATCGTTTACGGTTTTACAGCGTTTTTGATGTCCATTCAATCGCCATTCTATGGCGTGTTATTATTGGTTTTTGCCGTCATCATGTCGGTGCTGGGCCTTAAGCGCATGGGCTATCTGGAAGCACAAAGCACACGTACGTTTTTCGGGGATGAGACCATTATCCGGGTACGTGAGAAGATTGCTCCCCTTTCCGTCCGGCGTATCTGGCATAAGTTGCTCTTGGGATTGATCGATATCCTGATGATTAACGCCGCCCTCTTGATCACCTGGTGGCTGCGATTCCATGCGCATCTCATTGCCAGCCAGCGCTCGGTTTCGCTCGAAGATCTGATGATGACGCCCGTTCCCTTTATTTTGACCATAGGCTGGTTGTTGCTATTCATTATGAACAATCTCTACGCCATGCGTTGGGACATCTCGCGTTTCGACCAGGTAAGGCGTGTAAGCAAAGTGTTGATCTTCGGTTTATTGCTTATTTTTCTGATTACGATGGACCCCAATCAACCCTTTTCAGAGGGGCGGCTGACCCTGCTGATGTATGGTCTTTTATTAATAATTCTCGTGAATTTTGGCCGCTTACTCCTCATTGCCGTGGAAAAACGTTTTTCCGTTCTGGAGTATGCCCCGCATAAAACGTTGTTGGTCGGTACAAGCGTTAAAGGACGCAAATTGTTAAAAGATATCTATCGCAATCCCCATTTGTTGTATGATATCGTAGGTTATGTGGATAAAACGACCGGCGACCGACCGTTTTACGATTTAAAACCGCTCGGCACTTATGACGACATTCCGGAGTTGATACGCACATACGGAATCGAAGAGATCATTATCGCCATCAATGAACGCGCCCGCGACGAAATTTTGACGATCGTTTCCAAATCGGAATCGACGTCGGTCATTTTTAAAATCATCCCGCAGATTTACGATGCCGTTACCGGCCATAAAACCGAGGAGGTTGTCGGCCATCCATTAATAAGGTTGTTTCCGGAGCGTATGTATCTCTGGCAGTGGATATTGAAACGTATCTTTGATATTGTGCTTGCCTTACTCCTGTTTGTTTTGTTCAGTCCCTTAGCTTTACTCATTATAGCCGTACAGGTGGTAAGCGGCACCTATCCGCCTCTGCGCATCATCAACACGGTTGGAAAGTACGGTCGGATATTTGGTATGCTTAATTTTGCAACCCGCCCGGCAGGAAGTCAAAAGGAAAATGCCGTGGGTCGTCTGCTACGCCGTACACGCCTCTATAAATTTCCGGTTTTGGTAAATATCATTATGGGTAAAATGAGTTTTGTGGGGCCGCGTCCGGCGTCAGTGGAGGAGGTGCAACGGTTACGTAACAAAATAAAATTCTATAACCGTCGCTTCCAGGTACGACCGGGTTTTTCGGGATGGGCTCAGGTTAAATACCGCTATGAAGAGGCGCTAAAACACAAGCGCGAGCAATTTAAGCAGGATTTGTTCTATCTGGAAAATATGTCCTTATCATTTGATATGCGGATTTTATTACGCTCATTGGCGCTTTTTTTGTTGCGAAGGTGAGTAGGTGAATCGATTCTATGAAAAATGCAATTGAAATTTCAGTCGTCGTAGTCAATTACAATGTAAAAGACTTTCTGGAACAAGCCCTGCATTCGGTCGACCGGGCTCTGCAAGGCCTTGCATCGGAAATATTTGTAGTGGATAATGCCTCGGCCGACGGCTCGGTTCAGATGGTGCGCCGGCGATTTCCACACGTGCGGATCATAGAAAACAATCATAATGTTGGGTTTTCCTCAGCCAATAACCAGGCCTTACGCCATGCCAGGGGGAAATATGTTGTGCTGCTCAATCCCGATACGATCATTCAGGAAGATACATTCACCAAGTTACTGCAATTTTTTAATGAACATCCTGATGCGGCGGCGGCCACACCGAAAATTCTGAACCCCGACGGGACATTCTCGGTGGACTGCCGGCACAGTATTCCAACGCCGCTGACCGCTTTCTGGAAATTAATCGGTTTCTCAAAGATATTTCCGAAAAGCCGCATCTTCGGGCGCTACAATATGACCTTCCTTGATGAAGAAGAACTGAACCAGGTTGAGGCTATTTCCGGGTCATTTATGATGATACGCCGTTCTGTGGTTGACAAGGTCGGGCTTCTCGACGAAGATTTTTTTATGTATTGCGAGGATATCGATTACTGCCATCGCATTAACCAGCAGGGCGGCAAAATATACTATGTGCCTGAATCGCAAATCATTCACTACAAAGGTGAAAGCACCAAAAAGAATAATCTGGATTACGTCATAACCTTCAACCGTTCCCTGTATCAATTCTATAAAAAGCACTATCAACAAAAGTATATATATCCCTTTAAGTGGTTGATATTGCTGGGCACGATTTTACGCGGAGTAATGATCTTTATTCGGAATAACTTTATGCTTTATTATCCTTTGCTGTTCGATATAATTTTGCTCAATGTGGTTATGTTCGTTCTGTTCTTCATCCGCTATGAAATCCGCGGAAATTTTGTCGTCGGTCAATTTTTCCAGGAATATATCATTATCAATATTATCACAACGATCGCTTACTTTTTGGCTTCACTTTCGTTCGAGAGCATTAACCGGGATCGCTACTCCATTTCCAAAATCATAAAAGCCAATGGTCTGACCTATCTTTTTGTAGCGGCGTTAACGTTCTTTTTCAAACAATTCGCTTATTCAAGAGGCGTTGTATTGGCGGCGGCCATTCTGAATACCATATTGATGGTCTCATGGCGGGTATTGCTTCGCATTTACGGAAAACGATCCGCAACCGCTCTCGGCAGAGATTACTGGCTAAAACCCACATTGATTGTTGGTTATGACCGGGAGACGCGCGTCTTGCTCAAAAAACTGCAGGGTCATGTGGATACAGCCCTGAAGTTCGTCGGTGTTGCCGCCATGCAGGAAGATCAAATCGGAAGCACTTTGGAAGGATTACCAGTCGTTACCTCCGTGGACAAACTGCCCGACTATTTAAGGATGAATCGTATTAGCCTGGTGCTCTTTACCACTCATAATATCTCATACGAAGCCATTCTGACAACCATGGCGCGGGTGCAAAATCCGCGGGTTGAATTTAAGATGGTGCCCGGCCACCTTGAGTTCATGATCGGAAAGTCCAATATCGAAAGGCTGGATAACGTTCCGCTCGTGGATATCGAATATGCGTATGGCAAAATTTATAATCGCTTTATCAAACGTTCCGCCGATATCGCTTCGGCCATGGTAGCTCTGTTGCTGCTCTTTCCGTTGAATTTGCTATTGATTCCTTACTGGATAAAAAATGTCCGTCTTCGATCCTTATACCTGGGCGAGAAAAGGATCGCCCGGATTTTGGATGCCGATAAACCCGGCCTTCTGAAGTGGACGGTACGTATGATAGAAGTATTAAGAGGACCCTTATCGCTGGTAGGCGCTCCCATTCAATTTGAAGCGAACAGCAACCAATACTTTGAATACAAACCCGGGCTTACGGGACTTGTTCAGATTAACCGCCATCGTATCCCCGATGCACAAAGCCGTCGTAATTACGATGTGCACTACCTTAAGAACCAGAATTTCTTTTACGATGTGGAAATCTTGTTACGGGCGATTTTCAAATAATGATGGCAAACGTTGGCCGCAGGTTTAATAATATTCATTCCAGCTTCTCACTTCCAAATCATCAGGCGTTTTGTACTGCAGAGCTTCAATAAACCGCATGGCTACCTGTCGGTTGGTTATCAAAATTTTATGATAATCGACCGTCGCCCGGCGGATCAGGTAACCGTTGGTCAGCTCTTCGGGTTGGTAATTTTTCGGAATATTAACCACGAGATCGATTTTACCGTCCCTGATATAATCGATAACGTTCGGTTCTGTTTTCTCGAGCGGCCAGTTTAGTTCGATGACACTGACATCGTTATCACGCAAGAATTTAGCTGTTCCGTGGGAGGCGTAAAGGACAATGTCGCGTTTTTGAAGTTGTCGCACGGGCTCCAGCAATTCGGCTTTGGATTCAATGGAGCCGGTTGAGAGGAACACAGACCGAAACGGGATTTTAAATCCCACGGCCAACAGGGCTTTAAGGTAAGCTTCATTAAAATCGCCGCCAAGGCAGGCCACTTCGCCGGTTGATGTCATTTCCACCCCGAGTACGGGGTCGGCTCCTTCCAACCGGGTGAATGAAAACTGCGGCGCTTTAACGCCCACATAGTTTAATTCGAAAGCCGAACGATGGGGTGCCTGTATCTCGGCTCCCATTATAAGCCGCGTAGCCATATCAATCAGATTGATTTTAAGCACCTTGGAGACGAAGGGAAAACTGCGCGAAGCCCTTAAATTACATTCAATCACTTTAACTTCGTTATTCTCGGCTAAAAACTGAATATTGAATGGACCTGTGATACTGAGAGAGGCGGCGATTTTTGAGGCTGTTTCGCGCACTTTTCGGATTGTTTCCAGATAGAGCCGTTGCGGAGGAAACACGAGTGTTGCATCGCCCGAATGGACCCCTGCGTTTTCCACATGTTCCGAGACGGCGTACGTCACGATCGTCCCATTGCTCGCCACGGCGTCCAATTCGATCTCCTTGGCGTTAACCATAAATTTACTGATAACCGTCGGATATTGCGGAGAAATGGTGACCGCCCGTTCCAGATAGGTCTGCAATTCTTCGTCGTTGGAAGCAACGGCCATGGCAGCGCCGCTCAACACGTAAGAAGGCCTTACCAATACAGGATAGCCGACATCGCGGGCGAAACCAAACGCGTCTTCGATAGAGGTCAATTCCCGCCATTTTGGTTGGTCGATATTCAGACGGTCGAGCATGGATGAAAATTTATGGCGGTTCTCCGCGGAATCAATCCGATCGGCGGTCGTACCCAAAATCGGCACGCCGGCTTCGTGCAGAGCATTGGCCAGGTTGTTCGGTATTTGCCCGCCCATGGAAATGATGACGCCCTTTAATCTCCATTTGCGGTGGACTTCAATGACGGTTTCCAGTTCGATCTCGTCGAAAATGAGCATATCAAATTCATCGTAATCGGTGCTGACGGTTTCCGGATTGAAATTGAGCATGATCGTGCGATAACCCATTTTTTTCAAAGTCATACCGGCGTTAACCGCACACCAGTCGAACTCCACCGAACTTCCGATGCGGTAAGCGCCCGAACCTAAAATCATAACCATGGAATCGCCCGTTGTTCCGATGTCATCCCGGGTAGCATTATAAGTGAAATACAAGTAATTCGTTTGCGCCGGATACTCGGCCGCCAATGTATCGATCTGCCGCAAATAAGGCTGCAGCCCGTTTTCGCGGCGATATTGGCGGATTGTGCACTCCTGCAAGCTGCAAAGGAGGCCAATCTGCTGGTCGGAAAAACCGCACTTTTTAGCTTCGGATAGCAGACTGAGGGGAGGTATGGTACCATGAAAGAGCGATAGTTGATGCGTGATATCTGCAACCCGTTTCAATTTATGCAGAAACCAGGGATCGATATTCGATAAGCGTTCGATTTCTTCGATCGTGAATCCCTGTGCAAAAGCCTGCATAATGGCGAAAATACGTTCTTCCGTGGGATGCCGTATTTCATCGGTGATGTTTTCAAATTGAAAATGATCATTGGCAACAAGTCCTTGTGCGCCTGTGGCTAACATACGGATGCCTTTTTGCAGGGCTTCTTCAAAGCGGCGCCCGATGGCCATCACTTCGCCCACCGATTTCATCGCGGAACCGATTTTCCGCGATACGCGGTGAAATTTTTTTAAATCCCAGCGCGGGATTTTGACCACCACATAATCCAGCGCCGGTTCAAAAAACGCTGAAGTCGTGCCGGTTACGCTGTTTTTGAGCTGCGGCAATGTGTGGCCGAGCGCAAGCTTCGCTGCCACAAAGGCCAGTGGATAACCGGTTGCTTTAGAGGCGAGAGCCGAACTGCGGGAAAGCCGGGCGTTAACTTCGATCACGCGGTAATCGTTGGATCGCGGATCGAGGGCATATTGGATGTTACATTCACCGATAATGCCGAGATGGCGAATCACCCGAATGGCGATGGCGCGTAATTGATGGTATTCTTCGTTGTTCAGGGTCTGGCTGGGCGCCACAACGATGCTTTCACCGGTGTGGATACCCATAGGATCCATATTTTCCATGTTACAAACGGTAATACAGTTATCGTCGCCGTCGCGCAACACCTCGTATTCAATTTCTTTCCAGCCTTTGAGATATTCTTCGATCAATATTTGCGGTGTATGGGAGAAAGCCCGTGAGGCAGCCTGTTTGAGTTCAACCTCATTGGAGCAGATTCCGGAGCCCAAACCACCCAGGGCATAGGCCACCCGTACCATCAGCGGATAGCCGAGTTTATTGCCGATATCGATGGCTTCATGCACATCGGCGGCTACCGCGCTGCGGGCGGTTTTAACATCGATTTCATTCAGACGCGATATAAACGCATCGCGATCTTCCGTATCAATAATCGATTGCGGCGGCGTCCCCAGCACCTCCACGCCGTATTGCCCGAGAATCCCGCTGCGGTAAAGCGCCAGACCGGCATTAAGTGCCGTTTGCCCCCCAAAACTTAATAATATGCCGTCGGGTTGTTCTTTATGGAGGACTTTTTCTATAAAAAAGGGCGTTACCGGCAAAAAATAGACCTTGTCTGCGAGATGGTCCGACGTTTGGATGGTGGCAATATTGGGATTCATTAACACGGTTTGGATGCCGTCTTCCTTTAACGCTTTAATGGCCTGGCTTCCTGAATAGTCGAACTCGCCGGCTTCACCTATTTTCAGCGCAGCCGAACCTAACATCAAAATTTTTTCGCCTTTAAACCGATTCATTAAGTAAAAACCCGCATCATTTGTAAGAATGTTCGATCAATCGACGGCTGTTGACCGGAGATTGTGAGCCGTCCTGAAAACGTCTTGACACCATAAGTTAATTAATCTTCCGGCAATTGAATATGAAGATAAGAATGGCAAAATGGCAGTAAAAAGTGCATAAGCCCGCTTAGACGAATGTCTCTTAAAGCAGCGGCGACAGTTGAAGAATGTTACTTGCATAAGGTGCGCGTAACGTGATAATTGGTTATGTGTTTCATTTTAAGACTTCCAGAAACCGGTCAAACAGAAACGACGTATCGGTTGGACCCGGCGACGCCTCGGGATGAAACTGTGTACTGAAAAAGCGACCGGAGCGATGCATAAGTCCTTCGCTGGTTTGATCGTTTAAATTATTGAACCAGTTTTGCCAGTCGCCGGGCAGGGAATCGGCGTCAACCGCGTAACCGTGATTTTGAGAGGTAATGAATGCTTTTTGGTTGTCGGTGCATGCCACCGGTTGGTTCTGCCCGCGATGGCCGTATTTTAATTTGTATGTTTGCGCTTCTACCGCCAGGGCCATAATCTGATGCCCTAAACAAATCCCGAACGTCGGCATTCCCGTCTCCAAAAGCCGTTGCACCTCCCGAACGGTTTCCGGAACCGATTTCGGGTCGCCCGGTCCGCTTGAAATAACCACGCCGTCAACTTCTTCTTCGGAAACCGGAAAATTCCACGGAAGCCTGAGCACCTGCAAACCACGATCGACCAGATGCTTAATGATGCTGTTTTTACATCCGCAGTCAATAAGGGCGATGCGTTTGTCGCCTTTGCCGTATAATTTGGGTTCCGTAATGCTGACCTCTTTCACAAGATTTTGAATGTTCGGGTCCTGCCAGGGCACGTCGTCGTCATTCACACAAATTTTAGCGGGCATTACGCCCTCTTCCCGTATTTTTTGTGTTAAACTACGCGTATCGATGCCCCCCAGAGCGGGAATCTTTTGATTATACAACCATTGAGCTAAACTGCTTTCGGCGTTCCAGTGGGCATAATTCAGAGAATAGTCGTCTATAATCAAACCGCGTATTTTTCCACGATCCGATTCATAGTGTTGTAATATGCCGTCATCGCGAGAATCCTTGGGCATCCCATAGTTGCCGATTAAGGGAAAGGTGAGAATTAATAGTTGTCCATAGTAGGAAGGATCGGTAAAACTTTCCGGATATCCGGTCATCCCCGTATTGAAAACCAGTTCACCGGAAACCGATTGCGGAAAACCCAGTAACGAGCCTTTTAAAAGCTGACCATCACTGAGTATCAATTGCGCTTCAGTTGTCTCTATATGTCCTCCGGCTTATTCATTAAAATACGTCCATCTTTATGAACGGGTTATGACTCTGCCACATCTGAAAATGTATATGTTGGCTTGGGATTGTCTGTTTTTTGGGATTTTATAATAGGCATTCAAAATTGAATTTGCAAATGAAAAATGTAAAAATATGCAAAAATATTTAATAAAATACGGGATGTGGTCTGGTAATGTCAGGAAGTGTGATGCGGTCATTGTCCCTTTGGTTTAAGGATATTGGTTATGAGGCAGATTTTAGAATTTGAACGGCGCAGCGATACCCTTCATTGATCAGATCCTGCAATTGATCGGTATCCGTGTAATTGTAGTTGGACAACTCGGGTGCAATGATCAGACTGGCGCGCTTGTTGTAAAATTTGGTGATATTACCAAGCGCAAGGTCGATGGAACTGATCAGGAGATCAATTAGGCCATCGGGTTTTTCATAACGACGGTTACTGGTCAGATCGGCTGCAATGATGAAGTTAGCGCCCATCTGCTCCAGCGGCGTTATGGGTACGTTTTCCATAATACCGCCGTCGATGAGCAAGCGATTGTTTATTTCCACCGGCCGGAAAATGCCGGGAATTGCGGTACTGGCCATTACAGCCTGCGCAGCATCGCCTTTGTTCAGAATAACCTTTTCTCCGCGTGAAATATCGGTGGCAATAACAGCGAGTGGTATGTGGGCTTCATTGATCTCCACATCGCCCAAATGTTCATTGAGTAATTCGCCTAGACGTTCATTGGAAAGCAAGCCGTAACTGGAAAGGGAAAAACGGCTGATATCGAGCCAGTCTAAATCGGCTACGATGGATTGGATATCCTGCCAGTTTTTACCGAAAGCGTATAAGGTGGCTACAAACGCGCCGATGCTTGTACCGCTGATGGCTTTTACCTCGAGGCCGGCTTCCTCAATGGCGCGCAATATTCCGATATGAGCGCCGCCCAGTACCGCCCCGCCCCCTAATGCCAAACCAATAAAAGATTGTCTCACCGATTTTAAAACCTCCACAACGTATGTTGATTTTCCTGACGAAAAAATATCCTGTCTGTATTTAGTTCAAACATTAAATACCAGAATCTAGCTCCGGCACATGATGCCAATCAACTCGGTTAACGCTCCGGAGCCGAACTTTGTTGATCTATTGTTTAAACCGCTTTTGCAATGCGCTGATGATAACAGCGGCATGTTCGCGTGCATTTTCGATAAACCAGCGGCTGGTGTTCATGCCGCCGCAAACCACGCCCGCCAGAAATACATTCGGCAAATTGGTCTCGAAGGTTTTCGGGTCGTGTTGTGGCGTTTGATCCTCATCCGTTTGTACGCTAATACCGAGACGTTCCAACAAATCATAATTGGGATGATAACCCGTCATCGCCAGGACAAAATCGTTCTCGAGTGTTATGGTTTGTTGCGGCGTTTTTATATCTACTTCCGTTTGACGAACGGCCGTTAACACGCTGTGAAAATAGGCTTTGATCGAACCTTCCTTTATACGATTCTCCAGGTTGGGACGAATCCAATATTTCAAACCGTCTTTAAATCCGCTTTCGCGAACCACCATGGTAACTTCGGCGCCCTTCATATAAGTTTCCAGCGCCACATCCGCAGCCGAATTTCCGCCGCCGACAACCACTACTTTCTGATTGACATAAGGATGCGGTTCGTCATAGTAATGTTTTACCTTGGGAAGGGATTCGCCCGGTATATTCATGAGATTGGGCTGGTTGTAAAACCCCGTCGCCACAACGACTGATTGAGTCCAGTATTCCGATTTATCGCTTTTAAGACGGTAACCGCCGTTTTGTTTCTCCAGTGATTCCACGGCTTCATAGAGCCGTATATTTAAATTCCAGCCCTCGGCAACCCGTCTGTAATATTCCAGGGCCTCCCGGCGCGTCGGTTTATCGCCGTGCGAAACAAAAGGTACCTCTCCGATTTCTATTAATTTCGAGGTTGAAAAGAAAGTCATATTGGTGGGAAAATGGAAGACCGAATGTACCAACACGCCTTTTTCAATGACGACATAATGCATACCGGCCTTTTGGGCTTCGATTGCGCAGGCCAGGCCGATGGGGCCTGCGCCGATTATAATCAGATCGTATGCTTTCATAAAACTCAAAAATCCTTTTTCCTTGCGTTTGCTTTGCTCAATATTAGATAAATGCAAAATAATTTCAAAATTTCTTTTAATCCGTAACAACGAAAGCAGCGCGGGCGGCGTTTGTGATAAAACCTTCCCTTTAAACATGATTAGACTTGTGCAGGGTACAAAGCATTCCGCAAATGATAGAGCTTGCATTATATGTAACGCTTCTATATATTTAATTTTATTAAATATAGCGAGATAGATTTATGAAAATACATCGGGCATGTATCTTATTCTTTCTGTTGTTTGTAGGCGCTAACCAACTTTCGGGCGAAGTCCGTGGCCTGTGGGTAGTGCGATATGCTCTTTTAGAGGAAAAACCGGTCGAAACCATCCTTGAACGGGCGCGCCAATTAAATATTACGGATGTGTATTTACAGGTCTGGGCGCTGGGCCAACCGTACTATGAAACGACTGTGGCCGGGAATTCAAAAAATAAAGTATTGTCCGGGGAGCAACTTCACAGATTTATAGAAGAAGCACAAAGACATAATATTCGCGTTCATGCCTGGATAAATACGCTTTTTGTATGGGCCAATGGTCAACCTTCGGATCAAAATCACCCCTTCCTGGCGCGCCGTAAGAGCTTGTTAAAAACGGCACATCAATCGACACCGCCGTCCTATTCCCGGTTAAAAAAAGAAGGTTTTGTGGGCTACTTTATCGATCCGGGCGATAACGTTTATCTCGGGCTCCTGGGTAAACTTATTCAGGAGCTTCTGCATGACTACCGTTTTGACGGTATCCATCTTGATTATTTTCGTTATCCCGGAGCGCGATATTCGTTTAGCCAATCCGGGATTGACGACGTCATTCTCGATTATTTTGTCGTCAGGGAAAATATGTATAGAAATCCCGACCGATTTTTGAGTAAATTCGATAGTGCGGTTGTCAGCTATGTGGACCGACGTTACCGCTCATATCTGCGCAGCAGACTTGACGATCTGTTGCAGAAAATAACGAAGCACGTCAAAAACGGATTTCCAGCCGCGCAGCTTTCGATTGCGGTTAAACCCGATTTATATAAAGCGCGTCATTACTACTATCAGGATTGGCAAAAGTGGCTCGATGAAAATTGGTGCGATCAGGTTGTAATTATGAACTATATACCCGACCGACTCCGTTTCAGAAAATACCTCAACCAGGCGCTGGCTACCGGAAATTCGAGCCGTATTATTGTGGGGATTTCAACATATAATCAACGAGCTTCGATGGTAAAATCGAAAATCGAACACGTTAAACAGTTGAATTTTGCGGGATATTCGTTATTTTCCTTTAATCATTTACACCAAAATGCCGAATACCTGAGTATAATTACACAGCCTGCGCTTTATAATGATTGAGGCGTTCAACGTTGAATATTAATTGGAGGAAGGCATTTATATTCATACAAATGGTTAATGACTTGGGACGGTAAAACGGAACGCAAACGACTAACAGCTAAATCTTAACAGAAAATTTCATGGGAAAAATCATTGCAATTACCAGCCAAAAAGGCGGTGTAGGAAAGACGACGACGGCCGTGAATCTTGGAGCGAGCCTTGCCATTCTCGGGAAAAAAACGTTAATAATCGATCTTGATCCCCAGGGTAGTATTGCTGCCAACTTCCAATTGGAAGAATGTCATATCACATATGGTTTGTTTGATGTATTCGTTAAGCGGGTGCCCCTCACAAGCGCCATTATGGCAGTAGGTTTGGATAATCTGGAAATTGTTCCGTCGCATGTCCGTGATGAAAACGAAGAGGTTGAACTATTCACCCATTCATTACAGGATAAAATGTTGAAGGGAGTGCTTACCCCGCTCAAAGAAGATTATGACTACATCCTTATGGATTGTCCGCCGAGTTTGGGAGCGATGACGATTAATGCTCTGATGGCGTCAGATTCATTAATCATTCCGGTTCAAACCGAATATTTTGCGCTTAAAGCGTTGGGAAAGTTTCTGAAAACCATCCGTCGTATCGGCAAGGAGGGCAATCCGAACCTTAAATTACAGGGTATTTTGGTGACCATGTTTGATCGTCGCTTGCGAAAAAGCAAAGAAATCTATGAAGAATTAAGGCAGGGCTTCCGTGATATTTTATTCCAGACGGTAATTCCACGTAACGCACGGGTGGCCGAGGCGCCGGCAATGGGAAAACCGGTTGCACTGGTGGATCTCTCATCGCCCGGGGCCATTAACTATTTTAAATTAGCCGAAGAGGTTGTGAAGTAAATTAAATAAAAGAAAGGGTAGGATCGTGAGTACGCCATACAAACGCGTCGATAATATCGATGAAAAAATTCACTCCGTGAAATTGCCTTACAATGCCTGGAAGGTATTGTTCGTAATCGGAGACTCTGCCAAGCCCGAAGAAATAGCCGATTGGCTGGACTTTGATGAACAACATGTACACGATTTTCTGCAACGCCTGCTCAATGAAAATTTAATAGAAACAATGGATGCGACAGCTGCCGAAGTTAAAGGCGAAGGAGAACCGGCGCCTGAAGAGCCGGCAGAGGAATCGCAGGAAACGGAAGCGGAGAGCGAAGCGCCTGATGCAGCGGAACCCGTATCGCAAGAGGAAGAAGACGAAACCGATTTTTCCGTGGATTCCTTTTTGGAAGAGATGGAAGAATCGACCGAAACGGAAACTGACGAGGCGAGCGAAGAGGAGACGGAAGAGCAGGTAGAAGATGCTGCGCGCGATATCGAGATCAACATTCCCGAAGAGGAGGAACAGGAAGAGGCTGAGACGGGCGAATTGAATGTGGACTTCGCCGATCAAACGGAAAGCGAAACGACTGAAGTAGAAAAAGAAGAACCAGCCCAAGAGAAAGAAGAAGAGAAGCCACCGAAGGAGAGTCCCGCAAAACAGGCTGGCAGTCAGACCGTTCTTGTTATTGACGATAGTATCGTTATCCGCAAAATGGTGGAAATCGCTCTGGAAAATGAGGCGATTGAAATTGCCACATCCGTGAGCGGCAAAGAGGGATTGGAATCCATCGATAACGTCGATCCCGATTTAGTTGTGTTAGACCTTATGTTGCCCGATATTAACGGGATTGAAATTTTGAAAACCATAAAGGCTTCCAAGGGCATCCCGGTGATCATGCTATCCGGGAAGGATTCTCCAAAAATGGTTGAGAAGGCTAAAGAGGAAGGCGCCGATGCCTTTTTACCCAAACCATTTAAGGACGAAGAATTAGTAAAAAAAATACAGGAACTTCTTGGTAACTAAACAGTTATGATGCCGAATGAAAAACGTGAACCCTATGGTCGTTATTCTATTTTTGAAATAAGCGGCCATCGTTTTGCCATTGAAATTGAACGTGTACGCGAAGTTTTACAGCTAACGACCTACTCGCCGGTTCCAAACGTGAACGATCATATTTTGGGCGTTTTTAATCTTCGCGGCCAAATATTTACTCTGTTGGATTTCAGACCGAGCCTGCAACTGGGGAAGAAAGAGAATGCCAAAGAGACGGATGTACTCGTACTGGAATACGAAGACGAACCCTTCGGATTGTCCGTCGATCAAGCGCTGGATGTGGTCTCTCTCGATCCGACCGAGATTGAAGTGCCCACGGAGGATATTCTGACAAAATTTAACCATCTTATTAACGGAGTGGTTAACAATGATCAGTATGGAGTGCTGTATATCCTTGATTTAGAACGTATTATGGCGGCTGATGCCTTGAATCAATTCCGCATCTAAACGAGCTGAGGAAGTTTATATGCGCACCACTGCTCGAATTCAAAAAAATTTTCTTTTAAAATTATTACCGGCTCTATTGTTGGTTATTATTATTTTAACCTATCTCGCTTACAGCTTTGATCAGGAACGGGTGCGTAAACAACAGCTGAAGCAACTCACCCAGGCCGCATACTTGATCAGCGAGGCGCTGGATAGCACCACAGTAAAACATATTGCGGCTTATCCGGACAGTGAAGTGGTATTTAAAAGGTTATCATTACGTTTGAAAGGCTTTAGAGATCGATTGAACCTTTCCGAAGGAGCGATCACCATATTAAATGAACAAAATACCATGACACAGATTGTTGTATCCACAGAGGCGGGAAAGAAACGCGGAAGCAGTTTCGATCTGTGGAATGAAATGCGGTTGGCCATTCAGGCTGATAGTGTAACGACCCGCTTGATAAGAGAAAACGACAGAGAACAAATGGCGGCAATCGCACCGTTAAGCGGCAAACGCTTTGGAAATGGTTGCATCGTGATGCTGGAAAGGCCTGTGCCGAATAAGTTAACGACAATCGCTGACCACGCACGGCTGCCCGTATTGTCCGCCATCCTTTTTCTTCCGATCGCCTGGCTCTTAATGTTTTTGCAAATGCGTCGCCTCAAATCGGGCATGTCGTTTATCGAAGCCAATTTGGATCGTATCAATGAAGGAAAAAACCTGTTACGCTCCGAAACGCAGGGTTTTTATCTCGAAGAGATGGAACAACCGCTTAAAAAATTAGAAAAATTGGTGGAACAGAACCGGGACCGGGAACTCAAACGAGAACGTATCCAAAAACAAATAAGCGAATTACTGAAGACGGTTAACGCTGCCGCGGAGGGAGATTTCACCGTATCAGCGGGTGTTACCGCCGATACGCTCGGTGTACTCGGCGACTCGTTTAACATTATGATCAGCGATTTAAGTGAACTGATCCGGGATACGAAAGAAGCAGCGGAACAGGTGGCCTCATCCACCGGGACGATTCTTAAAAATGTGGAAACCATGTCCGAGGGAGCCTTTAACCAGGCGGAGCAAACCCAAAATATCAGTAATTTTGCCAAGGAAATGGCCGAATTAATCAATAACACCAACGCCAATGCGCAACGGGCGGCCGATGCCGCTGCTGAGGCCAAACAGGTTGCCAGGCGCGGCAGTGAAGTGATCGAACAATCCATTAACGGGATGCAGCAAATTCAACAATCCGTACAGGATGCGTCGAAACAAGTCAAACTGTTAGGCGAACATTCTAAACGCATCGGAGAGATTACAAACTTTATCGGCGAGATCGCCAGTAAAACCAATCTACTTGCTCTTAATGCTTCCATCGAGGCCGCGCGCGCCGGTCAGAGTGAAGAAGGTTTTGCCCTCGTAGCCGATGAAATCCGTAAACTGGCCCGCCGTTCCAGCAGTTCAGCCGGAGAGATTGTCGAGATCATTGCGGATATACGTAAAAGTATCAGCCGCAGCATGGAGGCTATGGAGAACGGCCGTTTTGCTGTTTCGGAAGGAACCCAGTTGGTGGATGAAGCCGGTTTGGCTTTAAAGGAAATTCTGGAGCGGGTGGATACATCGGCTCGCGCCTCCGTTGATATATCGGATGCAACACAACAACAAACGCGCTATAGCGCCGATATTGTAAAATCTCTCGAACACATTGCCGATATTGCCCAGAAAACGGCTGATAACGCGCAGCAATCCAAACAATCGGCGGAGCATTTAGAACAATTATCTGAGAATTTGAATAACACCGTTAAAAAATTCCGATTAGCACAATGAGAAGGAGCATCCTTCCAATGGTTGATCACAAAAATGATATATCATTTCAGACCTTTTACATTACCGACTTTTTCGAACGCGTGCTTGATAAAGCCCGGGGAGACCTGGAGGAACATCATATTAACATTGTGGAAACCCTGAATCATTTCCTGCAATCCTTCGAAAATCATGTCGATGGGCTCGAAGCGCTTGCCCGCGAGGAAGCAACCAGCGAATTGTCGATATTTTTATTCGATATGATCGAACGACTGACCGAACAACCTTCCCGGAAGCTATATGAAGGGCTTGACGATTTGAGCACCGATTTTTTGAATCTTTTCAGTCTGATGATCGAGGATCAGGCAAGCGTCGAAACGTTGCAACGTATCTTAGATATCGCTCCGTCTGAGACCGAAGTAAAAACCGGAGCGGAAAGTAGAGAGGCTGCGGACGTGTTATCGTTTGAAGAATTTTATCAAAGAGAATTCCAGCGCATACTGGATGAAAAATTAGACAAACAGTTTGATTCTTCCACCGGCGATAAATACAAAACATTGATTGAGTTTTGTATGCCGGTCATACAAGAAGAGAATCGCGATACACTGGCCGCGCGGACGGAAGCACCCGTAGCTGCCGTTTTGTACACATTATTTGAAATTTTTCCCCTTGAAGAAGTAATACAAGATTCAATGCAAAAGGTGAACACACTTCCGGATAATATCGATGAATTGATAAGCAAAATGGTCTATCTGGATTCTGAAGAAAAGACGCTTTTGGATAATATAATTTCCCACGGAGCGCTGGAAGTAAAATCCGAAGAGACGGAGATGGTTGAACAAGAAGAGAATGCAAGTCCGCAAAATTCCCAGGAGAATGAAGAGCCGGGCGAGCCACAATCCATTGATGACATGCTGGGACAGTACTTTCAATCGGAAGTGGATGAACATTTGACCGTTTTTCGAAAATTTATTCAAGACGCCCGGGAGCGTGAAGAACACTACTTTCCGTTACATGATTTGATCAAACAATTCAAATCATTTAAAGAAATCTGTATGATCCATGGCTATCAGCCGCTGGAATACCTCAGTTCCATGATGATCGATACTCTGAAGACCGCCCAAAAAAATGAGCAACGTTTAACCGCAGAGAGTTTCGAACTTTTTGAAGAGCTCTTTAACAAACTTGAAGATGTTTCAAACTTTACTGGCGATGATGAAGCGATCATTGAACAGCTTGAAAATTTTGTCGCATCTCTTAAAGAATCATTGCAAGAAGCGCCTGTCAAACCCGGGGAACCGGCCGAAGCCGCTGTTACCGCCGAAAAGCCGGAACGCGAGGAAGAGAAGGCTGAAAAAGAGAAAACTGAAGAGGCGGAAATTGAAGAAGAAGAGGTGGAGCAACAGATCTCTTTTAAGGACCGAGCTCGCATGGCCGAAGCATTAAAAGAAGTTATGGAAGGTATGGCCCGAAAGGTTTGGAATCGTCATGAAACATTCGATCGTGCATCTGATCGCGCATATATATCTCGGGTACTGGAAAACCTGGCGGCTTCTGTAACCCTATTTGAAACCAAATTAAAAACCGATTTTATTGATCCTTTAACAGAAGCGTATCAAGCAGCGGAAAAATTTGAAGATCAGGAGCAGCGCGAAGCCTTACTGGCGAAGATTAAATCGGTCTGGGAAAAGGGCTTGGGCCGTATTGAGACGCCGCTTGACATTTCTGATTTACAATCGGAATTCGAAGCGATTCGCGCAATGGAAGACGTAGAACGGGAAGAAATATTCGGCCTGCAGGATGATCAAAAGATTGCCGGCGCGTTGTCGGAAACCTTGCGGGCGGTTTGGGACCAAACACAACCGCTGCTCGAACCGGCATTAATTTCTGGCGATACAAAAGCCGAAATTACATTAGTGGCGAGATTAAAAAACATCGGGAATACCCTGCAATTAGCGGAATACAACGATTGCCTGAAGGCTATATCGACGTTCCGCAATATGATGCGGGAACAAAAAACATACCTCCAATCCACAACGCAACTCGATGAGTTGGACAGTGCGTTTCGATTGATTATAGAGCGGCTGGCTGCCAAAGGTAAGAATGCCGAATACAATGATATCATTCAGGTATTGGATGACTTGTTTGAGGAAGCGGTAAAAGAAGAAGCACCTCCGGAAAGCGAAGCTGCCGGAGAAGAGGACATGGAGTCCGCGTTTCTTCGGGAGACGGGTAATTACCTCGAACAAATCCGGGAGGCGTTACAAAAGGTACAGGAAAATCCGGAGGACGCTGCATCATTTAGCACCATCGAACACGCCGTCCATAGTATCCGTACTTCCGCTTATCTTATGGAAAAAGAACAAATTGGCGATCTGGCGGCGCAAATTGAAGATATTGCCGAATTTTTTTCCAACAGTCCGCAATCGGCGGATAATTCCGTCTTAAATGATTTGACGCCCGGGGTGGAGGCCATTGCTGCTTTAACCAGAAATGAAGATGTGGATGTTGGCGCGGCGCACCACGCTCTTAAACGCATCTTAAACCGAATAATGAGTGAAGATGAAGCCGCTCGGGAACCGGCGAAAAAAGAAGACGCCGAAACCGAACAAGCTGCTGAAGACCAGGATGAAGAATTGCTGGAAATTTTCCGGAAAGAAGCCATGGAGTATGTTACCATCCTGAAAGAGTTTCAGAAAGCGCTGGCTTCGGAGGACGGGGATATTTCGCAATACAATAATTATAGTTATGCGGCGCACTCGCTGAAATCGGCGGCGAAGATGCTGGGATTTAACCAGATAAGCACATTGACCGATGGACTCGAAAAATTAATCGAAGCCATGAAGATTGGCAAAATCGACGCCGAACCGTCATTGGCAAAAACCGTGGCAGAGGCGCTGGACCTGATACAGACGCTAAGCGAAGGCCAAACCGTAAATCCCTCCCAAATTGCTCAGATTACTCAGGCATTGTCTCCCGAAAAATGGGAAAAATCATTTGAAAGTGAAGAATCGTATGAGCAGCAAACGCCGGAGCAAAGAGAACGCGTAAAACATATTTTTGTGGACGAAGCGAACCGACTGATTAATGCCATTTATGATGAACTGATCCAATTGGAAAATATGCCGGAGAGCGACACCCTTTTATCGCGGATTGTACGTAATTTGCACACCCTGAAAGGTAGCGCGATGATGGTCGAATACGAAAAAATCGGCCACCTGAGTCATAAATTGGAAGATTACTTTTACATCTATAAACGACAATCGCTTGAACACAAAGAAGAAATGCTGGATCCCGCCTTTTCGGCCATGGAATTGATGCAGCAACTGCTTGAAACCATTCAGGCCAAAAACAGGGAAGATGTGCCTTCTTACACCGGTAAACTGGCCGAACTGGACAACAAACTTTTTCTGTATCAAAATTACGAACCTGGCCTGGAAACAGCGGCTGCTCCCCAAAAAGGACGTAAAGCGGAATTTTCGGAGACTTCGGCAGTCCCGGATGAAGAGAATGTCATCAAGATTTCCACGGATTACCTGGATAAGCTTATAAATATGGCGACCGAACTGGCAATTCATCGGACGGAATTATCGGGCCAACTGGAGCATCTCAAATCCATCATACAAACCTTTGATCATGCTAAGAAGCAGGAACACGAAGCGGAAGCTTTATTGGAAGAACTGTTGCGTTCCCGGGAAAAGATTGACGAAAATTTGCCGGCACAGCAAAAAGGCAAAAATGTGAATCAGCTTAACGATCTGTTACAGAATGTTTTCAATGAAATCGACCGCGTAACCAAGAATGTGAATCGCCTGTATTATGGGTTTGAGGAGCAGGTGGGTCGAATCGCCAATGTGAGCAAAGCCCTCCATACGGATATTCTGAACGTCCGTATGGTACCCGTGGATCATCTGTTCCAGCGTTTTCCCAGGGCGGTGCACGACTTAGCGCGCAAACAGGGCAAGAAGGTTAAGTTGGATATCGAGAGCGGCGGGGCCGAGATGGATCGGGCCATGATTGAAGCGCTGGCCGATCCCTTATTGCACATATTGCGTAATGCTGTCGATCACGGCTTGGAGCTGCCGGATGTACGCAAGGAAAACGACAAAGATGAAAAAGGACAAATTCTGTTAAAGGCTTGGCAGGATAAAAATCAGATCGTTATTCAGGTTTCGGATGACGGCAGTGGCATTGATGTGGAAGCGGTCAAGGAGACCGTTAGCCATCGTAATCTTGCCGATGCCGATAAATTAGAGTCCATGGAAGAAGGTGAAATATTCGACTTCATCTTTTACCCTGAATTTTCCACCCGTAAGGAAACGGATGAACTTTCGGGTCGAGGCATAGGCATGGATGTGGTGTACAATCAAATCCAACGTTTAAAGGGCAATATTCGCGTTCAGTCGCGCAAAAATGAAGGCACCACGTTTATCATTCGGTTGCCGCTCACATTGGTTGTCACCCAGGCTCTGATGGTAACAAGCCAGGATCAAACGATAGCCATACCGACGGTTGCCGTTCAGGAATCGTTGACGATAAAAGATGATGATTTGTTAATGGATGATGATCGTCAATATGTGCAGGTACGGGGTAATTTGCTTCCGTATATTGAAATTGATCATTTATTGCAGTTCAAAAAATCGGAATCGCAACAGCCATCGTCTAAAAAAGCGTTGATTATTCACGACGCCGATATAAGCGTGGCCCTTGGCGTGGAACAGATTATCGGGCGTCAGGAAATTGTAGTAAAAGCATTGGGTTCACGGCTGCAAAATGTACCCTATGTTTCCGGCGGGACGATTATGGCCTCCGGCCAGGTGGCTATGATTCTCGATTATTCCGCTGTTATTCACGCCGTGGAAAAGAAATTTTTTAAACCCGGCAAGGAACGTAAAAAATACCGTCCGCCGCGAATACCAAAAGCTGAAGAGCAGGAGCAGGAAATACCCGAAAGCCGAAGCGTGGAAATACCTTTAAAAACAGTGTCCGAACGCAAACCGGTCATTATGATTGTGGACGATTCCAACAGTGTCCGTAATTTTGTCGGGTCGGTATTAGAACGTAACGGCTTTGCTACCGTCAAGGCCAGCAGCGGAGAAGAAGCGGTGAAAAAAGTGAATGAACACGAAATCGACTTAATGATAACCGATTTGGAAATGCCGGGTATGCACGGTTTTAATCTCATCAGTCAAATCCGGGAGGATTCGGAGCTGAATGCTTTACCGATCGTGATATTGACCGGCAGATCCGGTCAGGGGCAAAAGGAAGAGGGCGAAAGACTTGGCGCCAATGCCTTTATTTCCAAGCCATTTAAAGAAGTGGATTTGCTTAAAGTGATTAAACAATTTATCCGGACAGCGTGAAACAATTTTTACTTTAATAATGAACACATGGAGACGCCGTCTTCGGATTAAAAATGCATCTCAGGAAATGGTTTTCCAGCCTAGCCGGGACGGGTGTTGTCAGTATTATGGGGAGAAAAGAACTCTCTTTGAGATCTATAAGCGTAATAATTATTCTATTTGTCCTATCTCACGGCCATGCATTAAAAGCACAAAGTAACGGATATCAGAGCCACACGATTAATGGCGATGAGCGTTGGTCGGGAGAAATCCGCTTAACGGGCGATGTTGTTGTGGAACGCGGTGCCCGATTGACGATTGAAGCGGGGACAACAATCCTGGTTTCGCCTCATACCGATAGCCATGCTTCGGGTCGCGATTTAACCCGTATTGAGCTGATTATAGAGGGCGTTTTGATCTGTCGTGGGACGTCCGAAGAAAAAATCGTTTTTACTTCCGAAGCCGATGAACCACGCATGGGCGATTGGTTCGGGATCCAGATTAATAATCCGAGACAAAAATCAATTATTGATTACTCCATTATCGAATACGGCTACGACGGTTTATCCATCAAACATAGCGATCCGCAAATTCGCAATTCGACCATTCGTTATAATTACAATTCGGGATTAACCATCGAAACGCAAGCGGCGCCGCTTCTTGTAGGCAATATTATCTCTGAGAACGGATATGCGGGCATCATTTGTCGCCTCGGCGCGGCGCCCGTTTTAAAAGAAAATATGGTAACACTGCATCAGGTAGGGATGATTACATTCAGTTTATCCCAACCCAATCTGGGATCGCTTGAATCCGACGATCAATATAATGAAGGTAATAATGTATTTATAGATAACAGCGCTTATCACATTTACAATCATGCCAGTCAACCGATCAAAGCCGAAAATAATAACTGGGGGGTACAGGGGTTAGAGGTTGTAAAAAAACTCATATTCGATAAGGAAGATGATCCTCAGTACGGCCTGGTCGATGTTGAACCATTGAAAACAGAACGTCGAACGACGCAGCAAAGTTTGCTTATTTCCCAAAGCGAAAATGCCGGGTCGGGCGGCGAAGATACCTTGGGCACAAACCCTGAAGACGCTCTTCAACCGGATGCACGGGAGCAGCAAATGTCTAAACAACAGGATTCTTTGGATGCTTTGGTAAGAAAGCTGCGATTCGACCGGGATGTACGTTCTCTCCAACCGGAGCGCAGGGAAACAAATTTAGTCGGCGAAGACGAGGGAGAAATTACAATCGATTATGATCGTGTTTTTTTGGACGCCTTTCTGGACGAGAAGAAGAAAATTGTTTCCAAGAAACGCCCGAAAATTGATGATTCCGAACGCGCCATGAAAACCGAGGGGCGCGTTATTGTTCAGGTAGTTGTCAATCGCAGCGGACGTGTGGAATCCGCAAAGGTATTGCGCGGCCTGAATCCTTATATGGATCGTAAAGCACTGGAAGCGGCTGAGAAATTTATCTTTGAACCCGGCACGATCAATAATGTGCCGGTTCGGTTTAAGACCAGTCTTTTCTTCGAGTTTTAAACGCGCACTCCACATTGTAGCCCCTCGCAGGAGGTTCGGCGGCTTTAATCTTAATTGTTTTCACTCAATCTACATTATTCTTATATTCGAATGATTGCATCGTTAGTCGGACGGCGTCCGTTACGGTTGTTAGTAGACCGGCGACGGTTCACAAAAATGAAAAACGAAATGTGAAAAGATTTTTCATTTCAATAAGGGAAGTCGGGCAAAGTGGATGAAAAAAGAAAACTATATATTGCCATAGCCGGTAATATAGGTGCGGGTAAAACCACCTTAACCCGCATGCTTAGCAAAAAACTGGATTGGAAAGCCTATTACGAACGTGTAATCGACAACCCCTATTTAGCTGATTTCTACAACGATATGAAACGCTGGAGTTTTCATCTCCAGGTTTATTTTTTGTCCCACCGCTTTCGAACGCAGAAAGAGATTACCGATTGGCCCTCCTCCTGCATCCAGGATCGCAGCATATATGAAGACGTGGAAATTTTTGCCCACACACTGCACGAACAGGGCCATATGTCGGAACGCGACTATCAAAATTACCGGGATCTATTTGCCATCATGGTAAGCTATCTTCGTAAACCGGATCTGATTATCTATCTACGATCCGGCGTGGATCATCTGATCAATCATATACACAAACGCGGACGGGATTATGAAAAAAACATTAACCGCGATTATCTGACGCAGTTAAACGAAGCTTACGACGCGTGGATTGAGCGGGCTCAAAAAGAAGGCTTCCATATCGTTACGTTTAATATGGATAATCGTAATTTCGAAGAAAATGAACATGACTTTAATGTTATTTACCAATCGATACGAGTGCTGGAAAAGCAGACGTGGATAAAAGGTGTTTGATCGTAACATATTATTTCCCTCCGGTGGGCGGCGGTGGGGTGCAGCGCATGTTAAAGCTCATCAAGTATGGCAGCAGGGAGAATTGGCGTTTTACGGTTATAACGGCAACGGAAAAAAGTGAAATCCAACCGCATGACGCTTCCTTACTGGATGAAATTCCGGAAAACACAAACGTTATCCGCTTGCCCGCCCATGTAGGAAACCAGCATATACATCGCTTATTACGACCGTTATTAAAGGCGGGCGGCTTCTATTATTTAAAACGCTGGTTGAGTGCGTTTTTATACATCCCCGATTCCAGAAAATCATGGCGAAAGCCCGCCAAGCAAGCCATACGGAAGGAATGCGACCGAAACGCCTACGATTGCATACTGGTAACATCGCCGCCTTACTCTCTGCTTCTTCTTGCTGTTGAGCTTCAGGACATACTTGATATTCCGGTCATTGCCGATATGCGTGATAATTGGAGCCGAAATCCCTTTAAAATATATCCCACTCCTTTTCACCATTGGATAGACAGGCGGATCGAATTTAAAACCGTGTCGAAAATTCAGACCGGTGTTAGCGTGTATGGCTCGTTACTGGATTTTTATAGCAAGCGGATAACCGGATTCGATGCCGCAGGATGGACAGTGCTGCCAAATGGGTATGACGAAGAAGATTTTTCCCGACTCGTCCCGCATGATCCGGAGCCAAATATGTTTAAGATTGCATTTGCAGGCACATTCTATTCGCACTTAATGAATCCCGATTATTTTTTCAAGGCGCTCAAACATTTAAAAGAGCAGGTACCCGCGGTTGAGGAAAAATTACGTTTTTTTCATATCGGTCATTCCTTTATTGATGTCGGCGCCCTGGCTAGAAAATATGGTTTGCAGACTATGGTGAGACAAGTTGGTTACCTTGACCATAAAAATTGTTTGGAGTTGTTAAGTTCAATGGATACATTTATATACATTTTTGAAGATTTGCTAAATATGATCGGCGGACGTCTCTATGAATATATGAGGCTCAGAAAACCGATTTTGGCTTTAGCTCCGGAAGATAGCGAGTTAGCTCAGTTAATTGGCCGCACGGACTCGGGCGTTGTTATTTCTCCCTATAAAACGAAAGATATTGCGAATACGCTTAGACAATGGATGATCAATCCACCTAAATTCTCATATAAAAATGTCGATAGTTTTAACCGGAAGCATCAGGCAAAACAATTTTTACGGATTATGGAACGGGCAGCATCCTATGGATCTTCTTAGAAAAGAACGGTCGGTAAAAGACTGGCTGTTTTTTTACAGTGTGGTTATTGTTCTGGCAACCGGGGCTTATTTGACCGCATTCTTTTTTTTATATCTCAATCTCGAACATGCCGATTATGAGCAATTTCGACAAGCGTATAATTCGCTTCTGATTTATATAGCGGGTTTTGGAACCGTTTTATACGCTCCTATGATTTTACTTTTACAGTACCATAAAAAACACATAAAAACACCGCTTTGGCAACGGGTATTGGAACGGAATTTTTATCTGACTTTATTATTTTTAGTATTGCTGTATGTTCTGTATTTAGCGGCTAAGTTTGGAATAATCATAAGATTACTGGACTTAACCACGGCGATCCTGGCAGGGTACCTGGTTTATCGTTTCCAGAACCGGCTGGTAACGTATGGTTATAATGCATGGCAAAATGTCTTTACGCCTGTCACACTTATAATCGGAATGGCCAAAGCAGGATTGGTTTTCCTTTTTTTACAAGTGGATGCCGGCGGTTTGATGGTGTATGTATTCATACTGCTCATCATTGAATTCATTACCATTATTTTACGCTTTCAGGTATTAAAGAGGCATTCATTCGAAAGCCGCCAAACGGGACGTGTATTGCTAATGCGCCATCACATATTGTTCAGTATGCGCATTATTCTCGGTATTTTTATTCCACTTGTATATGCGCTGTATTACTGGTTCGGTAAAATCGAACAGGCCCGATTTATCGTTATATTCTTTTTAGTGGGCGAACTTATGGAGCGGTATCTGTTTATACATTCGGCGGTTCCATCCGATTATGTAAGTTGAATCCGTGTTGAACGAATGGTTTGCGGCAATGGACCCGCACAAATTTTCATGAAGAATCGAGTGATCAAATAAATGCATATTATAAGGAGCGCGTTATGAATGCCAAAGGCATTACTTTTTTGCTCTCTATGTTACTTTTTCTTTGTAATGGTGCTGCTCTTCTGGCTCAAAAAGTTAGCGCTGAATATATTAATGCCGTCCCTTCGCCCAAGTTGGAGGGCGCACAGCCGCTGCAAGAAGGGGTTCAGGATTTATACTATTCAGATGGAAAACTGTTTGTAATAAACGTATGGGCCGGACTACAAATTATCGATGTTGAAAATCCGCGGGAACCGAAAGTGCTGGGGACATATCCAACCGAACACTTCGCCCATAATGTTTTTGTGCAGGATTCCTATGCCTTTACTTCGAATGAGTTGGAAGGCGTCGATATTTTGGATATAAGTAATCCTGCAAATATTAACCGTATCGGAACAATAGAAACAACGGGCAGTGCCTTCTGGGTCGTGGCCGATTACCCCTATGTTTTTGTAGCGGAAGAAAAAGAAGGCCTGGCGGTATACGATATTACGAATCCCGAAAATCCCATTGAGAACGCTCGTTTTAAAACAAACGGATGGGTCTGGAATCTCTTTCTGCAGAAGCCCTATGTTTTTGTGGGTGATAAAAATAAGGGGCTTGTAATACTGGAGATGACAAACAACGATTCGCTCAAAAAGGTCAGTGCCTTTCCACGGGCTAAAAATATGCGTTCCATTAATGTGGAGGATAACATTGCCTATATTGCGAACGGTCCCGCTGGTATGTGGATACTGGATGTTAGCAATCCAAGCCGGCCGCAGGCGTTAAGCCATATTTCCATTGATGGCTATATCTATAATGTTTACCGTTCCGGAAATTCCATTTTTGCGGCTAACGACCAGAGCCAGCGCATTGATATTTTTAATGCTTCCGATTTAAGCGCGCCGGAACGGGAAGGGCGTTACGAATCCGATCAAAAAATATTTGATGTTGTCAAACAGGATGTCTATTTGTTTGCTGCGGCCGACAGCGGAACGGTGATACTGCGTTATAACAGACCACCGATCATCACCACGATTGAGAATCGCATCATCAATGAAATGGACAGCCTGACGATCATGGCCGATGCCAGGGATCCCGACGGGGACGAACTGTTCTACACTGTCCGCAATTTACCGGAAGGCGCGCGATTCGATTCGTTAAGCGGTTTAATACAATGGCGGCCAACCTACGAACAATCCGGACTGTATGAAGATATTTCAATGACTGTTCAGGAAAATACCGCCAGCGCTCTGACCGACCAATCCACCTTTTCGATTTCGGTTGAGCATGTAAATCGTCCGCCGGTTCTGGCAGATGTGCCCGATGATACCGTTGCGGAAAATGAGTCGATATCCTTCTCAGTACCGGAGGGCTCCGACCCAGACCGCGAAGATCAGGGCCGACTAACTTACGGCGCGGAAAATATGCCCGAAGGTGCGCAATTCGATCCCGCAAGCCGCGCATTCACGTGGACGCCCGGATTCGATCAATCCGGCGTTCATACGGTCGATTTTACTTTGAGCGATCCGGCCGGAGAGGTGGTGCGCGACGCCGCCAATATCCATGTTCTGCATGTGGATCGTAAACCGGTACTGGCGGCCGTCCAGGACCAGGTTATCAATGAAGATGAAGAATTGCTCCTCGCATTGGAGGGCGAAGATCCCGACAGGGAAGATCAGAATGCGCTGGCTTATACGATGTATAACCTGCCCGAGGGCGCTCAGTTTGATGCGACGACGGCAATCTTGACCTGGCGCCCCACTTACGAACAATCCGGCCAATACGATAGTCTGATGGCGGTTTTTACAGCCGGCGCCCGCAGCGATTCTATTCGCTTTAACATCACGGTGAAGCATGTAAATCGGGCGCCAAATTTGGCGACTGTGAACGATCAAACCGTCAATGAGAATGAAACGCTCGTCTTTTTCATAGAAGGCAATGACCCCGATAGAGAAGATCAGGGCAAATTAACGTATTCTGCCGAGAATTTACCCCCGGGAGCCGTTTTCGGTCCCGACTCATTAAAATTTGAATGGAAACCCACTTATGAACAATCCGGCCGTTATGATGATCTGGTATTCAAGGTTCAGGATCCATCCGGATTGGTTGACAGCGATACCATAACCATAAATGTCAATCATGTGAACCGTTCTCCCGTGTTGGCTGAGATAAAGCCAAAAATCGTGAACGAGAATACACCTTTGCGCTTCAGCCTTGAGGCCAGCGATCCGGATCGGGAAGATAGCGGAAAACTGTCATTTTCAGCAGATGCTTTACCCGAAGGTGCGAGTCTAAATGATTCTATATTTACCTGGCAGCCGGATTATGAACAGTCAGGACGTTATAGCCCGGCGTTCACCGTTTCAGACGGCAGGTTAGAGGCCAGCCAAACAGCACGCATAACGGTTATACACGTGAATCGTCCGCCTGTGCTGGAGCCCGTAGCCGATCAGACCGTTAATGAAAACGAAACGCTGACGTTTACAGTAAGCGGCGACGATCCCGACCGGGAAGATGCCGGTCTCTGGAAGATAAACGCCGAAAATTTACCGCGGGGCGCTAAGTTTGATTCCGTCGAGTACGAATTCAGCTGGACGCCGACGTTCGAACAATCCGGCGTATATCCCATTACCTTTGTTATCCACGATACCGCCGGCGCAACCGATCGGCAGGAAATCCAAATCAAAGTGGAACACGTTAATCGCAGTCCGGAATTTGCCGCATTGCCGCAACAGACCCTCAATGAAAACGAATCGTTACGATTTGCCGTACCACCTGCCGCCGATCCCGACCGGGAAGACACGGGTAAACTTACCTATACGGCGGAAAATTTACCGGACGGCGCTACCTTTTTGCAGGACAGTCTCGTGTTGAACTGGAAACCCGGCTACGATCAATCCGGAACATACACCGTAAATATCACGGCGGCGGATGGCGAATTCAGTGTTGAACAACCGCTGGTCATAAAAGTCAATCATGTAAACCGTCCTCCTGTTATGGAACCCATACCGGACCAACAAACAAAGGAGAATGAAGTGTTGACGGTTCAGGCCTATTCCAGCGATCCTGATAAAGAAGACGAAGGCTTGTTAAGCCTTACCGCCGAAAACCTCCCGGAGGGCGCTGCATTCGAGGCGGATGCCGGCATTTTCCGCTGGAAACCAACATACGAACAATCCGGTGTTTATGAAAACATTACCATTGCCGTGCGCGACTCAGCAGGATTGAGCGATCAAGCCACGTTTAGTGTGGAAGTGGCGCATGTAAACCGGCCGCCGGAGCTAACAATTGCTGAATCCGTAAACGGCAAAGAAAACGAACCGTTGCAGTTATCATTACAGGCTTTGGATCCCGACAGCGAGGATGTGGGCCGCTTAACGTATAGCGCAGAGGGCCTGCCGGAAGGGGCTCAATTTGACGATCAGCAAAAAATCTTCCGTTGGACGCCCGGCTTTTTACAGGCCGGAACATACCCGATTACGTTTCGAGTTGTGGATACAGGCGAATTAAGCGATGAAAAAGAGAGTGTGATGACGATCGCCGATGTGAATCGCCCGCCACAATTGGATTCGATTCCCGATCAAACCGTTTTGGAAAACGACGAACTCCTTTTGAATGTCAGAGGCAGCGATCCCGACAGCGACAATCAATTGCAATTTTCAGCTTCGAATCTGCCGGAGGGGGCGCAATTTGATCCGCAAACCGCGACGATGCGGTGGACTCCAACATACGAACAAGCTGGCACATATACCGTTTCATTTACACTTAATGACGGCATTACCGAAGTGGGTGCTTCCACAACCATTGAGGTACAAAATGTAAATCGCCCGCCCCGGTTTGAAAATCTTTCGGATCGTACGGTAAAAGAAAACGAAGAATTGGCATTCGCCATAGAAACAAACGATCCGGACGGAGACGAACCGTTAACAGTTGAAGCTGTAATTTTACCGGAAGGCGCCGTATTTAATGATGGCGACAACACGCTTACCTGGACTCCGAATTATATGCAGGCAGGATCGTACAAAGCCGCATTCACCGTGAGCGATGGTCAGGAGAAAACGGAAGGTAGTATTTCCATAACGGTTCAAAATGTCAATCGTCAGCCGCAAATCGAAGGACCGGCCGAACAAGAAGTGCAGGCGGGCGAGACTCTGGAAATAATGTATAGCGCCAGCGATCCCGATGAACAGGAATTGAAATTTAGGGCTGAAAATCTGCCCGAAGGCGCCCGTGTCGAAGCCTCCAGCGGCAAACTCACCTGGACGCCGGATTCTGCACAAACAGGTTCCCATCAGTTTAGTATAAGTGTGAGCGATGGGACGGCTGAGGCGGTAGTAGAAACCACCGTTGTCGTGAAAGCCGCCCCGCAGGCAGAAACCGAAACAGTGCCTGCAGATACGAGCAATGGCGAACAGTAACCGAATTAGCGCTGTCGGAATGCTGGGACCTGTGTGGAAAGCGTTGTGATAAAGCGAATTTGTTTTAAAGTTCGAATGGTCGGTTTGTGATGGCAACGAATATCCCCGTCTATATTGGCGGGGGAATTGATTTAAATGTAACACGTATTGCTCCCGTTCATAAAATGGAGCCTGCAAATACCAGCCGCTTTGTATCTTACCTAAATAGGTATAATAAACCATGCGGTAGAATCGATTGCCTGCGAGCCTTTTTAAGAAACCGGTTCAGGTGAGAATTATTTGATTCCCATCTGTTTTTACGCTCACTGCATTCGAAATGAATCTTAACCCACTGCCCGTGAAGCATCATCTTGCTGTTTATAATGGAGATTGCCAAACATGCGGATCGGCTTGATATCCGATCTGGTGCGTTTTAGAAATTCGATGATGTACAAATATCCCGGGTTTAGTTTAATTTGACTGGAGCCTTTTTCTATATATGTTTCGGATTTGTCAGGATCATGTAATACAGCTGTCATCATACATCAATCATATTTTTGCTATCGTAAATATCAGAATCTGTAAAGAACGTTTAGCTGGACGTGATGGCGGGAAATCATCGGTTTCATTTGCTGCGTTTGTCGTGTCTATTGTATATTCGGATAGTTTACAGAGAGGGGGCGAATTGCATGGACAAAGAGATTAAAAACCGTTTTCAATCCGTCAGAAATACCATACAAGCAGGCGCCGATGCATTCGACATAGCCACGGATAAAAAACTCCTCCAATCGCTTAATCAAATTATAGATTCGTTGGTGGAGTCCAAAGCGAGCAAGAATAGCCAAATCCAAAGCGCCGACGAGATCAATGAGTTATTAACGGAAGCTTCTCTCAGCGGTTTAAAATATACCGTTGCAGAAATCTTAGATGCCGAGATTTATTTTAAATTCGGAACCTGGTTGCATTATACGGATTTAAACGATCCATCTCTGATCCATACCTATTTGGATATGTTACGGTTGCCGCCTTTCTTAAAGAAGTTATACGGCGATAAACGCTGGGAGCCCCTCATTCTGGAATTGCTACGAAAAAGCCGCTTTACCGTGCCGCGTTTATTGGATCAACGTTGGCGCGAATATGAACGTAAAACCCTTTTTCGGATATTAAACGGCCAGAAAGAAGATGAGATTGGCTGGCATGCCGTGAAAGAAAGAGTCATATTGTATGCACGCATTTTACGCACCCTTTTACCGGCCCCGCAAGAAGATTCGCCTAAAATCGCCTTTTTGATGGAAAACAGCCCGGAAATGGCGTTACTGGATTTGGCTTGTCTATACAGCGGCATTGTCAATATAATGATTCCAGCAAATTCAGTGCCAGAGCAAATCGAGTTCATCCTCAATGAAACGAAGGCGCCTCTGATCTTACTATCCGGGGACAGGGCGTTGGCCAAAGTCAAACAGGTCAAATCGTCCGTACCCCCATTACAAAAAGCGATCCTTGCGGAAGGTAAAAGTGTTGAAGGCTGGGTCATGTCTTTGAAGGACCTGGAACAACAGGCGCTACCTGTGAGTGAACAAGACATTGAAGAGCATGCCCGCATAGCGGATATGGATTCGCTTGCGACGATTATGTATACCTCGGGCACCACCGGGAATCCCAAAGGTATTATGTTTTCCCATACCAATATTGTTTATAAACGTTTCTGCCGGGCGCTCGCTCTGCCGGAAATCGGCGAAGCGGATCGTTTTCTTTCATACCTCCCGTTGTATCACACCTTCGGGCGGTGGCTGGAAATGATGGGCGCTGTGTTCTGGGGGGCGGAATATGCCTTTATGGAAAATCCTTCTCTTGCAACCATGCTTGATAATATGCAGCGCGTAAAACCTACTGTATTTATCAGTATTCCCAAAAAATGGTACCAACTTTACGAGCATATTACCGGTCAGGTGAATCTGGAATTTGATGAATCCGAAAAGATACGCGAGAACGTGCAGGATGCCACGGGCGGTTACCTGAGATGGGGTCTTTCGGCGGCGGGTCATTTGGATAGTGATGTGTTTCGTTTTTTTCAAAGGAACGGGATCGAGTTGATGAGCGGATTCGGTATGACGGAAGCGACCGGCGGAATAACCATGACGCCACCCGGTCAATATATACCCAATACTCTTGGCGTACCATTGCCGGGCATCGATGTCAAATTGGGACATGACGGCGAGATGATGATTCGCGGGGCTTACGTAATGCTCGGTTATTATGGCGCCCGCCGGGATGAGGTGTTCGATCCAGAAGGGTGGTTACCTACGGGCGACATAATGGAACAGAATGACGAGGACTACTATGTGATTATCGATCGTAAAAAGGAGATTTACAAAAACATAAAAGGCGAAACCATTGCGCCGCAAAAGATAGAAAATTTATTTAATGATTTCGACTATATCCGGCAGGTTTTCCTCGTCGGAGACCATCGTCCCTACAATACGGTATTGATATATCCCGATTACAGCGGTTCCGGAAATCCTCTGCAAACCATGAACGAAGAGGATCGACAGGCGTATTTTGCTTCGGTTGTGGTAACGGTCAATAAATTTCTGGCGCCATACGAACGCATTATCGATTTTCGGCTGATTGATCGGGCGTTTACGGCGGCAAAAGGCGAACTTACTCCGAAATCCACTTATCGCCGGCGCGTGATCGAATCCCATTTTGAGCCGGTGATCAACGCCATGTACCAGAAGCACTACATTAGCCTTCCGTTTAGAACTAAAGAATTAAGAGTTCCCAATTGGTTCTTGCGGGAGAAAGGGTGTTTGGCGGGCGATTTGAACATCGACCGCGATGGGTTGCGTATATCCAAGTATGAACAAAAGCTGCCGCTTAAAACCATTTCAAAGCAGGACAATTATTTACAGATCGGCGATTATATTTATGCTTTTGATGACGGCTTTGTGGATTTACAGGAAATATTCGCAAATCCTTTTTACTGGCTGGGCAATGATCGCCTGCGGGCCTTTACGGGGGAGAGTATTTTTCAGTGGTACCGGATGGACGATTTGAACGAACACATCCGTTTTGTTGATATATCGCGACATAAACGCGTGGATAAAGAACGACGGCAACGTCTGGAAACCATACTGCAACAGGAAGAAAAATCGTTATTCGGGCTTGACCTCGCTGTACGCCTTTTACAATCCCCTCTTGAGAGCCAGGCTATGATTGCGATTCAATATCTCAAATTGATTCTGGACGATACGAGTTTAACGATTTATCCTCTGGCATTGGCGATCGTTCGCCATCCGCAGTTCGCAGGCTCTTTGTCCATCACCAGGCAAATGTTCTTATTGGGCCTGCCCAGGCACGCCGCTCCCGCGTTCGGCGCTTATTTACATTCCTATATCGAACAAGATCCGCATTTGCTGGATGATTCACTAAGAACAAAAATAACCGGCCACTTTCAGGGCGATGAAGGCCTCCACGCCATTCACGACGTCCTAAAAAAACGGTTGAAAAAACAATCTTCCAGTCCGGATTGGACAAACAACGCCATCCCCTCTTTACTCCAGCTGATGGCCATGTACGGCGTCGCACATCCAACACGCTACAAACGGGTGCGCCAATTAATCGTACGTTACCAACTCCGTTCCGATTACAGGGGACTGCCTGAAATTGCAGGCGCGGCGCGTCAAAAATTGTTAAACGGTTTCCGTGAATGGCTGGGTGATGAGCCGTCGATAGCGGTGGACATCGAAACGCATGAAGAATATCGTTGGAAGGACGTTATTACATTTGAAGAAGGGATACCAGAAAACGAACGACGTCGCATTTTAAATGCCTTCAACCAGACATCGATGTTGCGTGAAGCCATCTTTTTATTTTCAGGTGGTGAAATGGTGCGTCTTTATGATATCCCGATGGGCGGAATTTGGATCAGCTTTATTTCCGAGAATGAAGACAAATCGGTATTTCGCGTAGCGGTCCAGACGCGATTTCGCGGCGCTTACGACTTTGTTCTCATATTTAACAACAGAAAACGTTCGGATGAAGTACGGGCGGAAATGAACTGGATGATCCATGCCGGTGCGCCTGCCAAGGGTTTGCGCCTTGTGCATGATTTTGGCGGCTACTGGGAAGATCATAATTTATGGACGGAAGATTATGTTTCCGGAGATGTGGTTGAAAAAGTAATACGCCGTAATTTACGTCGAAATCAGGAAGAAAGTGAACGGCGTCTTTACCATCTCTGGCCGTTCTTTGTCCGGACCGCCATGGCAGCCAATGTAAGTTTCTGGAAACGCACCGGCTACCAACTGGAGTTGAGCGATAAGTCCGCTCGCAATATCATCGTTCCGGAGCACGATTATCAGACCGGTATGCATCTGGTCTCCATCGCTTCCAGAAAAGAATCTCAGGGGCTTTTTGCATTAGTAGATGATTTTTACGGGCAGTTCGTGGCTGGTACTGAAGAACGGTATCCGTTTTTGCAACGCAGCAACGTATACAAAGATATGCTTGCGGGCGTATTGGATTCGGAAGGCGAAAAGCAGGGTCTCGCTCTTTTACGTGATTGCCTTAATATGTCGACGAATAAACAAACCCAATATCCGGTGCGCAAATGGATCGGCGCTTATGTCGATCAAATGCGAGGCGTCGGTTTCCTGCCTAAAAGCCTGTTTTTTGCCATCAAACGTTTCCATCGCTGGAATGCGATTAATCCGGACGCCTCATTGTCGGCGCAGGCCCGGACGCTCAATGAATTGTACGATACCTATCAATTGCATGCTCTGGAAGATAAATATCCTGAGACGCGCACGCGCTTTTTTATGGAGACGGTCTTTAAAGACGGCAGGGAAACCGTTTTACCGCGTTTACGCCGTATGGCTGAAAAACAACGCAAAGGCGAACTGAGCACTGACGCCATGCTTACATATATTTCGGATATGCAGAGCGAACTGACATTGTCCGAACGCGATCAATATTTTCTCACCCGCCTCAGTTATCCGCATCTGAAGCCAACCGATACCGCGGTGCTTGTGAGCACGCCGGATAAGGGCAGGAGTACGGCCGACGTGGTCGTACAACTGGAAGATTATGATGGCACGCCCTATAATGTACGCAAACCGATTTCTCCCAAAGAAATATCCCGTTTGCATCAAATATTTTTGGAAAGCCGCCTACCGGTGCGTTTCCGGCCCGATCATCAATTTCTGGTTGCTATTTCGGAGCGGGGCTTTGTTATCGGCGGTCTTTTCTACACTTATCTCGACAATCAAACAGTATATATGGATAAAATTGTCGTTGCCAATCATTACCGGCGTAAGGGCATCAGCGAAGGTCTCTTAAACGAGTTTTTAAATCGCATGAGCGGAGAGAAGTTCAGGTTTGTAACAACGGGCTTTTTCCGACCCGAATATTTCTATCGTTTTGGTTTTAAGGTGGAACGCAAATACGCCGGTCTGGTGAGAACTCTGAATAAGTAAATGATCTTAGGCCTTCATCAAAGTAAGTTCGACGGATCGTTTGCTATCTTTGATTAAATGGTTTAGCTTGCCTTCTTTTTTTGCGGAAGAATTCCATTAGCTGCAGGAGGCAAGCATGTTAGATTTTGCATTGTTAACATTCACATCACTTTTTACCGTTATCAATCCCATCAGTATTATTCCGGCCTATCTGGCGCTTACGGAAGACAACACCATGGAAGAGTCGCGTATGATAGCGCTACGTGCGACGCTCGTAGCATTCACTGTTTTGTTGTTATTTGCTATCGGCGGGAACCTTATTTTTGCGTTTTTTAACATTTCTCTGCCGGCGCTCAAAATTGTGGGCGGCATTATTTTCTTTATGGTGGGTTACGATATGCTTCAGGCCCGGATAAGCAAAACAAAAGTTTCGCCCAATGAGAAAGTTAAAGATGAGGGCGATATTGCATTGACGCCGCTGGGTATTCCGCTTATCAGCGGACCGGGCTCTATTACCGCCGTGGTTGTTTTTATGAAAGAGAGCACTATAATGGAAAAGCGTTTGCTGCTGTTATTCTCCATTCTTTTAGTCATGACGATTACCTATCTGATTTTATTCGGGGCTCGCCAAATACTGCGCTTTATCGGTACCAACGGCAACAAATTGTTGCTGCGTATCATGGGTTTAATTGTGATGGTGATAGCGGTGGAATTCTTTTTCAGCGGCTTACGACCGCTGGTGCGGGATATTCTAATGTTATAAGAAGTCGAATGCAATGAGCCGCTGCGCGGCTTAGCATGGGGGGAGCGGCAATCTAATTATAATTTGGCTCTGACAGATGGATTTTAGCGCTTTTTAATTAAAGCGCTCCGGACGGAAATGGAGTTGATCGATAAAGCGCTTATTACGGTTTGGGTTGCCAAGTTTGGCCACATTTTCAAAACCGGGGTCGTCTTTGGATTTATAGAACTTAATATCTTCATTGGAGCACGCTCCGCAGGAATCGGCGCCTTCAATATTATGCCCGGCGCGGCAACTGGTATGGATGCCTTCTTTTTTGCCGATGAATTTACCCAAGGATAATAACGCCAATGCGCTGCCGAATATTAGCGGTACGATAATAAATTCCACTTTCCGTTGCTCCTTTTCATTATGTCAAACTATGGTACATGTTACGCAGGGTTACATGAGAAAATTCCGTCGCCGGAATCACCCATTCGGTTTCGTCAATTTAATGTATATCCTCAAATAATAAAAATAATAATATCCAACGGCATCAGAAAAAGGCCCGGATTTCGGCCTGCCCGCTATGGATAATGCGGTCGAAATGCGGCTCGTCCCGACCGCTATAAAAAAACGTAAATACGATGTTTTTGGCGACGGTATATTCCGCCCGTAGATGCCAGGACTGCGAGAGGCCCGCCTTTTTTCCGCGTGCCATTTCATAGGGTACCGTGTAATCCAAGGGATTATCGGTAATGCGCACCGTTTGGCGGGTATACTCGCCGCTAATGCGACCTTTGCCCGGAATGGCATAATCCACGCGGGATTTGAGCACAAGATACCAAAGATCGAGCGGGTAGTTGCCGGTGTCGTTACGTTCGTTTCCGTATTCACTTTCAAGGCCAAACTCCCATCGCGTAAACGGTCTGTATGACCATTTCTGATCCACGTAATAGCCGGTGATGTTGCGATTACGAAGCGGACTTGCCCGGCTTACTCTGCGAATCCGTTCGCTGGCGGCTTCCGTCAGGCTGCGGAGTTTCGGCGTAATCCGCCAATCAGTTCGAAATGCGAAACGGTTTTGTTTACGATCTTCATTTTCGCCTGCATCGAGATACTGGTTAAAGCGACTCTGATTGAAACGGTAGCGCAACCGGAATGAAATAGTTCTGTTGCGACGTAAAAAATAAAGGTCCTGATTGTACTGCATAACACCACGCAAAGTCTGATTCTGCTGAAATTTTGATAGATCGAGCAGATAAATGGATTGCACATCGGGTTCTTTGGTTTCTTCTTCCACACGAAAATACGATTCACCGCTGATTTTAGTTAACAGTTTCTGCAGGGAGGTGACGGGGCGTTCCCAGTAACGATCGGGATCAAAACGCAGTCTCAATGCGCTTTGTACTTCGGTGACCGGTTCAAATTGATCCGAAGGCAAGACGAACAAGACATGCGTACCATCGGGGTCAGGTACATATTCTTCCAAATCTTCGTCAAATCGTAAATTGCCGCGACCTTCCCCAACGTTGATGTACACTTTTTCTTTTAGTGCGGTTTGTTGGGTAGAGATACGGTACTGGGTGTTCACATCCAGGGCTTTCTTCCAGCGGTGGTGGGATACTTTAAGTTCGGCGAGGTTCGTGTTTCGATCTTGCCAGATCGTATCCTGTAAGGCGGCATCGGCATAACGTAACTTTAAAGTGTCGATTTTTATACGCTCGAAATATTCTGTATAATCTTTCGAGCGGCGGGTGATTTGCAGGGACGCACTCGTTCGCTCCAAGTTCTTTAAGGAGACGGCGAGACGATCAGTACGGGTTTCGGCTTGGGGTAGTAACTGATTTCGCTGTTCGTAATCGTAAACATCGTCTAAACGAATATCGCTCTGTATGCTGCCACCAATATGCTGCCAGTTTATAAGTTGCAATTCGCCGCCATAGCGATTAAAACGGAAACCGGTCAGACGATCGGTTTGCTGGTTGCGGCGATGCTCGCCCTCGTAAAAAAGTTTCGGTTCAATTTTCCAGAATGGACGTTGGATGTGGGCGCGGTAACGCTGCCAGTTAATTTCATTATCTTCCGGGGCATAGGCGCTATTAACTAATTCGTACTGAGCGCCGCCCCGGAGCCAATCCGGTTTATCCAACTGCAGTTCGGAGCGCCAGCGCCGGGAATCAAGCCCTTTTTTGTGCAGTTCTCCGGCTTCCAGGCTCCATTGCACGTACGGTCTCGGAAAATAATCCATCGTACTGTGCACACTCATTTCCGCGGATTCATCCCGCAATTCATTCGGAATGTTCCACAACCGTTGATAGTCGGGACGGTTGATCCGGTCAACGGCTTGAAAACGGCTGTCTATATAGCGCGCGTTCAATTGCCATGAAAGCCGGCCTAAATTGTTGCCGCCGTATTTCAGGGGTGTATCACGGAGCTTTAGACCGATCTGAGCGGAGGCGCCGTTATTATCATTGTCATCCAACGATGACAGACGATTCTGATCTCGACGGGTAAGAGCCGCTTCGGCGGAGAGTTCTAATTGATTCGAAGGTTGCCAGGCCATACGGAGATCGGTAACATCATGGCTGACGGGAAGCGGTAACAATCGTACGGGCTCATAATTTCCGTTTTGCGGCCCCACCCAGCGATAAACGCCCAGTCGGGTGCGTACATAACTTCCGGCATTCTTACCGATAAAAGAAAAGACAACCGAATAATTACCGTTTTTATCACCCACGTACCGGTAAATGGTGTAATCGCGACCATTCAGTGTTGTATCGGTCTTTACGTATGATGCGGAGGAGTCGCTGCGTAACGTTGCGCCGCTTCTGACGGCGTTGAGCGGGTTGTCGCCGGCCTGTTCGATGATCGCTTTTTCCTCGCTGCGGATGGCCCCGCCTTCCTCTAATAACTGATCGGGGTTGTCGGCTTCTCTGAAATAGCGCATGTGAATACCGACCTCATCGTCAAAGACCTTAGCGCCGCCCTCAATACCGTAGACATTTCGGTTGTATTGTTGAACGGCAGGGAAGTATTCAAAATCGATTTCAATACGCGATTCGCTGGTAATCAGTCGATTACTCGTAAAGGTAATCTGAGCGCTTCCGTACTCGATTACATAATCATTACTCTCACCTCTTACCATCCGCTCACCGTTAATATAAACCCGTTCGGTTCCCGTCAGCACAATGATATCGCTGCCCTCATTTCTGCCGGTTAGCTGGTAAGGCCCCTGGTTGCCTTCCTGTCCCAAAAATTGCATGCGATTAAAATAGCCCCGGGTGGCGGCGATGGTGGCGCCAAGATAGTTTTCGTTGTAATCGCTGCGCAAAGTGATGCCCTGTAATTTACGCGATACATTGGCAAATGAGGTCTGCTTTTTTTCAATGTTAAAATCACCCACTGTACCGTCGATATACGGGCTGCGGAACTGAATGAATACTTTATCAATTTCCTCAAGCGTCTGTGTATTGCCTTCGGGCTGGATGGGCGTCGCTTCATCGGTGAGCGCACCTATGATTTCGATATCATCGGTAATCATTCCGGAGAGTTCTACATTAAGCCCCGAATTGAGCGTGAAGTCGCGGTTACTGCCCACCTGGATGCCGCGCATAATGCTACCGCTTGTTTTCAGAGAGGCGCCCGCGGTTTTGAAGGGATTTTCGAACTGAATGCGTTGTGCGATGTCCGATTTTTGGTTTTTAATCAGACTGTCCTCTTTACTTAAGTTTTGGCGATTAAAAAGGCGATATTGTCTCTTTAGTTTGAAAGGCATACGTTTGTATTGGATACGCAGTGTATCGCCGGCATCGGGCGGAGGGAAAAAACGGATCAGGCGTTCATCATAAATACGATAATCCGCTCCGGTTTGAAGCAGAAGCCCGTTTTTTTCGATGTTGAGAGATTGCCAGTAAGGCCAGTGCGTGGCGGGCAAATGAAAAGCGTAATCATCCGATGTTACCGCAACCAGTGAATCCACTTTCCAGATATCGGATGGCGTGATTGTCTGACCGTATAGCGTCGCCGACAGTAACAGAATAATCAAGCCAAACGGCCATTGTAGCCGGATTCGAATCCCCTGCAAGCTCACTAATGTTTCAATCGTCCCTTGATTAGCTCATTATCCGATAGAATAAACACAAATTGTTTTGGAGTGCCCTCTGCAGCGGCAGACCGATACAGAGCGATATCGCGCGGTCTGAACGATGTCCGTTGAGCATGAAAGTTCAAAGGCTCCAGTTGTTTTAAATCGGGTTTAACGCGGAAAATACGCCCGGCTTTCGGATCACAAATATATATGTTGTCGCGGTGATCCACAGCCAAACCCTGTGGAGACCGTAAAGCATCCCCTTGCAACGCCCGGATGAAATTGCCATAAAAATCATAGATGAGTACCGAAGCACGAACGGCATCGCTGATAAGCAAATATTGCTCTTTCCAGATATCCAATTGAACGGGATTTTTTAGCTCGCCGATGCCCGCTTCATAAGCGGCAAATGCCCGTTCGGGGTTGGCATTGCGGTTGAATTTAAGGATCTTATTGTCCCCACAATCCAGTAAAAACAAATCGTTCTGAGCGTTGATCGCGCAGCTGCCCACTTCATAAAACTGGAATTGCGGTTCGGCGCCCGTATTACTGGTCAGTTGCGAGATGAAGTTCATATTGCGATCAAAACGTTGCAGGCGCTGGTTATTATAATCGGAAACATAAATATTAATTATGCTGCGCGCCCAGATATCACGGGGTTGATCGAATTGCTCGGGCTCAAAACCGAAGCCGCCTACGGTTTTGAGAATCTCGCCTTTTAAATTTAACAGTTGAATGCGGTTGTTGCCCGTATCGGCCACATAAATGATGCCTGTTTCACTAATATCGAGCGATCTGGGATCATTGAATTGGCCGGGTTGGTCGCCACGTCCGCCCATTCGTTTCAGTTCAACGATGGATTGTCCGTAGACAATCGTTGCAATCAAAATGAAGATAAGGTAGATGCGCATCACTTAACCGATTCTTATTGGGTAACGAAAAAATCTAACTGTTTGTTGAAGGGATTGCAAGGTATGGTTTGATATACAAAAAATAAGCGCAAGCCTTTGAGGCCTGCGCCAAGGTTAAATATGAATCAGATGAAACGATTATGTCGTTTCGCCTTCTTGCTTACGTGTGGAGAATTTAAAAGGGAGGTACGTAGGACAGAAACTGAATATGCCGCTTAATAACGGTATCAAACCTATCCACCCCCAGTTGGATTGGGGACCCCAAAAAGCCAGAGATATAATAAAGAGGCCCACAACAATTCTGAGGATACGGTCAAATCCACCGACGTTTAGTCTCATTTCGATACCCCTTTGTTAATGGATGAAAATTGCCAATCATTATTTATGAATCCTTCATATGATTGGATAAGGATTATAAAACAAAGATACAAAAAAAAAGCCGGTATTGAAACCGGCTTTATCTATCGCGTTATGTTGCTAATTCACTTTATCGGGATAAACGCTCAGACGTTTACGCGTCTTACTCATACGTTCGAAGCGGACATATCCGTCGATTCGCGAAAACAGGGTATCATCTCCGCCCAGACCTACGTTCGTACCCGGATGAATTTTTGTTCCGCGTTGTCGCATTAAAATAGATCCGGCCGTAACAAATTGCCCCCCAAATGTTTTGATACCAAGCCTTTTGGCATGACTGTCGCGACCGTTTCTCGAACTTCCGACACCTTTTTTATGGGCCATAATTATGCCTCCTTTTCACTATTTTTCGTATCGGGTTTACTTTCAGAGCCTTTTTCGTTCGTAGTATTAGCTTCAGCCGAATTCGTCTGCTTTGTCGCCGTCGTTTTCTTGGTTGTCTTTTTCTTTTTTACCGGAGCAATATCTTCAATTTCAATTAATGTGTACGGTTGGCGATGACCCTTTTTGACTTTGTATCCTTTACGTCGTTTTTTCTTGAAAACAATTACTTTCTTATTTTTGCCTTGTTCGACTACTTTTGCAGAAACGGTCATATCCTTTACGAGTGGGTCGCCTATTGCGTTTTTACCGTTATCATCCTGATAAAACAATACGCGTTCCAATTTGACTGAATCGCCGTTGTTTGCTTTTAAGTGCGGTACTTTTAATTTATTCTGTTTGCGAACCCGGAACTGTTTTCCTCCGATCTCAACAATCGCATACATGCTCATATCTCCCAGCGTTGAAGTTAAAATATTGAAACTTTAATTTAATTCTCATTTAACATATTGTCAAATTTTTGCAGCACTTGTTTAGCCTCTTAATAACAGCAATATACATTTATTGATTTACTTTTGCCCCTTTTTTCCTGTGGGATTTGCCATGCATGATCCATTTTTTATTCGAACCCTGGGCCAAACGCACGTTTAATTGAATAGGATTGTCAATCACCTCCGAATGTAAAAACCTTAAGTTGCGTCCGAATCGATCTCAATGGGTTCTTTGTTTAAGCGATCATAAACCTTAAATTCACCGATATTCAGAGAATCATCTTTAACCAAGCGAATCTTAATCCAGTATTTCCACATTAATTTCATACGGCGGCTATAACGTCCTTTATTAAGGTAGCGGAATACATCACCCGGAACACGAATCGTAATACGGCGGTCACCGCGCCTCGAGCGATAGCGTTGTATCCATCGCTCGATATTGGAAACGGTTGTATTGAGCGTAGGTACAAGTCCCGTGCCGTTACAGACCGGGCAGGCGTCTTTTATTGTATGTAACACACTGGGCCGCACACGCTGTCGTGTCATTTCGATCAGGCCAAAACGGCTGACCGCTTCGATTTTTGTTATTGAACGATCTTTGGAAAACTCCTTACGTAACTCCGCAAAAATCTTATGCCGGTTCTCGGCGTCATTCAGGTCGATAAAATCGATAACGATTAAACCGCCAAGATCGCGTAAACGTGCTTGACGCCCGATTTCACGCGCGGCTTCCAGATTGATTTTGAGGGAATTGGATTCATGGTCTCGTTTCCCGATGAATTTCCCGCTATTAACATCGATGGATACCAATGCTTCAGTAGGTTCGATTACGATGTAACTACCGTTTTTCAACCAGATTTTGTTCTCACCCATCTTTTCGATTTCCCTTTCAATTTGAAAGGCATCGAAGATGGGCTGGCCGTCGCGGTAATAGGTTAATTTTTTTAATAGCTGCGGTGCTACATATTTGATATATGTTTGTATTTCACGCATGGTTTTACGGGAATCCACGACCACGCGATCCACATCCGGGGTAAAAAGATCCCGGATAATGCTGGAAGCCATGGCCATATCTTTATAAATAAGCGTGGGGGCTTCCTGTTTGCGGATTTTTTTCTGCATTTTGAGCCAGGTTTGTACCAGTTTGTTTAAGTCTTTTCGTATATGCTGGCTTTGCTTATCTTCCGCTACCGTTCGCATGATCAAGCCGGTGTTTTCGGGCAGAATTTGCCGTGCGATTTGTTTAAGCCGTCTGCGTTCTTTCGGATTCGAAACTTTACGGGAAACGCCGATATGGGATTTACCCGGTATCAGTACTGTAAACCGGCCCGGAATGGCAATATTGGTGGTTACGCGGCATCCTTTGCTGCCGATGGGTTCTTTGATAATCTGTACCAGAATATCCTGACCGCGTTTTAGATTTTCAGCAACATTGAACTCTTCGTCTTTGTATTTTTTCCGGACTTTGTGTTCACTGTCCACTTCATCGTAATCAATAAAGTAATCCTGATAGTTTGCCGTTACGTCGGCAAAGTGTAAAAAAGCGTTTTGCTCATGTCCGATATCGATAAAAGCAGCTTGCATACCGGGCAGCACCCGGCTTACTTTGCCTTTGTAAATATCGCCGACCATGCGCTCATATTCCGGTCTTTCCACAAAAAGTTCGACAAGCCGGCTATCCTCAAGGATTGCGATGCGTGTTTCCTCATTGGTTGAATTAATAACAATATCTTTCGTCATATCCGTTCAATTCCTCATGTGTTTAATAAATCCTGAGAAGAACGCGCAGAATAATGATGGCAGGCGACGGTCTTTACCGTCATTATTGTAGCTACGGGTCAGGCCTTTTTTAAGTTATTGCAAAACCTCTAAGGGGCTTTTTTCCTGACCGTTGTTGCGCACAATTTGTTTACTGCGATGGACTGGGATGTTTACATACGGCCTGGCAGAGCCGTTAAACAAACAATGCAAAATCTCTCTTACCCGAACGGTTCGGTTTTCGATCATCCGTGTTTTGATTTGCATATGATTATGATTTACCTGAATCGATTCAATATACGGCCGGATGTTTATTTGCTTAATTTTGCCTTTGACTCGGCGTTGTACTTCAATTTCTTCCGAGTTAAGCATGTGGCTTAAAGCTTGCCGGAACGACTGATAATCCATATCAATAAAGACGAGGTTTACGTGGTATTCCGCGCCGTCAATGATAGACGATAACGAATCGTGTTTTCCAAACATGGGCTGCGAAGCCAATATTTTAAGTCCGGCCGGTAAATGTTCATTCAGGTTTACAATGAAATTAGGATGAACGGATCGGGTTAGTTCAATATCCAAAAATTCCGCATCACTGCTGTATCCCAGAGACAGCGGCGGACTGGACGCTATTTTGGGATGGTGATGAAAGCCCTTACTGTAAGAAAGGGGCAGTTTTGCGCGGCGAAAGGCTCTTTCGAATACCCGTATCACATCCAAATGCGAAAGATAACAGACGCGGCCTTTTTTTCGGTACTGGAGACGGTATTTAATGGCCTCTGATTGGTTACCATTCTCTCCATTTTCAGAAGACACGGATGTGTTTTTATCCTGAATTAAAGCCCTGCGCACGCCTGTAAAGCCTTCATTGTGGGATTGTAATAGGGATTTCTGCCGATAGCAGTCAGCATATTCCCGGAACGCCCCTTTACGCTGGATACCGCAAGCGGTACAGCGGCTCCGTTTACAATCCTCCGTCATACATTCATTGTAGGCATTTCGTCGCTCGCGTAAAAGAAATGTTTTGGATAAACCTTTATCAATATGATCCCACGGAAGCGGAGTCGCTTCTTCCATTTCCCGTGTGAACGATTCGAGCGACAAGCCGTTTCGTTCGGCGACTTGTGTCCATCGCTGCCAGTTAAAAAAGTCGGACCATCCATCGAATACAGCTCCATCTTTCCATGCATCGTAGATGACCTGTGCCATTCGACGATCTGCGCGTCCTAAACTACATTCTAATTGGGCTACTAACGGGTCCCGCCAGGCTAAATTAATTCTGCGGTTGCCCCGAAAGCGCGTTTTTAAAATCTTGATTTTTTCCGATAATTCTTCAATACTATTTTGCCGTTCCCATTGAAAAGGGCTATGGGGCTTTGGAGCGAAAGGCGACACCGATACATTGAACCGGATGTTTCCGTAAGACCGGCTCCTTTGGGCTACCATTTCAATCAGGTCGGCAATTGCTTCAACATCCTCCTTTGTTTCTGTTGGTAATCCGATCATAAAGTAAAATTTTAATAACCGCCAACCGTTTTTAAGCGCTATATCCACAGAGTGCAGCAGGTCTTCACGGCTGATAATTTTGTTAATCACCCGACGCAACCGTTCACTTCCCGCTTCCGGGGCAAAAGTAAAACCCGACCTCTGCAGGGATGATACGAATTTGGCGATGTCTTCGTTAAAGCTGTCAAGGCGCATAGAGGGAAACGAGACATTGATGTTCTCTTCGTGATAAATGGCGGCGCTGCTCTCCATTAATGTCGTTAATCCATCGTAGTCGGAAATGGATAAGGACTGGAAAGAAATCTCAGGGTAGCCGGTATTGGCAAGCGTTTCCCGACTATATTCCGTAACTTCTTCCGGACTGCGTTGCCTGACAGGGCGATATACCATACCGGCGTTACAGTAACGGCAGCCGCGGCTGCAACCGCGCATCACTTCAACGGCAAGCCGGTCGTGTGTAACTTCGATCAGCGGTACGATCGGTGCGGTGGGGTAGTACTCCGGTTTAAGTTCGGGGACAATGCGCGTCCGTACACGATCGGGCGTTTGTTGATCCGTGGTATCCATGCCAGTAAAAAAGCCATTGGCATCATAATTTGGCTGGTAAAAGGCGGGAACATAAACGCCGCGAATCTGGCTCAAATTATGCAGAATTTGACGGCGGGAAAAGCCTTCGCTTTTTCCTTTTCCGACAATTGTGCACATGTCAACAAAAGCTTCCTCTCCGTCGCCGATCAAAAAAGCATCGATAAATTCGGCCATTGGCTCGGGATTGGAACTGCATGGCCCGCCCGCAAACACGAACGGATGAGACGGGTTACGCTCTGAGCTGTGCAGCGGTATCCGGGCAAGATCGAGCATATTGAGCACGTTGGTAAACGTGAGCTCATATTGCAAAGTGAAACCCACAATATCGAAACGGTGTAAAGGCGAAAACGACTCCAAACTGTATAGCGCCACCTTCTTTTGGCGTAAAAGTCGTTCCATATCAGGCCAGAGGGCGAATACCCGCTCAGCCCAAATCTGATCATGGCGGTTTAACACGTGGTACAAAATGTCAAGGCCGGTATAAGACATACCAATTTCGTAAACATCGGGGAAAGCGAGCGCCGTCCGAATCAGCTTCGGATCAACCGTTTTATGGACCGTATTGATCTCATTTCCGATATATCGTCCCGGTTTTTTTACGAACGGTAATATTTCTCTATCTAAAAGGGCTTTTATGCTTTCGTTTGTCATGGATCATCTCTTAAATACGCCAGTTGCTTAATAAACAACGTGTTATCAATATATGAAATCGCTGTATAATAAGCAAACAAGTACACTGTATCTTTACGGGCTCGCGGAAGTCTTGTTCATATTGAACCGCATCGGAATGATTGGACCTTGAGGACTTAAGAAAAAAATCAGTGGCGCTTAAATTTTAACGATGCGAGCGTTAAGCCATAACCTCTTTAATTTTCCCGACAACCTGAGTGACATTGTCATGACCATCGGGAATGATAATGATGGCGTCATCGCCGGCGACCGTTCCGATTATGTGACTGTCCTTAAGGCGATCCAGATAAATGGCAACACCCTGGGCTCGCCCCGGTAATGTCTTTACAATGATTGTGGATTCATTATGCGTTATACTTATTATTTCCATACCAATGACTTGTTTAATGGCTTCGGGATTTTCTTCTTTATGGAAAACATATTTGAAGCCATCGCCATGAGGGATGCGTATGATACCGATTTCATGCAGATCTCTGGAAAGCGTAGCCTGCGTGGTTTCAAATCCCTGATTTCTGAGATATTTTAATAAATCTTCCTGGCTCGAAATATTTGTATCGTTTATGATCTCTTTAATTTTTGCCTGACGCGTATGCTTGTTAGACATTAGCATGACTCCTTCAATTGGTTTTGGCAATCGTTTGGTTATGCAAACTACCATGCATATTATTTATAAAATTTAGAGGTTTTTTATAATTATTACAAGAAAAAGTTCACTTGAATCGCAAGGCTATCGTAACCGGATGTTTGTTGATGAAACGTGCCGCTCTACTTCAATTTCTCTTATATTATTGAAAACCCACACCCGGACTTGAGAGGGTTTAGCATTGAGCACCGCCTGTCATTGCCGGGCGAACGGTTTAACAAAAGATATCATTCGGTGATGAATAATATAAATATTGCAGGTTGTGACCAATATTTTAGAATTTTTACAGAATAATTAATGGATGTCCTGCGTTGCCCGGAATTCAAAAATAAGCTACAAGTGTTTCCAAAATTGATTTTTGGAATTCCTGATGATTCAATAGAAGGGGGAGCTATGGATAAACAGGAGTTTTTAAATAAAGGGTTCGAGCATTTTGCAGAGAAGAATTATGAGCGCGCCATTGTCCTTTTTAAAAAGGCTCTCGATGAGGATGATACCTTCGAGCCCGCTTATAATGCTCTTGCAGAAGCACTCAACCGTATGGGCCGTATTGAAGAAGCCATACCGATCGTAAAAAAATGGATTGAAGTTAACAAATACGATCCAATAGCACATACCGCCCTTTCGCGCCTTTATGTTCAAAAAGGAATGATTGAAGAAGCGGAGCGCGAAATGGCAATTTCCAATTTTCTGGCGCAACAGGAAAAAGAAGGATAAGCGTGATTTCATGACAATTTGCCTGAGGGGTTGCTGGAAATCTATATAGATTTTTGAATATTACGTTCTTCATAATGGCTGCTCCCATTGCTCCCTATATTAAGGAAACTGTCCGGCATCGGAAGCGGATTTGGTATGTCTTTAAATTATATTTAAGTTCAGCGCACTTAATTTTGAAATGCGAGGGAGAATGGGGAATGATTAATAAACGAAGTATGACGACGGCATTAGCTGCGATGCTTTTGTTAGCTGCCTGTGCACCAACCCGCAAAACGGTGGAAAAACCAAAGAAAGCGGAATCTCCAGAACCTGAGCTGCCCAACTACTATGTCATCAAAGAGAACGTGAATGTACGTTCCCAAAATCACACCAAGAGCGAAGTTGTTGAACAGTTGAGTGACGGGACCCGGGTCGCGATCTTGGAAAACAAAGATGGCTGGTATCATATCCGGTCCGATAGCGCCTCGGGTTGGGTGCGCTCCGATCTAATCGGGCCACGGTCTCTCAGCCTTACGCGTATGGCGGCGGCTTTCAACGATAGTATCATGACTTCTTTCGATGCCCGCCTTTTTTTTGATGAACAAGCCTTTTACCGAATCATTTACCTCGTATTTCCTGAGCGTCTGTATAAAAAACCATCCTTGATTGATAAACGGGCCCAGACAATCGGCCGCGCGTTCCAGCAAAAGGTATACCCCGGCCGTCTGGAAATACGTATTATGCGCCCGGACAAGCATACGCTCTTTGAAAAAACGTTTCTTGAAGCTGTCGGTCCGGGCGAAGTGCCCACGCCGATCATTCCGGTTGGGCGTTTGGTTTCTTTAGACGAAGAAGATTACGAAGTAACCATTAAAATGGTCGTGGCAGATTCGATACCGAATCAAAGATTACTGACGGCCGCACGAAGAATATCGTATACGTATGCCGTTCCGTTCACGCGGGTTGATATCTATATGGTCAGTCATTCCACGAAGGGTCTGAAATTTTTGCGTTCAATGCAAAAAACAAACGTGGATACAAGCGTTTGCCGGCTCCATTATGTGGAAGATCAAAACGGCGAACGTTATCGCTTTAATTTTTGTAAGGATTAGATTCCTTTTCTGAAGCTTCTAAATTACTAATAATGCGTCGGCAGGAGAAGCGATTGAATCTATTACCGTTTATGGCGGACGAGTAGGTAGATGAAAAAGGGACCGCCCAACATCGAGGTGATGATGCCCACGGGCAGTTCAGCCGGCGCGATCATAGTCCGCGCTGCCGTATCACACCAAACCAAAAAGGCGCCGCCAACAAATATGACTGCCGGCAAAAGGCGGGCGTGGTCGGCCCCGACGATCAATCGAAGCAGATGCGGAATGATAAGCCCGATAAACCCGATGGGACCCGCCAAAGAGACAATAATACCAATGAGCAATGAAGCAAGAATAAAACTGTGGCGTTGTAATTTACCAACATCCACCCCTTTACTGTAAGCCATTTCTTCGCCCGCAATAATAAGGTTAAACGCTGGTATGTGGTAGTAAAAATAGGCCGCCACAGGAATAAAGACGGTCAGAAGCAGAAGGGGGTATTGCCAGCGACTCACATCGAGGGCGCCCATGATCCAATAAACCATCCGATAGGTTTCGGTGAAATCGGCCAGATAATGAAGAAACAAAATCATAGCCGAGAAGAAAAGACTTATGGTTACACCTGCAAGTATAAGGGTATAAGTGGACAAGCCGCGCTGTTTACGGGCAATTCCGTAAATAATACTGATCGTCAGGAGGCTGCCCAGAATCGAGAAAAGCGTGATCGAAGAAAAACCCCAGAGATTCCATTCCAGACCGGTTTTAATGGCTAATACAGCGCCAAACGCCCCTCCGGAAGAAACGCCCAATGTGTAAGGCGTGGCAAGATCGTTGCGCAGCATTGCCTGAAATACCGCGCCGATGAGCGCCAGTCCGCTGCCCACCAAAAAGCCGAAAACGATACGGGGCAATCGGATATTAAAGATAATCTGACCTTCGGTTGATTGTGGCTGGGCAAATACCATCTTCCAATTAATCGTGCTTTCGCCCATGAATGGAGGAATCACAAGCGATGAGAATACAAACAGGATTAAGGCGGCTTTTAACCAGATGGCGTACGGTGCTCTTGAAGAAGATGATATCATCGTATAAAGCTCATGATCTTTGAACCTGTTAACGATTCGATATACAAGATATTATTACACATTGTTATGCTGTCAGATTAAGTTGCTTTAAAACAACATAATATTCAAATTTTTTGCCAATTTGATAGCGGGCAAATCGAAAGGAGCATACATGTTCAATCGCAGGCAATTTCTATCCACTTCACTGGGCGCAACGCTGGCGGGTGTGCTGCCGGGCAATCTAAGTGTTTTTTCACAAGCGTCGGCCGAACCATCCGAACTCATCAAACCGCCGGCTTTACAAAAAGGTCAAACCATTGGATTGATTACACCCGGATCGCCCTTGTACGAATCGCAACGTACCATCTTAGAGGCGCGCGAAAAACTGAAAAATCTCGGCTTTAAAACCAAACTTGGCCAACACATTTTGGAGAAGAAAGGCTATTTGGCCGGTTCGATCGAAGCGCGTGTCGACGATATCCATACGATGTTCGAAGATGATGAAGTGAAAGCGGTTATGACCATACGCGGCGGCTATGGCAGCGGTCAGCTTCTTCCGTATCTGGATTACGATCTGATTCGGAAGCATTCTAAAATCATTCTCGGATACAGTGATGTTACGGCTTTGTTGATTGGCATTCGGATGATGGCCGGTCTGGTTACGTTTCATGGGCCTGTGGCGGTCTCTACTTTCACGCCGTACACCCGAAAATATATGTTAAAAACCCTGGGCGTCGCTCAACCCACCGGTGAAATCGATGACGCGCCGTATGAAGCAAATTTACAAACGTCGAATCGTGTTTGGAGTTATCGCAAGGGAGTGGGCGAGGGTCGCCTAATTGGCGGCAATCTTACGCTGATGCAGGCCACGCTGGGCACGCCGTATGAATTTGATAGCCGTGATGCAATCATTTTTATTGAAGAAATCGGCGAAGAGCCCTACGATGTGGATCGAATGCTGACGCACCTGAAACAGGCCGGCAAGTTTGAACATTGCAGGGGCGTCTGTTTTGATGGAATGCAAAAAGTACGCCCTTCTTCCCATAATCCCGCTTTTAACAGCACGCTCAGCGTCGAATCTATTATTGCGCGTATTTTTAAGGATTATGATTTTCCGGTATGTATCGGTTTATCCCTGGGGCATATCAAAGATAAACCCACGCTTCCGTTGGGTGTGCAAAGTCGGCTGGATGGCGATACCGGTCGTTTATGGCTGCTTGAATCTGCGGTGCGCGAGTAAAAAAAGTATCCGATCACTGATTCATTTGCTTGGCAGCATCGATAACGGCGCTGCGTAACGCTTTTAATTCGACCGGTTTACTCAAATAGTTATTCATGCCTGCGGACAGATATTTTTCTCGCGCCCCCTGAAGTGCATCGGCTGTCAGAGCGATGATAAAAGGCTTTTGTGATTGATGGTTCATGTTGCGTATTTGTTTGGTCGCCTCAACGCCGTCCATTTCCGGCATGTGTATATCCATTAAAATCAAGTCATAGCCGACGGTTTTACAGGCGTTCACCGCTTCATTGCCGTCGGAGACGGCGTACGCCTTGTAGCCCAGTTTCGAAAGTAACCGGATGAGAACGCGCTGGTTGATGTTGTTATCCTCCGCAATGAGAATACGCAATGCATACTGCTTGCTTAAATCTTCTTTCGTTGTTTTTTCCGAAGGCTTCTGGATCTGTTTTTTTTCTGAAGCGCCCTTGAATACCCGCACAATCGCATTAAAAAGCTGCGATTGCTTAACCGGCTTATGCAGTATGGCATGGAACATGGCCTTATCGGCGACTTCAAAATGGTCTTTATTGTAGATGGAAGTCAACATGATTAACGGCAAATTTTTGATATGGAGCTCCTGCCGAATGTTTCGGGCCATTTGCACTCCATCCATGTCCGGCATGAGCATATCCATTAAAATCAAATCGTAGCGATTGGGATAGGTTTGAAGCTCCTGGAGCGCTGCCGGAGCGTTCGAATACGTATAACACTCCATCTTAAAAGATTTGAGTTGGAGCGATATGGTCCGTCGGTTTACGGGGTTATCATCGACCAACAATACCTTTTTATTGATAACGTTTTGATGGTAACGGGAGTCGTCCTCTTCGGCTTCGGATTGCTTGGCACGGATGGTGAAAAAAAACGTTGTTCCTACATTCTCTTTGCTCTGTACCCATATTTGTCCGCCGAGGATTTCAACGAGCCGTTTGCTGATTGCCAGCCCCAAACCAGTGCCGCCGTATTTCCGCGTAGTGGATGCGTCGGCCTGGGTGAATGCGCTGAATAATTTTGAGATACGATCTCTGGGAATGCCTATGCCGGTGTCCTCGACTCCGAAAATAAGCTGATAATCATCATTGTTTAGTTCACGGGCCTGAATATCGATACTGACGGAACCCTCATCGGTAAATTTGACCGCGTTACTGAGTAGATTTACCAATACTTGCCTGAGCCGGGTGCTGTCGCTTTTAATGTGGGCGGGCACGCCGGGCGCGATGGCATACCCGAGTTCCAGATTTTTTTCGGAAGCGCGGTTTGCGATTAAATCCAGAGATTCCTCAATCAAATCACGCAGGGAAAACGATTGAATTTCGAGATCGAGCTTGCCGGACTCAATTTTGGAAAAATCCAGAATATCATTAATGATCGATAAAAGCGCGTCGCCGCTAATACGAATGGTTTCTGCAAACTCTTTCTGAAGCGAGCTCAACTCTGAATCCAGTAAAAGGCCGGTCATACCGATGATACCGTTCAAGGGGGTCCGGATTTCGTGGCTCATATTGGCCAGAAATTCGGATTTAGCGCGCGCTGAAGCTTCAGCTTTGAGTTTCGCCTCTTTTAACTCTTCAATAAGATGCTTCTGCCGGGTGATGTCCAGCTTCATCGCCACGAAGTGTGTAATTTGATCGCTTTGGTCTTTGACCGGCGCTATCATGGCCGATTCCCAGTAGAAGGATCCGTCTTTACGTTTGTTGTAAAACTCGCCGGTCCAGACATGCCCGGCTGTAATGGTGTCCCAGAGTTCCTTGTAAAACGCATTATCATGCTTTCCGGATTTCAGAACTCTGGGATTTTCTCCGATAGCCTCTTCTTTGCTATAACCGGTTATATTACAGAAGGCGGGATTCACATATTCGATACGACCATCGAGATCGGTTATGACGATGGAAGCCGGATTTTGTTCAACGGCGCGCGTTAATTTCCGTAAATGTTCTTTGTTCTTAACCGATTCGGTTATATCCTCGATGGTACCTTCATAATAGAGAACGTTTCCACGTTCGTCGGATATGGCTTTGGCATTTTCCCGAACATGAATTACCCGGCCGTCTTTTCGTTTGAGCTGAAAACGGAAATTCTTCAGCTCATTTTTTTCTTCCAAGTGTGCTTTAAATTGTTCGCGGGAGTAATCGCTTGAATAAAAGTACTCAACACCGCCTTCCGGTAATTCTTCGACCGAATCAAATCCCAGAATTTTGCTAAGCGCCGAATTTGCTAAAAGAAAGCGTCCGTCCGGCGTCGTGCGGTAAACGCCGACGGGCAAATGTTCCAGCAAGTCCCGAATTTCATTCTCATTCAGGGCGGTAATTTCGTGATCTTTCATTTGCTTCCTGAGATTGATGAACGATTCGAGGAGATACGTTTTTTGTTCGTGGCGAAATTCCATGACCGTTTTCAGAATGGGCAGATAGCTTCCGTCTTTATGGATAAGCGTGGCGCGGGTTTGTTCGAGATGGCGGTGGTGATCGGTTACCGGACAATTGCCGGGTTCCTTGGGACAGATAAAGCGGTGGCAGGATTGCCCCAATAATTCGGATCGTTTATAGCCCAATGTTCGGCAGGCTGAATCATTAATGTCGATGATTTTGTGGGTGGCGGCGTCTATAACGGCCAGACCGGCGGAGGTGGAATTAAATATCGAATTGAGAAATGCCGTACGGCCGCACTGTTCATGTAATTGTGCTTTTAGTTGCCGGTTTTGTTCCCGCAATTGATCGATTTGATTTTCTAAAGAAAGATTCTGAGCGGTTCCGGAATGGTTAACGGAGTCATGATCCTTCATAATCGAGCTCCCTGCTTTCGCGATCTTTTTGCGATACATGTTCGGTGCGTATCCTGTATATTCGGATGTTATGGTATAAAGATTAACGAAACCGCCTTTAAAACATTGCTACGGGTTTTCAGTCGACTTAAATTAACCAATCGATTCCAATGAAAACAAGAAAGGAGTTGTTATGCCTGTCAATATTGCTCAAAAAGACCTGGAAACTTGGGCGGATTACTTACTGGATTATTCTTTAGGCGGCATTAGCCCGGACGATGTGGTGATGCTCAAGGGCGAACACATAACCTGGCCGCTGCTCTCCGTACTGCAGGATAAGGTGTTTGCAGCCGGCGGCATCGCCGACGTAAATCTGGTGCCTCCGGATAACGACCGAGGTAAAGTATGGGGCGCTTCAATGGCCAGACATGGTTCGGTAAAGCAGATTGAACGGGTGCCGCAATGGCATGTGGATCGTTATAAAGCCATGACGAAATATATTGAAGTGCTGGGAGCGGAAAATCCCGCGCTTTATGCCAATCTTCCGGAAGAAACCTCCAAAGCTATTATGCGGGCCGATGAACCCATGAAAAACATTCGATTGCTTAAACCCTGGGTCTTAACGCTCTTTCCAACACAGGGCTTTGCCGACTTGGAAGGTATGAGTCTGGAAGAATACACAAGGGTGGTTGTAAACGCTTCGTTGGTAAATCCCCGCATGCTTGATGATGTGGAAGAAGATATTTACCAGTTACTGGCACACAGTAAAACGATTCGCATTGAAACCGAAGATCCGCGAAACGGTCGCAATCTGGTTCTAACGATGGATATTGCGGAACGCCACATTGTTAAATGTACCGGAAAGCGCAATTTTCCAGACGGCGAAGTGTTTACCAGCCCCAATACCGGCACGGTTGAAGGCGAAATCTTTGTTGATCTGCCGGTGTCGTTTGTTGGGGTAACCATTCAGGGGATTTATCTCAAATTCGAAAACGGCCGAATTGTCCAGTACGAAGCCGAAAAGGGCGGCGACACCCTGAAAAATATAATCGAAACGGATGAAGGTTCGCATCGTTTGGGGGAAGTGGCGTTAGGCATGAACAACGGAATTGAGAAGGTTTTAAAACATCCCTTGTTCGTAGAGAAAGTCGGCGGGACCCTCCATATTGCCATTGGCGCTAGCTACCCGGAGTGTTATGTGGAAGACGCCAACTCCGATGCAGGTAAACAACAACTGGAAAGTTTATTCAATGCAGGGAAATTCAACCGTTCGGCACAGCATGTGGATATCGTAACCGATTTCCGTCCCGGTGGCAGCGGACGCGCCGTATATCTTGATGATGTGAAACTGGATATCAAAGATAATATCTGGGTTGTACCCGAAGAACATCGGATTAAGGGCGCTCAGTCTCCAAAAGGGAATTGGTAAGCCGGCTTTCCGAAATGATGTATATACATCTGTACTTTAATCTTCGGATGAAGCCGATTCATCCGATGATTTTTGATCCGCGGGCATACGGTTAACAAATGATTTTACGGCGATCCCTATGCGCGCTTGAATTTGGAACCGATCCTCCTTCTACCAAGGTATTATAAAATTCGGTAAAATTAACGATTCGATTCCGCTTTATGATTTTTTTTCTTACATTCGTTTAATAAGTTTACTAACAACGAAAAGGAATGGAGTCTATTGTGAGCATTAGATCCCTGATTATCTTTATCGTATTGATCAATCTACTTTTATTGACAAAATGTCGCCTGGTGAAAGAGAAAGGAGCGCAATTGCCGATCATACCGCATCCGGTGGAGGTCACCGAACATGACGGCGTTTTTCGTTTGCAGGGCAATACGGAGATAATCCGCGTAAGCGAAGCGCAAGATAACAACGATGTTCCGCGGGTTGTGCAATTCATGAAATCCTGTTTTGAACCGTCGACCGGATTTACGTTTAATGTCCGGTCTGAAGAAGAGGTGCAAAACAATGCGATCAATCTCATAATAAAGCCGGAATTATCAGAAAACGAGGGCTATTATCAGTTAAGAGTGATGCCACAACGCATCGATATCGAAGCCGCCCATGCCCGCGGTCTTTTTTACGGGGTTCAGACGATCCGCCAGTTACTGCCGCCTCAAGTCGAAGAACGAAGTCAAGTCAATAATGTAAATTGGGAAGTGCCCCTGGTTCGCATCAAAGACAAACCGCGGTTTTCGTATCGTGGAATGCATTTGGATGTCTGCCGCCACATGTTTCCCGTTTCATTTATTAAAAAGTATATCGATCTGCTGGCCCTACACAAGATGAATACATTCCACTGGCATTTGACCGAAGACCAGGGCTGGCGTATTGAAATCAAACGCTATCCGAATCTTACCAAAGTGGGCGCATTCCGGGATGAAACGATCATCGGCCATGCGGCGCATCCGCCCTTTGAATACGACGGGAAACGATACGGGGGCTTTTACACACAAGAAGAAGTACGCGAAATCGTTGAATACGCCCGGTCCCGTTTTATTACCGTTATTCCGGAGATCGAGATGCCGGGGCATTCCCGCGCTGCTTTAGCGGCCTATCCCGAATTGGGATGCACGGGCGGTCCGTATAAAGTTGCCGCAAAATGGGGCATTTTTGAAGATGTTTACTGCGCAGGTAACGAGGAGACGTTTGAATTCCTTCAGAATGTATTGACCGAAGTGATGGAGCTTTTTCCCTCAAAGTACATCCACATTGGCGGGGATGAATGTCCGAAAGAGCGCTGGAAAGACTGTCCGAAATGCCAGTCTCGTATGCGCGGGCAAGGATTAAACAACGAGCAGGAATTACAAAGTTATTTTATCAAACGTATTGAAAAATTTGTAAGAGCCAACGGTCGCTATATTATCGGCTGGGATGAAATTTTGGAAGGCGGGCTTCCGCCGGAGGCGACGGTTATGTCGTGGCGTGGCATTAAAGGCGGCGTCGAAGCAGCAAGGAAAGGGCACGATGTAATTATGACACCGGGCACGCACTGTTATTTCGACCACTATCAGGCGAATCCTGATCAAGAGCCGCTTGCAATCGGCGGCTTAACCACGCTTCGAACCGTATATCACTTTGAACCGATACCGGATGCACTGAACAAACAGGAATCAAAGCACGTCCTTGGCGCTCAGGCGAATTTGTGGACCGAATATATCGAAACAGCCGAACACGCGGAATATATGGCGTATCCGCGCGCCTGCGCCTTAGCCGAAGTTAATTGGACGCCCCATGAGCGTAAACATTATAGGGATTTTTTAATTCGTCTGGACAAACACAAAAAACGCCTCGATGCATTGAATGTCAATTATTTTGATAAAGTGCCGCCGCCCGAAACCCAACGCGAACACGTTTATTTTTTGGAGAAAGGAACGGTGGCGTTATCTACCGAAATTCCGGGTGCGGAAATCCATTATACCACCGATGGCAGTGAACCTGCATTGGACTCCCCCCTGTATTCAGAAACGCTTACTTTCCATAAAACCATTGAACTTAAAGCAAAGACATTTCGTCCGGAAAAGGATGAAAGCAGCCACACACGTGTAGTGAAAGTTGAAAAATTGGAGTTTCTCGAACCGCATGATGTCTCCGATCTGGAACCGGGCCTGGGCGTAAAATTAAGCCAACAATTATTTCAAACGGTTAAGGAAATGGAAGAGATGGAGGGCAGGTCCCTGTCTTCCATTGCAAGCGTCTCTATTCCCGAAAGTGTGCCGGACACCGCTTACGGCCTGATCTATACAGGCTATATTCAAATTCCGAATACGGATGTCTATCGCTTCAGATTATCTTCCGATGACGGCAGCCTGTTATCAATCGATGGAAAGACGATTGTCGACAACGACGGTATGCATTGGTTTCAGGGAAAAGAGGGGCAGGCGGCTTTGAGAGCGGGACTTTTTCCGATTAAAATTCTGTACTTTAACGCCTGGGGCGGCGGCAATATCAGGCTTGAGTGGGCAACCGACAAGGATTTTACGCAAGTGCCCCCAGCCGCCTTCTTTAACTAAACACATGGGCGGTCTAATTGCTGTCACAAAAGGAGGCAGGTAACAAGTAATGTCGGGTCTTTTCCAAATACGCAAAGAGCTTACCACAATCGGAGCGCGGATGTACCAACAGGGATATGTTGCCGCAAACGACGGCAATTTAAGCGTTCGATTGGATAAACAACGCGTGATGGTGACGCCCAGCGGGGTTAGCAAGGGTTACATGCAGCCGGAAGAAATGGTACTGATGGGTGTCGATGGACGTTTGCTTGATCGACACAAAAAACCCACTTCCGAAAGCTCCATGCATCTTTTAATATACAAGAATCGTAGCGACATTATGGCAGTTTGCCATGCACATCCCCCTTATGCCACTGCCTTTGCAGTGGCGGGTTTGGCGCTTGATCAATGTATTCTTCCTGAGATGGTTGTGTCGCTCGGCGGCGTGCCGCTTGTCGAATATGGAACGCCGGGTACGAAGGATTTTTCGGAGCCTGTGGCGGAGGCCATTCGTTATAATGAAGCGTTGCTGCTTAAAAACCATGGTGCGGTCACGGTCGGGCCGGATATTGCAACAGCCTACCACCGAATGGAAACCCTGGAACACGCCGCAAAAATCATTTATCTGGCCATGCAACTGGGCCGACCAGATGTTCTCACGCAAGAACAGGTTGATTTATTGAAAGCACAGCGAAGCCGATTTGCTCTTAAAACCCGTGGCCAGTGCCATACAGCAGAAACGCTGCAATCCGAAGATAATAAACGTCCAACGAACCTCAGCGAAGAACGGATTCGTGAAATTGCATCAAGCGTTGTGGAAGGCCTCAAACAACAGAAAAATCGTAACAAGAGTGAATGAGGAAAGCGTTGCCAACCCATCGTAAGCAAGACTTCATCCCGTAATCATTGAAACTTTGCGTGCTTTCTCTTATATTGCCCGCCGGAAATGACAATCGATATTAATTTTAAGCGGGAACGCCACGCATGCACATTACACTCCTGAGCGATAACCAGGTATTTAAATCCGGCTTAAAGGCCGAACACGGATTCTCCGCACTGCTTGAAGCACATAATTACCGGCTTTTATTTGACACAGGTCAAACCGGTTTGTTTTTAGAGAATGCCGAGGCATTGAATATCGATCTTGATGATCTGGACGGCGTAGTCATCAGCCACGGCCATTATGATCATATGGGTGGATTAATCGATTATTTGAAAACCAACAGCGCCCGGGTTTATGCGTTACCGGGCATCTTTGTGGAACGGTTTAGCAGAAAATCCGGGCGGCGCTTGATAGGCGCGCCGCTACGACAAACCGAATATGAACGGGCCGGAGCGCGCTTCCTGTTCAATAACCGCCCCTTCCAACTCGATCATAATATCATTTTAACCGGAATGATTCCGAGACGTTTTGAACAGGAAACGGTGGATGATCCGTTCTGGAAAACCGAAAACGGTGTAACGGAAAGCAAAGATACGGTTGAGGATGAGCAGGCTCTGGTGGTTAAAACCGAAGAGGGTCTGGTTATTATGACCGGTTGCGGACATGCCGGTCTCATAAACACAATCCATTATGCGCGTGAAATTACCGGTGAGAACCGGATCCATACGATTTTCGGCGGATTTCATTTACGAAATGCGCCCAAAGATCGAATCGATTGGACCATCGCGAAACTGGATGAGCTTGATTTTAAACGCATTATTCCATCCCATTGCACAGGCGCAGTTACGGCAGCCATGTTATATGCCAGATTCAACAGTCGTGTGCGGTTTCACGCCGTAGGCGATAAGATCGAATTTAATGGGGTAACGGCGGGGTTATAGAATCATTTACCTCAACAATAACAGCTTGCGCATTGTATTGAAATCGGCGCTATGGAATCGTAAATAATAAAGCCCCGAAGGCAGCGCTTTGCCCTCCTCATTGCGACCATGCCATTGAAAGCGATAACTACCGGAATACAGCAATCCCTTAAATAATTGCTTTACCATCTGCCCCCGGTAATTGTAGATCGTGATCTCCGCGCTAATGGGTTTGTGTTGATCCGGAAAGTCGACTTCTACCTGCGTGGAGGGATTGAACGGATTCGGATAGGGATGCGATAATCGAAACGCATTGATTGCCGGGGATCGAGCATCAACGTCAATGGTAACGGGACCGTATTCGCTCACGGAGCCATCCACATCGACCGCTTGCAGAATATAATGGTGGCGAGCGTTCGCTGTAAGGTTAAAATCACGATAATGATATTGTTTACCGAAGGCGCCATTGTTCACCGCCTTTAAAGAGTCGTTGTTCCGGTGAGAGGCAATAGGAGTATATTGTTCGGTAAATTCGCATCGCCGTAGTATATTAAATCCGAGATGATTGAATTCGGAACGCGTCTGCCATTGCAATAAAACATGATTTTTTTCATAAGCGCCTTTGAATGCAATTAATTCTACCGGCAGGGATTGATCGTTATCCAAAAAACCGGGATTGGCGCTTTGATAATCGGTTGTTTTCCAGTGCCCCGGCCTGTTTTGGTAAGAGCGATTCTGTGCACCTGCGATGGCCAATTGGCTATCGTCCACAATGAGTCCGTCGGGTTGATCGAAATTGCCGCCTGAAAACAGAATCCAGCGCTTCTGGGCTTGGCCGCCAAACTCAAGCGAATCCGCACCACTGTTATAATGGGCTTCTTCGGGCAAAGCGCCCCAAATGCCTTCAAATTCCGTCTGCGAAACGCCGCGCCCGATGATTAAAAAACCGTTGGCCGGTACGGTCGTGTCAGCATCCTGCAATACTGCATCCGAATCGATATCAAAGATGAATTCGGCCGTATTGTAATTTCCGTCCGATCCGGCGCCATATTGTACAATTTTAAACTGGTTTAGATTGCATTCGCTGTCGCTTCGGTTATGAATCTCCAAAAACTCGCCTGCCGTGCTGGCGGCGTCGGATACCTCACTGATGTATAAATCGTCGATGTACGGGTCGTCCCCGATGTGCAGGCGGTAATAATCAAGGTCCGGCGCGAGACCCGGCACTCGCGTCCACTGGCCCTGTGTGCCTTCGATTTTCAAATAATAATCGAGATAGACACTGCCTTCTTCGGGCGTGATTTCAAAAAAGTAGCTGGAATCGCCGGCGCTTATGAAGCCGGCGGTCTTTTGCCAGGTCGCGTCGTGGTTATGACGCCAATATATGTAAGACTGTGTGCTATCGGGGAGACCGCCGTTTAAATGTTGAAATTTAAAACGCACCTTGGCACTGCCTCCGGCAATCGCTTTAATCGGATCATGCCGGATACCCGGTCCGTCATGCTGGTAATCCAGAATCCACAAGCCTTCGCTTGGCGAAGATACATAAACATTGCGGGAAGGAGCATAGGGATATACGCCCCAGTTGCCGCGGTACAGGGCGTCGTCCTGATTGGGATCGATGGTATCGTAAACGGCCTCTTGTAGTAAATTGGTTGGATTTGAGGCGTCAACCACACGGAAGCCGTCTTGCCAGTACGATGTATAAATCCGGTCGCCGTACCAACGGGAATGGTGAATGGCGGTTTCACCTTCGTTATTCGTCGGTGTTAAAAATTCATCGATAAGCGTCGGCGGATCGTTGCTAATGTCCCAGAGTTTAAGATGGCCGCCGGGATTTTCGTGGTCGGTTGTCAGGATCGTGCCGGTGTCGTTTAACCACCCGCTGTGGCAATCATCTCCGGCATTAAACGTCATGAAGCGATCGGGGCCGGCCGGATCGGAAATATCGATCAAATCGACCTCGCCTTTGAGGGCAAAGCCGATCAAAGTGTCGTTACGAACGAAAACATGATGATAGCTTCGGTGCCACGTTCCCACTTCAACAGGATTTTCCGGATCGCTTATATCGAGCATAATATGGCTTACCCCTTCCGTTGCACTGACAACATCCGTCAAATGGGCAATGCTGTCGGCGATTATAATACTGTAACATTCGCTAAAGTTTTCAGAATATTCTTTAACGGTCGTTGCATTGTAAGGATCGCGTGCGTCAATGATTTGCAGAGGGCCGGGCCGCATGACGGCGTAGATGTAACCGTTATACGGTTTACAGTGATATAAACGTTGGGTATTTGCTGGTTTGGGGATAAACGACGCTTCTACCGGATGCGCCGGGTCGGTAACGTCAACTATGGAAACCCCGCTTTCGCTACGCGCTAAAACGGCATATTCACGTCCATCCCGGGTGAATCCCCAAACATCGGAATGAATGAAGTTTTCGTCGCCGGCCGGGGGAAATTTGATTTTGCCCAGACGCGCGACGTCTTCGATAATTTGCGGATAAGCATTTTGGCTGATGAATAGGGATATAAATACCAGCGCAAATGTTCGTTTCATTTTCGTAACGCGCCTAAACCGTTCTGTAAAATTAAAATGATGATAGATTTATTTAAGCTTTGTATATGATATAAAATTTCTTATTTTTTTTCAAGCAAACCTACAGGGTATAAAAACGTCTCGGTCATATTGGAAATGCTAATAAATATCTTTGATGATCCTGCGTACCGGATAGGCAGGAAGAAAGCGGGAAAGAGCGAATCATGAAATCCAAAACGAATCCCGTATGACAGGGGCAATACAGGGTATGTCGATGGTGCGGGTCATTTTACATGTAGATATGGATGCGTTTTTTGCGGCGGTAGAACAACGTGAACATCCGCATTTAAAGGAGAAGCCCGTTATCGTGGGCGCAGATCCCAAAGAGGGCAAAGGCCGCGGCGTTGTTTCGACCTGTTCCTATGAAGCGCGCGTTTACGGAATCCATTCGGCGATGCCTATAAGCCAGGCATATCGCCGTTGCCCGCACGGAATTTTTATCCCACCCAACGGCAAGCTGTACCAGCAAATCAGCACGGAAATTCAGGAAATTCTTTACCGATTTACCGACCTGGTTGAGCCGGTTTCGATCGATGAAGCGTTTTTGGATGTTACGGGTAGTGTCCGCATGTTTGGAGACGGTGAAGCGATTGCTCATAAAATTAAAGATGCTATCCGGTCCGAACAACAATTGACGGCCTCTGTGGGCGTGGCGCCCAACAAGTATCTTGCAAAAATCGCCTCCGATCTGAACAAACCGGACGGTTTGGTCGTTGTTGCACCCGATCAGGTCGGGTCGTTTTTGCACCCTTTACCCATAGCGCGATTATGGGGCGCCGGTCAACGAACACAACAGTCGCTGCAAGCCATGGGTATTCGCACCATCGGCGATCTTGCGCAGTTTCCACCGGAGACGTTACGGAAAAAACTGGGTAAATCCGGGGAACACTTTTACAATTTGGCTCACGGCATCGATAAACGGGAAGTTTCCGTGGAGTCTAAAGTAAAATCCATCAGTAATGAACACACATTCGGAAATGATATCTACGACAAAAATCGGATATACAATACGTTGTTCTTACTGGCCGACAAAGTAGGTTATCGTCTCCGCAAGCAGAAGTTAAAAGGACGAACCATTCATTTAAAACTTCGCTATGATAATTTTGATACGGTAACGCGAAACAAGACCGTAACGTCCGCCACAGACAGCACCCGAACCATTTACCAAACGGTAAAAAAATTGTTCGATCAAAATTATATGAGCCCGCGCAAGGTTCGTTTATTAGGCGTCGGCATCAGCGGATTTCAGATGCCCGAGGGGCGGCAGCTCTCCTTGTTTGATGAACGCCATAACCGGGACGATGCCTTAAATCGATTGGAGGATTTATTGATCGATCGTTTCGGAAATGCCGTCATAGCACGTGCAGAAAGTATCGGCCTTCGTAAAAGTCGTCCATCTGATAAAGACGATGAGGCGTCTTAAGGATAAACCGGATAAGATGTTTTTTTAAAAAAAACCGATACAAGTTAACCCGTTGCGACTGAAGATTTTGCAATGCTTTAAAACACGAGATTGGTGTATGCCTGTAATCCAGACGGCAATAGCAAACGAGGCTAATTTAACAAAGGAGATGCAGCGTTTGTTATTGGCCGCTGTTACAATATGACAGAAGCAACCCCCACGCGCGAAGATCGCGAAGATATCGACGAGCTGGTCGCCTTTTTACCGAAATTACACAAAGGCGATGCAGTCCGATCAAAGGAATATCCTTATGGCAGTAAATGCATTCGAAGGGTAATTGGATAGATCTGAGTTGAATATAACGATGAAGTTGTAGAATTCTACCGCCTGGCGGAAGAACGCTATTGGAGGGACTTCCATTACATGCCCAACGAAACGGCCCGGAAGCTGGCTGAAGAAGATTTTATTATGAATGCATCACTGCTGCAGTTAAAACGGTACTTACCCATTGTGCAGGCGGCGAGCGTTTTTGCAGCGGTCACCGGCCTGAGATGCTCGACAAAGGAATAATCCGCGCTATTCTCAGGCGATTGCAGCAAATCAAAGATGCAGGTATTTAAACCGATTTAATAGATTCCTTAAAATGAAATTTTTGTTTTTAACGGCAGAAAATATCAAATAACAAACTTCCAAAAACAAATAATTTCCAAATTAAAATGTTCAATGACTGAAATGATTCGGAAAAATATACAATCACCAATACGATTGCATTTTAGTTGTCAGATTTCTGGTTTACCCAAGTTAAGCATCCTGATATCTTTTTATTGCAATGCCTTGAAGATTTGATGTAATTTAAAAATTTTAAGGGAATTATAATAATTTGAAACGATGTTTCTAAATCATATATTTGGATCGGGGAGGAGCTATGGCAATTCTTTGCACCGATGCCGGGCATGGCGGTTCCGATAGCGGCGCCGCCTGGAATAATATATTGGAAAAGGATCTAAATCTCGTCTATACACAGGATCTGAATGCAGAATTAAAATCACGAGGCCACACGGTTTTAACCACGCGCAAAACCGATAGCAATGTACCGCCTTTGCGCACGCGCTGTCGTTTGATCAACGCCCACCATCGTGAAGGGCATCCGGCATTCGACGCTATCATATCGATCCACTGTAATGTGGCCGCCAGTTGGGATGAAGCCAAACAAACATATGTGGCCCATGAATCGGTGCGCGGGTTTTATGGGATTTACAGCCGCGAATCACAGCAGGGCGATCAATTGGCTGCACACATTGCAAAGCAATGCCGAAAGGCTGATGTGGTGCTAAATCACGAGGGTAAACTCACCACGTTGCAGTTGGGTCGCACCCTGGCCTGGATTCATAAAACGTTACCTCCCGCCGTCTTACTGGAATTAGGTTTTATGACCAATCCCGATGAATTGCAATTACTACAAGAATCAACCTACCGTCAGAAAATGGTCAATGCCATTGCGGACGGTATCGAATCGTTTGTTAAACAATAACCGGAGGCTTCCATGAATACGTTCCGGGGAAAACCCAGTTCCTGGTTGTTAAAGAATTCCAGTGGGTATCCCGACTTTTTATTTACCATACTCACATACTCTATGATTCTACTAATATTTTTAGCGCTTATTTGGGTTGCTTTTGCAATATTGGCATTTTTCAATACCGGAACGCCGCAAGCCGCTCTGCTGGTGGAAATCATGGATAACATGAAAACCGGACTGATCTCTCTGGCAGGCGTCGTGTTTGGCCTTGCCGGTAGTTATACGGTACGCCGGTACAAAAAGGACCAGCATTATGTTGAAAAGAAGAAAATGGAAGAGGGCATCATTGGAACGGAAACACAAACCAAACCGTCTATTTCCGATCGACTGAAAATTGTCGACGATGAGGAGGACATTTGATGGGCATTTTTAGTTCGTTCGATACCTGGATCGATATCATCATAATTGCAATACCGGTACTCGTGGCGATCTTTCTCATTTTTAAATTTGTTATACCCAAGAGTCCCAAGTTGGGATTTGGTCTGGCGATTGCAAGCAGCCTTTTGGGCGCTTTTCTGGTCGGACGGAAATTAAAAAACGCATTCGACGTGGAAAAGAAAATCGCCGAACATAACGAAGCCATGGCAAAATTTAAAGAAAAACAAAAAAATCGCTACGAGGCGGTAACCGCCAATAAAAAAATCATCGAGACCCTTCGTGAGCAAAGGAAGAAACTGGCCAAAAAAGGCGAAGAATACCGCACCGAGATTGATTTAATTGACGCCGAGCTGAATGATCGTATTGCTTTAAACGAGCAATTAATCAGGGACGCCGACGCCTTTCTTGAAAGCTCTGAAGAAAAAAGCGCGGAACGTAAGCAATTGCTCGATCGAATGGTTCGATCACAATCGGGACAAATTGTTGAGGATGAACCGCGCGCGTCCGATACAATTGCCAATATCGAAATAAATGGGTATCGACTCTTGGAGGTGTGATGATACGGTCCCTGGTCTTAGTAATCCTTTTGTCGACGGCGCTGTGTGTTCAGGCGGGACTTCCGCCCCAGGACGCTCCGGATAACCATCAACCGGATAATGAAGCGTTGATCGAGGCTCTGCAATCCTGCGAAGAAGATTTACAAGATTGTCGCCAACACGTACGGCGATTGCGCGCTGCGTTAGATTCCACAAACACGCTGATCGACCGTCGGCGCGCGGCAGCTGATAGTTTGATTAAAAATCTTACCCGACAGCTTTTTATCCAGGATTCGGTTGCTTTACTCATGCAGAAGAATTCGGATACTCTCGATACGATGGTCGATGATTATGCCCGTAAACTGGATGAAGTGGACCGTCTGTATGTGGAAGAGCTCCGGAAACAGGCGAGACCCTGGTTTCTTTCGGGCAAAGGTCTGACCGGTTTTAGTTATGGTTTGTTTATCGGCGGCGCCCTGGGGCTATCGTTTGCAATAATCGATTGAGCGTAAACGAATTTTGGAATGCACAAACGTTAGGTATAACGGGCAACAGTCGATCCGCACTCATTTATTTCTTCATAATTAAACCGCATAACGGGTATGATTTTATAGCGTGCATGTTTCCGGAGACTGGCCTCTCCCTTTTCATCGTTGTTTTTGTCTTTATAATAAACCGAATGGTGGTTGTCGGAGCGCAATTCGAATTGAACTGTGTATTAAAGAACACATTGATAATTCTTATGTACGGTCATGCTTTCATTTATAAAACAGAATAGGATTGTATAACGGATGGAACGAAAGGTTAACATATACTGAAAAGCAGAATCTCGATTTTGAAATCCGTTCGAGGCGAGCGTATTAATTATTTTTATGAGAAGTGATACGATAGCCGGTAAGTTAAAGTCAACCTCTGTCTTAGCGAGTTGGGAGCCTTCATCTAAAATTCACCTTTATTTAACCTTACGCTAACATTGTGATTGTATGCTGGCAATGTTAGAAAAGAGGAGTAAGTGTAATGATTAATGCCATGGTTGAACATATTAATCGCTGGGACGGAAGATTTTCGTATCCGATATATGCGGCTCAGAGCCGGCGTTTATTCGTGGCTTTTATGTACTGGATTTCACGGAGCGGCGACGGTTATTTATATGGCCCGCTCGTAGCGCTCTTAATTTTATTAAATTTGCAAACGGGTCTGAACATTTTAATTTGCACGTTAATGGCGTTTGTCTTAGAATTGCCTCTGTATGTTTTAGTGAAACGCAGTGTGAAGCGACCCAGGCCCTTTGAAGTCCATGGAAGCGTGAAATTTTTGATAAAGCCGCCCGATAAATTCAGTTTTCCGTCGGGCCACACCGCAGGAGCCTTTCTGGTTTCCGGAGTGCTTAGTTATTTTATTCCGGCTGTATTAGTATTCGTATTCATATGGGCTCTGATGGTTGGGATATCCCGTATAGTTTTGGGAGTCCATTATCCTTCCGATGTATTAGCCGGTGCCATTCTCGGATTGGGGGCTGCGTTCGCTGCGATCGCCTTAGTGTAATACAGGCCAAACTATGCGAATTGCATTCTTTACGGAAAGTTTGTATCCCAATACGGATGGCGTGAGCCACACCTTTAACCACCTCATTCAAACTCTGGAAAAAGAAAAGATTGATTATCGTTTTTATTCCCCTTTTAAACCGGAAAACAACGTGTTTTGGGCCTCCAAAGTTCGTAAGATGTATTCCGTTCCGTTTCCGCTATATGCTCAGTATAAGGTCAGCATTCCAATCATTGACAATCCGCGGGAAGATTTGGATCGATTTAATCCTGATATTATTCATGTGGCCGCTCCTACGCTACTGAGTTTGTATGCCATTCGCTACGCTAAAAAACGCAGTAGGCCGGTCGTCGCCAGCTACCATACGCATTGGGTTCCCTATTTTTCATATTACGGATTTAAGGCCATGGAGCGCCTCGGATGGCAAATTTTACGATGGTTTCATAATAAGTGCTCGGTCACCTACGCGCCGACGCGAAGCGCTCTACGTATTTTGAAACGCGCCGGCATCAAACATCTGGAGTTATGGGAGCGTGGAATCGATTTGGAGCATTTTTGCCCGCAATACCGGAATGAAGATTTACGTAAAAAGATAAGCCCTAATCTGGATCCGGTCTTATTGTTTGTCGGACGGCTTGTTAAGGAGAAGGATATTGACGATTTAGTGCAGGCCAACAAAATTTTACAGACGCGGGATTATCGCTTTAAGATGGTGTTTGTAGGGAATGGTCCCATGTTGGATGATGTGAAACGGGAACTCCCCGAAGCTTATTGTGCCGGTTATTTAGATGGCGAAGCACTTTCGGAAATGTATGCTTCTTCGGATATCTTTGTATTTCCATCCACAACGGAAACATTCGGGAATGTGGTACAGGAGGCCTTCGCTTCCGGTTTGCCTGCGATTGGCGTCCGAAAAGGAGGCGTAATGGATTTAATCACCGACGGTTACAACGGTTTGCTTGCAAAACCCAACCACCCGCAAAATCTGGCGTCTCATATTGCTACGCTACTCAAAGATGGTTCGCTACGAGAGAAAATGAGCCAACATGCTTTGGACAGTGTGGCCGATCGTAGTTGGGACGCCACGAACCGTCGTCTTATAGAGAGTTATTATCGTTTAGTGCAGCGTTAAGCGGACATGCGATCCATCAACATCTTTATGGGGCGCGAATTTTGCATAATATAAAAATGGATGGCGGGCACCTTTTGATTGATCAATTCTTCGGCTTGTTTTTGAGCCCATCTTACTCCAATTTCCAAAACATGCTCATCTTTGGCTTCCTGAATCTCGGCGGTTAACTCTGCGGGTAAATCCACATGAAAATGTTTTGGAATCGTTTTGAGCTGTTTACGGGATGTTATAATCTTTATACCCGGAATAATGGGCTCCCGGATATTTGCCTGCCTGCATTTTTCGACAAAATCAAAATAGAAGCGATTATCGAAAAACATCTGACTTACAATATATTCACCTCCTGCATTTATCTTTTCTTTGAGGCAAGTAATATCAAAATCCAAATTGGGCGCTTCGAAATGTTTTTCGGGATAGCCGCCCACACCAATACAGAAATCTGAAGACTCCGCATCGAGCAACTCCTCTTCCAGGTAACGCCCTTTGTTCATGTCGTTAATCTGTTTAACCAAATCTACCGCAAAAACATTAGCGCTTCTTCCGTTGCGTAGAGGCTTCTTGTAATTGCTCTCATCGCCGCGTATGGCTAGCAAATTTTCGATACCGAGATATTGCAGATCAATGAGAAAATCTTCGGTTTCTTCCCGTGTAAAGCCCTGGCAGAGCACATGGGGAACGGCATCAATGTTATATTTATTTTGAATGAGCGCACAAATGCCCAATGTACCGGGCCGCTTCCGTTTTACTTTGCGCCGGATGCCTTCAGGCGTTTCCTCATAAATGGCTTCCGCGGCATGACTGGTAATATCGATGAAGGGGGGATTAAACTGCGCTATTTCGTCCACAATTTTTAATATACTTTTAATATTACCGCCGCGCTTGGGCGGGATAATTTCGAAGCTTAACAAGGTTTCGTTTGCTTTAGCAATATGTTCGATTACTTTCATTCCAAAACCCGTTTGCATTTAACATTTCCGAATATAAAAATTTGCCCTGCAAAGTTCTAATTTTTCTCCCCCGCGGTATTACGGTTTATAATTTGCAACCATTTTGAATTTTGGGTATCTTAAACATTTTAAAAAATTACTTGAATTCCAATACAAAATATCTAACCACGGAATTTAATCGATGGCTCAGAAAAATAAGACACATCATATCACACTGATACCTGGCGACGGTATAGGTCCTGAAGTGACATCGGCGGCGAGGAAAGTGTTGCAGGCGGCCGGAGTCGTAATCGACTGGGAAATCGTGGATGCAGGTAGCAGCGCGGTTGAAAAGTACGGAGAAACATTACCCGAGGATACGCTGGAATCGATAAAGAAGCACAAGGTAGCTCTCAAAGGGCCGTTGACGACCCCGATTGGGGGTGGTTTCCAATCGGTTAACGTCGGGCTGCGTAAATCACTGGATTTATATGCCAATGTGCGACCGGTGCGTTCCGCTCTTGGGATTTCGTTTCATAACAATCCCGTGGATATGGTCGTTTTCAGAGAAAACACCGAAGATTTATACAGCGGCCTTGAATACGAGATTGCACCGGGTGTGGCCCAGAGTTTAAAGGTTATTACGGAACGCGCTTCCACCCGAATTGCCAAGGCTGCTTTCAAATGGGCGCAAAAACATCAGCGGAAAATGGTGCACGCCGTTCATAAAGCCAATATTATGAAGAAAAGCGACGGGTTGTTCCTCGAAAGTGTTCGCCGTGTGGCGGCCGATTTTCCTGATATCGGTTATAAAGAGATTATCGTGGATAATTGTGCCATGCAAATGGTCATGCATCCCGAACAATTTGATGTTGTGGTATTGGGCAATCTATACGGGGATATTATTTCCGACCTTGCGGCCGGGCTTGTCGGAGGTCTGGGCGTGGTACCCGGAGCTAATTTTGGGGATGAAGTGGCGGTATTCGAATCTGTGCACGGCAGCGCTCCCGATATCGCCGGCAAAGGCATCGCCAACCCTATCGCAACCATTTTATCAGCTAATATGATGCTGCGTCATCTCCATGAAAATAAAGCCGCCGATCGCATTCAGGCGGCGCTGGTACTGTTTTTGTCCGAAAAACGTTATCTGACGCCGGATCTGGGCGGCAAGGCTTCTACGGAAGAGATGGTGGCGGGCATTATCGAAAAGATCAAGTTATTACGGTAATACTGAAAGCAGCCCAAAACGGTTGGTTTGTAGTCTGGAATAATCGAGTAAACCAACGTGTTCGAATCACATTAATATACGAAATGAGCAAGCGACCATTCGGATTATTATGAAATCCGATTAATAAGGAAGATTACGGGATTCATGCAATGGAAGCACTATATAAACAACTCCATGAAATCATCCAAGAAAACCAATCCTTTATTTTAACAAGCCACATACATAGCGACGGCGATGCGGTTGGAAGCGTCATTGCGTTGCGCCGTTATATATTGAGGGCAGGGAAGGATTGCCAGGTATTTCTTCCGGGCGATCCTCCCCAGAAATACCATTTTTTAAATACCCGTGAAGCAATTAACAAACGATCCAGAATACAACGCCAGACAATGATCGAGGAAGCCGAGGTCATAGTGATTCTGGATATCAGCGCACTGGATCGCCTGGATTACCTGTATAATCCCATCAAAAGCAGCGATGCGTATAAAGTATGTATCGATCACCATCCGGTGGAGCAAGAGTGGGTAGATTTACATATTGTCGATGTCAATAAAGCCTCCACTGCAGAAATGCTATACGATTATTTCAAGATTAATAAGATAACGATTGATCGTTCTATGGCACAGGCCCTGTATACCGGCGTGATGTCCGATTCGGGTAATTTTCGGTTTGAGCGAACAACGGGCAACACCTTTCGGATGGCAGCCGAACTTACCGATTTGGGCGTCAATCCTTCCGAAATATATGCCCGTGTTTACGAAACAGGCAATCACAGGCAACTTAAAGCCTGGGGCAAACTATTAGGCCATGTCGAAGTGAATGGTTCGACGGCGTTTTTAGCGATTAACCGTAAGCAGATGCAAAATTATAATCTGGCGCTCGAAGATATTGATGGTTTGATAGACTTAATGCGAAAAGACGGCCGTTCCAAAATATTCGCGGTTTTTGTGGAGAAAGCCCATAAAGAGGTAATCGTGGGGCTGCGTTCCAAAAATGGCGTGAATGTGGGACGGATTGCAGAGGAGTTCGGAGGCGGCGGCCATTTTCATGCTTCCGGATTTACGCGGAGGGAAGAAGCTTTGCAAGATGTTGTCCGAAAGACACTGCAACGCATCCGCGAATTAGGCAAGCTTCAGGGAGAGCGGCAATGATCCGTTTTTTAACCGCCGGTGAATCGCATGGACCGGGGCTCGCAGCTATTTTAGAGGGCATGCCAGCCAACCTTACTATCGATATTGAGAGAGTAAATAATGAATTGTCCAGAAGGCAGCAGGGCTATGGCCGGGGCGGCCGTATGAAAATTGAAAAAGACCGGATTGAGGTTTTATCCGGTATCCGCCACAACAAAACCGTTGGCAGTCCGATCAGCTTTTTGCTGCGTAATAAAGATTGGGAAAACTGGCAGGAGATTATGGCGATCGATTCGCCTGGAGAAGGACGCGAGGTGACTCGACCGCGGCCGGGTCATGCCGATCTGTCCGGCGGATTGAAATACGCGTTCGATGACTTACGCAATGTGCTGGAACGTTCGAGCGCGCGTGAGACTGCTATGCGTGTGGCTGTCGGTGGTTTTGTGAAACAGTTGCTGGAAACATTCGATATACGGATTTTTTCGCATGTAATTCAGATCGGTGAAGTAAAGGCGGATATGGAAACGGTCAACCGGCGTCTTAAGGAACAAACGGAAGATATGAATGAAGCGATTGATCAGTCTCCCGTGCGCTGTCTCGATAACGAAGCAACACAATTGATGATGGAACATATTCGCAGCCGGAAACGGAGCGGGGATACCGTGGGCGGCGTCTTCCAGGTGAGGGTTCGCAATGTTCCCCCGGGACTTGGCAGTTATGTGCACTGGGATCGTAAACTCGACAGTCAGCTGGCGGGCGCTCTTATGTCGATTCAGGCGGTGAAGGGTGTACAGGTGGGCAGTGGATTTTTTGATGTCCATAAACCGGGATCGCAATTCCATGATGAAATTTTCTATGATAATGCAGAGAAACGATTTTACCGGCAAACCAATAATTCAGGTGGTATTGAGGGCGGAATGACGACCGGTGAGGACATTGTTCTCCACGTCATGAAGAAACCGATTCCCACTTTGATGAAACCGCTCCACTCGGTCGACTTTAAAACAAAGGAGTCTTTTGAAGCCCATAAAGAGCGAAGCGACATTACGGCTGTGCCGGCCTGCGCCGTTATTGCGGAAGCAATGACCGCAACGGTTGTGGCTAATGCTTTCCTGGATAAATTCGGTTCGGATAATATCGGCGATATTCGCCAAGCTTTCGAGTATTATGAAGATCGTATAAAAAAATGAGTCACAAAGGAGAGATAAATGCCTCAGGTTTACATTGAATATTGTGTGGTTTGAAACTACTATGATACGGCTGCCCGGGTGGCAGATGAAATAAAAAATGATTTAAATTTGAATACCGAGCTTTTAAAAGGATCCAACGGAAATTTTAACGTATTTTTAAATGATCAACTCATTTTCAGTAAGCATGAAGCGTTTCGATTTCCGGAGGTTGGAGAAATAAGCAAAACGATCAAACCATTGTTGTAATAGCGTTAACGACGCTGCGCCTGCAACTGATTTAGTAAATTTTTTGCTTCGTCATTATTCGGCGTTAAAGCCAATACTTTCCGTAACAGATTCGCCGCTTTCCCGAAATTGCCCCGCGCTTTGAAAATTTTGGCCAGAATAAGATTGTTATTAGGATTATTGGGATCTTCCTGCACTTTTTCCACCAATTCGCTCTTAAATCGTTCAAAGATGTTAATATACTGGTGTTCCTTCCCCAACGTCGGTTTATGGACAAAATAAGCGGGATCGATATAAAAGAGACGATGATAGGTATCGATCGCCTTATCTTTTTCGCCCATATCAGTGTAAAGTTCGGCGAGTTTTATATACACACGTGGAACTTCAGAATTGATCTGTATCGTAGCTTTGTAATAACGTTCTGCATTTTCGTATTCGCCCATCTCATGGTAAGTCAGAGCCAAATTAAACGAGGCCTCTAAGAAATTCGGTCTGGCCTCAATGGCTTTTTTAAAAGACTCGGCCATGTCCAGATATACCTGACGCTTTGCCACGGGATCGATACCCGTATCTTTATTGAATTCTCTGTCTTCATTGTTCCGCTGACTGTTTTCAGGATTGGACGGATTTAAGATATCAAGAAAGGCGTCAACCAGTTCTTCCAAAACCGCCTGTTTGTAAATCGTAATCCCGAAAAGAAAATTCGCAATAGCGTCATTGGGACGTATGGAGAGAACGGTTTTGATCTCATTGATAGCGCTATAGTAAATTTGTGAGCGATAATAAACGTCTCCCAATTTTAAGTGATAGTCGGGATTATCGTTGTCCAGTTTTACGGCTTTGCGATAATGATCAATGGATTGACGATATTTATCCTGATCGTAGTAGACATTGCCCAATTGGTAATGGATCGGTGCGTGATTGGGATTAAGATCTTTCGCCTTCTCCAATTGTTTTACGGCTTGTTCGTAATTCTCTGCGGCCCGGTAAAGCTTCCCAAGACGGTGGTAGGTTTTATAATCATTCGGATTGAACTCGATTACGGTTTTGAAGTCTTCAATGGCTTTTTGGTATTGTTTTTTATTCTCGTAAATCAGGCCGCGCCCGTAATAAGCTTTATCAAACTTAGGCAGGGCTTCAATAACCTTGTTAAATTGTTCAAGAGCCAAGCTGTATTGGTTGTTGTTGAAATAAACAATACCCAAATTGTAATACGCTTCCCAGAATTTGGGGTCTTCGCGAATGGCGCGTCTGAATAAACTGGTCACTTTTTCGATTCGCCCATCACGCTTTTCGTTTTCGATGTAAGCTTTGATAAAGTTTTCAAACGCGCTTATGGAATTTGTGATACGTAAATTCAACAGGCGATTCTCATTGGACGTCAGGCCAATTCCGGCAAGATTAATCAATTCATTCACAATTTTCGTGTTAATATCAAAGAGATTGGAGAGTGGTTCATTGTAGTTTGTCGTGATCAACGGTTCGCCTTTAAGCGCATTGCTGTAAGTTACTTTAAGATTGAGTATATTGCCTTTAACGGTGTAATTTCCGGAGATGGTTACTTCGACATTGGCATACTTACCGATGTGGTAAATCATACGCTGGTCTAAAGGCTCGGAACCGAAATCGGCCCGCTGAAGCACTTCGTCAAACGTCGATTTATCCGGTATAAAAAAGCTGGATATGACCGATAATTTATTGTGTAACAGGTATTCAAAACCATAAGAAACCCAGTCATACCTGCTTTGATTTCCTTCATTTTGGAACGGGATCAAACCGACGCGACGGCGATCCTGCGGCATGGCAACCGCTACGATCAGTAAAATGAGTATGAAAATCTTTTTCATTATTTATAATAATTTTTATTTCGTTTGCATTACTCTCAATATCGACCTATACACTTAAAGGATTAGGACTTTTTAGATCGTTTTTTACTTTAAAACAATGTTCTAAAGTACAATTTTATTACTTCACAGCGTAATTTGCAAAATTATCTCCGGCGCCCTTTCGTTTCGAATTGATTAAGAATTGGCCAGAATATCCGAATATTTTTTTCGGGTAATACGAATATTTTATTGCAATAAATTCCCTTTAATATGAATTTAAAACGGGCCGTTGTACGACCGGATGAATAAGCGTATTGATGAGCGGCAATAGGGAAATTTATCATTTTAGCACATAAAAAGGGAGACGTATGCGAATCGTTATAACCGGAGGCGCCGGGTTCATTGGAAGCCACCTTGTGGATCGCCTGGTTGAAGAGGGCCATGAGATCGCCGTAATTGATAATCTCTACCGCGGTAAAATGGATAACATTGCCAGTCATATTGATTCGAAACGGATCACCTTTCATGAAGCGGATATTCGGGATTACGACACAATAAGAAACCTGTTTAAAAACCGACAAGTTGTTTTCCATTTGGCAGCTCAAAGTAATGTTATGGGCGCCGTAGAAGATATGGACTACGCATTTCAGACCAATGTATACGGCACATTTAATGTACTCAAAGCCGCACGTGCTGAAAGAATAAAACGGCTTATTTTTACATCCTCACGCGAGGCTTATGGCGAAGCCCGTTATCTGCCGGTGGATGAGGACCATGCACTCGCTTCGAAGAATACTTACGGTGCAAGTAAAGCGGCCGGCGAAACCTTCTGTCGTGTATTCCAGAATATGCAAGCTTACGAAGTGGTGATTCTGAGATTGGCAAATGTATATGGAGAGCGCGATTTTGACCGCGTTATCCCGATCTTTGTGAATAATGCGTTGCACCATGATGATATACATATTTACGGCGGTCAACAGGTAATTGATTTTGTATCGGTACACATTGTGATGGAAGCATTAGTCCATTCCATCGACTTGCCGAGAGAACATCCAGGACCGATTAATATTGGCAGCGGTAAGGGCACGACCTTATTCGATTTGGCGGATCGCATTGTGCATTTAACAAACGGAAAGAGCCGGGTGATCATCGATCCGCCCAGAGAAGCCGAGGTGGTCAAATTCACCGCAGATGTGAGCCGATTTTGTGAATTATTTCAAATTTCATTGCCGGAGGATCCATTATACTACTTACCTGAAATGTTGAGAAAAATAAAATTGGGAAAAAACACAAAGATTTAGATGAACGCGCCGCCTAATTGAAACGGCGATTTAAATGATGCTGTTGGGAGTGAGTAAAAAAATTGAACAAACTGCCCATTACGTGTATAAATAATACCACAGGTATAATGAAGGCACTAAAAACGGGCAACCACTGGATTCTTAATTTACAATTGTTAAATCCATGTTTATATTACCATGTGGAGGTTAGCCCTCCCATTTTAATCAGAAAGATTCATATAGCGAAATACGAAGAGGGCCAGAAACAGGAGCAAAGGAGAAAGGTGTTATGAACTATTCATTTGAGGTGCAAGACAAGATTTTAATCACAAAACTACATGGAAAGCGTGCGACGGTTGAATTTTCAGGTGAATTAAAGAAAGAGATGTTAGAAAAAATAGAAGAGGGCTACCAGAATGTGGTCGTCGATTTGAGTGAGATCGAATTTGTCGACAGCTCTTTTCTGGGAGCTATGGTCGCCGGATTAAAAAAAGCGACCATGAAAAACGGGGATTTGAAAATTGTTGGTTTGCAGTCGCCCGTACGCGCCATGTTCGAACTTACTCGCCTTTATCGTATTTTCGATATATTTGATGATTTAGAGGAGGCGCTGAGCAGCTTCTGAATGAGCTCACCTTTCATACGTTCAAAAATTGACACCATAGATTTTGCAGGATTAATGTCAAAGCGATGTTTGTGCTCTATGCATTCGGATTTACTGTATTCAAAGTATGATACTCATAATAAGCGTTCAGTCGGGAGATTGATATGACAAATTAAACCTGCTTTTGGAAGCAAAACAAACCGATATGTATGTAATATGGACGGAGTTTTCACAGGAATGATAGTGAACGATAATCGATCACATAAAAGACATAATTTTGATTTACATCACTATTGGTTACTATAAAAAAGATTTAATCTTTCATGATTTAATCAATTAGATCTGGAGTCGGACATTACATGAAATTTACATTCTCCCGGGAGGAGCTTAAAGACTTATCCAAGGCAACAAAGTATGAATGGATTGAGAAAAACAGTTTGGGGGCATATGCTTCTTCTACGATCATCGGATTGAACACGCGCCGTTCACATGGCTTATTGGTTGTTCCGTATGAAGAACAGCAGAACAAAGTTGTTGTTTTATCAAAATTAGAAGAGTCGGTGTTTGTTGAAAACCGTGTTTATGAAGTTTCCACCAATCAGTATGTTAAAAATATTTATCCCCACGGCTATCAGTATCTGGAAAAATTTGAAATCAATCCCTTTCCAAAATCCAGCTTTCGGATAGAGGATCGGTTATTACAAAAAACGATGTTCCTTTTGGAAGACGAAAATTGGTTGGTTGTTCGATATGAACTGCGAAATCAGGGAAATCCTATTAAACTGGTCATAAAACCGTTTTTGGCCATCCGTGGAAATAACAAACTTTCTGGCCATATCCAGGGTTATAATACCGACAGTTACTTAGGACAACATTTTGTGCGGTGGGCGCCCAAAGCTGAAATGCCTGAAGTAAATGTCTATTACAATAAAGGCGAATTTATTTCTGCCACCCTCTGGTATCATAATTTTTATTATGCCAAGGACGAATTCACTTACAAAAATAAGGGCGAAGATTTATTCAATCCCGGTTTTTTCCAAGTTGCTTTAAAGCCTTATGAAACATTTGACATGTTCATTTCCACAACCGAAATATCGGATCACGATTTAAACTATGAAGCGATTTACAGGCAAGAAAATGAAAGACGAGCCCACCTCATTGTGAAACCGAGATTTGCTAACAATAAGTTAAACGTTCTCAACCATCAAATTCAGAAATCAATTAAACATGACGTCAATCCGCCGGAAATTTCGATTTCAGAGACCGAAATCAGTTCCTCGCTTCGTGATGTACTTATCACAATGCCGGGCTTATTTTTACCACAAAGGAAATATGATGATTTCAAACGCATATTCAGGAACATTGGCGATCAATTGGATTCCGGCTTGTTGCCCGATAATTACCCATTCAAAGAGAATAACCGGTATGGCCATGTGGATTTGAGTTTATGGTATGTTCAAGTTGGATATGAATATTTATTGGAATCTAATGATTTAGCATTTTTCGAAGAGAAAATGTTCGAGGTCTTCAAAAACATTTTCGATTACTTTGAAAAAGGGACGACCTTTAATATTTATGTAGCCGGGTCGGGTCTCCTCTTCAGCGGAGATCAGAATATAAACACCGGTTGGATTCCTTTAAAAACAAGCGAGGGCAGCGTTTTCAGATATGGACATTTACTCGAAGTTAACGCATTGTGGTATAATGCCTTAAGGATTCTGGAACACCTGAGTCATCAATTAGGCAAAAAACGTTTGCGAAACAAGTTTGCCAAGGCCGCTGAAAAATTTAAACATGCATTCGAAGAGCGTTTCATTAATGATGATCGAAATGGATTTTATGATTTTATCAATAATGATTACAAATGTAGCGATTTCCGGATTAATCAATTGCTCCCTCTGGCGCTTCCGTTCAGTCCCGTTGACCGATCACTCGGATATGACGTTTTGCAACGCATTGACCGCGAGCTATTAACGCCCTTCGGTTTACGCACATTATCGGTTTATCATAAAGACTATATCCACAAACCGCTGAGCGGCGGCGAGAAACGACGGCAACTTAACATTTTCCGGGGCGGCATCCTGCCCTGGACGATTAGTCTTTACATCCAGGCGGGATTGAATTTCATTGAGAGAAAAGAAGACTTCTCAAACCGCCTGGGATTGTTTTTCAATCCTGTTTTACATCTGATGGAAGAAGGCGTTTTAGGCTCTATTCCGCAAGTAATATTCAGTAATCACTATTTACGGCAACTGGGCATCGAAGATTATCTACCATCTGCAGCTAACATTGTATGGTCTTACTATCTCCTTAAAAAGCTTTCCAAAAGTGATTAGGATATATCCAATTAACACGTCTTTAATTACAAAAGCGACCTGTTTATCCAAACGGCGTTTGATCTTGACAAAGTAACCGCTCACTTCGCATGCGATGTTTCAGGGCCATTACGATGGTTATGTTGTATCAATCAATTGAAACCTTACTTACCATATGGTTTATCAGTTTATATAAATCAAAATTTCTGAAAATTAAAAGAAAAGCGTTTTATCAGGAATTATCAGGCGTGATTAAAAGGTTTTTGTCAAGAATACATCTGGTTTGGACAGATAATTAAAAGGGCTCCAGATGGGGTCCCATATTATTAAGCAACATTCATTTAAAACAAACCACTTGCCCGGGGGTTAATTGTTAGAAAGCATTAAAGAATCTTTTCTGCCATACGCATCGGTCTGTTTTGGATGAAAGCTCTTAAAAAAATCGTTCGGGTTTTCGGGCAGAGATTCCATTTGTTTCTGGGCGGTGCGGTAAACATTAATCCAAAAAGCGGCGTCATCCTTGTAAAATTGTTTGGTAAAAAGGAACTGTTTGACTGTTACGTCATAATGGTGTAAAACGGTTTGCATAAGGTGGGCACGACTTTCATCCGACATTGGCATTTTCTCGATGATAATTAAATAAGCAAAAATTTCACTGAACGTATCGGTTGCAATAACATCATCGGATGGCTGTGAACATCTGTAAAATAAAAACGTAAGAAAAATCGTTAAAATTAATAAGCCGAAACTAAATGGTTTGCGTAAAAACAATCGGATATCACCTTTGTTAAATAAGGGCTAAATATATAAAAAACAAAATTATTAAGCAAAGGAAACAAACGGGAAAGCTTGACTGTAAAACCGAATATGTTTAGCTTTTTAAATATACAGTTTGGGGAAAGGTTATGACAAATAAGATCATCTCAGCGTTAGTTTTAGTATTTTTATTAAACCTCACGCTATTAGCACAGCAATTCGGGAAAAATAAAGTTCAGTATAACGAATTCGAATGGCATTTTATCCAGTCCGAGCATTTTAATGTATACTTTTATCCGGGCGCTTACGACCTGGCTGTATTTACGGCCAATGTGGCCGAATCTTCCTATGTCGATCTCAAAAATGATATGCGCTATGAATTAAAGGAGCGTGTGTCGATCATCGTCTATAAATCCCATAACGATTTCCAGCAAACAAACGTTGTTGATACGTATCTGCCGGAAGGTGTGGGCGGTGTAACCGAATTATTCAAAAATCGCGTGGTCATTCCGTTTGAAGGGACTTATACCCAGTTGAGACACGTCATCCACCATGAATTGGTGCATGCGGTCATGAATGATATGTTGTACGGAGGTTCCATTCAATCCATCATATCCGGGCAGGTTGTGCCGGTTCCCACCTGGTTCGCCGAGGGAATGGCGGAATATCTTTCGGTGGGATGGGATACGCGTATGGATATGATCGTGCGCGATGCAACCATAAGCGGTTATTTGCCTCCCATCAATTATCTTAGTTACTATCTCGCTTATCAGGGCGGCGCCAGTGTGTTTCGATATATTGCCGACACTTACGGCCATCGGAAAATCAGTGAATTGTTGCATAAAATCAAGGGCAGCTTTCAAATTGAACGCGAATTTGAATCCGCCCTTGGCATCAAAATGAAAGAGTTATCGGAGAATTGGCAAAAAGCCATGCGCAAAAAATATTGGCCGGATATAGCAAAACGCAAGGAAACCGGTGATTTTGCAAGAGCCATAACGGATCATAAGGAACAGGAAAACTACCTGAATATCAGTCCGGCTCTTTCCCCCAACGGAGACAAAATGGTATTTTTATCCGATCGTGAGGGTAATCAATCGATCTATTTAATGGATCTTTTGGAAAACAAAATAACAAAGAAACTCATTGAAGGTGAATCGTCGGTAAATTTTGAAGACCTCAACTGGTTGAGCCCCGGCATGGACTGGTCGCCCGATGGTTCAAAAGTTGCTTTCTCTGCAAAAGCGGGTGAACAGGATGCGCTATACATTTATGATCTTAAAAAAGAAGAATATAAACAGTATAAATTCGGGTTAGACGGCGTTTACTCGGCGGCGTGGTCTCCTAAGGGCAATGAAATTGCGTTTATCGGGATGTACGACGGCGCCAGCGATTTGTATGTCTACAACCAGGAAACAGACTCTATCAATAATTTGACCAAAGATGTTTTTTCGGAAAGTTATCCGGCCTGGGCCAATGACGGTAGAAAGATTGCCTTTGTGTCCGACCGTGGGACGCACATCCGGAAAGATATGATTCCGTCGGATTTCAGTATGAGTAAGCACGACTTTGAGAACAGCGACATCTATATTTATGATCGGCAGACAAGGCAGATAGAACGTATAACCAACACCGAATCCAGAGAATCCGATCCCGTTTTCTCACCCGATAATACAAAAATGATGTTCATCAGCGACCGGAGTGGTATTTATAATATCTATATTCACAACTTTGAAGGCGATTCAACCTACGCTGTGAGCGATCTATTAACAGGCGCTTTTCAATTGAATGTGGACAAAGATGCAAAAACCATGGCATTTGCCTCTTTTTTTGAAGGCGGCTGGGATATCTTTACGATTAAGAATCCGTTCGATCTGGAACCAGTCGAACTTAAACCGACCAAGTATATTCAGGAAAAAAGAGAAAAACCGGATACGAGCAAAACGCAAACCTTCGCACGTGGCGATACGATAAAAAAGGACTTGCAAGTACCGCAAGCTACCGATTACAGTCGTTACGTATTTGCCAATCTTGATCAGCGTACACGGGAAAAGAAAGTGGATGTGGAGCTGGATGAAGAAGAGTATAAAATGGACGACGGAAACTACAAGGTGCGCAATTATAAAGTTAAATTCTCACCGGATTTAGTTAACGGGGCAGCCCAGTATAATACATTGTGGGGATTTCAGGGATTTACTCAACTGGCTTTCAGCGATGTTTTGGGTAATCATAAAATTTATATCGGAAGCAACCTGGTATTCGATTTAAGAAACAGTTATTTGACGGCGGTTTACTGGTATTTACCGAAACGCATCGATTACGGATTCAACGCATTCCATTATGCTCAAACATACATAACCAGTCGTTTTGGTTTGATGCGTTATCGCAACTACGGTGCTTCAGCCATTATTTCGCGGCCCTTCAATAAGTTCACACGGCTCGATCTTTCGTTGCAATGGTTAAACGTACAACTGGAATATCTGCAAATCGATGAATCGCCCCGTGTTCTGCGCAGTTTCCTGCCCGGTCTGCAATTAGTGCATGATACTGCGGAATGGGGTATGACAGGACCCAAGGATGGTTTTCGGGGCGCTGTGACGGCTACGTACAGTCCAAAATATTCCGAGCAAAGTCCGCAGTTTACCACATTTAAAACTGATTTAAGGAAATATATACGGCTCAATGACAATTATTCGTTTGCATTTCGTCTTACCGGCGGACTGAGCCGCGGGGAAAGCCCGCAAACGTTTTTCGTTGGCGGCGTCTCCAACTGGATAAACCGGGATTTCAACGGTGAAATTCGTATCAATACGCTGGACGATATTTACTTCTCGGAATTCATAACGCCTCTGCGGGGTGCAAGGTATTACGAGGTGGAAGGCAATACCTTTGCGATGACGAACATCGAATTTCGTTTTCCGCTCATTCCTTATATGCAATTAGGGTTTCCGCCCATCCAACTGGGCAATATTCAGGGCGTTCTTTTTACAGATATCGGAACAGCCTGGTATCAGGAAAATTTCGATCAGTATGAACCCATTAGCAACGGACGATTGCAGGATGTGGTATCGGGGCTTGGCTATGGCGCAAGGATATATTTATTTGGAATGTTGTTCAAATACGATATTGCATGGCGTTACGATCTGAAAAGCACGAGTACTCCTAAACATTACCTATCCCTCGGCATAGATTTTTAAAGCAATGATGCAACCGATCAGTTTAATAGGGCGCAGGACAATTGTATTCCTGCACCATACGGGCGCCATTTTTACCATGTTGGGTCGTACCCTGCGGTATTTCCCCCATCTTTGGTATAATCGTCGCCTTGTGGTTGATCAAATGATGGAAATAGGCGTGCGCTCCATTCCGCTGGTTTTGTTTGTTGGCGTATTTGCCGGCGCCGTGGCCTCGGTTCAAACCGCCTATCAATTGGAAGGTTTCATCTCTTACAATTATCTGGGCGCCGCCACGAGTGTTGCCATTTTTATTGAACTGGGACCGGTTTTAACAGCATTGGTCGCTGCGGGCCGGGTAAGCGCCTCAATAGCTGCTGAACTGGGTACCATGAAGGTGACCGAACAAATCGACGCCCTACAATCTTTAGCCATCGATCCCATTCGCTATCTGGCGTTACCAAGGATTTTCAGCGGATTTGTGATGATTCCCGTCTTAACGATATTTGCAGATTTTGTGGGCATATTGGGCGCCTATACAGTGGCTTATATTAATCTGAATTTACCTCCGGAAATTTTTTTTGGAAGCGTTAAAGAGTTTTTCTCCCTTCTCAACGTATTTTCGGGTTTAATCAAAGCATTCGTTTTCGGAGGCGTGACCGCTATTGTGGGGTGTTATGTGGGGTTTGCGACCGAAGGCGGCGCCGAAGGGGTTGGCCAGGCAACGATAAAAGCATTTGTGCTTTCTTCGGCTCTGATATTATTAAATGATTATCTGTTATCCATAATCCTGTTTTAAAATGATTAAGATTCATAATCTGCACAAAAATTTTGATTCAAAAGTCGTGCTCCGCGGCGTATTTCTGGAGGTGCACGATGGCGAACGCCTTGTTATCATAGGACGCAGCGGTTGCGGAAAAAGTGTATTGCTGAAACATATCCTTAATTTGATGGAGCCCGATGAAGGGTATATCCTTGTTGATAATATTGCGATCAAAAAAGTTGGCCAGGCCGATTTATTTTTTCTTCGAAAACAGTTCGGATTTCTCTTTCAGAGTGCGGCGCTGTTCGATTCGATGACGGTTGAGGATAATATTGCTTTACCATTACGTGAACACGCAACCATTTCGGAAAGCGAAGTAAAATCAAAAGTGGCAGAAAAGCTGGAATTGGTCGGATTGCCCGGCATTCAAAATCTGAAGCCCGCCGAACTTTCGGGCGGTATGAAGAAACGAGTGGGCCTGGCAAGGGCCATCATAATGGACCCTAAATACATTTTATACGACGAACCGACAACCGGTTTGGACCCCATTATGGCGGCCAATATCGACAAATTGATTATTGAGTTGAGCAATAACCTAAACATCACTTCCATTATTGTAACACACGATATGCAAAGCGTTTCCAAAATCGCGGATCGTGTGGTCATGCTGCATCGCGGGCAAATCATTTTCGGCGGTTCGGTTGAAGAGTTGCATCATACCGATAACGAAGTTGTGCATCAGTTTGTCCACGCGGAGGCCGAAGGCCCCGTGCAGCCGAAGCCCGTTAAATATTAGTCTTCAGCCCGCCGCCAGAATACCTGCACTATAGCTGCTAAAATCAGGATTGCTCCAAAGTAAAATTTCGTCTGCGGAATTTCATCGAGCAACAGGGCTGCAAAAATTGTAGCCAGAATCGATTCGCCGAGCAGGGCCATATTAACCTTGTAAACCGGTATATGGCGCGAGGCCCAGTTAAGCAATGAATGCCCGATAAGATTGGGGCCCACCGCCAGTAAAAAAACAAGAAACCACTGCAGTGAAGAAAGTGCCCAGAACGAAACACCTTTAATTAAAATCACAATAAACAAAAATGCCGCCGCCGATGCATAAACGGCAAAAAGATAGGGCATCAGGGGAAAGTAGGATTTTAAAGAACGGGCGATTATAAGGTAGGCTGCAAGCGCAACGGCTGCTAATATAGCCAGGAAGTCTCCGTATAAAGCCTGGGCGCCGCCATCAAAATCGGTGGAAACCATTACGTACATACCGGCCAAACCCAACACTAACGCCGGTAATAATTTGATTGAGCCCCTTTCTTTCAAAAAGACCATTGAAAGTAACAGGGCAAAAATCGGATGCGTGCTCTCCAGAAAAATCGAGTTACCAACCGTTGTTAACTGCAACGATGTAATCCAGGTAAAAAAGTGCAATGCTAAAAAGCCGCCTGCAAAAAGGATGCGCCCTTTAAATCGTTTAAGATTTATACGATTGTGTTGTGGATAAGAGAATGAAAACGGCAATAAGATGACAGCGCTGATTATTAACCTGTAAAAGGCGATGACAAGGGCGTCCACGTCGCCAATCCAGCGTATGATTATCGAGCTCCAACTGGCTATGAAAACCGCGAAAAATAAACGGGCGTACACGGATAACAAAAGTGCGACTCCTATATATTCGTATATACGATAAACTGAAGTTAATAACAATGGTAATGCAATGAAATGCCTGACGGCAGGAGTCTTTAAATAAAGAATTCAAAACCGTTTGTATTTTAAATTGATGACCGTTAAACTATAGCTTGTTAAGGGAGCGTGAGGTGGAAATTGGCTCCGTACTTTACCTGAAATCAACATCGTTTGACATTATAATACAGATCATTAAGACTATGGGTTGGTTAGAGGTATTCGGAAAGCATGAAAAACAGGAAGCTGAAAACAAAGCGCCTCTGGTTTTAGCATTGGATCGGGGTGCATGCCCTGTAATAGATAAATTGCATTCCATCCTTACCGAAATGCATTCCACGTTTAAAAAGGTCGATGAGACGTCCTATCTCGTTGAACTCTGTAAACAAAAACTTCCTGCTGCGGTTTTCATTGATGCATCCGATGATAATGTATTAAATGATCTTCCACTGGTGAATGAGATTAAAGCGTGCGATACGACCATCCAGATTCTGGTCTGTATGCAAAACACCGGAAGTGCGTTTGTGATCGAATGGTTCCGCGCCGGCGTCGACGATATCTTTTTACCTCCGTTCAATTCAGATGATCTGAAGAGCCGTTTGCGTGTTCTACTCAAAAATTATAATCTCCGTAAGCCCAAAAACCTCGAAGGGAGCGAAAGCCCGGATATCCTAAAAAACATGTTTAAACAATCGCCGGCAGCTTTGTTTGCGTATGATAAAAACGGAAGTATTATGTATTGGAACGATGCCGCCGCACGAATTACCGGATTTACGGAAGAAAAGGTTATCGGAAAGCACGTCAAAGAAGTGCTTCAATTTGAAGAAGAACTGATCAATTTAAACGAGGGAGGCCGGGATGTTCGGCCTGTCTCGGACGTAGTGGGACAAATTCTGACTGCGGATGAGCACATTCGTTATATTCGTCGTAATGCTCGTCCGGTTCGAGACCGGAATGCACAAATTATCGGCGTTATCGAAAGTTTTGATGATAATACCGAAAATTTGCATAATCAACGTCTGCTGGAAAAGCGTTATTTACAGCTTCAGATCATTAATGACATCGGTAAACATATTGCCACAAGCGTAGACCTTCAGAAACTCATCAAACGTATCGGTCAAAAACTGGTTTCGAGTTTTTTTGAATCTTCACAAATTGCGGTTTTCCTGACCGATTCAGAGAGCAATCGTTTGATACTTATTGCAACCTCGGGCCAGCACGATAACGAAGTAAAAAAACACTACCAAGAGAACGACCCTTTTGAAATAGAGGATAGTTTTATTACCCGGGCCTATCTTCAAAAAAAAAGATGCATTGTGGAATCACTTGACGGAAGCGCCTATAAAAATACGGGCATCTTGCCGGGCAGTAAGAGCGCTTATGCGTTTCCCGTGATGTCACAAACGCAAACCACGGGTGTTTTAAGTATTGAAAATAAAGAGCAGATGAGCCTCGACGAATCGGATATCTATATGTTAGAGGTCATTGCCGAATATTTAGGTATCAGTATCGAGCGGATCAGATTACAGGAACGCATCGCCCGCCAAAATGAATTACTGGAAGAAAAGGCGCGGGATTTACGCAAAGCGCTGCATCAGCTTGAATCACAAAAAAAAATTATCGAACAGCAAAAAGATATTATGGAGAAGGAACTTCAAAAAGCCGGGGAGTTCCAGCGAAGCTTATTACCCGAATATTGGCCGTCGCTGCAAGGGATAGCGTTTGAGGCTGCTTATATCCCTTCGATACAACTGGGTGGTGATTTTTATGATGTGTTTCATTTAAATGAGAACTTGATTGGCATTCTGGCGGCCGATGCTTCCGGACATGGCGCGGCGGCAGCCATGCTATCCGCTATGTTTAAAATGAGCGTGCGTAAATACGCTGCAGAACACCCGCATCCGAACGAAGTAATAGCGCATGTGAATCGTGATTTTTGTCAGGTCCTGCAAATGGGCGAGTTTTTTACCGCTTTTTATGCCCTTTATGACGCCGAAAAGCACCTTATTTACTATAGCAACGCCGCCCATCCCAAACCACTGATATACAATTATGATTCCCGGAAAATAGTTGAACTGGACACGGAAGGCTTCATCATCGGGGCATTTGAAGAAAATATTGTTTATGAAAGCCGTTCCTTCAATATGAAAGGTAAGAATCGTCTGCTTATCTATACCGACGGGGTTTCTGAAACGGCTAATCCAAAGGGCGAATTGTTTGGCACCAATCGGGTTAAAGAACAATTACAAAACCATATCAATGATAAACTTAGTGTTGCCATGGAAAGCTGGAAGACGGTATTATGGAAATTTCGGGGTAAAGAATCGTTCGACGATGATGTAACAATATTAATGATCGATTTCAAAACGGATAGAAGCGAATCATAAAAAAGGGAGTCTACGGAAATGATTAACGTTCAGGATCCAAGTATTCAGAAAAAAATTGATCAACTTTATGAACGCGGCCAGCAGCATATATTGCAATTTTGGGAGAAATTGAATTCGGAGCAGAAAGAAATACTACTTGCTCAGATCAGAAATCTGGATTTTGATCTGATTGACCGTTTAATAGAACTGAGCCGATCCGCTGATCAACAAAATCGTAAGGATGTAACGCTTGAGCCTGTGCCGATTATGACCCTTGAAGAACGCGAAGCTAAAGATCACGAAGTAACGCCGTTGGGTGAAGACGCCCTGAGAAAAGGGAAAGTAGCTGCATTTTTAGTTGCGGGTGGTCAAGGATCCCGTCTGGGATTTGAAGGGCCGAAAGGCGCTTATGAAATCACACCCGTGAAGAATAAGCCGTTATTCCAGCTACATGCCGAAAAATTACGCGCTATGCAGAAGCGGTACGATATCACCATTCCCTGGTATATCATGACCAGTAAAACCAATCACGAGGAGACGATCCGGTTTTTTAAAGAGAACGACCATTTTGGATATGATAGGAATGCCCTGATGTTTTTCTCACAGGATATGATTCCGGCGATCGACTTTGAAGGCTCTTTTTTTCTGGAAAAACCTTATAAAATATTCGAGAGCCCGAACGGACACGGAGGATCGATAAAAGCTTTGTGGGATAGCGGAGCTATTGACGATATGAAGGAGCGTGGAATCGAATACATTTTTTATTTTCAGGTTGACAATGTATTAACAAAAATTTGTGATCCGGTCTATTTGGGCTATCATATTGTCCATCATTCCGAGATGTCAAATAAAGTGCTTCGTAAGGCGTATCCGGAAGAAAAAATGGGCGTTATCTGCAAAATAAATGGGAAGATTGGTGTTCGGGAATACAGCGACCTTAGTGAAGAAGAGATGTATGCTAAAAATGAAGACGGCTCTTTGAAATTCTGGGCGGGTTCCATTGCCATCCATATTATCAATGTAAATTTTATTGAGCGGGAAAACGAGGGCGGCTTTCAATTACCTTACCACATTGCAAAGAAAAAAATAAAGCATATCAATGAAAAGGGTGAAGAGATAACACCCGAGAAAGAGAATGGTATTAAATTCGAGACGTTTGTGTTTGATGCTTTACCCGACGCCCAAAAAACGTTCAGTCTGGAAGTTAAACGAAGTGAGGAATTCAGCGCTTTGAAGAACAAGAAGGGAGCCGACAGTCCCAAAACCACACGGGAAGATTTACTCAAAACATATGCCCGTTGGCTTGCAGCGGCCGGTATTCAAATTCCGCTAAACGATGAAGGCGTTCCCGAAATCAATCTGGAAATCAGCCCTGTCTTTGCGCTTGACGAGCATGATATTATTGCGAAACGCCAACAATTGCCAGAAAAATTTGAAGACGGGACTTATTTAAAGTAAACGAATATGGGGAAACGTATATGGAGCTATCGACTCGAAATAAGTTGGTACAGATAACACGATCTCATATGATCCTCTGGATGGGCGTCTTGCTGGGGGTGCTCATTTTGGTATCGGTGAGTATAATGTTACAGACAAAGAATGTTTTTACCGGACCGGTTGTTCAAAATGTGTCCATGTTCCAAAATATTTCTTTTGTTATCATCATTGTGGCTTTAATGGTAATTGTCGTTCTGAAACGGCGTTTTTTAGACCGAAAACGAATTGTCGCTCAGGCAAAGAAACTTAACTATGATATTCAAAACCAGAATATCAAAGCGTTATTCAATGCCTCCGATGTAGATGGCAAAGAACTGGCCCGTATCATTATGGTTATCCAGCGTTATTATCTTTCCTTTTGGTTATTAGCAGAATTTGTTGCTCTGGTTGGTTTTTTGTTTTTTATACTGACGTCCCAATTTCAAACGTTCATTATTTATGTCGTCATCAGCATATGGAGCTTGGTCGTGAATTTCCCGCGCGTGGGACAGTTGGAACGTTATTATCATTATTTAAATAATCCTTAGCGGAAGCAGAGTGGATAAGAAGGGTATGAGGAAAACAAATTTTCTTTTAGGGATAGTGATCGCTTTAATGATCAATTTAACATCCGTTCGTGGACAACTCGCTATTACGGCCATGGGTGCTGGGCATTATCCGGGAATGGCCGCAAGCCAATTAAACAACGACCGCTTCGATGCAGGCGGAGGATATGGCTTTGGTTTACGCCATGACCTCATTTCCATCCACGAGAAAGTTGATTTCCATCTGAGATACACGGCTAAATTTTATTTTAATCAGATCGAAATCCGGCGCTCCACGCCGCTCGATTTTAAATTCAACTATTTCACCGCAGATATTCTGACAACTTTTTACGGGAGTGAATCGTGGCAGCACTTTGCAGGTTTGGGGCTGAGTTTAATGTCTGCCGACGGTAACAATAAATATGCCGAATATTCAGACCAGCGCATTTTACCTTCCGTTTTGCTCGGAAGCGAATATGCTTTAAGCACCTACTATGCAATGTTTACCGAATTGCATTTTCAATACGGAGAAATCGATGTCTATCCCGAAAAGATTCCTGTTCATGGGGTTAGTGTATTGGTCGGTTTTTATATGTATCTTTCGGATAAATAAGAACGGAACGTGTTGTAATGGTAAATATCAATAAACTCTTCGACGGCAGTAAACTTGAACAACAGAAGCAAGAGCCATCATCCAACCGGGGAAAATTGTTTCCCTTTTTAGAAATATCGATTCCTTAATGTTGGTAAATGCACTCACGGAATACCGCATCGACCATCCCTTCCGCCTTCAATTGGACCAGAGGCAAAATTTGATGCCAAAATTAAAAGAGGGTAAGGCGGAAATGAGTCTTTTACCTTCGATATCCTATGCAAAAGGAAAGGGAAATTGGCGTATCCTTGGCGATCTGTGTATCGCCAGCGAGGGCAGGGCCGGTTCAATAGCGTTATTTTTCAATCAGGAAATGAACCGAATTGACACGGTGGGTGTGGATCGTCATACTGTTACGGCGCGCGCATTGTTGCAGATCATATTCCTTGAGAAATATCAACTCGAATTAGAGTTCAATGAAATTAACGATACATCATTAGAAACGGCGTTAGAAAAGCATGATGCTGTACTGTTGACCGGAGACCGCGTTCTGCAATCGCATAACAAGCATACCTCCTCTATTGATCTTGGAGAAGAATGGTTTGATCTAACCGGATTACCCCTTGTTCATGCTTTTTGGGTTGGTCATGAATTGGCGGTTGATGAGACGGATGTTAAATATCTTATTAATGCTCATCAAATGGCAAAAGCGCATCGTGAGGAGTGGGTTGAAGAATACTGCAACGAAAACAACCTAAACGCAGAGGAAGCTCTAAACCATATCGAACAGAAAATGCATTTTAATTTGGATCAGCCGAAAAAGGAGAGTCTCCACGAGTTTTTTAAATATGCCTTTTATTTCGGTATGATTGATCACATACCGGATTTACATTTTGCATAAAGAAAGGAAGGTTTATGATTGAAATCGTGCTGGACAAGATTGTATCAAATCCGATTTTATTGGCGGCGTCATTTGCCGTGCTGATTTTACTGGGTCTGTTTCTTTTAAAAAAACTTTTCAAGATGGCGCTGGGTGTGGTGGTTTTGATCATCGCAGGTATCGCGATCATCTATGTAACCAGTGAAAATCCCAAACAAACTATTCAAGAGGTGGTGAACGAAAGTAAAAAACAGGCCAAATCGCTTTCCAAAGAAGCTGAAAAAGTGGGTAAGGATTTATTAAATGACTATAAAGAGAAACAACAAAAATAAAATTAATGTCGTAAATTGGTTGGCAGTTTTTTAAGATGACCTCCGCATCGGCTCATACAGTCGGAGGCGCCAAAACCGCTTATAATTATCTCGCCCTGTGTTTTTTGATTGAGTTCACACTCGTTCAAACTTGAGCGATATACCGATACAATACGGACATCGGGATGCATCGATAAGTAATCCATATGCCAGTGGGCCATCTTATGAGGCGATAAATGTCGACGAATGCGCGCATTGATATGTCTTTTGGCGCTGCCGGTGTAAATATAACATCCGGCATTCAATATAAAGCTTCCGAGTCGTCCTACTTTAAGGTGAATTTTCTCGTTAACACGAATAACAAGTTGGTAGGATTTTAATTGGCCGGACACGATTTAAGAACGCGTTAATGATTTAATCAGATCCGAATAGTGAGGAAATTGTGCGGCAAGATCGGCGCGTTTCCCGAGTTCAAAGTCATCGAATTCGAAACCGGGTGCAACAGAGCAACCGACCAGGCTATATGAATTTTGCCGGTTTACGCTCGCCGCAAACCAGCTCCCTGCCGGTACGACCCACTGTAATTCCTCTCCGTTCTCGGGCGTTTGACCGAGATTGATTTTACTTAATTGCCCTTCATCTGATAGGATATACAGCGTTAAAGGACTGCCGTAATAAAAGTTCCAAATCTCATCAGATTTAAGGCGGTGGAATGCTGAAAATGCTTTGCTCGTCAACAGGAAATAGATCGATGTTGCAAACACGCGATTGCCGTTATAACGTCCCGGCAACTTTTGGGCATCATAGTGTTCCCGGCAACGATACACTTCCCGGAAATACCCGCCCTCCGGATGTTGCTGTAAGTTTAAATGGTCTATCCAATACGCAGCAGTACGGTCCATTGGGTCCATAGGTTTATTCTCGTCCTGAATCGGTGCTGTTATGTTAAAATAATAAAGATATGATCGGCTGAAAAATAAAAAACCCCGATCCAACAATTGGACCGGGGTTTTGTTTAGCAAATGCTTTCCTTATTTCAGGAACGTAACCGCTTTGGTATCCACGACGTTATCCGTCTTCAACTGATAAAAGTAAAGACCGGATGCGACCTGGTTACCATACTGATCGTTACCTCTCCAGGTAAACGTGTTTACGCCTTTTTCCAGCATGCCGTCATGCAGGGTTTTCACCTTCTGGCCAAGGACATTGTAGATGACCAGCGTAGCGTTGGTGTTGGCGGCCATGTCCACCTGAATGGTCGTTGACGGATTGAACGGATTGGGATAAGCATCATGCAACTGGTGACTCTTAATGACCAGTTGATCACTGCCGTTATCAATCCCGGTAACCGTCGGCGTCAATTTGATTTCACCTTCACGGTTTTCCACCGTAACGGTACCTTCGGTGTCCTCAACGCTTTCATCCGGTGAAGTGAATTTAACCAGATATTCACCGTCTTCTTGCACGCCAAGGTTGAATTTTCCGTCTTCGTCCACATAATCAACATTGGTCCAGGTAGCTTCAGGATCGTCGGCCGGTTTGACATAAACCGTCGAGTTTTCGTAAATAGACTCTTCGCTTGTCTTGGCCAATTGACCGCTGCCCATATCGACCAATCCGCGGATGTTAGCCAATGGAAAACGACTCGGTCCGACCTTCTTTAACGTAAAGTCGATGCCGGTTACGTTCTCAGCGTTAATTTCGATAGCGGTCGCATCTTTCCAGCTTTCGGCGTCCTGATAAATCTCAGGCAGATAACCGAAGCCGCCCCACGCCTGCAGGAACACACTTGCGCCGCTCGGGAAGACCGGTTCAAATTCGTAGTAACCGTTGGAATCGATTTCGGCGGTTACCTGTCCAATCGTCACAGCGGTAGAATAAGCGGTAACCTGACCTTGTTTAACGACATTACCTTCTTCGTCATAAACCATGCCTGAAATGCTGTAAGCATTTTCCGTATCGAGTGTGTCGAGCGCGAAGTTGACGCCGGTAACATCTTCATTGGCATGATACACGATGGGATCGGCGGTTAAGAATGTTGCTTCATCTTCATAAAATTCAGCAAAGAATCCTTCTTTGGCCGCAAAACCAACCAGCGAGTCTTCTTTCAGCATGGTCTGGCCTTCGATCATATACTGGCCTTTGTCGTCTGTTGTAGTATCGTATCCACGGAAAAGATTGGTCATATAATTATAGCTTATAAAAGCAACTTCTGCATCAACCAGTGGTTTACCGCTTTGTGCGCTGGTAACCATACCACTGATGGTGAAATCATAAACCTGAGGTTCAGGCAGGTTGAAATCGATTCCGGTTTTACCTTCCTGACCAACCTCAATAACTTCCGCATCAGCAGGCTTATGGGCCACAGTGTCGCTGTTATAGAATTCCATATACATATGTTCATCAAAGAACGCCTGTACACGGACCACATATTCTCCGGGGGCGACATCCAATACATAGTCACCGGTTAACGAATCAGGCATGGCCTGGTAAGGCCGGCCTGCTCTCGTTGGGTGAGCCATTACCTTTACGTAGTCATAAGCGCCGGCGTTCATAACGGTTCCGCTGATCGTGGTCATCTCTTTCAGAATAATATCTTCCAGAGGTTCCGCGCTCTGTACCTCGATGGCGCTCCAATAGGACAGGGTTGAATCGGTGGCTGGAACATGTACTACGTATTTCCCGGCCAACATGTTAACCGTAAAACCGCCGTTCATATCGGTTTGGGCATGATAAGACGCCCATTTTAATGCCGACGGCGGAACATTGAAATAGGCTTCGTATTCACGAAAGTCACCGGTGTCAACGCTGTCGCTGATTTTCAGAAAATAAACATCGGTATTTGCGACGCCGCTTCCCTGAAAGAATACGTTCCCTGTTACTTCAAGTAAATCATCGCGCATTTCCAGGTGAAAGTTCTGTACAACGGGCTGCTGTCCAACTTCAATTTCGGCTTTCACCGGCTCGTACGTGTACGAATCCATACTTTCGATCACATAGGTACGTCCCATCAGAACCGTCTGCGTATAGAAACCTTCATCGTTGGTAACCAGGGGTTTCTTGAAGCTGGAAGAATCGCCCTTAAAATAGATCCACATTTTGTAACCATCAACGGCCATGCTATCCATACCGGTGGTTACAGTGCCGGAAATGGTCGTTGTTTGTGCCTGTACAAAACCGGCAACCAGAAACACCGCCATAAGTGCGGTTAGTAAATGAAAAGTTCGGAAACGTCTCATATAGACCTCCTTTAGTTGCTTGAATGTTCAATTACGTCATTATTAATATACAAGTATCATGCCAAATGTATTATAAGTTCAATGATGCGCTATCCCTTGTTTTATCGGCTTGATAAATTGAACGATGACTCATTTGTATCATTGGCCCATGCATTTTTTTCACGACTATGAAAAAAATGCATGGTATCGGTTTACCAACGGGCGTAGAATCGTACAGAGAGGGCATTATGGTTGTTACTTATATTAATATGGAAAGGGGGGTCCCTGTGCAAATCGAATTGTACATATACGTTCCAAATCAGAAAGGCGGTTATTAAGCCGTTTCGGATTTTGAATGAGCGATTATAGCTGCGATAGAGTTCGGAATAGTCGCTCCCGTCGCGTGCTTCCATATAGGCTTCACGTTTATTGTTCGTATCAAGATAAGCAAAGATGGTGGAAGCCATTAGGCCTGCTGTTACGGAACTATATATGATACCCTTCTTCATTTTCTGCCTCAGAAGCTGTGCGCTGCCCGGATAAAGAACGGAGAGTACGGCTTCTTCCGGCTCTACATGGCCAAGTGTATCTGTGAGATGTACCGGTAACCGATGTTCTCTAGTGTTACGTATTTGTTGGGATTGCCGCCGGATATCCTTCTTCAGTGTCTCGTAAAATGCAATGATTTTGGGCGAAGTTATTTTGGGATTAAAAGAGAAATTGGCATCGATCGACAGAATTTTATCAACGACTGACCTTGCTTTTAACGTGTCGTCCAGCGTATAAGTAGCTTTTAACATTAGTTTTAAAATTTTAATACTATCCTCTTTTGTAGTATATCGGTCGGCGAGTAAAAACGAACCTTTTTCAATAACGTTCTGATAACGGAATTGATTGAAATCGTTTTCTAAAGTTTTAATTTGTTCTTCTATGTTTTGAGCCTGGCTGTTTACGGCGGATAAAAAAAAGAGCACAAATAAGAATGGAATTCCGATACTATTTCTATTCATGGATTTTTCCCGTTTTCTTTGTTCATCGTAGCCGTATTGCGGTCGTTCAGTACAATCGTTCGTTTGATATGGGACTCGCCGCTCCATTGTAATGTATCATAAAGCGTGCCAAAATAATCATGTACAATGCGTATGGGATGATCTTCTCGGGATAGATATACAGGTTCTTTTAACGGGGTGGTACCTATCAATTTGTTATCGATGTAAACCTTACCCCATGGTACCACTTCCAACTCCAAACGATAAAACAATGAATCTAAATAATAGGTAAACACATTCTTCCGGTTTGGCCGGATGGTGATACTATCGGAATAAGAAGGATAGTTTGGATTCTGCAAACCAATTACATACTGTCCCGCCTTTATAGGGATGGGTTCTTTGATCGGCGTTTGCTCTATGTATTGGTAGTTGATGTAAATATCACACCAGGGTACGGTTCGGATAAAAAGACTTGTTTTTTCATCCTTTAATATAAGGTTGCTGTCCGGGTGAACTTCGGGTAAGTTCTCGTTCGAAAAAAGTGAATCCTTTAAAGGTTGTTGAACATCTGTCTTTTTTGTTTCGTTATCGTCGGGTTCGGAATACTTTGATAGTGGATCGGGGGAGCTTTCTTTAATTTTGGATATATTTGCCAATGGTCGATTCATGGAATCATTGCGATGAAGGCTATCCGTTATTAGAGCAGGCTCGCCGGGAAACATGCGGTTAGCGATCTGATCATCAAACACAAAATATCCTCCGCCCAGAACGGCGAGGAAGATCAGAATAACAATGATGGTTTGCTTTAAACGGATGTTTTGTTTTCTCCCGTTTCGAGGGCTGGATTGGTTTTTATAAAATGAAAATTTTGTTTGATCGTCAACATGGTTTCGAATCGCGCTAAGTACGGCGTCGGCATCTTTGGGACGCTGGTGCGGCTCTTTCGATAACATGGATTTTACTAATTTTGAAAACCAGAGCGGGAGATGTTCATTGACCTCATGTATATTCGGTGGATCGTATGCGAGTATTCTTGAAAAAATTTCTCCGTATTGGTTTGCTTCAAAGGGATGTGTGCCGGTTGCTATCTGATAAAATATAATGCCGAGGGCAAACACGTCGCTGGCGGGCGTCAGGGTTACATTGTTGATTTGTTCGGGGGACATGTACATCGGTGTACCGACCAGGGCGTCTTCGGATGTTAAACGGTTTAAGGAGGCGTGTAAAGATATCCCAAAATCGGTTAATTTAATGTCATGGTTCGGGTCCACCATGATGTTCTCAGGCTTAAGGTCACGATGAACATAGCCCATGTTGTGTAAAGCCGAAACGCTGAGTGCAATTTTGCCTGCCAGCTCAATAATAGTCTCATTATTTAAACGGTGGTTGGCCTGCAGAAAGTCGTGTAAATTGCTTCCCTCTACATACTCCATGGAAATGAAAAACTTACCTTCGCTTTCACCGAAATCGTAGATTTCAACAACCGCTTCGTTATTGATATCCGCTACAATCCTGGCTTCGCGTTCAAAACGTTCGATTAAGCTACGATCGCCGCCCTTATAAACTTTAAGAAGCGTTTTGCGGCGCAGTTTTTGGTGCTCCGCTAAATAGACGCTAAACGGCCCGTGTTCGGCAATGGTTTCACGGATGTTGTAATTTCCGATTGTTTCCATGAAAGTTCAGATTCCCAATTCTTTTGCTTTGGCTTGCAGAGATCTGAGAGAGATATTTAAACTTTTAGCGGCCCGGGTTTTGTTGCCGTTAAAATATTCGATGCGTTGTTTTATGATCGCGTTTTTCAATTCTTCGAGGGTTGCCGTGTAATGCTCGCTAATCATGTCCGATTCCATATCATCGAACTCAATATCACCTTCTTCAATGGTGTTATCAACAGCAAGAATGGATGCGCGCTTTATAATATTTTCCAGTTGACGCACATTACCCGGCCAATGATAGTTCATCAATTTTTTCATGGCCTCTTTACTAATGGTCAAAGGCTCTTGTTCGTTTTCCTTATTCAGTAAATGTTCAACCAGCAAAGGAATATCCTGCTTACGCTCCCTTAACGCAGGTACATTGATGTTGACGACATTCAGACGATAGTATAAATCCTGTCGGAAGGAGCCTTCTTTCACCATTTTAACCAGATCTCTATTCGTTGCGGCTAAAATACGCACATCCACATAACGTACCGTGTTTTCACCCAGCCGTTTAATTTCTCGGTTCTGGAGTACACGCAACAATTTTGCCTGCAGTTCAGGGCTCAGGTCGCCGATTTCGTCCAAAAAGAGGGTGCCATTATTGACCGCCTCGAAAAGCCCGATTTTATCTGCGTTGGCGCCTGTGAATGCGCCTCTTTTGTATCCAAAGAGCTCGCTTTCCAAAATGGTTGACGGAATGCTCCCTATATATTGCGCTATGAATGGCTTATCTTTTCGCGGGCTCAATTCATGGATGGCCCGGGCTACCAAGTCTTTTCCTGTTCCGTTTTCGCCGGTTATAATGATGGAAGCATCCGAGCCGGCCACCTTGTGGATCAAACGATAAAGTTGTTTCATGGCAGGTGAGTTGCCTACCATATTGGGAACCGGTTCGACACTCTCCAAACGGTTTTTCAACAAAACGTTTTCATTTTCGAACGCACGCTTATTGAGGATTTGTTCAAGCGTCAGGGAAGCAATCGGTGCGAAAAAGGATAAGAATTGGCGTGCGGCTTCATTAAAACCTTGCCGGTTACGACGGCTGTCGAAGTACATGATTCCGTATACGATGTTTTTGATAAGCAAAGGAAACGCCAAAATTGCATGAATTTGATTGATAATGACGCTCCGGGTTCCCTTGATATTTTCATCGCTCTGGGTATCGAAGGATAAGACGGCTTCCTTTGTATCCAACACCCGTCGGAAGATCGTTTTTGAGAAGGCAACATTACGTTCATCAACGCCCTGGCAGGTTTTAATCGTCCTGGGCTTCAATGCATCTTCACGCTCATCATATTGGATAAACGCCCCAACTTCGGCGCCGGTCTCTGCAATCAGGGCATCTAATATGATTTCCAGAATCGTATGTTCGTCATCGACTTCAGCCATTTTATTGTTAATATCATTAATGGCATGCAGATGACGCGGCGTGATTTTGTCGTAATTCTGTTGTTCTTGTTTGTTTTTACTCATAACGAAAGTTTTCAAAGTCGGATATACAGATATTTCCCAAATTATCGATAATTTCAAGCTGCCAGAAATATCGTCCGTCCGGAATGGTTTCTTGCAAAACAAAGGCGGTTGTATCCGCCGGGGTAATGTTAAAGCGCCTAACTTCCTCTCCGGAATATTGCGGTGTTAAGACCACATTAAGTTTAAAGTCAAAGTCTAAATCAATTTTTTCCCATTCAAACAAAATCGAGTCCGTTTCAACCGCGCCGTCGCCGGGCTTGTTTAGTATCGGCACGTAGTCAATAACGCGCTTGATTGAAAAAGGCGCACTCACGATGCTGTCGTTTCCTGGATTTCTCACGTATAACCGGAAGTTATGTTCCAAAATCGAAGAAGCGGTCAGGTCATTGGAAATGGCGGATAAATCAAACGTACATTCGTAGCTGTTTTGAAATGAATTTTCAACCGACAGGGTATCTTTGAATGTATCCGATTCATCCTGAATATATATAATCACAATATCACCGGTGCCATCGGGGTCTGTGACGGTGGCATTAATCGTAAGCGTTATGACTTGCCCAAACGGATCGGGCGCATTTGTTAATTTTGAAAAGAAATCCAGAGATTCGATGATTGGCTTTGCGTTAAGATAGACATCAAAAGTGTTTTCAGCGCCGGTTAATTCGAATGAGGTTGTTTTTGTGAAAAAATCCGCACGGTTAGCGGTGATCGTAATGGAGTCGATGCGTTCATGTTGCCATTTTACCATCCCGCTCGCATCGGTTTCACCGAACAGTTGCAGTTGTTTTTCAATTAACGTAACGCCGGGGATGCCTTGGTGCGGCAGCATCTTTTCTTGGATGAAAACCGTAGAAACATAAGGCGCCCTGTAGTTATCCGCATCCGGATCGAATGGATTTTCTCTCGGTGCATCACAGGACTGTATTATCAAAAGCCAAGTGATGCATAAAAACGCTTTTTTTAGTGTTTCCATGCGGATAACTTACAAAAATTATTCCTCAATTTAAAGGCGACGCATTCGGCAGTTCCTAGTCGAGGGAATAATTCCAGGCTTTAAAATAAGGTTGCCATTGTTGGGCTAATGTTTCTTCAAGCTCTTTGTTCAACGTCGCATACTGATTTTTGCTGTAACGTTTCTGTGAATCCAGATAGCGCCTGAGAGCGGGCTGCATCTTTTCAAAATCGCCTAATTGAAGCTGCTCGTAAATGTTAGCGATCGTCTTCTCCGCATCGCTTTCTAAATCTTCGAACGCGATGTCTATAAAGTTATTATTTGGAATAGAGGCATAAGTGCGGAAAAAAGTATCATAAATTTGCGTATATTGCCGGAGAATATATTGCGTAAGCTTTTTGCGTTTGACTTTTTGAAATTCGGATGCCCGAACGGCCGTTTGATAGAGCTTTTTCGTGGATTGAAATACATGAAAAGGATTGCGGTGAATGTGTATAAACTTAGCCTCGGGAAACATCTCAAGCAGTAATTTGATACGGGCCGTATTTAGCGGCGATTTGAGCAACAATTGTTTTTTGTATTTATATGTTATTTTATTCAGATAAAAACGATACCATTCTTTCCAGGAATCAATGTCCTCTTGTGGAACACCATCAAACGTAACATAACGATCGTAGTAATTTTGTTTGCTGGGGAACATCCAGCCCAGTAACGGACTTTTCAGGGAGAGTATGGCAAGGGCAAATTCCTCTTCGCTCGGGCTGTCCAGAGCCATATGCATGTTATCCATCATCCGTTTTTGCGCCTTGTAAATTTCGAGACGTTTTTCGAACAATGCCTGGTAAGAGAGAAACGTATGGGGATTACGGATTTCAAACAGATTAGGGTAAGCAAATTGCGAATCATTGGACAGTAACGTGTGTAGATATGTGGTTCCGCTTCGCCAATGACCAAGAATGAATACCGGCGGTTTAACCGGATCGGACTTCCGTATGGCCTCTCCGTATGCGTCTTCCTCTTTTCGTTTTTGCAAACTATTATTCAAACTTCGCCAGGTCACAAATGCACTTTTACCCGTATAGGCAATATGGATGCGAAACCGGTTTTGTTTTAAAAGTGTAATCCAGTCGCCAATGGTAATACCGATGATACTATCCATGTAAGAAACCCTGTATAATTCATAATAACTTAATAATACAATAAATATGGTGGAATCGGTTTTGTGAATAATGTCATAAATCACGAATGGTAATCGTATTTAATGAATCGATCCCTAAATTGAATAATTCCATTCTTTGAAGAAGGGCTGCCATTGTTCGGCTATTTTATTTTTGGTAAAGGTGTTAAGATCCGGATACGTATTTTTCTTGTAATCCTTTTGTTGCTGTAAATAGGCATGTAAATAAGATTTGAATGCGTCGAAATTATTCCTCCATCCTAACTGCTCATATATATTGGCAAACGTTCCTTCAAAATCGTTTTCCAATTGCTCGAAGCTCACTTCAAAAAAATGCTTATCCGGGATAAGTTTATAATCTTCCAGATAGCTGTCGTAGAGCAGTCGATAACGATGTATAATTTCATCCGAGAGTTTATCGTGTTTAAATTTTTGCAAATAAAACCGTTGAACCGTTTTTTCATAAAGCTTCATCGTCGATTGATAAACGTGGTATGGATTGCGATGAATGTGAATGAACCGAGCTTCTGGGAAAAGTTCGAGCAATGTCTTAATACGTCCGGTGTTGGCGGGCGATTTTAATACAAGCGGACGTTTATCCTTTACGGTTAGTTTTTTCAGGAACGTTAAAAAATGCTGTTTCCATAGCGTACGTTCCTCTTCCGTAATATCTTTAAGCGTAATATAGCGGTCGTAATGATGACTATTTTTAGGAAACGACCAACTGAGAACCGGGGATTTGACACTGAAGGCAGCAACGGCAAACTCTTCTTCGCCCGGATCGCTGTATTTGATTGCCATATTATCCATGGGACGTTTTTCAGCATCCTGTTTGTCAAGTTTGTCCTGTAATAAGGATTCGGTATATAAGAATGTATGGGGGTTGTAAATTTGAAAAACATTAGGGTAGTTGAACTGCTCGTCAAGGGTAAGTAAACGATGAAAAAAGGAGGTACCGCTTCTCCAATGGCCAAGGATAAAAATCGGCGGATGTTCAATGTGCACCGAATTTACATCGTTACCATAAACGGCGTTTTCCTTGCGGCCATAAATAGCGTTGCGTGTTGCAAAGAAAAGAAGCGGTAAAACCTTGGAATAATATTTTGGGTGGATAGCAAAGCGATTATCCCGGAACAGCTTCCAGAGGTTCGTCGGGTTAAAGCCCATCAGGATTTCCATTCGTCACCTCAATATTCTGAAGAATATTTATTTCTTGTTGTAATTGTTAAATCGTCGAAAGCATCTAAAAATTTAAATTGATAAGGCTGCTAAGTGAGCTTCCGTTAAATCGTAAAATGTAATTCCGGCGATCGGCTTTTTGGCTACGGCCGCTGCTGCATAGTGAGAATCGGCAGGTATGGCGAACAACTGCCAGTCATTCTTATTGTAGTCGTTATGTCGTACCTGCAATAATGCAGCCTCGCAATTCGGTTTTAAGGAGACATCGAACGATTTAAGCGGCAGGCTTAGTCCCAAACCGACGGCCTTGATAAACGATTCTTTTCTGGCCCAGCAATTGAAAAATCCATCGCGTTGTTGCTCTTCCGGTAGTTCAAGCAGGGAACGGTATTCATACTCGGAAAAGAAGCGATGCGCTAATTTAATGGCTTCAAAATCCGGTCGTTTCCATTCAATATCGACGCCAATCTTACCGGTTTTATGAACGGCAATCAGTCCCATTTGATGTGAATGGGATATATTAAAGAAAACAGCTCCCGATGCCAAATAAGGCTTGCCGTAAGCATTATATTCAAATTGAACATCCTCGGGGCTGCGGTTTAAATATTGAGATAATAGCCATTTGAGTTGGCCGCGTGCTGCGATAAAATGCAATCGGTCTTTTTTAAAACGAAACCGATCCGCCCGTTTCCATTCATTTTTATCTAACATATTTGCCAGCCATCGCCGCCGTTCATCATTTAATTCCAACGAAATCCGCCAAATGTGGATGCCGGTGAACCGTTGAAAAATTTCGATTGATGGTTTTTGCCACGCGGCCAACGATCGGATTACCCCAGTTTGAAATGATTATTGATATCCCGAAGGATCGTTTCCACTAAAAGTTTTTCTGTGGATAATAAATAGAAATGATCGCCGGGAAACATACGAACGTTGAAAGAACCGCGGGTATAATCCTTCCACGACTCTAAATCCTCCCGCAGTGCGCTCTCATCCTTTAAACCGCCAAAGACGGTTAACGGCACATCCAATTGTGCTTCCTTCGCGGTGTATTCATAGGTTTCACAAACTTCGAAATCGGCGCGTAAGATTGGTACCATCAGATTCATCAGTTCTTCATGTTGCAGCACCTCGCCGGGCGTGCCGTTATAATTTTTTATCTTCTCCACAAAGTCATTCTCGGGTAAATGGTGAATAGGCTCTTCCCGGCTGGCAAGATGGGGTGCACCGCGTCCCGATAAAAAAAGATGGACGGGCTTGCGTCCGTAATCCTCTAATAATCGATGGGTCAACTCGAAACCGGTTAATGCCCCCATACTATGGCCGAAGATGGCGAACGGTTTATCCAAATAAGGTTTTATGCCCGCTGCCAAATCTCTGATGAGCGGCTTTATATTACGATAAAGATCTTCCGCCAGACGAAAACCGCGGCCCGGCAGTTCGATATTACAAAGTTCAACACTTGGAGATAAATATTGCGCCCATGAGCGAAAAGCGTTGCTGTTGCCGCCGGCATAAGGCAGACAAATGAGCCGCAGCCGGGCTTGTGGATTCCATTTCGGTATGACTACCCATCGGTCGCGTTTAACCGTTTCAACCATAATGACGCCAATTTTTGATGATACAAACACTATGTTGAACATGAGAGCACAGGATTAATCCCGTGCTCATAGCAAACTCCATTGCAACAATCATTCGTTCCGCTACGAATCCGATTTTTGTTGTTCTTCCATTTTTTTACGCAGGCTTAGGGGACGCATATCGGTCCAGACTTCTTTAATATAATCGAGACATTCCTGTTTGCTTCCCGCTTTGCCGGCGTCTTTCCAGCCGAGCGGATTTTCCCGATCGGCCGGCCAGATAGAATATTGTTCCTCGTGGTTTACAACCACTTTGTAAGTGGTTTTGTCTTCACGATCTTCGTTACTCATAATTATCCTCCGTTTCTTTTATGGATTGATTATAATATTGACTGTCGGTCGGCGTTTCAATCATTCTGAAACTGTAAGAAAAGCCGGTCGGTCCTTTTTCTTCCTCGGTTTCGTAAGCTAAGAAATCTCTGAACGCTTTATTCATGGCAATCCAGATGGTGAACGCGACCATAAAGAGACCGCTTAAGGTATAAACCAGCGGAATGTTATTGTTTAATAATTCTGCAACAGGACCGCTTATGCCCATTCCAATCGGAGCGATACTGCCTGAAATCGTCGTGAGCACCCCGAAAACCCGTCCGCGAATATTTGAAGGCACCGTATATTGCAGGATGGAAGATATATTAACCATAAAGAAACCCATCAAAATACCGCCCAGAAACATAATGATGGCAGCAGGAACGGGCGAACGCATTTGGGCGAGGATAATATAGCCGGTGGATTCCAGTAACATGAAGAGGATCATCCAGAATTTTCGTGCTTCACCGTGAACGCGGGATATGCCCACAATGAGGGAACCGACTAAGTTGCCCACGCCATGGGCTACCAGTAGTAAACTAAACCATTTAATACTCACCTGAAGAAAATCCTGTACAAAAAAGATGAGCAAAACGGTGATTGGAGCAGAAAAAAACGTGATGAAGACCGAAGCGATAACCAGTTCTTTAAGACCCGATGTTTGTTTAATGTATTTGAAACCTTCGGCGATATCGGTTTTAAAGCGAGCAATGGTGCTACGAATCGATTTTACCCTTTCCGGAATTTCCTGTGGAATTTTAATAAATGACTCACTGAATGCCGAGAACAAATAGGAAATACCGTTTACTAACGAAAGAAGCGGTGCGCCGAGCAATATATACGCAAAAGCGCCCAAGCCCTGTCCAACGAACATGGAAGTTTGCCGGGACATTTGGCCCAGGGAATTTGCCGTCGGAATATATCTCTTAGGCACCAGTTCCGGTATCGATGCCATGATGGCAGGCCCAAAAAAGGCGCTCATGGTTGCAGCCGTCATGTTGGCTATAAAAATCCCGATTAAAATCAATAGCTGTCGCTCCGGTGTAAAAATGAATAGACCGGCCAGGATAAGAACCACGACGCCGTTGATGACATCGGTTAAAACGATGATCCGCTTGCGTTTGTAACGATCCGCCACGGCCCCGCCAATAATGCTGAACAGGACGGCGGGGATGCCTCCGAACATCATGAGTAATGAATTTAACGAAGGCGAATCATAGACCTTCGTAATCCATACAATCATGGCAAAGGCAAAAAATTGGGTTCCCAGGCGGCTTACAAATTGCCCCTGCCATAATAACAGATAGTTCTTATTTAAGAATTTTTTGGGCTCTTGATAGTCCAACGACAATCCTTAATCGCTTTTGTGATTACTATAGTTATAATAAAATCAATTTATATATTTTCAATAGGTTAACCAAACTGAATCGGATTTAAAATATAAAGTATTTTAAAACGTTGTTCACCTAAAACCTATGCTTGCTTCTGATCGTATTCTTTTTTTAAAGCCGCCAACTTTTTAGCTGTTATTTTGGCATGTTCTGGATTCATGAGCATGCTGATATGATCGCCCGGCACATCAACGTAATGAATGTTTCCCGTCACCAAATTACGCCAGCCAAGGTCTTCCTCTCCGGAATGGCGGTTCTCATCGGAGCGGAATAAAATTAGGTCGCCTTCATACGGTTTGGGAGCATAATTTAGCCAGGCCTGAATCTGGGTTTCATTGACCATGATATAATGCTTGAATTCTTTGAGGCGCACAAAGCGTGGAACGATCTTCGCTTTCTTTGCCTTTTTCAGAACATATTTAAATTGTTCATCGTTTTCGAGTTGGCGTAAATGATTCAAATCGACTTCAAAATAGCGCCGGAACATATCCTGTAACATTTCGGCGTCATCGGCGTAGGTTTTCCCTTCAATAAACGGGCTCTGATCGAACAGAATCAACAAGCCCACTTCTTTTCCCATTTTTCGCAATTGCTGCGCCATTTCGTAAGCGATAATCACGCCGAACGACCAACTACCGATGTGGTATGGCCCTTCGGGCTGTTTTTCGACAATCAGATCAACATAGGTGGCCGCCATAGCTTCGATGCTTGTTTGTAGCTCATCTTTATTATCCAGACCCTTCGCTTGAATGCCGTAAAACGGTTGCGCCTTCGGGAGATGATGCGCCAGTTCAGAATAATGGTGGACGCTGCCGCCGGAAGGGTGAACGAAGAAAAGCGGCTGTATACCTTCCCGGCCTTTTTTCATCTCGACAAGCAGGGCCGTGGATTGCCGTAAGTCTTCCGCATCCAGCGATTGAGCGATGTGTTCGATTGTCGGTTGCCGGAACAGCTCCATCAGAGGAAGTTCTTTCCCGAATTGTTGTTCGATTCGGGTTAACAATTGCATGGCCAGCAGTGAATGTCCGCCCAGGCTGAAAAAGTTATCGGTTACCCCTATTTGTTCGACGCCGAGCAGTTCTTCCCAAATCCGCGATAAACGCGCTTCGGTGGTGGTTCTGGCGCTAACACGCTCCTTCGTTTCGTAATCATCCATTATCATTGCTTCCGGAAGGGCGCGACGATCGACTTTGCCGTTTGGTGTTAAGGGTATGGCTTCCAGAGCGACGAACGCCGATGGTACCATATAGTCGGGTAGTTGCTCGCTTAAACGCATTTTAATTTGCTCGGTCGAATCTGCTTTTCCGGGTTGCCACACAATGTACGCAATAAGACGATTGTCGCCATTGGGAAGGGGCTTTGCGATGACCACACTATCCTGTATCGTTTCATGTTCTTGCAGCAACGATTCAATTTCACCGGGTTCGATCCGGTAGCCGCGCACTTTAACCTGCTGATCGCTTCGCCCGAGAAATTCAATATTACCATCATCGAGATAGCGCGCTACGTCGCCGGTTTTATAGAGGCGCTCTCCTTCTTGTTGAGCAAAGGGATTGGGTATAAAACGTTCGGCGGTCAACGCCGGTCGGTTCAAATAGCCGCGGGCGAGTCCGACGCCTGCAATATAAAGATCGCCCGGCACACCCACCGGTACCGGGTTGAGATTGTCGTCTAAAATAAATACCCGATTATTATCGGTTGGCCTGCCAATGGGCACCGTCGAACGGTTGAGGACCTGATCCACCTTGTAAGTCGTTGCGCAAACTGTTGTTTCGGTCGGTCCGTAGCCGTTCACGAAGTGGCGGTTCTGAGACCAGTGGTTGGCGATTTCGGGCGTACAGGCCTCGCCAGCGGATACAACCGATTGCAGATGCGGCAGATCGGCTTCTTTGAGCACATTTAGAACGGAAGGCGGTAGGGTGGCGTTGCTAATGCGGTTGTTCTGCAACGTCTGTATTAAACCTGTTCCCGATAAAAGCGTTTCGCGATCAACCAGATGAAGTTCGGCGCCGTTCGATAATGCCGTAAAAATCTCTTCCACCGAGGCGTCGAAACTGACGGAAGCGAATTGTAAACTACGGCTTTTTTCGTTTACTCGGTAACGCTTGCCGAGCGTTTGTGTCAAACTGACCAATCCGCGGTGAGCCAGCATGGTTCCTTTCGGACGCCCCGTGGAACCGGATGTGTAAATGATATAAGCCAATTGGCCCGCATGCAGACCGAGCGACGGATTTTCCGTTGGCATCGAATCCAATTTTTTTCGCAGATTGGGCTTATCGATTAAAATGACGTTTGAAACGCCGCTTGTTTTCATCCGATCGGCCAGCGCCGATTGGGTAATGAGCCATTCCATACCGGCGTCTTCTATGATGTAGGCGATGCGTTCTTCGGGATAATAGGGATCCACCGGAATATAGACGCCGCCGGCCTTGAGCACTGCTAACAGGGCGATAACCAGCTGCGGCGACCGTTCAAGCGCGATGCCCACCGGCGTTTCTAAGCGAAGCCCTGATTGCAAAAGGTGGTGCGCCAGGCGATTGGCCTCATGGTTTAGTTCCGCATAAGTCAGTTTCTCATTATGGTAAACCAGCGCGGTTTTATCAGAAAAATGTTCCGCTGTCCCTTCGAAGCGATGGTGGATACACAACGCTTCCGGAAAATCCGCTTCGGTCTCGTTCCATTGCTGGAGCACCCGCTTTCTTTCGCTTTCCGGCAGTAGGGGAAGATGATCCACGGGCGTATCCGGATGTGTAATGAGTAATTGCAATAAATGGCTGAAATGGCGCTGCATGCGTTCAATCGTTTCGGGATTGAATAAATCGGTATTGAACTCGAAATCGGCGGAGAAGCCGTCGTCGGTTTCCATCATAATGAGAGAAAGATCATATTTGGCTATGCGATCTTCAGCATCCAACGGTCGTATTTCAAGATCGCCAACCTGCCTGCCCTCCATGGGCATGTTTTGCATCACGAACATTACCTGGAATATGGGCGAATGGCTCATATCCCGTTCCGGTTGCAGGGCTTCCACCAGTTGTTCGAATGGTAAGTCCTGATGTGCATAGGCGGAAAGCGCGTTTTCGCGTACCTGTTTGACAAGTTGTTCAAATGAAATGTTGGCATCGAAGTCTGCTCTAAACACAAGCGTATTTACAAAAAAGCCGATCAGATATTCGGTTTTACGGTTGGTGCGGTTGGCAATGGGAGAGCCCACTAAGATTTCATCCTGGCGACTGTAGCGGTGCAGCAGGGTCTGGAATGCGGCCAGCAGGGTCATAAAAGTAGTTGCGCCCGTTTGTTGAGCCAATTCTTTAACGCCCTGCGCCGTTTGTGCGGAAATGTTTGTTGATAGGGTTTCGCCGTTAAAGGTTTGTACCGGCGGACGCGGCCGGTCCGTGGGAAGCTGCAATACGGGCGGATTATGACCGATGGTTTGCCGCCAAAATTCGAGTTGCTGCTCGAGAATGGCGTCCCTGAGCCATGAACGTTGCCAGATAGCGTAATCGGCGTACTGGATGGGAAGTTCGGGCAACGGCGATGGCAGGCTGCGGCAAAACGCATCGTAGAGCGCTGCAACTTCCTTAACCAGCACTCCGATCGACCAACCGTCTGAAATAATATGATGCATAGTGAATACAATGATATGTTCCTGTTCGTGCATTTTCAGTAAACGCACCCGCATCAGCGGCCCCAGTTCAAGATCAAAAGGCGCCTGAACTTCCTCAGCCGCCTGCCTGCGCATTTCCGCCTCGCGTTCCTTCTCTTCAAGATCGCTTAAATCAGTCACGGGCAGTTCAAAATGGACCTCGGGATCGATGATCTGGCTGGGTTGTCCTTCGTCGAATGAAAAAGTCGTACGCAAAATGTCGTGTCGGCGGATAATCTCGCGGATGGCGGATTCCAGAGCCGAAACGTTCAGGTTTCCGATCATGCGCAGGGCGCCGGGAATGTTGTAATGACTGCTTCCGGGCGACAACTGATCCAGGAACCACAACCGCTGCTGTGCAAATGAAAGCGGAATGGCGCCGCGACGGTCGGATTTCTCCAGCGGCGGTAATTGTCGCCCATCGGCGCGCATGCGTTGTTCTTCGATGGCATGGGCCAACCCGGCAATCGTTGGATTTTCAAAAAGGGCGCGCAATGCAATATCCAACTGAAAGGTCTCCTGAACCCGCGATATCAGTGAAGTCGCTAACAGGGAGTGGCCGCCGAGTTCAAAGAAATTATCATAAACGCCGATGGTATCCGTTTGCAAGATTTCTTTCCAGATATCCACTAATAGCGATTCATCCGGCGTTCTTGCTGCAACGTAGGCGGTCAGACTTTCGTCGCGTGCAAATTCGGGATCGGGCAGAGCGCGGCGATCCACCTTGCCATTGGGGGTCAGGGGAAGTTCATCCATCCGGATAAAGGTCGCCGGGACCATGTAATCCGGCAAGTGTTTGTGTAAGCGTGTTTTGAGCACGGATGGTTCAATTTCTTCGTTTTCGTTACTCACATAATAACCAACCAGTCGCTCCTGGTTTTGAGGATCCTTATGCACGTTGACAACGGCATCCCTGATGCGTTCGTCTTCAAGGAGGAGGGCTTCGATCTCTTCAAGTTCGATCCGGTAGCCACGCACTTTTACCTGCTGATCGATGCGCCCCAAAAATTCGATGTTACCGTCGGGCAAATAACGCGCCCGGTCGCCGCTGCGGTACATGCGGCCGCCTTCGGTTCCGCTGAAGGGCTCGGGTACAAACTTCTCGGCGGTGAGGTCCGGCCGGCTGTGGTAACCGCGTGCCAGACTTTCGCCGGCAATGCATAACTCGCCCGGAATACCGGGCGGCAGCAGTTGCAGATGTTCGTCCACGATATAGAGGCGTACATTGCCGATGGGTTTGCCGATGGGCATGACGGCTCGGTCCGGCACCGAATCGACCACATAACTGGAGGCGCAAACCGTATTCTCCGTGGGCCCGTACGCGTTCAATAATCGGCGGCCCTTCGACCAGTATTCCGCAAGATCGCGCGAACAACTCTCGCCGGCGGAAACCAGCGTCTTTAAGTCCGGCAGTTCAACGCCTTTCAACAATGCCGAAACGGAAGGCGGAAGCGTGACCACGGATATGTGTTTATCCTGAAGAAGATGAACGAGATCGTCGCCGGGTAGCAACGCCTCGCGATCGGCCAGATAAAGAGCTGCACCGCTCGCCAGGGTGGTAAAGATTTCGGAAACGGAAGCATCGAAGCTGAATGAAGCAAACTGCAATGCCCGGTCGCCCGCTTCCAACTGAAAATCGCTGATCTGATGCCGGGTCAGATTGACCAGACCACGATGGCGCAACATCGTGCCCTTGGGCCGGCCGGTGGACCCCGATGTGTAAATCATGTACGCCAGATTTTCGGGATCAAGATCAACGGCGGGGGAGCGCTCGGGCTGATGCGCAATGAGAGGCCAGTCGCTGTCAAGAACAATCAATGTGCAAGCCGAAATTTCGTGAAAATGTCCGCGTAATGCTTCCTGCGTGAGTAGCAACCGTATTCCGGCGTCATCGATGATATAACGAATCCGTTCTTCAGGATAGGCGGGATCGATCGGAACGTAGACGCCGCCCGCCTTTATGACTGCGAGCAGGGCAAGAACCATTTCGACGGAACGGTGCAGGGAGATACCCACCAGCGTTTCGCAACCGACGCCGTTTTCCCGAAGATAGTGCGCCAGCTGATTGGCGCGGTTGTCCAATGTTTTAAAAGTGAGCGATTGATCATTGTAAACCAGAGCGGTCGCATCAGGCGTGGCTCCAACCTGTTGTTCGAACAACCGGGTAATTAATGCAGGTTCCGGTAAATCCTTTTGGGTCCGGTTCCAGTCATCGGTGATACGATGGTATTGGGCTTCGTCCAATAGCGTATAACGTGTTACCCGTTTATTCGGTTGATCGGTAATTTGCCCCAGAAGCAGTATGAAATGATCGCACATGCGTGCAATGGTATCGCGGTTGAATAAATCGGTATTATACTCAAATTCCGCCGAAAAACCGTCACCGGTGTCTACGATCATCAATGTTAAATCAAATTTGGCCGTACCCGATTCGGCGTCCATTACTTCCAGCCGGATGGAGGGCAAGGCCACGTCGTTGCCGCCCTTTGGCGTGTTCTGGAAGACAAACATAACCTGAAAGAGCGGCGAATGAGCCATATCCCGTTCGGGTTGCAATTCATCCACCAATTGCTCAAAGGGGATATCCTGATGCGCGTAAGCGCCGAGCGTCGTCTCTTTAATCTGTTGTAATAGTTCAATAAACGTCGGATCGTCGCCGAAATCGGCGTGAAGCACCAGCGTATTGACAAAGAATCCGATCAGTTGTTCCGTTTCGGAATGGGTGCGGTTGGCGATGGGCGAACCGACGCGGATTACATCCTGCCGGGCGTAATGGTAGAGCAACGATTGAAAAGCCGCCAGTAAAACCATAAAATCAGTGGCGCCGTGTTCCCGGCTTAGTTGTTTTAAACGTTCCGCCAACGCCGGATCGAGATCGGCGGTAAAGGTATCGCCGTTAAAGGTTTGCATGGCCGGTCGGGCATGATCCAGCGGCAGATCGATGGGTTCGGGATTGACACCGATCTTTTCCTTCCAGTACCGGAGTTGTTCATCCAATACGTCATCCTTAAGCCAGGAGCGTTGCCAGGCGGCATAATCCGCATATTGTAACGAAAGCTCCGGAAGCGGCGATGAACGTCCGTTCCTAAAGGCGTCATAAAGCAGTCCGATTTCATTAAAGAGTACATTGGTGGACCAACCGTCCGAAATGATGTGGTGCATGTTGATCACGAAAACATGGGTTGCCGCATCAATCCGAATAAGGCGTGCGCGAAGGAGCGGACCCCTGTCCAGTTCAAAGGGCGTTCGCGCTTCTTGTTCGATCTGTTCTCGGGCTTTGTGTTCGCGTTCCTCGGATTTGAGTGCGGTTAAATCTTCAACGGGCAAATCGATCGTTAATTCGGGAAGAATCTCCTGATACGGCCGACCTTTTGTGCTTTTGAATACCGTGCGCAAAACTTCATGCCGGCTGATGATTGCATTCAGAGTTTTTTCCAGTGCTTCTGCATCCAATGCGCCGTGAATGCGAACGGCGGCTGGAATATTGTAGTTCGGATTATTGGGCGATAATTGATCCAGAAACCAGAGACGTTGTTGTGCGAACGAAAGGGGCAGCGTCTCGCTGCGGTCCGCGGGCTTTAACGGAGGCGCTTTGTGTTTACCTCGTTTGGCCTGACCTTCTTCGATTTTTAATACCATACCGGCTACGGTGGGCGCCTCAAATAGCACACGCAACGGTAATTCCACCCCAAATCGGTCGCGAATCCGTGCCATCATTTGCGTGGCCAGTAGTGAATGACCGCCGAGCGCAAAAAAGTTATCGAAGACGCCGATCCGTTCAATTTGCAAGAGTTCCTGCCAGATTTCAGTCAATTGCCGCTCGGCATCGGTGCGTGCTTCCACATATTGGGCGCCCGAGGTTTCCCGGGTGCGTTCCGGTTCCGGCAGTCCTTTGCGATCAACCTTTCCGTTTGGCGTAAGCGGCAGCGCTTCAATATCCATAAAAATGGCCGGAACCATGTACTCCGGTAAACGCATGCTGAGATAGGAACGTAAATCGCTGTGGGAAGGCGCATCCGCCTGAGCCGGTACTATGTAAGCCACCAGTTCTGGATTTTGCCGGCCGCCCGAATGCACAACAACGGCCGCGTCATCCAGTTGATCGTGCTCACGCAGAATACTTTCGATTTCACCCAGCTCAATACGGTAACCGCGAATCTTCACCTGTGTGTCCACCCGATCCAGAAAGATCAGCTGCCCGTCGTTTTGATAACGTACCAGATCGCCGGTTTTATACATACGTCTGCCTTCATGAGACGTAAAAGGATCCGGCAGGAATCGCTCTGCCGTTAAATCCGGTTGCTTGTGGTAACCGCGCGCCACCGAGGGGCTGCTGATATAAAGTTCGCCGGCGACGCCCGGCGGCGTCGGCTGGAGCTGCTCATCGAGCACATATACTTTGGTATTGTGAATGGCGCGTCCGATGGGCACCGAACCCTGTCCCTTCCAGCGGTGCGCTTCGAATACCACACAACCCACAACCGTTTCGGTTGGACCATATTCGTTATATAACAGCGTATTGGGCGCTTGTGTTTGCCAGAAGGCAATTTGATCGGCGGTCAAGTTTTCGCCGCCAATGATGAATGCTTTAGTGAGTTCATCGGCTTCTTCGGCCGCTATTTGCTCCTTTAACAACTCCAGATGCGCCGGCGTGATTTTGACGAGGCTGAACGGTTTTTTCTGCCGGAGCGCTTCACTTAACCCTTCGAGACCGGATTCTTCGGACACCAGGCGCATGGGCTTGGCGTGTAATACAGGCGTAAAAACGGCCGTAACCGTGGCGTCAAAAGCGATGGTGGAGTGTACCACCGTTCCATCGCCCTCTTCCAGCGGATAGGCCTCCAGCGCCCAGTTTAGATAATGCTTCAAGCCGCCGTGGGTGATCATTACGCCTTTGGGTTTGCCCGTGGATCCCGATGTATAAATCATGTAGGCCAGTTGATTGTCATCAATGGGAACATCGGGATTCATATTCGCTTCCTGGGCAATCTTTTTTCGCTCGCGATCAAGATGGATCGCTTTTGACTTGTTGTCCGGTAAATGTTCCGCCAGGGAACCTTCGGTTAGAATCGCTGCAACCCCGGCGTCCTCGATGATATAGGCCAGGCGCTCCTTCGGATAGGTGGGATCGATAGGCACGTAAGCGGCGCCGCTTTTTAAAATGGCAAACAGGGCGACCACCACATCTACGGAACGTTTCAGATAGACACCGATCAGCGTGTGCGGACGGATGTTTCGGTATTTTAAATAATGGCTGAGGCGATTGGCCTGTCGATTCAATTCCGAATACGACAGTTTCGTTTGGCCGTCGTCAGCAGCGATTGCCTCCGGATGATGTTTCGCCTGATGTTCGAGCATTGCTACAATGTTGGCGTCCCAGCGCAAAGCGTGTTCCGAACCGTTCCATTCATCTAATAGCAGTTGCTTTTCGCGCGCATTCAATAGTTCAATATTTTGGATCGGGGTATCCACATTGCCTGTGACGGACTCAAGAAGCACACGAAAATGAGCGATCAGGCGTTCGATGGTAGCTTCATCGAATAGGTCGGTGTTGTATTCGAGCGCTCCCGCCAGGTGGTCTTCTTCTTCCAACATAAAGAGGGTAATGTCAAATTTGGCTGTTGCGCTGTGCGCTTCCAGCGGACGGATAGCGATGTCGGAATGTCCGGGGCGAATATCGGTGGCCTGACCGCTTTGCAGTGCGAACATGACCTGAAAAAGCGGCGCATGGCTCATGTTGCGTTCGGGCTGGACCACATCGACGATTTTCTCAAACGGAATATCCTGGTGGGCATAAGCGCCCAGGGCGACTTCCCGTACCCGTTGCAGCAATTCCCGGAAGGAAGGATTACCGGACAGATCGGTTCTTAATACGAGCGTATTGACAAAAAATCCGATCAGTCGCTCAATTTCAGAACGTGTGCGGTTGGCGATGGGTGTGCCGATTGAGATGTCTTCCTGACGGGCGTAACGTGAAAGAAGTGTTTTAAAGGCGGCTAAAAGCGTCATGAAGAGGGTAACGCCTTCCGTTTTGGCCACATTTTGGACCGCATCGGACAGTTCTTTATCGAGGCGAAAGGTTTTATACGAACCGTTATAGGTTTGCATCGGCGGACGGGGACGATCCGTGGGTAATTCCAAAACGGGCGGCGCATCCGATAATTGATTTTCCCAATATTGTATCTGTTCGTCAAGCACTTCACCCTGCAGCCAGTTGCGTTGCCAGTGGGCGAAATCGGCATACTGGATGGGCAGGACCGGTAACGGCGAAACGTCGCCGCGGTTAAAGGCGTTGTAAACGGCGGCCAGTTCACCCATCAAGACCTGGGTGGACCAGTTATCGGAGATAATGTGGTGCATCACCAGTATCACTGCGTGATCGTCGGGTGCAGCCCTGATCACCTGAATACGAAAAAGCGGAAGGGTATCCAGTGCAATCGGTTGCAGCGAATGTTCCTTTACCAGCCGTATAATTTCTTCTTCCCGTTCCGCCATAGGACGGTCGCTCACGTCGATCAGCGGTAAGTCGACTTCGAAGGGATCGTGTATGACCTGTAACGGTTTTCCCTCCTGATCGTGGAAGGTTGTACGCAACGTTTCGTGGCGTTTGATCACCTCGTTAAAACTTCGCTTCAGGGCATCGAGATTGAGCGGACCGGATATGCGATAACTCTCGGGAATATTGTAGAAGGGGCTGTTGGGTTCGAGGCGATCCAGAAACCATAAACGCTGCTGGGCAAACGAGAGCGGCAGCTCCTGATCGCGGTTGACGGGACGGATCGGCGGCGCTTTACGTTTCCCGTCTGTTTGTTTTAAGGTGTCGATAGCACGCGCCAGTCCTTCAACAGTCGGATCCTCGAAGACATGACGCAGCGGCAGATCGATCTGAAAATTATCTTTCAGGCGCGAAACCAGTTGGGTGGCGAGCAGGGAATGCCCTCCCAGAATGAAAAAGTTATGGCGTGCGCCGACCTTATCCAAATTTAAAACTTTAGCGTAGACGCTGGCCACCACCTCCTCGGTGGGCGTGCGCGGTTCAATATAGGCTTCCTCCATGTCCTGTATGAGCGTATCCTGATCGGGTTTCGGCAGCGCTTTACGATCGACTTTACCATTTGGCGTGAGCGGCATTTCATCAAGCCACACAAAAGCAGCCGGCACCATGTAATCGGGCAAACGTTCTGATAAAAATGTGCGCAGTTCCGATGTGGTTGGTTCGGCTTCGCCTGCGGGCACATAATACGCCGCCAGCCGTTTGTCGCCCGGTGCGTCTTCACGTAGAATGACGGCGGTTTGTTTCACCGAATGGTGTTCGCCAAGGGCGTTTTCGATCTCGCCCAGTTCAATGCGGAAGCCCCGCAATTTCACCTGAGTATCGGCCCGGCCCAGAAATTCGATATGACCGTCCGGGAGATAACGCGCCATGTCGCCGGTGCGGTACATACGGTCGCCGGCGCGTTTGCTGAAGGGATTGGGCAAAAAACGTTCCGCCGTTAATTCCGGCCGGTTATGGTAGCCGCGGGCCAGACCGTCGCCGCCAACATACAGCTCACCCCGGGCGCCCACGGGCACGGGCTGAAAAGCTTCGTCAAGAATATAGATGGTCATGTTGGCAAAGGGTTTACCGATGGGAACAAGCCGGTCGCCGGGCATATCGAGCGTTCGGCTCTCGAAGTAGGTACTGTCGATGGTCGCCTCGGTAAGACCAAAGGAATTGATCAATCGGGTGTTATCGCCTGTGTAGTTTAAAAAATTGCGATATTCGTTGACGTACCAGATATCCGATCCGGCGATGAGGTTGCGGAAAAAATCGAGTTTTTGTCCGGTTTCGTTCAGGTATTGAATCAGATTACGCAAAACGGCCGGAACGAATTCGGCAATGTTAACGTCTTCGCGTCGCATGTATTCGTACAGTTGTTCGGCCTGTAAAAGCATTTCCCGTTCGACCAGAACCAGTTTACCGCCGGAACACAGGGCCCGGGTCCAGTCGCCCGAAAAAACATCGAAGGAGAAAGAAGCCATTTGTAAATGGTTGCGGGCGCGGCTGCGTAGTTCGTAAGCGTCTTCCCAGGCGAGATACGCGTTGACCAGAGCGTCGTGGCGCACCATGGTTCCTTTGGATTTTCCGGTGGAGCCGGAGGTATAAATCAGATAAGCAAGATTTTCAGCGTCCACGGGATAATTCGGATTGTCCTTGGCTTTTGTATCAATATGATGCCGGTCGCGGTCTAATACGATCACTTTTCCGCGATAGTCCTGTACAAGTTCTTTTAGATTCTGCTGTGTCACTAATACCGGGGCAGCGGCGTCTTCCAGCATGTAACGAATGCGCTCTTCGGGGTAATCGGGATCAACGGGCAGATAAGCAGCCCCTGCCTTCAAAACGCCCAGGACGGCGACCAGTAATCGTATGTGCTTTTCATGAAGAATACCCACGACCGTATCCGGTCCCACGCCTTGTTCACGAAGATAATGCGCCAGTTGGTTGGCTTCCGCATTCAATAATTCGTAGGTAATGCGGTCGTTGCGCGTAACAACTGCTTCGGCGTCGGGCGTTTCGCTTACGCGGGCCTCAACGAGTTCATGGATACACCGGTTTGGCGCTCGTTTGGTCAGAGTATCGTTCCATTCTATCAGAATGCGACGCTCTTCCGCCTGGCTCAGAAACGGAAGGTAAATAACCGGCGTTTCGGGAGCGCGGACAATGGCTTGTAAAAGATTATGGTAATGGTTTAACAAGCGTTCCACGGTGGCGCGATCAAACAAATCGGTGTTGTATTCCAGGGCCGCGTTCATGCCTTCGTTATTTTCTGATAGAGAAAGGGTCAGATCGAAAGTGGAAGTACCCATATCCACATCGAGCATTTCGATGCGGATATCGCTTTCGCTCCGTTCAACTTGCATGGGCGCGTTCTGCATGATAAACATAACCTGAAAAAGGGGCGAGTAACTCATATCGCGATCCGGCTGCAGGGCGTCCACCAGATATTCAAACGGTAAGTCCTGATGTTCGTAAGCGTCGAGCGTGAATTTGCGAACGCGCTGCAAAACCTGGCGAAACGATTCGTAGGAATCGAATCGGCTCCGGATGACGAGCGTATTGATAAATAAGCCGATGAGCGCCTCGGTTTCGCCCTGTTTGCGGTTGGCGATCGGCGTGCCGATGCTGATATCGGTTTGGTGGGCATAGCGAAAGAGTAAAACCTTGAAGGCGGACAGCATGGTCATGAACAGTGTGGCCTGTTCCTGTTGACCCAGTTCTTTCAGCTTCCGGATGAGGTTACCGGGAAGATTGATAGCGATGGAAGAGCCGACGTTGGTCTGTACCATGGGGCGCGGCCGGTCCGTTGGCAGTTCCAGAACGGGCGGATTGGGCCCCAGTTGTTGCTTCCACCATTCCAGCTGATCGTTGAGCATGTCGCCATGCAGGTATTCGTTCTGCCATTCGGCATAGTCTCCGTATTGAATCGGCAATTCAGGCAGGGGATTCTCCCGGTCGTTGATAAAGTGCGCATAAAGCGTACTGATCTCGCGCACCAAAACACCCATGGACCATCCGTCTGAAATAATGTGATGCATGGTCAGGAGAAGCACGTGTTCCTTGTCGGACGCTTTTAACACCTGAACCCGCATTAAGGGGCCGCGGCTAAGGTCGAACGGTTTACGCGCTTCTTGCGTGGCCAGACGCATAATTTCGTCTTCGCGTTTCTGCGTTTCTTCACCGCTCAGGTCGATGACGGGTATTTCGATTTTCATGGTGGGAGAGACCACTTGCAATGGTTCGCCGTCTTCGGCCTCAAACGTTGTCCGTAAAACTTCATGCCGCTCTACGATGGTATCGATTACACGCCGGAACACATCAACGTTAAAGTCGCCCTTGATACGCAGGGCGGTGGGTATATTGTAGTAAGGACTGCCCGGTTCAAACTGATCCAGGAACCAAAACCGTCGCTGACCGAACGACGTCTTAAATAAATATACCTCTTCCTCTTCGCCCTGTTGGGCGGCCTGTTGTTCGATATATTCTTCTCGTGTGTCCACGGAATCCTTCATGTGTCCAGAAACCTTCGATGTTTATGCTTTTCGTACTGTCGTCATATTAAGTGAGATATTCGTTCATTATTATTCTTTAATTGATTTGTACTAAACCGCTCTCACAATCCATTTATGTAGCTCCGTACTTGTCATAATCGTTTGACAAATGTTTTTAAATGATGCATCGGCGCCCGTAATGAATGCCCTAACGGTCAAGGCCTCTTCAGGAATCCTTACCGCGCCCCATATCCGAACGTTTAACCCGGCGCTGAGTGCGGGAAACACGCTTGATGGAAGGCTGAGCCTCCGCTTTCTCCGGTTGTTCACTGTTTTGAGCGGATTGCAGACGCTCGGCAATACCTGCGACCGTCGGCTGCTCGAACAAGGTGCGCAGGGGAAGTTCGATGCCGAACTGTTCCTTGACCCGGGCGATAAATTGCGTCGCCAAAAGCGAATGCCCGCCCAGTTCAAAGAAATTATCATGGATGCCCACTTTGTCCACCTGCAGAAGGGTTTGAACTATATCCACCAGCTTCTGTTCGTTCTCATTCCTTGCTGCGACATACTGGCTCTGCAGGTCGTCCCGCGAACGCTCCGGCCTGGGTAACGCCCGGCGGTCCAGCTTGCCGTTCGGTGTAAGCGGTAGCGCGTCCAGTACGATAAAGTGTGCGGGCACCATATATTCCGGTAATTGCGTACGCAGGCTGTTTTTCAGGGCATTGGTATCGACCGTCCGGGTATCCTGCAAAACCAGATAGGCGGCCAGTTCTTTGTTGCCGGGCGTATCTTCGCGGTCGATTACGGCCACGTCTTTTATTTGATCTTGTTGTTCTAAGACGGATTCGATCTCGCCAAGTTCTATCCGAAAACCGCGTATTTTTACCTGTTCGTCGATGCGACCAAGAAACTGGATGTTGCCGTCGGGTAGATAACGCACCAGATCGCCGCTGCGGTAAAGGCGTTGACCTTTTTCATGACTGAACGGATTCGGCATGAATTGTTCCGCCGTAAGATCGGGTCGATTCAGATAACCGCGCGCCAAACCAACACCGGCCATACAGAGTTCGCCGGGGACGCCCACCGGTACGGGATACAGGTGTTGATCCAATACATATAGTTGAAAATTACCGTTGGGACGGCCGATCGGGGGGGGCTGCGGATACGATCCCGAACATTCATGCATCGAAGCGCAAACGGTGGTTTCGGTGGGGCCGTAGGCGTTTACGAATTGCCGCCCTTCGCCCCACAGTTCTACCAGTTCGCCGGAAACCGCTTCTCCGGCGGTAATGATAGTCTTTAAATCGGGCAGCGTTTCTTGCGGCCAGACCGCCAGAACTGAGGGGGGCAGGGTAATGGTGGTTACATTTTCTTTGGCCATCAGCTTTACCAGAGCCGTTCCCGATGCAATGGTTTCGGCTGAAGTGAGAATCAGGGCGGCGCCGCTCATCATGGCCATGACAAACTCCCAGGTGGCTGCATCGAAGCTTAATGATGAAAACTGTAAAATGCGGCTGCCGGGTTTAACATGAAAAGCTTTGATTTGCTCGTTCGCCAGGTTGCAGGCGCCGCGATGGCGCAGCATCGTCCCCTTGGGCCGACCGGTGGAACCGGAAGTGTAAATCAGATACGCCAGATTTTCCGGATCCATCGCAACGCCGGGATTGTGGGTAGGCTCCTCTTCGAGTTTGTCCCAAAGTTGATCCACCTCTACCTTCAGGGCGGCTCCGGCCGGTAACCGCTCGCTGAGCGCGGATTGCGTTAACAGGGCTATCAAACCGGAATCTTCAACCATATAGCGAATGCGTTCGTCGGGATAGGTCGGATCAATGGGTACATAGGCCGCGCCGGCTTTCAGGATCGCCATCATGCTCACTACCATATCGAGCGACCGTTCCATGCTAATACCGGCAATCGTTTCCGGTCCCAGTCCTTTTTTGATAAGAAAATGGGCCAGGCGATTCGCCCGTTCGTTCATTTCGGCGTACGAAAATGCCCTGGCTTCGCTGTCGGCGTCGTTTCGAAAGCGTATTGCCTCGGCGTCGGGATGTTTTTCGACATTTTGTTCGAACCACCGGTGAACGCAGACATTATCGGGAAAATCCGTTTCAGTCGCATTCCATTCCTTCAGGAGTCTTGTTTTAGTCTGTTCGTCCAGTAGCGGTAGTTCGGAGACCGGCCGTTCGCAATTTTCAGCTATGCCGTTCAACAAAGTTTCGAAGTGTTTCAACATGCGTTCGATGGTGGAACGGTCGAACAGATCGGTATTATATTCCATCGATCCCAGAAAGATATCTTTGCCCTGCGTCATAGTCAGCGTTAAATCGTATTTGGCGGTTGTGCTTTCGTCCTCCAGCGGCTCCATAGTCAACTCCGGTAACTCGACGGTCTGGTTTTCCGGCATGTTCTGCAACACAAATGCGGTTTGAAACAGCGGAGAGTGGCTCATATCCCGTTGCGGCTGAAGTTCCTCCACCAGTTTTTCGAAAGGTAAATCCTGGTGGGCGTATGCGCCGAGGGCCGTTTCCCGTGTGCGCTGCAGATAGTCATCAAAGGTCGGATTGTCGCTGAAATCGGCGCGCATAATGAGGGTGTTGACAAAGAAACCGATCAGCGGTTCGATTTCGGAGCGCGTACGATTCGCGATCGGCGAACCGACCGCGAACTTATCCTGGCGGCTGTAGCGATGTAAAAGCACCTGGAAGGCGGCCATCAAAAACATAAACGGCGTAGCGCCTTTCTCGCGACCGAGTAGTATTAATGCCGATGACAACGATTCCGGTAAACTGAATTCGATCGTATCGCCGTTGAACGTTTGAACGGCCGGGCGCGGACGATCGGTCGGCAATTCCAGTAACGGCGGTAAATCTGATAGCTGTTGTTTCCAGTAGTCTATTTGTTTGTCGAGCACGTCGCCCTGCAACCAACGCCTCTGCCAGTGTGCGAAATCTGCGTATTGAATCGATAATTCAGGTAAATCGGCTTTCGTCTCGCCGATTTGTTCGCCATAAAGCCGACTGATTTCACTGATCAGAATACCCATGGACCAACCGTCGGAGATAATGTGATGCATATTCGCCAGCAGAATATGTTCATCATCGGAAAGCTTCAGTAGTTGTACGCGAAAGAGCGGGCCGGCGGCCAGATCGAACGGTTCGTTGGCGTCCTTGCGGGCCAGTTTCACTGCTTCGCTCCTGCGGTCTTCTTCCGGCAGCGGACTCAAATCAATCTCATCCAGATGGAAATCGATGTCCGTCGCAATGTGTTGCACCGGTTTACCACGCTCCTCGCCGAAGGTCGTGCGCAATGTTTCATGCCGTTTGATAACGGTCCGGATGCTCTGCTTTAACGCTTCGATGTTGAGTTTTCCGTTAATTTTCATTGCCATGGGAATATTGTAAGAAGCGCTGTTCGGCTCCAACTTGTCCAGAAACCAGAGCCGCTGTTGGGCAAACGATAGGGGCAACCCTTCTGTTGTCCGGTCTATGGGTTCGAGCGGCGGGACGCTGATGTCGGCCGCTTCTTCCTGCAGCTTTTGGATTTCGGAGCTTAACTCGGCGACCGTGGAGGATTCAAATAGCAGCCGCAGTGGCAACTCCACATTGAAGGTATCGCGGATACGGGAAATTAGCTGCGTCGCCATTAAGGAGTGGCCGCCTAAATCAAAAAAGCTGTTATGGATGCCCACATCACTGATCCGGAGTATGTCGGCAAAAATGCCGGCGAGAAGTTCTTCTTGCGGCGTGCGCGGCGGAGTGATTTGTTCCACCATGATGTCATCGGCCTGCGGCGCCGGCAGCGCCTTACGATTGACCTTACCATTCGGCGTGAGCGGAAAAGCATCCATTAATACAATGGCCGACGGCAGCATAAATTCGGGCAGCTTCTCTCTTAATCGCTCCCGAATCGTATCGCTTTTGATTTCGCCGACCACATAGGCCACTAACGTTTTGTCGCCCTGTTGATCTTCGCGTGCCAGTACCACGGCATCTTTTACGTTTTCTTCGCTTTTTATGGCGGTTTCGATTTCACCCAGTTCGATGCGATAGCCGCGCAGTTTGACCTGAAAATCAACCCGTCCGATGAATTCGATCAGGCCATTTGGCAAGAATCGGATGAGATCGCCGGTTTTGTACATGCGGGCGCCGTCTTGCGGAGAGAAGGGATCGGGAAGAAATTTTTCCGCGGTCATACCCGGTCGGTGCAGGTAGCCGCGCGCCACGCCGACACCGCCTATATACATCTCGCCCGGAATACCGATGGGCGCCGGTTGCAAGTTTCGATCCAGTGCGTATACCCGCACATTAGCAATGGGACGGCCGATGGGAGGGCTGGGAGAATCCGCAGCCATGGATTGATCCACTTCACCCCAACAGGTTCCCACTGTTGCTTCGGTGGGCCCGTAACCGTTGAAAAATTGCCTGCCGGGGGCCCATTGCTCCACCAGCGACCAGGAGCATTTATCGCCCACGGAAATCAGAGTGTTGAGCGCATTAACCTTTTCAGGCGGTGTAATAGCCAGTAACGACGGCGGCAACGTGGCGGTTGTAATGCGATTTTGGTTTAGAAACGGGATCAGGGATTCGGTCGATAAAAAGGTCTCTTTATGTGCAAGCACGAGTGCGGCGCCGCTCAAAATTCCAAGAAATATTTCGGCCACCGAAGCGTCGAAGCTGAACGATGCAAACTGTAATACGCGGCTCTCGGGCGTAACGCCGTAATCATCGATCATGGCTGTAATTAAATTGCAGGCGCCCCGATGCTGCAACAAAACGCCTTTTGGGTTGCCGGTCGAGCCAGAGGTATAAATCACATAGGCAAGTTGTAGTGGGTGTACGCTTACAGCGGGATTTTTATCCGATTCGTTTTGGAGCGGGATACGAAGTTCGTCAATATTGAAATAGTCGACCGATGTCGTATTGAATCGTTTGATGGTATTATCTGCCGTGATCAAATGCGTCAAGCCGGAATCTTCGATCATATAGTGCAGACGTTCTTCCGGATACTCCGGATCCATGGGAACATACGCCGCACCGGCCTTGAGGACGGCCAATACGCTGATAATCATTTCAGGGGAACGCTCCAGGCAGACGCCAACCAGGGTCTCCCGGTCAATACCGTTTTTCCGCAGGTGGTGCGCCATTTGATTGGCTTTTTGATTCAATTGATCATAGGTGAGCGTCTGTTGTTCGAATTGGATTGCTGTCGCGGAAGGACGGTTTTCGGCCCTCTCTTCGAACCACTTGTGAATCGTGGTATTATCCGGAAAGGGTTTGGCGGTCTGGTTCCAGGTTTGGGTGGTTTTTTCGCGTTCGGTTTCCGTGATGATGGAGAGCTGGTTCAGCGCTTGCTCGGGAGCGTTAACCATGGCCGTTAGCAACTGCTCCAGATGGCGCAGCATGCGTTGGATAGTGGGTTGATCGAAACGTTTGACTTCAAATGCGATGTCCAATTGTAACGTTCGTCCCGGCGACGCTACGAGCGTAATGGGATAGTTGGTTCGTTCAAAAGAGCGAACGTCGCTGATTGTCAGCTTACTGTCCTGTTCCTGTAAGGAGTCACTGACTGGATAATTTTCAAATACGAGGATACTTTCAAACAAAGGCTGGTTGCGTGGAACATCGCTTTGTCCGTGTATTTCCACCAGCGGGCTGAACTCGTACTGACGCATTTCTGCGTGGCTCAATTGAATATCGCGAAGCCACGTTAACACATCTTTTTCGGGATCGATAAAAACGCGTAAGGGTAACGTGTTTATGAATAAACCGACCATCGATTCCACCCCGGGCAAGTCAGCCGGCCGGCCTGAAACCGTAGCACCGAACACGATATCATCTTCACTGCTGTAGCGATTCAACAAAAGAGCCCAGGCGCCCTGAAGCATTGTGTTGAGCGTCAATTGATGATCGCGGGTGAACTGGTTGAGTTTATTACTCAGCTCCGACGGAATGACCAGATGTTCCAGGGCGTAACCGTCTTCCTGTGATCCGCGTTCCTTGTCGACCATTAACGGCGTAGGGGCGGAAAAACCTTTCAATTTTTCACGCCAGAAGGTGCGGGCGTCCTCAATATCTTTGGACTGCAGCCATGCAATGTAATCGCGATAGGGCCGGGCAGGGGGCAACTGTACATTACGGCCTTCGTCGAGCGCATCGTAATAAGCGAACACTTCATTTAAAATGATCGGTAAAGCCCAACCGTCGAATAATAAATGATGATGATTCCATAAAAAATAGTGAGCGTCGTCGGCGAGGCGGATCAAGGTGAAACGCATCAGGGGCGCTTCGTTTAGATCGAAGCCTTTTTGCCGCTCCATTTTCATAAGCGTGGTTAGGCCCGCCTCCTGTGCCTCGCCATTTTTACTATTCCAGTTTAGATATTCAAACGGAAGTTCTACGGTGTTATGAACCACTTGCAGCGGCTCGTCCAAATCTTCCCAAACAAAAGCGCTGCGCAGGATGTCGTGGCGTTCGACCACCTTGTGCCAGGCTTTCCGGAAGGCTTCTGTATTGAGCCGGCCGTTAATTTTTACACTTAGCTGTTCATTATACACTTCACTCTCGGGTGCATACAGGCTGTGGAACAACATGCCCTGCTGCATCGGCGAAAGGGGATAAATGTCTTGAATGTTGTCGTTCATAAACCTCTCTTCAATGTTGTATCAGAATTCAAAATTTGATTTTGGAGTTATGGAGTTCCGGCGTTTTGAAACTATTATTTACGCTCCATAACTGATATTCAATTCGCTCAAATGATGATTATTAATCCAATCTCCAGATTTTCGTTATATTTTAAGAGTGGAGATTAATTTTATTAAACCATTATCAATTTTAAATGATAAAGAATGCGGTTTATCAAGTTTGACCTCCGTGAACTGTCCGGCTTTATTGTATGCAAAAAAGCCGGAGATGCTTTTCCTTAATGAACCTGAGGCTATATATAAATCGATTGCATCTATCCATATTCGAGGCTGTTGATAACCTCTGTTTTTTCCTTCAGGTTTCATCTGATATTACCTCAAAACACAATTTTTCATCATTCCGATGTTCCGTTGCTCCAGTAAATCACCCAATGATCTCACTTTTTTTTCTTCTTTAACTGGCTCATGACTTTATCCAGTTTTTTGTCGTCTAAATTAGCCAGCTTGAAGTCCGATGCCGTATGGCCTCTGGCCTGCGGGTTCTTACAATGTTCGATGAGTCGCTGCAGGGCTTCCTTATAAAATTGGCTGAAGGATTGGATGGAAGCGTTGCGAAATTGCGCAGTGCTGTAGACAAATGAAACCGACAGACGGCTATCATGGATTATTGCGGTTATGTCGATCAGGTTGCTGCGTTGGTTGCGGGGGCTACGCTCAGCGCCGCGGTTTTCGGGCGCGGGGCCAAACAGGGTTGATGCATCCATCGCCTGATCAATCTGACCTAAATAATTAAAACTTATCGGTGCGCTGTCCAGTTTGGATAATCGTTCACGCAACGTCTCCTCTTCATGAAGATACCTTAACAGGCCGAAACCGATTCCGTTATGCGGTATGCGGCGTAATTGTTCTTTGATCGATTTGATTAATTCGCCGGGTTTGTAAAGGCCGGTTATATCCACTAGAACGGGATATAATGTGGTGAACCAGCCGACGGTTCGCGATACATCCACATCCTCCATGCCGGGAAGCGGCTCGCGCCCGTGTCCTTCCAAATTGATAAACAGGCGCTGGGGGCCCTTCCAGCGTGAAAATGCCATCGCCAATGCTGTTAGAAGGATATCATTGATTTGAGTTTTATATACCGGCGGAACATCCTGTAAAAGCGCATGGGTGGCGTCGGCATCGAATTGTATTGAGACGCTGTTGGCGGCCGACTCGGTGTTGTCGTCTCCGGAAAAATCGGTTTCCAATTCCGGTTTGGTCTGGTTACTAAGAGCTAACCAATATTCCTGTTCGCTGGCCCCGATTCCGTCAGGTACGTATTCTTTTAAACGTTCGGCCCACTTTTTAAATGAGGTGCTTTTAGCGGGAAGATGTATTTCTTGCCCCGCATGAAGCTGGTTATAAACGGTTTGAAAATCCTCCAGAAGAATTCTCCATGAGACGCCGTCCACCGCCAGGTGGTGAATGACGATCAGCAACCGGCCTTCTTGTTCGCTTAACTTGAAATAGGCTGTTTTGACGGGCTTTCCGGATGAAAGATCGACGGAGGCCTGTATTTCTTCGGAACGGTTTTTGATTTCCGCTTTTTGCTCATTTGGCGAGCGATCGCTCAAGTCAAACCATTGGAAGGGAACCGGAGAGGGAGGCTCTGCAAACGTTTGCTGCCAATGAACATTGTCATGCGTGAAACGCAGACGTAATGCGTCATGGTGGGCCAAAACGGCATCGACGGTTTGTTCCAGCAGATAGGACTCCACGGGCTGCCGTACCTTCAGGAGCATGGATTGATTCCAGTGCTGCAGCTCCACAAAGGGTTGCTCGAAGAACCAATGCTGAATGGGAGTGAGAGGCGCGGGGCCGGCAACCAGTCCCTGTTCGGCCTGCACCGTTTTACCTTTGGTAACCACTGCGGCCAGTTCCCGAATGGTCTGATACCGGAACATTTGCATGGGCGTGAAGTGCAGACCCTTTTGCTTGGCTTTGGCAATCACCTGGATACTTAGTATGGAATCGCCGCCCAGTTCAAAAAAATTGTCGTTCATGCCCACTTTTTTGAGACCGAGCAAGGATCGCCAGATTTCGGCCAGCTCGGTTTCAATATCGCTCTCGGCCTCCACATATTCGGTTTGAAGCTCGGGACGCATATCATCGGGAACGGGCAGGGCGCGCCGATCGATTTTACCGCTCGGCGTATACGGCAGTTGATTCAACAGGACAAATGAAGCCGGGATCATATAGTCCGGTAATTTTGCCGTCAGAAAACCGCGCAATTCACCTGCAAATACGCGTGTTTCTTCCCGAATGGTCCGGATGGTTGTCTGTAAATGTTGTTGCGTCTGGGATTCCAATTGTATAAATCGAATGCCGACCTGGTTCTTATCTTTCCGTATCCAGCGTACCTCCCCGTTGAGAGAAAGCGGCTTTGTTTGTTCATCCAGTTCCAATTCCAGTGTGACGGTCTCTTCCAGGGTCGGAAAGGGGGACTCCAATGCAAGGTTCAGTCCGCCCATGGATATGTCACCGATGTCGGTTTCATAGGGTTTACTATCGGTTCGGATGAGACGTGCCTTCTGAGCGAGGGGAACGCGCAGATGATCACGACGATCGTTATCGTCAAGTTGCTGGGCGACCTTCGGTACGCAGTACGCGGCCAGACGTTTAACGCCGGGCGAATCTTCGCGCGCCAAAATCGTAACCTCCTGAAGATGAGGGTGTTGGAGCAGAGCGGATTCGATTTCAGCGGTTTCAACACGAAAACCACGCACTTTAACCTGATCGTCCACCCGGCCCATAAAATGGATGCGTCCCTCCGGGTCATAACGTACCAGGTCGCCGGTGCGATACATTCGTTGGCCGCCTTTTCCATCGTTTACAAATGGATTGGGTAAAAAAACCTCCGCGCTGAGATCAGGCCGGTTCAGATATCCGCGCGCCAGTCCAATTCCGGCTATAAAAAGCTCACCCGGCACGCCCAGCGGCGTGGGCTTCAGATGTTCGTCCAAAATATAGAGCCGTGTATTTGATATGCCTTTTCCAATTGGTATATCGGGTAACGACGCGTCGTCGGGTCCGATTTCATGGACGCTGGAGACGATGGTCGTTTCGGTGGGGCCGTATGTGTTTAAGATTCGGCATTTGCCGTTGCTGATTTGCTGCCATTTTTGCAGGCGATCCGGAGCGGCTTTGTCTCCGCCGAGTACCAGTAACCGCAGGGATTGCGGAACGGCGTAACCGCCTTCTGCCAGTTCGTTTACAATCTGATGCCAGTAAGCCGTCGGTAGATCGAGCACGGTTAATTGTTTCCGTTCAATCAGTTTTATCAGATCTTCGCCCGAAAGCAAAGGTTCATTGCTCCGTAAGACAAGCGTAGCGCCGGTTTGCAGGGCAGGGTAGATTTCTTCGGCGGCGGCGTCAAAATTGATTGTGGAGAACTGCAATACCCGATCGTCGGACTTCAGAGCGAACCAATCAATCATGGCGCGGTTGTGATTGAGCAGCGATTGATGGCTGACCAGCACGCCTTTCGGCCGCCCCGTGGAACCGGAAGTGTAAATCACATAAGCCAGGTTTTGCGGCTCGGAATTCACATCTTCGAGATTTTGATCGCTGTAGTTGTTAAGATCGGATAATTGATCCATATTAACGACCGGCGTATCGGTTTGTGGTAGTTGCGCTTGCAAGCCGGTTTGTGTTAATAAAAGCGCAATTCCCGCATCGTTCATCATAAAAGCCAATCGTTCCTGAGGATAATTGGGATCGAGCGGCACATAGGCGGCGCCGGCTTTTAAAATAGCGAGAAGGGTTGCGATTAAATCAGTCGAGCGTTCGATACTCACGCCTATTCGGTCCTCTGTGCCGATACCCTGTGCTATTAAATACCGCGCCAGACGATTGGCCTGTTTATTCAATTCGTCATAGGTGAGGGAAGCGCCCTCGCTCTCCACAGCCGTTGCATCGGGACGATTTTTCACTTGAGTCTCAATGAGCCGATGAATGCATAGCGCAGGCAAATCGGCGGCGGTATCGTTCCAGTCATAAATCTGGCGATTGTGCTCATCCCGGGCGATAAAATCGATTTCCGATAGACGGACGCCGGGCGCATCGGCGATATGTTGTAACGCCTTTTGTAAATGGTCGGCGAATCGTCGGATGGTGGTCTCGCGAAAAAGATCGGTATTAAATTCAATGTTGCCATGCAACGCGTCAGGCCCTTCAGTAAAGGCCAGCGTCAGATCGAACTGCGCCAGATGGTTTTCGATATCCAGGGATTCAATCGTTATGTCGCCGGAATCGATGGCTTTCGTTGGTAAGTTTTGCAGAATAAACATCACCTGGAATAACGGATTATGGCTTGTATCGCGCTCCGGATGAATGGCGTCCACCAGTTTTTCGAAGGGAATATCCTGGTGTGCATAAGCGCCGAGGGTGACATCACGTATCTGTTTCAGATATTGACGGAACGACTGATTGCCATCCAATTCCGAGCGTATAACCAGAGTATTTACAAAAAATCCGATGATGTTTTCAATTTCCGAGCGGTTGCGATTGGCAATGGGCGTCCCCACGCTGATATCCGATTGGCGCGTATAGCGATAAAGCAGCGTTTTAAAGGCCGCCAAAAGCACCATGAACATTGTGGTATTTTCTTTTCTGGCCAGCTTTCTAAGTTTATCCGTCAATTCGGGTTGCAATTTGAATTGCAAATGCTTTCCGTTGGCGGTTTGGGTTTTAGGACGCGGAAAATCGGCGGGTAACTCTAATGCCGGCGAACCGTGTCCCAAACGCTCTTTCCAGTATTGCAGTTCGTTTTCTAGTACATGGTCCTTTAACCAATCGCGTTGCCATTGTGCAAAATCCGCATATTGCAGATTTAATGGCGGCAGGTTCGGGTCGCGATTCTGTTCCAGGGCGCGGTATGTTTCCGCAATTTCCTGAATAAATACGCCCATCGACCATCCGTCCGATATGATGTGATGCATTGTCAGAAGCAATACATGGTTTTTTTCATCGAGCTTTAATATTTTGATTCGAAAGAGCGGTCCTTCATCGAGCACAAATGGTTTGCGCGCTTCTTCCTCGATGTAACGGCTTATCCCCTTATCATCTTCTTCAGCGCTTTGTTCCTGCATCTCGATCAGGGGTATGTTCACCGTTAAATTTGGCAGAATGTGTTGATAAGGTTGCCCTTCAACGGAGTGAAAGAGCGTACGTAAACTTTCGTGCCGCTGCACCAAAAATTCGATACTGCGCTTAAAGCGTTCGACGTCGAACGCGCCTCTTATTTTAAAGGCGCTGGGGATATTATAAGCCGCATCGCCGGGCTGTAGTTGATCCAAAAACCAGAGACGTTGTTGCGCAAACGAGAGCGGTAGCTTTTGGCTGCGATCTGCTTTTACTATCGGCGGCGTTTTGGTGCCGCCCTCGGATGCTTTTTTCAACTGTTCGATAACGGCCGCAAGCGGGCGAATGCGTGCGTCTTCGAAAATTTGACGCAACGTGGGTTCGACGGAAAAAACGTCGCGTATACGTGATATTAGTTGCGTCGCTAAAAGGGAATGTCCGCCGAGATCAAAAAAATGGTCTAGGGCCCCTACCTGTTCAACATTCAAAATTTCACTGTAGAGATCGGCCAGCAAACGCTCGGTTTCATTGGCCGGGGCGACAAAAGCTTCCCGCGTGCCAAGCAGTTCGGCGTCCGGTTTGGGCAGGGCGCGGCGATCGATTTTACCGTTGGCGGTTAACGGAAAGGCGTCCATGAACACAAACGCCGACGGCACCATGTATTCCGGTAAAGGAACACGCAAATATTGACGCAAGGTTTCACTGTCCGGGCCATCATCCTTTCCGCTGATCACATAGGCCACGATGCGTTGGTCTCCGGGAACATCTTCTCTGACAATGACGAGCGCTTCGCTCACAGAGGGATGTTGGTTGATCACGGTTTCAATTTCGCCCAACTCAATGCGGAAACCGCGTACCTTAACCTGATTATCGATTCGGCCCAAATATTCGATGTCGCCGTTGGGCAGGTACCGTGCTAAATCGCCGGAGCGATATAACCGTTCGTTTTCACGGAAAGGATTGGATGCAAATTTTTCGGCGGTTAAAACCGGCCGGTTAAGATAACCGCGAGCCAGGCCTGCGCCGCCCACGCAAATTTCGCCCGGAACCCCTATGGGCGAGGGTTGCAGGTAGGAATCGAGGATATAGAGTTGTAGATCCGGGATGGCCCTGCCGATGACGCTGCCTTTGGATGTTTCGAGGTCTTCTTTTGTAACAGGCCGATAGGTTACGTGTACGGTTGTTTCGGTTATGCCGTACATGTTGACGAGTTGTGGTTTCCGGTCCCCGTGGCGCCCGAACCAGGGCCGCAAGGAATTGAATTCCAGCGCCTCACCGCCGAAAATGACATAACGCAGAGCCAAAGCCTCTTGTTCGCCGCTTTGGTTTTCTTCAGCGCGTATGAGCTGTTGGAACGCGGACGGTGTCTGGTTGAGAACGGTGACCTGTTCATCGATGAGCAGTCGGTAAAAGTCATTGGGATTGCGCGATACCAAATACGGTACTACTACCACGCTGCCGCCGTAAACCAGCGCTCCCCAAATTTCCCAGACCGAAAAATCGAAAGCATACGAATGAAAAAACGTCCACACATCGGTTTCATTGAATCCGAACCAGTGTTCGGTGGCTTGCAGCAATCGAACCACGTTGTGATGGGTTATTAATGTGCCTTTTGGTTTTCCCGTTGAACCGGAGGTGTAGATCGTATAGATGAGATGATCGGGCTTAACGGGTGTTTGCGGATTTTCGCTGCCGTAAGCGTCGAGCTGTATAACGACATCATCGTAGTCGATCACTTCGGCGTTGTGTTCGGGTAATTGTGCAGCTAAATCCGATTCGGATATAATCATTGGAACGTGTGCGTCTTCGAGCATAAATCGCAGACGTTCAGCCGGGTATACCGGATCCATGGGTAAATAGGCGGCGCCGGACTTTAACACTGCGAGGAGGCTGACAATTAATTCCGGCCTTCGTTCCATATAAACGCCGATGAGTTGATCGGGCTGCGTTCCTTTTTGAATCAAATAATGAGCAAGTCGGTTCGCTTGTTCATTCAGTTCTTTGTAGTTGAGCACGCGACCGTTCATCCGAACAGCGACGGCGTCAGGCTGTTTTGCCGCCTGTTGTTCGATGAGCTGATGAATACAATCCGATTTTTCGAAACGCGTTTCGTAATCCACCCATTCGGAAAGTAATTGGCGTTTCTCTTCAGCCGTTAAGATCGGTAATCGTGCAATGGGCTGTTTCGGATCGTTGAGTGCACTGTGCAACAATTGCTCGTAATGGTGTAAAAAACGATCCATTGTGGACGGGCTAAAGAGATCGGTATCGTATTCCACCATCAGATTAAGTCCGTCCGGTTGTTCGTTAATGTAAAAGGTGAGGTCGAATTTTGCGGTTTTATTGCTGACGGGCAAGGAGTGAATCTGCAAACCCGGCAACTCAAGCGGCGCTTCATCGGGCGTCTGGTGAACAAACATCACCTGAAAAAGCGGGGTATGGCTCAGGCTCCGCTCCGGTTGTAGTTTTTCAACCAGCATTTCGAACGGCACATCCTGATGGGAGAAGGCGTCCAACGCTTTTTGTTTGGTTTGCTTGAGAACATGTTCGAACGTCGCATCGCCCTGCAATTGGAGGTTGAGAACGAGCGTATTGACAAAAAAACCGATAAGGTTTTGGGTTTCACTTCGATTCCGGTTGGCAATGGGCGTTCCGACCAAAATCTCTTCCTGCGATGTGTAACGATGCAGTAGGATGTGAAAAATCGCCAGAAAGGCCATAAAATGCGTGACGCCGTGGCGGGCCGTTGCCTGCTTGAGTTCGTTTTCAAAAGTGGAGCTGAGCTTTAAACGTACGTGGTCTCCGTGATAGGACTTAACAGCCGGCCTGGGATAATCCGTTGGTAATTCAAGTACGGGCGGATTCTGACCCAGCGTTTCCTGCCAGAAATGCAACTCTTTTTGGAGTCGTTCGCCTTTAAGCCATTGATTTTGCCATTTGGCATAATCAGCGTACTGAATTTTTAATTCTGGTAAATCTTCGGATTGTCCGTTGAGAAAACGGCGGTACAATCGCGAAAATTCGTAGATAAAAATGCCCACAGACCAGCCGTCGGAAATGACATGGTGCATAACCAACAGAAGTACATGCTCATCGCTTTGCAAGCGGAAGAGTACCGTTTTGAACAACGGCGGCTTGGACAGATCGAAATGCGTTTTACTGATCGCCTCCATCTGCTGATGTAATCGATCAGAGCGTTCCTTTTCGTCGTATTCGGTCAAATCCACTTCATCAAACGGAGCGGAAAAGGATTGAGCGGGGATTTGTACCGGTTTCCCGTTGAGGGTGGTAAAGGCTGTCCGTAAAATTTCGTGGCGCTTGATGATGGCTTCGAAACTCTTTTGCAGCGCCTCTATGTTGAGGGAACCTTTCAGATGGACGGCGGCAGGTATGTTGTAGGCGGCGGTTCCCGATTCCATTTGTTCCAGAAACCAAAGGCGTTGTTGCCCATACGATAGCGGGAATGCATTTAATTTTCCGCCTTTTTCTTTAAGCTTTTTCTCCAGTAGTTTTCGTTTCTCCGGTGAAAGCCCGGCCAGCGTTTTGGCTAAATCAGTCATCATCCTCCTCGTCTTCATCCCGGTTTTCATCATCCAGTAGGGACAAGGCCTCATCGTCGGACATACCTTCGAGGTCCTTCAGAAGGTCCTGCAATTCGTCGCCGGATCGTTCTTCGTGTTCGATGGCGCTTTCTTCCGACTTGGGTGGCGCTGCTTGCAGTTGTTCGATGTTTTCAGCAATAGCGGCTACGGTGGGGGATTCAAACAGGGCGCGTAAGGGTAGTTCCACATTGAAATGATCTTTAATACGGGCGATAAAACGCGTCGCAAGTAAGGAGTGGCCGCCTAACGCAAAGAAATTGTCATGTATCCCCACTTTATCCATCTTCAGTAAACCGGCGACGATGTCGGCAACGGCTTCTTCATTTTTATTGCGCGGAGCCTCATAGGGACTCTCGAGAGCCTCACGGCTTAAATCGGGTGCAGGTAGCGCCTTACGATCGACTTTACCATTTGGCGTGAGCGGCATTTCATCCAGAAAGACAAAAGCCGATGGAATCATATAATCGGGCAACCGTTTGGCCAGCGCTTCGCGCATGGAACCGCTGGTATGGCCGGCGTCGTTATCCTGAACGATATAAGCCGCCAACCGTTGATCGCCCGGTTCATCTTCGCGGGCCAGAACGACCACATCGCGGATACCTTCCCGTTCGCCTATGGCGGCTTCAATTTCACCCAATTCGATTCGGAAGCCCCGTACCTTCACCTGATGGTCGATGCGTCCTAAAAATTCAATGTTGCCATCGGGCAAATAATGTACCAGATCGCCGCTTTTGTACATGCGCGCTCCCGGGGCGTCAACAAAGGGATTGGGGATGAATTTTTCGGCGGTCAGATCGGGACGCTTCAGATAGCCGCGGGCCAGGCCGTCGCCGGCGATGTGCAGTTCGCCGGGAACGCCCACTGGCACCGGTTGCATGGCCCGATCCAGAATATACAACTGGAAGTTATCGACCGGTTTACCGATGGGCGGCGTTTGATCACTCCGGGGATCGGCTTCGAACATAGAAGCGCAAACGCTGGTCTCCGTGGGGCCATAAGCGTTGACAAACTGCCGGCCATGTCCCCAGCGCTGTACCAGATCAGTGGTGCATTTCTCGCCGGCGGTTATGATGGTTTTTAAATCCGGTAAATCCACCTCCGGCATAACCGCTAAAACGGACGGCGGAAGGGTTACCGTATTGATTTTTTGTGTTTTCATGACTTTAGCCAATCCCTGCCCGGAAGTTAAATCTTCCTGTTTCGCCAGAATGAGCGCCGCGCCGTTGAGAAGGGCCATCACCGTTTCCCACACGGAAGCGTCAAAACTTAAAGATGCGAACTGCAGTATGCGCCGCTCCGGCGAAATTGTAAACGCTTTACGCTGGGCGCGCGATAAATTGCATAAACCCTGATGGGGCAGCATGGTACCCTTGGGTTTGCCCGTTGAACCGGACGTATAAATTACGTAAGCCAGATTTTGTTGATTTGTGTTGGAAGTCAAATTTTGCCCGGACAGGCTGGCGAGGTTGTCGTCCATCTGATCCAATGCAATAAACGGTACGTTCGTATCGGGTAGTTGTTCGGTTAAGCCGCTGTGGGTGATAACCGCCGCCGCCCCGGAATCTTCCATCATATACCGGATGCGGTCTTCAGGGTAAGCGGGGTCGATGGGTAAAAAGGCGCCGCCGGCTTTGAGAATGCCCAGCATGGCTAAAGGGATATCCAGCGACCGGGGCAAACTGATGCCTACGAGCGTATCGGCGCCCACGCCTTGTTGTTGTAAATAACGTGCCAGCCGATTCGCTTTTTGATTGAGTTCGCGGTAGGTCCATGTCTGATCCTCGAATCCCGCCGCTATGGCCTCCGGTTGTTCCTTGGCCCATGTTTCGAACAATTGGTGCACCGTATGACGATTGGGATAGTCGCTTGCCGTGTCGTTCCAGTCCCAAAGCATGGTTTGTTGTTCTTCGGGCGACAAAAAGTTAACCGCCGATATTTTTTGCCTGGGTTCGGTTATCACGGCCCGCAGCAGGTTTTCAAAGTGTTGTTGCATCCGGCGGATGGTTTGTTCTTCAAACAGGTCGGTGTTGTATTCGAAGGACAGACCGATGCCGTCTTCGTATTCCATGCTGTACACGGTCAAATCGTATTTGGCGGTTTTGTTTTCGTGATGGAACGGTTCGGCCGTCAGGCCGGGGATTTCCATTTTATCCATGGGCGCATTCTGCAGAATAAAGGCGACCTGAAAGAGAGGGGCGTGACTCATATCCCGCTCCGGCTGCAATACCTCCACCAATTGCTCGAACGGTAAATGCTGGTGGGCGTAGATGCCAAGCGTGCGTTCGCGCACCTGTTTCAAAAAGTTTCGGAAATCCGGATTGTCGCTGAAATCGGCCTGGAAGATGAGCGTATTGACGAAAAATCCGATAATGGCCTCTGTCTCCGATTGGGTACGGTTGGCAATAGGCGAACCAACCTGCAGAATATCCTGTCCCGAATACCGGTGCATCAGGGTTTGAAATGCACCCATCATGGTCATGAACAGGGTAACGCCCTGTTTCTGATTGAACCGGTGGATTTCGCTTTGCAAGTCCGCCGGTAATGTATAATCGATGGTACGGCCGTTAAAGGTTTGCATGGCTGGGCGCGGGTGGTCGGTTGGAAGCTCCAGAACAGGCGGATTAACGCCAATCTCATTTTTCCAGAACTCGAGTTCTTTATCCAGTGTTTCGCCCTGAAGCCAGTTTCGTTGCCAGATGGCGTAGTCGGCGTATTGGACGTTCAAATCCGGCAGGGGATTCGGTTTATCGGCCTGATATGCCTGATAAAGGGTGATGACTTCCCGCACCAGAACGCCCATGGACCAGCCGTCGGTAACCGTGTGATGCAGGGTGAATATGATAACATGTTCATCGTTATGCAGTCGTATCAATCGCACCCGCAATAACGGTCCCGTATTCAGATCGAACGGTTGTAATGCTTCGGCGGAGGCCAGTTGATAGGCTTTATCCTGTTTATCGTTATCCGGCAGCGAAGTCAAGTCGGTCGGTTGTAAATCGATGGTAAAGGGCGGATCGATCACTTGCACGGGCTCGCCTTCCCGTTCGGCAAAGTGGGTGCGCAGCGCTTCATGCCGTTCAATAAGCGTGTTGATGCTTTTTTGCAAAATGTTCACATTAAGCTCGCCTTTGAGGCGCAGGGCGGCGGGGATATTATAGAATGAACTGCCGCCGGCTAACTGATCCAGAAACCACAACCGTTGCTGAGCAAAGGAAGCCGGGATATATTGCGGACGCTCGACGGGCTTCAAAGGCGGAAGGGCTGAGCCCTGGTCGCTTTGGCGCAGGGTTTCGATTTTAGCGGCGATATGGGCGATGGTCGGTTGCTCGAACAATTCCCGCAGCGACAGCTCCACCTCAAAAGCGTCGCGGATGCGGGAGGCTAATTGCGTCGCCAACAGAGAATGCCCGCCCAGGTCGAAGAAATTATCGTGGATGCCAATCTGTTCCCGCTGCAGGATCGCCGACCAGATGCCGGCCAGTAAATCTTCGGTTTGATTGCGGGGCGCGGTGTATGGTTCGGCGCCGGTTAAGTGTTGGCCCTCGTCGGCTGAGGGCAGGGCCCGGCGGTCGATTTTACCGTTGGCCGTCAAAGGAAAAGCTTTTAGGGGAATGAAGGCCGCCGGAATCATATATTCGGGCAGCGATTGTCGTAAATGATCGCGCAGCTCATCCAATGGCGGTGATTGCTGATCCGGTATGACCAGATAGGCGATCAACCGTTGGTCGGCGGCGCCGTCCTGATGCACGGTTACCAGTGATTCACGCACGGCGGGAAAGCGGTTGAGGGCCGCTTCGATTTCGCCCAGTTCCACGCGAAAACCGCGCAGCTGAACCTGATTATCCATGCGACCCAGATACTCCAGATCGCCGTCGGCGTTGAACCGGGCCAGGTCGCCCGAGCGATACAACCGTTGATTTTGACCATCAACCGCAAAAGGATTGGCTATAAATTTTTCCGATGTCAGCCCGGGGCGGTTTAAATAGCCGTGGGCCAGGCCGGCGCCGGCCACACAAATCTCGCCGGGAATGCCATCCGGAACCGGCCTCTGGTAAGCATCCAGTAAATAAATTTGTAAATCGGGAATGGGCCGGCCGATCATGCTGCCCGTTTGTTCATCCACGTCGGAGCGATTGATCGGGCGATAAGTGACGTGCACGGTGGTTTCCGTAATACCGTACATATTGATCAGTTGCGGATTTTGATCGCCGCGCCGATCCATCCACGGTCGCAGCGTGCTTAATTCCAGCGCTTCACCCCCGAAAATCACGTAACGTAAAGATAGATCATCCTGCGGCGGATTGATATCTTCTTCAGCCCGCATCAGGGTCTGAAAGGCGGACGGCGTCTGATTCAAAACGGTTACCTTTTCATCAATCAGTAACCGGTAAAATTCGGAGGGTTCGCGGGAGGTCATATATGGCACAACTACCACCCGGCCGCCGTAACTGAGTGCGCCCCAGATTTCCCACACGGAAAAATCGAAGGCATACGAGTGAAAAAACGTCCACACGTCGTTTTCATCAAATCCGAACCAGGGTTCGGCGGCCCGTAACAATCGCACCACATTGTAATGGCTGATCAGCGTACCTTTGGGATTACCGGTGGAACCGGACGTATAGATAACGTAGATCAGGTCATCCGGTTGAACGTTGGTTTGCGGATTGCTGTCTGCCATGGACTGTAACCGGGATGATAATTCATCTATACGGATGATGCGGGCGTCTGTCTCCGGAAGTTGAGCGCTCAATCCGCTATCTGCAATAACAATGGGGACGTTGGCATCCCTGAGCATGAAATCCAGACGCTCTTTGGGATAAACGGGATCCATCGGCAGATAGGCGGCGCCGGTCTTCAGAACAGCCAGCAGAGCAACAATCAACTGCGGCGAACGGTCCATGTAAACGCCGATCAATTGGCCGGCGCCGGCGCCATTTTGCATCAGATAATGGGCTAGTTGGTTGGCCTGGCGGTTCAATTCATCATAACTGAGCGATTGACCGTCCATGCTTATCGCCGTTTGATCGGGTCGCTGTTCGGCTTGTGATTCAATTAGTTGATGAATGGTTTCGTTTTTGGGGATGGATTCGGCAACGTCTTTCCAGCGATTGACAATCTGCTCTTTTTCCCCGGGCGTCATTAACGGTAGATGAAGCAGGGGGCGCTGCGGTTGGGCAGCCATGCCCTGTAACAGATTTGCCAGGTGCTGCAGCGTCCGTTCGATAGTTGAGGCGTCAAAACGGCCGGTATCGTATTTGAATTCCAATACGACGGAGTCGCCGCGGGCGGCCGCGACCAGCGTCAGGGGGAAATTGGTTTGCTCGTAGGAGCCAAAATCTTCGATTTGCAAACTGCCTTTCTGCTCCTGCAACGAGCGGTCCACCGGATAATTTTCGAACACGACGATGCTGTTGAATAACGGATTGTTGGATTCCAGATTGCTCAAACGCTGCACCTCCGCCAGGGAGCTGTATTCGAAATCGCGCAGAGCGACGGATTGATTTTGGATGGATTTCAACCAGTCCATAACCTTTTGATTTTCATCGATTTCAATACGCATAGGCAGGGTATTGATGAACAGGCCCACCATCGATTCGACGCCTTGAATTTCAGGCGGCCTTCCCGAAACGGTGACGCCGATTACTACGTCGTCTTCGCCGCTATAACGGTGCAGCAGATAGGCCCATGCCCCCTGTACAAGGGTGTTAACGGTCAGATTGTGTTGTTTTGCCAGCTTTTGCAATTGTTTGCCGGCTTCGCGATCCAGTTCCAAATGCAGGGAAGCGTGGTCGGATGTTTGACCAGCGACTTCTTTAACCGGTTTATCAACGGTCAGCGGCGTCGGCGCGCTGAAGTCGCCCAGTAACTCCCGCCAGTAGGTTTCGGCTTTGTTTTTATCCTGTTTCTGCAGCCAGGCCACATAATCGCGGTAGGGCCGGGCCCTGGGTAACGGAATGTCCTGCCCGTTGCGCAACCCTTCGTACAGGGTGAAGATTTCTTTTAGCAGAATGGGATTGGACCAGCCGTCCAGGATGATGTGATGGTTGCTCCAAATGACCCGCCATGCGTCGTCATCCAGCTGGATAAGCGTCATGCGCAGCAGCGGCGCTTTGTTGAGATTAAAACCGCGTTGCCGGTCTTTTTGCAGCAACGCCCTAAAATGCTTATGCTGTTCTTCGTTGCTGTATTGTCGCCAATCCAGCGTTTCCAATGGCAAGTCGATTTCTTTATGCACCACCTGCATCATTTTGCCGGTTTTTTTCCAGACGAACGAAGTGCGCAGAACCGGATGGCGTTCGATGACCCTTTGCAAGGCTTTTTTAAAGGGTTCCACATCCAATGGACCTTTTAATTTAAAATGGAGCTGTTCGAAATAGATGCTGGAATCCGGTTCATAAATGGTATGGAACAGCATGCCCTGCTGCATGGGCGACAGGGGATAAATGGTTTCAATATTTTTCTGAACGTTACCGGCCATTTTATTCATCATCCTCATTATCAGTTAATTCGGACATAATATCGTCCAGTTCTTCTTCATCCAGATCCACATCCCGGAAATCGGAGGCGGTGTATTCGATCCGGTCGGTTTGCTGACAAAATTCAATGATCCTCTTTAATTCGGCTATGAAAGCGTTGGCGATCTTGTCGATGGTTTCGGCTTTGAATCGTTCGGCGCTGTAGGTAATCGTCAAATTAAATTGGCCGTCCCGGATGTTGGCGCTGAAATCCAGAAGATGGTCGCGCTGGTTTTCCTGTGCGCGTTCGTGTCCGGATTCCTCCGCCGGCCTTACGGCAAAGGGACCTTGCTCGTCCGACATTTGATTGAACTGACCGAGGTAGTTAAACACAAGCGGCGGTTTGGGTATCTGGCTTAATTTCTGTTTAATCTCGGGATCGTCTGATAAATATTTTAACAGTCCAAACCCGATGCCGTTATGGGGCACCTTCCGTATCTGTTCTTTCACGCTTTTAATGGTTTCGCCAATATGGGATGGATTGGAAACCGAGATTTGAAACGGATACAGCGTTGTAAACCAGCCCAGTGTTCGAGAGATATCGATCTCTTCGGTGATATTTTCGCGGCCGTGGCCCTCCATATGCAAATAGAGACGGCTTTGCCCGTAGTCGTTGTAAAAAGTCCTTAACAAGGCCACTATAAGTATTTCCATTATTTGTGTGTTAAAAACCGGCGGTACGTCGCGCAGAAGCGCTTCCGTATTTTCCTGATCCATGTTAACATTGCAGCGGCGGCTCACGGCTTCGATATTACTTCCCTCTTCAAAATCGGCCGGCAGCGTCGGCGGAATTTGTTCAAACATTTTGAACCAAACGTCGGCTTGCTGTTTCAATTCCTGTTTCATGCTGTGATCGATCAGGGCCTGCATCCAGCTTTTAAACGAAGTGGTTTTGAGGGGCAGCCGTATTTCGCGTTCTTCCTCGGCCTGGCGATAAGCCTGGTAAATATCTTCAAGCAGAATACGCCAGGAGACGCCGTCTATAATCAAATGGTGACAGACGATGTGTAATCGGTCGTTGTGTTGCTCGTTCAGATGGTAATAAACCATTCGGAACAGCGGACCATTCTCAATATCGAGACTTTGCTGCGTTTGCTCGGCCCGTTCTTGCAGCAATTTGGAAAGGTGTGTATCGTCTTCATTTGAAAGATCGACCGTTTCGAATGGCAGATGTTGCAATTCATTGTCATACCATTGCCGCCATCCGGTTTCTTCTTTTTTGAAACGCAACCGCAAGGCGTCATGGTGTTCCAGGATTTTCCACAACGTTTTTTCCAGGATATCCGGCTGCAGGGCTTGTTTCACTTCCAGCATCAGGGATTGGTTGTAGTGGTTATGGTTGGCATAAGCTCGTTCGAAAAAGTCTTGCTGAATGGGGGTCAGTTCAAATGTACCGCTAATCAGGCCCTGTTCGGCTTTAAATGTGGTCGCTTCTTTGGCAGCCGCGGCCAGCTTCTCAATCGTGGGGTTTTCAAACAGATCTTTCGGGGTCAGATGTAAACCCATTTGGCGGGCTCGCGTAATCACCTGAATGCTGACGATGGAATCGCCGCCTACCTCGAAAAAGTTGTCGTGTTTACTTACCATTTGGAGATTGAGTAATTCTTTCCAGATATCGGCAAGAATACGTTCCCGCTCGGTGGAAGGAGCGACGAAATCCGACGAGGAAACCAAATGACTGCTGCCGGGTACCGGCAATTCCCTGCGGTCTAATTTACCATTTGGCGTTAGAGGGATAGCCGGTATATTAATAAAATAAGTTGGAATCATATATTCCGGCAGTTGCTCTTTCATAAAGCTGAGGAGATCATTCACATCGACGGTTGTATTTTCCATCTTTACAAAGTAGGCTGTGATTTGAGTAACTTTGGGTTTATCTTCCCGTACGATGACCACGCCGTCTTTTACATCGTCATACTTTTTTAGAATTGCTTCGATTTCACCGAGTTCAATCCGGAATCCGCGCACTTTGACCTGGTGATCCACACGGCCATGAAATTTCATATTGCCGTCCGGCTTTAAACTGACTAAATCGCCGGTTTTGTACATACGCATACCGGCTATGTCAGAGAATGGATTGGGAATAAATTTTTCAGCTGTTAAGCCGGGACGATTATAGTAGCCCCGTCCAACGCTAGCTCCGCTGATATGTAGCTCCCCGGGTACATTGTAAGGCGCCGGTTGTAAGTTTTCATCAAGGACGTACAATTCGATATTTGCAATGGATGTGCCGATAACCGGTTGTTCGGGATAAGATGCGATATCACAGACGGTTGAATCAACGGCACATTCAGTAGGGCCATATAAATTAAAGAATTTCGTAAATCGGCTTTCGCTCAGCGTTTGCCACATATCCATGTCAATAGCCTCGCCGCCGGGTATTACAGCTTTCGGTTTCCATTTGTTATTGGTTAAAAGTCCGGCTTCAAGTAATAATTTTAGCTGAGATGGAACACAATCCAGGACGTCAATTTGTTGATCGCTGATATATTGTAGAAACGCTTCGCCGTCCAATCGTACCTCGTGAGGAATAAGTGTTAATGTATGGCCCCGAGTTATCATTACTAATTGCTTTACGGAAGCATCAAATGATAAAGGTGCATTCAGACTAACCCGTAGGCTGTCTTCGAAACGTTTGTATATTCGATCTTCTAAATTTGCAACAAGGTTCATTGCGTTCTTGTTGGATAGCATAACTCCTTTTGGTTGTCCTGTGGAGCCGGATGTATAAATTACGTACGCAATATGATCACCGCTCCCTAAACCTGTCGGATTTTCAACGGACTGCGCTTCCAATTCATTGTGCATGGCGTCCATATACAGCACCGGACAGTTCATTTGTGATAAATCGATTGTTTGGGAATCAGGTGCAACGATTAACGAGAGTTCAGCATCCTCTATCATATAATCGATGCGCCCTTTGGGATAGAACGGATCGATCGGCATGTAAGCGCCGCCCGCTTTTAAGATTGCCATTACGGCAACGATCGAATCGATTTTACGATTGGCTATAACCCCAACGATGGTTTCCGGGCCTATACCCTTTTCACGCAGAATATGAGCGAGTTGATTGGCGCGTTGATTAAATTGTTCAAACGTCAACTGGTTTGTATCATCAATAATCGCAATTTGATTTGGAGTTATTTGCGTTTGCCGTTCGAATATTTCGGCTAAAGTCGCTTCGGACTCAAATTCAATCCGTTTATCGTTCCACTTTTTCAGGACCTCATACTCTTCTTCCTGCTTCAGGAACCGAACTTTATTGATCGGTTCATTTGGCTTGTCTACGAGAATAGAAAGTAAATGTCTGTAGTGATCAATGAATCGACGTATGGTCGGTTCTTCAAACAGATCGGTGTTGTATTCCCATTCACCTACTATGTGTGCGTTTTTCTCCAGTAAACCGAGCGTCATATCAAATTTAGCGGTTTCTGTATCCGCCGTCAGCGGCTGGATGCTCAGATCTTGGAGATGAATATTTCTCAGTTCGGTCGGCTGCATTGAGAACATGACCTGGAAAATGGGCGTGTGGCTCATGTCGCGTTCCGGTTCCAATTCATCCACCAGCTTTTCAAACGGGATATCCTGGTTGTCAAATGCTTCCATGGTAGTGTTACGGACCTGTTGCAACAAGTCTTTAAAGTTAATATCTGCTTTGAATTGAGTCCGGATGACAAGCGTGTTTACGAAAAAACCGATCAGGTTTTCAATTTCGGAACGATTTCGATAAGCGTTGGGCGTGCCGGTGAGGATATCATCCTGCCCCGAATAGCGGTGCAATAACAGCTGAAAGGCGCTTAGCAATACATTGAACAGTGTGGTATTGTTCGTTTTTGTGAACTGCTTTATTTTCCGGGAAAGGTTTTCATTGATGCGAAAATGTAAGCGCCTCCCGTTAGTGGTTTTAACGGGCAGTCGCGGATGGTCCGTTGGCAATTGAATCATTGAGGGAATGCCGGCCAATTGTTCGTTCCAATAACTTAACTGCCTTTGAACTATACGATCATTAAGCCAGGAACGCTGCCATGCGGCATAATCTGCATATTGGATCGGTAATTGAGGAAGATTGATCGTTGTGTTGTTAAGATAATGATCATAGAGCATGGCAAATTCCTTAAAAAATACGCCAAGCGACCAGCCATCGGCAATGATGTGATGGACGACCATAATAAGAACTAATTCATCCTCCGCTAAAACGAGATAACGGAATCGTACCAGCGGCCCGTTTTCGATATCAAACGGTTTTTTGGACTCTTCGATGATCTTCTTCTTGATCTTGGGATCGTCAAGTGAGACGCCATAGAGGTATTCCACGTTGGTTTCACACATAACGTCGGAGTGAATTCTTTGGAGAGGTTGACCACCTTCTCGGTAAAAAGTGGTGCGTAACGCTTCGTGTCTGGAAAAGATACGTATCAGCGACTCGCTGAAGGGTTCCCGTTCGAGCTTACCCTTCATGTGAATGGCGACCGGAATATTATATTGCGGGTTTCCGGGCTCCAGGTGCTCCAGAAACCAGAGTCGTTGTTGGGCATAGGAGAGAGGTAAAGGCTGTGACCGCGAAATTTTCGGAATACGTGAGAGACGGTCGGTTTGCCTTGACGAAAGATTTTTTTCCGTTTCATAGCCCAATTGCGATGCCAATTCCCAACTGATATCACTCAGGAAATCCTCTTTATGGTGTTCCCTCCATCGATCGATGACCTTTGTATTGATGTTACGGTGCAAATAAAATTTAAAATCGCCGACCATTTGCGAATTCTTGCGGGCGGCGTCGGTCATTTTCTTCCCGTGGTAAGGTTTAAGCATTTCTTCATCAAATGTAATGCCTAAAAAACCACAAATTGTTTGCAGATGTTGTTCGGGCTCTTGTACCAGATCTTCAAATCGCATCCGGTAGTAACGTTCCTTCGGGATAGAGGCTTTGAAGTCCAGAATATTTTGATGACTAATGTACCATATCAGTTCGGCCAGCTCCCTGCGATTATAGGGATGTTCATGCCGGAAAAAGGTCTGATCCAGTTTGGCTTCCATAAAGGAATAGATCATGGCATAGGGGTGTCGGGTCAGATGGATATAAAACGGTTGGTCAAAATCTTCTTCAGCCCGTTCCAGAATATGGATATCAAAAGGATATGAAGGCGTTTTATCTACTAACATGCGATCGCCGATATTTTCCTGCATAAAGCGGTAGAACGCTTTGGTGCTCATGCCCGATTTCTCTTTTTCCCGCATCAATTCGCTGGCCGTATCAAAATCGAGACCGAAAATTTCCATCAGAGAGCGAATGGTCGATTCCAGCCAGATGTTTAAATTGTGGCGGGTAAATTCGTTATAACGTTCTTCCAACGTATTGAACGATAATAGATCCAGTTCGGGCGGCGAAAAAAGCTCTTTGTTGCCGGCAAGCATAACCCGTAATAAGGTCGAGCCCGAGCGCGGCGGCGAAAGGACAAACACCGCTCGCGGATTCTTTTGTTCGTCTCTGGAATAGGGGGGCAATGGTCGTATCTTTTTTCGTAATTCTTTGACATCGTCTTCCGAAATTTTTTTGATGTTTCTGTCAAGTGCGGCGTCAATGTTAACCCTAAGACGGTGTGCAAGTTCTTGTCCGAAGCGTTCCCTTACGATATCGGGGTAATATTCCACCACGTAGGAAGCAAATTCTGCAACGGTAGGCGCCTTAAAAATGCCGGCCACGTGTGTTTCCGTATTAAAGTCCTTTTGCAGTCGGTTGTTAAAAATAGCCGCCTGTAAGGAATTCCCTCCCAATTCAAAAAAGTTATCATGAATGCCCACGCGATCCAGCTTCAGAATTCCTTTCCAAATTTCGACGAGATAGGATTCCAGCTTGTTACGCGGCGCCACATATTCCTTTGCTGTGGAGCGTTCGATGACGGGTTTCGGTAAAGCGCGCCGATCCACTTTGCCGTTTGGCGTCATCGGAATGCTATCAAGTTTCACAAAGGCCGCAGGAATCATGTAATCCGGTAATTTGCTTGCCAGAAATTGTTTAAGACTGCCATTATTCGGTAAGGATTCGTCCGGTACATAGTAAGCTACCAGTTGTTTGGCGCCCGGCAGGTCTTCCCGGGCGACAACCACACAATCTTTTACTCTGGAATGTTCCTTGAGATAGGTTTCGATTTCGCCGAGCTCCACCCGGAAACCTCTGATTTTAACTTGGTGGTCGATACGTCCCAGAAATTCAACATCGCCGGAGGGTAAGTAGCGCACTAAGTCGCCTGAACGGTAAAGTTTTTTGTCCTCATCTTCTGCAAATGGATCGGTAATAAAACGTTCCTCATTCAATTCGGGCCGATTGTGATAACCAAGCGCCAAACCGTCTCCGCCAAGAAAAAGCTCGCCCGGTACGCCAATAGGCACTGGTTGAAACTTCTTATCCAAAATATAATGATAGGAATTGGCAATCGGTTTTCCAATGGGAATATTGGTGGCATCCGCCGAGATTGTTTTTGCTTCATAGGTTGTTGAAAATGTAGTATTTTCAGTTGGTCCATAGCCATTGATAAGGTAAGCGGGCTTGCTGTTTTGCAGAACCTTTCTAAATGAGGTGGGGTCGGCTTTGTCGCCGCCTGTCATCAAATACTTAATATTACCTAAGGTATGCGGAATTTCTGATGCGATTTGGTTAAATATTGCAGACGTTAAAAAAATCGCGCTTATTTTTTTCTCATTCAAAGACTTTACAAAAGAATGCATATTAAGCAGGGCATCTTTTTCAAAACCGATCAATGTTGCGCCCGTTAAAAAGGCCCCCCAAATTTCGAGAGTGGCAGCGTCAAAGGTAGCATTGGATACTTGAGCAATGCGGATACCTTTTTCAAATTTAATGAAGTTCGTATTAATTACCAGTCGGCTGATGGCCTGATGCGGCACAACCACGCCTTTCGGTGTTCCGGTGGAGCCCGATGTGTAGATAATATAGGCGCGGCTCTGCCCGTTGTTTTGCACCGGAAGATTGGCGTCGTCCATGGATTCGCTTTCTTCTGCAATCATTTCAATTGTAAATGATTCAATCTTCAAAGATGCCATGGCGCTTAATATTTCCCTCTGTGAAATCAGAAGTTTACTGCCGCTGTCTTCCAGCATAAATTGCACCCGCTCGAAGGGATAAGCCGTATCCAATGGTACATATACGGCGCCTGCTTTCAGAATGCCAAGTATCGCGATAAACATTTCAGGAATGCGTTCCATAAACAGGGCAACCGTGTCGTCCGGTTGTACACCCTTTTCGATGAGAAAACGGGCATATTGATTGGCTTTTTTGTTGAGCGTACTGAAATCATAAGCGGCATCGCCGAACTCCAGGGCCGTTTCATCGCCGTATTGCTGAACGATCTCTTCAAAAATTTGATTAACCGCTTTGTCTTTGGGATATGGTTTTTTGGTTTGATTCCACAGATGGATGTATTGTTTTCTCTCCGCTTCTTGCAGAAGGGAAATTTCAGAACACCTTTTTTGCGGTTTCTTTGCCAGATTTTGCAGCAGGGTTGTAAAGTATTTCGCAAATCGTTCAATGGTTTCGTCGAAGAATAAGTCTGTATTGAATTCCAAAGTCGTCTTAATGTGATCATCATAGTCCATCATCAGCATCATCAAATCGAACTTGGCGACTTCAATCTCCACATCCTCGATAAGGATTTCCACATCGCCGAGGTCGAGTTTTTGGAAAGGGGCCTTCTGCAGATCAAACATAACCTGGAAAAGCGGGGAATGACTGATATCGTGCTCCGGCGCCATTTTTTCCACGATGCGCTCAAAGGGGAGGTCTTGATGATCGGAAGCTGCTGCCACATCATTTTGCACTTTACGTACAAGATCCGTAAAGGAAGGATCGTTCGAAAGATCGGCCCGCAATACGATCGTATTGACAAAATAACCGATAATACTTTCCAGCTCGGCCCGATTGCGATTGGCGATGGGGGCGCCAACGCCAAAATCTTCCTGGCCGCTCATTTTGTGTAAAAAGAGTTGAAAAGCAGCCATGAAAACCACATAAAGGGAAACTTTTTGTTCGCGGGCCAGGCCGCGTAATTGCTTGGTAAGTTCAGTCGGTATAATAAAATTATGATGGCGGCCGTTATATGTCTGAACCGCAGGCCGCGTTTTATCGGGAATCAGCTCCAGAAATTGCGGCATGCCCTCCAGATATTCCTGCCAAAACTGCAGTTGCTCCTGCAATTGATTTTCGGAGCTCCTTTTATTTTGCCACGATACATAATCGATAAATTGTAAATGCGGTTCGTCAATTTTTCCGTCTTCCTTATTACGGAGCGCCTTATAAATCATCGAGAGCTCATTGATGAACACACCTAAAGACCAGCCGTCAATAATGATATGGTGCATGTTTATACTTAGCAGGTGAGTTTGCTCATTAAGTTTGATTAAGTGAAAATCGAATAAAGGAAATTGGTGCAGGTGGAACACTTTACCGGCATGTTGTTTGATGATGTTGCGGGCTTCCGTTTCGCGTTCATCTTCTGATAAATAGGATAAATCCGTTTTATCAATGTCGAGCGATTCCATCGCGGTAATGGTTTGCTTCGGTTCGCCGCCGGGATCGGTGGGAAAAGAGGCTCTCAGTACTTCATGCCGTTGAAGCACCTTCAGCAGACTCTTCTTTAACCGTTCTTCGTTGAGCAGCCCTTTAATCCGGATAGCCGTCGGTATGTTGTAAAAGGCGCTGTCCGGATTCATCTGGTTTAGGAACCACAGTCGTTTCTGGGAATCCGACATGGGATACCAGGAACGGTCTTCCCGCGGTCGTATGCGGTCGTCCTCTTTCCGTTCGCCCTTCTGTGATTTGAGCTTTTTTAACAGTAATTCCCGCTGCTCGGGCGTTAAATTTTTTAAACGTTCAGAAAGATCTGTCATTGCGGCATCCAATGAATGGTTTGTTTATCTTCTATTCCGTTAGTCATCATTTTTTAAATATTGATCCAGCTCATCGCCGGATAATTGTTCGATATCATCCAACATCTTTGTAAGGGACTCTTCATCCTGATCTTTAGTCTGCGCTTCGAGGATCGCTTCTGCGATGCCTTTCACCGTGGGATTTTCGAACAGCGCCCGCAGCGAAACTTCCACATCGAACGTTTCCCGGATTCGGCTTACCACTTGTGTGGCCATCATGGAATGGCCACCGATTTCAAAGAAATTATCGTGTACGCCGACTTTTTCGAGATTTAACAGATTTTTGACGATTTCCGCCAGGTATCGCTCCGTATCCGTACGCGGCTCAACAAACGGCCGTTCGCTGGTGATGCCGGCGGAAACGGGATCGGGAAGGGCCCTGCGATTGATTTTTCCGCTGGGATCCAGCGGTATGGATTCCAGCTCCACAAAGTGTGACGGTATCATGTACTCCGGCAATTGTTTCTGCAGATACTGGCGCAGCGCGGTTACGTCGAACGAAGCGCCGTCTTCGGGTACAAAATAAGCGGCCAGGCGCTTGTCTTCGTTGGCGTCCTTGTGCACCACCACAACAGCGTTATTTATTTGTTCGTGGCTACGGAGCAGCGATTCGATTTCGCCGGGCTCAATCCGAAAACCGCGAATTTTAACCTGAGCGTCCACTCTGCCCAAAAATTCCAGCTGACCGTCCGGCAGAAAACGCACGCGATCGCCGCTGCGATACATGCGGCCCTTACCGGCAATGGGATCGGCAATAAAGCGTTCTTCCGTTAAGGTTTTTCGATTAAGGTAGCCCTGCGCCAGTGCTGTACCGCCGATATGGAGTTCTCCCGGCACTCCGGTCGGAACGGGCTTGCCCCGGCGATCCAAAACATAAAATGTACGATTGGCGCGCGGCCGGCCGATGGGAATCCGACTGTAGCGGCTTTGGCTCATAAAATCAGGCGGAATTTCAAAGGTGGACGCCGTAATAATCGTTTCGGTGGGGCCGTAGGCGTTTAACAGGCGCACCTTATTCATGGCGGTCGATTGCCACTTTTGCAATGCGTCCGCTTCCAACACATCGCCGCCCACAATAACGAGGCGTAAGAGTGCACCGGGCGTCATCGCAGAATCGCGATGCCATTCGTCGGCGAGGGCCGCCCAGTAAGCGGTCGGCAAATTGATGACCGATAACTGGTGCTCCTGCACCTTTTTGTGAAAGGCGTCCGTAGGCCAGATTTCATTCTCCCGCATTACCAGCGTTGCGCCGCTTATCAACGTTGGGAAAATCTGTTCCAGAGAAGCGTCAAAATTCAGGGCTGCGAACTGCAGGACGCGATCGTCTTCCGTTAATGCGAAATGGTCGGCCATATCCAGGCAGTGGTCGGCGATGGCGCCGTGTTCTACAACCACGCCTTTAGGTTGGCCCGTTGAGCCGGAAGTGTAAATAATATAAGCTGCCGCATCCGGTTCCAGCTGAATCGGGGAGGCAGATGTATCTTCTTTGTCCAAAGGATCGTACGCTTCATCGATCACAATAGTTTTAGCGCCGCTGCCGGGCAGCTCGTTGCTCAGCGAGGCCAGCGTTAACACCATCATCGCGCCCGAATCCTCGAGCATGTAAGCAATCCGGTCGCCGGGGTAGTCGGGATCGAGCGGCAAATAAACGGCTCCGGCTTTTAAAACCGCCAATAATGCTGTAATCGTATCAACGGATCGATCGCCATAAACGCCGACGATAGACTCTTTCTGCAAACCGTTTGTTAACAGATAATGCGCCAATTGATTGGAACGACGCTCCAGTTCGCTATAGGTTAGGGAAGTCTCTCCGGCGCGCAGGGCCTCTTTATCCGGATTTTTTTGCACTTGTTTCCTGAACAGATCGATCAAATTTGTATTTGCCGTAAATTGTTGATCGGGTTGGCTGAATTCGTCGAATATCCGGTTTTTTTCGGCGTCGCTCATAATCTCGGGATCGGAAACGGCCTGATCCGGATCGCTTAACACGGCGTTAACGATGTTGCGGTAGTGTTCGGCAAAACGTTCCATGGTGTCGGCGTTGAACAGATCGGTGTTATACTCCAGCTTAAAATGGATACCGGTGTCGTCCTCAAGTGCGTTCAGAATCAGATCGAATTTTGCGGTTTTATTTTCGACTTCGATCAGTTCCAGCGTCAGATCCGGCAATTGCAGTTGTTCGACCGGCGCATTATTCAGCACGAACATAGCCTGGAAAAACGGTGAATGGCTCATATCGCGTTCCGGTTGCAGCTTTTCAACCAGGGTTTCAAACGGAATATCCTGATGCTGGTAAGCGCCGAGGGTGTCGTCTTTCACTCGTTTCAGCAATTGGTTAAATGTCGGATTGTCGGAAAAGTCGGCTCTTAAAACCAGGGTATTGACAAAGAAGCCGATCAGGTGTTCCGTTTCCGACCGGTTTCGATTGGCAATGGGCGTGCCGGTGAGAATGTCATTTTGTCCTGAATAACGGTGAAGCAGCGCTTCGAAGGCCGCAAGCAGCGTCATAAACAAGGTTGTATCCGCTTTACGACTCAACTGGTGTAACGCTTTTTGCGTATCCGCCGTGAAATGGAATGTTAAGTACGCGCCGTTATAGGTCTGGTACGCCGGACGCGGCCGGTCCAGCGGCATTTCGAGCACCGGCGGCGTATCCTGCAATCGATCCCGCCAGTATTGCAGTTGTTTCTCCAGGGTTTTGCCTTTCAGCCATTTGCGCTGCCAGACGGCAAAATCGGCGTATTGCACCGGAAGCTCCGGCAGTTGCGGCTCTTTGTTCTGAGCATACGCCTTGTACATTTCCAGTATTTCGTGGACGATCAAACCGGTGGACCAGTTATCCGAAACAATATGGTGCATCACCAGAATCAACACATGATGCTTTTCGCCGAACCTGAGCAGTTTGACCCTAATAAGCGGAGTCTGGCTCAAATCGAACGGTTGCAGCGATTCATAAACGGCGTATTCATTCAGTACGGTATCGATTCGGGACGTTTCCGTGTTGGTTAAATCCACGACGGGTATTTCCAACTTCAACTCCGGTAAAATTTCCTGACGTCCATGACCGTCCTCTTCGCGAAACGCCGTGCGCAGTACTTCATGTCGTTGCATCAATAGATTGAAACAGTGTTCGAGCGTTTTGATTTGCAATTCGCCGCGCATACGGATCACGGACGTGATGTTATAAAGCGGCGAATCGGGATCCATGCGGTGCAAGAACCACAGGCGTTGCTGAGAGAAGGAGAGCGGATACGTTTTTTGATCCCGCGGCGCAGGCGTGATCATGATTTCGGACAGGTCAACGCCCTGTTCCTGCAGCATCAGCTCGAACAATTCCCGTTTTTCAGGCGGCAGGGATGCTATCTTTTTCTGAATGTCTTTCATAAATCGCTTGTTCGACCTTTATCAATTCACGGTTATTACTGATTGCCATTTTTCTTCTTTTTTTCTTCAAGGAGGCGGGCGGCTTCTTCCTCGGATAAATGCTCCATTTGTTCCAAAAGATTGGTGACGGCCTGTGTATCTTTGTCTTCGGTTTTCGCGCGTTCCTGTTCGATAATTTGGGCAACGCCCGCAATGGTTGGATCATCGAATAGACTACGCAACGGCAATTCGGTGCGGAATTGTTCCCGCAATTGCGAAATCAATTGCGTTCCCATGAGAGAGTTGCCGCCGAGGTCGAAGAAGTCGTCGTACAGACCAATGGGCTCCACTCCAAGAAGTTTTTGCCAGACAGCCGCAATCTCTTTCTGAAGATCGTTTTGCGGTTCCACAAATTCCGTCGGCAGATTGGGACGGGAGTGGTACGTTCCTTCGGCGGCCTCCTTTTCGGAAGCCGATGCTCCCGGAGTTGTTCTTTTTACCCATTTTTCGAGACGGTTTTGCAGGTTTGCCGTGGATACAACGACTTGCTGTAGGCCACGTACCGAGAAGATGCGCTCAAAGGCCTGCACGCCTTCTTGGGGCGTGATGGAGAGTTCGGCTAATTCACTGCCGATACCGCTGTCGCTTTCCTCTTCCTGTTCGCCGAATTTCCAGGCGTCCCAATTGACGCTGATCCATCGGGCGCCGTTGCGCCCGTCCTGTGCAGCGGCGAAGGCGTCCATAAAACGATTGGCGGCTGCGTAAGCTGCGAAACCCAATCCGCCGAGCACGGTCGAAATGGAAGATTGCAGCAGTACAAAATCCAATGGTTCGGTCCGGAGCAATTCGGCGATCAGGCGCGTTCCGTTGATTTTGGCTGCAAACTGAGCCTGCAGGTCTCCGCTGTTAATTTCCGACCAGGTTTTGATGGTTTCCTCGCCCACTTTACCTGCGGCGTGCACAACGCCGTGCACCGCACCAAATTCCTGTTTTACGGCATTGAAGGCCTTTTTCATGGCGGTGGCATCGCTCACATCGGCTTCGATAACCCTGACGGTTCCGCCGTTCTGTTCGATCGTTTGCAATTTGCGGATTTTTTCGACGGTGCGTGCGTCGTCGCCCTTATCGACAATAGCCTGCCATTGTGTTCTTTCCGGAAAGGTTTTCGGCTCCAGCAGCGCGAGGTGCGCACCGACGGTTTTGCCAAGATAATCGGCAAGATTGAGTGCAATACGGCCCAGACCGCCGGTGATCACGTAGACGCCGTTTTGGCGAAGCAACCCTTTTAAGGGCTCAGCAGTTTCCAGAGGCGTCCGGTCAAACTGCTGTATCCAACGTTGTTTTCCGCGATAGGCGACGTTCAAGTCGTCATTTTGCGACATGAATTCCGCAATCAGTTGTTCTGTAAATTCGCTGTGCGGCTGATCATTGCCTGCTCCATTCATCGTATCCGTATCGATGATTTTGTAGGAAAGGGAAGGCAATTCCTGGGCCAGAACGTTAAGACCGCCGAGCAATGTGGCTTGATCCGGCCGGATTGCATCCGTCGGTAAAACGGCGTTGAAAGCCTTGCCAACAACAGTGAGATGCAAGGGTTCGACCAGCCCGGTGTGAATGATAGCCTGACCCAGATAAATTAGCGGTTTAATCCAGGCCTCGGCAGGATCGTCGTTTTCTGAAAAAACGGTGTAATCGTCCGCTAAAAACCAGACGATATGATCCGGCCGGAAACCATCCTCATTCAGGCTTGTTAACAATTGCCCGAAATCATCCGATTTGGCGGGATTAATAGCGTAGCTATGCTGATCGTTTTTCTGAAAATGGGATGCGGTCTCTGCGATGCCTACTTCTTGTTCCATGGCGTTTAATTTTTGCACCAGGCGTTCGGCCTGTGTCTGTCCGGAGTGAATGCACAGCCATTGCTGTTTTTCATCAGGAACGGCCGTCCCTGTGAACGGGAGATGTCTTTGGCGCCAGGCCGGTAAATAGAACCATTGGCTGAGGTCGCTGTTTTTGCCTTCCTGCGTTTCTGCGCCCGCGGACAGCGCTACGGTTCCGCCTTTTGACTCCAGCCAGTACCGTTGACGTTCAAACGGATACGCGGGCAGGGATAGCCGAAGCCGCCGCTCGTTTTCATAGAAGCGATTCCAGTCGGGTTGCACCCCCGCTAACCAAAGGCGTCCGAGGGCGCTCAACAGGTAGGCCTCATCGGATTGTTCTTCGCTGGGATGGTGAAGGGTTGAAACGATCACACGACCCAGCGTATTGGCAGGATGTCGACGTGCTAACGCACTGAGGGTCGTGCCCGGTCCCACTTCGACCAAAACGGTTTGTTCATTTTCCAACAGGGTTTGGATATTATCCATAAAGCGCACCCCGGAACGAACATGGCGTGCGTAGTAATCGGGATCCGTCGCCTCTTCCACCGTTATCCATGTTCCCGTTACATTTGAGACGTATGGCATTTGCGGTTCATGAAGTTCCATTTCGGCGACTTTCCCTTTAAACGGTTCCAGCATAGGCTCCATCATGGTCGAGTGAAAGGCGTGCGATGTATGGAGGCGACGAAATTGGATCTTTTTATCCTCAAGCGTTTTTTCAAGTATCTCAATGGCTTCGAATGGTCCGGATACAACCGTCGCCTCCGGCGCATTCAAAGCCGCTATGGAAAGCTGTTCATCAAGCAACGGTTTGACATCGGCTTCATCCATCCGCAGGCTGATCATGGCGCCCGCCGGCTGCTCTTGCATCAAACGACCGCGTTCCACCACGATCGCCAGGGCGTCTTCCAGACTGAATACGCCCGATATACAGGCGGCTACATACTCGCCGATACTATGCCCGACCATCGCCTGCGGCTCCAGACCCCAATGCCGTAACAGTCTTGCCAGCGCGTATTCGATAACAAACAGAGCCGGTTGGGTGACGGCGGTTTGTTTCAGTTTCTCCGTCGCTTCAGTAGCGTTGTTTTTTTCTGGATAGATTATCGTGCGCAGATCGTCTTCCATGTAACGATTTAAGATAGCGCAACATTCATCCACGGATTCACGAAAAATCGTTTCCTGCTCGTAAAGTTCGCGCCCCATGTTAACGTACTGCGCGCCCTGTCCGCTGAACATAAATACCACTGGAGGAGCAGACGGCTCTTTTGCATGGGAAGCGGAAAGAATTTGTCGCGGATCGCGTTTTTTCAAAATTGACAGCGCCTCCTCCCCGGAAACGGCCGTAAACATACGACGGTGCTGCATGGGTTTGCGCCCCACATGCAGGGTAAAGGCGACGTCCGCTAAATCGGACCGGGAGTTTTTTTCAAGGTATTCCTGTAACTGATCTGTGCGAGCGTCCAGAGCGGTTTTCGTTTTAGCCGAAAGCAAAAGGAGTTGGTGCGGCCGCGAGGGCGATCCCTTTTCCTGTTGCGGTGCTTCCTCAAGGACGGCGTGGGCGTTGGTTCCGCCGATACCGAAGGAGCTGATACCGGCTCGGAGCGGGCCGTTATCGTTGTGCCATTCCCGTAGTTGATTGTTCACAAAGAAAGGACTGTTTTCAAAATCGATTTTCGGATTCGGTTTCTCAAAATTGAGACTGGGTGGAATCGTTTTATGGTGCAGCGCCAGCGCTGTTTTAATGAGTCCCGCCACGCCTGCGGCCGCATCCAGATGACCGATGTTGGTTTTTACCGAACCGACGGCGCAATACTGGTTTTTCTGTGTATGTTCCCGGAACACCTGCGTGAGGGCTGAAATTTCGATGGGATCGCCCAGAACCGTTCCAGTGCCGTGCGCTTCGATATACGTGATGGTTTCGGGGTCGATATCGGCTATGGCCTGGGCGTTAGCGATGACTTCGGATTGGCCGTCCACTGAAGGCGCCGTATAGCCGACCCGCATGGAGCCGTCGTTGTTGTACGATGATCCTTTGATGACGCCGTAAATATGGTCGCCGTCTTCGAGGGCCTCGTCCAGCCGTTTCAACACGACGATTCCGGAGCCGCTGCCCGATATGGTACCAGAGGCTTTTTCATCGAAAGCCCGGCAATGTCCGTCGCTGGAAAGAATCATGCCTTCCTGGTAATAGTAACCCTGCTTCTGCGGGATGGTAATGGAAACGCCGCCGGCCATTGCCATATCGCAATTGAAGTTCAACAGATTCTGACTGGCCATATGTACCGCCACCAGTGAAGTGGAGCAGGCGGTTTGGACATCGACGCTGGGTCCGGTCAGATTCATTTTATAGGAGACGCGCGTGGTCAAAAAGTCTTTGTCGTTGCCTATGGAAAGCTGGTAGCCTTCGGCGGAGCTGATAAATCCTTTCTGCGCCATTAAAAACGAATAAAGATACGTATTGAGACTTACACCGCCAAACAGACCGATCAGGCCGTCGAATCCATCGGCGTGGTAGCCGGCGTCCTCCAGCGCCTGCCAGGCGATTTCAAGGAAAAGACGGTGCTGCGGATCCAGTATTTCCGATTCCCGTGCGGACAAATCGAAAAAGTGGGCGTCAAATTTATCCTCATCTTCGATGATACAACGGGACTTAACGTAATTCGGGTCCCGGATCAGGGCCGGATTAATGCCGGAAGCTTCGAGTTCTTCATCGCTGAAATAAGTAATCGCTTCAACGCCGTCTTTTAAAAGCTTCCAGAAAGCATCGATATCGTTAGCGCCGGGAAATTTGCCGGCCATACCGATAATCGCTATATCAAGTCCCTCGTTGCCGTCGCTCATTAATTTTTTCTCCTGTTTCTCATGCGTTGTTGTTGCAAACGAGTGGCTTCCCGTTGCCGGGAACCTCGGTCCTGCGATTTTTTAATTGTTTTTTGACTTGCGGATGCTTCATCGATGTGCGCCGCCAGCGTACTGATTGTGGGATACTGGAACAGAGCCACAACGCTCAATTCCTTATCGAATACTTCTTTGATTTTGCCCTGGGCCTGAACAATGCTGAGGGAGTGGCCGCCAAGATCAAAAAAGCTATCATTCACGCCAATACGATCCAGTTTTAAAATTTCCTGCCAGATTTCGGCCAGTTTGCGTTCGGTTTCGGTGCCGGGTTTTACGAAGCGGCCTTTCCGTTGGCTGGTATCCGGATCGGGTAAGGCTTTGCGATCCAGCTTGCCGTTTGCGTTTAAGGGTAAGGCCTCCATGCTTATAACCGCCGACGGCACCATAAAATCGGGAAGTTTACGTTTCAATTCAACTTGAAGTTGTGCCTTATCAAAGGATTTCGACTCCTGTGGAACCACATAAGCGACAATGCGCTTTTCGCTTCCGTTTTGTTTGGCGATAACTGCCGCATCGCTGACGGCGGCGTGTTCCTTAACGACCGCTTCAATCTCGCCCAATTCGATACGGAAGCCGCGAATTTTAACCTGGTGATCCAGGCGTCCGATAAATTCGATATTGCCATCCTTTAAATAACGGACGAGATCGCCCGTTTTGTACATACGTGCTCCCCGATGCGGTTCTTGAGCAAAGGGATCGGGGATAAATCGTTCGGCGGTGAGCTCAGGACGTTCAAAATATCCGCGCGCCAGACCTTCGCCGCTAATGTACAGTTCGCCGGGAACGCCGACGGGAACGGGATTTAAATCTTCATCAAGAATATAAACACGTACGTTTTTTACGGGGCGGCCGATCGGCACTACCGGCCGGTCAAAATCATTTTCCACAACATAGGTCGCAGAGCAAATGGTGGCTTCGGTTGGGCCGTAACCATTAATGAGGTAGCGGCCTTCGCTCCAACGTCGGGCCACATCGACGGGACATTTTTCGCCGGCGGAAACCACGGATTGCAGGGATGGAAAATCCTGAGGCTGTAATACTGACAGGACCGAAGGAGGCAGTGTAATGTTTGTTATGGAATTTTCCCGCATTATCGCAATTAAATCCGGAAGGGACCGTAATGATTCCTGATCTGACAAATACAGGGTAGCTCCGGTAATTAAAGTGCTGAAAATCTCTTCGACGGAAGCATCGAAGCTGAATGATGCAAATTGCAAGACGTTTGCATCTTTGTGAACATAAAATTTTTCGACCGTCGAACTAATCGCGTTGATTAATCCCCTATGCTGCAGCATGGCGCCTTTCGGCTTGCCCGTCGATCCCGATGTGTAAATAAGGTAGGCAATATTTTCGGGAAGCACGCCGCTATCGGGGTTATGATTCGGTCGGTTCCAAATCGTTTCTTGTCCGTTATCGAGGATGATTACTTTTGCGTTGTCATCCTGAAATTTGTTACTGAGTTGTTGCTGGGTTAGGATTACCGGCAGTTGTGCGTCCTTAAACATATATGCAATGCGCTCCTGCGGGTATGTCGGATCGATTGGGACGTATGCGCCGCCGGCTTTCAGCACGCCGAGCATGGCAACCACCATTTCGACGGAGCGCTCGATACAGATGCCCGCCTTTACTTCCGGTCCGATTCCTTGATCGATCAGAAAATGAGCCAGCTGGTTGCTGCGTTTATTCAATTCGTCGTAACTCAGTTGTTGTTCCTTGAAAACAAGCGCTGTTTTTTCCGGCGTTTCTTCTGCACAACGCTCGAATACCTGATGCACGCAGATATCTAATTCCAATGGCGTTTGGGTATCATTATAATCGAAGAGGAGCTTTTGCTCTTCCTGCTCGGATAACATTCGAACGTCAGACACCGGTTTTTGCGGACGGTTGACAAGTTCCCGGACAATCGATGCAAAATGTTGTAACATGCGTTTGATCGTCGTTTGATCGAACAGATCCACGTTATATCCCAGAGATGCAGCCAGGCCCGTACCGGATTCCACGGTCATCATGGTCAGATCGAAGGGCGCCACGCCTTGTTCTAATTCCATAGACTCGATGGTCAGGCCGCCTAAATCCAGACTCGCGCCCTCGCGACTGAGGGCAAACTGTGATAAGCCTTCGTCATGCATTAGATGGGCGCGCTGCAAAATGAACATGGTCTGGAATAACGGCGTGCGGCTGGTATCGCGTTGGGGATGGATTTTTTCCACCAGTAAAGACAGCGGATAATCCATATGATCAAATACCTGTAATGCGGTCTCTTTGACCTGTTTTACAAATGTATCGAAACGGGTCGTGCCGTCCAATTGGGTGCGGAAAGGAAGCGGATTGACAAAATAACCGATAACATTGGCGAACTCGTTTCGTGTGCGACCGGCGGTCGGCGAACCAACGATGATATCCTTTTGACCCGTGTAACGGTAAAGAAGCACATAATAGGCGGCGAGCAAGGCGGTAAAAACGGTCACGCCGTGTTGTTCGCAAAAACGTTTTACCTGGTCGGAGAGTTCATCCCCGAACCAAATGGTTTCCGTGCTGCCGCGGTAGGTTTGCACCGAGGGGCGCGGTCGGTCGGTTGGGATATTGAGCAACGGCAAGTCGCCCCGCAGTTGTTCTTTCCAGAAGCCGAGCAGACGCTCGCCCTCGTTTTGTAATAATTGATTTTGCCATCGGATATAATCGGTGTAATCACTTTTGAGAATAGGAAGAACCGACGTATTCTGCGGCTCATTGAAAATCAGACTCAATTCATTCAACAATAGAGCCTGCGACCACATATCGGTTACGATATGGTGCATTACAAACAGAAGTATATGGTCTTTTTCGGCTTTACGGAACAGAAAAACGCGCATGAGCGGTCCGTTTTCTAAATCGAAATGGCGCAGTACTTCTTCATCCAGGCGCTTTTTCAACTGTTGCTCGGTCCATTCGCTCACATCTTCTTCATAAAAGAATGCCGGCATATCGGGATGGATACGTTGGATGGGCTGTCCGTCTTTCATATGAAAAGTGGTGCGAAGGGAGGTATGGCGATCAACCAATACTTGAAACGATTGTTGCAGTTTATCTTTGTCGAACTCGGAGCGGATGCGTACGGCATAGGCCAGATTGAAGATACTTTCCGGCGCCATGACGTGTTGGAAATACATAGCTTTCTGCCCATGGGACAGTTCGTATTCCTGGATACGGCGTTCGCTTTCTTGCTTGGGCTGCAACACCACTTCTTCGCTGCCGCTCGCTTCACTGAGCTGCGGCAGGAATTGTTCGCACAGATCGTTTACAGTTGGCCCCTGCAATAAAGTTGCGATCGGAAGGGTTAATCCTAGGCGACTTTCAACTGTATTTTTAAGTTCAATTGCCATAAGAGAATCGATACCCAGGTTCATCAGTGATTGATCCATTGCAATTTGTTCAGGATCGATCCCGACGACGCCTGCAATTTGTTTACGCAGATAAGCTTCCAGCATTACACGTCGATCTTCCGGGGATTCGGCCATCAATGCAGCGCGGGTTATTTCGTCGCCGTCCAGTTCAACCGAACTAGTTTGCGTGCTGTCTTCAACACCCTTTTGGAAATATTCATACAAGGCCGGTAGCTGATCGCCCTGATTTTCCTTGAAAAAGGCGTCCCAATCCATCTCGCTAATAATAAGGTAGCCTTCATTCTGTTTGATCAGTGTTCGTAAAATATTCCACCGTTGGAAAGCAATTTGTCGATCCTTCGGAATTTCGCCGTCAAGGCTCAGTTGCAAGGCGGGTCTGCCTTCCATCGTGCGGCGTTGATTAAACGCCGTGAGGGTTTCCTCCGGACATAACCGCTTTATGCCCGCCGGTTGTTGGTAAAGGTGGGTAAAACTGCTAACCGTGATGAAAAAATCGGTTTCCGAATGTCCGGCGAAATCATATATCATTTCCAGATTTTGTAAAAAGGTATCGGCAGATATCTCGGGATCGAGTCCGCTGGTCGATATTATAACGCCCTTGACTTCTGTGTTTTTGTGTTTATCTGGATCGAACACATCTATTTCCACATTTCCCTTTAAGCGTTTCCGCGATCGTTTTATGGCGTCGCGGCCTTCTTCGTGTAGCGGTTGAAGGATGAAACGCCGGGCGCCTTGTTCGTTAAGCCATTGCAGCAGGGCAACTTCGTTTTCATCGAACACGCCTGCAATGAGGTATTGACCTCCGGTATCAAGAAGTTTAACGGTGGATATATCTTTTGTCGTATCTTTACGCAGGGTAAGGATGAACTTGCCGAGACGCTTATCCTGCTCCATCAGATAAAGCGCATGACCGAGATGGTTCAGTGTAAAAATATTTAACCGCGGTAGTTTGAAATCGTGTTTATTAAAATATTGCATCGCTTCGTCCATAATCTCCCTGGTCAATCCCGGTTGCTCATTGGCAACGTTTAGCATATCGATGGCAAAAAATGAGATATTACGACGCAAGTGGTGGTAATAGAGCGCTTGTTCGAATGTATCGCCGGTGCTGAGCTCCAAAAAGCGTCCGAATGATTTTAATATCGAGAAGCTATGGGCAACCTGTTGAAAGGAAGAGGTGTTAACAATGATATCCACCCCTTTGCCTTCTGTGAGCTCGCTGATTTGGTCTACGTACTCCAGGGAGTTACTGTCAAAGACTTCCTCGGCGCCGTATTTTTTTAACAACGCTTTTTTTTCAGACGTATCGGCGGTTGCAAAAATTCTGGAACCGTGCTGCAGGGCGATCAGCATGGCCGCCAATCCAAGCGGGCTGGCGCCATCCTGAATGAATACGGTTTCATTGGATTGCAGACGACCGAGATAAACCAATGCGTAATAGGCGGTTACAAAGTCGTAGGGCAGGGCGGCCGCTTCTTCAAAATTTAAGTGTTCGGGTTTTTTAGAGACAAACTCCTGGCGTAGCGTCACGTGCGGATAGAGTGTACCCGATCCCAGGGCAATCACAGCGTCTCCCGGTTTAAACTGAGTTACGGCCTTGCCCGTATGAGCGATAACACCGGCGCAGGATGTGCCGCCCTTGTAACCGCTTGCAGTAGATGAATCTTTGAGTAAAGCGACATCAGACTTACTCAGTCCCGCAGCCTTCACTTCAATCTCAACCTCTTGTTCGGCCAATGTTTTCCTTGGTTTGGAAGGCAATTGGATTTGATCGTACTGTTGATAGTAGCCCTGGGTCGTAAAATCAATTGAGGGCGCGAGCCTTGCGCCGTAAAAAGAACCGTTCCGGCTTGCAAGCCTCAGCTCGGATGGCGGCAATTGCAGAACTTCCGCTAAGCGCGGCATGGCGCCTTCAACGTCGAATAACCTGATGTTCAGGTCCGGATGATTGGATTGTAGCCGGGCTCCTGTATCCCACAATAGAGACTGCCTGGGGTCGGCTTCCGCGGCGTTCGATGCCAGAGCCAAAGCAGAGCGTGTAAAAACGTAAAAGTGTTCCACATCGGTCTTTTGCTCCCGGAGCAGTTCGCTTAAAATTTCCAGACTTCGGGAATCATTTTTGCCGCCCGAAAGACCCCATAAAAACAGAACGGCAACATTGGCGCCCAAATAATCACCAAGCTGCTCGGATAGTTGTTTTTTCAAAGCTTCTGTTCCGGGTGCGCCGTTTTTGATAAAATGCTGATATGGCAGAACCACCACAGCTTTTGATTTAATCTGAAGCTCCTTTTGAAACAGAGAACCATGGTGCCCGTCATCCAGGATTATCCACTTATCGCTGGCATCTAAGTTTTTGTTGGCTTCGCCGGCCGGCGTCAGTTTTTTCCAGTCCGTTTCATAGACGATGTTCGCCAGAGCCATAGACCCCGGAAGAACTCTCAGACGGAGGCCGCGCGCCTCGAGCAGCGGGTTGCCCTGTCCGTCGAAGAGGTACAGATCGCTGGTAATATTGTTGGTCTGTTCTGATGTTGTCGGATATAATTTTACATGAACCCACATGTCGGTTGCAGGCTGTTTATAGAGTTTGAGATAATCGAGCGAATGCGCTGCATACAAATCATCGCCATTATGCTGCATTGCCGTGGCGGTAAGAATATGAAATGCATAGTTGAGTACTAGTGGATGGATGTGATAATGTTTCCAGTCCGCTGTTTGCTGCACCGGCAGACGCATTTGGATAAGCGATTCATTTTCATTTTTGTAAACCGTTTCGCAGGATTGACTGATTCCGTTTGCATCCATACCCACTTTCTGCAGTACTCTGAAAAAGCTCCGGATATCGCCTTCCGGCTGCATCGTACTTTTTAATGATTCCGGCGTTTTTAATTCAAAGCCGTTTTGCGGCGTTTCTTCACGAACAATGGACCCGAAACTGTGCATGGTCCATGAGGGGCGTCCTTGTGATGATTTGGATTTGCTGAATGCCTGAAAGTAAGCCGTATTGGCCGAGACCGGCGTCAGAGAAAAATGCAGCTGGCGCGTCTCGTTTTGCTTGAGTTTTAAAACGTTTTTGAAAACGATATTGCGAAGCACCGTTTCCTGATCCTTGAACGTTTGTTGTGAGGCGGCTACGGCCATTTCCAGGTAGGCCGATTCCGGGAACACCGGCGCATTGGTCTGCGAGTGATTGTTCAGATATGCCACAAAATCGGATTTAAGTTGGATAGACCAGTTGGAATTACTTGTCATGAGAGTGCTGGCCTGCTGAACGCCAAGCAGCGGATGAACGCTGTCGGCTTGATATTCGGTCGGCGATTCCGCCGGACGCTCTGTCACGTCTTCCTGATCGTCTATCCAATAGCGTTGGCGCTGAAACGGGTAGGGCGGCAGATCGATAAATTGACCGGGCAGCGGATACAATTTTTCCCAATCAACCGGATAGCCCATTGTCCATAAGCGGGCTAGAGTGGTCAGCATGCGACGTTTCTCCGGTTCTTTACGCCGCAGGGAGGGAAGTACAAATACATTCTTTTTTAGTTCGGAAACGTTTTGTTGAATGTAATTACGTAAAACCGGATGCGGTCCGATTTCGATAAATGTGTTGTAGCCGTCGCCCAAAAGACGGTTTATGCCATCGGAAAATTGCACGCACTCCCGGATATTTTGTCCCCAATATTCGGCGCCATAATCCTGTTCGGCTGCATAATCGCCGGTGACGGTGGAAATGATCGGGATGTTTATAGATTGCAGATCGATGCCTTCCAGAGCCTGCATCAGTTCCTTTTTATATGGTTCCATTTGCGGACTGTGAAACGCGTAATTGACCGGCAATTTCTTATAAAAGACATCCCGTTCGCCAAGTTTTTTCAGGACTTCATCCACCGCCGTTTCCTCTCCGGAAATCACGTTGGATGTAACGCTGTTTCGTGCGCCAAGTGAAAGTTGGTGTTCGAAGCCGGCGATCACTTCCTTCAATGCATCATAAGGCAGGTCCACCGCAGCCATTTTACCGAGACCCGTGGCTTGCTGCATCAAACGGCTGCGATGGTAAATAACCTTAACAGCGCTGTCGAGACTCAGGATTCCGGCAACATGGGCCGCGGCAACTTCACCCACACTGTGGCCGATCACGGCATCGGGAACCATGCCCCAGCTTCGGCACAATGCGGCAAGGGCAACCTGGATGGCAAAAAGTGCAGGTTGCGCCACTTCGGTTTCGTTCAGCCGGCTATGTTCTTCATCCGCTGCCAACGCTTCGTCTAACTTCCATCCGCAGTACTCTTCAAGTAAAATAGAAATGCGATCGACCGTTGCCTTGAATACCGGTTCTTTTTGCATCAGTTCGTGTCCCATTCCATACCATTGCGGACCCTGACCGGAAAAAACAAAAACAATTTTATGTTGCAGATTGGCGTCTTTACGGCCTGTTACAACAGGCGCTTTTTCATCGTCATGGATGTAGGCATCCATGGCCTTGCTGAATTCATCATGATTTTCGGCAATAACGGCGAACCGATGATCCAGATGGCTTCGTTTAAGGCTTAAACGATATAATACATCGTATAGCGTTTCGGCGGTTTGCGGTGTTTGTTGCAGAAAGCGCCGGATATGCATGACCCGGTCTTTTAAAGCAGCCCGGCTATGAGCCGTTATGGGCATGATGCGTTCCTGCAATTGGATTTGGCCGCGTTCCTCATCGGAAACCTCGCTTTTCTCCGGTTCGCTCAAAATCATGTGGGCATTGGTTCCCCCGAAGCCGAACGAACTGATGGCCGCCATACGCAACTTTTCAGAACGCTTCCATGGTATGTTTTCGGACGCAATCTTGATGGGCGTATTTTCGAGCCGTATATGGGGATTTAATTCCTTAAAATTAATATGGGGCGGAATCTCTTCGTGCATTATAGATAGAATTAATTTGATCAAACCGGCAATGCCCGCCGCCGCCTCCAGATGGCCGATATTGGTTTTAGCCGAGCCGATATAAAGCGTGTTGTCCTTGCTGCGTTCCTGTAACATGGTTTTTTTAATGGATTCAATCTCGATGGGATCGCCGAGTGGAGTGCCGGTTCCGTGTGTTTCAAGATATTGAATCTGATCCGGAGAAATATCGGCGTTATCGAGCGCATCGTTGATGACTGCCTGTTGCGCTAAGCTGTTGGGCGCCGTGATGCCGTTGCTTCGTCCGTCCTGATTGATTGCAGAACCTTTGATGACGGCCAGCACATGATCCCGGTCCCGAATGGCGTCCGAAAGGCGCTTCAGCACAACAACACCGGCGCCTTCGCCGCGGCCGTAGCCGTCGGCATTGGCGTCGAAGGTTTTACAGCGGCCGTCGGCGGATATCATATTGGCTTGAGAGAATGTGATGTTAAGCTCGGGCGATAGAATGAGATTAACACCGCCGGCCAATGCCATATCGCATTCGCCCTGACGCAAACCCTGGCAGGCATTGTGCACCGATACCAGTGAAGAAGAACAGGCCGTATCCACGGAAATACTCGGCCCACGCAGATCAAACAGGTACGAAAGGCGATTGGATGCGATACTGAAGGCGTTGCCTGTACCGGAATAGGGATTAATGGATTCCGGCCCGCCCTTCTGGATGCGTGAATAATCATTGGCGCTGATTCCGATAAAAACGCCGGTGCGACTTCCTGCTATTTGTTCCAGGGTAAGGCCGGCATGCTCAAATGCTTCCCAACTTACCTCCATGAGCAGCCGTTGCTGCGGATCAATTTGACGGGCTTCGCGCGGTGCAATGCCAAAGAAATTGGGATCGAATTGGTCCACGCGGGATAAAAAACCGCCGTGTTTGGTAATCATCTTGCCAATGGTTCCCGGCGTAGGGTCATAAAATGCCTCGGCGTCCCATCGGTCGGAAGGCACCTCGCTGATACCATCGATTCCGTTTTTAAGCATTTCCCAGAATTCATTGTGATTGTTAGCGCCCGGGAAGCGCAGACCCACCCCGATTACGGCCACAGGTTCGTATTCATACCGGGTTTTGTGGCGAACACGTTTCGATCCCACCGTTTCTGCACTCTCCAAGGCTAAGTGCCGCGCCAGAGCTTCAATGGTCGGATAGTCCCAGATCAACGTTGGTGATAATTCGCGGCCCAGCCACTCTTCCAGATCGCCGGCAAGACCGACCGCCTGAGCGGAATCCAACCCAAAACTGATAAAAGGCTGACGTATATCGATTTCCTGAGGGTTCGCGCCGAGCAGTTCCGCCAGATGATGGACCAACCACTGTTCGATTTCGCGGGTTTGATCCGATTTCACTTTTGAGGGCGGGCGTTCGGTTTCCTGTTTTTCTTTTTCTTCGCGTGGTTCCGGTGTTGCCGGCTGGAACGATTCTTTGCCGCGTTCCCAGCGGGCGACCTCTTTCAGATTATCATTAAGAAAATCATTTCTGGTGGCGCTGCGCTGGATTTTTCCGCTTGATGTTTTGTTGATAGTACGCGCTTTAATAAGAACGATGGTATGGGCTTGCAGGTCATGGTGTTCGCTGACCGCCTGCCGAATGTGCTGAAAGATATCGTCCGTGTCGATATTGCGGCTATGACGCACCTCCTGAACGATTACCAACTGTTCTTCATCTTCAATGTCGATCGTAAAAGCGGCGGTACATCCGGGGCGTAATTCCGGATGGCTGCGTTCAACCGTCAGTTCGATGTCTTGTGGATAATGGTTGGTTCCCCGGATGATGATCAGGTCTTTAACACGGCCGGTAACAAAGACCTCGCCCTCTCTTATGAACCCGAGATCGCCGGTGCGCAGGTAGGGGCCGTCATTACTTCCGGCAATATAATTTTGGAACGTTTCGCTGGTCTCTTCTGGTCTTTCGTAATAACCGGGCGATACGCTTGGACCTTTTACCCAGATTTCGCCGATCTCGCCGGGTTTGCATTCATGGGCTGTATCGGGATTTACTATGGCGGTTCGTTGTCCCGGCTGATTTTTTCCCGAACTTACCAGCGTCTGGCTGTTGTCGTCTTGGGTTGGCGTTTCCAATATCTTATTCTTCTTAAGAGCGTGTTTATCTACATTGAGGTAAACGGGTCCTTCCTGGAACGTGGCGCCGGTTACAAACAGGGTTGCCTCCGCCAAACCGTAAGCCGGAAAAAATGCTTTTTTACGAAAACCGGCCTCTTTAAAAATTTCCGAAAAGCGCTCAATGGTATGGTGGCGCACCGGTTCGGCGCCGCTTAGAGCCATTTTCCAACTGCTAAGATCGAGCGTCTTTACCTTTTCGGGTGTGGCTTTTTTAATACAAAGCTCGTATGCAAAATTGGGTGCAGCCGAGCCGATAAAATCCGATTCGATGCGCGAAATAACTTCCAGCCAACGTAACGGCCTCTGCAGAAAAACAATGGGCGACATCAATGTGCTGGGAATACGTCCGTAGAGTGGTTGCAGCACGCCGCCGATGAGCCCCATATCATGATAGATGGGAAGCCAGAAAACACCTTCGCCGTCCTGGCTGTAGCCGATGGCATTGTAAATGATTTCGGAATTCGCCAGCAAATTGTCGTGTGTGAGAATGACGCCTTTGGGACTTCCGGTGGATCCGGAAGTGTACTGCAAAAACGCAATCGTATCTTTGTTGACGCCCGGCGCTTGCCAGTTGTCGCCCATACCCGAAAGCATGGCGTCTGTGGAAAGCCACTCCAGATCGCCCAATTCGCGTGACTCCGCGACGGCGCTTTTACCGGAAGAAAAGTATTTCATCGAAGAGCGAAATTTCCTCAGAAAAGGCATGCGTTCCAGTGTTTTACTCATTTTGCTGCCCAGCTTGAGCATGCGGATCATGTATAGAATCGAATCGGTGGTCAGGGCAACAGTCGCCTTGGCGTCGTTGACGATCGCCTGCAGGCGCGGCAGGGAACGATTAAGGCGATTCGGATCGGGGGGATAAGCAGGAACCGCGATAACGCCCGCATAAAGACACCCGAAAAAACCGCTAATGTAATCGAGTCCCGGCGGATAGAGGAGCAAGGCCCGCTGGCCTTCCAAACCCTTTCTACGCAAGGCCGCAGCAATGGACCGGGCGCGTTTGTCCAATTCACCATACGTAAGGTGAATTTCTTTTTTATCCCCGTCTTTAATATAGGTGTATGCTCTGGTATCCGGTTCGGTAACGGCTCGCCATCGCAACAAATCAACCAGTGTTTTGGGTGAATAATTGGGGTCTTGGTACTTACCGGATTCCTGCTTCATAGAATAGAGCCTTTTATTTTGTTTGGATTTTATTCGTCCATTTTATGGAGATTTTTTAATTTAAGATTTTGCCAACTCTGACCGTGTCTGTTTTTAAACGAACGGCTGAAGCTGGATAGATGCTTGTATCTCAAGGCCTCGGCCGTCTGCCGGGCCGAAAGCTGTTTTTCAAATAACAAAACCTGTTCATAATGTGTAAAAAGCCTTTTTTTAAAAGTCTTGAATGAATAACCGAAATTATCCTGAAAATTACGCCGGAAGGGGCGTTCTTCCATATTCATCGCAACTGCCAGGGCTTCGGCGTTCAGGCGATCGATGGGAAGGCCTTCAATGAGTTGGATCATTTCCTGGCATTGTTTGCTTTTTGTTTCGGGCGCCAACCAGTCGGGAAGTCTGCGCCAGTGTTCGTTCCAGAGATTTTTGAGTGTTCGTATCAGATTGACCTGTCTGGCGTCGCCCACGATACAAAAATGGAATCCGGATTCATAAAGTTGTGCAAATTCGATATTTTTTAATTGAGGAAAATAATAAATCATTAATAATAGGGGAAACGCTTTGTGCAACGATGCAATTTCTTCAAAAAGTGATTGTCCCGGTTCTCTTGAGAAAACCAAAAAATGAATATCTTCCTTTTTTATGAGGTTAAGGGAGGTGGTATGCGGTGGAATTTGGCCGTTAACGTACACAATTTGCCATTGGAGCAAATCTTCGAAAAGCTCGTGAGATTCGTTAAATGTCTCACTACTTCGAATTACCAACATGCGCGCCAAAATTCCTCCTTGAAACTCAACATGGCAGGACCATGTGTCGAGAAGCGTTTAAATCACATTAATCTGAAATAACATTATAAAGCTAACACGTTTCGGTAAAAGAGTTATCATCCAATTTACTTTATAGCCGCTTCCTACTCTCAAAAATCAGTATCAAATCGTAAATTGAATAGTTGGTATATAAAGAGCCAGCGCCTTTGTCATTGTGATTGAAATCACGCCTCGGCGGCAAGGAAAGCAAATATAATAGCGATTATATGGAGTTTAAGTGTTAATTTATACATACTAAAAACTTAACAGTAGATTCTGCACTTAAAATATTGTAATGTATCTGAACGCAGGGGATATCGTTCGAAACAGCAATCAATTCTGTTCGCGGTTTACCGGGCAATTGGCGCACTTTTTACCGCCTTCGCCCACTGTCATAACGCGCTTCATGTGCCGGATAACAAAATACAGAGCTATACTAACGATTAAACCAATCATAATATTCTCAAACATACTAACCCAATCCGATCAATTTTCCGCCTTGATAAACGATTAAAGATGCCACATAGGCTAAAGATGTCATATAGACCACCATAAAGATAGGCCATCGCCAGGAATTGGTTTCACGTTTCACAATGGCGAATGTGGCCATACATTGTGCGGCATAGGCAAAGAAGACCATCAATGAAAGAGCAACGAGCGCCGTGAAAACGGGCTTTCCGTCGGGGCCGCGGTCGTTTTGCATTGCTTCTATAAGCGAACGTTGCTTCGGCGAATCATTTTCCAGGTTATAGATGGTGGCAAGTGTGCTTACAATCACTTCACGGGCTGCAAATGAGGTAACGAGGCCTACACCGATTTTCCAGTCGTAGCCAAGCGGTTCAATAACCGGTTCAATGGCGTGTCCGATCCTTCCTGCAAAACTATATTCCAGTTGTTCCCGGGCCGATAGGGATTCGTGATTACCGGCTTTTGGAAAGGAAGCCAGAAACCACAGAACGATCGAGATCGCGAGAATGATGCTACCTGCGTTGACCAAAAATGCTTTACCGCGATCGTAAATCTGCCACCAGATCGATTGCAACAGCGGCATACGATAAGGCGGCAGTTCCATGATCAAAGAATTTGCGTGTCTCTGCTTGAAAATGCGTTTAAAAAGGGCGGCGACAAAAATTGCTGTAAACATGCCAAGAAAATAAATGGCCATCAGGGTTAAACCTTGCAGGGAAAAGAGCCCGAAAAAGGTGATATCCGGAATGAATGCCGCGATCAGAAGCGTGTAAACCGGCAGCCGAGCGCTGCAACTCATCAAGGGCGTAATTAATATGGTTATGAGTCGATCCCGCCAGTTTTCAATGGTGCGTGAGGCCATTACCGCGGGAATGGCGCAGGCAAAGCCGCTCAGGAGCGGTAGAACCGAACGACCGTGTAAGCCTATTTTGTGCATTATACGATCCATCATAAATGCCATACGCGCCATGTATCCGCTGTCCTCCAGTAAGCTCAGAAAAAAAACCAGAAGAATGATTTGAGGAAAGAAAACGAGGATACTGCCCACACCGGATATGATACCGTCCACCACGAGGCTCTGAAGATGACCGGGCGGTATGATGGCGGACATGGTGTTTCCGAGCCATTGCATTCCCTGGTTGATGGCTTGCATCGGCAATTCTGCCCAGCTGAAAATGGCGTTGAATATAAATGTAAGTACGGCTATGAATACAATGGGACCGAATATCTGGTGGGTTAATACATAATCCAGCTTTTCACTGATGTGTTTTACCGTTACGTTTTCTTTGTGAACGACATCATTTAAATAAACATCGATGAAGGCATAACGGGACGCTTGTTCAAGCGAATGGTAAGGGATATCCCGTGCTTTTAATTTCTCTTTAACCTGTTCCAATATCAATTTCAATGTTTCGACGCTGTCGCAATCCAGATAAGGAAGGAGATAATTGATGTAGGTGGGTTCGCTTAAAAGTCGTAACGCCTCGATTAACGGGTCGTGTTGCAATTGTTCTTTACGCTGTGCAAGAAAGGTACGAAGGGCATCCAGCGGTTCGAGAAAACGTTCTATTTCGAGCAGTCGCGGCGCGTCCACCGGAATGCGCTTGTTATCGGGTAAATCCCGAATGATATCGATGATTTCCTGAATACCCTCGCCGTATTTGGCGGAAGTGGGTACCACGGCGGTGGCATTCAGGCGTGCTTTTAACATATCCACATCGATCTGAAGTCCCTGTTTGCGTGCTTCATCCATCATATTCAAAGCGATAATCGTTGGCACTTCCCAGTCAAGAATCTGAAGAGCAAGATAAATATTACGGGTAAGATTGGTGGCATCCACCACCACAATTACGGCGCGTGGGCGGTTTTCGGGTTTGCGCCAACTTTGCACCATATCCGAAACGATTTTTTCGTCGATACTCTTAGCGTTCAGGCTGTATGTTCCGGGCATGTCCCGCAACAGAATCTTATTGCCTTTTATCCATCCGGACTTTTTCTCAACCGTAATGCCCGGATAGTTTCCCACCTTATGATGCAAGCCGGTAAGCTTATTAAAGAGAGCGGTTTTGCCACAATTTGGGTTGCCAACCACGGCAACCCAGGGAGTATCAACATCAGGAAGGACTGCTTCTGTTTTAGGCAGGTTATTGGTTTTCACCTGCTTCACCCCTCTTTCGAATCCTCACACGTATGCGACGGGCGGTTGCTTTACGTATGGACAAGTAATAACCGCGCACCTTTATTTCCATGGGATCACCGAGAGGGGCAAATTTGATAACGCGCAGGACGACGCCGTTATTGAGGCCCATCTCCCTGAGCCGATCCTGACCTTCGATAGAATGATCGATATCCTGGATCGTCGCTTCGTCGCCCGGTTTCAGGTCAGCCAACCAGGCTTCCCTGTAGGCACGTACTTCATCTTTATCTAAAATGGCATCAGCGTTTAATGTGTGTAATTCCATTTAATCGTCCTTACTTTGATTGTTTTGGATTTCCGATCATATTATCCTTATTCATCCTGCGGGCCGCATTGAAAGGTCTTATTATGCTTTTCCAGGCAATCCAGATAGTTTTCCAAATGATGCATCGTTTGCTTGCTCAGAAGATGTTCGATTTTGCAAGCATCGATCGAGGCCTGTTCCTGAGTGACCCCCAATACCTCGGTGAGAAAACGGATCGTCGTGGAACGGGTATGCTTAATAAAATCGACCATTTTTCGTGATTTTGCGGTTAAGTGCAGAAAGCGGTTTTCATCCTCGCCCACAAGCCCCTTATGTTTCAGAGACTTAAGGGTGAGTGAAGCGCTGCCTCTGGAAATATTTAAGAGGCGAGCTACATCGCTCACTCTAGCATAGCCCATGTCGCTTATGAGATCATGGATCGCCATCAAATGGTGAGCGGCGCTGTGTGTTGTTGGGTTTCGCTCAAATTCTTTCCAGTATTCCATACGTCAATACACATTAATCCAAATTATGTAACGGTTACAGATGTTTTATATGTAAAACATTTCAAATATACAATGTCCCTGCAATAATGTCAACCAGGTTTCAATAATTTTGTGAAAAAAAGATCAAGTAAAAGGTAAAGGATTTGACTTAGTAAAAGCCCGCCGTTAAATTAATTTGCTCAAAATTTTTATTGAGACGTTGTAAAATCAATCGGAAATAAATGACAGAAAAGCGTTCAAGCGGAGGTTAGTATGGCAAAACAACATGTTTACAGGTTTGGCGCCGGAAAGGCCGATGGTAACGCCAAAATGAAGGTGTTGCTGGGCGGCAAAGGCGCCAATTTGGCTGAAATGTCTAATCTTGGTGCTCCCGTACCTGCGGGATTCACAATCTCAACGGAAGTCTGCAAGGCTTATTATGAAAATAGAGGGCAGTACGAAGATGAGGTTATTAAACAAGTAGAAGACGGCGTTAACCATATTGAAGATATCATGGGCGCCAAGTTTGGCGACACCGATAATCCATTGCTGGTATCGGTGCGTTCTGGAGCGCCCGCTTCCATGCCCGGTATGATGGATACGGTCCTCAATCTCGGTCTCAATGATGAAACGGTTCAGGGCTTGATCAAGAAAACCGATAATGAGCGTTTCGGTTGGGACTCCTACCGTCGTTTCGTTCAGATGTACGGTGATGTGGTTATGGGTCTGAAACCGGAGAGCAAAGAAGCCGAAGACCCGTTTGAGGTTATCATCGAAAAGGTAAAAGAGAAACGCGGAGTGGAATTGGATACGGATCTTACGGCTGAAGATTTAAAAGAATTGGTACAACTCTTTAAAGATGAAATTAAAAATAAAACCGGCAAAGACTTTCCAACGGATCCCTGGGAACAGCTATGGGGCTCCATCAACGCTGTTTTTGATTCGTGGAATAATCCCCGTGCACTCAAATATCGCAAGTTGCATGATATACCCTCCGATTGGGGCACGGCCGTAAACGTCCAATCCATGGTATTCGGAAATATGGGTGATGACTGCGCCACCGGCGTGGCATTTACGCGTGATCCGGCTACCGGTGAAAAAGTTTTTTATGGCGAATATCTTATTAACGCTCAGGGCGAAGATGTGGTCGCCGGTATCCGTACCCCACAACCAATTCGTAAGCGCCGTAAAACGGATGAGAGCCAGCAATCGCTCGAAGAACTCATGCCGAAAGCTTATAACGAATTGGTGGACGTTTACCAGAAACTGGAAAAGCATTATAAAGAAATGCAGGATATCGAATTTACCATCCAGAATGGTCGCCTCTGGATGCTGCAAACACGTACCGGGAAACGTACTGCCGCTGCTGCTGTCCGTATTGCTGTGGAAATGGTTGAGGAAGGTTTGATCGACAAAGAAGAAGCCGTAATGCGTGTCGAACCCAATCAGATCGATCAACTTCTACATCCAACGTTCGATCCCAAAGCGGAGAAAAATACAATCGCCAAGGGTTTGCCGGCTTCGCCGGGCGCCGCTACCGGACGCATCGTCTTTCATGCCGATGATGCCGAAGAATGGGTCGCTAAAGGCGAGCAGGTGATTCTGGTTCGGATTGAAACATCTCCGGAAGATATAGGCGGTATGAATGTAGCCAAAGGTATTTTGACCGCACGCGGCGGAATGACCTCTCATGCTGCCGTGGTCGCACGGGGCATGGGTAAGTGTTGTGTGGCCGGTTGTGGTGATCTGGTCATTAATTATAAGGCCAAAACTATGACCGTAAAAGGCAAAGCATACAATGAAGGCGATTGGATTTCAATGGACGGTTCCACCGGTGAAGTTATCGAAGGCAAGGTACCGACTATCGATCCCGAACTATCCGGTACTTTCGGTAAATTAATGGAATGGGCCGATGTATTTCGCAAACTACGTGTGCGCACCAACGCTGATACGCCCAAGGATGCCGGCGTGGCCCGTAATTTTGGCGCCCAGGGCATCGGACTTTGCCGTACGGAACACATGTTTTTCGAAGGCGACCGCATTACAGCCGTTCGTGAAATGATTCTGGCGGAAAACGAAGAAGGTCGCCGCAAAGCTCTGGAGAAACTATTGCCCTATCAACGGGATGATTTTTACGGTATTTTCAAGGCGATGCACGATTTACCGGTAACCGTACGTACGCTCGATCCACCGCTTCATGAGTTTTTACCCCACGATGAAGCAAGCCAGAAAGAAATGGCCAGTAATCTGGGCGTGTCGGTGGAAAAGGTTAAAGAGAGCGTCGATGCGTTGCACGAATTCAATCCCATGCTCGGCCATCGCGGTTGCCGATTGGGTATTACGTATCCCGAAATTACAGAAATGCAGGCACGGGCCATCATGGAAGCAGCTTGCAAGTTGACAAAGGAAGGTACCAAAGTCTTTCCGGAAATCATGATTCCGCTGGTCGGAACCAAAGAAGAGCTTGCCAATCAGAAGGCAGTGGTCAAAAATGTCGCCGAAAAAGTTCAGGAAGAGATGGGGGTGAAGGTGAACTATCTGGTTGGCACTATGATCGAAATCCCCCGCGCCGCATTAACGGCCCATGAAATTGCTGAAGAGGCGGAATTCTTCTCTTTTGGTACAAATGATTTAACGCAGCTGACTTATGGTTACAGCCGTGATGATGCCGGTAAATTCCTGAATGAATATTACGAAAGTGATATCTTGCCTTCCGATCCGTTCCAGACGCTGGATCAAAGCGGTGTCGGTCAATTGGTTGAAATGGGTGTGCAACGCGGACGAGAAACCAGTAAAGATTTAAAAGTTGGTATTTGCGGTGAACACGGAGGCGATCCGGCTTCGGTCGGTTTCTGTCATCGGGTTGGTATGGACTATGTAAGCTGTTCGCCCTACCGGGTGCCGATTGCACGATTGGCTGCAGCTCAAGAAGCGATTCGTGAAAAGAGAAATCAATCGTAACCAAACAAAAAAGCCATCCGCCGAACAGCGAATGGCTTGGATTTCGTCGAGGAAACTTCCGGGTGTGAGAAAAAGTTATTCTCCACCCGAAAATTTCCTCATTTTTTTTGCATAGAATAGTTCTGGGATGAAATGTGCGCTGTGATATATTGCACGAAACGATTTGAAGAAATATAGAACCCCTTCCGGAGACGATGAAATGAAAAATATTTTGGTGATCCATACGGGAGGAACATTCGGTATGGTACCCACCGAGCCCGACGAGATTTTAGCGCCCGGGAATTTACAGAATCAATTGTTGACACACGTTCCGGAAATTGAAAAAATAGCCAATATTGATGTAAACATTCCATTTAACCTGGACAGTTCGAACATTGGTATTGTGCAATGGAATTATTTAATTGACCTTGTCTATGAGAATTACCATCAATACGACGGCTTTGTTATTATTCATGGTACGGATACCATGGTATATACGGCTGCAGCACTTTCGTTTTCGCTTCTGCAACTTGAAAAGCCTGTCATTTTAACCGGTTCGCAGCGGCCGCTTTCACAACTACGTAATGATGCCCGATCGAACTTGGTCGACGCAATTGAGCTGGCTACGATGGAAATTCCGGAGGTCGTTATTGTATTCGGGCAGTCGATCCTGCGCGGTAACCGCGCTAAAAAAATCAGCATTTCCAGTTATGAAGCTTTCGATTCCCCGAATTACCCGGCAATTGGAAAAATTGGCGTTCGCATCAAACTTAATAACGCTTTTATATATCCCTCGCAAAGACGCTTAAAGGTTGTCAAAGATTTTAAACCATCCGTGGCATTGATTAACATATTGCCGTCCCTGAAACCTATCCACTTCGAACGTATCCTGGAAGGCGATTTTAAAGCATTCATTTTAATCGCATACGGAGCGGGGACCTTACCGGAAACCAAACCCGATTGGTTTCCGTTTATAGACAAAGCACTGCAAAGAGAGAAGGCCGTGTTCATCGGAAGTCAGTGCAATCACGGCTCGACCGATTTAAATGTGTATGAAAGCGGAAAAAAGGCATTGCAAAAAGGCGTCGCCGAATTGGGAGAAATAACCCTTGAGGCGGCCTATGTTAAAATTATGAAAATACTGTCTTTAACGGACAACCATAAATCCATTTACGAACAGTTTACCCGGAACTGGGCGGGTGAATTTTGATATCATGTGGAAATTAATCTATCGCAAAAGGCCCAAAGTCGTATTTTCCTCCGACTATATCTACGGACTGCCATCAGCAGGACAGCATCAAACCTTTGATATGATGAAATACAAAAAGATCCGCGATCGTCTGATCAGTGAAAAATTACTCAACCGCCACAACACGCTCCGGCCCGAGCTTTGCAGCTATGAGGATCTGCGTCTGGTTCATACCGATAAGTATTTACGTTCTATTCAAGATCCACAGCTGGTCAGCCGTATGCTCAATCTTGATGTCATCAATCTGTTTCACAATTCGATACTGGAATATTTTCGGGCGGTGACGGGCGGTACCTTACTCGCAACCGCATATGCGCTTAAATGGAATGTAGCCGTATTTAACCTTGGCGGCGGATACCACCATGCACACCCCGATCGTGCGGAAGGATTATGTCTGGTTAACGATGTGGCCATCGCCATCGAAAAATTCCGTCGGTTGAACCGCGGTAAACGGTTTATGATCATCGACCTGGATTATCACCAGGGAAACGGGAATTTGCTCTATTTTAGAGATGACGAACAGGTTTACACTTTTTCCATCCACGCCGATACATGGGTGGAAATTGATCGTCCGCACAATAAGGATATTTTGATACCGCCCGATGCCAGCGATCGTCTGTATCTTGAAATTTTGGAACGTGAAATGAACGACTCCTGTATCAACTTTCAACCGGATGTGGTTTTTTACGTGGCTGGCTCCGATCCCTACATTAAGGACAGCCTGGCCGATATGCAGATTTCCCGCCGGGGTATGCTGGAACGCAATCTTTTTGTTTATCGTAAAGTGAGGCAGGCCGGCATTCCTTTGGTCATCGTGGCGGGCGGTGGTTACGGTATCGATAGTTGGGAAGTTTATTATGATTTTATTGCACACAGTCTGATGAAAAAAACAAAATATGATTAAAGTCTCTAAAAAATACTGGCAAATTGCCAAACGTTTAACGACGGCTCAATTACAGAAAGAATCGAGCGAGAAGGGTTTTGTTAACGAAACCGATCTTTTCAATATAAATATTGGTAAACGCGGACACGATTTTTTTCTGGGCTATTATTCCAAAGAGGGTTTAGAGCTGGCATTTGAAAAGTACGGCATATTCGATCATCTCAGAGGCAAAGGTTTTAAAAATTTAATTTTCAACATTGAAACCAACGATCCGTATGTACATCGGCTTACGATTCATAACCAAATAAATGATATGGATCATTTGCTAATAGAATTGGTATTGAAGAAGAAGTTTATACAGATCGACGTACCTTTTGAAACCAAACTTAATGGAAAACGAATCGAAACCCTTGCGATTGAATGGTTATGTCTACAAAATCCGCAGGCCCAATTCGGTAAAGACAAACCAAAGTTGCCCGGCCAGCGGTTCCCGGGTTTGGGAATGGCTTCCAGAGCGGTGGAGCTACTGATTATATCCGCGTGGCGATTGAATCTGGCAGGTCTGGTCAATACACCGGAGCATTTTCACAATGCACATCTTTATTCGCGCATATTTTTTTATCTGAATCCTGACGATCAGGCTAAATTGATGGCGCTGGCAAGGGATACCGCGCCGTATGAGCTCCATGAGGTGGCGTGGGCGATTGAATGGGGACTTCTCAAACAAAAAGAGAGCGATGAACCCTTCCGCTGGTTCGTCGCTGAACAGATTGTACCGCTTGATGAGAAGCTTAAGAATTTGTTCAATTCTGCCAAATATCGCAAATTGGTCAAGAAGGGAATGCAACAGTTCCACTTTACACTGGACTACAAACGGTTTTTAGAGTTAAAAAAGGAAAAACAAAGGGAGATTTATACATGAAATTGAAAGCCAGCCAAGTAAGAAAAGGTAACGTGATTCTGTTCAACGGAGAATTACATGTGATAACCGAATACAAGCATCTTACACCGGGAAAAGGGCAGGCGGCCATTCAAACGAAGATGAAGAATATCATTACAGGCTCCAATGCCGAGCATCGTTTTCGACCCGACGATAACGTAGAAAAAGCCGATTTGGATACACGAAGGATGGAGTATTTGTTTCAGGATGAACATCATTACTTCTTTATGGATCTGGAAACGTTTGAACAGATTCCGCTGGATGAAGATATGGTGGGCGATGCCGCACTCTACATGTTACCCAATACACAGGTAGATATTAGTTTCCATGAAAACAGGCCGATCGGGATTGAGCTGCCGCTGACCGTCGAATTAACAGTATCCGAAACCGAACCCAATATGAAGACAGCAACCGTAACATCCTCATATAAACCGGCTGTTTTGGAAACGGGCTTAAAAGTTCAGATTCCGCAGTTTATCGAAGAAGGCGAAGTGATCCGGATTGATACACGCGAAGGTAAATATATTGAGCGTGCCAAATAAAAAGTACGCTTATTGTGATTCCTTTAACGAACATAGGATCCATATTTTACATATTTAAACATGAGATCAATGAATAGATCGATAGGAGCTATGTAATTCGTTGAAGTGTAATTCGTTAAGATTGATAATCCGATTAAATAATATCGATTGAAATGAAAAAAACTATAAATATGGATCGCGAAAAGGTGGGCTTGATAGACTAACCTTTAATTATTATATTCAACTTCTAAATTTTAGCGTTCTGAGAAATGAATCATATTGAGGAGGGCATTAAGTGAGAAAGTTCATTGCATGTACGCTGGTTATTTTCCTTGCTTTTCAGGTTTTACAGGCCCAGCAGGAACAAACCAAAGAGGAAAAAAAAGGTCGCGATCCGGAAGCCGGTCAGGCATTTAATGAAGGATTAGATTTGGCGCGGAAGGGCAACTTCAAAGAAGCCGTAGCGAAATTCCAACAAGCCGCCGAAAACGATAAGAACTTTCCGGACGCTCATTATATGATGGGTTATTGCTATAAGAAGTTAGAAGATTTTACCAAAGCTGAAAGTGAATTCAAGAAAGCGATTGAAATAGACAAAAAATTTGAAAAGGCTTATCTTGCGCTCGGTAACCTGCAGGCGCAAATGGATCGGAGAGAAGATGCCATAAACACGTTTAATGCCGTTTTGCAAATCAACCCGGAAATTGCGAAGGCCTATTTCGGACTGGGTAAAATTTATAATGATATGGAACAACATAGAAATGCCATCAAGCACTTGAAAAAAGCCATTGAATATAAGGAAGATTACACGCTCGCGTATAATGTACTGGGATTGAGTTATAAAGAACTGGGCAATTATCAGGAAGCCGCCAAAGCTTTTGAAAATGCCATTCAGTACGAACGGCGTCGAATAAAAAAAGGAACCTATTATTACCGGCTTGGAACCGTTTATCTGGAACTGAAGAAATATAATCAAGCAGAAGAGGCATTAACAAATGCCATTAGTATGAGTCGAAGCAGTATGGTAAAAGCAGCTTCGAATTATTATATTGGTAAAGTTTACCAAAAAACCGGGCAAAATCAAAAAGCGCTTAAACATTACGAACGCGCTTCTAAACACAGTGCCTGGAAACAAGCGGCCGAATATGAAATCGAGTTGATAAAGAATCCCGATAAATATGCCTACTAATTAAAGTAATGGATCAAAAAAGAAAGGATGTGAAGAGTAACTCATGATTACCGTTAAGATACGTGATAACGAACCGTTCGAGAAAGCGTTTAAACGCTTTACCAAAGCATGCGAAAAATCCGGGTTGATGTCTGATATTAAGCGTCATCAGTATTATGAGAAACCGAGTGAACAGCGCAAACGTAAATTGAACCAGGCGAAACGTAAAATGCGCAAACTCATGGCGGAGATGAATCGCTAAAATAATTTTTCGGGAATTTACATGTCGATCGAAGAAAAAATCAATGAAGACATGAAGACCGCTTTAAAGGAAGGACGGAAAGCGGATTTGGGAACGTTGCGAAGTCTGCGGGCGCAGATTAAAGACGCCCAAATCCGGAAAGGCCGTAGCGAAACATTCAGCGATGATGATGTCATTAAAGTTCTGACCAATGCCGCAAAAAAACGAAAAGAAGCGGTGGACATGTATCAACAAGCCAAGCGAACCGATTTGGTTGAAAAAGAACAAAGCGAGCTCCGAATCATTGAACGATATCTTCCCGAACAACTCTCCGATGACGATATCAATCGTATTATCGATGAAGTCATTCAAAACGTTGCTGCATCCTCTGTGAAAGATTTGGGTAAGGTTATGGGCGCCGTTATGCCAAAAGTAAAAGGTAAAGCGGACGGTAAAAAGGTACAGTCTCTGGCTCGGGAACGGCTTATCCAAATCGAAGAATGAATGGTCTCGATACAATTCTGCTCGTTGTAATTCTGCTGTTTACCATCCGGGGTATCTTTCGCGGATTTGTAACGGAATTAATTGTTCTTGTGTCATTAGTGGCAGGATTTATCCTCGCCACGGCATATCAGACGCCTATTGCAAACTTTTTGGAAGCATACTTGCCGGGAATTCCCATCACCGTTCTCCGAATTATCAGCTATATACTGATATTTGTAGCAGTGGTGGTTACACTGAGAATGATCGCCCAACAAATAAATAAATTACTAAAAATTACGTTTCTTCAACCTTTTAACCGAATTGCGGGCGGAGCCTTTGCTTTTCTCAAAGTTACTTTTATTATCAGTCTTATTTTTCTTATTATCGATTTTTTACCACAACATCAATATATTTATAAATATATAAAAGCCGATACTAGTAAAGTGGTTGCTTATGTAAAACCTCTTGCGCCCTATATATTTAAATTCCTGGGCGCTTGGTTGCCCGGCGCTTCCGCATCGGGATTACAATGGTTTGAAACCTTACAGAATATCGATTCTACGGCCAAAGATCTTCTTAATTAGTTGGAAAGAATACACATGCTGGGATTTGAAAAAACAAAAACGACTCTTGAATTTGGAAAAATAATTCAACATGTGTCCGAAAAATGTGTATCGGAAACCGGTAAGCAGCGATTGCTGAACAGCCGACCTTTAATGGAAAAACAAATCCTGCTGCAAAGCCTGAGTGAAATAGGTGAAATGCGGGAAGTTTTAGCCGTTGAAGGCGGTTTCCCCATTTGGACATTCGAGGATGTACGCGTCCTGATGAATAAAATTGAGCCGCGAGAAAGCTATTTGGAAATTGATGATTTTCGTGAGCTTCAAAATTTCTTGGAGGTCGTGCATACGCTTAGTGATTTCGGTCAGAAGTTTGAAGAGAAATTTCCGAAACTGACGGCGATATTAAAGCAACTGGTGCGTAAAGAAAAATTACTTAATCAAATCCGCTATACCATTGAACCATCCGGCCGTATATTTGATAACGCCAGCCCTGAGCTGAAACAGATCCGAAACGAAATTCGGAGGGTGGACCACGAGATTCATCACAAGCTGGACAATCTGCTAAAGAAAAAGTCCGAGCACATACGGGAAGAGTATATCACTCTGCGCGATGGACGTTTGGTCGTTCCCGTTCGGGAATTTTCGGTCAATAAAGTACCCGGTATCGTACACGGACAATCAGCATCGGGTGCCACTTATTTTGTGGAACCTATGCCTGTAGTCGACCTCAATAATCAGATGCAGCAACTGCTTGCGGAGGAGCGTAAAGAACTGATTAAAATTTTAAAACGTATGTCGCGACAGGCCAAAGAAGAAGAGCTGGATCTGGTCTTGAATCTGGATTTGCTGAATGAATTGGATGTTATTCGCGCCAAGGCTCAATATGCCAATGATGTTGAAGCAGTAGCCCCTGAAATAAGCGACGGTTTTGCGCTAAATCTGAATAAAGCCCGACATCCCTTGCTGTTAAATATGCATGGGCGCGAAACGGTACCTTTGGACATCCATGCAGGAGAGGATTTTAATATCCTGCTTATTTCGGGACCGAACGCCGGCGGAAAGACGGTGGCCTTGAAAACCGTTGGTATTTTGCAACTGCTGTTCCAGAGCGGTTTTCATATCCCCGCAGCCGAAGGCACACAATTACCGATCTGCCAGCAAATTTTTTCGGTAATAGGCGACGAACAATCCATCGAACAGGATTTAAGCACCTTCTCTTCGCATATTAAAGCAATCGATGATGTGTTGCGTAATGTTGAAACCCAGGCTATGGTGTTGATCGATGAAATCGGCAGCGGGACGGAGCCTACCGGCGGGGCTGCACTCGCCATTGCCATTCTGGAGCGTCTCAATCGATCTGCACTTATAACGCTGGCAACGACCCATCAGAATCAAATTAAAGCCTATGCCGGTGAAACAGAGGGTATTGCCAACGCCGCTATGCAGTTTGATCGGGAGCATCTCTCGCCTTTATTTACCCTGGAGATTGACATTCCGGGCAGCAGTTATACATTCGAGATTTGCCGACGGCTTGGATTGGATGAACATTTATTACAGAAAGCGATGACCATCGCCGGAAAAGAGGTATTCGAACTCGACCAGTTATTAACCGATGTTGTGGAAAAGAGTCGCCAATACCAGCGGTTAAAAGAGCGTCTGAGCCTCCGCGAAACGGAGCTGAACAGCTTGATGAGGCTTTACCGGGATCGCAATGAGGATATCAAACGAAAACGCAAGGAGTACGAAAAGAAAGCCCGTGAAGAAGCCCGTCAGATTATTGAAAATGCGAATCGGGAATTGGAAAACGCGATTAAAGAGATTAAGGAAGCAGGCGCTGATAAGGTTTCCATAAGAAACGCCCGCGAACGCATCGCAAGGCAAAAACGGGATTTACAACCGGAGGTTAAGGAGGAAACGCCAGAAAAAACGGTAACGATTGAACAACTCAACCCCGGCCAGCGCGTGCGCTCGCGACAGTACGATATCAAAGGGCGCGTCAGTCGTCTGTTCCCGAACCGCAGCGAAGTAGAGGTAGACAAAGACGGTCTGAAAATTACCATTCCCGTGGGCGATTTGGAGCCAATAGATGAACATAGTCAACCGATTCAACAAAAACACGTTTCCATCCGGGATGAATCGAGCGCATCGGTTTCGGGCGTCAATATATCTAACGAAATTGATTTACGCGGCATGACCGTGGACGAAGCTTTGACCTCCCTGCAATCATATCTGGATCAGGCGGTTATGAGTAGTTGGGAAGAAGTGCGCATTGTACACGGCAAGGGAACCGGCGCTTTACGGAACGCCATACAGCAATATCTGAGCAATCGCGCGGATATCATGGATTTTCGCTCAGGGAGATACGGTGAAGGTGAGGCAGGTGTTACGGTAATTAAAATTACGTGAGGTTTAATTATGGCTCAGAAATTATTTCTAATTGACGGTTCGGCTCTTTATTACCGTAGCTATTTTGCGTTTATCAACAATCCGCTCATCAATTCCAAGGGCGAAGATACGTCGGCGACCTATGGTTTCCTCAATTCCCTGCTAAAATTGATTGAAGACGAATATCCCCAGTATCTTGCCATCATTTTCGATACCAAAGAGCCCACCTTCCGCCACGAATTATACCCGGAGTATAAAGCCACCCGCGAAAAAATGCCCGAAGAGATGGCTGCCCAATATCCGAGGCTCGTGGAAACCCTAAAGACGCTCAAATTTAATCTTCTTGAAAAGGATGGTTACGAAGCAGACGATGTGATCGGAACCCTGGCTAAACGTTTCGCCTCCGAAAATCTTGATGTGTTTATCGTTTCCGGCGATAAAGATATGGCTCAGTTAGTGAATGATCATATATTCCTCTATAATCCGGGCAAAAGCAATCAGGAAGCCGAGGTACTGGGGAGAGAAGAAGTTGAAAAGAAAATGGGCGTACGCCCGGAACAAATTGTGGACTGGCTCTCTTTGATGGGCGATAAATCCGATAATGTACCCGGCATTCCGAAAGTCGGTAAAGTAACGGCTCAAAAACTTCTTAGGGATTATCAATCCCTGGATGGTATTTACGAGCAAATCGATCGACTCGGCAAAAAACAGATCAGGGAAAACCTGATAAACTATAAAGATCAAGCCATAACGGCGCGGGAGCTGGTAACCATTCATACGGATGTGCCCATCGAGGTTCCGCTCGAACAGATTCAGTTTACCATTTGGGAAGCGGATAAAGCCGACCACCTGATGAAGGAATTGGAGTTCAGGCGTATGCCGGATAGGGTATTAAAAATTGCTCGGGAATTCGGCGCCGCCGATAATTTCGAAGTATATGAAGAAAAAAAGTCCGACTACCATTTGATCAACGATACGGACAGCCTGGAATGGTTATTGAAAGAATTACGAAAACAAGAGCAATTTGCATTTGATCTGGAAACCAGTTCGTTGGATTTTAGCGAGGCGGAAATTGCCGGCATATCTTTCTGTTGGAAGGCGCATGAAGCGTGGTATTTGGTTTTAAACCATCCCGATGGCCGCCTCAATGTGAAAGAGGTGTTGGAGCGTTTACAACCGATTTTTGAAGATAGACGCATAAACAAAATTGGCCAGAACATCAAGTTCGATGCTCTTATGCTGGCATGGCACGAAGTCAAAGTCGAAGGGATTTATTTCGATACGATGATTGCTTCTTATTTAATTGATCCCGGGGTTCAGCATAATTTGGATAAAATGGCCGAATACTATTTGAATTATGAAATGATTCCCATTGAAGAGGTGATTGGCAGGGGCCGCAAACAGAAAAAAATGACGGAATTGCCGGCGGAAGAAGTGTACCGTTATGGAGCCGAAGACGCGGATGTAACATTCCAGCTCTACGAAATTTTTAAGGATAAAATCAAACAATTGCAAATGGAGTCGCTCTTTTACGACCTGGAAATTCCGCTTATCCCCGTATTGCTGGAAATGGAGCTTACAGGCGTTAAGTTAGATACGGATATACTGAAAAAGTTATCGAAACAACTCTCGGGTGATATAGAGCATCTAAAGAAGGATATTTTTGAGAGGGCGGGGCAATCCTTTAATTTAAATTCGCCTCAACAACTGGGTCCTGTTTTATTCGATAAGCTGAAGATTCATGAAGATCTGGATTTACGTAAACCGCCGCGCACTAAAACAGGGCAATATTCCACCTCCGAACGTGTTTTGGAGCGCTATCGGGAACATCCCATTATTCAACAAATGATGGAATTCCGAAAGCTTACCAAGTTGCAAAATACCTATGTAGACGCCCTGCCGCAGCTGATCAGACCCAACACAGGCAAAGTACACACGTCCTTCAACCAAACGAAAGCAACGACAGGACGTCTTTCCAGCAGCAATCCCAATCTGCAGAACATTCCCATCCGTACCGAACTCGGAAGAGAGATTCGTAAGGCGTTCGTGGCTTCCCGCAACGACTATCTCATAATGAGTGCGGATTATTCGCAAATTGAGTTACGAATCATGGCGCATCTGTCGGGCGATGACACGATGATCGATCATTTTAATAACAATCGCGACATTCATGCCGCTACCGCTTCGCTTATTTTCGATATCCCGGCGGGGAATGTGGAAAGCGATCACCGGCGTAAAGCCAAAGAAATCAATTTTGGTATTATTTATGGGATGAGTAAGTACGGATTGGCCAACCGTCTGAATATTTCGGTGGAAGAGGCCGAAGAGTTTATCATCGATTACCTGGCCACCTATCCCAAAATCAGTCAATACATGGAGGCGGCAAAAGCTCAGGTAAAGGAGCAAGGGTTTGTTGAGACCATGATGCACCGCCGTCGTTACCTGCCGGAAATAAACAGCAACAACCAACAAATGCGTGAGTTTGCCGAACGTACGGCAATCAATACGCCCATACAGGGTTCTGCAGCCGAACTTATTAAAAAAGCAATGATGCGTCTTCATACGTTTATTCTCAGGGAAAAATCGGCGGCGGCGATGCTTCTTCAGGTTCACGATGAACTGGTATTCGAAGTGCCGAGATCGGAAGCCGGGGCCTTTAGCAAAACGGTAAAAGATATCATGGAGTCGGCGGCCGATTTAAACGTGCCTTTGGTGGCCGATTGCGGCACGGGAAACAACTGGCTGGAAGCCCATCAATAACCCATCCGTATAGATTGTGAGGTACAACCACAAATGAAACAGGTGTCCGTAATTGTATGGGCGATGGTTTTACTGATACATTGCCATTCAATTGGCAACGACAACGATCAAATTAAAGCCTTGTCCGTTCAGAATATTAAAAATATAGAGACCGACGCAAATAAGGCGGTCGTTGCTTTAAAAATTCTAAAACCCAATCCCTGTTGGCGATACCATAAGACGGAAATAACCGGAACCGATTCGATCCATGTTAAGATTTTGGGAAGGTATGACGGCCGGCCCTGCATACAAATCATAGATTATATGGAACGTTCCGAGACGATCCGGTTTGAGTCGAAGGGACGAAAAAAGATTTCTTTTTGGTCGGGGGATCATGAAACGATTGATACACTCATAACGATAAATGGCGAGCCGTAAAATCAGAGTAAGGCTAAAGGGTTAACTCCAAACCTTCATAAGCAGCGTATATCTTCATTTGTTCGTTTTTCTCATTACCGATTTTCCGTGCATGCGAAAGCATTTTGTCAACGGTCTCGTCGTTGTGAGTGGGATCGTGGTGGTATAAAATTAAGCGTTTTACATTTGCTTTGGCGGCAATATCGACCGTGTAATCGACCGGTGAATGTCCCCAGGTGACGTGTTTTTCATATTCGTGATGGGTATATTGGGCGTCATGTATAAAGAGCGCGGCGCCGCGGGCAAATTCGATCAGCTTTCGTGCGCCGTCTTCACCGATAACCATCTCATCTTTGGATGCATCCTCCGGGATTATGGAAGAGCGAAACGGCTCATTATCGCTTACATATACAACGGGTTTACCATCGATATTAAATTTATAACCGAGCGCCGGACCGGGATGGTTGACGTACATGGTTTCCACTTCGATATCGTCGACTTTATACAGCCCTTCCACCAATCGTTTAAATTGAATTTCCGCCTGCATATCTTCCAATTGGATTGGAAAGTAGGTGGGATTCATCTGCTCGGAAATGATTGTCGATAATGATTTGTCGGTTTCTTCAGCGCCGTAAATGGTGAATGTATTGCCCGGGATGAAGGCCGGGGTAAAAAAGGGAAACCCTTGTATATGGTCCCAATGCATGTGGCTGATAAAAATATGCCCTTCGATTTTGTCGGTATTCTTTAGGAGATAATTTCCCAATAAACGAAGTCCGGAGCCCGCGTCCATAATAAATAATTTACGATCGATTCGAAGTTCTACACAGGAAGTATTGCCACCATACCGAACGGTGCTTGGTCCCGGCGTTGGGATGGAACCACGCACGCCCCAGAAACGAACAAGGGCCATGCTATGCCTCCATATATTTTTGTATGGTTTGGAGAAACAGGTTGCCGTTAACGGGTTTACTGATGAATTCGTCGGCGCCCAGCGCTATTGCTTTCTTTTTGTCGGGTGGAAATACTTTACCTGTCAAAATAATAACAGGAATATTTTTTGTATTTTCCTGTTCTTTGACGTTTTTCAACAAGGAGAAGCCATCGAGTGCCGGCATCATTATATCGAGAACGATCAGGTTGGGATTTTGTCTGCGAATCATTTCAGGCGCGTATTGCGGATCGCTAACGGTTTGTACATGGTATCCGTGTTTTTCGAGCAAATAGGTTGATGCTTCGAGGTGTTCGCGACTGTCATCGATTATTAATATATTCATACGGCCTGATAACCTCCTGAATCCGTCCATTTTTTAAGTATCACATCCCTGTGAATTTTAGGTAATAATAGTCGGGCGCGTCGGTTTATGTGGTGATAATTATCACATTATACTTTGCTGTGGCGACGCCGCTCCTGTTCCAGAGCATTGATTTCCCGCCGAATCAGGGATAATTGCTGGTTATAATGCAGAACGGATTCTTCCGAGCTCCCTTCGGAACGTATCAAGGCGCTCAGTTCGCGTGATTTTTTTTCCAAGCGCCACTTTTTTAGCTGAAAAATACAATCTTCCGCATATTTCATCTGATCAACGATATCTTCAAAAGCCAGTTCGGAAAGGACCCTTTGTAGCGTTTCGTCTTCTCTGTGGGCGTCCATTAAGGAGCTCATATCAATTTGACCGTTGTCTTCGAATTCCTGGACAATGTGTTCATACATTTTGGTAAACTGTTCGTTTTCAAAGAGTTCGTGAAACGAATTTTCAAGAATGAATTTACGGGTGGACACATCGCCGTTAAGCAACAGTCCGATGACGCCGGCTTCGGCTTTGTATTGCCCTGTACGGAATTGGGGCTTAACGTTTTCCGGTTCGTCACGAGAAACATCCGCCGGTGCCTGTTTGGACCACCGTTTACGCATCTGACGCAAACGATTTAATTGTTCGATCACCATATGTTCGCTTATCTCAAGACGTTCGGCGATCTGGTGTAAATACAGACCCGCTTTAATGTTGCCTTTAAAATCAGCAAGTTTTTCCAGTAATTGTCCAATAAAGGTTTCCTTGTCGTTAATGGATGGATCGGGATCGGTTTGCAGAAACTGCTCAATTTCAAAATTGATTGGAAGCATTTTTTCATGCAACAGGGATTCAAAGGCCTTGAGTCCGTTATTAATAACATATGAATCGGGGTCTTCGCCGGGGGGCATGGGTACAATGTAGGCATTCAAATCCTCTTTTTCGATAATGTATGCCGTACGAATGGCTGCCTTTTTACCCGCCTCGTCTCCGTCATAAGCGACATATACGTCATTTGTATAGCGGCGTAAAATACGCACCTGTTTTTCACCCAGTGCTGTTCCGCTACTGGCCACCACATTTTTCATTCCCGCATCATATAACCTTAACAAATCAAAATAGCCCTCAACCAATACCGCAAAACCCGCATTGCGGATGGATTGCACGGCCTGATATAAGCCATAAAGCAATTCGCCTTTTCTGTAAATGGGGCTTTCGGGGCTGTTTAGATATTTAGGCTGCTGTTCTTCCTTTAATTTACGACCGCCAAAACCAACAATCTTCCCGCCAAGGCTTTGAAAAGGAAAAATGATGCGATGGCGTAGCTTATCGTAATACTTGCCGTCCCGCTCACGTTTCTGCAATAATCCCAGTGTGGTTGCAGTATCCGGATCGATTTTTTGTTTTCTCACAAAGGCCAGTAACTCTTCGAAGCTATCCGGCGCATAGCCTAAGCGAAAGGCCTTGATGGTTTCCTCCGTGATATTACGTTTCTTAATATAATCGAGCCATGCCTTGTTCTTAGATAACCACAAGTGTCGCTCGAAGAAACGGGCTGCCTGTTCGTTAATATTGTATAAATTACTGGTATAGGCGTCCTTTTCTTCGGATGATTGATACTTTGGCAGGCGAATGCCCGCAAAATCGGCCGCTTTTCGGGCGGCTTCCCCGAATGGCAGTTTTTCGTATTCCATAATAAATGAGAAAATGTTACCGCCCTTACCACAGCCAAAACAGTGATAAATTTGTTTTTCGGGGTTTACATTGAACGAAGGCGTCTTTTCACTGTGAAACGGGCACAGCCCTTTATAATTCTTACCGGCTTTCTTTAAATTGACGAACTGGTTTATATAATGAACCAAATTGACAGAACTTCGGATTTCCTGGAGTTTATCTTCGGGGATTAGCGCCATAACAAGCGCTGCCTTTCTTGATTTAAGTTTTTATTTTACCTAAATTTCTACAATTTAATGCGCAACATATAATTTGCCAAATTACAATAAATAGGGATAAGGAGCCTAAATATGAGCGACCAACAGAGTCAATCCAATCAAAAAATTAATATCGAGTTGCCCGATGAACAAGCAGAAGGCACCTATAGCAATTTGGTGTTGATTTCCCATTCTTCTGCGGAGTTTGTCCTGGATTTTACACGTGTGGTTCCGGGAAGGCAAAAAACAAAGGTTTATTCCCGTATTATCATGGCTCCACCCCATGCCAAATCACTTTTAAAGGCGCTGGAAGATAATATCAAAAAATATGAAAATACCTATGGAGAAATAAAGACCCACGGTTCGGAGCAAAAACACAAGGGCATCGGCTTCCAGCAATAACGGTACGTTTGGAATCTCCGGGTAAACCATTCGTTTAACAGGCATCAATAGGCTACCAATCTTTATTAGTTGAAGGCCGGTAATAAACGGAACTTTTTGCATTGATTATCCATATTGGTTAATTTTAGAATTTTTAAAAAAATGGTTTATAAAGAAGCGCTTGATCGGGTTTGGGAACGTATGGAAGCTGCTTGTTCACGCAGCGGTCGTTCTATTGATGAAATTCAATTAGTTGCGGTATGTAAGACGTTCCCGGCTGAAACGGTCAAAGAGGTTTTTGATAGCGGACAGCGGATTTTCGGTGAGAGTCGCGCACAGGACCTGCGTGATAAACACAAGGTGCTGCCGGCCGATGTATGCTGGCATTTTATCGGTCATTTACAGACCAATAAAATTAAATATGTGGCTCCGGTAGCGGAATTGATTCATTCAATTGATTCTCTTCATCTGGCAGAAGCACTCTCTCGCTTCAATCAGAAGCACGATTTGCAAAGCAAGGTTCTCATGGAAGTGAATACAAGCGGTGAAGAATCAAAATATGGTGTCGATCCGCAAAAAGCGGTCGATACCTATTTGGCAATCAGTGAACTTAAGAATATCAGTACGGCAGGATTGATGACCATAGCGCCTTTTACAGACGACATGACGGTTGTTCGGAACGCATTCCGGCAACTAACCGGAATTAAGGATGACGTAAGTCGTCATGTGGATAGCGGTAATCCTATGGTATTATCGATGGGTATGTCGGCCGATTTTGAAGTTGCCATCGAAGAAGGCAGCACCATGGTACGTATAGGGTCCGCCATTTTCGGCGCCCGGAGGAGGTAATGTGAAAATAACCCCCGTAGAAATACGAAAACAGGAATTCAAAAAAAGTATGCGCGGTTATGATCCCGTTGAAGTGGATACGTTTCTGGATTTACTGGCGGGAGAGTACGAACAGCTCATCGAAGAAAATGCGGCGCTCAATAAAAAGACGGATACGCTGGAAGCGGAACTGAAGCATTTTAAGGAAGTAGAGCGTACTTTGAAACAAACACTGTATAAGGTCCAGGAAACTTCACAACAATCTAAAGAGAATTCGGAAAAAGAAGCGACGCTTATTAAAAAAGAAGCCGAAATGGCCGCTTCCAAAATGATTGAAGATGCCCATCACAAAGTTCGGCAAATGCAGCATGAGGTGAACGCATTGAAACAACAAAAGGAATCGTTTGCAGCCCGCTTGCGCCACCTTCTCTCTTCCCAATTGGAGCTGCTTGATGTGCTGTCCATGGATGAAAAAGATAAACAAGAGATTAAAGATAAAACCAAAAAAGAATTTACGGCCGGAAAGATTGAACAAAACAAACAATCGACGCAGAAGGCTGCCTTGAACAGGGATTCTTCACAATCCAAAACATCGGATTCTCAATCAACCAATGCTTCTCCCGAGGATCAAAATCCCAAACAGAGTGATGAGGCTGAGAACGAGTCGTCACAACCTAAAAGGAAGAGTAAGGAAGATTATTTCAAGGATATTTTTGGAGATGATATTGACGTCGATGATATCTTAAAATAGGAGTTCCGTATGAAATATGTAACAACGTTGTTACTCACGATCATCACTTTCTGGAGCCTGTTAAGCTGCGCCGGTCAACGTTCGGTTTCAAAAGAAAATCCTGAATCCCAGACGTCCGTGCGTATGCAATTAACCGATGGCAGCCAGCGGGAAGGCATCATTGTTACAGCTAAAGATAAAAAGCTGATCTATGTGGATGCCCAAAGCCATGAAAAAGAGACGATTGCATTGGATAAAATACAGAGTATTACTAAAACCGAACGCGTCTTTGATTTCGATGGTGAGATTATACCACCGGCTGAAATTGAGTCGTACAAGGGTAATAAAAACAAATTGTTATATGCAGGCGGCGGATTGGTTTTGGGAGCCGCCGCCGGAACAGCACTCGGGATCGGTCTGTACGCGGCGGATCAACCCATGTTAGGCAATGTCAGTATTCTGGTTTTTGCCGGCCTCGGTGCATGGATTTTTGGAAAGCAGGGCGCCGCTGAAGATTATGAGGAGGCCGCCTTTAAAGCGCGCAAGGCGCGATTCCAAAAAGACCGGGAAGAGGCGGTGCGCGAAGAAAAACAACGATTAAAGAAAATGGAAGAAGAAAAACAACGTCTGCTCGAGGAAATTGAAAAAGAAAAGAAAAGGGATGAACCAAAATGACGGTGTTGGACCGGGATCAATATCTGGATCAGATTAAAGAAGCGGTATCTTTTCTCAAAAAGAAAGTGAAAAAACAGCCAGCCATTGGCATTATTCTCGGTACGGGGCTTGGCCGCCTGGCCAATGAAATCGACAAGGAACACGAAATATCCTATCAAAATATTCCACACTTTCCGTTGTCAACAGTGGAAAGCCACGAAGGTAAACTCATTTTTGGGAAGCTGAGCGGTAAATACGTCATGGTAATGCAGGGACGCTTTCACTACTATGAAGGATATTCTATGCAACAGATCACGTTTCCGGTACGTGTGATGGGCGATATGGGCATTAAAACATTATTGGTTTCAAATGCCGCGGGCGGAATGAATCCGCAATTCTGCAGGGGCGACTTAATGATCATGGACGATCATATCAATCTATTGGGAGATAACCCGCTGATAGGGCAAAACTTGGATGAATACGGTCCGAGGTTTCCCGACATGTCGGAGCCTTATTCCAAAAGCTTAATCGACCTAGCGGAAACGATTGCACTGGAAAACAGCATAAAAGTGCAAAAGGGCGTTCTGGTCGCTGTCACGGGTCCCAATTTAGAGACGCGGGCCGAATACCGTTTCCTGCGCGCTGCCGGAGCCGATGCGGTCGGAATGTCCACGGTACCGGAAAATATCGTCGGTAACCACATGGGCATGGACGTATTTGCCATGTCGGTAATAACCGATGAGTGTTTTCCTGATGCGCTTCAACCGGTTGATGTATCCGAAATTATTGCCACAGCCAATGAAGCCGAACCCAAATTAACCTTAATCATGCGCGAAATGGTAAACAGGATAGAAGCATAACCGTTAACTCCAGAGGCAGGAAAGAAACCATGTTCCAAGAAGTTCCGAGTAAATTAAAACTTCCAGAAATTGAAGAAAAAATCATCCGATTTTGGAACGATCGTCAGATATTTAAAAAGAGTCTCGAAAAGACGAAAGACCGTGAACCATTCGTTTTTTATGAAGGCCCTCCCACGGCAAATGGCAAACCCGGCATACACCACGTTATGTCCAGAACTGTTAAAGATGTGGTTTGCCGTCATCGAACCATGAAAGGCTACTTTGTCAACCGCAAAGCGGGATGGGATACGCACGGTTTACCGGTCGAAATCGAAGTGGAAAAAGAGCTGCAAATTAAAGACAAAGATGAAATTGAAGCCTACGGCGTACAGGAATTTAACAACATGTGCCGTAAAAGCGTCTTTGCCTATAAAAGCGATTGGGACCACCTGACCGAACGTATCGGCTATTGGCTGGATCTGGAAAATCCATACATTACCTTCGAAAACGACTACATTGAATCAATTTGGTGGATATTGAGCGAACTATGGAAAAAGGAGCTTCTCTACAAAGGCTTTAAAATATTGCCTTATTGCCCGCGTTGCGAGACGCCCCTCAGCAGTCATGAAGTTTCGCAGGGTTATAAAGAGGTTAAGGACCCTTCTATTTATGTTCGTGTCCCGCTTGCGGATGAGATCGATTCCTACCTTCTGGTATGGACTACCACGCCCTGGACCCTGATCTCCAATGTCGCCATGGCGGTGCATCCGGAAGTTGAATACGTGCGTTTGGAACACAAAGGCGAACAGTACATTATGGCGGAGGCGCGGGTACAGGATCTATTCGATGCAGATTCATATAAAATTTTGAACCGTTTCCCCGGTAAAGCGCTGGAAGGAAAACGATACCAACGTCTATTTGATTATGCTGAAGTGGAAGTTGATAAAGATGCCTTTTTTATTGCACAAGCCGAATTTGTTACAACGGATGACGGTACCGGTATTGTGCACATTGCGCCGGCTTTCGGAGAGGACGACAACCAGCTCGGCAAACGCTATAATTTACCTGTTTTACGGCCTGTGGATCACACCGGTTCGTTCTCGGATGAAATTACCGATTACGCCGGAATGTTTGTAAAATCAGCCGATGAGCATATCATTGCGGCTTTAAAAGGTCGCGGACTGCTCGTCAAGAAAACGAAAATCGAACATAGTTATCCTCACTGCTGGCGCTGTGATTCGCCCTTGCTTTATTATGCAAGAGAATCCTGGTATATAAAGACCTCACAATTCAAAGAAGCGTTGTTAAAAAACAACGCACAGATTAACTGGCATCCCAAAGAAGTGGGTGAGGGCCGTTTCGGGGAATGGTTAAAGAACAATGTGGATTGGAGCCTTTCCAGAGACCGCTACTGGGGCACGCCCCTTAATATTTGGATATGCGAGCGATGCGGACACCAAACCGCCGTCGATTCTGTGAAAACACTGTTTGAACGAGCTGCTAATCTTTCCGAAAAGGATCGTAAAGAACTCGATCTGCACAAACCGTACGTGGATCGCATCGAATTGAAATGTGAATCTTGCGGCGGCGTTATGTACCGTGTACCCGAAGTAATTGACTGCTGGTTTGATTCCGGTAGTATGCCGGTAGCACAATGGCATTATCCGTTTGAGAATCGTCAAACATTTGAACAGAATTTTCCTGCCGATTTTATTTGTGAAGGAATAGACCAAACGCGCGGCTGGTTTTACAGCCTACTCGCAATTTCGACTTTATTATTCGATAAACCGGCCTTTAAGAATATTGTTGTTAATGAATTAATACTTGACAAACACGGCCAGAAGATGAGTAAATCCAAGGGTAATGTCGTCGTACCGGAAGAAATCATTCCGAAATACGGGGCCGACGCCATACGCTGGTACCTTATGACGGTTTCTCCGCCCTGGCTGCCGAAAAAATTTGATCCCGAAGGGATTCGGGAAATACAACGTAAATTTTTTAACACGTTGATCAACACCTATTCATTTTTCGTATTATACGCCAATATCGACCAGTTCAGCCCGGATTCGACTCCGGTTGCTTTGAAGGAGCGCACGGAAATTGATCGCTGGGTTCTGTCAAGATTATACACCGTTATCAAGCAGGTGGATGACTATTTTAAGCGTTATGAGTTAACCAAAGCAGGGCGGGCCGTGGCTGATTTTGTTATTGACGACGTCTCCAACTGGTACGTCCGTCGCAATCGACGTCGTTTTTGGAAATCCGGAGACAGCAACGACAAACTGGCGGCTTACCAAACACTCTATGAAATATTAATGAATGTCGTTAAACTGATTGCACCGTTTACGCCTTTCATTAGCGAAGAAATATTTCAGAATTTGCGCAACGAGGGCGATCCGGAAAGTGTTCATTTATGCGACTATCCTGAATTGACCGATGAGAAAAACGCCCTAATCGACCGTGACCTCGAGGACAAAATGTATCTGGCGCAAAAACTGGTAACCAATGCCCGTGCGTTACGAAATGAAGCCCAGATTAAAGTCAGGCAACCGCTGTCGGAGATGGTATTCGTAACACGATCGAAAAAGGAACAACGCTTTATTAACGAAATGTCGGAAATTATACGGGATGAATTGAATATCAAATCCATCCGGCTGGAACAGAACGCGGATGCAGTGGTGGATTTGAAGACAAAACCCAATTTTAAGACGCTCGGCCCCCGTGCGGGTAAAATGATGGGCCGGTTGAACGAGGCCATTCAGAATTTCGACAAAGAACAAATCGAATCGTTTCTCAATAACGGGTATGAGCACGTCTCCATAGACGGCCATGAATTTCGGCTGGAATCGGATGATGTTTTTGTTGAAAGCGAGTCCCGCGAAGGATATGTATCGCATTCCGATCGCGACATGACGCTGGCCTTAAAAATTGATCTGGATGCGGCTTTGGTCGAAGAAGGCTATGCGCGCGAGTTTGTAAACCGCGTGCAGAATATGCGCAAGGAAGCCGGATTTGAAGTAACCGACCACATCATTATCCAGGTTGATGGGATACGGGATGAGGCGAAACACTATTTACAAAATCAAAAAATATATATATGTAACGAAACCCTTGCCGATGATTTGTTGTTTGACGCGATACATGCCGACTTCCAACGGGAAACCCAAATCGACAACGATACCTTTACCATCGGTTTAGATAAACAACGTTGACCTTTAAGGAGGCCTTTATATGGAAAAAATGTCCAAAGAGGACCTGGAATATTTTAAGAATCTTCTTCTTGAGAAAAGAAAAAAGGTTCAGCAGAATCTGGAATACCTCAGATCGATTATACTGGATGGCTCGACAAAAGAAGCTTCCGGAGATCACTCGTCATATACCTATCATATGGCGGATCAGGGTACCGATGCAATGGAACGTGAGAAAGCCTTTCTGTTTGTTACCCGTGATGAAAAGTATATCAAACAGATCGACGACGCTCTGGAACGCATCGAAAACGGTACCTATGGCGTTTGCAGGGTGACCGGCAAATTGATCAGCCGCGAACGCCTGGAGGCGGTGCCCACCACAACAATTAGTTTTGAAGCCAAACAAGCCATGTCTAAGAGGAAGTAATCTGTTGGAGCAATCGAGTAAGACCATATACAAGAGTCTTAACCCTTCGTTTCTGATTGTTATTATTGGTATTCTGGTTGTCCTTGACCAGACGACCAAATACATTATAAAAAGTAGTATGCAACTTGGAAGCTCCATTAGAGTAATGGGTACGTTTTTCCAAATCACTTATGTGGAAAATCCCGGAATGGCTTTTGGGCTGCGTTTTGGCAATTCCACCCTTTTTCTGATTCTGTCTCTGCTTGCAGCTGCGCTTGTATTTTATTACTTCTATCGATTGCGGCACGAAAGCTGGTTGGTACAACTTGCGCTTACATTTATAAGCGCCGGCGCCATCGGGAATATCACAGATCGTTTTATTCACGGCCATGTCATCGATTTTTTGGATTTTGAATTTTTTGACGTCTTAATCCCGCCGTTTAGTATTTTAGGTCTTCATTTCAGCGGTTATGAATTGACGCGATGGCCGGTTTTCAATGTGGCGGATATGGCGGTGAGCACAGGTATGATCATCATTATTGCCTATCTGATTTTCATAGGTGATCCTCTCAAACAATCCATGAGTGAATCATCCCTCTCTACTTCCAATGACTGATAACCCTATTTTTACGGTGTCGTTGCAGCATGCCGGCATGCGGCTGGACCATTTCCTGAGAGAGAAATTTCCGGAACACACCAGGTCCTATCTTCACAAACGGATTAAGAGCGGCGATATTTGTGTGAACAACGCCGCTGTTAAAAGCGGTTACACGCTAAAAGAAGGCGACCGCGTCAGTGTGTTATTCCCTGAAGAAGAGAGCATTCAGATGAAAGCGGAAGCCATTCCGCTTAAAATTGTGTATGAGGATGACCATATTATCGTGGTTAACAAACCGGCGGGTTTGGTCGTCCATCCGGGGCGGGGGACGCCCGACCATACACTCGTGAATGCGCTGTTGTATCACACAAAAGCGTTATCGGAAACGGATGCTACGGAACGTCCCGGTATTGTACATCGGTTGGATAAAGACACGAGCGGATTATTGGTAATCGCCAAAACAAACAGAGCCCATGCGCATTTACGAAAGCAGTTCGACCGGAAAACCATTAACCGGGTTTACGAGGCCCTTGTTTGGGGCAAACTCAAACAACAAACAGGAACGGTCGAGACCTTCATCGATCGCAGCCGTCGCGACCCTACCAAAATGCGGGTTACCCGGTCCGGCCGACGGGCCGTAACCCATTACCGCCTAATTCAGGATTTTGAGTATGTAAGTTTACTGGAGTTAACATTGGAGACCGGTCGCACCCATCAAATTCGTGTGCATCTGAGCCATATTCATCATCCCGTTGTCGGCGATCCCGATTACAATGGCCGGCATTCACAACTTGGGCGTCTGCCCCATAATTTAAAACGTCGCGGCGAACACATGTTGAATATGTTGGAACGCCAGGCGCTCCATGCCCACAGACTCCGTTTTATTCATCCGCAGAGCGGGCAAACAGTTGTGTTTGAAGCCCCGTTGCCTTCGGATTTCGATGCCGTCCTGCAAAAATTACCCGATCTGTTTATGTTGCCGCCCTCAATCTCCGGTAATCAATAGATAAAAATATCCGCTTAAACTGATCACCGAAACACCCAACATCATGGATGAAAGATGATCAAGGTCGCGGGTGCGGTTGTAAAATCGTTGCATTTCGGAAAGATCGGAGGTTGTGCGGTAACGCTGATAGGCGTCGTCAGCTTCCCGCTTGAGGTAGAACGATAACCAGTTAGAGACTACGGCAGTGAAAATGAGCGCCGGTTTTTGCCAGTTTTCGAATCCCAGATGACGTTTGATAAACGAAGGTTTCTTCTGCTGAGATGCAATTTCCCAGGTTCGGATGGCAAATATAGAAGGTTCTTTTTTTACGATAGCCGATTGAATTGATTGTAATGAATCAACCCGCTTGGACAAAAACTGTTGCCGATAACGAAGATGGCCCCAAATGCGCGCCTGTAATTTATTGCTATCCTGTTCCACTACGTAGCGCCGTAACGAGTCGGCTTTTCCCGGATTATGGTCTGCCGAGGCGTAGCGGATTAACGCAAGGCTTAATAACAAAACGACTAAAACCGGCAACGTTTTAATTTGCATCCCCGCTCCTGTTTTCTGTTTTCAGGATTGCAAGATTTTTGTACTCATAAGCTGCCACAAGCGAGCCATTAAAAATGATAGGTACGGTGGTGAGTCTGCGCTTTGTTTCGATCGTTTGTTCAATCCCACCGCTTTGTTTATCGAGAATATAAAGATATTTCTGTGCCGTTGCGGCAAAGACGTAACGATTATTTATTAATGGCTGCAGATGGACCGGACCTTCCAGCTTTTTTTCCCAGAGTTTTTTAAATGGTTTGATCCGGTATGCCTGTAATAAACCGTCGCTGCAGCCGCTCACAACGATAGTTCCATCCGTCGCAGGCGCTGTAAAAAAAGGCGGGCTTCGGGAAATTTGATGTTCAATTGTGCCATCCGAACGATTAACGACTAATAAGTATCCGTTATAGGTTACAATAAAAATGTAAGGACCGCTTATTACCGGAGAGGCGTAACAACTCTGATCAAAATTTTTATCCCAGATCGTGCGGCTGTCTTCAGCGGAAATGCAAAATAGATGGCCGTTATCGCTCAATGCATAAAACCGGTCGCCGGATAAGGCCAGATGTTGATGCATTGCTTCGTTTAAACGCTTCCGCCATAACCGTTTACCGTCTCCCATGGCATAAGCGTCTATCCGCCCTTCGGTTGTAACATGGATAATCCGGTCGTTGCGATATACCACGGGCGCAGAGGCTGAAAAGGAACGTTCCTTTTTCCACAAAGACTTACCTTTAACTAAATCATAAACCGCCAGCCCGTGGTCATTGTTTAACGAAGATACCAAGAGAAACGGATAATGCATGGTTGGCGGTGCGCTGATGAGATCGGCGAATTGTTCCTTATCCCGCTTATCAATGCGGCCATTCTTCAGCTGATAAACGTAGCCGTTTCGGGTAGACAAAAACAGCTGGTCCGGTAAATAGACAAAGTGGCTGTTGGGCATACCACCCATCTCGTCCTTTTTATGAATCTGAAGAGGTAGTTCGAGATCGGCGGCTAAATAATTCTGCCGTTCGTAATTCCCGCCTGCGGTATAATAGGGCGTCTGTTTCCGTTGCGGTTCGTTTTCCAGTTTCATTGAACCGCAACCTGCCGACAACAAGACGATGAGCGGCAAAAAGAAAATGCATAATACCTGTTTTTCTCCCGGTCTCATAGCTTCCACTCTTTAAAAATCCCACCCGAAGAAAAATTGGGTGAACGTGTGATCGGAAATGGATTTAAAATCCGTCCGCCTGCCCATATCCAAACGCAGAACCAGATATCCGGCCAGACGCATGCGCATCCCCAGACCGAAACTTCCGAGCATCTCCGTTAATTCATCGTTCCAGGCATTGCCTGCATCCACGAACAACGCGCCCCGAATGCCCTGCAATGTCATGGCAAGAAACGGAAATCGGAGACCGATGGCATCGATTAACGGAAAACGCAATTCCTGGCTCAGTAAAAAAATATTTTTACCGTGCAGCGACCAGCGATCATAACCGCGTAAATCCCAGCTTCCGCCGAGGTAAAACTGGCGCGCCTCCTTGCCTTCATTGAATAAATAGAGCAACCGAGCGGCATAGGTATTGCGCAAACTGAGGCGAAAGTATTTACGTAAATCGATTAAGCCGGTCAGGTAACTGACTTCCGAAAACGCAATATCATAGGTATGGCCGAATGTAATATTAAAACGCTGGCCGTCAACAGGCCCGGTCGATCCCCAAATGGAATTATCATGTACATAGGAAAAATAGGTTGCATTGAGGTAGGCTTGCCGACGTTTGTTGAAGAACCAGTCTTTGTCGGAATAAGCCAGATTTTGATGGAAAACAAAACGGGAAAAGTGCGAAAGCGGATAACTCAAACTGACCTGTCCGCCGACTTTCTCTTCGTAGTAATAGAAATCCTCCGGATTGTAATAATAACCAGCGAAACGATATATCCCTATGGCGTAATTCATACGCTGTTCCAGCGAGACGCGCGTTGCCGCAAAATTGAAACTTTCCCAGAAATCGCTGCTGGTGCGGGCGTTGTTGTATAATAAAAAGTAATACTGGTCGTTGCCGAGCATGTCGGTAAAGGCAACCTGCGCGCCGCCCGTTGTACCGAAAATGGGATCCTGTGAGAGTTGCGTTTGCGCAAAATCGAGATTGTACTTCCGTACGTAAGGTTTACGGGCTTCAACCCGCTTTTCTCGAATATCGGGATAGGTCCAGTAATTTCGTTGCTGATATGGCGGTAAGAGCATCGTATCGGCGGCGGCCTCTTCCCGTTTTGACGCAAAGTTGGTTTCGAGACGAATCTGGAACCGGCGATTTTCAAATGTCCCGTATAACAGCCCTCCGTTGTGCGTCCATACCGGATCAAACGTGGAGCCAATATATTGAGTCATGCGTTGTATAACAACCTTGCGATCGCCGTGGATGGTTTGTACCGGATTTTCCACCATATACAAATTCATGGAACCGGATCGATCCGAACTGTAGGCGAGATAGCTTCCGTCTTTGGAAAAGGAGGGCGCCTCATCGTTTTGCGGTCCGTAAGTTAAATAATAGATTTCGCCCGTGTGTTGGTTAATTAAGAATATATTGCTTGCGCCTTCGCTGCCCTGCAACGTGCGATCCGAAGAAAAGGCTATGTAAGCGCCGTCGGGCGACCAGACCGGATCGTTATCGACATAAAAATCGTCGGTAATTTGGCGTAGATGCTTGTCATCCAAATCCAAAATGTACAGGTCCTGATAACCGCGTTTGTTCAATCCGCTGAAGACAAGGGAACGGCCGTCGGGCGACCAGTTCGGAGAAACGATGCCAACCAGAGCGTCGAAGGAGTGGCTTTGTATAACGCTCCTTTTTTTGATGTCGTAAATATAAAGTACATCGCTTTCGCCGCTCTTGGAGGTGAACGCCAGCAAACCGTCCTTATTAACATCGATCTTGGAATCAAAAACATGGAAGGCCTCGAAATCGGATGTGGCTTCGCCTTTCACCAGGACTTCCACATCCTCTTCTTCCTGATCGGTCTTTAACGGCTTCAAAGGCCGCATATAGATGCTGGAATAGCCTGTGCGGTTGCCGACGAAAACCACATAATCCTTACCGCCGGTGCTGTAAAATGCGGGTTTAAAATTATAGCCTTCCCGAACGATGGTTTCGGAGACAATAGCGTTGAAGTCATTATCTTCCAGCAAAGGATAGTACCGTTTCTTTAAATGATATAAATATTCCTGATCGAAGGTTTTATAATCTTTCCCGATCACATATTCAAAACAATCTTCAAAGTGTTTGAACTTCCAGAGATTTTCGAGCAATGCCAGTATTTTATCCTCGCCGTAATGGTCGGCGATGTACATGATCACATCCTGGCCCACCTTATACATGGTAAACGTGCCGCGGATACGATACATGTTTTCAAGCCCGACCACATAGTTGTTAAGCACGGCGTCTTTGAGCACCATTTCGCCTTGTTCATCCCAGCCCCCGGACCAGAATTCGGCGACGCCCTCGATAAACCACAGCGGCGGGTAGGCGCCGTCGAGTTTGTCATGACTGCGCATAACATGTTCGATTTTGCCGTGCATAAATACGTGGACTAATTCGTGCCGGATCACACGGCGGAATCGTTTCAGATCGCCGTTACTCGGAACGACGACCCGACCCTTGATAAATTCAAAAAAACCGCCTACGCCTTCGGGTATAAATCCCGGGCTGACATTGGTTTGTTGAAAGTGTAGGTGGCTGCTGTAAAAAATGAGCGGAATACGGCGGTTAATGGAATAATTGAAACGGGTTTCAAGATAGGCATAACCCTCTTCGGCAAAGCGTGCGCCTTTTTCGGCGATTTTTTCCATTTCCGGATAGTAATAGATATCAAAATGGCGGGTTTGTAATATCTGCCAGTCAAAATCGGTATATTGGACTTTGTTACGTCCAAAATGAAAACCCTGGCCGAAAACATTCGAAATGTATACAAACAAAAGGGCGGTCAATAGCAAAAAACGCACATCGCCGGACGTTGATTTAAATGGCCGCTTCAGAGTTGAATATATTCGCGTCAAAGTCTTGAAATCACCATTATGCTTGACATTGTTTTAGCTCGAAAGTTATGATTCAAACTAATTATTCCCGCTTTGTGTTTCAATTTTTTCGTTTTGAGAAAAAGATCATTTATCCGCTAAATTTATTTTAGAATTGAGGTGATTTTTTGTATGTTTAGCGCAAAAAAAGTGAGCAGAAAAGAGGAGTCCGTTGCAAATGCCACGCAAGATAATCTACGAACCTTCCCGTACACTCATGGAATTCCGACTTCTGCCCGGCCTCACCACCGAAGAAACCACCATTGAAAATATTTCCCTGCGCACGCCCTTTGTTTATTCCGGAGATGATAATCCAAAATATTATTTAAATGTCCCTATTGTGGCGGCTGCGATGCAATCGGTTTCGGGTGTGAATATGGCTATTGAATTAGCCAAGCTGGGCGGAAATGCTTTTATCTACAGTTCACAGACGCGCCAACAACAAGCCCAGATGGTTCTGGATATTAAAAAGCATAAAGCCGGTTTTGTCGAGCCGGAGGCCGTACCGCCCGACATGACCATCGAAGATTTACATACCCTGACGCAACAACGCGGTTATAACACCTTTCCCGTCGTGAACGGAGATAAAGAGTTTATGGGAATCATCACAAAAAATGATTACGATTATAAGTTACATCATGCCCTGAGCGTGAGCGACCGTATGATTGCCCGTAAAGATCTGGTGGTGGGTGAGAATATCGAGGACATTAAAGATGCCAATAAAGTATTAAAGGAAAGCCATCAGTCGGTTTTACCCATTGTTAATAACGATAACCATTTGCGTTATCTGGTATTCCGTAAGGATATACGCAACCATCTGAATAACCCCCTTGAAGTTTTGGACGACGGTAAACGTCTCCTGTGCACCGCTGCAATCAATACCCACGATTATAAAGAGCGGGTGCCTGCACTGGTAGAAGCCGGCGTGGATGCGCTGGCCATCGATTCTTCCGACGGACACTCTACCTTCCAGCGCGATGCATTGCAGTGGATCAGCAAACATCATCCCGAGGTACCCGTTATAGGCGGAAATATCATTACGGCGTCTGGTTTTGAGTTTTTGGTGGAGGCCGGCGCACGAGCCGTAAAAGTGGGTATGGGCGGCGGTTCCATTTGCATCACACAGGAACAGAAGGGCACCGGACGCGGCTTGGCCACCTCCATCATAAAGGTTGTGGAGGCCCGTGATCGCTACTATGAAGGCACGGGTAAATATATTCCGATCGTAGCGGACGGCGGTATCGTCAACTCCAAAGACGTTGTAATTGCGTTGGCCCTTGGCGCCGATTACGTGATGATGGGACGCTACTTTGCCCGTATGGAAGAATCGCCCACGGAAAAAGTGACCATTAATAATTCGGTGATGAAACCTTACTGGGGCGAAGGCTCCGCCCGGGCCCGGGAATGGAAAAAAGCCCGCTATAATCAACTTCAGTTTGTGGAAGGCGTCGAAGGATTTGTGCATTATTCGGGTAAGCTCCGTGATAATTTACCTGAAACGCTTTCCAAGATTAAAGCATCCATGTCGTCGGTGGGCGCCGCAACCATCAAGGAATTGCATGAGCGCGCCGAAATCGAGGTCGTTTCCGCACTCTCTATTCGCGAAGGCCAGGCCCATGATATTTATCTTCCCGGCAAGGACGCCAATTACAGCTCGGTGAACTGGGGAGATTAGAATGGCAAACTACATCGTACTCGGCGCCCAGTGGGGAGATGAGGGAAAAGGCAAAATCGTCGATATGCTGGCCGGAAATATGGATATGGTGGTGCGTTTTCAGGGCGGCGCTAACGCCGGCCATACCGTCATTATCGGCGATCAATCCTATGTTTTGCATCTGATTCCGGGCGGCATTGTTTCGGGTCGCGCCATGAATATCATTGGCAACGGATGTGTGGTGGATCCTATCATCTTCACTAAAGAATTAACCTATTTAAGGGAACGCGGTTTGCGAGTGACGCCGCAAAATCTGATGGTTTCGGGCCAGGCCCACATAGTTACGCCGGTGCACCGCCATCTGGATCGTATAATGAACGAGAAAATCGGAACCACCGGCCGCGGCATCGGCCCCGCGTATGTCGATAAAATACAACGCACCGGCATCCGTGCTGAAAATCTCATAGACGGCACGCTTGAACAACGTTTGATCGAGCACTGGCAATGGTATGAGAAAATCTGTAGCCGGATATATAAAAAAGAATTCATGATGCAGGATCAGTTGATAGAGGAGATGCAAAACGCCGCCCGGCAATTAAAGCCCTTCGTAGGCGATACCACGGTGGCCGTCCACAACGCCGCTAAAGCGGATAAGCACATTCTGTTCGAAGGGGCGCAGGGCGCCATGCTGGATGTGGATCACGGCAGCTATCCCTTTGTTACCTCGTCATCGACTACAATCGGAGGCGCATACAGCGGTTCCGGGGTGTACATGAACTTCGACCGGCGTATTGCCGTGGTAAAAGCGTATACTACCCGCGTGGGCGAAGGGCCCTTCCCCACGGAACTGAACGATGCCCTCGGTGAACACCTGCGCAAAAAGGGCAATGAATATGGCGCCACAACCGGCCGGCCCCGCCGCTGCGGTTGGCTGGATTTAAAGGCGCTGCGGCGGGCATTTATTAATAACGGGTTCAATTACATTTCGTTAAGTAAAATAAGCTGCCTTTCCGGGCTGGAATCCATCAAAGCGGCGGTGGATTACGACCGCGACGAGCGACCCATCTATGAGACGTTCCCCGGCTGGCAGGAAGATATCGAAGGCATAACCGATGCGTCTTGTCTCCCGAAAGCCGCTTTGCATTATATTGATTTTATCGCCGAATATTTACAAACGCCGATCGGGATGATTTCCACGGGGCCGGACCGCAATCACATTATTATCAGAGAAGCCTTATGGTAAAACGCCCACAAAGCGGAACCGATATCGATCTGGGCAACCGTTGTTCGCAAATCGCATACGGCTGGGCTAAAAAGACCTTCGCAAACAGAGAAAAAGGTGCCGGCAGTGTTATTTTGAAACAGGACGGCGGCTTTGCCAGCGTTGTTGATTATTACGGCGTCCGAATTGGTATCACTTCTGATGGCGTGGGTACCAAAATTGAGTTGGCCGAGCGCACCGCAATCTATGACACCCTGGGCTTCGATTTAGTGGCCATGGTCGCCGATGATCTGGCGGCCGGTGGTCTCGAACCGGCCAATATCAGCAACATCCTCGATGTGGATCATTTAGACGCATCGGTGGTGGAAGCGCTGATGCGCGGTTTGAATAACGCCGCCGATTTTGCGAGACTAACGATTACCGGAGGCGAGATTGCCGAGCTGGGCGGACGCATCAAAGGCTACGGCAAAGGCATGCATTTCAACTGGGCGGCTACGGCGGTAGGCTGGCTGCACAGCGGCTGGGAGGCCATCGAGGGCCAACATATCCGTCCCGGCGACTATGTCATTGCGCTGCGGAGCCATGGCTTTCGCAGCAACGGTTTCTCGTTGATTCGTCGTATTATGCAAAAACGGTTCGGAGACGATTGGCATCAAATCGAATATGAAAACAACCGAACCTGGGGCGAGGTCCTGTTAACACCTTCATTGATATATGCTCCCGCCGTCAGCGCTTTGCGCCGGGCCGGCCTGAAGATAAACGGCCTTGCCCATATTACCGGCGGCGGTATAATGGATAATTTGGCGCGCATTTTAAAATCGCGGGAACTGGGCGCCAAACTCGAAGATCTTTTTCCTGCACATGAACCCATGCGGCGTTTACAGGAACTTGGAAATATCTCCGAGCAAGAGGCTTACGGTTTGTGGAATATGGGTAACGGCATGCTGCTCATCGCGCCCGAAGCGGAGCATCAAACAATGGTTGCAATGCTCAATGATATGAAGTATCAGGCGCAGCCATGCGGAAGGATCGATGACGATCCAAGGATTGCGATTCAAACGAGGGGCTTAAAACCACAAACGTTGATTCAACAGCTTCAATAAAAGGATCTCATTTTGTCGGAAACTTCGCCATACCATATCCAACTTGTTTTGAAGGATGACGTTTACGATGCCCGCGGCCGACATGTGCAGCAGCAGGCAGAGCACGATTTGGATATTGTAACCGGCAAGGTGAAGGCCGCTAAAATTTTTACAATCCTTCGATCCTTACCTCCCCGGGATTTGAAGCGGTTTGCGAACGAATCCCTGCGAGATAAAATCACGCATGATGTTTATATCAACCGTTTTTATCATAATCCCGAATACGGCCGCTACATTTTGATTTCAAGATTACCGGGGGTAACCGACGATGAGGGTGTATCGGCGCAAAAAGCGTTTACCGATTTATTCAACATCAGAGAAAACAGCGAGCGGCAATGGATTTTTACTCAGGATATTTATTACATCGAAAAAAATCTGACTGAGGATCAACTCGGTCAAATGGCCGAACAAATGTTGGGAAATCCGCTGGTGCACCATTTTGAATATGGCGTTTTTAACGGCCGGATCGAATATGTGCCCGAAGTGCGCATGCAGACCGATGAATCCGTCGGGCAAGTCAATATCTTTGTACCCGATGAGCGGTTAATCGATTTATCGAAACGTTTACTGCTTGCCCTCGATCTGAAAGAAATGCAGGCGATCCGGGATTATTTTGACGACGATCAGGTCCAAAAGGAGCGCGCCGGCGCCGGTTTAAGCCGGAATCCCACCGATTGTGAAATCGAAATCTTGGCGCAAACCTGGTCGGAACACTGTAAACACAAGGAATTTAACGCCCTTATTACCTATAAGGATTTTGAGACGGGTGCGGAGAAAGAGATCGATTCGCTCTTCAAAACCTATATAAAACGTTCCACCGATTTGATAAAAGAGCGCCTGAAAGCACAACACGAGGACTGGTTACTAAAAGTGTTTTCCGATAACGCCGGCGTGGTCCGCATCGATGATAAGCGGGTATTCATCTGGAAAGTGGAAACCCATAATAGTCCTTCCGCCCTCGACCCGTATGGCGGGGCATTAACCGGTATCGTCGGCGTTAATCGCGATCCGCTGGGAACCGGCGTGGGCGGCGGCCGGCTCTTGTTCAATACCGATGTGTTGTGTTTCGGTCCTCCGGACTATGATAAACCGCTTCTACCGGGACAGTTGCACCCGCGCCGCGTTATGGCCGGCGTGGTTAAAGGCATCGAAGACGGCGGCAACAAATCCGGCATCCCAACCGTGAACGGCTCAATCATATTTGATGATCGTTTTGCCGGCAAACCGTTGGTGTTTTGCGGCACCGGCGCCGTTATGCCCGCAGAATTCGACGGACGGCCCTCCTGGGAAAAGCGCATCGATCCCGGCGATCGCATCATTATGGCGGGCGGACGGGTCGGCAAAGACGGCATTCACGGAGCGACCTTTTCTTCGCTGGAAATTGACGAACATTCGCCGCGCTCCGCCGTGCAGATTGGCAGTCCCATTACGCAAAAAAATGTATCGGATTTTATGCAGCGCGCCGCAGCCGAAGGGTTGATTAAAAGCTCAACCGATAACGGCGCCGGCGGTTTGTCTTCGTCCGTCGGTGAACTGGCGACCATTCCAAACGGAGCTGTGGTGGAGCTGGAGCGCGTCCCGCTGAAGTACAGCGGATTGCGTCCCTGGGAAATATTCGTTTCGGAATCTCAGGAGCGCATGACGATTGTTGTGGAACCCTCCAAACAAGAAAAATTTCTAGAGCTGGCCAAAGCGTTTGAAGTGGAGGCCACGGATATCGGCTACTTTACCGATAACGGTAAGTTGGAAGTACATTATAAATCGAATGTAATCGCCCTTCTTCGTCTTGATTTCCTGCACAACGGCGTCCCCAAAAAACAGTTGGAGGCGGAGTGGCTCACGCCGGTTTTGAACGAGCCGCAATTACCGTCGTTCGAAAACTGGAATGCAATTTTGCTGAAATTGATGGCGCGTTTCAATATCTGTTCAAAAGAAGCGGTTATCCGCCGCTACGATCATGAAGTGAAGGGCAAAACCGTTGTAAAACCGTTGATGGGCGCCTCGGGCGCGGCGCCTCAGGATGCGGCGGTTATGCGCCTGAATTTTGAAACGTATACCGGCATCGCCATCGCTAACGGCATCCAGCCGCGTTACGGCGATATCGATGCTTACGAAATGTCGGCCGGTTCTTTCGATGAAGCCGTTCGCAGCATCATCGCCGTGGGCGGATGTTTGCCGGGCGATAGTAATGGTTCGAATCGGTTCTGGACCGTGAACGATAATTTTTGCGTACCAGACTCGGTCTACCACCCCCAGCAAAATCCTGACGGTAAATACAAATTGGCGCAACTGGTGCACATGAATGAAGCGCTTTACGATATGGCCACCTTTTTCAATATTCCGATGACCTCCGGCAAAGACAGCATGAAAAACGATTATATAAGAGCCGGAACGAAAATATCCGCGCCGCCGACCATTCTGTATTCCATGGTGGCGAAAATCGAAGATGTCCGCCGGACCGTTACCGCAGAGTTTAAACACCCGGGCGACGTTATCTATCAGGTCGGCCACACGTTTGATGAACTGGGCGGCTCCGAGTTTTATAGCTTGTTTAATGAGCTGGGCGCCCATGTGCCCCGCGTTCGGAAAGAAATTGCCCGCCGTCTGTATCGCAAAATGGAAGAAGCCCACCGGAATCGCTGGCTCAAATCTGCACATGATATTTCCGACGGCGGCCTTGCCGTGGCGGTTTCCGAAGCGACGTTCAATGAAGGCGTTGGGGCATCGCTCCAATTGCCGCAAAACGATTTGAGTACGGAGGCGCTTCTTTTCGCCGAATCCCATTCCCGATTTGTGGTATCGGTGGCGCCGGAAAATGCGAAGGTGTTTGAATCTTTCATGGGAGAAGACGCTATTCGCCTCGGTGAAGTACGGGCGGATGGGCGCATACGCATGGAACGCTCCGGTAAAGTTTTGATCGATTTGGACAGGGAAGAGGTGTTGCGGACCTGGCGAACGGGATTGGAGGTATAAGTGGATCGCGTAAGGGCCCTGGTAATCACCGGTTTCGGCATCAACTGTGAAGAAGAGATGGCGGCGGCTTATCGTTTAGCAGGCGCCGAAGCGACGATCGTTCACTTGAACGAATTGCTGGATGAACGCTACGCCCTTGCTGATTTCCATGTTGTCAACTTTCCCGGCGGTTTTTCATTCGGCGATGATTTGGGCGCAGCCAAAGTGCTGGGCAACAAAATGAAATACAAAAAAACCGCATCGGGCAACGTCTTTATCGATGAACTGGTGCGCTTTGTCGATGACGGTCGATATATTCTTGGTGTGTGCAACGGATTTCAGGCGCTGGTAAAAATGGGCATGCTGCCCAATATTAACGGTAATTACGAGCAGGAAGCAACCATAACCCATAACGATTCCGGGAAGTTTGAGGATCGCTGGATCACCTGCCGTAAAACGGCGGACAACCGCTCGCCTTTTTTAAAGGAGATCGATGACATCGATTTGCCGGTGCGCCACGGTGAAGGCAAACTCCTATTCTGCGATGAATCGATTCGTAAAAAAGTGCTGGAGCAACATCTGGTCGGTTTGACCTATGTGGATCGGCAGGGTAGGAGCACAGCGCAGTATCCCAGCAATCCCAATGGGTCGCAGTTGAATTGTGCGGGTCTCAGCGATCCCTCCGGCCGTATTTTCGGGTTAATGCCTCACCCGGAAGCATATTTGTCGTTGTATAATCATCCGGATTGGGGCCGGCTGCGGTATAGCCGCAAAGAAGAGGAAGGCCAGGGACTGGCGCTTTTTAAAAACATTGTCGAGACGATAAAGGCTTAAATTAAACCAGAAAGCCCGACGTCGCTTTTTTGAATCAAAACCTGATTGTAAAATCAAAAGATAACAGAAAAGGGAATGGTAGTATGAACGACCGTATTAAAATTAACCGTGCTTTAATCAGCGTATCCGATAAAAGCGGAATCGAATCGTTGGCGCGGGTTCTGCACGACTTCGGCTGCGAACTTATCGCCACGGGCGGAACGCGCCGTGTGCTGGAGGATGCCGGCTTTCCGGTTACGGAGGTGAGCGAAATCACGGCCAATCCCGAAGCGTTCGGCGGCCGGATGAAAACCATTTCGTTTCAGCTGGAATCCGCTTTATTGTATGATCGCGAGAAGGATCAAACGGAAGCGGAACAACTGGGCATCAAACCGATCGATTTGGTTGTGTGCAATCTCTATCCTTTCGATCGTGTGAAAAGCCGCGGGGCGGGCTTTGAGGAGTTGATCGACAACATCGACATAGGCGGGCCGACCATGGTGCGGGCGGCTGCGAAAAATTTTAAATATGTGGCGGTTGTAACGCGACCCATGGACTATGAGGATATCGTCAAGGAATTAAAGGCAACCGACGGCCAACTTTCCTATGAAACCCGATTTCATTTAATGCGACGGGCGTTTAATTTAACCGCCGATTACGATGCCATGATTGCAACAGCCATGGATGAAGCCGCTGAAGACAAAAGTCTGCGCCTGGCTTATGACAGCTCCACAAAACTACGATACGGAGAGAACAGCCATCAGGAAGGTGTTTTGATGAGGCGCCGGTCGGCAGGCGATTCGCTGTTTGATATGGAAGTGTTGCACGGCAAGGCGGTTTCGTTCAATAACATCATGGATATTTACAGTGCGGTCGAGTCGGTGCGGGATTTAAAGCAAAACGGTTGCGCTATCATTAAACATACCAATCCCTGCGGCTTGGCTCAGGGCGACGATCAACGTACGGTATTCGAACGCGCCTGGGCGGGCGATCCGGTTTCGGCGTTCGGATCGGTGATCGCTTTCAATCGAACGGTTGAGAAAAAAACGGTCGAATTTTTGGCGCTTGATCATACGGATAAAATGAAAAGAAAGTTTGTGGAAGTGGTTATAGCGCCGGATTTCAGCGAGGAAGCCCGGACATATCTTTTCCAGCACAAAAACCTGCGGGTCGTCACATTCGATCCAAATAAACTCGACAAGGCATGGGATTTTAAATTTTTGCCCGGCGGATTGTTAATGCAGGATCCGGATCGGCGATTGCATGATAAACAGGAATGGGTAACCGAGGCTAAAAACAAAATCGATGATGAGCTGTTGCCGTTTGGTCTGATTGCGGTTCGGCAGCTTAAGTCCAATGCTATCGCCGTTGTTCGTAAAGACAAAGATGGCTACCTACAATTGCTGGGAATGGGCTGCGGCCAGCCAAACCGGCTCAATTCCACCGAACTGGCTCTGCGGCGCACGCACGAAAACTTAAAGATGGAAATCGAAGGATCGGTGGACGAGGTTCGCGATTATGTCAAAGCGGAAGTGGAAAAGTCGGTGCTGGTTTCCGATGCGTTTTTTCCGTTTCCCGATAATATCGAATTGGCGGCCAAATTTGATATCAAAACCATCGTGCAACCCGGAGGCTCCATCCGTGATAAAGCGGTGATTCAAAAATGCAATGATCTGGGCATCGCCATGATGATGACCGGATTACGGCACTTTAAACATTGATCGATCCTGGCGCACATGGTGATGCACCGTCTAAAAAAACACGACACTGATTACAACGATTAAAGAAAAAATCGGGAAACGACCCAACAATTCATGCATCCGATAACCGGCACTTTTAGGATTAGTATAAAAAGTTAAATATAGGATTTAAAAGGAGATACCTATGAGCCAGTGTTTAACCAATCTGGCAAGTCCGCAACTTCAGAAAATTCATTCAGGGAAGGTGCGGGAAAGTTTCAGGATAGACGATCAAACCCGGATGATCGTAGCGACGGATCGCATATCCAGTTTCGATCAAGTGTTGAAGACCTGTATTCCGGGCAAAGGAGCGGTATTAAATCAATTGGCGGCGTACTGGTTCGAGAATACGCGCGATATTATCGATAACCACTTTATCAAGACCGTCGATCCCAATATTTCACTCGTTCGGGAAGCCCGCCCCATCAAAATCGAAATGATTGTACGCGGCTACATTACGGGTTCGGCATGGCGGGCATACAGCAATGGCCGTCGCGAGATATCCGGCGTAACCCTTCCCGACGGCTTGCAAAAAAACGATCCCTTTAAAGAACCCATTGTTACGCCCACTACTAAAGAGGAAAGCGACCGCGAAATATCGTCGAAAGATTTGATCGATGAGGGCTGGGTATCGAAAGAAATTTATGAGGCCATGGCGCGGACGTCTGTAAAGCTTTTTGAACACGGCAGCCGGGTATTAAAAGAACGCGGCATCATTTTGGTGGATACCAAGTACGAATTTGGCCTGATCGACGACCGGCTGGTATTGATTGACGAAATTCATACGCCTGATTCTTCGCGTTTCTGGTCGCTTGAAGCGTACCAGAGCGATCCGGCCAACGTGGAGCAGTTGGATAAAGAGTATGTGCGAAGCTATTTGTTAAAAAATAAAACAGAAGGGCGCTATCCCGAAACGTTGCCTTCGGAGGTAGTGGAGGAGACTACACGACGTTACCGGGACATCTATCAAAAGATAACCGGTGAAGCGCCGCCGGCCATGGACAGCGATATACAGACGCGGGTGCGTGCGAACCTGACCCGCAACGGCATGATAAAAGACGGATTTGTGGCGATCATTATGGGCTCCAAGGGCGATTTGGAACATTGTCGCAATTTAAAGACAATGATGGAGCAATACGACGTGGCGGTAGATTTACGAGTCGTTTCCGCCCACAAAAACGGCGAGTATTTACCGGCCGTGGTATACGACTACAATCACGCCATCGAACCGGTCGCCGTTATCGCGGTGGCGGGACGTTCCAACGGCCTGGGCGGCGCTCTGGCCGCCAATACGGCGGTACCCGTCATCAATTGTCCGCCGTTTAAGGATAAAACGGATATGATGGTAAACATCAATTCTTCCCTGATGATGCCGTCCAGTACTCCGGCGGCTACGGTGGTGGATCCCAAAAATGCGGTGTTGTTTGCGCTCCGCAGCTTGAATTTGCCGCGATTAAAAAAACAGTTCAATCAAGAAATCGAAAGCATGAAGCAGCAGTTGCGTGAAGCCGATATGAGCGTGAGGCAATCTTAAATGCAATATCCGATTTCACCGCTGGATGGACGATACGGCAAGCGGCTGGCGCATCTTTCGGCGTACTTTTCCGAATTTGCGCTGATGCGTTGGCGGGTCCATATCGAATTGCGTTTTTTGAGCGCGCTCGATCGTACCGGTTTGTTCAAACCATTGACTGATCCGGAACGCGCGCGGCTTGAAGAAGCCGAGGGTCGGTTCAAGGATAGCGATTACCGGGCCATCAAGGAAATTGAATCGGAGATCAATCACGACGTTAAAGCCTGTGAAGTGTATTTGAGAAATCGACTCCAGTTGCAAAATCCGAATATGATTCATTTCGGATTGACGTCGGAAGACGTGAACAATTTGGCTTATAACGGTCTTTTGCAGGCCTATATCAAAGAACAGCAGATACCGCAGTTAATGGAATTGCTGCGGATTCTACTCGATAAAGCAAAACGCTGGCGGCGTATCCCGTTTCCCGCCCGCACACACGGTCAGATGGCTTCGCCGACGACGGCGGGCAAGGAAATGACTGTGTTCATCAATCGCTTGTTACGTCAGCTGCAGTCTCTGGAGACGATTCGGTTCAGGGCAAAGCTCAACGGTGCAAGTGGAAATTATTCCGCCCTGATGGCGGCTTTTCCGGATTATGACTGGTCTGCGTTTGCCCGCCAATTGATTGAAGAAATGGGCTTTGAAATGAATGAAGCCACAACTCAGATAGAAGATCATGATACCTGGGCGGCTTACTTTTCCGTTACACGTCAGATTAATCACATCCTTCTGGATATGAATCGCGACGTCTGGTTTTATCTGACCCTTGGAAATATGATGATAGCCGCCGATGAAGGCGCTGTGGGATCATCGACCATGCCCCACAAGGTCAATCCCATCAACTTCGAAAACAGTGAGGGCAATCTGCAACTTTCGAATGCGTTATTGACGGCTTTAACCGACAAATTCGGCCAATCTCGGTTGCAACGGGATCTGTCCGACAGTACGGTTGAACGTAACATCGGCGTTGCATTGTCTCACGCCTATCTTGCCGTTCAGGAAACCGCCAAGGGATTGCGCCGACTGGAGGTTAATGAAGAGCGGTGCCATTACGAATTGAACCAGTTCCCGGAATTGCTGGCTGAACCGATCCAGACCATTTTACGCCGCGAAGGATTTTCCGATCCTTACGGATTATTAAAACATTTTACCCGCGGTAAACACATCACCCCTGAGTCGCTTACACGGTTTATTGACGATTTACAGATTGATGATGCCGTCAAGAAGGAATTGAAGTCGCTCGACGTTTCCGGCTACACCGGAGCGGCTTCTCAAATTTGCGACCGGGTGATCGAGCAAGCCGAGCAATGGTTATCGCAAAATTAATCTTCATTCGTAGCCGTTAATATCGAAGCCGTCGTAAGCGGTTGGTTGTAAGATGTAACCCGATATAAATGTGGGCACTGAAATAGGTGAAGTCATAATCAAAGAACCATGGGTTCCTATATGACACATAAATCGATAAAGCAGGCTCTCAACAATAACAGAAATAACCCAAAAAAGGGAACAGCATTCAATGAAAATGAATCTTGCGGTTATCGGTTCGGGCGGTCGTGAGCACGCCATTGCCTGGAAATTGCAACAGTCGCCGCGGACCGGCAATATCTTCGTTGTTCCCGGTAACGGCGGAACCGCGAACAATGTAAAAATACCAGCGGATGATTTTGGAGCGATACGTGCTTTTTGCGAACGGGAATCCATCGATTTGCTGTTTATCGGACCGGAAGATCCGTTGGCAAATGGGATTGTCGATTATATGACGAAGCATGGCATTCGGGTATTGGGGCCGGACCGGCAAGCGGCGTGCCTCGAAAGTTCCAAAATCTGGGCAAAGGAATTTATGAAGCGTAACGGCGTTTCCACCGCTTCCTTCCATATCTTCGGCGAAGGAGACGACCCCTCTGAAATCATCAGGCGATGGAAGGGCGACCTGGTGGTGAAATACGACGGTCTGGCCGCTGGCAAAGGAGTGATTGTCTGCTCTTCCGAAGCGGAAGCGACAACGGCTGTAAAAACCCTCCGGGAAACGCATGGTCATGATGCCCGCCTTATTATCGAAGAAAAAGTAGCCGGAAGGGAAATTTCGGTGATTGGTTTCACGGACGGAAAAACGATCCGCCTGTTGCTTCCGTCACAGGACCATAAACCGGTCGGCGACGGCGATCGCGGACCAAATACCGGCGGCATGGGCGCTTATTGTCCCGTTCCCTTTTGCGATAAGGCTTTGATGCGGAAGATTGATGCTAACATCGTGCAACCTACGTTGCAGGGTATCCGAAGCGAACAACTCAATTATCGCGGCATTCTTTATTTCGGTTTAATGATTCGTGAGGACCAACCGTACCTGTTGGAATATAATGTACGGTTTGGCGATCCCGAAACCGAGGTGATTCTGCCGGCCTTAAAAAATGATCTGGCTGAAGTGATGCAGGCCTGTGAAAACGGAACCCTGGCTGGAGTTGAGATGGACTTTAAACCCGGATTTTATGTGGATGTGGTATTGGCCTCCGGCGGCTATCCGGGCAGCTATGAAAAAGGCAACGAAATCCGCGGTTTGGAGCAACTGGACCCGGACACCCTGGTTTTTCATGCCGGCACGAAAAAAGAAAACGGAGGCATAGTCACTTCAGGCGGTCGGGTTTTAAATGTCGTATGTCACGGACAGACGCTTCAGGAAGCGATAGATCGTGTGTATACCGAATGCTCCAAAATCCGGTTTAAAAATAAATACTATCGCAGCGATATCGGTAAGAAAGGTCTTGTCTGATATGGCAAAAAAGCGCATTGCGATACTCATTTCGGGCGGCGGCAGCAATATGGTTGCCGTCGTGAAGCAAACCCAAACGGGTATTTTAAAGGATTATTGTGAGATTGCATTGGTTTTATCAAATAAACCCTCTGCTCCCGGCCTGGAAAAAGCCAGAGCGCTGGGCGTACCAACCGAAGTAATCGTGTCCAAAGGAAAGTCACGGGAAGCGTTCGACAGGGAGGTGGTGGAGCGGCTTCGTTCTCTAAACATTGATTTCGTGGTGCTGGCCGGTTTTATGCGCATCCTCAGTCCCTTTTTCATTCAGGCTTTTCCCCGCCGTATTATCAATATTCATCCCGCCGATCCGGCTCAATTCAGAGGCATCGGCGGCTATGAGTGGGCTTGGGAACAAAATTTGGAACAAACGATGATTACCGTACATTATGTGGATGAAGGCGTTGATACCGGTCAAATTATTGCCCAGGAAACCGTGGATTTAAAAGGCTGCCGATCGTTAGAGGAAGTAAAAGAACGCGGATTAAAAGTGGAGCATGCATTGTACAGCCAAGCCCTGAGAGTTATATTCGAAAAGAAATAAAAGGATGGGGATGCATGCCTGTATCTGATTAAACTAAATTGTTTCTAACAAAATCATTAAACATATTATTAATTTGTTGATAGAGAGGTAATATAGATGTGCGGCGTTATAGGTGTTTACGGCCATGAAGAAGTGGCCACGGAATTAATCAATGGTTTAACCACCCTGCAACATCGCGGACAGGATTCGGCGGGCGTGGTTATCTTTGGAGGCAATTTTCATCTTAAAAAAAGCAACGGACAGGTCGGGACGGTATTTAAAGACGTGAATGCCAGCAGCCTTTCCGGCCATTGCGGGCTCGGACATGTACGTTATTCCACGATCGGGTCGACCGATGAGGTGGATGCCCAGCCCATTGCCGTTAATTACCCTTTTGGTATGGCCATGGTACATAACGGCAATGTAATCAACTTTGCCGAGTTGCGTAAAACGCTTTACGAAGAACACCACCGGCTGCTGGACACCTCGAATGATGTTGCGCTTATTTTGTACACATTCGCATCGCTTCTGGAAAAGAAGGATTTAAAAAAACTCTCGGTGAACGATATCTTCGATACGGTGGAAGAGGTACAAAATATTGTCAAAGGCGCCTATTCGGCCATTACGATTATTGCAAATCGCGGATTTCTGGCGTTTAGCGATCCATACGGAATCCGGCCGTTGGTTCTCGGCAGAAAATATAGCGATCAGGGTGTGGTCTATGCTTTTGCTTCGGAGAGTACGACCTTTGATTACCTGGGTTATGAAAAGGTCCGGGATTTAAAACCGGGCGAGATGGTTTTCATTGATCAGAACCGGCAGCTCCATACCCGCGTTGGCAAGACCGAACGACAAGCGTTCTGTGTATTTGAATTCATCTATTTTGCCCGGGAGGATACGGTGATTCATGATCGCCTGGTCGCCACCGAACGTGTACGGATGGGCAGGGCGCTTGCGAAGACATTCGAACGGACGGGCCTGCAACCCGATATTGTCATCGATGTGCCCAATTCCGCCTACTTTTTTGCATCGGCTATGGCCGAAGAGCTGCAAATTCCTTACCGCCGCGGTCTGGCAAAGAATCATCACATGGGACGCAGTTTTATCACGCCCAATCAAAAAGAACGCGAAAAGATAGTTAAACAGAAGCTGAATCCCATCCGGGATATTGTGAAAGACCGGAAGATCGCGGTGGTGGATGATTCGATCGTACGTGGTACGACCTCGAAACGGATCGTCAATTTATTGCGGCAGTCCGGTGCTAAAGAGGTCTATTTCGTTTCCGCCTCGCCGCCCATTAAACATCCCTGCATTTACGGCATCGATATGTCGGTAAAAAAAGAGATACTGGCGTCGCATTATGACGTGGATGAAATTGCCCGTTATATCGGTGCGGACGCTGTGGTTTACCAGTCGCTTGAAGATCTGAAAGCGCTGTACGAACATCTGCCTATTTGCCATGCCTGCTTTTCCGGGGAATATCCCACCGGCATTACACCGGAGCTTTTAGATGACATTGAAAAAGAAAAACTGGCGTCCAACAGAGGATGAGATCGTCGCTTAGAGGGAGGAGGACACCATTCACGGCCGTTTGAAAATAAAGAGTGCGAACTGGTTGGATTCGGATGGCCGCTTTCAGCAGGGAACCATTCGGATTGAGGGAGGAAAGATTGCTGATTTAATCGAATCAACCCGCCACGATAACGATGAACCCGCCATAGACGCCGGCGGCGCCATCATTCTGCCAGGTGCTATCGATCCACATGTACATTTTCGCGAACCCGGTCAATTATATAAAGAAGGAATTCTTAACGGAAGCAAAGCAGCGCTCAAGGGTGGTGTAACGACCGTTTTGGATATGCCGAATAATAAACCGCCCTGTTCCACCTCCCTGCGTTTGCAGCAAAAAAGAGAGCGATTCCGGCGCAAATCCCTCGTCAACTGGGGGGTCATGTTGCACGCTTCCCGAAAACGGCTGGAAGAAGTGCGGGAGGGCATTGCTTCCACCAAAATTTATATGGCAAAATCGTCGGCTTTGCCGGCCATTACTTCCGTCGACGATTTGACCCGATTGTTTGCCCATTACCCTAGGGTTTCGATCCATGCCGAAGACGAGACCCGTTTTAGCGAACCAACCGCGGCCAATGATTTACACCATGTACGACGCCCCAAAGAGGCGGTAGCCTCCGCTTTAGATAAAATACAGACCGCTTATACCGCACTGCCTGCCGAATGCCGACCAAGAGTGATCATTTGCCATATGAATACGGGCGAAGAAGTGGATTGGTTGTCTGAAATGAAGCAAGCGGGGCTGGATATCTGGGGCGAGACGTGCCCCCATTATCTCTACTTCAGCGAGGAAGATTACATCCGCAAAGGTACGGCCTTCCAGGTTAATCCGCCGTTACGAAGCGAACGCGATCAAATGCGTTTGCGTCACGGGCTTTCCGAAGGAATCATCGATTTTATCGGCAGCGATCATGCCCCGCATACGGGTGCTGAAAAAAGCGGTACAAAACCCCCGTCGGGCATCGCCGGCATCGAATGGATGCTTCAGCAGATGCTTCACCTTGTGGATGAAGGTTTGATCGATTGGAAGAGGTTTCATGAACTTATATGTACCCGGGCTGCTGCGGCTTATGGTATCGCAAACCGCGACGGTATAAAAACCGGCAATTATGCCGATCTCATTCTGGTTAAACGTCAGGAATTGTCAACCCAAACCGACGTGCAAACACGCGTACAAAAGAATCTTTATGAACGTTTTTCGTTTCGCTGGCAGGTCGTATCCACCATTGTTAACGGGTCCATTGTATTTGAACGGCAGAACTACAACCTTTCACAAAAGGGATTTGAGGTAAGCAATCCATGGATTTAGACAAAGATGCATTCCTGCAGATGCTGATGGACGAGCAGGCGTTACGGTTCGGATCATTTACCCTGAAATCCGGAGCCTTCTCTCCTTTTTTTATCAACCTGGGCGATGTGGCTTCCGGCAATGGCTTATGGATGACCGGGCGTTATCTCGCACAACTCATCCAAACAAACTTCCCGGATGCGACCTTATTGTTCGGACCGCCGTATAAGGGAATCGCCCTTATTACGGCAACCGCAATGGCCATACAGAGTCAATTTCAGAAAAATATCAGAATTTTGTACAACCGCAAAGAACAAAAAGCCCACGGCGAAAAGGGCGCGTTTGTGGGCAAGAAGCCCGGCGAAAAGGAGCGGGTCCTTGTGGTGGATGATGTGATGTCCACCGGCGGCACAAAACTGGAAGCCATCCGTAAAATCGAAAACGCGTTCAATGTTAGCGTAGCCGGCGTGGTTGTAACCGTGGACCGTCGCTTACGGGATGATACCGCCGGGATCGGAGGGTATGCCATCCGTTCGCTGGTGGATATGCCGTACATTATTGATTTCCTGCAACGGTATAACAATCCGCACGCAGACAAACTGCAAAACTTCTATGAGGGCAAATATGAAACCTGATGTCCGTAAAGTGATTCCGGCTCTGGATGTAACGGATCTCGATCAGATCGAACGCTTGCTTGATCAGATCGCGGGCGAGGAAATCATCTATGGCTTTAAAGTGGGTTTTGCCCTCGGTTTATCCCGTGGATTGCGTGATGTTGTCAAAACGATTCGGAAATATTCGGAGAAGCCCATTATTTACGATCATCAAAAAGCCGCCACCGATATCCCCGATACGGGGCGGTTGTTCGCCCGGGTAATGAAAGAGGGGGGGATCGACGAAGTGATCCTCTTCCCGCAAGCCGGACCGGTTACGTTAACGGCGTGGATAGAAGCGATTCGGCAAAGCGGATTACGCGTCATTGTGGGGGGCATAATGACGCATTCCAAATTTGTCGAATCGGAAGGCGGATTTATCTGCGATAAGGCGGTCGTCGAAATGTACCGCTTGGCGCACCTGGCCGGTGTTCGCGATTTTGTCGTGCCGTTAACCAGGCCGGAATCCACCCGCCGGGTATACGAACAGGCCGGACTGGACGAAAACAGCTGTTTCTATTCACCCGGTTACGGCAAACAGGGCGGAAGTGCGGATGCTTTTGATTTTTTAAAAACACATTACATTATTATCGGGCGCTCGTTGTTAAACGCCGAAAATCCTTCGGCATATCTGGAAGAGACGACACGGATACTAACAAAGTAGTGCGACTATATTGCAGATGGGCCGCTTTGCAAGGAAGGCGGGGCGAGCGAGGCAACCGGGATCATTCAAAATGTTTTTCCAGATGACTGCAGTGTGGCGCATTACCGCACGGTGTGTAGCAATATGTAAAATTCCATACAAACATTGTAAAGGCTGACGCCAAATGTCGTTTGGTATATCCAATATTAAAATTATATAAAATCAGAAACCGTTTAACCCACGGGGCATGCATGAAAAAAGACCTTATTTCAATGGATGATTTATCGCTGGAAGAGATTCGCGAATATCTGCAATGGGCCCATCATGTGGAAACCATTCCGTTGGAGAAGCGCGTAGCATTTCTTCCCGGTAAAATCATGGCTAGTATGTTTTTTGAGCCCAGCACGCGAACGCGGCTCAGCTTTGAATCCGCCATGTATCGCCTGGGCGGCAGCGTTATTGGTTTTGCGGAAAAAGATGCCACTTCCGTGTCCAAGGGCGAATCGTTTAGCGACACCGTCCATACCGTCGAAAACTATTGCGATATTATGGTCATTCGTCATCCCGGCGACGGTACGGCGCGGTTGGCGGCTCAGGAGAGTTTTTTACCGGTAATCAACGCCGGCGACGGGTCCAACCAACATCCCACCCAAACGCTGCTTGATTTGTTTACCATCGAGAAAGATTTCGGAGCCATTGAAAACATTAAGATCGCATTTGTGGGCGATTTAAAGTATTCCCGCACGGTCCATTCTCTTATTCGGGCCCTGATGAAATTTAATATCCGGGAATTCATTCTTGTTTCTCCGGAGGAGCTACGGCTGCCACCCTATCTTAAAATGGCAGGCAAGGGCAAGCCTTTTACCTTCAGAGAAACCGATTCTCTCGAAGACGCCATCGATCAGTGTCATGTTTTATACATGACCCGGATTCAACGGGAGCGTTTCCCTGATATTGTGGAATATGAAAAGGTGAAAGGTTCGTACGTGCTTGACGCCGAAATGCTTGAGAAAGCCTCGGAAAATATGCGCGTTTTGCATCCGCTGCCGCGCGTGGATGAAATTGACTACGACGTAGATAAAACGCGATTCGCCGGTTATTTTCCGCAAGCCCGCAACGGTGTCATCATGCGTCAGGCCATCTTACTCAAACACCTGGGGGTAACGATATGAAACACAATAAAAATGTTATGCTCATTCCCAAAATAGAATCGGGCATTGTAATTGATCATATTCCCGCAGGCGACGGCATCAAAATTTTGGAGATCATTTCCCGGTATGAGGAGATGCAGGAGGTTATGGTATCCCTGGGGCAAAATTATAAAAGCGAAAAGTTGGGGCGTAAAGATTTGATCAAACTTCAGATGGAGCATCTGGCGCCTGAGATTATACAGCATATTTCGCTGGTCGTACCGGGCGTTACCATCAAAGCTATCAAAAATTATAACGTGGACAGCAAGGTGGTTGTGCATCCGCCCAATGAGATTAAAAATTTACTTGTTTGTAAAAATCCAAATTGTGTAACCAATCTGGAACGGCACATTCCCAGCGACTTTACGGCGGTTGATGAAGAATCGCAAATGGTTAAATGCGCGTACTGCGAGCGCATCTTTAATCTGAACGAACTGGAACCCAATGTGGATTGAGAGCCGATGACTGAAGCGGATGTTTTGACGCCCGATTTTTTAAATATCCATCTGCGGTCACCGCTGGTGCTGGCTTCGGGAATCCTCGGATTAACGGGTTCTTCCATGTGCCGCGTAATTCGTTGCGGCGCCGGCGCCGTGACCACCAAATCCTTTAATATGGATGCGCGTAAAGGACACAAAGCGCCCAGCATTGTGCCGTTTAAACAGGGACTATTAAACGCGGTGGGGCTGTCGAATCCCGGCGCGGACGTGATGCTGGAGGAAATCCGGCAATATAAAAAGCAGTGTAAACAGCCGTTGTTCGCATCGATTTTCGGTAAGACGGTGGAGGAGTTCGGCGAGGTAACGCGTCGTGTGCGCGACATGAATCCCGATTTGATTGAAGTAAATGTATCCTGTCCCAATGTGCATTCGGAATTCGGCCAACCTTTCGGCGACAGTTGTCCCGAAACGGCCCGGGTAACCGAAATCGTAAAGAAGCAGGCGGGTTCCATTCCGGTTGCCATTAAGCTCGGGCCGCACGGGCCGGGTATCGGAATTTTAGCCCGGGTCTGTGAGCAGAACGGCGCGGACGCCATCACGGCGATTAACACGGTCGGGCCGGGCATGCTCATCGATATTAATGTAAGAAAAGCGGTATTGGCAAACGGGACCGGCGGCGTCTCAGGGCCTGCCATCTTGCCTGTAGCAGTCAAATCCGTTTATGAAGTTTATCGCAATGTCAACATTCCCATAATCGGGACGGGCGGCATCACGACCTATGAAGACGCCGTACAGATGCTGTTGGCGGGCGCCACCCTCCTCGGCGTCGGAAGCGCGGTATATTACGAAGGCATCGATGTTTTCGAAAAGATCAATAAGGGCATCCGACGTTATCTTTCGGAACACGGCTTTCAATCGATTAATGAAGTCAGAGGCGCAGCCCATGAGTGATTTTATCCAGACGGTACCATTAAAACGCATTGTAGAACACGGCCCCGGCGTGAAAAGTTATTATTTCCCGCGCTTCTTTGATGCCCGGCCCGGCCAGTTCATCAATTTATGGACGCCGGGCGTGGACGAAAAACCGTTTTCGCTTTCAGCCTTAAGCGAAGACGCGATGGAAGTTTCCGTAAAAGCCTTCGGCCCGTTTTCACAGGACTTGATGAAGCGCCAACCCGGCGCATATTTCGGAATACGGGGGCCATTCGGGAAAGGTTTTACCCTGCGGGACAATACCCTGCTTATCGGCGGAGGCATCGGTATAGCGCCCTTGCGTTTTCTGGCGTTCGAATTGAAGCGGCAGGGCTATCGTTTCGTTTCACTGTTGGGCGCAGCAACCGGACAGGAAATCATCTTTCCTGAAAAATTTAAGCAACTGTCCCAATGTTATTTTACGACCGATGATGGTTCTTTAGGACGCAAGGGGCTGGTAACCGATGAACTGGCAGACATTATTGAAAAAGAGGGCATCGAGTTTGTTTACGCGGCGGGTCCCGAAATTATGTTTGTGAAAGTAAAGGAAATCCTTGATAGGCTGAATATGCCCTACGAATTTTGCATGGAACGCTATATGAAATGCGGGATTGGTATTTGCGGCCAATGTGTACTCGACGGATCCGGCATCCGTTTATGTGTGGAAGGTCCCGTGCTCAACCGGCAACAGCTACAGGAAGTTACCGAACTGGGATTGCCGCATCGCGACGCTTCGGGGCAGCGGGTTGGCTGAGCACAAGCTGGCCATTTTCAATCACTCCTTGATGCCCTGCGAATATTTCTCTTCCAGGGAAGATATCCGGTTGATTGCTCACTCATTGATTTACATTCCATTTAAACGGCACTGCGATTGTTTTTTTGAGGCTATATATCTGTTTTTTTAGCCGCCTGCAATCCGATTTCATCGAGAAACGGCTTTAAATCTTTTTTATAGATATTGTCCCAGACGTAGTTGCGGATCACACGACGATACATGGTATGCGTAGGCAGGTTATCTAAAAATTGCAACATATGGCTGGCGATAACCGCGGCGTCATCTTCCAGTGAAAAATAGAGTACATCCTGGTCGGTGATGGATCGGAATGGCGGAATATCCGAACAGACAATCGGTAGTTTGATCATTCCCGCTTCGAGCAATGGTATGCCGAATCCTTCTTGCAGGCTCGGCATGAATAGCACATCGGAGATCTGATATAGGTCGCGCATAGCCACCCGGTCGGCGCCCATCTTCTCTCCGCTTTCGAATACGTATTCTGCAATGATGATCAATTGATCGGATACGCCGAGTTCATTGGCCAGCGATTTAAGGCGCCGGTCAGTAGAAGTCGTGCATCCAAACCTGAATCTTTCAGAGCTTTTAAGACCTTTATGGATTGTTCGATGTTTTTGCGCGGATGCAGTCGGGAAGGTTGAACTATCAGGAGATCCGCCAAAAAGAGTTTTTGCTCCTGAATAAGACGCACGGTTGACGGATCCAGACGAAAAAAACGGATAGGATCGATCCCGTTTCGAATGACCCGGGCACTGGTTTTCATGCCGTAAAGACGATCGAACTCGAAGGCCCGGCTGTTCGAAATGGTAATGTAGTGGATGTTGGTGTTATATTGCTTCAGAACGGACCACTCATCGTTCTTATAGCGGGCATCGAACGGTTCATAAAAGTAGATGGAATCATGATTCCAACTTACGACCTTAACGTCGCTATTCTTCGCCAATTCATGCAAGGCATATGTTAGCGGTAAATTATAAGGCATGGTTAACACATTGTGGGCGATCAGCACCTCAAAATCCGGCAGTGAATATTCCAAATATTGTTCAATATGACGCGCCAGCGCTTTGATTTCATCAAACCGCCCGGAAGATGCTTTGTGTAAGGTAAGAATTTTCGGATTACGCGATGCGAGTAAAGGATTGATTTCGACCGGGAAATCGGAAGAAAACTGGGCGCCGTTGCCGGCAATAATTTTGACGGGATGAAAATAACGGTGGAACAGGGAAGCCTGCTGCCGAACGATTTCTTCAACGCCGCCCACGACAGGTGGACAGGAATAATGCAAGAGCGCTAAGCTTTGTTTCCTGCTCATGGATCATGTAACTCCCTTCAATCAGTATTTAAACGAATCAATCAGGTAGAGTAGTTTCCGTTCGAGAATTTCGAATGAAAAGTAGCGTTTTGCCAGGGCATAATTTCTATCCGTTACGGACTTCCGATAGCTTTCACTCTTGAGAATGTGACGAATGGCGTCGATCGCTTTTTTACTGACAAAGCCGTCCATGGTTATGACATCGAATCCCTTCGGTTCGATGTCGGCGATGTAAATGGTGTAACGGTTTACCACGATCGGCTTTCTGTAGTAAATGGTCTCAAGAAAAGCGTTCCCGAAACCTTCAAATCCACTGGGATAGGTGATGATATCGGCGCATTGATAAGCGTCGGCGATACTGAACGTTGTTTCATCGTTCCGTGATCCGATCAGGTGGTCAATCATGTTCAGATTGACGCCCATGTTTGAGGCGTATTCCACGATACGCTTATAATAATCGTCACCCTCATCGCCGGCGGAGTGCGAAATGATAAGCGCAGGATGTTTGAGCTCTAAATTACGAACAATTTCGATGGATCGCTCGATCCACTTTCGCGGCACGATTCGCGTGGGTTGGAGAATTAAATAGGCGTCGTTCGCCAGGCCGATTTCCCGCCTTAATTCGGCGCATCGCCCCGGATCGGCCGGCGGCGGTTCGTTGGCATAATCGTATACGTTGGGAATGATGGTATTCGAGATACCCAGACGATGGCTCAGTTGTTTCGACGCCAGGGAGTTAATGACGACGTGGCGTATGGAAGCGAGATCGGGAGGAAATCCTTTGTCGAGATAGTCCTGACAGGCATTGATTAAAAATCGTTCCCGTTCCCAGTAAAAATCATGATGGTGTGCGATAACCGGCATGGATGTTTCCGCAATAAATTCCGTCAACGCTAATCCCAGTGGAATATTCATGGGAATGGTCAGTGCATTTTCAGTGATTAATAAATCGATATCGAAACGTTTTACAAAAGCATATAAGTGATCTTTCAATTTTATTCTTAAGCGGTCCACCTGCTCGCTTATTTTGGCGGATCGCTTTGTATTTTGAAACATGGATTGATTGATTGCATTAACTTCGGGATGTTCGAAATGTGCCTGTTCCACAAGTAAAGAGACAGCCGTGGGGCGGTCCAGTTCGCCGGCCATATAAAAACACCGGTAACCGTTGCGTTGTAATACCTTTGCCCATTTCTCAATCTCGAGTGAAACGCCGTCGGTTCCGGCAATCCGCGTCGATACAAATCCGATGTGGTTAATGCTGTTCCCAGCCATGCCTTCGCCCCCATCTTTAAATTGAAAGAATAAATTTGAGATAAAATTCAATTTAATTCAAGTTTGAGATCGGGTATGTTTGTGGAAGATCTTTTTTAAGGAGGCTGATATTGACGATGTCATCAAACCATTAAAAGGTTTCGCGCTCAGCGTTAGCCCCTAATCTTCTAAACTTTGTTTTTGAATGCAAATTGTATAGCTTCCACAATGTTGTTGATATTAACGTCGTTTTAAAGCAACAGGGATGACCTTAAGTGAATTTGAAAGCGTTTCGTTACTTTAATATAAAATGCTGCACACAGCTCGTTTTTATTGCTGCTGGGCTTATATTCTTACTCTTAAATTGTAGCCGTGTAAACCATGGATTTGTGCGCGTCATGTCATCGGCCTATCCGGAAGCCCGCTTCTATTTTAAAACCGATAAAAAGCTGGCGGCTCTGACAATCGATGACAGCCCGCATCCTGAAAATACTCAGGCGATTTTAGAGGTATTGGATCGGTACGAAGCACAGGCCACATTTTTTATCATCGCAGGTCGGGTTAAGGGCAGGGAAGCGATCATCGAAGCCATTATCAGCAACGGGCATGAAATCGGAAACCATATGATGAAAGACAAGGCGAGTATCCATTTGGAGCCGGATACATTTGCCGCGAGATTTAAACAGGCGGACAGTGTATTATCGCAATTCCAGGCAATGAAATGGTTCCGGCCTGCATCCGGTTTGTACACCGATGCGATGATCCGCATTCTTCACGATTACGATGCATCGTACCGTTGTGTTTTGGGTTCGGTTTATCCCTTTGACGCGGCTGTACCCTGGTCCTCTTTCTCGATACAATACATCAAAGCAAACGTGACGCCGGGTTCGATCATTATCCTTCATGATGGAAACGAACGGGGGCGCCGAACGCTTCAAACACTCCGGAACATTCTGCCGTATCTCAAACAAAAAGGATATCGGCTGGTCACGCTCAGCCGTTTATCGGAAGAGGCCGAATGAAGCTCAAATCGATCATAATTGCTCATCTTTTGTCTTTATATTGAGCTTCCGGGGGCTTGCATTCGTATGATCTGCTTTTTTACTGCATGTATGGATGACTGCCATGATCAGATCTGTATTAGGCCACACCCTCCGAAAAGCTAAAGAAGGAATTACTCCATAATTCGGGCAGACGAAATAAAAAAAGCCGGCGATGATACCGGCTTTCGTTACAATAAGGTTGGGATTAGTTGCCTTTTTTAATGCGGATATTCCCGTTAATCGTATCGATATGGATGGTATTTTTGCCGCCACCAACTTGGCCCTTGCCGACAATCTCTTTCCGCGGCGTACCTTGGCGATATTGCCATTCCTTGGTTTTCTCTTCGATGTCCATATCGAAGTCGCTGTTAATCTTGAAATCCTGACGACTGTCCTTAGTGTAGGTCAGATGGACGTCAAATTTGGCTGAAATATTGGATGGCAGTGTAAGTTCGATTTCGCCGCCCATGGAAGAGATATTCACATCCCGTTTCCCTTTTTGGCCGTCTCCGACCATAACTACCGTAACGTCGCCGCCCATGGTGGAGGCTTTTACCCAACCGTTCACCGAATTGATATCGATGTCGCCGCCCATGGTTTTGGCTTTCACATAGATATCGGCTTTTTTTATTTCAATGTCGCCGCCCATGGTGTGCACGTCAGCACCTTGCGGCGCTTCGTTTACTTCAATCGAGCCGCCCATGGTGGAAATTTTTACTTCATCACCCATGGGTTCGCCTTCACGATTCGAGACATTGCGATAGGTGATATCGCCGCCCATGGTAGAGCCTTTCACGTTTCCCATCACATCGTTAAAGCGCACATCGCCGCCCATGGTTTTAAGCGAGCCGTCGATACCGTAGGATTTTGTCAGTGAAATGCTGCCGCCCATGGTGGTCATATCAATTTCGCCTTTCAGGCCGCTCAGGTCGAGTGAGCCGCCCATGGTTTTGCCTTCGAAATTACCTTCGACATCGCTGATGCGAATGGAGCCGCCCATGGTTTCCAAATCCAGGTTGTATTGTTTGGGTACGTGAATATTCAAATGGATGTCGGTGGCGCCCAGGTTGAATTCCATGCGGTTGAGTTCAATTTCAACGCCGTCGGGTGCTTCCTCCACAGCGAAAAAATCCGGCGAAACCTGATCGCCGTCGTAGCTGATTTCGGCGCGCACTTCGTTCTTATCCCAACCGGATACGGTAATCGATCCGCCGACCTGGAGATTCACCGTCAGTGTTTTACCGGGACTTGTGTTAATGGATTTTACTGTGGTTTCAGCTAGCAAAGAAACGGCGTACAGAAGAGCGATGAGCAAGGTTAACATGGTTGTTTTCATTTTTTTTCTCCTTGTGTTTTAATGGTTTCGAAATGTTGTTCGATCGGCCAATCTATTTTTTAAGGTGTTGATTTCCTGGAATGTAAATATTGTCGTGCTTTCATCAGTACCGGCGCGTTACGACCTTCATTTAAAGCTTCCAATTGTGGTTTGAGTAGCGAGGGTTCCACTTCGTTTTTAGCGAGATAATCAATCGCCAATAGCCGCATATAAGTGGAGGGTTCGTTTTTTAATACCTGTAACATTGCCTCTTGAATTTGTGGATCGGCCGGATAAGCCATGAGTTGTTCCATGGCTTTCAGACGTACCGCCATGTAATCATCATGTTGCATGGTCTTGATTAATGCTGCTTTTATTTTGGGATCCATAAAATCTTTGGCGTAATCCAGTGATTTGATTTGCGAACCGTTTAGCCGGGCATTGAGAATGGATTGAGCAATGACTTCTTTGACGAGCGGATCGTCCTTTTCGCGCACCATTTCCAAATGTGTGGATACATTAAAACTGAGTTTGACGCGATTGTGCGCTGCCGGACGTACGCGTACATTTTCGAACAAATAAGAGGCTTTTTCCATTGTTGGACGAAAAGCGGTTTGTTTTATTCCGGATGTGAGCGGTGCAAACACGGAAGGCTCGGAGTTTGCGGGCGACGTTTCCCGCCCGAGAAACCAGCCGCTGATCAGTAATAGAAGCGCAAAAGCATAGGCCACGGCCGGTTGACGGAGCCATTGGAAAAACGCATTGAAACGAAAGGACGACCGTGTTTTTACGGCGCCCGTTTGTTTGGCACGGATGGCTTGCAATACGTTTTGACGCATCGTTCTGAACCGTGCTTCATTGGGGTGGGGAACGGGCGACAACTGCGCTTTTAAATGGTCATAGGTTTTTATAACGGCGCGGCAATGCCGGCATGATTCTGCGTGCCGGTAAAGTTCGCTTTTATCCGTTTCATTGATTTCGTCGGATAGTAATTTCTTCACCATGGATTGGTAGGTTTTGCATCCGGACATATCGTCACGCTCCTTTTGAGTGATGTTGTCCATGTATCTCATGCTTTAGCCGTTGAAGGCTGCGGTAAAGCATATTTTTAACCATGCCCTCGCTGCATTGCATTGTTTCCGCAATCTGCCGTATAGGCATGTCTTTGTAATAACGCAATACGACGGCAAGGCGGTATCGTGTATTTAAATTGAATAAACGACGCAGCAGGGTCGCCCGGTTTTCTCTGGCCAGCAGTTCATCTTCCTGAGAGGGGTCTTGTGAAACGGGCATCGCAAGGGTCTCCTCAAGGTTTTCGGTTTGTTTGCGGCGATTGATTTTTTTAAGCCCATTGATGCTTTCGTTTTTTGCGATGCGTGAAATCCAGCCTTTAAAGGAACCTTTTCCTCGATAGGCGTTTAGTTTTTGATAAACCTTCAAAAACACATCCTGCGAGATATCCATGGCGTCTTCTTCCGAATGGCCAACCGTGTAGGCGATGGTAAACACCAGTTGTTGGTATCGCTGCATCAGGCTGTCAAAAGCGGTTAACGAGCCGTTGCGCATCTCGTCGATCAATTCCGAATCATCTTTTACCAACGTTTCCTCCTGCATCTACTATTAATACAGACAACTCAGCTTGAAAAAAGTTAGCATTATTTTGCAATAAATTTGTAATTTTCTTTACGAAAATCATTAACAACCGTTGTTAGAAAATAAGAGAAGCAGGAGCGCGCCATGAGACTTGCCTTTACAGGTGCAAAAATTATTACCCCGTTTCGAATCATAAAAAGGGGAAGCGTCGTAATTGAAGATAAAACGATTGTTAGTCTGGGAGAGGTAGATGATATAACCATACCGGAAGATTGTCGGGTCATCGACGCCAGCGATAAGGCCATTTGTCCCGGTTTTGTTGATTTGTTGGTTCACGGCGCTCTGGGACACGGATTTTCCGACGGGGATGAAAGCGATTTTGATGAAATAAGCCGCCATTTTTTGAAACACGGATCAACCACTATGCTTGCGAGTCTGCATGGCCAGCCTCCGGATACAATGACCCAAAATGTACGGCGCGTGGCGCAATATATTCAGAAACACCCCGACTCCAACATTAAGGGCATTCATCTGGAAGGGCCGTATCTTAACAAAACGTTTAAAGGCGCCATGAATGAAGAATGGTTATGGAAACCTACGGAGGACTCCTGGAATCGTCTCTGGGAGGCGTCGGAGGGCCTGGTTAAGATGATGACCATCGCCCCCGAATTACCCGGCGCAACCAATGTGATCCGTGAAGCATCCAAAGTGAACGTCATCCCTTCCATCGGGCATTCCACGGCGACTTACCGTGAAATTGAAATTGCCATCGACAACGGCGCCGCACATGTAACCCACATGTTCAACGCCATGCGGCCCCTCCACCATCGTGAGCCCGGCGTCGCTCTCGCGGCGCTTCTGCGCGACGAACTCAAGATCAACCTGATTGCGGATACCTACCATGTCCATCCCGCGACCATGGAATTTCTGCTCAAAGTGAAGAAACCCGGCGGTATCATCCTGATCACGGATTCCATTACGCCCGGCGGTATGCATGAGGGCGAAGAATTCAAGTTTGCCAATCAAACCGTTCGCATACGTGGCGGTAAGGCGATGCTGGATGACGGCACCATCGCAGGCAGTTCGCTGACCTTGAACCGCGCCGTCAAAAACATGGTGGAGACGGCGGGCGCGCGTATTACCGAAGCGGTGCGTATGGCTTCGCTCAACGGGGCGAAAGTTCTGGATATGGAACGCAACAAGGGCATCCTGGCTGTGGGCAAGGACGCGGATTTGGTGGTACTGGGCGATGACTACGCTGTGGACATGACCGTCATGCAGGGACGGATTGCCTATGACCGGACCAAGGAAGCATCCTGAATACTGAAGTGTTCATCCCCCCCACTTGAATAAAATGCTGTAATAGGACAAGTAATCGTACCATACTGCCATGCGGTTATCTTCCATTAATGGCGGCCGATTCTTATGTTCCAGGATATTGCCTCATTCCATATCATGATTCCGCCCTGCTTTCCATTATCGGGATCGAACATCCCGAGCCCTCAATTATTCATCCCCCCGCCCTGCAGAGACAAGCCGGACTTCCCTTTGCCTTTATTAAAAATTTGTTCTAAATTGGTCTGTTATGGAAAAATTCAAGTTGAATTCAAGCTATCAACCGCAGGGCGATCAACCCAAAGCGATTGAAGAGTTGACGGACGGCGTTCGACGCGGAGATCCCTTTCAAACGCTGCTGGGCGTCACGGGTAGTGGTAAAACCTATACAATGGCCAATGTTATTGCTCAAATTAACAAGCCCACCCTGATCATTTCGCACAATAAAACGTTGGCCGCCCAACTTTACGGGGAATTTAAGGGCTTTTTCCCTGATAACGCCGTTGAATATTTCATCAGCTATTACGATTATTATCAACCGGAAGCGTACATTCCGACAACCGATACATATATCGAAAAGGACGCTTCTATTAACGATGAAATCGATCGTTTGAGGCTACGCGCCACCAGTTCTTTGCTGGCGCGAAAGGATGTCATTGTGGTGGCCAGCGTAAGCTGTATTTACGGCATCGGCTCGCCGGAAGATTATAAAGGCATGCTTGTCATGGTGGAGAAAGGCGGCTTTTATGACCGTAGCGAACTTCTTCTGAAACTGGTGGATATTCAATACACCCGCAACGATTTTGACTTTCAGCGCGGTGCTTTTCGGATACGCGGTGATATTGTCGATATATTTCCCGCCTACGAAGAGTATGCTTACCGCTTGGAATTTTTCGGTAACGAAGTGGATGCCATAAAGACCATCGATCCCGTAACGGGCAAAACATTTAACGAGGTGGATAAAGCTATCATTTTCCCTGCCAAACACTTTGTTACCTCAAGTGAAAAAATGCAACGCGCCATGGAAGCCATCCGCATTGAATTGGATGAACGGCTGAAGACGTTGCGCAATGAAAATAAGTTACTCGAGGCTCAACGCCTGGAAATGCGAACGAATTTCGACCTGGAAATGATGGAGGAAATCGGCTATTGCTCGGGCATCGAAAATTACTCACGTCATATTTCATCGCGCCAGCCGGGCCAGCCGCCGTATACGCTCATCGACTTTTTCCCCGAGGATTACTTGGTTTTTATCGACGAATCCCATCAAACCGTTCCGCAAATTCACGGAATGTATAACGGCGATCGCTCGCGCAAAGAGACGCTGGTGGAATACGGATTTCGCCTGCCCAGCGCGCTGGACAACCGGCCCTTGAAATTTCACGAATTTGAAGCGCGCCTCAACCAAACCATTTTTGTCTCAGCGACCCCTGCGGAATATGAACTGGAAAGAAGTGGCGGCGTTTTTGTGGAACAGGTGATCCGGCCCACAGGACTGGTGGATCCCGAAATTGAAATACGCCCAGTGGAAACTCAAATCGATGATCTGATCGCGGAAATAAAGGAACGCGCCGCCCAGAAAGAACGTACCTTGGTGACGACCCTGACCAAACGGATGGCTGAGGACTTAACCGACTACCTTCAGGCCGCCGGCATTAATGTAAGATATTTACATTCCGAAATCGATGCCCTGGAACGCGTCGGTATTCTGCGCGATTTACGCCTGGCCGAGTTTGATGTACTGGTTGGCATCAACCTGCTGCGTGAAGGCCTGGATTTGCCCGAAGTGAGCCTGGTTGCGATCCTCGATGCCGATAAAGAAGGCTTCTTGCGTTCCTATGTCTCCTTAATGCAAACCGCAGGTCGCGCCGCACGCAATGTGGGCGGGAGGGTAATCTTTTACGCCGACCGCATTACCGACTCAATGCAGAAAACCATTGATGAGAGCAGCCGACGTCGGGAAAAACAACTGGCCTTCAATGAAGAACATAGCATCACCCCGCAAACCATATATAAAACTGCGGAAGAGATATTGAAGAGTACTTCGGTGGCTGATGTGCGCAAAGAATTGCCAAAAGTGGGCGAACCCGGGGTTGCCTATGGTGAACATTTAAGCAAAGCAGATCTGGTTGAACGTTTGACACAGGAGATGCGATCGGCGGCGGCTAATCTGGAATTCGAACGAGCGGCCGTTTTGCGTGATGAAATCCAGAAAATTAAGGATACGGCCTGAACACAGTCGGCGTGTGGGATTAAAACGTGCATTGAAAAATTTAATTGGTTGAAGTTTGAAACTATCGATGCGGTTATTCATCAAACGGAAAAACAGGAAACAGGCGCTGCTAATATTAAATTTAAGACCCTGCTTTCCGATTTTTAAGAATAACCGTGCGATGCGTTTACGGACATGATAAACGACTGAGTAAGACCGGATGATCGTTAAAAGAGGAAAATATGTTCATCCCATTCATAAAGCGTTCATGGATCCGGAGAATATTCTATAAAAAAGTGGTATTATCTTTGCAACATACGGATAGAGCCGATTGTTTGAGAAATTTTGAACAAGAAGAGTCGGCGCTCCTGAAGCTGGATTATTAAATGTAAGAGGGGATAGATGCTATGGCGTCAAATCAAATCACCGTTGAAATTAAAGAAGCCTGGTGTAAAGGATGCGATATTTGCGTTCAGGTATGCCCGAAAGATGTACTCATTATGGAAAATTTCATCGCAAAGGTCAAAGATTTAGATAGCTGTACCGGCTGTATGCTATGTGAACAGTTGTGTCCGGATTTTGCTATTGTCGTACATAAACCCGAAAAGAAAAAGAAAGCGATTTCGAGTTAAGGAGCCTATTGTGCAGAATACAAGAACATCTATGATGCAGGGCAATGAAGCCGTTGCCGTGGGTGCTATTGATGCCGGTTGCCGTTTTTTTGCCGGTTACCCGATTACACCCTCATCGGAAATTGCCGAACATTTGAGCAAACGATTGCCGGAATACGGCGGCAAATTTATACAGATGGAAGATGAAATCGGCGCCATGGGCGCAGTAATCGGTGCTTCGCTTGGCGGTGTTAAATCGCTGACCGCCACAAGCGGGCCGGGTTTTTCCCTGAAACAGGAAAACATCGGTTATGCAAGCATAGCCGAAATACCCGTCGTTGTGGTGAATGTGATGCGCGGCGGACCAAGCACCGGATCGCCCACCATGCCTGCACAAGGCGATGTGATGCAGGCCCGTTGGGGCACACACGGCGATCACCCTATTATCGTATTAACGCCTGCAGGCGTTCGGGAAACCTACGATTTAACGGTTCGGGCGTTCAATCTTTCGGAACAGTATCGGGTGCCGGTGATTCTGTTGCTGGATGAAATTGTAGGACATGTGCATGAAAAGGTGAGCTTACCTCCGGCGCATGAAGTGCACGTCGTTAACCGTAAAAAACCCTCAATGTCGCCCGATCAGTACCGCGCCTATCAGACCGACGAATCAATGATACCCGAGATGTCGGCTTTCGGAGATGGTTACCGTTTCCACGTTACCGGCCTGGTGCATGATGAGACCGGATTTCCCACCAATGATAATAAGAAGATTGAGGAAATGCTTCTGCGCTTGAACCGTAAATTGGATAAATACCGGCATGAGATCGTTGAAGTGGAAGAGTACATAGAGGAAGACGCCGAGGTTGGAATTGTTACTTACGGATCCAGCGCACGTTCGAGCCGCAGCGCTGTTCGTTTAGCACAGGAAGCCGGCGTTGCGGTTAGTATGCTGCGCATCAAAACGCTTTGGCCTTTTCCCACGGCGGAAATCTTTAATTTTGCCCGGCAGCATAAACAGATTATCGTACCCGAGTTAAATCTGGGACAAATTCGTCATGAAGTGGAACACGCCGTCAAGAGCGAAGCCGAAGTTCACGGCGTTAATAAAATATCCGGCGATCCCATTCCGCCGAATGAAATCTTTGAAAAAATCAAGGAGTTGGTGTAAGCATGGATTATTTTAAATATTTAAGGATGGATAAATTCCCGCACATTTGGTGTCCGGGTTGCGGCGATGGCATCGCCCTGAAAGCCATTTTACGTTCGGTTGAAGAACTGGGCTGGAAGAAAGATGATGTTGCCATGGTTTCCGGCATCGGCTGTTCCAGCCGTACGCCGGGTTATGTGGATTTTAATACGTTGCACACCACCCACGGCCGGGCCATTGCATTTGCAACAGGCGTTAAAATGGCGCGCCCCGAACTGCACGTTATTGTTGTAACGGGAGACGGCGACGCGACAGCTATCGGCGGGAATCATCTGATTCATGCGGCGCGCCGTAATATCAATTTAACAGTGCTGCTTTATAACAATCACATTTACGGGATGACGGGCGGACAGGCCTCGCCGGAGACCCCGTACGGCGATTATGCAACGACGGCCCCTTACGGCGCCTTCGAGAATCCCTTCGATATCGCCCAGCTGGTGATTGCCGCGGGCGCTTCATTTGTAGCGCGTTCAACCGTGTATCATGCCAATTTTCTGGGTAAACTGATCACTCAGGCTATGGAGAAACGTGGATTCTCGCTGGTCGAAATAATGTCGCCCTGTCCGACCGCTTATGGGAAGATAAACAAGAAAGGCACGCCCGCCCAGATGATCGTCGATCAGAAAAAACAGGCGGTGCGGATAGAGAAAGCGCGAACCATGACACAGGAAGAATTGCAGGGTAAGATTGTAATCGGTACGCTGGTCGATCGTGAGATGCCCGAATATGTGAACACGTACGAAAAAGTCGTTTCCCAGGCGCAGCTCAGGTAGATCGTAGCTAATGTTTTGATGCTAGTTGGAATGAAGTGCGATATAAATGCCATAAGGAAAGAAAATGAGTCTTCATTATGAAATCCGTTTAAGTGGCGCAGGCGGCCAGGGTCTGATTCTTGTTGGCAAGATCCTCGCCGAGGCTGCAGCCATCTACGATGCAAAAAACGCCACTCAAAGCCAGTCCTACGGCCCGGAGGCTCGCGGAGGAGCCAGCCGTTCGGAAGTGATTATCAGCGACGGCGACATTGATTATCCCAAAGCCACGAATCTTGACCTTCTATTGGCAATGACCCAGGAAGCAGCGGATAGCTATCACAAAGATGTGAAAAAGGGCGGCATTATTTTGGCCGATGCGGGTTTTGTTCACCAGCCGCCCGAAGGCGATTTTAAGGTGTATCGCTTCCCCATTACCGAAATCGCCGAAAACGAGATCGGGAAAAAACTGGTGGCTAATATTGTTGCGCTCGGAGCGATCGAACAACTTTCGGGAGTGATTTCCGAAGAGGCTTTACTTAGCGCCATTCGGGCGCGCGTGCCCAAAGGAACCGAAGAACTCAACATCAAGGCCTTCAAAGCCGGTCAAAATCTCATTAAATAATTTGGCGCCGGCTTCTTTATACTAACCGAAGCCGGCCTTTTATTGTAAAACGGTTTGGTACGATGCAAAGCCTTGATTTCCTTGAGAAGCGTGTTAGCCAACTCGGTAACTACTATCGCAAATATTTAATCACCATCGAAAAATATAAAGACGCTCTCCATAGACGGCTGGAGAAAAGCGGACAATTAATGCAGGTGCACCTGTGGCGCTCCAGTTTTTCTCCGTCGGAAGAAATGCGGCTGATAAGCCAGCTTTCCCGGGAAGAAGCCACGCGGGTACAGGACCTCAGTTGTTATTACGCCCTGCAGTTTTTACACATGAATTTCCGTCACCTTGATATTCTATCTCTCGGGTTTGCATCGGATTTAATGCCAGCACGGGCCTATCACCAGTTTTTAATGCATTTCGGGAGCAGTTTTCGCGAGCTGACCACGGCTTATATTGAAAATTTGTTGAATCTTTATCTGCCGAAAAAAACACGGCCGGAATTTTTTGTGATCAGCGTCGGCACGCGGGTGGATCAGGATGATATTGACCTCGGTATCATCGTGGAAGACGGGGGAACGGTAGAAGGTTTAAACCGCGCCTTTCGCAAGATCACCCAACACATGCTGGTATATGCGACGCCGCTCCATCTCTATCTATCGGAAAACGTCGGTAAACAGGATTATACCACTACGATTTCGGAATATGAAGAACTGCTCAGCAGTCGGGTTCAAAATGTCGTCATTATCTCTGAACTGTTAAATGCACGCTTTATGCTTGGAAGCAAATCGTTATTCGACCGTTTTTACCAGCGCGTCATATCCAAATATTTTTACGGCGGGCATAGCGACTCGCGATATCACGAGGGTTTCATCCGCGGAATTTTAGGAGAAGCGCGGGCGCTTTTAATCAGTCCGCCGCAAATGGATGCCGTTGCCCCCAAATACGATGCCATTCGCATCCTTAAATCGCTTCTTTATGCCAAGAAAACCATTCATAATCTGAACGAAGTTAACGCCTTTGATATCATTGACGTACTGAAGGCAAAAGAACCACATTTCAAAACGCAGTATGAAATGCTCTTTAAAGCAGGCGCTTTTCTGGAAATGTTTAAATTTATGCTGCAGCTTTATGTAGTGCAGGAAGAGAAATTTCGCCTGGATGAAATTGATGAACAACAATTGACCCTTATGGCCGAACGTATGGGCTATCGACCCATTGGTATGGTGAACGCCTGGGACCAATTACTCATCGATTACTATCGATATGTTCGCGAAGTAAGGGAATTAAGCGATCAGTTTATCGACGACATTACCCGGCATTTAAAATCGATCTCCATTTTCAGAGAATTATTCGAACACAATACATTAAGCCAACGCTCTTCTTCCGTTGAGCACGCGCTTGTTCGGCAGCTTATCATAAAGGCACGCTTTTTCGGCGGCGTTAAATACTGGGAAGATTTGCTCGGGATTCTCGAAACATCGGAACACGCAGTAGAAGCATTTATTGCGAGTTATTATGCGCTTCCGGTAAAACAGCAAGAGGAAGTGATCGGGTGGTATGTTTCCTTTGCACGTTACAGCCAAATCACACTTCTGCGTCTTATTGCCATTATTGGTAAGGCCGAGAAGAATCAAATCGGCCGTACCTTTTTTCAGCAGATGAATGCGGCCTATCTTGATTTAAACGCCCGGTTGCCCAATGCTTTGGAACGCTTGTGCCGGGTATTCAGTTACTTTCCGCAATACATCCATGCCTATCTTCAATACATGCCTGAGGACCAGGCAGAGTTGTTGGAGAATATCCTTTCGAAGCCTGTCCCGTATGATGAATTGAAAGAATATCAAAGGCAACTGTGGGACCTCTTCCATATCCATCGCTGGTCGAGCAAGTATTTTCACCGTTTTTTCAATCGCATTATTGCCGATCATCCCGAATATCTGGATTCCCTGAACGATTTTTCTCAGTTATATAAAATTTCCCAGGGACTTCTGGGTTTGGTCGATATATTACCCAATCCCCATGAAAAGAAAAAGATTCTGGGCGACTACTACGATCTGGAATTCCTGCGCGTCGGTATAGGAACCATGCGCGGCGTCCAGCTCCATGTGACCAATCAGGAGTTTACGCTGTTTTGTGACAATTATATAAAAAAATTGTTCGATACCTGTACCGAAGAAATCATGCGAGCATCTTCCGGAAATTTCCCAAATACGGAGTCCTTTGCGATTCTGGCGGCCGGAGGACATGCCCGAGGCCAGGCTTATGACGATGATTACGATCTTATAGCAGTAGTCGATACCGATGATAAACAGGTGATTGCATACTCCAACCGTATTATTGCCCGCATGAATCGTGAAATCCTGAAACGTGGATTACTTCCGCACTACCGGTTGGGTGAAATATTGGGCAGTTTTGTCTGCCCTGTATCGAAAATTGTAGATTACTTACAATCGGATGCACCCGAACGATTTATCGATTTATCTCAGTTGCTCGGCGCACGTATGATCATAGGAAGTGAGGTTATGGAATCGGTTTTGCATGAAAAGGTTTTAAAACCATTTGTGTTCCATCAGAAAAAGGATTACGTCATGCGGATGATCCGGGAAATAAAGAATCGTCAGAGGTCCATCACTGCTGATGAACCTATGAATCATTGCAATATTAAAGAGGCGCCCGGCGGTTTGCGTGATATTGAAGCGACAGCCCTCATGCTCAAAGCCTATTCCGAGTCCTCGCAACCACTGAAGACTCATTTTCTGACGGATATGGCAGAACATTTACCGGCTATTGGCAATTCATTAAAAAGATTAACCGATAATGCGGCGCTTCTTCGAACGATCCGAAATCTCTATCGCATTACCGAGGCGGCCGAAGATCACATTTATCGCGAATATCTCAATCATCTGGCAGTTATATTTCAGCAAAACAACCAGCCCGAATTAGGTAGTTCGGAGCGGATTTTCGATACTTTGAAAAGAACGCTGCAATCTTCGGCGGTTGTTAGCAAGCGCATTATGACATATCTTGAAAAGCAACTTGCCGCTTCATAAATACTCATCTTCCGACACCGCCCTTCGTAAACCATGACCATCTTTTTTAGCGTTCCCGGCAATGACTTCCGTCAATGTGTTTACAGATCTCACCAAATGGTCCGAAAAGCCATTTTAGCATGTTTCCCGGTAACCACCTACACACTCATGATAAAGTCCGATCGACCGATTACTATGAATAGAGCACGCTGCCGCTTTCGGAATATTTCGGGCAGGTAATGAATTTAAGTTACCAGAAATTGGACAAAAGAAGCATTTACGATCTTTAATTATTAGATAGATGTTGATTGGAGTATCATGTTCAGGGATAATAATTCAACGACGCTCGAGCGGGTTGTTGTGCGCTTTGCCGGGGATTCCGGCGATGGTATGCAACTCACGGGCACTCAGTTTACCAATACAACGGCTTTGGCCGGAAACGACTTAACGACATTGCCCGACTACCCGGCTGAAATAAGAGCGCCTGCGGGGACGCTGTTTGGCGTATCGGGGTTCCAGATTCAATTCAGCAGCGAACATGTGCATACGCCGGGCGATTCTCCGGACGTTTTGGTGGCGATGAATCCCGCTGCGCTTAAAACGAATCTTTCGACCTTGAAAGACAACGGCATTATCATTGTGAACAGTGATTCTTTCAAAAAGCGCAACTTGAAGCTGGCCGGTTACGAGAGTAATCCGCTGGAAAACGGCGTATTAAGCGCCTATCAGGTGTATCCGGTCCCCATATCCACTTTAACCCTAAAGGCGCTGGAAGAGACCGACCTTTCCAAAAACGAGAAAGAGCGCAGTAAAAACTTTTTCGCACTGGGCATCACCTACTGGATGTTCACGCAGACGCTTGATAATACACTGAAATGGCTTGAACATAAATTCAGCGACAAGCCCGAAATATTGAAGGCCAACCAAACGGCGCTAAAGGCCGGTTATGCTTACGCCTTATCCACGGAGATGTTTGCCACATCCTTCAGAGTGACAAAGGCTAAGAAACCTAAAGGCAAGTATCGTAATGTAACCGGCAACGAAGCGTTAGCTCTTGGGTTTATCAGTGCTGCCAAACGCGCCGAGAAAGAGTTGTTTATGGGCGGATATCCCATCACTCCCGCCAGCGACGTGCTGCATATACTATCTCGGTATCGCCATTTTAATGTTAAAACGTATCAGGCAGAAGACGAAATAGGCGGTATAGGAGCGGCGTTCGGGGCGGCTTATGCGGGCGCTGTAGCATTCACTGCCACCAGCGGACCGGGCATCGCATTAAAAACCGAATTTTTGGGATTGGCAATCATGACTGAGTTGCCGCTCGTTGTTGTCGATATTCAGCGCGGCGGACCGAGCACCGGGTTGCCGACAAAAACCGAGCAATCCGATTTACTGCAGGCCGTATTCGGCCGAAACGCCGAATCGCCGTTGCCGGTGATGGCGGCTCAAAGTCCGGCCGATTGTTTCTGGGCAGCCATCGAAGCCGTACAGGTTGCTTTTAAATTTACCACGCCGGTCATGCTGCTTTCGGATGTTTATATGGCAAACGGCGCCGAGCCCTGGCGTATCCCGAGAGTAGAAGAGTTACCGCACATTAAAGTGCAATATGCCGAGGAAGGCCAACCCTATGTGCCCTATCGACGCGACCCGGAAACTCTGGCGCGTACACTGGCCATCCCCGGAATGGCGGGACGTGAACACCGAATCGGCGGCTTGGAAAAGGATGAGAAAGGCCAGGTTACTTATGAAGCGGAAAATCATGATCGCATGGTCCATACCCGCGCAGAAAAAATACAACGGGTAAAGCATTTTGTTAAAGAACCCGGGCTCCACGGACCTACCAGCGGCGAATTGCTGGTGGTTAGCTGGGGCAGCACCTATGGGACGATCCTTACGGCGCTCGAGACATTGAAAGAAGAAGGCATTGAGGTATCATGGTATCATTTGCGCTGGATTCATCCGCTGCCGGAACGTTTGGGCCGTTACATACGAAATTTTAATAAAGTGCTGGTACCGGAAATCAACCTCGGTCAGTTATCAAAGATTCTCCGTATGGAATATCTGGTCGACGCACGTGGATTCAATAAAGTAAGAGGACTTCCGTTATCCACAAACGATGTTGTGGAACGAATTAAAGAAGCATTGAAAGGATGATATAGAATGAACGAACTCGTTCAGGATAAAAAACTAAAACGTAAGGATTTTGAATCGGACCAGGAGCCAAGGTGGTGTCTTGGTTGCGGCGATTACGCCATATTGGCCCAGATGAAAAAAGTATTACCTGAGATGGGTATTCCAAAAGAGCGCATTGTGTTCGTTTCGGGCATCGGTTGTTCCAGTCGTTTCCCTTATTATATGGATACCTATGGAATTCATGGCATACACGGACGCGCACCGGCCATTGCCACGGGCATAAAGATAGCGAATCCGGAATTGAACGTGTTCGTTATTACCGGCGATGGAGACGGATTAAGCATCGGCGGCAATCATTTAATGCATCTCTGTCGTAGAAACGTCGACGTCACCGTGATTCTGTTTAACAATCAAATTTATGGGCTTACAAAAGGTCAGTATTCGCCGACATCCAATCAGGGGTTGGTTACAAAATCTTCGCCCTATGGTTCAATTGAGACGCCTTTCAATCCGATACGTCTGGCTCTCGCGGCAGGGGCTACATTTGTGGCGCGCTCCATTGATCGCGAAACCAAACATCTTGCTGAAATACTGAGACTTGCAGCCGAACATAAAGGCACATCTTTTGTCGAAGTATATCAAAATTGCCATATTTTCAATGACGGCGCTTTCGCCGATTTGACGGATGCCGACCAAAAACAGGATCAATTACTCGTTATGGAACAGGATCGGCCCTATACGTTTGGAAAAAAGGGAGACCGGGCCCTGGACTGGCGCAACAATCATCTCGAAGTTGTGTCGGTTAACGGCAACGGATCATCGGACGCTTTGATACGGCATAATGCCTATCTTGCCGATGAAGCGCTGGAATTTATGTTGGCCGGGATGAGCGAGAAACCCAATTTCCCAACGCCGATCGGCGTATTCCGGCAAATAAAAGCGGATGCTTATGAACAACTTTTAAACCGCCAAATCGAGTTCATCAAGGAAAAGAAGGGTGAGGGTGAGTTACAGGCACTACTGGATTCGGGTTATACCTGGACGGTTGAGTAACCGAACCAATCCGGCGGCGATCATATTATGTCGATTCACTCAAATATATTAAATTATTTACGAATGCTTCCGAGTATGGTTACTCTGTTAACGGTTATTATTTTAACGAAGGAGTGAAAATCTCATTGATGAGTCGCCAAAATCCGGATGTAAACATATATAAGAACGAACATACTATTTTGATTGTGGATGATGAACCGGAAACGCTGCTTACCATAGAAGATATATTACAGGAATCCAATTATAAAATCTTAAAAGCGTATAACGGTAAACGGGCACTACAAATTATTCAAGAACAAGAGCCGGACCTGATCCTGCTCGATGCCATGATGCCCGAAATGAGTGGATTTGATGTAGCCCGCAACGTTAAAAGCGAAATAAAAACCCGTTTGACGCCTATTATTATGATTACGGCGCTGGAAAAAGTGAGCGACCGTCTCAAGGGCTTTGAAGCCGGTGTGGATGATTTTATTACCAAGCCTGTCAATGTATTTGAGTTACGCGCCCGAATCCATAATTTGCTCGAATTACGGGATTATGTAAAAGAGCTTGAAAACGCTGAGCATGTTATCTTTAGCCTGGCGCGCGCTGTTGAAGCAAAAGACCGGTATACGGAAGATCACTGCGGAAGAATGGCACAAATTGCTCAGGCGCTCGGTAAACACATGGGGCTAAACGGCGAAGACCTTAAGATATTGCATCGCGGCGCTTATTTGCACGATATAGGAAAAATCGGTATCGAAGACGCCATCTTGTTAAAACCGGGGCCGCTCACGGATGAAGAGTATGATATCGTAAAACGGCATCCCATTGAGGGCGAAGCGATCTGCAAACCGTTGAAATCATTAAAACCCGTCTTACCCGTTATCCGTTATCATCACGAGCGCTTCAATGGATCGGGCTATCCCGAGGGTCTTGTGGGGGAAGAAATTCCGATCCATGCCAGGATTGTGGGCGTTACCGATTGCTTTGATGCGCTCACTTCAAAAAGACCTTACCGGGACGCGCTCTCAGAACATGAAGCAATGAACCTTATCAAACAGGAAACGGAGCGCGGATTGTGGGATCCACATATTGTCGATATGCTTACACAAATGATCCACTCTCAAAAGACCCTTTTATAATTTATCTATATATTTTTGTTGTATTAAGCACCCTCAATCCTTAATTTAAAACGCTAAAAGCCATCAACTTATCAGGTTAACTGGAGACGACAGATATGCGCATTTTCAATGTTTTCTTTTGGATTATTGTTGGGGCCGCCCTGCTCTGGTTTTTTACATTAAACCTCGGCGAACACGTCACCGTGAATGTATACAATCATGTATTTGACAATGTACCGCTGGTTACGGTTATCTTTATCACTTTATTTGTCGGCGTTGTTATCGGAGCTTTGTTACTTTCCACACAGGTAATTAAATCAAAATCCGAAAACAGCCGGCTTAAAAAAGATAATAAAAAATTGAGCAAAGAGCTGGAAGGGCTGCGTAATCTTTCTATTGATGAGATTCCGGATACAAATACACAAATAGATCCCGGTAAAGAAAAGAACGACGAGGAATAGCATGGAATATCCATTGCTTAACCAAATATGGTTTTTATTATTTATTGCGGCTATAGCGATTTTCATCCTCTATTATATTTACTCCTACCGCCGAAGCGACCAGGAAAATAAAGACAATACCGCCTATCTTCTGGGATTAAAAGCAATGGTAGAAGGCGAGCATCGGCTGGCCATCGAAAAATTTAAAGAAGCCGTTCACCAGGATACGAATAATGTGGACGCTTATATTAAATTGGGCGATGTGTTGCGACAATCGGAACTCTCGAATAATGCCATTCGCATTCATAAAGATTTAACGCTTCGGGGTAATATACCGGAAGAACAGCTGCGTCAGCTCTGGTATAGTCTGGCTCTGGATTATTGGGCAGCAGGTAAACCGGATCAGGCGGAGGTATATCTGCAAAAGCTCCTGCCTTTTAAGCGTTATAAAGAAAAAATCACCCCTAAATTGATTGAACTTTACGAAGAGAAGGCAAATTATGAGAAAGCCTTCCAAATTTTAAATAAAAGCCAGTGGGCAAAAAGCGCTGAACACAAGAAAAAATTAGCGCTCTATAAAGTGCTATCCGCTTTGCCGCTATTGGAAAACGGTAAAGGCAAAGAAGCGCGTATCGCCTTTAAAGACGCCCTGAAGATTGATGACGGCAATTCAGCGGCCTATACGTTTATCGGCGATTCCTACTTAAACGAAAATCGTCTTGACGACGCCATTAAAACCTGGATGGAATTCTGTAAGAAATATCCTAAGCGCGCCTTTATCCTTTTTCCCCGGTTGGAGAAGGCCTGGTACGATAAGGGCCAGTTTGACAAAACCGAAGCTTTATACGAACAAATTCTGAAAAAAGACAGCAATAATCGATCCGCGTTGATTGCGCTTAGCCGGATTTATACAAAAAAGGGCGACTATCCAACGGCGATTCAGCTTATCGAAGAAGGCATTAAGCAGGGCGGGGAAGTCCATGCGCTCAAAGCAGAGCTGACGCGAATTTATCAGGCAAAATCACAATACAAGGATGCGGCGAACACAGCCCTGGAAATATTGGATAACATACCGCAGACGTCAGCCGAAAAACCGTTCGTTTGCCCGTCATGCCAATTACAAACCGAAGATCCGTTTTGGAAGTGCCCAAAATGCCACGCATTAAATCTGCAACTTTAATTGCACTATTATATTGTCTGATGGCCGCGAGCCATTTTCCGTTGTACGGGGATGATAACATCGATCATCTTTACAGACTGTATACGAATCAATCGTATGACAAATTGATTAACAAAATCCAACAATTATCCGATAATGGCTACAGTAACACAGATTTTCGCTTCTTTGAAGCGTTGCTTTTGCAAAACGCCGAAAAAGCGGTGAAAGAATTTGAATATGTCTATGAGCATGGAACCGAGAGGATCAAAGTTTTGGCAGCGCAAAAATTGATGGATTATTTTTACGCTCGAGGATACTATGTAACCGCTTCCCGTTATCAGAAGTATATTGCGGAAAATGAACAACTTGAAATCGACACTGAGGGGCAGAACGAAGCGGATCCGGAAGCACAAAATGTGCAACAGGAAGAGGCGAATCGGTTTTATATACAAGTGGGGGCGTTCAGTCTGAAAGACAACGCTGAACGTCTGAGCGATATGTTGGCGACCCAGCATATCGACGCGCAAATAGTCGAAAAAAAGGTGAACGGTCGACAAATATTCAGGGTTTGGATTTCGGGTAAGAATACATTTGAATCGACGCTTAATTATGCCAACGATCTCAAAACCAAGTACGACTTGGATTATCGTATCATTAAGGAGTAAGGGAGGCTTATGGACACAAACGAATTAAAATTGATACCGCTCTTTTCGGAACTTAATGAAGATGAACTTGAAGCCATCACTAAGTTTGCTGTGCGTCAGGTGTATAAAAAAGATAACATGGTGTTGATCGAGGAAGAAATCGGATCGACCATGTTTGTAATCTTGCAGGGGAGGGTAAAAATATCACGGATCAGTGATGAAGGCAGAGAAGTCATATTATCGATTCTGGTTGACGGCGACTTCTTCGGTGAAATGTCAATTCTAGACGGTCAGGCGCGGAGCGCCAATGCGGTCACACTGGAGGACACCGAACTTTTGATCATTCGTCGCGAAAATTTTCTGCAAATGTTGCACGATTATCCGCAGGTTGCCATTAATCTTCTTAAAGAACTGGCCCATCGTTTGCGTCGCAGCGATTCTCAGATTAAAAGCCTCTCTTTACAAAATGCCATGGGTAAAGTGGCCTCAACATTGGTACGTATCGCCGATGATTCGGGCATCATTAAACGCGGGAAAGTTGAAATTCCGCAGCTCCCGCCGCAACAAGACCTTGCGAATATGGCGGGAACCAGCCGCGAAACCATTTCACGCGTAATTAAATCACTTTCCCAACTGGGTTATGTAGAAAAAGAAGGCAGCAAGTTAATTATTCTGGATTACGAGCGATTCCGCCACGATTTTTCTTAACAGGCTTCTTTGATCATGATGGAATATAGACAGTCTAAAATTCTTCTGATTTCTGATAATGAAGATCGCGCCGAACGCCTGACCGCATACCTTCATGATCCCAAGAACAAAATCTTCAATCGGCGGTTCGACAATCATCTGGCAAACTATTTACTTCGTGAGCCGTTTGATTTGCTGATTTTGGACTGTGACTCCCGCCCGGATTTTGATTACCAGGATTTTGACAGCTTGCGCAGCCATCAGAAAATTGACGGAACCCCCATCATATTTATTTTGAACCCTCAACAGGAACGGCTTCGCAAACAAATTTATCGTAATCCCAAAAATCTCATTTTCTCCACGCCTCCCGAAAAATTCGCTTTTATATCCATGGTCAATTCGGCACTTTTTATAAATCGTTCCCAGCGGCGTCTCAAGGTGTATAAAGATATTCTTGACGGCGAAAAAAAATTAATTTCCAATCTGGACGAGCTGTTGGAATTTGATCGTATTTCACAAATCAAAAATGAAAAGGAATTGTTCGATTACCTGGAACGGATATTCGTACAACGACTGGAATTAACGCTGGCGGTAGAGAACGCCTTTTTTGCCCGTTACGAAAAGCAACCGGAACATTTGCTGATCAGGCTCAATAACGAAAAAAACACGTCGCTGGCCAACCGCCGGCAAACGTTTTCCATCAAAGACAGCAAAATTCAGAGTCTTCTCAGTCAAAATACCGCTCATATTTTTGAACCCAGTGAAATCGGCGATCCTTTTATTTTAGAGTTGGAGGAAACACTCGGTTATAAAATACATAGCTTGTTGTTTATCCCGGTGGCCGTATTTCACCGACCGATTGCAGCCATTATCTTAATTAATAAAATTTACAGAGATGAATTGATCGAGAATGATCTTACCTTTAGCCTGCTGGCCGTCGATAAAATAACCTACCATCTCGAAGCAATTTACCTGGAAAAATTACGATCGGGCCAATTTTCCGCACTGGATTATCTGCTGGGGAAAGACAAAAACCTTTATCAGGAATGGAATCTCTATTACCATATTGTAAATTCCGTTAATTTTGGCATCGTGGTTTTCAACGATGAGTATAAGGTTCATTTCTATAATACCGTTGCTCTGCGATTGTTAAATGTGCCTGCTTCGGTAACCCGCATTCAGCATTTGAAGGACATTTTTCGTAATGATTTATACGAACAGCTCAATGAAGTATTGGAAGGCGGCCATTTCCCCGTTCTGAGGAAGGAAATTCAGATTCGTAAATCCGGCCGACCCGATACCTTCATCGGTTATTCGATTTACCCCTATCGCGAAGCGAACAATGAGAAGGGCTATATCATTATCTTCTCCGAGATATCCCAATCCAAACGGTTACAGGCTGAGATCGTCCGTATGGACCGGATGGCTTCGCTCGGTATTTTAAGCTCCGGTATTGCCCATGAGATTCGTAATCCTTTGGCAGGGATTAAAGCCATGGCGCAGAACTTGGATGAAGAGCTGGGAGAAAAGGGGCCGCAGGTGGAATACATCCGGCGGATTTTGCGACAGGTCGATCGTCTGGATCATTTGCTGCGGGCGTTCTTCTCGTATGCCAAACCGGTCCGTCCCGAACCGAAGACCAGCCATATTAAAAAAATTGTACACGAAGTACTGCCGCTGGTTCAACAAAAAATGAGGCAGAAGGGAATCCGTCTCGATGAATCTTATGCCGGCGATTTATACCAGGTTTTTGTGGATGCCAATCAGATCGAGCAGGTATTTTTAAACCTTTTCTTAAATGCGGTGGATGCCATGCCGGAAGGAGGCGCCATTACAATAAGAGCCAATAACAGCAACCAGCGTTCGCCGATTATGAACGACCAGTCCGATTCAACGGGTTTGCTTTCCGACCGCTTTGTAGAAATCCATTTTTCCGATACCGGTAAAGGTATATCCAAAGACGATTATTACAAAGTGTTCGATCCTTTTTTTACGACCAAATCCAATGGCACCGGTTTGGGGCTTTCCATCGTTTATCAGATCATACGCGAACATAGCGGACACATTGATCTCGAGAGCGAAGAAAACAAAGGCACCACCTTTACCATCTTATTGCCCGCCTCGGAAGAGAATACGGAGTTGGTGCAATAATCCACAAGCGCCTTTTATTGAAACGGGCCTCTTATATCCACATCCTCTATACTTTAGCTGAACGAACTAAACGAACCCGCGCAAAGTGAAAAAAACGACTTTACTTGTAAATTACAATTAAGTATTTTATAACTTATTGTTTTTCAAGTTGAACCAAGGATTGTTGGGCTGCGAATTAAACGTAAGGAGTCTGTATGGAGCATCAGAAAAAAGTTGAGGGTATACCGGAAAATGCCTACCGAAAACTGAATGAAGGCGAAGTTTACCAACCTGTCGTTCCCGACGATAAACCGTTACCAGAAGTAACCGGTTATTCATTATTTTGGGGCCTGTTTTATGCCGTCATTTTTTCGGCGGCGGCGGCTTATCTCGGTTTAAAGATCGGGCAGGTGTTTGAAGCGGCGATTCCGATCGCCATCCTCGCTGTTGGATTATCTTCACTCCTTAAGCGTAAAAATGTGCTTTCCGAAAATGTGATTATTCAATCCATCGGAGCAAGTTCCGGCGTTATTGTGGCCGGCGCTATTTTTACGATTCCCGGTTTATACATACTGGGGCTGGATGCATCCTTTTTACAGGTTTTTTTAGCTTCTCTGTTCGGAGGAATTCTGGGCATCTTATTTCTGATACCATTCCGTCGTTATTTCGTCAAAGATATGCACGGTGAGTTTCCCTTTCCGGAAGCAACTGCAACGACGGAAGTGCTGGTTGCAGGTGAAGCCGGCGGCGAGCAGGCCAAAGTGTTATTAAAGGCCCTGGCGGTCGGCGGTTTATATGATTTTTTTGTTTCCGGATTTGGCTTCTGGAAAGAGGTGGTGTCGACGCGTGTGTTCGATTGGGGGCAACGCCTCGCCGAAGCGACCAAACTCGAATTTCGTTTAAATATCGGCGCCGCTGTGATGGGCCTGGGATACATTGTAGGGCTCAAATACGCACTCATCATTGCCAGCGGTTCGTTCTTGGCGTGGTGGGTTATTTTGCCGGGTATGTATTATATTGGCAGTATGGTCCCGTCGCATCCCATTACCGATATGACACCGCTGGAAATTTTTAGCAATTACGTACGCCATGTGGGAATCGGCGGTATTGCGGCCGCCGGTTTAATCGGCATCGTCAAATCCCATAAAATTATTGCCGGCGCATTTCGCCTGGCTATCAGCGAAATAACCGGTAAAGGTGTGGGTATGGAAGACGCCGCAAAGATGCCGCGCACCCAAACCGATATCACTATGAAGAACCTGGTTGTTCTACTGGTAAGTGGTCTTTTGGGTGTATTTGTTTTCTTCCTGCTTTTAGTCGTTAATGGAAATTGGGTATATGCACTGGCCGGCTTGGCGATTGTCACTATTATTTCATTTCTGTTTACTACGGTTGCGGCGCGGGCTATTGCGATTGTGGGTACCAATCCCGTATCGGGAATGACATTGATGACGCTGATTATCTCTTCGGTTATTTTAGTCGCCATTGGTCTGGAAGGAGAGAGCGGGATGCTGGCGGCATTGATTATAGGAGGCGTGGTTTGCACGGCGCTTTCGATGGCCGGCGGATTTATAACGGACCTGAAGATTGGCTACTGGCTCGGCACAACCCCGCGAACACAGGAACGCTATAAATTTTTGGGAACGCTGCTGGCAGCCCTGTCTGTGGGAGCGGTGATTTTCCTGCTTCATCGAACCTTCGGATTCGGGCCCGGCGGCCTGGAAGCGCCTCAGGCTTCAGCCATGGCTGCCGTATTGGAGCCATTGATGACCGGCGAACCGGCGCCATGGATACTCTATCTGGCCGGGGTGATTTTGGCGATTGTACTGGAATTTATCGGTATACCGCCGCTGGCTTTTGCTCTGGGCATGTATCTGCCTATCCATCTGAATACGCCGGTGCTGGCGGGTGGCATTATAGCGCATTTGGTTTCCAAGAGCACCAATGATGAAAAATTACGTTCCGCGCGGAAGGACAAAGGCACGTTGATCGCTTCGGGATTTATCGCCGGCGGCGCCATCATGGGAGTTGTAGCGGCGGCCATCATTTTTATCGGACAGTCCATGAGTGGCGTGGATGGCTGGAGTATTATGGGGCTGCTTGGCACCGAACACTGGGCTGAACATTCCAAAGGCGGCGAAATACTGGGATTTTTTATGTTTCTGCTGTTGTTGATTTATATGTACTGGGATGCCAAACGCGCCAAAGTACGCGAATAAATAAAAAACTCGAAATGGGTTGGGGGTTGCCCCAACCCATTTTTTATTGACTGTCTATGACTGATTAAGTATTTTTTTCGAGGCATCGCAAAAACAAAAATGCAGGAGAGGAGTTGCTTTGTGTCTTTATGGGGCTTTAAAAAGCACCGCCAACTTGACCTCGAAGCCCGGTTGAAAGAAAGACGCAGTGATGAACGTAAGATTAAGTTCGATCGATTACCCAGAAAAGGTGTGCGACCCTTATGGTGGAGTCTGTTTCTGTTTGTTGTAATATTGTTTCTTTTTTTATACCTGCAAAAATTTTAATGCCTGCAACCGGGAGGTAATGAATGATTCAAATTACCCAAGTTCTTAAGCAAGTGCCCATATTCCGAATGCTGGGGCGGGAAGGCATCGATTTTATCGTGGAACGTCTTAAATTCAAAACGTTTGATGCCGATGAAACCGTTTGCAAAATAAGCGATCCGGGCGATGAAATGTTCATCATCATTACAGGTGAAGTCAAAATTTGTATTTATGACGATAACGGCCAAAATGAACAAGTTGTGGCCAAGCTGGGACCCGGGGATTATTTCGGAGAAATGGCCTTGCTAACCGGAGAACCGCGCTCGGCTTCCGTCATTACCACTAAAGAATCCGAAATGTTTGCTCTGGATAAAGACAATTTTGATGTCATTCTGGAACGCTATCCTTCCATTTCGATGAGTTTGGGTAAAATCGTCAGCCGAAGATTGCGGGAAACCCTTAAAAAAGCGTCGCAAACGCCGGGCGTCAATAAAATAGAGGCGTCGGAAAGCGGTCCTACCGGTTCCCTTAAAGATATCCCCCTGGTAGATTTAATCAGTTTTTGCGAAAACAATTCGTTAACGGGAACAATGGATGTACAAAACGGGGATCAAAGGGGGCAATTTGAATTTGAAAGCGGTCAGCTACAGCAAATTACCATGAACAATAAAAAAGACGATGCCGCTCTGGACGCTATGCTGCAATGGACGGACGGTGAATTTGCAATCCATGTACGACCGTTGACTCTGGATAAAGCCAAATCTGCCGCCGCAGAAGAAAAAAGCAAGCGTATCATGATTGTCAATCAATCCATGGTGGTACGACGGGTTATCGAACGGGCATTAAAAGGTTTGGGATATGAAGTATCGACGGCAGCCAATATGGCCGAAGCCCTTTCCGCAATCGACAATCGTCAACCGGATATCATTATTTCCGATGTCAAATTATCCGACGCCCATGGTATGGATTTCTACAATAACGCCCAACAGAAGAAGGCGCTACCGTTTATATTCATCGCCGATGAAAATGAAAGCAATGAAAAGCAGAAGCAACTCAAAGAGCAAGAAAATGCTCATTTTACAAAAACGCATGAAGTTAGTGAAATCGTAAAATTAGTGGAAAAAACCATCTAAAATGACCGAAGACTCCATTGCATCGCTTAAGCCTATTCCGCTTTTTAAATCATTAATGGATAATGATTTAAAATTGATTTTTGAAAAGCTCGAAAATATTGAATATGAGGCCGGCCATAACATTATTAATGAAGGCGAGATGGGAACCTGCCTCTATCTAATCCGGGAAGGCGTGGTGAAAGTTGTAAGCCGGATGGATGAATTCGAAGAACCCATCGTGTTGTCAAGGCTTGGTTCCGGAGATTACTTCGGAGAAATGGCGCTCATCACGGGAGAGCCGCGTTCCGCATCGGTTGTAGCCGAAAATGACGTTAAACTGTGGAGACTATCAAAATCGGATTTTGACCAACTCATTTTACAGAATCCTTCAATAACGCTCTCTTTAACCCACATGTTGAGCCATCGCCTGCGGCAAGCGAATCTGGCGCGCGAAAAGAGCGAACGGTTTTATAAACAGAAAATTGCACCGCGCGGGTCGCTTGAGGATGTTGACGTTATTAAATTATTAAAATACGCCGAAGAAAACTCCCTGACCGGGAGCATTCAAATCCGGCATGACAAACAAAAAGCGGTCTTTCACTACGAAAAGGGTCAACTCGCCGAACTGGACTTTGCCGGTAAAGAAGAGAATGAAGCAATGGACGAAATTTTGGGCTGGCAGCAGGGCGACTTTCTCATCGAACCAAAATCATTCACATTCGGCGAGGAATCCGAAAAGCTCGAACCGGACGAATCGAAAAAAGATGAAGACGAAGATATCCGTTCCGTTTTCTTGACGTATTTTACGGAAAAACTGGAAGAGCTTGTGCAGTTGGCAGGATCACGCCATCTCAAGTTTACGGTGAATAAAGCCAATGACAAACTGGGACGCTACTTCGAAGTACAAAATCAGTTTCAATTTACCATTATGCCGGAATTGGAAATTCGTTTACCGGCAGCCGCCCGTTGGAACGATCGCTGCACATTGTTTCTGGCTGTTTTGTTACGCGATGTTATCAATACTTTGGCACGCGAAATGATCGGTATGGAATTCTGGTCGCCCCAATCCCAAAATGCTCAAATCAATCAAAAACTCAGTGAACTCCAATTTTTTCAGTACTACCAGCAGGCGCAGGATTTGGTTCACGACTAACCACCGCCCGATCAACGCCCTTCTTTTTTCTTCTTCGCGGATTCTTCTGCGGAATAATGATTGTTCAAAAAGTGAATTAAAATCTCGTAAGCCTCATCGGCGGAATTTACAAAATGCAACATCTGCAGGTCTTTTTCCGCGATGGTGCCCCACCGTGCCATTGCTTCAAAATCGATGATCTCCCTCCAGTAGTCCTGCCCGAACACAATAATCGGCAGCTCTTTTTTTATCTTCTCAGTCTGTTTTAGTGTTAAAATTTCCATTAATTCGTCGAGCGTACCGAACCCGCCGGGAAAAATAACCAGAGCTTTGGCCAGATAGGCAAACCAATATTTGCGCATGAAAAAATAATGAAATTCAAAGGAAAATGTATCCGTAATATACGAATTTGGATATTGTTCATGCGGGATGGAGATATTGAGCCCGATCGATTTGCCGCCCGCCAGATAAGCACCTTTGTTGGCAGCTTCCATAATGCCGGGTCCGCCGCCTGAACAGATGTAATAACGTTGTTCGGATGCGCCGTTTTTCATGGCCCACGCCGTTATCTTTTGGGCCAGCTCGACGGCGTCTTCATAGTACTTCGAAAGCCGTAATTGAAGACGGGCTGCAGCCAAATGTTTACGGCTTTTGGGCGTCGACGCTTCTTCCTCTTTTTTTGCAGCATCAAATAGCGCCTCTTTGGCTTGTTCCTTGGGTTTTATGCGCGCAGAACCAAAAAACACAATGGTGGATTTGATATCATAGTACCGGAAACGATGATAGGGTTCCAAAAACTCCGATAAAATGCGAATGGGACGCGCGTCGCTGCTATTCAGGAATTGCAGATTCTTATATGCTTTCTCTGGCTTTCTTTTCTTTTTCATAATTCAATTTAATCCTGTGTTATCTGATTTAGAATTCGGTCGATTTCTCTAAGATGTTGTTCCGTCATATCGTTGTGTTCGGAGATAAAGCCGTTTTCTCCGGGAGCCCCCATTACCGCTATCATTTCATCATCGTTGCGATATGTAATTTTGCGAAACGGGTTGCTGTAATCCTTTTCACGTGTACGAAAGATCCGGTCGTTGATTTCAATCGTCGTTTTGCGGTATTCTTGAATAAAGGCATTTATTTGCTCTTCATCGATCATATTGCGATCGATATTGTATAACCTTAGCAGACATTCCAACCCGTGCTGCCGTTGCATTTTAGGATATTGTCGCCATAGTTTCGCGTAATGTGAGTGCAAGGCTTGCCAGGAATCGATTTCATTGGAACGAATCTTGTCGAGTAAAATTTCAAGTTGGTTTTGGGGAATCAATTGACCGCCAATGTTCTCCCAATTCCGTTCAACTTCAATAAACATCCTTTTTAACCGGTTAAGCCAATGTGTTTTCGTTTGCTCCTTATTGTTCAAGATTTCCGTGAGTTCCTGTACCAGCGCCCGGACGCCGTAATAGTGAATCATCTGCCTGTAGAGCCGAATGCCCTGTAATGGCTTTCGGATGACGGCCTCGCCCTTATACATGAGGTCGGTTGCAATGACAGCGCCCTCTGCTTCCACAGCCGAGCCATTGAGAATTGCCTCATTCTTAAGCGTTTGTCCGTTGTGTTTTTCAACCATGGTTTTTAAGCGGGCGATGCCGTGAAACATGGATTCTATGGTATCCGGCGCCAGATAACTGTGTTCGATATGTTGTTCGACTTTAACACGCTTGTCCCGTTTATGGAACTTCCAGGCATTACGCGCCAATGCGTACATATTGTACTTAAACCAATAAGCCGGATATACATTGATTTGCGAGGCGCGCTCTCCCGGACTGACCAGGGAAAAAGGCAGATCGATATTCAACTCGGCATTATAATTGCCTTTCGCAGCAAGGGTGAATGGCGCAAAATAACTGTTGTGTTTGAAATTCGTTACCAAGCCCGGCCAGAATCCGCGTTCGGCAATAATCTCGCCGTCGGCGGCTCTCGAATTGTGATTGGAACCGATAGTTGCGCCTGCCGCAATATTTGATTGGCCCTTAATTGTGGAGGCGATCAAAAAGGAGTTATTGTGATGCTGTTCGTGGAATGGGAATATCAGATTATTCAGAACCTCGCAACACGAAATGGTTGAATTGGCGCCTAAAAGCGAATTGATCAGGCGGGCGCCATATTTAAGTTGCACATTACGTCCGGTAACAAAACGCACCGCCTTAACGCCGTAAAATATGCGATTACAATATCCGATGATGCCGTTAACCAGTTCCACGCCTTCACCGATTTGCGTCGCTTCGTTTTGGTTGGATTGAATCGTTAAATTTTTAAGCTTATTGGCGCCCTTAATATATGTATGGGTACCGATGCGGCAATCTTTGATGATCCGGGAATCTTTAATGACGCACTGCTCGCCAACGTGACCGTAAAACCCCCGACGGGTATCGCCCAAACGATCCGTAAATTCCTTAAAGCGTTGCATCAGAATTGTGTCTTCCCGGTATCGCGACCAAATGTAGGCATCGGCCGGAAGCATACCTTCGAAAGGCAGTACTTTCCGGCCGCCGTTTTCATTGGCTAATTCAAGCCAGATGCGTACTTCTTCTTCTTCACCCTCTTTAACGATGCCGTTGCCGAATTTGGCGTTATCGACTGTTAGCATTTCATCGATATTGAACAATATGCAACGGTTATCAATAATGTAGTGGGATAGGTAGTGAACGTTATTAATAGCCACGTTGTCGCCTATATCACATGAGACGATTGTACTGTTGGTGAGTCCGACCGGCATGCGTAATTTGTGAAATTCGAGAAAATTACGTTCGAGATCGCCAATGCGAATGAGCCCCCAAAACGTACAGTTGCGTACAAGTGACGGATCGAAGTTTTCAGATACCAGCACCTTGTCCCAATCTTCGGCGCTGTTATTATTCTTGACCAGAATTTCCGTCTCTTTGGCGGATAGCGCCCGAAATTTCGAACTATCGCTTTGGCTGTTCCGCAGGTGGTAAAAATCGTCCTTTTCGGAACGCAGGTGAGCCGGTACGAAATCTTTACTGAAATTTTCCAGTTTATCCATTTTTACTTCGTGCATGTCGATCTCCCGGGCTTAATCGTGTTATTTTCCGTAAAACATCAAATTAAGGCGCTTAAACTTAGCGCAAATTGGTTTTTATCACAATCAATTTTTGTATTTTAATTTTGTTAATGTATATTATTATTCGTTTATTTTTTTTAAATAATTAATTTATCTGTCGGTCAAATTGTCTTATGATAAAAAAAGCCGGTTATGGCCCACGGTTAGTTCGGGAGTATAACGAACTAAACATCCTTCGTTTTATCAAAAATGAAGGCCCCATGTCACGGGCCGATTTAGCAAAGCGCTATAAAATATCAAAAGCTGCCGTCTCGGAGATAATAACCCACCTCCTGGACCAGGGCTATATTTGTGAAGTGGGAATGGGCACATCCACAAGTCTGGGCGGACGTAAGCCGATTCTGTTACAGTTCAATTCCAATTCCGGATATGTACTCGGCGTCGAAATTCGACGCGATCATGCCCATGTCGCTCTCTCCGATCTCAACGCCGAAATTTACTATAAAGAAACGATTTATTTCAGTACGGGTGCGCCTCTTCGGCTTATTATCAATCAAATTTTCGAAATTATCGATAAAATGCAGCTGAACACCTGGGTTAAAAAAGCACGGCCGCTGGGCATCGGCGTCGCCGTACCCGGCTTGATAAATTATAAAAGCGGCAGCATTCAGGAATCGGATACGCTAAAAGGTTGGCAGGGCATTCCTATTCGAAAAATGTTTGAAGATCGGTTTGGTATCGAAACCGTTATCGAAAATGATGTAAAATCCATAACCATGGGCGAGTACCGGTTTGGCTACGGAAAAAATGTGCGCAATATGATTTATTTGTGGATTGGAGACGGATTGAGTGCAGGCATCATCATTGACGGCCGATTATATCGCGGCATTTCCGCCAGCGCCGGCGAAATCGGATATTATGATATCGGGTATCTGATTCGCAATAGTGAAGAGTACAAATTGCTTTATGACGGTCAGGAAAATTTTGCTGAGATTCTTTCGGAGCATTCATTACTGGCCGGCGCAAAACGCGGACACAAATGTGGTTTGCCTCCGATTGAACGAGATAAAAAACTGGAAGTTGATACCATTTTTTACAAAGCCCAGCAAGAACATCCCCTGGCATTAAATCTTTTACGTGAGTATGGCGCTTTAGTCGGTATTATTACAATCAATCTCATTAATACGCTCAATCCGGAACTGATACTGATTGGCGGACATAAACTGTCTCACAATCAAATGCTTGTTCAGTTCATCAAGGATCGGGTAAAAGAGGACACATTAAGAACCCCCAGCCATGCGGTTAAAATAATGAGCGCCAAGCTCACTGAAGAAGCCGGGATATTGGGAGCGATCGGACTTATTTTGGAAGATCTCTTTTATACAGAACAGTTGAATATCGAACGATATCGTACCATTTTTCGTTGAGAGTAAAATTTTGCAATAAAATTTCAGTTCGTTTAAATTCATGGCTTTTTGATCGAAAGTGGCAAATGTTCTTCAAAAAAATACACACGGAACGTGGAGGTAAAGCGCGAGCGGGTGAACTCAACACAGATCGCGGAAAGATAGAAACGCCGGTTTTTATGCCGGTAGGCACCCAGGGTACCGTAAAAACCCTTTCACCGCGCGACTTACGGGAACAAAATGTCCGGATTATACTGGGTAACAGTTATCACCTTTATCTAAGACCCGGCGCCGATGTGATTGAGCGGTTTGGCGGCCTGCATCAATTTATAAACTGGGATGGCCCTATTCTTACTGACAGCGGCGGTTATCAGGTATTTAGCCTGAAAACCCTGCGAACTTTGGATGCGGATGGCGTAACCTTTCAATCGCATTTGGATGGCTCCAGACATCGGTTTACGGCAGAAAAGGTTTTGGAAATCCAACGGCGTTTGGGAAGCGATATTATGATGGTACTGGATGAATGCCCGCCTTATCCGGCGGATTATGAATATGCGGATCGATCGAACGATATAACCGTAAAATGGGCGCGGATAAGTCGGGAACAGTATGCGACCATGTCGCCGCCGTACGGCAAACGGCAATGGTTGTTCGCAATTATTCAGGGCAGTGTTTACAGCGATTTGCGTGAAAAAAGCGCAAGACAACTGATGGAATTGGATTTTCCGGGTTACGCCATCGGCGGCCTTTCCGTCGGCGAGCCCAAAAAAGACATGTTCGGCATGACCGATATATGCACCGATATTCTGCCGGCAGATAAACCGCGTTATCTCATGGGTGTGGGTATGCCGGAGGATATGCTGGAAGCGATCGATTTAGGCGTGGATATGTTTGATTGTGTAATTCCCACCCGAAATGCGCGCAACGGGACGGTTTTCACAGGCAACGGAAAGTTGGTCATAAAGGCGGCGCGCAATAAAGAGGATGAACGACCGCTCGATCCGGATTGTGCTTGTTATACGTGTACAAATTTCAGTCGTGGCTATGTGCGCCATCTCTTTAACAGCGGTGAAATTTTGGGATTGCACCTGGCTACGCTGCACAATATCCATTTTTATACGAACTTGCTGGAACAGGCAAGAGAAAAAATATTAACAAATTGCTATCGGGCATGGAAAGATGATATTTTAAAACGAATATCCAGAAGTGCTGAAGAACCTATTCCAGGATAAAGGGACGTGAACTATCGAAAATTAAGGACGATCCCAAATTTCAATTCATAATATGAGGAGCGATAATGTTAGAAATGATTGTTTTAATGGGTCCGGCAAACAATGGTGGAGGCGATGGGCCCAATCCTTTCCTTTCTTTTTTGCCGTTTATTTTGATTATACTCATCATGTATTTTTTGATGATCCGACCCCAGGCCAAAAAACAAAAAGAAAAACAGCGTATGCTGGAAGCCATAAAAAAGGGAGATCGGGTGATCACAAGCGGGGGCATTCATGGCAAAGTCGTGGGTTTTGCCGATGAAAACAAAACCGTCGTCATCAAAGTAGATGATAATGTCAAACTAAACATCGATAAAAGCGCCATTAATATCGTAAATCCCGGAAACAAGCAGGGGTAAAATATGAAAATCGTTTTTATGGGTTCGCCCTCCTTTGCGGCGGTCTCGCTAAAACGTTTATTGGATTCCCCGCATGAAGTGGCCGCGGTGGTTACGGTTCCGGATAAACCCCAGGGACGTGGCCAAAGCGTACAGCCTTCGCCTGTTAAACAATTAGCGCTCGAACACGGGCTGGAATTATTGCAACCGGAATCGTTGAATGATAATGATTTTCTAAAACGCCTTAAAAAAATTAAAGCAGCTGCATTTGTCGTAGTGGCATTTAAGATTTTACCGCGGGAAGTGTTTACCATCCCGCCCAAAGGCACGGTCAATCTTCATGCTTCATTATTACCGCGTTATCGGGGGGCTGCCCCCATAAACTGGGCTATCATCAAAGGTGCAAGGGAAACCGGTGTTACGACAATTTTAATTGATGAACATGTGGATACGGGAAAAATCCTCTTACAGCGAAAAACGCCTATCCGAAAAGAAACCGACGCCGGCTCTTTGCATGACCATCTGGCAAAAATCGGCGCGGATCTATTGGTGCAAAGTCTGGAAGGTCTGGAGGTAGGCACGATTCGGCCCGTGGAGCAAAACGACGCCCTGGCCACAAAAGCGCCGAAAATCAGTAAAGAGTTTTGTCATATCGATTTTAACCAACCGGTTGTGAATGTTTTTAATATGGTTCGGGGGCTGAGTCCCGTGCCGGCGGCGTATACCTACCATCAGAATAATCAGATCAAAGTGTTCAAGGCGGATATATCCAAAAAAAAATCAGCGGATCAGCCACCGGGCACGATTGTCGATAAAGACAAAGATCGTTTTTCAGTGGCATGCCAGGATGGGGTTTTAGACATTTATGATGTTCAATTGCAGGGAAAAAAGCGGATGACTGTGAGCGATTTTTTTAACGGATATACCATCAACATTGGCGAACAGCTTCAATAACAACAACTGAAACATAATCTCCCTTCGGGCGTTACAAAAAATAAACTAACCAAGGAAAGGGGGGTGTGATGGTTGTTGTGCAGGTTTCCGATTATGCAAACTTTGATCAGGCTTTACAAAAATTTAAGAAGAAAGTACGTAAAGCCCATATATTAGAAACGGCGCATAAGAAATCTTATTATATTAGTCCTAGTGAACGTCGCCATAAGAATCGCTATCGTAAACAACGGTTTTAGCACATTAGGATTGCCCAATGTGAGTTTGTCAGAGGACGCTTCGGCGTCCTTTTTTTATATCTGCCCGTAAAGTCTTCTTGAAAAACGATTTGTCCTGCTTAGATTACATGATCGGAAATACAAAACGGATGGATCGGATTGAAATGCATGTTCGCAAGGGCGGATTTTACGCCAAACCTCCGAACCCTAAAACTTTTAACTTGCTTTATATTGCCCTTTCTTTTATGCTTTTTAGTGAAAAGTAAAACAGGAACTAATGAATATGGACACCCTGAAAGCGCTGACAACCCGCCGAAGTATTCGTCGCTTCAAAAGCGATACGATTGATCCGTCGTTACTGAACAAAATTTTATCCTGCGCCATGCATGCGCCTTCTGCGCACGATTACCGCCCCTGGTATTTCATCGTTATTGATGATAAACAGATACACCGTTCCATTATGGCGGCACATCCTTATGCCCGTATGTTGGATAAAGCGCCCTCGGCGATCGCTGTGTGTGGCGATTTGCGATTGGAATCCAATATGGAATATGCGGCCCTGGATTGTGCGGCGGCAACCCAAAATATTCTGTTGGCCATACATGCCTTGCAATTGGGCGGTGTTTGGATAGGCATTTATCCACGAAAAGAGCGTATGGCAAAGTTGCAACAGATATTCTCATTGCCGGATCATATCGTGCCGGTTTCACTGGTTGCCATCGGCAATCCGGATGAAACGCCGCCATCGGCAGAACGGTTTGACGAAAATCGTATTCGTTACAATCGTTGGTCTTGATCGCAGGAAACGCGTTGTCATTGTGGTTAACATCATTGCAATCATTAGGCATAACACAAAATGCCGTCAAATTTGCCATCGGATTTATTTGTTAAACAAAAAACAGCGTTGTAATGAGGAGGAGCGAGCAAATGCAGAAGGAGACAATATCGACGGGAACCCGCTGGGAATCGAGCGTTGGTTATTCCCGCGCCGTCCGGGTCGGTCATTATATCCATGTATCCGGAACCGCTGCCACATCCGAAAATGGCGAAATCGTTGGCTCCGGCGATTCCTATTTACAAACGGTACAGTGCATAAAAAATATTGAAAGAGCGCTTAAACACTTCGATTGTACACTAAAACATGTGGTGCGAACCCGAATCTATGTGGTGAATATCGGAGATTGGGAAGAAGTGGGAAGAGCCCATGGAGAATTTTTCGGCGATATTAAACCGGCGTCCACCATGATTGGCGTCCGTGGTTTAATCGAATCGAACATGCTGGTCGAAGTGGAAGCCGATGCCGTCGTGGATCAATAAATGAAAAACACTTTTAAGCAACTTCGAATCGTGTTTTCAACGATTCATTTTCTAAAAACAAGACAAATTATTGCCAGGCTTAGTCTTTATTTTAAAAAAAATCTGTTACATCCGTTGCTTATCTGTAAGATCAAACGCCTGAAAACATATCCGCTGCCGATCGTCTTACCACTTGTGGCCAAACCAACCATTACTGTAAAACATAATTTATCGGTACGTTCATTCGTTTTTTTAAATCTCCGGGTCTCCTACAAAAACCGGATTAATTGGAATGACCCTCAACAAGAAAAATTGTGGCTTTATCATCTGCATTATTTTGGTTATTTACTAAACGAGCCAACAATTGAATTTGGTAAACATTTTGATAACACAAAAGCCATTATAATGGATTGGATTGAGAATAATCCGATTGGGAAGGGCAATGGCTGGGAACCGTATCCGCTATCGTTAAGGATGGTCAATTGGATTATGTTTTATTGTTTTTATCAAACAAAGTTCAAAAAAGAGAAGGCTTTTCAACACCGTTTTTTAACCAGTCTCTGGCAGCAAGCTCGTTATTTACCGTACTTCCTCGAATATCATCTGATGGCCAATCATTTGTTTGTTAATATTAAAGCGATGGTATTTGCAGCCCTCTTTTTTCAGAAAGCTGACTGGTTACAACGTTACGCGAAGAAACTACAAACTCAACTTAGAGAACAGATATTGGATGACGGCGGCCATTTCGAACGCAGTCCAATGTATCATAGCCCAATATTAACGGATATTCTGGATTTATTAAACGTTTTTAACTGCCATATCGAAAAAAATGAAAATCAAAAAACATGGTTCAGGACGCTGGAAGAGTATGCACTAAAAATGTTATTATGGCTTAAAGCGATGGGCCATACGGAAGCCGTTCCTGCTCTGTTCGGTGATAGTGCATTTAATGCCGCCCCATCATCTAATGAACTTTTGGATTATTTTAAACGAATTTGTGGGAATAATAAACATTTTAACAGCACGACATTAACGTCGTCTATGTTATTCAAACCAAGCGGCTAAGCCGTAATGCCGAGTAAGGATCAAAAACAAATCTTCGATTGTGGACCTTTGGGAAGCTCTTATCAACCGGGTCATGCCCATTGCGATCTTCATCGTTATGCATTTTCATACGAGGGAAGACCTCTCATTGTCGACAGCGGATTAGGTAATTATCGTGCCGGGAAATTACGTAAAGAGGCGCGAAGCATTTATGTGCATAATTCATTGGTGGTCAACGGATTGGAACAGGCCGAACTGTGGGCGGTATTCCGGATGGGACGCAGAGTAAAACCGGAGGGAAAACGTTTTGAAGCAATGGAGGATCGTATCGTATCTTCTTACCGAAATAATCTGAATAAAAAAAGCGTATCGCCATTCTCGAACAATACAATTTGTACGAAAACAATGGATTCCCATAGAGGACGAAATAGAGGGAAGCCGTATTGACAAAACGGAAAATTTACTACATTTTCACCCGAACTGCGATTTATGAATAATGGATGGCGTAATTAAACTACATAGGGGAGCCACATCCGTCTATGTTTTATTTAATGCCAATCAATTATTATGTCGCCGATATAAAGGGCTGTATGTACCCGAATTCGGAAAAGTATTAGAAAATGAAGTCTGCGCGTTAACGCCTAAGGAGAACCAATTACGTAATCAGGACTACATCATTGTACCCGAACCATATGTCACGTAGGCAAAACAGTGGCTCCAGGAATTTCAGCGATAGTTACCATCTTGGTAGATGCGTATTATAGAAAATAAAGGAGCCGGTTAACAGCCATTGACAAGAAGATGATTTTCGTTTATTCGGCATAAAAGGTTCATTCAGATTTATCGGTGATTACAGTACAATAATTTAACGGAGACGGGAAAGAAGATGGATTCAAAAAAACAGGCTCTGTCTATTTTTAACGCCGCCATAGAAGAGGTTAAGCCCGAAGCCCTGATAAAAAAACAAATCAAACGGGCGGGCCAAATGTTGTTGGTAAAGGATCGAACCTTTGATCTCACGGAATACAGACGCATTATTGTGGTTGGCGCAGGAAAAGCGTCGGCTTATATGGCCAAAGCGCTGGAAGAACTGCTGGTGGATCGCCTTAGCGACGGCCTGGTTATCGTAAAATACGAACACGGTGCTGATTGCCGCCGGATTCGCATACAAGAAGCCGGCCATCCCGTGACGGATAACAACGGTATGGAAGCGACCGCCGACCTTTTGGGGTTGTTAGAACGGACGACTGAAAGGGATTTGGTCATTTGTCTTATCTCGGGCGGCGGTTCCGCCCTGCTGGAAAAATTACCGCAGGGCATTTCGCTAAATGATTTGCAGCAAACAACAAACAGCCTGCTGGCATGCGGCGCTGATATTGCGGAAATTAATACCATTCGCAAACATATTTCGCTAGTAAAAGGCGGACAATTGGCACGAGCAATCGCGCCGGCCGACTGTCTCACGCTTATTGTTTCCGACGTTATAGGTGATCCGCTCGAGAGCATTGCATCAGGGCCCACTGCTCCCGATAGCAAAACATTTAACGATGCCCTTGATGTGATCGATAAGTACGGATTACAGGAGTCTATCCCTCAGCCGGTATTCGAATATCTCCGGGAAGGCTCAAATGGAAAGCATCCCGAAACGTTAAAACCGGAGGATGCTACTTTTTTCAGAGTCTTCAATGTCATCCTTGGCAATAACCGGTTGGCATTAAAAGCCGCCGCCGAAGAAGCCCGTAAACAAGGCCTTTCTCCGGAAATTATTACGGATACGATGCATGGTGAAGCGCGCAAGATGGCGCATAACATTATCACTGAGCTAAAAAAACGACAGGAACAACGTTCGGGTAAAGAGCCATTGTGTTTAATATACGGCGGTGAGACAACCGTTACGATAAAAGGAAAAGGCAAAGGGGGACGTAATCAGGAACTGGTTTTAGCGGCTCTCAAGGAGATGCAAACCATTGATTATGATTTTACACTGCTCAGCGCCGGAACCGACGGAACCGATGGTCCTACAGACGCAGCAGGCGCCGTTGTGAACCAGGGAATCATTAGGAAAACACGTGAGCAAAAGTTGAACGCACAGGCTTATCTCGATAACAACGATGCCTACCACTTCTTCGAGAAAGTTGATGCCTTGATTAAAACGGGACCGACAGGTACAAATGTTATGGATATCATAATCGTTTTACTTAAGTAGCTTGCCATTTTAAATACCGGGATCGATTTTGATAAAAATTTTGTTGTTTACACGTACGCGCTTGAAATGAGAAGCAGATTTTTTGAATTCGCCTATTTTAAGTTATTCGGAATCCGACCGAATGTTTAAAACGAAAATAATGTGAATATTGGATGAGCCGATATCATGAACAAAGTGATTATTGGTATTCATGGTCTGGATAATAAGCCGCCCCGTCAAGTGCTTGAAATGTGGTGGCGTAAAGCCATTATCGAAGGTCTGGATAATATCGGCAGCCCGTTCCCATTTCTGAAATTCGAGCTGGTTTACTGGGCGGATTGTTTTCATAGCGAGCCTTTGAATCCGCTGTTGAAAGATACGCAGGATGCACTCTATGTGAAACATCCCTATGTTGCCGCTGAGAAAATAAGTTCGTTAAATACGAAGGGCATCAAGCGTAAAATTAAGGATCGCTTTTATAAACACCTCATGGGGCGTTCGCTATATACGCACATTCCGGGCGTAACCAACTGGTTTTTACGTACAAATTTCAAAGATTTTTACCTCTACTATCATTTGAATCAAAATGGAAATAACCATGCTGACGGTGAAGGCGCCAAAGAGATAATTAAAAGAAGGTTAATCCAAACACTGCGGAAATATGAGGGTAGCTCTATCATGTTGATTGCACATTCAATGGGGTCGCTGATTGCATATGATGTTTTGACCCGGATAAGTAATCTTCCTGATATTCATACTTTCATAACCGTCGGTTCTCCGTTAAGTTTACCGCTGGTTTTAAAAAAACTCACAAAAGTGCATGATCATGATAAGACGGAATCCAATTCGTTGACGGTCCCGGATCAAATAAGCCGAAGCTGGTACAACTTATATGATCCCGATGATCAAGTTGCTCAAAAAGGGGGGTTTTCAGAGCTCTTTAAGGCCAATGAACGGAATGTTCATGTTAATGATATCAAGGTTAATAACCGTTATGCTTACCGCGGCGAAGCCTTGCCCCATAATGTTTTCGGGTATTTGCGCACCGAGGAGATAGCCGGTATACTGAGCGCATTTCTTGAAGAAGGGAAGTCGAAATGGCAGAGCTGGATTACCCGAAAAATCAATCGGACCTTTCAGGCCTGGGAGCGTTTACGAACATAAAGCAATGCTCAATGCCGGTATAGGGATTTCGCTTCGTGCTTGTCTGTGCGATATAATCGAAACAAGTATTCCTTTTATATTCATTATGGTAAGCAAACCAAAGTAATAGAATTCGATTTGGCCTCCAAAAGGGCACGACATCATCATCTTTATAAAAAGGTTTATCATCCACATTTCAATCGAACAAGCAGTTTACATAGAAACATAGAAATAACACTCTGTTTTTTTAAATTCGGTTTTCGGCCTTTCCATTTACGGAAGGTATTGTCAACGTTTGGCGGGCATTAAATTATTGGATTCGATTGGTGTTTTCCTTATTTTTATTCGTTTTAATCAGCGGAGACCGCGTATATGATCGAGAGTTTGATCACGGTGAGCCTGGTCGGTGGTTTGGTCGGTTTCATTTTTTCGATGCCGGTTGCCGGCCCTATCAGTATCCTGATCACCTCCCATAGTCTTAAAGGCCAATTCCGGTTCAGTCTTATGGCGGCTTTGGGCGCGGCCATCGTCGATTTTATTTACTGTTTTCTTGCAATTTTCGGTTTTACGCAATTATTTGAAACGTATGCGCCCTACATACCACTTATATTAGCCATCGGCGGAATCATCATCATATTTATCGGATTTCGTATTTTTCGAACCCAAATTGATTTTAACCACATTGAAGAACAGATACACTTACCTCAAAGGATACAACGACTTGAAAAACGCAGTGGTTTCTTTTCCGGCCTTTTGATTAATCTCTTCAATCCCACGCTATTAATCGGTTGGTTAACTTCGTCCTTTATAGTACTGAGCATGGCGGCCTCTTTCGGCTTAAATGTGGGCGGTTTGGATGCTATAATTGGTAAGAATGTACAATCGCTGAATGAGCACGAATCCACGGAATCATCGGCGCTCAACAACGAAATGGATATTGATAATTTACAAAAGTATCTCGATCAAACCGATAGCCGTACGGAAGAGGAGTTTTCTTTGTCAAGATGGACGGTTGTCCTGAGTATCGGTTATGCGGCGTTTGTTGCGCTTGGCACCATTATCTGGTTTTATATTCTGACTCGTTTTTTAACCCGTAACCGAAAGAATATACGTTTAAACATTTTGAATACACTGATACGTGGTTTGGGTGTTTTTTTAATATTATTCGGGATGTATTTGATCTTAAAGCTGCTGTTGCCGCTTGTAGCGTGATAAAAGGTTTCTTGAAAACAAAGGGGCGCCTGTTTATCTTGGCAGCATCTAAACAAGCGTAATGCAATGCAGGCAATCATTATAAAAGAGAACCGGGAGGTTCGTATGAAAGCCATTAATCCGGTTGATAACACGGTGATTGAAGAATACAAAGAACACACGGGAGATGAAGTCGCCGCAATCATCGAATCCGCGTATCAAGGATTTTTAAAATGGAGGAACACCTCATTCGATGAACGACGCACATACATGAAACGGGCGGCCCGGGTGCTGAGGGATCGAGTTGACGAATACGGGAAATTGATCAGCCTGGAAATGGGGAAGGTTATCCGAGAATCGCGTTCGGAAATCGAGAAATGTGCATGGGTATGTGATTATTATGCTGACAACGCCGAAACGTTTTTATCCGACGAAGCGATCCAAAGCGACGCTTCGAAGAGCATCGTAGCGTTTGAACCGTTGGGCGTCATTTTGGCAATAATGCCCTGGAATTTTCCCTTTTGGCAGGTATTTCGCTTTGCAGCGCCGTCCATTATGGCGGGTAATAGTGCTGTGCTGAAACATGCCTCCAATGTTCCCGGATGCGCTCTTGCCATTGAGGAAGTTTTTAGGGAGGCCGGTTTTCCCGATCATCTGTTCCGCACCCTTATGATTCCTTCAAGCCAGGTGGAGAATGTGATTCGCCATGGACGTATTACTGCGGTTACACTAACCGGAAGCGAGCCCGCCGGTAAAAAAGTCGCATCCGTTGCAGGCGATGCCATCAAAAAAAGCGTGCTGGAATTGGGCGGCTCGGATCCCTTTATCGTTCTCGACGATGCCGACATCCCTGCTTGTGTCAAGACGTCTGCTAAAGCCCGCATGATCAATACCGGCCAGAGTTGCATCGCGGCCAAACGTTTTATTGTGGTGGAATCCCGGTTGAAAGCATTTGAACAGCAACAAACCGCAATTATGCGGAATTTAAAAGTTGGCAATCCGCTGGATGAAGAAAACGACGCCGGACCACTCGCCCGCATGGATTTACTGGAAGAATTGGAGCGGCAGGTAAATGAATCGATTGCGAAGGGCGCCAGGGTATTAACCGGCGGTCGGCGAATGCAACGCAGCGGCGCATTCTATGAGCCGACCGTCCTGAGTGGCGTAAAAAAAGACATGCCGGTGTATTCCGAAGAAACCTTTGGCCCCGTTTCGGCCATCATACCGGTTAAAGATGAGGAAGAAGCCATCGCCGTGGCAAATGACTCCGAATTTGGTTTGGGTGCGAGTTTGTGGAGCGGGAACACCGAAAGAGCCCTGAAACTTGCAAGACGTATTCGTGCCGGGGCGGTGTTTGTAAACGGTATGACCAAATCCGATCCGCGATTGCCATTCGGCGGCATCAAAAAGTCCGGTTATGGCAGGGAGTTATCCCATTACGGCATCAAAGAATTTGTCAACATAAAGACGATTTGGATTGCCTGAATCTGTAAGGAGGCCTTGCAACGTTCGTCGAAACGCGTGAATGGCGACAAAGAGCAACGCTGTCAGGCGTAAATCGAACAGGCAAATCGAAAGTTCAAATAATATAGGAATGGAGAGCGAGGATTGTTAATGAATTTCATGGATGAATTTAAGAAAGCTTGGACCCTTGACGAATATAAGGACATGCTTAAGGAGCAGAAGCCTGTGTATGACTTGCACTATAAAAAGGCTGTTGTACCCGATATACCTCCGGATTTGCCGGAACTAAACATTCTGATCATTACGGTTCCAAAATGCGGCGATTCAACGGCAACCATTTCGGTTTTGGAAAAATACCTTAAAGACACGCCGGCCGAAATTCGTATCGTTTTGAGAGATGATGAACCTCAGTTAATGGATCAATTTCTGACGAACGGCAAGCGCGCCATTCCGGTCGTGATTGTGATGGATGCAGACGGAAATTATCTAATGCGATTCGGGCCACGTTCTGAAAAAGCACAGGATATTTTTGAGCAACATCGTGAGGACATTAACGAAGGCCGCCTTGAAGCGAGTGATGTACGTAAAAAAATCAGGCATTTTTACGCCAGGGACCGGGGCAAAAGCATTTTACAAGATTTTACAATGAAACTTAACACCACGTTGAAAAAAACGGTATAATTCAATGAAAAATTTACAGTATGCGAATCTGCCGCCGGCAGGCGGTAATTTTATCAATATCGCACTTGGTCTCATCATTTTATTCTTGATCGTATGGGTGCTGGTCATCGGCCAAACTGTCATTTTACCGTTTATGATTGCACTCTTTTTGTCGTTTGTATTGGACCCGATTGTTAATCTGATGCAGCGCATTAAAATACCGACTGTAATTGCAGTCATCCTTACGCTGATTTTAGCGTTTATCCTTTTATATTTGCTCGGATTATTGATTTATACAAGCGTCCAGAATTTTGTTAATCAACTGCCTATTTATCTGGATCGTTTCCAAGTTCTGATTACCGATACGGTGACCAAACTGGAGTCGTTTCTTGGTCAACCGATTAACCTGAGACAGTGGAAAAATCTGGAATGGCTCGACGAGCAGCGTAGCTTTTCAATCGCAACCAATCTACTGAGCAGTGTAGGCAATTTTTTTACATTTGTATTCAAAATGTTTATCGTGATCATTTTCATCGCGTACCTATTGATGGGAAAACGCAATATTAATGACAAAATCCTCAGGGCTTTTAAACAGGATCAGGCCGAGCGTATTCTGGATATACTGGGCAATGTAACGAAACAGGTTCAGAAATATATTGCCGCAAAAACGCTCATCAGTATCCTAACCGGGTTCATCAGTATCATCGTTTTTTATTCGTTCGGGTTGGATTTCGCCATTTTCTGGGGATTTATTATTTTTCTTTTTAATTTTATCCCCAATATTGGTTCTATTATTGCGACCATAATGCCGGCACTTTTCAGTATTGTCCAGTTTGGTTCTTTCGCGCCGGCCTTTTGGATGCTTTTAATCATTTCGCTGGTTCAGTTGCTGATGGGCAATCTGGTGGAGCCGAGGATGATGGGGCGCTCCCTTAATTTAAGCCCTTTGATGGTCATTCTTTCACTGATCTTTTGGGGCTATATCTGGGGCGTCGTCGGTATGATTCTCGCCGTACCTATTTTGGGAACAATAACCATCGTATTCGAAAACATTAAATCCCTGCGCTTCTTAAGCGTGTTCTTGCGGGGTAAAAACGCCGGTTAAGCAACGATGTTTTAAATCTTCATGCAAATTAATTTAGAGATTAAATCGGCCTTGTTTCTGCAAAAAATAGTGGACACGCATTAAAGCAATTACCGCCAAGGCATCCTTGATTTCGCCGTCCAGGGTCATTTGCCAGGCGTCTTTAAAAGGTAGTTTCCGCAGTTGTAATTCTTCGGTATGATCAGGACGTGCGGTTTTGTATTTTAATCCCTCGGCAAGAAAAACATATCCGATTTCATTCGTAAAGCTGTTACTGGTGTAAAGTGTATCTAAAAAAGTCCACTTTTCGGCGGCAAGCCCGGTTTCTTCCATTAACTCACGTTTTGCCCCCTGCAGGGGCGTTTCATCCGGGAGGCCGCCGCCTTCCGGTACTTCCCAGGAATAAACATCGAGGGTATAACGATACTGGCCCACCAAATACGTATGCATATCATCGCTTAGCGGTACGATAGCCAGCGCTGGATGGGCTTCGACCACCCCGTAAATGCCGGGTGCCCCGCCGGGTGTAATCACCTTATCTTCGCGCAACCGAATCCAGTCATTCTTATATATCTCGCGTGATGATAATCGTTGCCATGGACTTTTCATCTGCATCTCCGGATGTGATTTTTATGATTGACCTCAATTTGTTAAAAATCATATTTATTGGCAAAGATTTTAATCAATCATAATAGCTTTACAGACGAAAATAAAAGCGAAACATTCTTCAAATTATGGATGGATCTGTTCGTCATGATAAACAAGTTAGAAAAGTCAAGCGGCGCTTCAAGAGACCCGGATGTTTATTTGAGAAAAGCCTTAATTGCATTTAAAGACCGCACTTAGTATCTTTAACGTCTTATTTGTACGGGAGTTGAATTACATGCCATAGAGGTGGATATGAGTCAGCCTTTGATCGAATGTGTGCCCAATTTTTCCGAAGGTAGCAATATGGATGTGATCAAACAGATCACGAATACGATTGAAGCGATAGACGGTGTGAAATTATTGGATGTGGATCCCGGTAAAGAAATGAATCGGACCGTGGTTACTTTTGTGGGGAATCCGGATGGTGTTAGAGAGGCGGCCTTTCAGGCGATCAAAAAAGCCAGTGAATTAATCGATATGTCCAAACACAGCGGCTCCCATCCGCGCATGGGTGCAACGGATGTTTGCCCGTTTGTGCCGGTTGACGGCATATCAGTCGAAGAGTGCGTTGCGTTGTCCAAAGAGTTGGCACAGCGGGTTGGCGAGGAGTTGCAGATTCCTGTTTACCTGTACGAAAAATCCGCCAGCAAGCCGGAAAGGGAAAATCTCGCCGTAATACGGCAGGGCGAATACGAGGCACTTCCGGATAAACTAAAAAAAGCGGAATGGAAACCGGATTACGGTCCGGCGGAATTCAATGCCCGATCCGGCGCGACCGTTATTGGCGTCCGCGAATTTTTAATCGCTTATAATATCAGTCTGAATACCCGCGAGCCTAAATACGCCACCGATATTGCCTTCGAATTGCGTGAAAAGGGACGTTCGGCGCGAGAAGGCAATACACATCCGTTTTACTTTAAAGGTACCCGGATTTTAAAATACGAAAAAGGCAAATATCCATGCGGCAATTGTGAATTTGTCGGTAAAACGATTCGGGAAACGTCGGATCATTGTCAAAAAGAGCACGATTATGATCTAAATGATTTGTTGAAACTGCATGGTATTGAACCTGATCAACCGGAAGGCCAATCCGTGAAAAAACCGGGCAAGTTTCCTAACTGCAAAGCCATCGGGTGGATGGTACCGGAATACGATCGCGCTCAGATTTCCATTAACCTTACCAATTATAAAGTTACTTCGATGCATCACGTCCTCGAGGAAACCCGCCGACTTGCAGCCGAACGGGGATTAATCGTAACCGGCAGCGAGGTTGTGGGTCTGGTCCCTTATCCCGCTCTGGTGGAGACGGGAAAATATTATTTGAAAAAACAGGGACGCTCGCCGGGTATTCCCATCCGCGATGTGCTTCAGACCGCCGTACAATCACTTGGATTGAACGATGTGTCCAACTTCGATATTAAAGAACGCGTTATCGGTTTACCCGATGATCTGGATCAGCCACTGGTAACCATGAACGTAAAAGATTTTTTGGATGAAGTCTCCCGCGAATCGCCTGCGCCCGGCGGCGGATCCATAGCAGCCCTGGCCGGTTCCCTGGGGGCGGCCTTAAGCTCGATGGTTAGCAACTTAACCGCCAATAAACGCGGCAGTGAAAAGGTAGACGCTATTCTGAACGACGCCGCCGAACGTGCACAGAACGTCAAAGCCGAGTTGGTGCGTGCGGTGGACGCTGATACCAACGCCTTCAATGCTTATATGGAAGCGCGTCGCTTGCCAAAAGACACGGAGGAAGAAAAACAAAAACGTCGCCAGGCCATGCAAGACGGCTTAAAGGAAGCGGTTTTGGTTCCGCTTCTAACAGCCCGCAACAGTCTCGAAGCCATTAAAATTGCCGAGATTGTGGTGGAAAAGGGCAACCCGGGCTCCATCACCGATGTGGGCGTCGGAGCTTTCATGGCATATTCCGGCGTAGTCGGCGGCATCTATAACGTACGAATCAATTTACACGATATCGAAGATCAGGTCTATGTTGACAAGATGAAAAAAGAGTGTCAATCATTGCAGGATGAAGCCCGTCGCCGTTTGGATGCGATTCGTAAACGGGTGGAGGCGCATCTCGGCTAACACCTTTGATATAGAGATAACATCGTTTTGAAGGTATATTAAAAATTAATGAAAGATGAATCGATAATTACAAAAATTGGTTGTTGTGTTTAAATGCAAATGAGTGATATTTTAACCGTTAAGGATCAGCAGTTAAAGGATCAGGATTATATCAAATTTTACGATCATGAACTGTTGCATCTCAGGAACGATCAGGTGCAGCACATTGTGGAATATTTCCGGGGCTATACTATGATGAGGCTGCCGGATTCCGAGATTGCATTCTTCGAATGGCTCAGGCAAAATGATCCCGCTGTCTGGGATGATTTATGGAGCGAGGAAGAAGATCGTTATCTTGTGAGTGTGGATTTTTTGTATCAGTTTACAGGCAGAAGTAATGGTTTTCCCATCTGTGATCTCATAGATGAACCGAATTTCTGGTTCAGCGATCGCCATATTAAGCCCAAAGGCGCTGAAAAAATGGAACAGGTCATCTTAAAATTACAGAATCAAAGGCCGCTGGATAAGGATGAATTGTTTCTGTATGAATTAACGGTAGCTCCGATCGATATCTGGCACTTCTGTTATCGCCACAATCTTGCCATAGATGAAATGAAAGAAGAGATCGAAGCGATGGTCAGTAAGGGATGGATTGTACATCTTACCGACCGGGAAGATTTAGCCCGTTATGTGGAAATCTAACAAAAGTTGCCGCCGCGGGCGCGAAAAGTGAAAGGCGTTTATGGCTGAACTCTCGCACTATCTATCCATTCTGTTCAAATTTTTAGCGGCATCGCTTGTGATCGAGCGTATCCTCGAATATCTGGATCGTATATTCTTGCTCATCGGATGGACGCGCGGCTCTCAAAAATCCCTGCTTCGCCTTACGGATAAAGCGCTAAGCAAAGAGCAGGAAAACCGACGCATTATCGTAAAGATGCTGGTTATGCAATCGATTGGTCTGGTTACCGGTGTTCTGGTTGCATGGAAAAGCCAGCTTGGCGTTGCAAGGGAATTACAGCTGGTACAGGGCGGTACGCTTTTATGGTGGGATGTCATGCTCACCGGCCTCCTTATTTCAGGCGGCGCCGAACCCATTCATAATCTTATAAATTTCATCAAAGGAAAAAAGGATCAGGTCCGAACCGAACGGGAGAAACTGGAAGACACACACAAGGAACGGTTATACGATCGGGCATTGGCGGCGCTGGATATCGATTATGACGGCGGAATCGATCCAAAACAGGCAGGCCACGCCCTGCGTAAGCAGAATCCGAGGTACATTGTGATCCATCATTCAGGGACCCATGAAAATATGAAGTTGGATGAATTGATACGTCATATTCAGGAAACCAACGACGAGCAGAGTAAACGCTTCTATCAGCATCCGGCTTTCCATACCGTGATCACGAAAGATGGCGCGTATCACCATTACGGCCGCTGGGATTCGCTTGGCGCCCACATGCTAAAGGGTAAGAGCGTTTCAAACGGAAACTCGCTTGCGCTTTGTTTTATGGGCAATTACGAAAACCGATCGAGGGTTCAGGGTTATAATGATTGGGACACCAACCCCAAACCCACCGAAGCGCAAATTGAAACCGGCGCCAAAATGATCGCCCTATGGCGACTGCTTTATAACATAAAAGAGAAAAATGTATTGCCGCATCGTACGCTCAATCGCGGTCAGACCAGTTGTCCCGGCAATAATTTTCCACTGGAACGATTAGTTGCCAGGTCCGGCCAATTGGCCGAAAGTTGGCGGAGAGACGAACAGATCATGAAAGCCATCGAACGTTTCAAACAGAAGAAGTATATCTATGTTTAGATTAAACAATACCGGAGGACGGCGACTGATTGTTGCTTTATCGACAGGGCTTCTTTTGACCGGAAGTCTTTTTGCACAGGATGTTAATGTTACGAATGCCGGCGAGGGAGCATCGGTACTCCGCGTTTATTTTGTCTTACTGGTTTTTGCAACCATTATCAGTCGGCTTTTACAAATTGTTAAATTGTTTTACCGGTGGCTCGCTGGAAAGTGGACGATATTGCGGCGGCCCAATGAATGGCTCTGGAAAATCGTAAAACGTCGTTTGGATCGATGGGGCTTTGAGTACGAAGGTTCCGCTGTGCGGCAAAAACTGGATAAAGGCTTGACAGCTTTTTATTTGCATACTCTTGGATTTGCAGTTGGCGTCGCCATCTGTGTTTCGTTTAATATAGGCGCTTTGCAATGGTTGGGCTGGCAAACCATCCCAGATTCGCTCAACTATATTTTAACCGGAATTTTGACGGGCGCAGGTATTGATCCCGTTCATGCTTTTTTTCGTTTTGCCGAAGAAAAGAAAGAAATGAAACGACTGCTCAATAAAACGACGGCCACGTCAAAGGGGTCATGAGTATGCCCCGCCAACGTTCCGGCGATATTTACAAATATCTAAGCGTCTTAACAGCCCTTTTCATCGCATACAATACGCTCATTCCTTTTCGACCCTATCTGGAACCGTGGAAAATTTTGCGCAATATTCACCGAATTGACTGGATTCCCTTTCTGCATAACGGCGCTATGGTTTCGTTAACCGATATTATCGGTAATATTATTCTGTTTGTCCCGTTAGGATTTTTGTTGTATTTATATTTGAGCCATCGTTGGCCCGGGCGTGTTCGAATTGTTCCGATTGTCGTAATCGGCGCCATTTTGGGGACAGCCATCGAAACGCTGCAATTGTTCTTTCGTTACAGGGTTACATCCACACATGACGTTATAAACAATACATTTGGTACATTTCTCGGTGTGCTGGCAGCTATCCTCTATGTGCGTTATCTGGAAAAACGAATCGAGCGTGGTTTACGCCAAATACTACAGCATGAACCGCTCACTCTGCTCATTCTTTTGCTTGTGGCCGGCGGACTCTTTTCTTCCCTGTTACCGTTCAACCTGTCGATTACCATTTCTGATTTTAAACACAGTCTCAAAAATACAAACATAGAACCTTTCGGGATGTATACCCTCGGACAATACCTGGGTGTGACCGGAGCGGGTGAACAGAACTCTGCTTTTCAATGGTCGGCCCTGATCCAAAATATCATGTTTTATATGATGTACGGTTATCTTGTACTTTATGCCTATTTCAAATACTGGAAAGGCAGGCCGCGCGCTCTTTGGAAATGGGCGGTTCTGACCGTCGTTTTGGTTCCATTGCTGGAGCTGCTCCAGATTATGATCCGTTCGCGTTTTAGCGATATTAATGACTTGATTGCCGGTTATACAGGTATAACGCTGGGTTCGGTTTTGTTTTATCTCAGCAGACGAAAGGCGTGGTTCCTCAAATCGAATGATTTGCAAATTCGGCATTTCTTTCCCATTCTGGCCGTATATGCCGCTTTTATTGGGATAGACAGTTTCCATCCCTTTAATTTTTCACTCTCACCGGAAGTTATCCGGGATGATTTAGAATTGCGCAATCTCGTACCGTTTTACCAATATTATAAAGTCACTTCGCTCTGGAATATTTACGACGTATTGAAAACGTTTTTTATGACGGTTCCGCTCGGATTGATCGCCGGTTACTATATGCGTGATCGCTATGATTATCCGCGGTTATTGCCTCGGTTGGCGATAGTAGGCGTGGTTTTAGGGTCGTTCCTGGAATCGGCGCAATTATTTCTGGAAACGCGAACGGCCGATATTACAGATGTGATATTCATTGCGGCAGGGTTGATCGCAGGCTTTATTTTCTACAGATACTACCATAAAAATTACGCCGGGAACGGATTGGAGCGAATTCGAAAGAAGGAAGCGATTTCCGTTTGAATGGTGCGTAGAGAAAAAGAGAGATGGTGCCGCACCGATCCATTCGAAGGGCCCAAAGTTTAGTATATCGCAGATATTTAAGCATGCAGCCGCTGGGGTATTTATACTCCGTTCGTTTGGCGACCAATGATAGAATCCTGTACGTCAATAAAGTGTTTTTTCGTTGCCTTTTGAATCGCTTACTTGTATGTTAACAGTGTAAGAAACCGTTATTTTGATTAATCGAACAGGAGGAAATGATGGCGACTTATGTGCTTTTAACAAAACTCTCTCCAAGTAGTAAAGGCGATGCCTCTACGCGGGAAACCATTGGACGTGATTGGTTTACGACCGTCAAAGAAAAGTGCCCAGAAGTTCAATGGCATGAACACTACGCGCTTTTAGGGCCTTATGATTTTATGGATATTTACGACGCACCCAATGAAGAAGTAGCCGCCAAGGTGGCAATGATTACGATGTCCAAAGGAGCGGTTAAAGCAGAGACCATCACGGCCATTCCGTACAAACGTTATCTGGAAATATTTAAAGATGTGGAGTAAGTTAACGGGCGTACTAAACTAAATCGCAAAAACCCATTTTAATTCGGAAAATTGAAACTGATGCAAGTTTATTTTTACGAGGCGTTTGAGGAAGAACAGGAATTATTGAAGCAACATCTGCCGCCAAATATTGATGCGGGATTTAGCCGGAAAACCATTCAGGAAGAACAACACCAAAAGCCTCCGGCTGACGTCATAAGTATCAGGACCCAATCGAAACTGCCGCTTGCTTGGTCTCCACAGTTAAAAGGCGTACTTTCGCGCAGTACAGGCTATGATCATTTAATACAATTTCGAACGCAATCAAAAAACAACCATTTGGAATTAGGATACCTCCCCGTTTACTGCCATCGCGCAGTGGCGGAACAAGCCATTATGATGGCAATGGCGTTAATGCGAAAGTTACCGCAACAGATGCAACAATTTTATCGTTTTGAACGCGACGGTCTTTCCGGCTCAGAAGTTCAGGGTAAAAAGCTGATTGTGGTGGGCGTCGGCAATATCGGTTATCAGGTTGTTAATATTGGCCGTAGTCTTGGCATGGAAACATTAGGCGTCGATATTGTACAACGCCATGATGATGTTTCTTATATCGACACCGATGTGGCCCTTCAGTTGGCTGATATAATTGTGTGTGCAATGAATCTAACCGAACAAAATAAAGCGTATTTCAATCTGGAACTGTTTAAAACGGCCGTTAGGCAACCCGTCTTTATTAATATTGCGCGTGGTGAAATGTCGCCGATTGATGATGTGTTAAAGGCGCTAAAAAAGGGTTATCTGCGTGGCGCAGCACTTGATGTCTATGAGGATGAACCGATTTTGGCGCATGATTTACGAGCGGGCGTTCAAAGTAATCAAAGTCGTGCGGAGGCGGTTATGCAATTGGCACAACGAAAGGACGTTATTCTCACACCGCACAACGCATTTAATACAATCGAAGCTGTTCAACGTAAAGCCCGGCAAGCGATCGAACAAATTCAACATTTCATCGATGAGGGCGCATTTAAATGGACGGTTCCCGATCAATTCTAATGTTCGATACATGAAAGCGCTGATATGAAAACGAAACAAGCTTCAAAATACAAACGTCTTCCGGCGCTGATTGTATTAGTGCTGTTTATAGCCTCAGTAGTGGCCGGCCTGTATTATGCGTTGGACGACGGTCGTTCCACCACAAGGGCCCAGGCCGATAATCCGGCCGATCTCAAGGCTAAGAGCGTGGCGCAACTGGGCCAGGGAGCGTTGACGTTCTATGACTCGACGGGAAAGGCAAAAATCAATATTGTGGTCGAAATTGCGCAAAACGAATATACCAGAGCCAGGGGCTTAATGCATCGCAAAACCCTGCCGGAAACACAAGGCATGTTGTTTATTTTTGATGAGGAAGAGAGTCGTTATTTCTGGATGAAGAACACTTCCATTTCACTGGATATGTTTTTTATTAACAATGAGCATCGAATCGTTCATACGGAGAAATATACGAAACCTTACTCACAGCGCTCCTATCCTTCCGTTAAACCCGCACGATATGTTGTGGAAGTCAATGCCGGATTCGCCGACCGCTATGATATTGTACCTGGCGACAGCGTCGCGTGGCGTCGTTTCTGAGGCCCCCGTTTTTTGTATAAACCATTAGTCTGTCGAAATTTAGCTTTTGTAAATGAGGTTAAAACTATTATATTAAAGCATTCTTTAAAATCGAACGATAAACTCCCGGAAACGTGATAAACATGGACCCAACAGGTTTAAAAAAACGTCTTCGCTCCAGTTTGTTCGGCACAAATTTATTTTATTTTGAGGAATTGAACTCAACCAATACGAAAGCCATGGAACTGGCGAGGAAGGGCGCTCCGGAAGGTACGGTCGTTATTACGGATTTCCAGACGAAGGGCAAGGGCCGGTTAAACCGTTCCTGGTACGCCGAAAAAGGGAAAAACATATTATTGAGCATGATACTGCGCCCCGAGCAGGATGTGGAAGCAACCCAAAAAATAACCCTGGCTGCCGCTCATATTTTAATTAAAGCGATCGAAAGCTTTATAGATAGCGATAAAAACGCGCAAAAGCGTTTAAAGATTAATGTTAAATGGCCGAACGACATCTTTTTCAACGGTAAAAAGGGGGCTGGTATCCTTGCGGAATCTATCCTGAAAGAGAGAAAAATAGACGCTTTGGTTATGGGATTTGGCATCAATTTGAATATGCGAAAACAGGAAATTCCGGAATCGATTCGGGACACTGCAACCTCCTTATATGAAGAGATTGGAAAAGAGATTGATCGGGAAACCTTTTTAGCTGAATTTTTGAATGAATTTGAAGAACAGTACTGTAAGCTGGAACGCACCAATTATGAGAGCGTGGTGTATGAATGGAAGCAGTATTGCGACCAGTTTGGCCAGGAAATTGACATCACCGGTCCGGAAGGAAAAAAACGGGTATATTTCCACGATGTGAACGCCGAGGGCCATTTATTATATCGTTTAAACGACGGCTCGGTGGAAGAACTGGTTGCGGGCGATATTACAAAGGTATGAAATGCTTTTAGCCATCGACATCGGCAATACCCATACGGTTTTGGGCTTGTTTCGCGACAAACGGCTGCAGGCTGATTGGCGGATTTCTTCCGATGCCAATCGTACGGAAGATGAGATCGGTGCTGTGTTTACGTATTTACTGAGGGAAAAAGGATTCGAAGCAAATCAGGTGGAGGGTGTGTGTATATCCTCGGTCGTTCCGGATTTAACGGATATCTACCGTCTGCTGAGTCAGCGCTATATCGATAAAGAGCCCATAATTATTGATGTTGACCTGAATATGGATATGAAAGTTGCGTATCATAATCCCTACGCCGTTGGCGCCGATCGTCTCTGTAATGCTGTGGCGGGAATTGAAAAATATGGTACGCCGTTGGCCATTATTGATTTTGGTACGGCAACCACAATCGATTGCATTAACCGTCGCGGCGATTATCTCGGCGGAATCATTGCACCGGGTATTACCACGGCAATCAATACTCTGCACAAAAGAGCAGCCAAGTTGCCGCGGGTCGCGTTACGTTTTCCCAAAAATATTATCGGCCGAACCACCGAAGAAAGCATGCAATCCGGCATCCTGAACGGATCGGTTTATATGCTGAAAGGATTTGTGGAAGCCATTAAAAACGAGTTGGGTTCGGATTGTAAGGTCATTGCCACCGGCGGTATGGCAGGTATTATAACCGAACAGAGTGCTTTTATCGATGACTTTGATTTTAATCTGAGCCTGGAAGGCATTGCATCGATTTATTATAAAAATCATCGCTAACCGCAGAGCGGGAACAAAATGATGTACAAACAAAAAGTATTATTGATCCATCGAAACTCTTTGCTGCAGGAACGTATTGCCAACTATTTAAGAGAAAACGATTTTACCGTGATCGTCGCCAATAATATTGACAATATGTATGATTTAAGCCTGAGCATGAATCCCGATATCATATTATGGGGCGCCGCCCTCACGGCGAAAGCCAAAAAAATATTGCAGAAAATGACAACAGCTTCGAATACCGGGCAATTGCCGGTCATTGCAATGATGCCCGACATGGAATTATTCGATCGCGTGGAAATTGAAAAACACGGTATCACCGATATCGTGGACACTTTGCCCAAGTTGCCGGAATTAAAATTAAAAATCCGCATGCACCTTGCCAATTACAGGCGTTTACAGCGCTATGAACGCGAGGCCCACCGCCTGCAGGAGATTTCCGAATTACAGTTCAATTTTTTGCGTATCAAAGATTCGGCCCGGATGGGCGAAATTCTCTCGGAGTATATCCGTATGCTCTATGAACCTGTGTTTTCGATCGTGCTGATTGCCAATCCCGATAGCAGGGAGTATGAATACAAAAAACTGGCGACGCCGGAAGGCGTGAGCAATCAAACGGAGAACGATTTATTCGAGCTTCCGCTTTGGAGAGAATACTACCTTAATAACGGCAATATCGAAGCAGAACGCATCACCGATAGCTATGTTCTTAAATTTCTAAATACCGCCGGATTGGAAGCACAGGCCTGTTTTCAGTTTCCGATGGTCGTGGATAACCGCACGTTCGGAGTGCTGATTGCCGGGTTCTCGAAACCGCGCTTGCTTGGACAAAACCAGTTTGATGAATTGGCTTTAGTGGTAAGCTCTTTGGCAATGCGCCTTAACAATCTTCACCTCGAAGAAAGCAAGCATCAGAGGAGGAGCGAAGATACCGAAGAAATTCAATATCTCTTTCAGCGGCTTGATGAACAGGAGATTGCAAATTATTTAAGCCAACAACTGTTAAAACAGTTGGCCGGCGACGTATCCATTTATTTTAATTACAACGAAGGATTCAAATTTTTATATCCCCAGTATTGTTACCAACGCGGCAATGAGGAAAATCTGTTCAGCAATGAAAAACCGCCGGTGCTAATGGTCAAAGACTATCCGAATTTCGAAGCATTTATCGAATCGAACAAACTCAGCTCACAATATGATCTGATAAAAAATCCGGCCGATGATTTAAAAAAGCTCGCTTCGCTCCAGGGCAATGAATACAACGCCATGGTTTTATTCTCGGTTAAAGTTGGCAACGAACGCAAAGGCTTCTTCATGGTTGCTATGAAGGATCAAAGCAACCATTTTTCCAACGGTGCGATTTCCGAAGCCGAGCAGATGGTTCAGAAAGCCACCAATATGCTTCTGGAAAGCCGGCTGATAAGACACGCTCAAAAGACGATCAAACAGCTGGATCGCGTTTTCGAACTGGGAAAAGAGCTCACGCTTGAATCCGAGATCGACGATCTCCTGAAAAAAATTGCATCTTCGATCCGCAGAACCCTCGGATGGAATATCGTTTTATTAGAACGTAAAAATTTATATGAAGAACGTTATGAAAATATCTGCGTTTTAGGGCTGCAAAAGGACCAATACGAAGCCCTCCAGGAGAAGTATCCGGAATCCATATACCATGCTTTACGTCCACGAAGCTTCAAATTGAGCCAATCCTATTTTTTTGATCATAAATTAGCGGATGAATCAACCGATCTATCGCAAAAACGACGCCGGTTTCTCATTTCCATCGGGAAAAAGTGGAACGAGAACGACTGGATTATCGTGCCCATACAAAGCCGGGGACGCGAGCTGGGTTATATTGCCGTCAACGATCCTGTGGAACAGGTCCGTCCTTCCGAAGACAAAGTACGCAGCTTGGAATATTTTGCCAATCAGGCGGCGGTAGCTCTCGAAAATGCAGCCCTTTACGAAGACTTAAAAGCTTCGGAGCAAAAATATCGCCGGCTGGCCGAAACCATGATTATGGGGCTTGTTACCTGCGACTATAGCGGGAATATCATCTATGCCAATCACAGCTTGGCTCAAATGCTCAATTACTCCTCCAGTGAAATTCTTGTAGGTCAAAACTTAATGGAATTGTGTCTGGCAAAATACCGCAGCGAATTGGAGGAGCAGATACTGGAATTAAAAAATATCGACGCCAATCAGACGCATAAACTGGAACCCGAAGCCGGCGGTAGCGGTAAAGAAATTGAGTTGATGACCAACGATAACCAGGCCATTCCGTTTCAGATCCATTTTACGCCGCTCTTTGAACAATTGCAGAATGTGGGTTTTCTCGGTGTGCTTGCTGACTTACGTCCTCAAAAACGGATTGAACGATTAAAGGCGGATTTCAATTCAATGATCGTACACGACCTGCGTTCGCCGCTTAACATTATCCAGGGCTATATCGATATTGTGCGCAATCAGGTTGTCGGCAAAATCACGGAAGAACAAAATGAATTGCTGTTCATCGCCAAGGAAAATGTGGATAAAGTATTAAAGCTGATCGATAACTTTATGACCGCCTCCAAACTGGAAGCCAACAAGTTTACACTCGAACTGGAAACGCATTCCATTAACACTATTATCGATGCGGTTTATCAGCAACAGTCCATGCTTGCTGAAAAGAAGAACGTTACACTGAAAATGGAGCTTGATGATAATATTTCATTCCAGCAAATGGATCGCTTGCGCATCGAACAAGTATTAACCAACTATCTCAGCAATGCCATCAAGTTCACCGGTCAAGGCGGCCAGGTAAAAGTAAAAAGCGAACTCGTCAAGGAATTTAATGAACTCACCGGACAGGAGAATTGGTACAGCCAGGTTAGCGTTAGCGATACAGGCGTTGGAATTCCCGAGGAAGAACAAACCAAAGTGTTCAGTAAATATGAGCAGACCGAAGCCGGCAAGGATGCTTCGCTTAAAGGAACAGGCCTGGGGCTGGCCATATGCAAAGAGATTATTTCACTGCACAAAGGCAAGGTATGGGTAAAAAGCACGCCCGGAAAAGGCAGTACCTTCTATTTCAGTTTACCGATTAAACCGCTCAAAATTTAATCAATCCGTTTTCCAATGGCCAGGAATAAGAGTAATAATACAACGCCTTTAATGGAGCAATATCTGCGGATTAAGGCCGATTATAAGGATGTTATTTTGCTCTATCGTATGGGCGATTTTTACGAAACGTTTTACGATGATGCCAAAACAATAGCCAAAACGCTTGGCATTGCGTTAACAAAACGTGCCCATGGCAAGAGCGCAGACGTGCCTTTGGCTGGGTTTCCCTACCACGCCCTGGATAATCATCTTCCGAAATTACTCAATGCCGGTTTACGTGTGGCGGTTTGCGAACAGGTTGAAGACCCCAAACTGGCCAAAGGCGTTGTTAAAAGGGAAGTGGTGGAAATTGCTTCACCCGGGGCCACTCTTTCGGAAAAATTGCTGGACAGCCGCACAAATAATTTTTTAGTCGCTGTTTTTGTTGATGAAAACATCTGCGGAATGTCCGTGGCGGATGTCTCGACCGGCACATTTTACATCAGCGAATTCGAATCCAGGCAATTGAAGGAACAACTGATTCGTTTTCAACCCAAAGAAGTATTGGTCGCCTCGGGCCAATATGAGAAGCTTCATGCTGCAACCAAAGACACCCTCTCCGCAATTTTTACCAAACGCGACGACTGGATATTCAGTCACGAATATACCTATCAGCTTTTGTTGGATCATTTTAATACGCATTCTCTTAAAGGCTTTGGCTGTGAAGATATGGAGGCAGGTGTTATAGCGGCCGGAGCAGTTATACACTATCTCAATGAAAATTATAAGACCCGCTTACAACATTTTACTCAATTGCAGGTGCTCAATCTTACTCAGTATATGGTTCTGGATGAAAGCACACGGCGTAATCTGGAGATCGCCGAAGCGATGAGCAGCGGGCGGAAAGAAGATACCTTATTGACGGTGCTGGATTTTACCGTTTGTTCAATGGGCGCCCGCCTGTTTAAACAATGGTTGCAGCAGCCGTTGCTGGATCGGGAAAGGATTGAGAAACGGCTTAATGTTGTTGAGGAACTGGTAGAAAATTCGAATGTGCGCGAAGCCCTGCGGGAAGAGTTGAAGTCGGTCTTCGATATGGAACGCCTGTTGGGTAAGATTGTAACCGGGCGCGCCAATGCACGTGATTTATTAAACCTGCAAAGCTCCCTGGCGCTCATTCCCGGAATACAGACCATCCTTGCGGAAAGCGATCTTACTTCCTTAAAGACTACTTTTGAAGAACTAAGCGCCCTGAACGAATTGTGCGACGCCATAGAACGAGCCATCGTGGAGCATCCGCCTCAAACCATTCAGGAAGGGGGTATTATCCGCAAAGGTTTCAGTCCCGACCTGGATGAACTGCGCCAGACTGCTGAAAAGGGCAAAGACTGGTTAATCGAATATCAGCAGGAACAGCGTCGTGCGACGGGCATCGCCACATTAAAGATCAATTATAATAAAGTCTTTGGCTACTATCTTGAGGTCACCAATGCACACAAAGATAAAGTGCCCGATTCTTACTTAAGAAAACAGACGCTGGTCAATGCCGAGCGCTATATTACCCCGGAGCTTAAGGAATGGGAAGAAAAGATCCTTGGCGCCGAAGAAAAAATGAATGATATGGAGTATCAAATTTTCCAGGAATTGCGGGAACGCGTTGGCGCTCATGTTGGTGAGATTCAAAAAAACAGTCGGCTTGTTGCCGAATTGGATTGTTATCTTAGCCTGGCAAATGCTGCAGTCGAGAACCGCTACAAACGTCCGCATGTTCACGATCACACCCGGTTGCGTATTCGGCAAGGGCGTCATCCGGTAGTGGAAAAGCGTCTGCCTCCGGAGGAAGATTTTATCGCAAACGATGTGCAACTGGATGTGGATCAAGAACAAATCTGGGTTATTACTGGTCCGAATATGGCCGGCAAATCGACCTTTCTGCGCCAGGTAGGGTTAATTGTACTTATGGCACAAATCGGTTCTTTCGTTCCTGCCGATGAGGCGGACATCGGCATTGTGGACCGCATTTTTACACGTGTTGGTGCTTCGGACAATTTGGCTCTGGGCGAGAGTACGTTTTTAGTGGAAATGAATGAAACCGCCAATATTTTACACAACGCCACCAACCGTAGTTTGATTTTACTGGACGAAATAGGACGGGGCACCAGTACCTTCGATGGTCTTTCCATCGCCTGGGCCGTCGCCGAATACCTTCATAATCAGGAGGACATTCGTTCCAAAACCCTATTCGCCACCCACTATCACGAGTTAACCGAACTGGCAATTTTGTATCCGCGCATTAAAAATTACAATGTAGCCGTGGAAGAGTGGCAGGATCAGGTGGTTTTCCTGCGAAAAATTGTACCAGGTGGGACCGATAATTCCTATGGCATCTATGTTGCCCAAATGGCCGGTCTCCCGCTTTCTTTAATCGAACGTGCTCGGGAGATATTAAGTAATCTGGAAGCAAACGAACTTTCGCCCACAACACAAAAACCAAAGCTTGCAAAGCGGCAGAGCGGCAGGAGGGTTGATGCCAATCAATTAAGTCTCTTCAGCGAGCAGGAATTAGCGCCGATTAAACAGGCTTTACAAAATGTGGATGTCAATAATCTGACGCCGCTTCAAGCTTTACAGAAACTGGACGAATTAAAGAAAATGGTGAAAGAGAAATAAAAAGCGCTAAGTTCAATAAATCTTAGGAATTAATTCTTGAAAATGAACTTGATTTAAAGTTGATAACGTTGTATCTTTAAAATAAATATAAATTTAATTGCTATTTATGGGTTATTTGCAATGGAGGATAATTCATGAGAACGGTAACGAAGAAAGATGTGGCCAAGCGCACGGCTCAGGAGTTAGATGAAAAAATTTACACAGCCGAACGATTTGTCGATGCCGTTTTTACAGTTTTGCGAAAAATACTGAGCGAAGCTGATCCGGAAATCCGAATTGAGATAAGAGACTTTGGTGTGTTTGAAGTTAAGAAAACCAAACCCAAGCCCAAAGCGCGAAATCCCCGCACCGGCGAAATTATTTATGTTCCCGCCCGTCGAAAAACCCACTTTAAAGCAGGCAAGTTGCTTAAGGATGTATTGAAGGATCCCATTCATGAAAAATAATGATCCATAAATAGCAAGTATAATTGTCCGTAAGATTTAAGTTGCTTTCAGCTTGATTAAATCCCGTGATCGCAAATGATGGCGCCCTTCGGGATTTTTTAGTTATATAAAGGTTTCTTGTAACCCACCTGCGTCGTTTTAATCAATTAAATGTCATCGGATTTCAAAAGTTAAGATTGGCATGTTTATGGCGATGTCCTCATTTCTGCCCTGAGACAGAAAAAAGTATCCGGCATGGGAGAGAGCGGATTGCAACTTTAATTTTTTGATTTAAATGGTCAGAGTTAAAGGGAGGTTTTTCCGGGAACCCATACGAACGAATCTTGTAATGAGCGTTTCATGACCCCATTGTTTGAAAAAAAATTACGTATATGGTTATAATTTTGCTAAATTCCTGCCCAATATCACACCGGTTCAAAATAAGATTTATAAATTATTATGAAAGAATGAACCAAAGACCATTAGTCGAACCGTGAATGCGTTCCGGGAATACATATGATGAGCAGACAAATATTAGCGCTTGACATAGGCGAACGACGGATCGGAGTGGCCGTAAGCGACGGTCTCGGCATGTTAGCTCATCCCCTCGCCACGATTCAATATAAAAATGAGAGGCAATTGATCGCGGAGCTGGAGAGAATCATCACAGAACGGAAAGTTACAAAAATGATTGTTGGCGTCCCTTATCGCATGAAGGGGGGAGCCTCAAAAAAAACGCAAGAAGTTCTTGATCTGATCGAACGTTTAAGGGAACACATGCCCGTTACGGTCGAGGGCGTCGATGAACGACTAACGACTAAAATGGCAGAGCAGGCGCTGCATAATGTGGGTAAAAAACCGAGCCGGCAGCGCCATTCCATTGATCAGATTGCAGCGGTTTATATATTGCAGTCATATTTGGATCGACAATCCGTACTTAACAGGCGAGGCAGGGAAGAAGGCCTGTAATTTTATACAAATTTTAATTTAATGTAAAATTAATGAAATCAATAAGTACATGAATTATTAAGGAGAACATTCATGGTCATTATAATGGAGAAAAATGCAAGCCAGCATGATATTGAACATGTTGAAGAACGTCTGCACGAGCAGGGCTTTAAAATACACCGGTCCATGGGACTGGAGCATTTACTTCTGGGCGTAATCGGGGATACGGCAAAACTGGATGTTCGCGACTGGAAAGTATTACCGGGCGTGGAAGATGCCTACCGTATTACGGCACCGTACAAACTGGTGAGTCGCGAGTTCAAAGATCACGATACGGTGATACGCATTAAAGATGTTGAGATTGGCGGGCAGGAATTAACCGTCATGGCAGGTCCCTGTTCCGTTGAATCCCGTGAGCAGATGCAAGCTATTGCCGAGCGACTGGCCGCCAAAGGCGTCCGTATTCTGCGGGGCGGAGCCTTTAAACCACGTACATCGCCTTATTCTTTTCAGGGAATGGGCGAGGAAGGCTTGAAAATCCTCCGTGATGTGGCCGACCGGAATGATATGATTGTTATAACCGAAGCCATGGATAAAGACCAACTGCCGTTGATATCCGAATACGCGGATATCATACAGGTTGGCGCACGTAACATGCAGAATTTTTCGTTTATTCGTGCCCTTGGCGATATGGAACTACCCGTCTTTTTGAAGCGGGGCATCTCGGCAACCATCCAGGAGTGGCTGCTCTCAGCGGAATATATTCTTTCGGGCGGTAATCCCAACGTTATGCTTTGCGAACGCGGCATCCGTACATTTGAGAATTATACGCGAAATACGCTTGATATCAGCGCCATCCCGGTAGTGAAAAAACTGAGTCATTTACCTGTCATCGCCGATCCTTCGCACGGCACGGGCATCCGTAATAAAGTTATACCGATGGCGCGCGCCGCTGTTGCCGCGGGAGCCGACGGTATCATGGTGGAAGTACATCACGATCCCGAAAAAGCGTTATCCGATGGCGCACAATCACTCTATCCCGAACAGTTTGAGGATCTCATGGATCAGATTAAAGTCATTTCGGAGGTTGTCGGCAAATCACTTCAAATGCCCGTACCTCACTAAACGGCGACATTGAGTATAAAAGTAGCTCCATTGTCGATCCGAACGCTCCATACGATGCGTAGACGGTAAGCATATAAGCAGTAAATCGAACGACAACGAATTCAATGATACGTGTGGTTATATCCGGCCTCGGTGTTATGGGTGCATCGTTGGCTATGGCATTAAAAGAAAATCGGGATGATGTAGTCGTTTATGGCTATGATTATGACTCGGTTCTACAACGCGCTATCGAACGAGGGATCATCGATAAACGCGTTGGTGAGTGGCCGGACGCCTGTAAAGATAAAGATATCGTTTTTCTATGCACGCCCATTCATACTATCTGTAAACATTTGGATGAGTTGAACGGCGTCATTAATGAGTCCACCATTGTAACCGACATAGGCAGCACGAAAGTCAAAGTGTTGCAATATGTACGATCAATACATTTCAGCGGAAATTTTATTGGCGGTCATCCCATGACCGGCGCCGAACGGAGCGGAATCAATGCTGCCAATCCCTTACTCTATGAAAATGCGGTTTATATTTTAACCTCTTCACAAAATCAAAATGAGCAGGCGTATTACGCGCCTCTTACTTCGCTTCTGCAATCTTTGAAAGCACGGGTCCTGTTTCTCGACGCGGAGCGACATGACCGTATCTTGGCGGCAATAAGCCATCTTCCGCAGCTGCTGGCTGTGGCTTTGGTTAATGTTGTCGGAGATAAAAACGATGACGACTTTCCCTACCTGCAATTGGCGGCAGGTGGATTCCGGGACATGACGCGGGTTGCTTCCAGTCCCGTTCATATATGGCAGGATATTATAGATTCTAACCAGAGAAATATTCGCCAGGTCATGGATGAAACTATTGACTTTTTGCGAAAAATTCGGGATAATCTTACAGCGCTGGCGCCGTTTTTTGAGGCCGCCCGAGATTATCGTGCTATGGTGCCCAAGGCATCAAAAGGATTTATAACTCCACTGGTGGATGTGATGGTTTATGTTAATGATGAAGTCGGCGTAGTTGCAAGAATTGCCAACGCATTGTCGAACGAAGGCATTGACATTCGCGACATCGAATTGTTAAAAATTCGCGAAAAGGAAGGCGGAGTTTTCAGGCTCTCTTTTGCCAATGTGGGGGAGGCAAACCAGGCAGTACGCGTATTGAACAAGATTAAATATCAGGCATTTGTACGGGAGTGATTTATGTCTAAATTAAAAGTTGGCGTTGTTGGTGTGGGTAGTATAGCCCAGGTTGTACATATCCCTGTTTTGAAGAAAATACCGGAAGTTGAATTAACCGCAATCTGTGATATTGACGATAACAAAATCGGTGCTTTAACCGAACGTTTTGAAATCCCGAATGGTTATAAGCTCATTGATGATATGATCAATCAGGAAGCGCTGGATGTCCTGCATATTTGTACCCATAGTTTTTACCATTATCCGATGGCATACATGGCTCTGAATAACGGTATTAATGTATTGATTGAAAAACCAGCGGCGTTGAACGCACAGGATGTGGAAAAGTTAAACGAACTTGCCGAGAAGAAAAAGTTGAATGTTTTGGTTGGTATGCACAATCGTTTTCGTGAAGACGTGCTTACGCTAAAAGAGTTTATCCGCAATCAGGAATTGGGGGATATTTTCTATATTAAAACCGGTTGGCTTAAAAAATGGCTTAAATCCCCTATCCAGCCCTGGCAGGGGAAAAAAGATTACGCGGGGGGAGGCGTTTTAATTGATATGGGTACACCACTCATCGATTTGGCGCTCTTTCTGATGGAGTTGCCAAAAATTAAGTCCGTACGCATGTATGATTATTCCCTGAATCCCGAATATGAGGTAGAAGATGCAGCTCTTGCGGTCATTCATACGAAAGACAATGTTACCATCACGGTGGAGCTAAGCTGGCGTATGCACACCGATCGAGATATGGTGTACACCCACTTGTTTGGTAAAAAAGGATCTGCTTACCTCAACCCGCTGAGAATTCAAAAAGAATTGCACGGCAAGCTGGTTAATGTAACACCGATGACAGATGAAGACAGCAGCCGTGATCGTTATTTCCGGGCTTACGAAAGAGAGATTCAGCATTTTATACGCGTTATCGAAAAAAAGGAGAAAAACAGGTCTTCCCTTGAGGATGCGGTTTACCTTATGCGATTAATTGACGCCCTTTATGAGTCGGCAAACAATGATCGGGAAATCCATTTATAATAGGTGAATACTCTTTATTTAAATCATTATGTAAAAGCATCAATATACAAGATAATCAAGGCCTCTTGAACCAATGAGCTCCATTAATATTGAGAATCCATGACAATTCAAAAGCTTGCCGGGGTATTGGACCGCGACCGGGGCGCGGGAGAAAGATTTGCAATAATTTTTCGAACTAACTATTTTCAATCCGTGGTTTTAAGGTTGTTATTTTTAAGTTTATATGCATTAATAGCCATGTCCCGTGCGGACGCGACAAATCTTAATAACGCTGCGCGTCTGGAGAATGAAGTTAAGGGACTGCTTGATTCGCTCTTTGTAAACGGTTCAAAAGCCGATCCTGTAACGCAGGCTATTGGACTCCGATTCAACAGCGTTGAAAACGAACAACAATTGTTCTTTAAAAACGTTTGTATTCCTTATCTGTCGAGCAAAGGATTCCGAATTGAGGCGGAAGCTGATACTTTGATGGTGATTGCGGGATTTGATGTCGCGATTTGTTATATCGAACGGCCGCGCTTTCTTATGGGATTAACCAGCGATATGGAGCGGCGACTGCGATACCATCTCAAAGGCTGGATAGAAGACAGAAAACGAGAGGTGGTTTTAAAGGCTTTTGATTGGCAGAAGACCGTTAGCGATACGGTCGCAGCAAACCGTATTACCCAATTAAATCGCGGCAATTACGGATTTTTGAGAGGTCGCGAAATACAAGCCTCGGCTTGGTCGGCGTATTTGGAGCCGGCATTGGTGATCGGTTCGGTTAGTGCTCTTATTTATCTATTTTTTTCATTACGCACCTAAAATCCAAAGCCAACAGCCGTGAACAATTCGAGCCAGCTAAGGTTTAAAGAGCGTGCAATTATGATTGCAATGCACTATATGAACGGTTCAAATGTTAATTTAATATGCTTTTTGTATTGGAGATGAATCTATATGCGGAAACAACGGCTAAAGGGTTTGAAATATTTGGCCCATATTTTAATACTCGTTCTCATCATATCATGCGCCGGGAACAAACCAAAACCAGACTGGAGCCCTACACAGTATTTTGAGTATGCCAAGAAAAAATTTGAAGAAGAAGATTATTTTGAAGCCGCCAATGAATTTACGGTCGTTACTCTGCGTTATGCCGGCAGTTCGGTGGCGGATAGCGCTCAATACTTTCTTGCGGAATCCCACTTTAATATGGATGAACATCTCATTGCCGCAGCTGAGTATGAAAAGTTAATAAAGAACATGAGCCGCAGCCCGCTTGTTCCAAAAGCCATGTTTAAAATGGCGGAAAGTTATTACAGGCTTTCGCCGAGACCGGCTCTGGATCAGGAGTATACCTTCAAGGCTATCCGTAATTACCAATTATTTATAGAGGAGTACCCCAATCACTCCCTGAAAGAAAAAGCGGAAAAACGAATCGCCGAATTACGCAACAAATTGGCGAAAAAGAAATATAGTAACGCCGAAATTTATAGGAAGATGCACGAATACAGAGCGGCGATTCTTTATTACGATCAACTGCTTAACGAGTATTATGACACCGACTGGGCGGATGATGCCATGTTTGGCAAAATACAGGCATTGATGGAGCTTGAAGATTACACCAAAGCAAGCAAAGAAATTGAAAAATTTAAATCTCAGTTTGCTTACAGCGATTTATTGAATAAAGTGAAAGACGCTGAAAGCGATCTGCCGGAATGAGATTGCCCGCATGTCTCCCTATTTAAAACGGCCTCGGTGGGGCATCCTCGGCGGAACTTTTAATCCCGTCCACCTGGGCCATCTTATTGTGGCCGAATGGATGTTGGATGCCCTGCAATTGAACAAGGTCCTCTTCGTTCCGAATTACAGACATCCTTTTCAAAAACACAAGGAAATAACAACTCCCCGGCGTCGCTTAAAAATGCTCGAATTGGCTACCGACGATTATCCGGACTTTGAAGTCAGTACGTTGGAACTGGATCGCGGCGATATTTCTTATACCATCGATACGCTTCGGTATATGAGGGATAATAACCCCGATACGGAACTGTTCTATCTTATCGGTGAAGACAATGTGCCCGAATTCGATCGGTGGAAAGAACCACGCAATATTTTAGCACTGGCAACCGTTGTCGTTTATCGTCGCAAATTGAACACGACAAATCAAACGCCGGATGAATCCACACCATTCATGTATATGGACACGCCGATCATCGAAATTTCTTCAAGCCAGATCCGGGAGCGTATTCGGCAAAATAAGTCTTGCCGAAGTTTGTTGCCCCCCGGCGTTTATCAATATATCAGAGAACACCGGCTTTACAACCCGTCTTAAATCGTTTCCCGTACAATAATGCCGATTAAACCGAATGATATAAGAACGGCGCGATTATCTGCGATTCACGCCAGACAAAGGCATCGAGGATTGCAAATAAAACGAAAAACTCTTACATTAATGTTTTGTGAAGCATCAGCGGTCATTTTAAATAACATAAAGGCAAACAATCGTGTTTTTAGGTAAAATTGTCGGTTCGGTTTGGTCTACCAAAAAAACCGACAATCTGAAAAATCTGCGTTTCCTCATTGTTAATCCCGTTAATCTGAACAGCGATCCGTTAACGGATGTGGTTATTGTAGCCGATGTACTCGGCGCCGGCGTCGGTGAAACCGTTATCTGCGCCTACGGCCATGCCGCCCGGCAGGCGATCTATCCGCAAAATCCCTCCGCGCTCAGTATCGAAGCCGCGGTGGTTGGTATTGTTGATCGGATGGACGTCAACAAACATCTGGTAGGTGTGGTTTCCCAAAGCGATTTATTACAAGAAAAAGAAAACGATGATAAAGCGCACGCCACAACACAGCGTAAATCCAAATCTGTTAAAAAGAAATCGGGTGGTGCCTGATGCAAAATTTGAGTGAAGCCGATATCCGACGTATAGCACAGGAGGCCGTGAAACAATTGGGTGAAGAAGCCACCCCCGAAGCGGTGGAGCAGGTGGTCAAAAAAGCCGTCGACCGTATCGATTCCGAGCAAGCTGGGACACAATCCCAACCGCAACAAAGTACGCCGTATGCATCTGCGAAGAATCGCCGTAACAATCGTATCATCATTACGGCATTCGGAAAAAACCAGAAAGGCATTCTGGCCGGTATCACCGGTGTATTGGCCTCGCATGGTTGTGATATTATAGATCTTTCACAAAAGATATTGCAGGAATTTTTTACGATTATGCTGCTGGTTGATATGGCGGAATGCGATGTCTCCTTCGAAGATCTCCAGAAAGCGGTGACCGATCGCGGCAATCAGTTTGGACTGAAAGTCGTTACACAGCACGAAGAAATATTTAATGCCATGCACAGGGTCTGAGTATGCCGATCGCACTCGAAGAAATTCTTGAAACCATCCGCATGACCGAAGTGGAACACTTCGATATCCGAACCGTCACTATGGGCATTAATCTGAGAGATTGCAGCAGTGATAATTTGCAACAACTGAAACGCAATGTGTACGACAAAGTGATGCGGACGGCTGGCAAACATGTAACGGCGGCGCGGAAAATTGAATCGGACTACGGTATTGCCATTGCCAATAAGCGAATAGCAATTACGCCTCTTTCCGTTGTCGCCGATGGATACCACAAGGAAGATTTTATTGAGCTGGCTAAAACGCTGGATAAAGCCGCCGAAGAGCTTGAAATTGATTTTCTTGCCGGTTTTTCAGCCCTGGTTCAAAAAGGATTTAGCATGGGAGAATATAACTTGTTAGCTGCCATACCCGAAACGCTTGCGGAAACCAAACATATCTGTTCTTCGGTTAATGTGGCGACAACGCCGGCCGGCATTAATATGGATGCGGTGCGCTTAATGGGTGAAATTATTAAACGCACGGCGGAGAAAACGGCGGACCGTCAGGCGCTGGGATGCGCCAAGCTGGTAGTATTCGCCAATGTTCCGGAGGATAACCCTTTTATTGCCGGCGCTTTCCATGGCGTATCGGAACCGGATGTGGTGGTAAATGTCGGTATCAGCGGCCCCGGCGTTATCTTACGGGCAGTAAGGGAGGCGCCCGATGATATGGATATGGCGGCATTAAGTGATCGTATACGTCGAATGGCGTTTAAAATAACCCGCGCGGGCGAGTTCATCGGGAAACGCGTGGCGGATTTGCAAGGCGTTCCCTTTGGCATTGTTGATATATCGCTGGCCCCGACGCCCATTCCCGGCGATAGCGTGGCCGGTATTTTAAAAGCAATCGGTCTGGAAGACGTGGGTGCAGCCGGCTCTACGGCCGCCCTCGCTCTGCTGACAGACGCCGTTAAACGAGGCGGATTGATGGCTTCTTCTCATGTAGGCGGTTTGAGCGGCGCCTTTATTCCCGTTTCCGAAGATGACGGTATGATCCGGGCAGTGCAACGCGGCAGTATATCCATTGAAAAGCTGGAAGCCATGACAAGCGTTTGCAGCGTCGGATTGGACATGGTCGCCATTCCCGGCAAAACCAAAGCTGAGACTATTGCAGGCATTATAGCGGATGAATGTGCTATCGGCATTATGAATAATAAAACGACCGGCGTACGAATTATCCCTGTGCCCGGCAAGGATGTGGGCGCTACGGTGGATTACGGCGGCTTACTTGGCGCCGCGCCGATCATGGAAGTATCCCAACTCAACAACCAGATATTTATCCACCGCGGCGGGCGATTTCCCGCGCCGACACGCGGATTGATCAATTAGGCTCTTTGATCGGAACGCGGCACCGGTCATAAAAGAATAAAACGATTCAAATCCGGTCAATACATTAAAATCTAAATTATGAATAAACAAAAAAACATTAAATCCATTGCCATCGCACAAATTCCATCGGTGCTGGGTGAGGTGGATAAAAATCTCGAATACCACTATCGATATATAGAAAAAGCTATCGAAGAACAGTGCGAGCTCGTTATTTTCCCCGAACTTTCACTCTCCGGTTATTCGTTGAAGGACGCCGTATACGATGTAGCCTTAAGCGTTGATGATCAAAAACTTGATCAGCTAAAAACGTACAGTCGAAAAATCGATATTGCGCTCGGTATGGTAGAGCTGAGCGACCGCTTTGAAATATTTAACAGCCTGGTATATTTTCAAAACGGTCGTTTGTTAACCCGTCATCGCAAGGTGTATCTACCCACTTACGGTTTGTTCGAGGAGAAACGCTATTTCAGCGCAGGCAATCGCATACGCGCATTTGATGCCAACTGGGAACGATTGGGGCTGCTCGTATGCGAAGATATGTGGCATCCCACTTCCGGGATTATTCTGGCGCACGACGGCGCCAAAATTATTCTGGTCTCTTCCGCGGGCGTGGCGCGTGGTCTTGATGAGAGCGATAAACCGGAAAACGTGCATACCTGGGAAGTGCTTAATCGGGCGCTTGCGATTACCACGACGTCTTACATTATCTTTGCAAACCGGGTCGGCGTGGAAGATGGTTTGATGTTTTGGGGCGGCTCTGAGATTATTGATCCGCATGGCCGGGTGACGAATAAAGCGAGTTACTTTAATGAAGAATTTGTGAAGGCTGAAATTGATCTGTTGAAACTGAAACACGCCCGGATCAATACCACGCTTTTAAGCGACGAGAAGGTTGATATGCTTGTTGATGAATTCTCCCGAATTAAAAAAGAAACAAGGGAATATTAGAGTTTGGTTTGCACATTGGATGAAATAGATATAAATTTTGCGGAAGTTTGCTTAATTTATTTTGAAAAAGAGGCAACATGCCTTTAATGAAACATTGTGAGTGTATTATGTCCAGGGAGGTTCAATGGATTTAAAACAAATTCGTCAACTGGTAAAATTGATCGATGATTCCAAAATTAACGAAATAGAGATTGAAGAGGAAGGACAGAAAATTCGCATAACAAAACATATGGAAAACGCGAACGGACAGCAGGGTGGCTCCGAAGTCCAGTTTTTTGCGACGCAACCCCAGATGATGCCCATGCCAGCAACGCCGCAACAAGCGCCTGAATCGCAAACACAGGCGCCCCAGCAAAAACAGGAAACGCCTCAAACCGCGGCAGGCGCCGAAGATAAACAACAAAGCGATTTATACGAAGTAAGAGCGCCGATGGTTGGTACCTTTTACCGTTCGCCTGCGCCGGACGCCGATCCTTATGTGGAGGTGGGCGATAGCGTCGCTGTCGGGCAAACGTTGTGCATCGTCGAAGCTATGAAATTAATGAACGAGATCGAATCGGAAGTTAGCGGTGCCATTAAAAAAGTTTTGGTTGAGAATGCCCAACCTGTCGAATACAACCAGGTACTCTTCCTTATCGAAAAATCCTGAGCAGACAGTCATCGCCCGTTTGATTAGCTATTCCCGCCCTCAGAAACGGCGATTTTAGTGCTAAATAATGAACAATGAAATTAAAATTTAAACTCTTTTTTAGTTATCTTTTCTTAATTCTACTTTTCAGCTTCGCATTACTTTGGTTTATAATTGAAATAAGGGAACTGACCACGTCTTTGCGCGGACATGTGCGTCAGGATATTCATAGCGTCATTCATGTTTCCAGACAATTACAATATCTCGAAGACCTCAACGCTGATTATATTGTACTGTTTATACCCGCAGAATCCCGACAGTCCAAAATCGATGATCTGAATCAATCGATCGAACGGTACGATTCCAATTGGAAAAAATTACGACATAATCTGTCATTCGGATATGAGCGCCCCTGGTACGACCGGTGGCTGCATACCGTCCATAATGTTATCTATGGCGCCATAAGCGAGAACAGCAAATTCCATTACAGTCAGGAAATCTCCAATTTAAGCACACGGGTTCATCGACGCTGGCGAGCTACGCGTGATGCAATGCAGAAAACAATCTTTTATATCAGCCAACGTCAGCAGTCGAATGCGCGATTTCTCCGCGATACACAGGTAAAAGAAGATATTAAACAATTGCGGAATCTGCTTGCGGATCTTAATAAAATCATTGGCGAACAGGGTATATCACGCTACAATGAAATGGCGCTTATTGCACAGAAAACCCAATGGGGGATCATCGGGGCTGAAATCTTTATCTTCCTTGTAACGGTTTTAATTGCATTTATAGGCGCACGCCGTTTAACCAAACCGATCGAGACCTTGAAGGAAGGCGTTAATCGCATGGCAATGCAGGATTACAATATTACCATCCGAAATAAACCCAATGATGAAATCGGAGAATTGGGTGCGACCTTCGAACAATTGAGTACCCGATTGCGCGAGAATGAATCGTATAAAGATACCATGTTGTCGCAATTTACCCATGAAATGAAAAGTCCGCTCAGCTCCATCAGACAGGCGACGCGCCTGTTGGAGCAATCATTGTCTGATAGCAGGAGTCCTCAGCAAACACGGCTTCTTGCCATCATAAACGGCAATTACGAAACCCTGCAACGTCTGATCACCAACATATTACACAGTGCATCCTATGGCAGCGGTCGCATTAAGCTTAAATACGGGCCGGTTAATCTCGTAAAAATTGCGACCGAAGTTTTGGTCTACCTTTCCCCAACCATTAAAGAAAAAAATATGAAGGTTAATTTAAATTTTGCGAAGAAAGTTATCGAGGCGGAAGCCGACGCCGACAAGTTAAAGGAAGTATTCCAAAACATTATTAATAATGCGGTTAAATTCTCAAGACAGGACAGTCAAATTGATATAACCGTTAAAGAACGATTCCCATTAATATTAACAGAAATTCGGGATTATGGTATTGGCATCCCAAAAAAGGAAATTCCATATATCTTTGAAAAACTGTATCGCGCCTCCAACTCCAAATCCATTTCCGTCAAAGGAACGGGCCTTGGCCTTTACATCGTATCGCAAATCGTATCCGCTCATGGCGGGCGCATAACAGTCGATAGTAAGGAGGGCCACGGTACAACCTTTACCATAACACTCCCCCGAAACCGAAACGTTGCAAAGGAAGGAGGTTGGCTGGATTGACAAGAGCCCTTAAACTTCTTTTAGTTGATGATGATATGGAGCAATACGATCTGATCGGTGTACCTTTAATGGACGACGGCTTCGATGTGTATTTTGCCAGCGACGGCTATAAAGGAATGGAAAAACTTGAAGAAGTGAATCCCGATATCGTTTTGTTGGATTTAAGCATGCCTGGAAAAGACGGTCATGAGGTATGCAGAGAAATCAAACAAAAACCCAGATACATAAATTTGCCGGTTATTATCTTAACCGCATCGGATGAATTGAGAGAGAAATTAACCAGTTTCGAAGAAGGCGCCGATGAATATCTCACTAAAGAAATGGATCCGCAGGAGAAAACAAAACGTATCCATGCCGTATTGAGGCGCTATCAACAAAGCCTTGACAGCAACCCTCTCTCCAAACTGCCGGGCAATCATGCCATCCAGAGAGTGATACAAAATCGTATTGAACAAAATCAACCACTTGCCGTCGGTTATTGCGATCTGGATAATTTTAAGGCGTACAACGATAAATACGGTTTTATGCGAGGAGACGAAATCATCTTGTTCACGGCCAATGTATTGCAAAATGCAGTTCAGCTATACGGAACGGATGAGGATTTTGTGGGCCACATTGGCGGCGATGATTTTGTATTTATTAGCGTACCCGAAAGAGCTGAGGCGATATGTAAGGCAATCATCAGCGAAATTAATGATAAAGCAAGGCGCTTTTATGATGAAGAAGATGCACAGAGGGGGTATATTATTGCCACGAATCGCCGCGGCAGAAAACAAAAATTCCCTTTGGTGGCCCTGTCCATTGCGGTGGTTACAAATCGTAACCGGCCTTTAAACAATATGGCTGAGATATCAAAAATTGCAGGCGAACTAAAAAAACTTGCCAAACAAAAACCGGGCAGCCATTATGTATTTGATAAAAGACAGCGTTAAAATAGGTCTGTCAATTAGCATTCTAAGTATATTTTTATTAAAATGTACACTTTTAAATCAACACAAAAACCCGGACGTTCATCAGGAGGATGGCCGCGGTGTTGTAGAGCATGTGGATCATCTTTTGAAAAATCGGAGATATGAGCGGGCTGTTAAAGTCATGGATGCCTTTCGTTCCCAATATCCACGCCATGCCCATGCGGATGACGCCGCGTATCGTCGGGCTTATATTTGTGTAATCGCGGACAGCGCCAACCCGTTCCTCGATTATGCAGAAGCCAGAGCGCGATTTGAAGATTTCAAAAGCCGGTTTCCTCAAAGCCGTTATCATTCGGCTTGTAATAATTGGTTAAAAATTCTAAATTTGTACTTTAATGCGAAACGCCCGATTCTTGAACGGAAGCAACAAAGGAATACCGAATCCATTAAAGCATTAAGAAAGACAATTTCAGAACTCGAAGGTGAAAACCAAAAGCTGCGCAAAACGTTATCCGATTTGGAGCAAGCATTACAACGATAACAGAGGAGGCATTCTTGTTCAAGAAAGTACTGATCGCCAACCGTGGTGAAATTGCATTACGAATTATTCGTGCATGTAAAGAATTGGGTATATCGACCGTCGCTATCCATTCTGAAGCGGATGTGGATTCTTTGCCGGTGCGTTTCGCTGATGAAGCGGTCTGCATTGGGCCTTCGCCGAGCAGTGAAAGTTATTTGAATCCCGTACGCATACTGGCCGCTGCCGATGTTACCGGCGCCGACGCTATTCATCCCGGCTATGGTTTTTTGGCCGAAAATAATGAATTTGCCGATATGTGTAATTCCAGCAACATGAAGTTTATAGGCCCCTCTGCTGAAGTCATTCGCGCTATGGGCAACAAATCGGAAGCAAAACGGCTTATGAAAAAGGCGGGCGTGCCGGTTGTGCCGGGCAGCGAAGGCGTTGTTCCCGACTTTCAAACAGGTAAAAAACTGGTGGAATCCATCGGATTTCCGGTAATCCTGAAGGCCGTTTCGGGAGGCGGCGGACGCGGAATGCGCATCGTACGAAGCATGGAACAATTTCAAATGAATTACCAAATGGCCCAGGCCGAAGCTCAGGGCGCCTTTGGCGATCCGAATTTGTATATTGAAAAATTTATTGAGAACCCCCGCCATATTGAAATTCAGGTCATGGCTGATCAACACGGAAACGCTGTTCACCTTGGCGAACGGGAATGCAGCATTCAGAGGCGACACCAAAAGTTAATCGAAGAGGCGCCGTCGGTTGCTGTAAGCCAGGATTTGCGCGATGAGATGGGAGGAATAGCTGTGAGAGGCGCTTTAAATGTGAGTTACGAAGGCGCAGGTACAATTGAATTTTTGCTTGATGAAGATAATAATTTCTATTTCATGGAGATGAATACGCGTATTCAGGTGGAACATCCCGTAACAGAAATGGTGTACGATAAAGACCTGGTAAAGGATCAAATACGTGTGGCCGCGGGCGAGCCCCTGCCTTATAAACAGGAGGATTTGATTTTAAAAGGACATGCGATTGAATGCCGAATTAATGCCGAAGATTGGGAGCGAAATTTCATGCCCAATCCGGGCCCGATCGAAACGTTTCATGTTCCGGGAGGGCCCGGTATACGCGTGGATAGTCATGCTTATGAACGCTACCAGATACCGCCGCATTACGATTCATTAGTGGCTAAGCTGATCGCATATGGTGTTACCAGAACGGAAGCCATTGCTCGCCTCCACAGGGCTTTGGATGAATTTATTATAGAGGGTATTAAAACGACCATTCCGTTTCATAAAAAACTCATTTCACGTAAAGAATTTGTCGACGGTGTGTTTGACACCGGATTTCTGGATCGCATAAACTTGTTGGAAGATTAAAAAAAGGTAATTTTTTGGAGGACTTATGAACGTACCGCAAGAATTAAAGTACACGACGGATCACGAATGGACACGGATTGAAGACGATGTTTTAACCGTAGGCATAACGGATTATGCTCAGGGCGAGTTAGGCGATGTGGTTTATGTGGACCTCCCGGAAGTGGGAGACACGTTTGAAAAATCGGACAGTTTCGGAACGATCGAAGCTGTAAAGGCGGTAGCCGATTTGTTTTCACCGGTATCCGGAGAAATCGTTGCGGTTAATGAAGCTCTGGAGGATAAGCCGGAGACGGTCAATCAGGACCCTTACGGTGAAGGCTGGATGGTTCAGATTAAAATTAGCAATGAAGAAGATTTAAAGGACTTGCTGGACGCCGAAAGTTACTCAAAGCAGATAAGCGAGTAAGGCCGCGTTTAATTTTGTGTGGTTGTTCAGTCCGCAAAAAAAATTGCATCCATTGACGTATCGTATTGATGAATACCGTATATCGGTCGACAATTATCGGTGCGGATGAGCCAACGTACACGATTCTAATTTTCAGAGGAACAATGCCATGTCCAGAGTGCTTGTGGCGGATGATAACAAAGAAATGTTGGAAACATTGGAGCAGATTTTCCTTTTTCATGGTTTAGAAGTGGAAAAGGTAATGAACGGTAAAGAAGCATTGAACAGCGCCCTGAAAATACAACCGGATCTGATTCTGCTCGATGGTATGATGCCGGTAATGGATGGATTTGAAGCCTGCCGGCGTTTAAAGGCAAACCACAATACAAAAGATATTCCAGTGGTCTTTTTAAGCGCGAATTATACCGAGGCTAAACATCGTGTGATTGCTCTGGAATTAGGCGCCGATGATTATCTTATCAAACCGTTTAATTCCAAAGAGCTGGTAACACGCTGTAAAGCCATTATAAAACGAACTGAAATGTTGAGCCATCTGAAATCACAAAATGAACATCTGGCGCTGAAAAATAAAAAAATTTTAAACGAATTAGACCGATTGCAACAACAAGCGCAAGCCATCGATAAAAAAGCGGTAATCGATAATAGCACCGGTTTGTATAATTTTCTGTTTTTTACCAGGCGACTGGATGAGGAATTTGCCCGCAGTCAGCGGTACGGTAATCCCTTGTCTCTCGTTGCCGTGCAAATTAACGATTTTGATAAAATTACAAGCATCTTTGGCCACCAGCTTGGTAATTACATTTTGATGAAAATCGCAAATGATTTACTGAGACGCACACGGGCTTCGGACATCATGTCGCACAGCGATGAGGACATATTCTATATAATGTTACCGCAAACAGACCAGCAAGGCGCCTTTTATGAGCAGGAACGATTAAAAGTCGCGCTTTTAAACATCAACTTTTTGGATGATGAAATCGTTAAAGTAAAAAACATATCCAATAAATTGCGTAACGAATTGCAAAATTTAAACATTAATCTGGGTATGGCAACGTATGGACAGGATGTAAATGGTATTGGCAGTGCACATGATCTTTTGGAGGCTTGCACCAGAGCCCTGAAACTGGCGGTACAATCCGGTAAAAATCAATCACAAAGTTACCGCAGCATGGTTGAAAAGACTAAAACCGAAAACGATTAATCCGTTGTACCGGGTTAAGTAAGGAATCATGGAGCTTTACCATGAGTCAAAAAATACTGATCGTTGATGATAATCCCAATGTACTCAGACTTCTGAATATAAGTTTGTCGAAAGCAGGTTATGATATCGTTCAGGCTGAAAACGGGGAGGTTGCATTTGAAGCCGCCAACCGTGAGCGACCCGACATTATAATTTCGGACATCATGATGCCTAAAATGGACGGTATCGAACTATGCTGGATGATCCGTGAAAATTCAGATATCCCCTTGGTCCCGTTTATATTTTTAACCTCTTTTGATGACCCGGAGACGGAGATTCGGGGCTTCCGGGCAGGCGCCGATGATTATCTGAACAAGCCAATCGACCGGGCTGAATTATTGCAGCGTGTGGATCATTTGATCAATCGCGCAAAAAATGTAAAACAAATGGAAAGCCACTCCAAGGAACACAAAGGCTTTTCGGGCGACTTAAAAGACCTGACGGTTGTGGAGTTGGTTCAGATGCTCAATTTGAACAAAAAAACGGGCATTTTGGTCATCGACAGCAAAATCGAAGGAAATATACATATGAAAGAAGGCCAGCTGCATGCGGCATTCGCCGGGGATAAAACCGGTGAAGAGGCCATGTATGATCTGGTTGCGCTGGACAGCGGGAGCTTCACCTTTAAAAACAGCGATGTGAATGAAGAGGGCAATATTTCCAATACGACAATGAATGTAGTTATGGAAGCATGCCGTATTATGGATGAACGAAGATTGGGGCAGTCGCCCGAGTAAGCGCCAAAACCTTTCGATTTTTTCTTCCAAAGACAAACCGTTCTGAGATCACTCTATGGGTGAAACAATTAATAAAGAACTTATAATTGTTGGTTCAGGCCCTGCAGGCCTGAAAAGCGCCGAAATGGCTGCTCGTGAGAATATCGATTATCTTGTACTGGAACGGGGCGAGGTCGGTCAGGGATGGAAAGAAATACGTCCGGATATGAAGTTTCTATCGCCCTGTCATCCACAAAGAGATTGGACCAGCCTTTCGGAAAAATTTCCGATATGGAAGATGGATGTACAGCGACCATATTGCTCGTCTGCAGAATTTGTAAATTACCTGGATGCTTATGCCGACCATTTCAATTTAAATATCCATACCAATTCTAAAGTGGTCGAGATAACGCATGATGGAGATGTATTTATCGTTCACGCGCAAAATGGAAAAACCTATAGTGCTCCGTTGCTACTGGCGGCAACCGGCATTTTTGGAAACCCTTTTATACCCAACATTCCGGGCGCGAGAAATAATAACCATGTTATGCACTCCCATCATTATCGCTCTTATAAAGATTTTATGAAACAGAAAGTGCTGGTGGTCGGCGCTGGTAATAGTGCAGCCGAGGTTGCAATCGATTTATGCGGCTGGTCGATGGTGTATATGGTCTCGCGCAAAGAATTACAATACTTTTCCGATACACGAAAACTGTATCATATACGGGGAATCTCGGAAAGCTACCTTAAAGAATTAATCAGTATGGAATTAATTCGATATCGGGCTTATCAGGATATTCAGTACATCGATCAGGATTACGTCCAATTTAAAGATTGGTCGTTAAACGTTCATAAAGTGATTTTTGCCACCGGTTATAATGCCCACATCGATGTCTTGAAGAATTTTAAAATCCGCGTGAACAAACACAATTATCCTGAAGTATCAATGTCCGGAGAGAGTATCCAGTATCCCAATCTGTTTTTTGCAGGACCGCTGGCGTACCAAACGAGCTCCAGTTTAGTGATTCATGGATTTATCAAGTATCTGCCCCAAACCATCCGTCGCATTACTGAGAGGCTTCGCAACGAAGGAAACTTCACCGGCGCTGATAACCTTGACAATAATAAAGCATCATCATAAATTAAACATTTTCTAAAAATATAGGTGTTTGCTAAGGAGTGTGATCGAGATGATCGATAAAGAGTTTATGGTAAAAGTAGGCTTGGCGGAAATGTTGAAGGGTGGGGTCATTATGGATGTTACCTCCGCAGAACAAGCCAAAATAGCCGAGGATGCAGGCGCCGTGGCGGTAATGGCCCTGGAACGTATTCCCGCGGATATCCGTGCGGACGGCGGCGTGGCAAGAATGTCCAATCCCAAAATGATCCGAGATATTCAGGAAACGGTTTCTATACCGGTAATGGCTAAATGTCGTATCGGCCATTTTGCCGAAGCGCAGGTTTTACAATCGGTTGGCGTCGATTTTATAGATGAGAGCGAAGTGCTGACCCCAGCGGACGAATCGAACCATATCTGGAAACATGATTTTAAAGTCCCGTTTGTGTGTGGCTGTCGGGATATAGGTGAAGCCTTGCGCCGTATTGCCGAAGGGGCGGCTATGATACGCACCAAAGGAGAGGCCGGATCGGGAAATATTGTGGAAGCTGTCCGGCATATGCGTGCGGTGCGAAGTGCGATTCGACACATTCAGACATTGGCCGACGACGAATTGATGCATTATGCAAAAGAAATTGGAGCGCCGCTTGACATTGTACGCCATGTAAAAGAAAACGGTAAATTGCCGGTGCCCAATTTTTCAGCCGGCGGTATCGCCACGCCTGCCGACGCGGCGTTAATGATGCAACTGGGAGCTGAATCCAATTTTGTAGGTTCGGGGATCTTTAAATCGGCGGATCCTGAAGCCCGAGCCAGGGCGATCGTGTTGGCCACCACACACTATGACAATCCCGATATGGTGGCTAAGGCCAGCGAGGGATTAAAAAATGCCATGGAGGGACTTGAAATGAGTTCCATCCCGCAAGAAGAGTTGTTGAATAAACGTGGATGGTAATTGAGTTTTGAATATTGGTGTTCTGGCTTTGCAGGGGGATTATCATAAACATGCATCCATGATAGAACAGCTGGGCCACAAGGCCATATATGTACGATCCGTTAACGAACTTGACCAGTGTGCTAAATTAATAATTCCCGGAGGGGAATCGACCACATTTTTATATTTAATCGATAAATTGAATTTACGTGAAAGCATTAAAACGTTCGGACGGAAAAAAGGCATTATGGGTACCTGCGCCGGCTTAATTACCCTTGGCAAAGAAGTCGACCAATTTTCCTATGCGCCGTTAAAGATGATTGACATAAGGGTGCACCGCAATGCATATGGACGTCAAATCAACTCCTTCGTGGATGTGGTCAATGTAAACATTCCGCCACAATCGTTTGAATTCGAGGGCGTGTTTATTCGGGCGCCCAAAATTGAAGTATTAAATCGTAAATCCGTTCAAGTACTGGCATTCCATAATCAAGAAGTGGTGATGGCGAGAAATAGAAATATCCTTGTAGCCACTTTTCATCCCGAATTATCCGGCGATCAACGCATCCACCAATATTTTATCGAACAGGTCGGAAGCGATTGATCGTTTTTTATGATTAATTTGGGACGATGATAACAAACGATTCATGAATTTATTGGTAGGATGCCCATAAAAACGAATGCCTTGCATTAAAAGTTAATAATTTGTAAGATTATTTGAAATTAATAACTTAGGGGTATTGATGGCTGCCAACGGACTCCTCGTTTTTTGTACAGTTCCATCCATGGGTTCCGCCAGAACCATCGCCGGCCGCCTTGTTGAAAACCATCTTGCTGCCTGCTGCAATATCATTCCAGCCTTAAAATCCATTTATGAATGGAAAGGATCGGTGGAAGAAGATGAAGAACTGCTGTTAATGATTAAAACCACCGCCAATCGTTATCAACAAATGCAGGAAAAATTACAGGAATGGCACCCATATGAAGTGCCCGAGATTATTGCTGTCGATATAAAAGAGGGTTTACCCGCCTATTTGCAATGGATGAATGAAATTACAAAGGGATAATATGGACGACCAATTCGATTCTCTTTTAAATGATAATCGTTCCGGTTCAACTTCGCTGCACAGCCGCGCCCTTCAATACTACCGCCAATTAATGGTTGAGAATCATAAAAAAAAGCAAGATGATTTGGAAGCCTTATACCGGCAAATTCAAACCTCTTCCAAAACACTCATAAAGAAACACCCCAATATCGTGCTGCTGCGTAAATTCAGTGCAACGCTTCTCAATTATTTCAAACGTCTGTTAAAATCGGATAAACCACCGGACGAAATTCTGGACGCCGTCGACTCCAAATTGCTGCAAATCCGGGACGATATCGAACAAAAAGAGGAAAAAATCGCATTAACCGGCTCCAAAGTGATTGCAAATTATAATAAGGTTATGACGATTAGCAACAGTACCCTGGTTCGCAGTGTGTTATTAAAAACACGAAAACAAAAACGACGATTTGAAGTGTATACCTTAAAAAGCCATCCGCCGGATGAAGGTCTTGTCTTGGCTAATCTTCTGGCGGTCGCCGGTATTCGCACTACGGTGATTGCCGATTCCGCGGTCGGTGTTTTTATGCCCGAAATGAATCTGGTCATGCTTGGAGCCGATCGAATTTACGAGAATGGTTTTATTAATAAAGCGGGATCATTAGCTCTCTGTCTGACGGCTAATCATTATAACATACCCATTTATTTGGCGGCTGAAACAGATAAAATACTAATGGAGAACCAGCGTAGCATAAAACAAAATACCTATCCCGAAGAAGAAGTTTTTTCAAGTAGCCATCGCTTGATTCATGTAAAAAATTACTATTATGAACGTGTGCCTTTGAATTATATTCATAAAATTATCTGCGAAGACGGCGTTTTTGAAACGCCCGAATTTGTTGATTGGTACTTGAAGGAGTGAGCCATGTTATCCGGAACATTTGTGACGGAAGTAAAAGCAAAAAATATTGTGGAACTTCCATCCGAAGTTGTTAATGGACTGCAATTGAGTGAAGGCGATAAAATCGAAGTAATGGTTAAACGCATAAAAACCAAACGGTTGGATATCAAGATTTCCAAGAATCCCCTGATTAAGCTTTTAAATCTATCGGAGGAGATAGAAGCACGATGAAGATTATGACCTGTTTTATTGATACCTCCGCATGGATGGCCATAATCGATAAAAATCATGAACATCATAATCAGGCGCAACAATATTTTGAAGAATTGTTGGATAAAAATGCAAAAATTGTCAGCAACAATCAGATAATCGACGAGACCGTTAACAATATCCGTAATGCATTCAATGCCAAAAAGGCGCGAGAATATCTGAATATCATCGATGAAAGCATCATGACGATCAATCTCCGCATGGATTGGATATCCCGACGGGTCCGGCGGAACGCCCTGAATCAATTATTGAAAACCGGCGAATCTAATTTGGAGTTAAAACATTTCTTTATTCAGGAAACCATTAAACGGAAAAAGGTCGACGTCATATTTTCCTTTGATGCTCGACTGAAATATTTTGGTTTACCGCTTATGCCCCCGGAAATTCATTAGCTCATGCATAATCTGTTTTATACATATTTTAATTTGGACAGGCACAAAAACATTCTTTTTTGTGGCCAGGATACAAAGCCGTTTTTGGTAAGGAAATTGGCCGAACAGGTTAGTGAAGCCGGATTTAATGTTGCCGTAACGGGCCTGAAGGCATGGCCGTATCCCTTAGAGGGCAAGGTGGAATTGTGCCCTGATCCGCTCCTCATTTTAAAACAACAAACGCAAGGCCCTGCTTCATTTATCTATTTTGCCGATCGAACACAGGAAGGAAAACTTATTCCACATGATTACGAACGGATTCAAGAGATTCTTAGCAATAAAGAAAAAAATCACCGCCTCTTTATACTTGCGGAAGGGGACGAACCGCAAGTTCAGGAACTATTGAACAAAAGTCGGTTTGCGATGGTCTGCGGCTGGCGTTTTGATAAAATACGGGAATGCTTAGAAGAGCCAACAAACGCGTCGAAGCCGGAGGACCGTGTCCGGGCCTATCTGGAGCGCTCCCAACCCTCCGTGTGGCGATTATTGAACGAGAGCGACGATAACACGGCTAAATACTGCTTTATAGGAGGCGTTTCATCGCTGTTGGATGAAAACATGTTACTGCCGGTTGCACGGAAATGGAAAGAATCGACTGGCATACATGTGTTATATGGATCGATCGGTCAAAATCGGATTAAGCATGTGTAAACATCAAACACATCGTTTTACTTAGCCGTTTCCGGGGCAAGGAGTACTGGTTTTTTTCACTTTATTCATTAAACATACCGGAAGAAATGAATGGTTAATATACAACCGTTTACGATTTGTATGTATCGGTAGATGTTAAATAAGCCACCATTAATACCGGATGATTGAAGATGGAGGATAAAAACAAGGGGGTTTTATGGATGCCGTAAGGGGTTTTATAGAATCCGTCAGCGGAATTGTTTGGGGTTGGCCGCAATTATTGCCGTTAATGGTTGTTATTTTACTGGGTACGGGCATCTTTATAACATTGCGGCTGCGATGGATTCAATTATTCCGTTTGAAACATTCCTGGGATGTGATACGCGGAAAATTCGATAATCCTGAAGATGAAGGCGACATAAATCATTTCCAGGCGCTAAGCGCGGCGCTCTCGGCTACGGTAGGTATTGGAAATATCGCGGGCGTGGCAACGGCGATCCATTATGGCGGACCGGGCGCACTTTTGTGGATGTGGATTACCGCCATATTTGGAATGGCGCTCAAATTTTCCGAAGCGACTCTGGCGTTACATTTTCGAAAAATCAATCCCGACGGCTCCGCCAGCGGTGGACCTATGTATTATATAGAAAAAGGACTGGGCAAAAGCTGGAAACCGCTGGCCATGGCTTTTGCAACTCTTGCCGTTATTTCATCTTTTGGAACAGGAAATTCCATCCAGGCATTTACCGTATCCGATCAGGTATTGAGCGATTTCAACGCATTATTGGCAAGCGGGCACTGGCTTACCGAACCGATCAATTTTCTGGGAATTCCCGTTGCACCGGTTCGAATATTCACGGGGCTCGTAACTACGAGTTTGGTTGCTCTTGTCATTCTTGGCGGGATTAAGCGCATTGGACGGGTTGCCGCACGGCTGGCGCCGGGCATGGCGATTATTTATGTCCTTGCTGCATTAACCATCCTCCTGATGAATTATGAGATGATTATCCCTACTTTTGGCAAAATCATCAGCCAGGCTTTTTCACCGCGTGCAGAATTAATCGGCTTTACGGGCGGTGGATTGTTGTTATTTTTGAATACCATGGTCTGGGGCGTTAAACGCGGACTGTTCTCCAACGAAGCAGGCCAGGGCAGCGCTCCGATTGCACACGCCGCCGCGAAAACCAAGGAGCCGGTTCGCGAAGGCGTTGTTGCCATGATGGGGCCGCTGGTAGACACCTTAATGATTTGTACGTTAACAGGCCTGGTTATTGTACTAACGGGATCTCATGAGATTCTGGTCGATGGCGAGCGGCTGAACGGATCGCCTCTGACAGCGATGGCCTTTAAAGACGGACTGTCTCCTATTTTCCCATGGGGCGACAAAATAATAACATTTGCGGTATTTCTATTTGCCGTTTCAACCTCGATCAGTTGGTCCTATTACGGCGACCGCAGCGCCGAATATCTCATCAATCATAAAGCGATTTTTCCTTATAAAATTGCTTATGTTATTGTCCATTTTATAGGCGCCATCGTTTCACTGGAAATCGTTTGGGGCTTCGGCGATATAGCACTGGGATTAATGGCCATTCCCAATCTTATTGCCCTGATCTTGTTGTCTCCCATTGTGCTGACATTAACGCGCGATTACTTTTCCCGGAAACAGGAATATTTTAAGAAAGAGTGAAATATTCATTTAATCTGGGACGTAAGAGTGAGCCAATAAAATTTGACAGTTTTATAACGGATTTTTATATTAAAAGCTTGTTATAATTGAGTGAGCCAGTAGCTCAGTTGGTAGAGCAGCGGCCTTTTAAGCCGTTGGTCGAGAGTTCGAGTCTCTCCTGGCTCACAAAAAGCCGGCCAGTTTATCTGCCCGGCTTTTTTTTATTTACAAGGGTTCTGCCGGTTCCAGACGCCTGTTCCATGGGTATAGCAGCTGCGCTCTAATCGGGATTGGTCGAGAGTTCTCCCGATGCTTCGGGAAGAAGCGGGCGATTCACAAGTATGTGAGTGCATTTGATTTTTGTTGGATGCAGTGAAGCAATCTCCATACGACGCTTTGGCTCATAATGTGCTAAATAGATGCTCAGATGCTTTAGTTAATAGAAGCCCTCTGTTATTCCAATTCGTGACGTAATATCGTTGGTGCATCTTTATTAGGATAAAATGATGGTTAAAAAAAAGACGCCATCGGAATCTGTTACGATCCGATGACGTCCTGAAGCACGGGAACGTATCAATATTTAAATAAAACTATATGTTAATCCGACGGCCAGCGTCTGTTTGATCTGGCGCTGCAGTGAGACATCCTTATCGTAATACAGCCTGAAGTTAAAGTTTACGTTCAGATATTTTGCCACTTGCGCCGAAATGGTGTGTTCCCAGTTTACGTCGACTTCGTCAATGCGTTTCAAGCTTGAAAACAAGGCCAACTTGGTGTTGTACAACATGATCGAATTTAACTGTACTTTACCGTCCGATACCAGTTCGGCGCCATATTCAACCCGAAATTCTTCGCCCTTGGAATACATATTGGCGTATCGGTCGGCAATGGTTTCTTTGATCGATGCGCCGATGCGGATTTTAAAAAAATCGTTGGGATCGTAGCCGACACCGAAACTCTGTGTAAAATACGCGGGATCAAAATAATCGGAAATCGACTGTTTGCTAGTGTCGGAAGCATATTTATAACCGGTGGTAAATTGTGTTATACCCGTGGCGGCCACATAGGGATTCACGTAAAGCCCCAGCTTTCGACTATAGACGCTTTCGAATTTTATTTCATCCGCTGCTTTTCGTGCCCGTGCACCGGCAACGCGCGCCTTACCGAACGAAAGCTTACCGGAATTTGCCCATTTGAAAGCGGGTTGGTTGTAATCGAATTTCCCATCAATGTCGAGTTGCCACGACCAGGAGTTCTCGCCGCCCTGTTCCCAGTTATCAAATTGGCTCTGAGTGAAATTAAGGTTCCCCACCAGTGATTTTTGCCAACCGATTACCTCTTTTTTTTCTTCCGCTCTAAGCATGCCGGAAGCGAGAAAAATAATGAATAGCGCCGCTGTCAAAAAAAGTTTGTGATTTCGCATAATAACAATACCTCCCTGGTTCATAAGTTCGTTTTATCGTAGAATGTCGATTTCACCTTCATCGCTGAACTCGATGGTATGGTTCTGACCGGTAAAAAGTGGGCTTTGGGCCTGCAGTTTGCCCTGCAGACCAAATTCGACCGGCTTTTTATTGGAAAGCATATTATAAGCGCTGCGACCGATTTCAAAAAAGTTTAAACTAAAGGGAACAACGATTTGGCTTGCGTCTTTTTTAGCCAGTTTCATCTCTTCTTCTTTTTTACCGCTCGCCCATGGAGCGTCGTTAACCGTTAAATAATATTCAAGATTATCCAGTTTTAAAGCAAAGGCATTTGGATTTTCAATGTTAAATTGAAAGTCAAGAGAGGCGCCCGTAAAGCTGAGTTGCTTAAGTTTGATACGTTCCAATCGGATTTTTGGAAAACGCGGAACGGGAAGATAATCGGACGTTATTACCGGTATCTGAACCGTGCCCAGCACCGGCAAATCAAAAAACAATTGTGTTGCCAGCTTATAATGGAGAGAATCCGTTTGCTTTGCCTGATCATAGATTTTTTTAAGTTCCTTGAATTTTAACGATATCGGTATGGCTATGTCTGAATTTTTTTCCTGTTCAATGGTGATGGGCGTCTTTTGATTGCCTTCGATGAAGCGCCGGCTGTTAATTTCAAGATCATATTGATAGCCATCGAGATGAATTGAAACGGGATTGGGATTTTCAATCCGGATATGAAACAATAGTGCAGCTGTTTCGAAGTCAAAGTCTGTTAAATCAACCTTGGTTAACTGAACGGTTGGTTTCTCAATGACGCCTCGTTTCAACGATTTAATGATGTCGGCACAACCGACGATGAAAATGATACATGCTGTTGCGATCATCAGCTTCGACCAATGCGAAACGAGACCTCTGTTATTTTTGTATTGCAAGAGAGTAGCTCCGATTATGTTGTTTTATTGTTTTGAAACATATGCACATCGCGCTGCGGGAAGGGAATCGTAATGTTGTTTTCGTCAAAGCGCTGTTTAACCTGTTCCTGCATGTCAAAATAGATATTCCAGTAATCTTCCGCCTTAGCCCATACACGAACGGTAAAATCGACCGAGCTTTCGCCCAAGCCGGATAGTACAATAACGGGTTGCGGCTCCTTTAGAATACGCTCATCGGCGTCCACCAATTGATGCAGCAGACTTTTGGCTTTGGCGATGTCATCGTCGTAAGAAATACCGAATGTCATATCCACACGCCTTTGCGTTTCCATGGAATAGTTGGTAATACTCGAGTTGGAAAGCTGTCCGTTGGGAATGAATATGGTTTTATTATCAAAGGACTTTAGAATGGTATTAAATACCTGAATCTCGTGTACGATTGCGACGTATCCCTGCGCCTCGATTACATCTCCAACCTTGAATGGTTTAAAGAGAAGAATAATCACGCCTCCGGCAAAATTTGCCAGGCTGCCCTGGAGCGATAAACCCACAGCCAGGCCGGCCGCACCGAGTACCGCGATAAATGAAGTGGTTGCAATGCCTACCATGGAGGCGATGCTGATGATCAGCAACACCTTGAGGGTAATTGAAGTTAAACTTACTAAAAATTTACTTAATGAAGGCTCCGCCTGGCTTCTTTCCAGACCTTTACGACTGATGCGGGTAATCCATTTAATAATCCAAAGTCCGACCAGTAGGGCAAAAATGGCCAATAACAGATCGGGAATAATTGCCAATAGTAATCCCTGGAGCGATTCGTAATATGAATTCAGATTATCCATCTTCTCCTCCATTATTTTCTAAGTTATGTTTGAACAGCACTGAACCTTCTGCCAATTTTTAATCGAATCATTATTCAGGAAGGCCACGGCGGTGATTAATGAAATCAATAATGGGTATATAATCCGTTCCACTCTTTTATAACAATGTTTCGAAATAATACATTTTAAATGCAAGCAACTTTTTCCTCCAACGCAAATCGCCGTAATTTAGATACAATTTACAATGGTATCAATAAATTTGTGGTGTACGGTAAAGATTTGCTCGTCATGGGGCTTCTTTCGTAGATTGGCGCACTTGTTACAATGGTGTAGCCAATAGCACCTGAATTTGGCAGAGCGTTTCGCCCGTTTAAAACGAACGTGCTCTATATAATAAATGGACAATTAATGAACGAGTCGAATATATATTTGGATTATGCAGCCAGTACGCCTATCGACAGGCGTTCGTACGAAGCAATGCAGCCCTTTTTGCTGAAACGATGGGGCAATGCCGCCGGTCTGCACAGCTTCGGAAAAACAATGCGGGAAGCGCTCGATAAAGCCCGGCATCGGCTTGCGATTCGCATCGGTGCGCGCGACTCTGAAATCATTTTTTGTGCCTCTGCAACGGAGGCTAATAATACGATATTAAAGGGCCTTGTCCAAAGGCGTGATCGAAACGTCGGTCATATAATTATCTCGGCCATCGAGCATGCATCCGTGTATGAAGTTGCGCTGGCGTTAATGAAGCAGGGCGTGGAAGTTTCAATTTTACCTGTGAACGCCAGCGGACTGGTTTCTGTGACGGAGCTCCGAAAGCACGTCAGAAGCGATACGTTTTTAGTTTCGGTAATGCATGTGAACAACGAACTGGGTACAATTCAACCGATTGCTGACATTGCCGAATTCTGCCGGCAAAACGAGATTATGTTTCACACAGACGCCGCTCAGTCCTTTGGTAAACTGCCGATTAATGTGCATGAAACAGGCATTGATTTTTTGACGGCTTCTTCACACAAAATTTACGGTCCGCCCGGAGCCGCCTTAATCTTTTGCAAACGCGATTTGCCGTTTGAGCCGTTATTACATGGAGGGGGGCATGAAGAGGGAAGACGTTCGTCCACTCCCAATGTGGCGGCGGCGGTCGGTTTTGCTGCGGCCGCTGATATTTACATGGAAGAGCATGAAGCCGAGAGGCGACGGCTTGCCGAATTGCGAAGACTGTTGCGGGATTATATCATTCAGCGTATTCCGGAAGCGCGTGTAAACGCTGCTGATAACCATCAGCTTCCGCATATTTTGAACGTTTCGTTCAAAGATGCGGATAGCGAACTGTTGCAAATGCAATTGGATCGCGACGGTGTGGCGATCTCCACAGGTTCGGCCTGCACTTCCGGAGTTGTCGGCACATCACGGATTTTAGATGCCTGTGGAATTGAGAAACGATGGGCCAAAGGAACCATTCGTATCAGCTTTGGCCGATTTACAACACGAAACGAATTAGATCGCCTGATGGCCCTCCTACCTGAAACCGTGGATAAAATTCGTAAAATTTCATGAAACATTTATATATCGGTCATTACAGTGAAATTGGTTTAAAGGGAAAAAACCGTCATCTTTTCGAACGTAAACTGGTGTCTAACTTAAAACGGGCCTTTGAGCAGCAATCACCTGAAGTTGACGTAAATATTAGGTTATATAAAAAACGGATTTTTATTGAAGTAGAGGGAACCGAGCAATCCAATAAGATTGAAAGTCTGTTGAGACGTGTGTTTGGCATTGTCAACGTTTCCCGCGCCGTCAGGGTACAATCGAAACCTAACGTAATAATAGACGCATGTTTAGATGTTCTAAAACCGTTAGCATTTCAGACTTTTGCGATAAGAACCAAACGGTCGGATAAACGCTTTCCAAAGACATCGTACGAGATGAATGTAAAAGTCGGCGCGGCAGTGGCTGAACAGCTCCGAAAAACCGTTGATCTGACGAGCCCTGACATCAATTGTTATATTGAAATTGTGGACGATTACAGCTACATTTACATTGAAAAATTAGCAGGAGCTATGGGAATGCCGGTAGGCTCTCATGCCCGATCACTGGTTTTATTATCAGGTGGCTTCGATTCGCCGGTGGCAGCCTATTTTATTCTTAAACGCGGATCCGCCTGTCATTTTATTCATTTTCATTCCGAGCCATACACGAACAAAGCTTCACAGGAAAAGGTGTTCGATTTAGCAAAAACCTTAAATATCTATCAGTTTGAATCCAAACTGTATATGGTCCCATTCGCCGATATTCAACAGGAAATCGTCCTGAATAGTCCGGACCGGTTTCGGGTTATTTTGTATCGCCGTTTTATGATGCGTATAAGCGAGGCTTTAGCCCATCGTAAACGAATTAAGGCGTTGGTTACGGGAGAATCTCTGGGGCAGGTGGCATCACAAACGCTCGAAAACATGGGAGTGGTTGGCGCTGTAACCAAACTGCCCGTCTTGCGTCCTCTGCTTGGTATGGATAAGTCGGAAATCATTGATGTGGCGCGTCATATCGATACTTATGATATTTCGAGGCGACCGCACGATGACGCCTGTACACGATTTATGCCGCGCAAACCGGAGATCAAAGCGCGTTTGCGCGACGTAGAAGAAGCCGAGGCGCTGCTTGACATCGAAGCGTTGGTAAAAAGGGGTTTTGAGCAAATAGAGGTATTGTCCGTTTAGCAAGCACTTCGTATAAATTTGCGTCATAAACGTGGGATGTTTAAATTATAATTTTTAAATTCCGTCGCAAAAATATAAAGGCGGATCTTTGAAGAAAGAGCGACGGCTTTGAGATTGAAATACACCTGTAGCTCAATTGGTAGAGCAGCGGACTCTTAATCCGTTGGTTCAGGGTTCGAGTCCCTGCAGGTGTACCAATAAAAATAAGGACTTACGGATTATCGTGAGTCCTTTTTTTTGATCAAAATGGCAAGTCGTGTTCTCTTCGCGACGTCAATTTGCGCGCGACCAGTTTTCAGATAAACGTGCGAAATTATAAATTTATATATTTGCTCAAGACACGCGAATTTTCAGATTGATAAACCCGAATTATCTAAATTGATATCATCATAACGAGTTAGTGTCTTGGTCCAGCGTCCGGTTGCGATCGTTGTTGATATGGAGTGTAGTATGGGTGTGCACATCGTTGATTTTTTATGGGATTTTAAATTACATTATTTGAAGAAAAATGATAGTTCTTTTTGACAGGCAGGCATAAGAAAATAAATTCCCATAAAAGAAAAGAGGGTTTATTATGCTGTTATAAAAATATAATTTGCAAAGTAAAGGATAAATTACGGATATTGATAAATAAATCAGGATTGCAAAAGGCGAAGACTAAAAAAAGGTTCAATCGTTTTTCCGAATACCACCCAGCAATTGAAGGAACTTTTATTTAAAATGAAAAATCGTTTGAAATATCTGCAAGCCCGTATTCAGGAAAAAATATCGCATTTGACGGAACATCAGAAGATCATTATCAACTACATTTTGGATAATCCACGTTTGTTTGCTTTAAGTTCTATCCGCGAACTGGAATCAAAGTTGAACACGAGTAAAGCGACCATAGTCCGTCTGGCACAGGCTCTGGGTTACGAAGGATTTCAGGAGCTGAAATCGGAATTCTTGGAATCAGTCAAAAATGAACTGGATCCCATCCATAAATACAAAAAATTCATCTCTGAGCGTGAAAATCAATCGGATTATCTCAAAATGATCTCCGATGAGAATGTGGAAAATATTAATAAAAGTCTTGAGTTGATTGAGCCTGAGTCATACTTGCGGGCCATTGATTTTTTTAAGAATGCCAATCATATCTACACCATGGGCATGAAAATGTCCAACTATCTCGCCGAAATTGCCGCCTATTTGTTTAACCGCATCTCCCTCAATGCCAGCCCGATGGTGTATGGGGGGCTGAAATTTACGGAACGGATCGTTAATATGAGCGATCGGGATGTGATTTTGGCCTTCGCCTTCCATCCTTATTCACCAGAGACGGTGGAAGCGGCCTGTTACGCTCGTGAACGCAATGTACCGGTGATTGCCGTTACCGACAGCTCCATCGCCGAAATAATTGAACACAGCGATGTGGTTTTGCAAGTTGCCGTAAAAACTTCCGGTATTTCCAATTCGATTACCACAGGCTTTATACTGATCTCTTCCATAGTAGCCCAGATTGGTCATGATCTGAAAAACAAAACCCTCAAAACGATCGAAGCGATCGACCATATTCGTGAAGAGCATACCGGCGCAAAAAAAAACTCCCCTTCGTAACCGATTAATTTTTTAAAAAATTTATTTGACTTTTGATTTGTCATACTGTATCCTCATTTTAGTGTAACAAATGTTTCAAAAATATGGTCAGTGAAACACAAGGATTCAAAGCAAGGGACACAGAATGACTAAAACATCAATGCTCACCACCCTTTTAATTCTGGCTTCCGCATTCGGTTTATACGCCGGTACCACCGGTAAAATATCGGGCCGGGTTACCGATCAGAATACCGGAGAGCCCCTGACGGGGGTGAATGTGGTGCTGGAAGGAGCCCGGATGGGCGCTTCTACAAATGCAGATGGTTATTATTTTATTCTCAATGTTCCGCCGGGCATTTACACGCTCAGCGCTTCGATGATCGGCTATGGTGAGAAGAGAAAAACACAGGTGGAAGTTTCAGTGGATTTGACCACTCGTGTTAATTTTGAATTACAGGATGAAACCCTGGAGACGGAGACCATCACCGTGGTAGCTGATCGTCCGCTGATCCAGCGTGATGAAACGGCCAAATCGGCCGTGATCGGCTCGGAAACCTTTTCCGAAATGCCCGTTGTCAATTTCCAGAAGGTATTGACAACCCAGGCCGGATTCTCAACCGACCGCGATGGAGAAATTCATATCCGCGGTGGCCGGGCTGGTGAAGTTTCTTACATGATCGATGGTATTTATGTGGGCGATCCCTATTCCGGCGGCTTTGGCAGCCAGCTCGACAAATATTCTATTGATGAGTTACAGGTCCTTACCGGTGCCTTCAATGCCGAGTACGGCCAATCCATGTCCGGTGTGATCAATGTGGTCACCAAGGAAGGTGGGAGTCAGTACCGCGCCCTGTTGGAGTATGAAACACTACGTATCAATGAATCGCCCTTTCGCCAGAAGGATTGGATAGTGGAGAGTAAGACGGTTAATGATGCCGGGTATCTGGATGTATTGCGTGACAGTACCGACCGGTCCCTTTACCGAGTACCCGATTACAGTGACAAAAACCGGGATTCCTACATGCCAGTAACCGGTAATTTCATTGGAAATTTCAGTGGTCCCGTGCCGGGTATTAAGAATCTGACCTTTTTTGTTTCCGGATCCTATATGAACGATCCCGGTTATTTGCCATGGGGGTATGAGAAGGCACGTTCATTCAATCTGAAACTAACTTATCGTTTCAAGCAGTTAAAGATTAATGTATTCGGCCAGCGTAATTATGAATCTTACAAACCCTATGCCCATCGCTGGAAATACCATCCCGATGGTTATGAACAACGGGAAAGTAATGTTGAGCGCGAGGGCTTATTTATTACGCATACGCTTAATAATTCTACCTTTTATGAAGTGCGACTATCCCGATATCAGCGCGCCTATGATCGCTTTCTGCCGGACCGGGACGCCACCTTTATGTTTGATTCAGATCAGAACACCTATGTGCTTGCAGAGACGAATTTTGAGCGGCCTGTCAGCAACGACTGGTTTTATGTCAGCGGCGATAATGGGACCATTGATTACAGGGATATTATGACCTTTACGGCCCGGATGGATATTACCAGCCAGGTTACGCGCCACCATCTGATCAAAGCAGGTATGGATTTCAAACAGCATGATATCGATCGTGAGGCCTATATCCAGCCCGTCCCCGGCGAGAATCACCGCTATGAACAATTTGATCGTACACCCATCGAGCTGGCCCTCTATGTGCAGGATAAGCTGGAATACGATCATTTCATTCTCAATCTGGGTTTACGATATGACTATAATGATCCCCGGCATACCATGTGGCCGGATCCCGATGTGCCCGGCTATCTGGATGAAGACGGCAACTGGATCCCTTCGGAAGAGGTTGCGGTGGATCCCAAAACACAGATCAGTCCTCGCATTGGAGTGGGCTTTCCGATTACTGAACGAACCCTTTTTTACGGTTCATACGGGCATTTTTTTCAGATTCCCAGTTATTTTGAAATGTACGGCCCACACAAGGTTGATGAGGATCAGCCTTTGATTGGAAACCCCGATATTAATCCACAAAAAACAGTTGCTTTCGAAGCCGGCGCCAAACAGCAGTTCGGTAATGATTATGTAATGGATTTGAATGTATTTTATAAGGATATCACCAATCTGGCCGGAAGTACCTATCACGGTTTTTTCCCCTATGAATACACCCTTTATGACAATTCCAATTATGCCGGTGTCAATGGTATCGATCTAAGCCTGACCAAGAAATTCAGTTATAATTTCAACGCCAGTCTGAATTACACCTATTCCGTAGCCAAGGGTAACGAATCGGATCCGCGCGAGGGGTATAATGATTTTAAGCGTAGTAATTTTCCGTTAAGGCCCAAAAAGATCTTTTATCTGGATTTCGACCGCCGGCATGATATGGCATTTAACATGAATTACATCCTGTCGGAAACCTTTGGGCCAACCATTGGTAGTTTCTCCCCCCTGGCCGGTATGCAGTTTAACATTCTTTTTGAAGCGGCCAGTGGATTGCCTTACACACCTGATTCGGATGATGCCGGCGCCGGTGTGTTAATTGAAAAAAATACGGGCCGAGAAGAGCCTACCTATAATCTTGACCTGAAAATTCTTAAACCATTTAATTTAAAAGCATTTGAACTGACCACCTTTGTGGTGATCAACAATGTATTCGACAGGCGAAATCCCGTTAATGTCTGGAATACCACCGGCCTGCCTTGGGATGACGGTCCCTATACGTCACGAAACATTGACCGTATTTATAATCCCAATAATGTATCAGAACCGAGACGGATTTCATTAGGAATCCGCATTAAATATTGATAAGCGTTGTTCATGACTGGAGATCTATCTATGATTAAAAAGTATCTTCCCAAATTGATGGCCTTTATCATCCTGATGATTTATGTCGTTACAGCTCATAGTCAACAAAATCCGGATGTGGAAACGAAGGGTAAAACCTCCGTAAAAAATGTTGCCGGACGTGCCGATGATGCCTACGGTCGCCTCAATCAGGGCGAGCTGATCAATGTGTGCGGAAATTACGGTACTATTACTGACACCTATCTTCAGAATGTGATCTACAATTTTACCTGGCCTAAAAGCAAGGGGGCGGAGACTTCCAAAGAAGGTTCGGAAAATGCCGCCGATGATTTCTCATTTTTCTTTGCCACCAATAGCGTCAAGAATTTGGAAGGCACGGGTACGGTTATCGACGGTTATACCAATTATGACATGGAAGACTGGCGCGGGGTTGACGGTGCTAACGGACGTTACCATTGCGCGTTGGAAGAACAGCGCGATTATCTGTTAGCGCCGGATGGCACACCCATGATGGCTACCAGTGACTTGCCCGAAAGCTGGCCCGCCGGCTGGATGGACGATAAGGAGTGGCCCGGAACCTGGCATCCGGGACCCACAGGCCCTTATAACGAATTGAGCAAAAGTGATCAGGCTCTTGTAGATTCCATGGGCGCCTGGTATGATGAATTGTACAACGTCTGGCGTTTCTGGCCCGGTAATTTCCGCGTCGATCCGAAAACGGGTAAGGAAGTGCCCGGTGAATTTGCCGGTGACCGACATGTGTGGTGTATTATGGATGATGAGGATAATTTACAGGGTCCGCAGGTGGGTATTGTGGTCACCATGGAAGGAATCAGTTATGGACGACCCTACGCCGAAGATTTTCAATTTTATGATTTTACCATCCGCAATGTGAGCGGGACAAAACTAGATAGTTGCTGGTGGGGCTATTATGTAGATCCTAAATTCTGTGATGTCTATCAGGAACAGCTTTATACCTATAACAGCGGTATCAACCCAAACGATAAATATAACGTTTTTATCCAGTATGACCCCGACGGTCAGACGGTGCCAAACCGATGGCGAGAAATCGGTGTCTTTGGTATGGCAGTGTTACGTACCCCCAAAGACCTGGGCGTAACCGATGCTCATTTTCAGAAAGATATCGGTACCGGTAGCCCCTATCCCGCTGATGACTGGGAATTATGGGCACAGATTACCAGTAATAAAAACGATCCCTATGTTCCATTGCCCCTCTCCGACTTCTTCCATGGGCCTGATGACCATTTGGATGATTTCTCGTTGACCTGGGGTAATACCATGGATTATGCTTTTATTTTGGGCAGTGGTCCCTTTTCCATGGAACCGGATGAGGTATTGAAAGCCACCATTGTGGTCAGTGCCGGTGAAGATCAGGTGGAAAATATGACCAGTAAAGATGAATTACAAACCGGTGATTTTGCCACTAATATCTCAATTGCCCAGGACATGTTACAGGCCAATTTTCAGGGACCCAAAGGCCCGCCTGCTCCCAATCTTTATGGCGTGCCGGGCGATGGAAAGGTGACTCTTTACTGGGATGATGCGCCCGAGTTAAAAGCAGATCCCTTTTCCGGGGAACTGGATTTTGAAGGATATAAGATATATCGCAGTGTGGATGCAGGCGCCAGCTGGGGCAATCCCGTCACTAATGCCACCGGGCAGGTGATTGGCTACGTGCCCTTAGCCCAGTTTGATAACAATAATGATTTTTCAGGAGTCGATCCGGTGAACACAAATAACTATCTGGGCGATAACACTGGTCTCAAACATGTGTTTATCGACAGCACGGTTAATAATGGTGTGGTTTATACTTACACAATCACCGCTTACGATCGTGGCGATCCTGACAGGAATTTGCCCTCCTATGAATCGGCCCGCGGCACCAGTCCAGTCGAAAAAAATGTGGTGGAAATAACCCCTCATTCAAAAGCCATCGGTTATGTGGATCCGGCCGTGGAAATATCGGATTATGCTTTCGGAAATGGCGAACTAAACGTAACCGTTTATGAGCAGCCTCAGGAAGAAAAGTTTTACCAGATCACCTTTGTTGATAGTCCGGCAACAGTCTTTAACGTTATGGATGAAGGGATTTTGAGGGATCAGTTTCCGATCAACAGTGATGAGGACCTGCCCACGGTGGATGGTATCCGTTTCCAATTGGATGGAGACACAGAGTTTGGCGGAGTTTCATCTGTGAGCGATGAATATGGTCTGAATGTGTTTGGAGCCGCAAATTTGGACACTACCCGTAACTGGTATGTGGAAGTAGCTGAAATCGTGCCTGTTACTATCAGTGATTTTGATGGTTTGGTTGCCGATTATGAAATACGATTTAGTGGCGACAGTTCCTGGGCGGCCAAAGCAGGACCGGATCCGCAATTGGCCAAAATAAAAGTACCCTTCACCATTTGGCGTTTAGAGGGTAACGAAGAAACCCAGGTCAATTGCCTGATTGCAGGAACTGATCTGAAATATGATCTGGGTGACTTTATCTATATCGGCAGTAATGATTACCGAGCGTCAGCGGCTGGTGATACCATTTCTGCCAACTGGAAGGAAGATTTCGCCTATCGCATCAATATCAACGCCAGTTCACAAAATGCGGATCGTACCCTGCCACTAAAAGGTCAGAAGGTGTTGATTAGAACCAGCCGGGCCTTTAATCCATCCGATTATTTTGAGGTTAGGGTCAGTCCCGCCACGATAGAGACTGATAAGGAACTTCTTGCCGATATGCTGGATGAAGTGCGCGTTGTACCCAATCCCTATGTGGTTAATGCCGATTGGGAAACGGAGCAAAATGTGCGTCGCCTGCGATTTATGTTTTTACCCGCTCAGTGTGATATTTCGATTTATACCGCTGCTGGTGAAAAAGTGGCCAAACTGAGGCACGACGATGGCACAGGTGATGAAGAGTGGAACCTGCTAAATTATGAAGGCCAGGAAGTTGCTTACGGTTTATATCTCTATGTGATCGAGGCAAAAGATGATAGTGGTAATAAAGTCAGCAAGACCGGAAAATTTATAATCATTAAATAAAGACCTTGTTACGGAGCCCATATGAGAATAAGAGTAATATTTACAACAGTACTGATTTTTTTGTTGAATTGGAACGTCCCGCTTAGCGCTTCCGATTTTAACAAAGTAGGCAGTTCGGCGGCTCAATTTCTGAAAATTGAATCGGGCAGCCGCGCCGTGGCTCTGGGAAGTGCCTACGCCGCTATTGCCGATGACCCTTTTGCCATTTACTGGAATGTGGCCGGGATTGCCCAGATGAAGAACATTTCGGGGGGCATCACCTATACCAACTGGATTGCTGATTTGCAACATAGCTTCAGCGCCATCGTCATTCCGGCCGGAGGTTTGGGTAATGTGGGATTGAGCGTTACAACCCTGAGCAGTGGCAAAATTGAACAAACAACTATTGAAAATCCGCATGGTACCGGCACATTTGTAGAGGCGTCTGATATCGCACTGGGAGTCTCGTATGCCCGCAATATGACAAATTTTGTCAGCGTTGGTATGACGGTGAAATATGTGCGCCAGAACTTGTGGGATCTGTCCGCCCAAGCCTTGGCTATGGACATAGGTTTCCTGCTTGATACGGGATTCCGGGGCATCAAAATGGGCATGACCCTAAGTAATTTCGGAACAGAATTAAGGATGACGGGTGATAACCTGATACGGGCTTATGATAAGTGGCCGGAAAATAATGCTGATCCTAATGTGCAAACGGCGCTAGAAACCACAACCTGGCCTTTGCCCACCAGTTACCGCGTTTCGGTGGCTGCCGATCTTGTTGGAGGAGAGGCGTCCTCTTTGTTTAGCGACAGTGAACGCCATCGCCTGATTGCCGTTATCGATGCCCTCCATCCCAACGACAATCCGGAGCATTATTCCGGTGGCATTGAATATACCTTTAATAAAATGTTGGCCCTACGCAGCGGCTACACGGGCGGTACCGATGAACGGGGCATGACCTTTGGTGCCGGTTTGCAAACCCCACTTGGCGGCCAGGCCACCATCATTCTGGATTACGCCTATGCTGATTTTGGTGTGTTTGATTATATACAACAGGTCAGCGTCCGTTTTGCCTTCTAAACTTATATATAGATAGAGAAGGGCAATTAATCAAAACTTAACTTTTTGAAGGAGATTGTTATGAAGCTGTTGGTACGTATGTTTTCCGTTGTTTTGCTTCTGTTTGCGGTTTCATTATCGTTTGGTCAGGAGCCCGTTTTGTTGGGACAGTACACAAATCCGGATAATTTTGATGCGTCCCGTTATGGTGGTCAGCAGGCCATCTATTATGATGTGCAAACCGGCAATATTGCTACCGGTATTAATCTTGACAATGCCAGTCTAAACGCTATTGTTTCCACCGATGGGGGCGATACCTGGCAGACCAGTGAACAGATCAACGTTGACGGTGAGGTCCGTCGTTTCTGCGTAACCGGTCATGCCAGCACACCAATTTACATCTTTTCCAAACGTAATGACGGCGATAATTCGCAGCCACCCTGGGCTCGACATAGAACCTACATTGCGGTAGATGATTTTGGCTGGGGAGGCGGCTCCTTTTCCACTTCCCTTATTGCCGCCGAAGGAACCGAAGAGGATGTGTTGGATGCCTATACCGCTAATGGTGATGTGTCCGCTTTTGATTCTAATCTCATGGGCGTAATGGCGGCGCACGGCAGTTCACAATCCGGTGGGGAATACCATCAGTTTTTCTGTTCTGTGGACGGTGGTCAAACCTGGTCCGATCGTATTAAAGTGGTCTCTTCAGCAGACCCCGACAGCCTCAGTGATTTTTATGTGGATGATCTGACCTACAATGCCGCCGATTTCCACTATGGCCCGGATGGTTATGTGTTGGCCGCCGGTACCGGCCAGTACGCATTCGACTTCGAAGCCGCCGAACATTTATTCTATACCTTTTCAACAGATTCCGGCCAGACCTGGGGGCCCGTGGAAATGGTACCCGGTTCTGAAGATATCAATGTGGACTGGAGTTATGCGGACCGCGGGCATAACTTGATCATTGATAGTGATAATAACTTCCATCTGTTTGCCCTCGGTGAAGATGTCGATGGTGTCTGGGCATCCTATGACTTTAAATGGGACGGTACTACCTGGACCAAATCACGCATTGTGGAACCGCAGCTGATCGATAATGGGCTTGTGGCCATAGAGGAAGTCTATTCTGATGGCGGTCCCCTGAATGCCCCCACCCTGAATACCGACGGCACTCTTTTCTATAGTTACATCGATGTTGTGGATACCACCGGTGGAGATTATCAATATGAGATGTTCACCATCTTTTCGGAAGATGGTGGCGCCAGCTGGTCGGAACCACGCCAGCTGATAACAAATCCGGACTTCAACGCAGATGAGGTCTCCGATGTGGCCCATCAGGCCGATGGCGCGCTTCATGTCGTCTATTGTACGCTAGATACCACCGGCGGTGATGATGTATTGAGTCTCTATTATGAGCAGGTAGATGTGACCGATCTGATGACCTCCATCGATGATCCTGCGCAGCAGTTGGTTGATGGCTCCTATCAGTTGTTCCAGAACTATCCCAATCCTTTCAACCCGGCTACAACTATTCGTTTCTATCTTCCTGAAAGAGCGCAAATCAGTCTGGAAGTTTTCGATATTAATGGAAAGAAGGTGGCCCGTTTGCTCAATAAAGCCCTTCTGAACACGGGCAGCCAGGAGGTGGTTTGGAACGCTGCTGATTTTTCTTCCGGGATCTATTTCTACAAGTTGACATCGGCTAATGGCCGTTCCATAACCAAGAAAATGATTCTCGTAAAATAAAATGAGATAAAGAGCTTCAGAAAGGGGCTGTTTGCTAAAGACAGTCCTTTTCTGTTTTGTATATGTAATCGGTTTCGATGAAGCCAGCCAGCAAAAAAGAATAAAAAACAAGCGGATAATTTTATTCTCTTGGAAAACAGATAGTATGACTCAAAATGAACTACAAAAGAAGAAATCCAGGAAACTCCTGCTGTACCTTGTGTTTATTGCCTTGATATCAAGTTATCTGGCTTCATTGGTTCAGACCTCCGGAGGACGGGTTGATATTAAGGGAATTACAATTCCAACTCAAAATGGACAATGGGTTGCCGCCGATTTGTTCAAACCGAAAGATGCCACAAGTGAAAATAAAGTTCCTCTAGTGGTTGTTGTACCGGGCTTCCAACGTTCAAAAGAGTCGCTTGCTAATATATCGTTGGAGCTTGCACGGCGTGGTATCGTGGTTATCTCCATTGATCCTTACGCCCAGGGTTTTTCCAGTGCATCCATGAGCAGACGCGCCGCCACCACGGAAGGATATGGTATGTTTGCTGTGGTGGACTATGCCTACCGTACTTCGAATCTGAATTATATAGATAAGAGCAGAATCGGTGCAACCGGCCATTCTGCGGGGGGCAATGCTGCCATACGCGGGGCAAGTTATTTTGGAAAGCGGTCTTTGGAGAACGGAGAACCCAGCAAGCTATTCGCAGTGTTTGTCTCCGGTTATGTGTTGACCCTGACTGAAGAGGTATTAAAGTATGTCCGTTCCAATGTGGGCATGAGTTATGCGTACTATGATGAGGGCGCTTATCGCAATGCTTTGAAAAATGGAGATATGCGTCATGCTCCTGAAGCCCTCCGTCTCCTGAACTCCAGCTTGCCTCCCGGACCACCTCAATATACGAAGGTGAATATAGGAAAGTACTATGGCGATACAGAGGATAGATCTCTCCGAGTTGTGTACAATGAAAAGGTATTGCATCCGTTTCAGCCCTATATAACCGAGGCAACCGCCAACCAGATTGAATACTTCGAAAGGGTTTTTGATATCAACAGCGACTTGTCTGTTAATGACCAAATATGGTATTGGAAAGAATTGCTGGGCTTGATAGCACTTATAGCCGCTTTTGTTGCATTGGTGCCACTAGGACGACTGATGTTAGAGATACCTTTCTTTCAATCCCTGGTACACCCGTTACCCAAACCCCAACCGCCGCTGCAGGGAAATGGAAAGATTCTATTTTGGTTCCTGGTTGTTATAGGGGCTTTAATCGCCTGCTTTTCGTATATACCTATGGCCGAATTGTCGAAAATACTCTTCTACGATGCCTCTAATCGAATACAAACCTGGTTTTTCCCTCAACGGATGAACAATGCGGTCATGCTATGGGCTGTTTTTAACGGTCTTGTTGGGTTCCTCATATTTTTTCTGAGCTATCGCTTCCATGGGAAAAAAAATGGAATCCGGCGTGATATGTGGGGGGCATCAATAAATAGCCGGGAATTAGGTAAAACCCTTATACTGGCATTGCTCCTCTTTTTGCTATATTATTTTTTTCTGTTCATTATTTACTATTTTTTCCATGTGGATTATCGTTTTCTCTTCATGGGGGTTCGTATTTTTCAACCGGTCGAACTGATACTTTTTATCATGTATGTACCATTCTTTTTCATTTTTTTCCTGTCCAATTCACTGCGTGTTAACGGTGCTATGCGTGTTGAGGGTATGTCGGAATGGAAAAGCATGCTAATCGGCGGTATCGCCAATTCATCCGGACTCATGCTGATTGTTATCATTCAGTATGTTACTTTTGCGATAACCGGTATTGTTTACTGGACCGATGGATGGCTTTATGTGAATTTGCTGTTCGCTGTGGTCCCAATGATGTTTGTGCTTCCGTATTTTAACCGTTACTTTTTCAGGATGACTGGTAAAATATACCTGGGACCAATGGTAACCTGCTTCATATTCATTATGATTCTTCTCACCAACACCGTATGTTATCTGCCACTTTGAATGGATATATCATGAAATTGCAATTACTGAAAATAATAGTGGTTATATTTTGCTTCGGCAGCATTAGCATTGCTGACGAAATAGAAACACATCTAGAAAAATCCAATTTTAATGAATTGACGACCTATGCCCGAATGATGCACTATCTCCATGAACTGGAAAATTCATCACCATTGATCCGTATGAATATAATTGGTACCAGCGTTGAAGGACGTAAGATACCTGCTCTTTTTTTTACAACCGATATTGAATTTGCATCCAAGCGCAAACACAAACCCGTGGTTTTTATTATTTGCCAACAGCATGGCGATGAACCTTCCGGCAAAGAAGCGGCTCTGATTGCCGCCCGTGAGCTGATCGGCGCTAAAAAATTTCTGCTGGACGATATTGATCTCATTCTGGTACCAATGGTTAATCCTGATGGTTCTGAAAAACGTCAGCGTAAGAATGCCCATGATGTGGATCTGAATCGTAATTACGTAATCCTCAGCGAACCGGAGGCGTTTGCAATGCATAGTCTCTTTTTACGCTGGATGCCGGAGGTAACTCTCGATATTCATGAATACAAAGCCATCAAAAAAAACTGGATTTCCGAAGGATTTATAAAAGATGCTGATGTCATGCTCGACGGTGTAAGCAATCTCAATATCGATAGGTCTCTTTTTGAATTTACTTACGATACCTTTATTGCTGAAACGGGTCGACGGGTGCAAGAAGACGATTATCGTTTCCATCGATATATTGTATCAACGGGCAATCCTATTGATGATCGTATCCGGCACAGCACTGCCGGTATCATTGATGCCCGCCAAAGCATGGGCATTTATAATACGCTGTCCTTTATCATCGAAGGTAAACGTTATGGGAGTCTGACCAATAAACTTGAAAAACGCACGCGCAGTCAGTTATCCATATTTTTTGCCTTTCTGCAAACCGTTTCCGATCATTCCCAAAAAATTATTGATATTGTTCCGGCAGCCCGCCAGAAACTACCCGGCGAGGAAACTTATCTGCGCATGGAATATGTGCCGGACCCGGACCATGAAGTGCTCTCCTTTCCCGTTTTCGATTTGTATCAGTGGAAACACAGAGTCCGTGATTTTAAGAATTATGCACCAAAGGTAAAGGTTAAACGAACCGGCCGGCGGCCTTTTGCCTATGTGTTCGGCGCGGATCAAAAAGATTTGATTGCTGTGCTTAAAAAACATCAGATTCCCATGTACCGTTTAAACGAGGAATGTACAGTAAACACGGAACAATACACAATACTGCATGTGACCCCGGGTGTTGAAGAAGATAAATTCACAGAATACATCGATCTCAGAATTAACCAAAAAGAAACGCTTTTGGCGGCTGGTTCGGTCATTGTAAAAACGAATAATAGTGCCCACAACCTGATCCCCCTCTTACTGGAGCCCCAATCGTCCTGGTCATTGGTCAGTAAACGAGGCGGCCGGAAGCATCGCTTTGAAAATTTTATTGAGGAGGGAAGGGACTATCCGATCTTACGCATTCCTGATAAAATTAATTTATCCCTTAATCCATTGGATACAAACTAAATGAAACCATCATTCTTCATTTTTATGTTCCTTATGCTTCTAACGGCTCCGCTGGTGATAGTAGCCGGTACCGAAGGTAGCGGCGATTATCGTATCTCCTTCACAATAGACGACAAAAAGGTGGCGTTTCCCTACTATGCCAACTTTAAGATTGGCTCATATCGCACAGCGGTCAACCATGCTGCGATCATTATTCATGGCATCAACCGCAATGGCAATGATTATTATGATGCGCTGTTGGGAGCGGCCTATAAAGCACATTCACTGAATACCAATCATTTTATGATGGCACCTCAGTATCTGACCGAAGATGATATGGATAAATATAACCTGGAATCTGAAGTTGTATTTTATAAACGCCTGGGCTGGCCGCAAGGGGATATGTCGGTTCGTACCTCTACCTACAACACACCGGCAAGAATGAGTTCTTTCGCGGTGATTGACAGTATTGTGATGCGCCTGGTAAACACGTATAGTAAACTTGACACGATTGTTCTTGTGGGCCATTCGGCCGGTGGGCAATTTGTACAACGATACGCAGCGGGCAACAGGGTTGATTCCTTGATTACGGCTGACTACGGGATTGTTATCCGTTATTTGCCGGCTAATCCATCTTCCTATATGTATCTGAATGACGAACGGCGGGTTGGTAACAGCGAGGATACATTTGAGAGCATTTCAACCTTCTGTGATTATAATGATTATAAATATGGTCTTGAAAATCTGAACGGATATATGGCTGAGGTAGGTAGCCGGCGAATTATCAGGCAGTATAAAGAACGCAGGGTCTACTATCTGCTGGGTGAGGAGGATAACGATCCGAATCATCCCTATCTGGATACACGCTGTCAAGCTATGTATCAGGGGTATCATCGTTTACAACGGGGAAGGGTCTATTATAATTATCTGGGTTATTATTATGGTCCGGAAGTATATGACTATCAATATAAGGTTCTGATTCCGGATATGGGCCATGATTATGAAGGTATGATTGAATCGGACTGCGCATTGGCACTGATATTTAATTATGGTCAGTGTGAATCTCTGACCTCTCTGAACGAACAAGCATCTGCTGAGACGGTTCAATCAATGGTACTCCGGGAAAATTATCCAAATCCATTCAATCCGCAGACATTTATTCCCTTTTATCTGCCCGTGAGGGAGCGTGTTACTTTAAAAATCTATGATATCCATGGGAGAGTTTTACGGCACCTGCTCAAGGGGCGGCCATTAAACAGCGGGCACCACACATTCTTCTGGGATGGAAGGGATGATGGTGGCCGGAAGCTGAGTTCGGGAATCTACTATTATGATCTGCAAGCCGCCGGTGAACGCAGGATCAATTCCATGATCTTATTAAAATAACGGCTGTTATAATAAGATCATTTACGGTTACGTAATAGCCACTGAAATACAGGTATATTGGATTGAAACTTAAAAAACCGACACGATTTATATTAACCGGCCTTGCAGGGATTGCCATCTGGCTCATACCGGTTCCGCCGGAGATCACGCCAGCCGGTTGGCATTTGCTGGCAATTTTTGTGGCAACCATTGTGGGGATCATTCTGCAACCCTTACCTATGGGAGCTATCGCTATAATCGGTATTACCTTGACGGCGGCAAGCGGCACATTGACTATCGGTCAGTCCCTGGGCGGATTCAGCAATCCGGTGATATGGTTAATTGTCACCGCATTTTTTATTTCCCGTGGTTTTATTAAAACAGGGTTAGGAGAACGAATTGCGTACTATTTTATGTCTATTTTTGGCAGGCATAGTCTGGGGCTGGCATACGGTTTCACGGCTACCGATCTTCTGCTGGCGCCGGCGATACCCAGTAACACGGCCCGCAGCGGAGGTATACTTTTCCCGATCATTCGCTCAACAGCGAATGTGTATGGCAGTCGTCCAGAACACTCAAAGGGACAAGGGAAGGATACGGCCGGGCGCATTGGTTCGTTCCTGATGTTTTCCTCTTTTCAAAGTCAGAATATCAGCAGCGCCATGTTTTTAACTGCCATGGCCGCTAATCCGCTGGCGGTCCAGCTGGCAAGGGATCAGGGCGTGCAAATCAGCTGGGGGCAGTGGGCTTTGGCGGCCGCCCTGCCGGGTCTGCTAAGCATGATTGCTATTCCACTGATCGTGTATGCTCTTTATCCACCCGAATTGAAAAAAACCCCGGAAGCTGCCCTTCAGGCCCGAGAAAAGCTAAAGCATTTTGGAAAAACTAAAACCAATGAATGGATGATGTTAGCGGCGTTTATCCTGCTCCTTTTCCTCTGGATAACAGGTCGTTACATCGGACTGCATGGAACCACGGCGGCTCTTTTAGGGCTGAGCTTCTTACTTATTTTTGGAGTTCTTGACTGGCAGGATATTATCGGAGAGAAAAATGCGTGGAACACTCTTGTCTGGTTTGCGGCTCTGGTGATGATGGCTTCTTTTCTCAATAAATTGGGTGTGATTCCGTGCTTTACTGAAATGATGGATGGGGTGATGGAAGGAATTCCCTGGATGGCGGCCTTTGTAATGCTGGTGCTCGTCTATCACTACAGCCACTACTTTTTTGCCAGCAATACTGCCCATGTGAGCGCCATGTATGTCCCTTTTCTGATTCTCTCTATGGCGGCGGGCGCTCCACCGCTACTGGCCGCCCTGGTACTGGGTTTTATCAGCAGTCTGTTCAGCAGTATGACCCATTACGGTACGGGGCCGGCACCGGTTTACTTCGGGGCGGGATATATTACATTAAATAAATGGTGGATAATCGGTTTGATCATTAGTATCTGCAATCTGATTATTTGGTTAGTAGTCGGCGGTTTTTGGTGGAATTTTTTAGGTCTCTGGAATTTTGGTTAGTCGAGATAACCAGTAATATTGATATATCAACAGGTGAATTAGAATGGATGAAAAAGTTTTTAAAGATGAGCTGGAATACCTTGTAAATATAGATAGCGGTTCTTATGTACGCGAAGGCGTGAACCGCATGGGGGATTTTTTTGCAGGGAAATTTAAGGAATTGAATTGGCCTGTGGAATGGTTTGATCTATCCGAGGGGCGGTTGGGACGCAGTTTCCTTACTTATTCACGAAACTCAGATCATTTTGATCTACTCATACTCTGTCACCTCGACACAGTTTTTCCTGATGGGGAAGCAATAAAAAGACCATTCACAGTGGATGGTAGCAAATACCGCGGCCCCGGTGTAGCCGATATGAAAGCTGGTCTATTGTTTACCTATTATGTACTCAGGGAGTTGCATGAGGAAAAGCGAATAACGGCGAATATTGGTGTATTTTTCAATAATGAACATGAAATTAGCTGTCCGCATACACGACCTAAAATAGAAGAACTATCTCTAAAAAGTAGCATCGTTATCACTTCGGAGCCGGCAAGATCTAATGGGGCCTTTGTCTATAAACGTAAGGGTATAGGACGTTACAGCATCAAATTTTTTGGTAAAAGTGTGCACTCGGGTTTGAATCCTCAGGAAGGAATCAGCGCACTTACAGAATTAGCCCAGTGGATTTTGTTTCTAACTGGATTGAGTGATCCTAAAAAGGAAATATATATCAATCCGGGTGTGGCAAAGGGCGGCAAGTCGGTTAATTCCGTTCCAGGCGAGGCGGAGCTCCTGGTCGATACTCGTTTCTGGGATATTGAAAGCGGCTGGGAAATTGACCGCACTATCAAAGAAAAAGTAAAAAATCCCTTTAATCCGGCCATCAATATAGAAATTGACGGCGGTATCAAGCGACCACCCATGATTCCATCCGAAAAAACCGATGCACTCTGCAGGTTGGTGGAAAAGATTGGTAAGCAGTACGATCTAAATGTTCAGTGGACATTTTCGGGCGGCGGATCGGATGCATCTTTTTCGGCTGCCTTGGGTATCCCTTCCCTGTGCGGGCTAACGGCGCCGGGTGGAAACCTCCATAGTGAAAATGAATACCTGGATACTACAGAGCTGCAAAAATACTTTGCCGTATATAAAGAAACCATATTTCAATTTTCCAATTTGGATTAAATTTAAGTGATTGAAAGATTTGATTGACTATCTCCGATAGTTTGTTTAGCGTCGAAATTTAGAACGATCAAAAAAAATCACAAACTTGGATAACAATACTATGTCTCAGAATGAATTTAAAATTGATACCCAAAAAAAGGAAGTAACCAATCATCCTGATAAGGCACCAAGAAAACAAAAAAAGAGTCTTCTGATGCGGTTTTTGGATATGGTGGAGAAGGCGGGCAACATGCTACCCAGTCCGGCCACCCTCTTTGCTATTTTTGCCGTGTCTGTAATCTTTATATCAGAAGTAGCATCCTGGTTCGATATCGCTATTGCTCATCCGGCCACCGGTGAAATGGTCAGCCCCTTTAGCCTGATGTCTTTGAAGGGCTTTCATATGATTCTGACCGATATGGTAACCAATTTCACCGGGTTTGCTCCGCTCGGCACGGTGTTGGTGGCAATGTTGGGTATCGGCTTGGCTGAAAGCAGCGGATTGATCAACGCTGCATTAAAAAAACTGGTGCTTTCGGCGCCCACTCATCTGCTGACCTTTGTGATTGTTTTTGCCGGAGTATTATCCAATATGGCCAGCGGTGTGGGATATGTGCTACTTTTACCATTAGCCGCACTCATTTATAAATCGCTGGGACGGCATCCGCTTGCAGGATTAGCCGCCGCTTTTTCCGGCGTGGCCGGCGGTTATAGCGCCAATCTTTTACTGGGAACCATTGATCCGCTCCTGGCTGGCATCTCGCAGGAAGGAGCACGTATTATCATCCCTAGTTATGAGGTCAATCCTGCTTCCAATTATTATTTTATGGCCGCTTCCACATTCCTGGTGGCTTTTGCCGGTACTTGGGTGACGGATAAAATTGTGGAGCCCCGGTTAGGTGACTATAATGAGGAAAACGAGGAAGAAGCTTCGGCGCCGAAGGAAGATGACAAAAATATTAATCAGGTTACCGCAAGTGAACGACGCGGATTGCGTTTTACTCTGGTGGCGCTCATTGCCATTGTTATCTTTTTATTAGCCGGCATTATCCCGGCCAACGGTTACCTGCGTGAAATCGGCACAGGCAGCATTATTTATTCGCCAATGCTGCGGGGCATTGTGGCCATAATCTTTGTGGTTGCCACCATCCTCAGTATTGCTTATGGTGTTGGCGCTGGTACGATTAAATCGGAAAAAGAGGCTATTAAAGGCATGGTTAATTCCATGCGCACCATGGCCGCCTATGTAGTACTGGTATTCTTTGCTGCCCAGTTTGTGGCCTTTTTCAAATGGACCAATCTGGGACTGATCATCGCAGTGGAAGGAGCGGAAGCTCTGAAAGAATCCGGTATGCTTGGTATACCCCTGATGGCCACATTTGTAATCGTGTCTGCAATGATCAACATGATGATGGGCAGCGCCTCAGCCAAATGGGCCATTATGGCGCCGGTTTTTATTCCCATGTTTATGATGCTTGGTTATACTCCGGAATTTGTACAGGTAGTTTACCGTATCGGGGACAGCGTCAGTAACGCCGTATCGCCTATGATGTCCTATTTTGCGCTAGTACTGGCCTTTGTGGAGCGCTACGATAAAAACAGCGGCATCGGATCCGTCATTGCTATGATGCTACCCTATTCTATGATTTTTACCATTTTATGGTTAATATTCCTGATTATTTGGATGTTAATAGGAATCCCAGTAGGTCCCGGCGCTCCCATCAATTTGAATTGATTGATAATGAGGGATAACCTGATGTTTGTCGAACGTTCCAGTGCTTCAGCACGCAGGCGGCATCAGCCGTCTCTTCTTTGTTCAGCAACAGGGGGGCGCGCCTGTTTTTTTATCCCGTCAAACCGTTAGTATTCGTGCACCCATCAACCTGTGATCATCGATTAGCCGTCATTCCAGGAACGGTTCGCGTTTCACGGGGCCCACCTCATGCCCGAAAAGGGCCAGAACCTGATTGACCTTATCCATGCGCAGCGTGGCCTTGCCGCGCTCCAGATCGCTTATAAAGCTTTTACCGACGCCGGCCCGCTCCGCCAGTTCCTTTTGGGTGAGGCCCTCCTGCCGGCGCCACTGTTTGACAAATTGCACCAGAACATCGCTCATATTCTTACCTCAACAAGTTTGGTTGAATGATGAAATAATAATAAAATCTGCGGTAATGGCAAACATCAAAATAAAAATCATAACCCAGGAATGGATCGCCAGCGAGATTGTAAAAAACAGCCGGGGGGCGTTAAAGAGATAAAATGCTCACTTGCTCAACCCTGTTTTAAGTAAAACGAAAATGCTGCGTTTTTAATTTTACGGGCAAAATGTAATTGAAATAGAGAGTTCATATTCAATTACCTTATTCATACAGATCGTTATCAATTATTGCGAGCGCCGCTTTCTCGCGGGTGACCGCTATTTTAACGAGACGTCTCTGAATGAGAACCTGGGCTGACAATACAGCAAGAAAGAATTATGAATTTTTTTCGGATTGAATTTAAATTATATTGACTCAAAATTAAATTCGTAAAGGTCCGTTATGTGTTTTATTAAAGGAATAAAATTAATATTATGATGCTGAAGCAAAGCCAAATATTTAAAGTGCTCCTGCTTTTTTTTCTGTTTTCAAGCTATCTGATTGCAAAGAACTGGCGTTTTGATAACTCTCCTACGCGGCAGAATCTGGCTCGTTTGGATATGACGTCGGATTCCACGGGACTTGCCGTTTCATACGATGGTTTAATCCTTCGTTACCAGGGCAATCAATGGACGGTCTTTGACTCTTTACGGTCTAAATATCCAAAGATCTATTCCCAGCTTGACACTATGGGTATTTTAGGTGCATCAACCGGAGACATCTATACGGTGCATATTCCCCAAAAACACCATGCCTGGTTGGCATTAAACAATCCAAACCAAAAGATTTTTTTAGTATTGAAATATAATTTAAAGACAAAAAAAATAACCAGCTATAAGTTGCCATTGAAAGTACGTTCAATGGACTTAAGCAATGAAGCTTTCGGTATGGCCGTGGGAGAAGGAGGCGCCTATATATTTGAGAAGGGGCGTTGGCGTATCTGTAAATTACCTGTCAGCGTCGATTTTAAAAAGGTTAAATTTGTGGATTCAACGAAGGTTGTCATGTGCGGCGATAAAGGAACCTTAATAGAGGGCGACGGCCGGAATTGGCGTATAATACCCACCAACGTAAATACGATCTTGCGCGATTTTCATTTTATATCACCGGATGAGGGCTGGATTGTCGGTTATAACGGCACGGTATTGCATTATAAAGATGGCATTATTAAACAGGAAATTGCCGAAACCCTTGAAAATATTTGGGCGGTACAAATGCTTTCCGAATCGGTCGGATATGCCGTTGGGGAACACGGAACGTTATTAAAATACAATGGAGAATTCTGGGATAAAATCGATTTAAACACCGATGTAGATATTCACGATTTGGAAATGGTTGGAGAAGGTTTGGGATTTGCCGTGGGGGCGAGGGGCAGTATCCTCAAATATTCATTGGAAGGAACCGGCCATAGTACGCAACATTTTTTCCTGTTTTCGGACCAGGTTCATTTGGGTAGTTCTTATCTTATGGACCGGATTGACGACGTTCACGGCGTTACATTTGCGTACCTCAATAATGATTCACAAATCGACGCCTACTTAACCTGTACGAAAAGTCTCAACCATCTCCTTTTAAATCAGAAAGACGGCTATTACAACGATTATGTAATCGAATCGGGGACCGGCGGTAATATAGAAACGCGCATAGGCAAATTGAAATATGAATATGGCGCACTGGCGGCGGACTTCGACAGGGATAGCGACACAGATTTGTTTTTAGCGGGCAAACGCCAAACCAGTCGATATTACGTAAATAATGGAGCGGCGTTATTTGAAGATGAATCTCAAGTTGGTGGCATACCCGACAATCTCAATATTATTGATGGCGCAATCGGAGACTTAAATGAAGACGGCTATCCGGATATGGTCCTGGCCGATACGGAAAAAGGACTGAGGTTACTTGTTAACAAAAAGTATAACAATTTTAAAGAGTATGAATGGCCGGTAAATTTGAAAATCCCATTATTCGGTATAAAGGCTGTTAAAGTCGGCGATTTAAACGGCGACGATCATCAGGATATAATCGTCGCTTTTCAACAAACCGGACCATTGCTGTTTTTTAATGACGGTGAACTGCATTGGAAAAAAGAACCGTTATATGAACCCGGAAGAAGCTATCCACAGTATATCAATTCGATCTCAATAGCCGACATGAATTGTGACGGGTATAATGACATTTATCTGTGTACCGAAAACGGAAAAGATGCGCTACGCATATATGACCAACAATCCGATCAATTTAAAAGCAAAACCTCACAATGGAACGTAAAACTGAGAGGGCGAAGCTATGCAGCCGTTCCCGCCGATTTTGATTTGAACGGAACCGTTGATTTGTTTGTTACGCGATACGGTCCGGATTTGCTCTACCTAAACCAAAACCACCAATCCTTTACCGAAGAAGCACAAGAATTGGTTTATTCAAAATCCGGATATCTGGACGGTTTTAATTCAGGTGCTGCCGTTGGCGATGTTGATAATAACCACACGCCGGATTTAATTGTTGGTAACAAAGATTATTGGTCATCGATATTACAAAATCAAAAAAAACACAATCAGCTATATCTAGCCATTAAACTTAATGGTCTTCAGGATACGAAAGAAGCTCTGGGAGCCAAAATATGGATCTGGAATGCCGATAAAAAACACACGGCCGAACATTTATTGCATTTTAAAGAAGTCATATTGAATTATGGTCTGTTCTCACAAATAGCTCCGCAGCATTTCTTTTATTTTTCGGAACCGCAAAACGTCGATGTAAAAGTACGATTTTTAGATGGCACGATAAAACGCTTTGCCAATGTTGAACTCAATCAAACATTAAAGGTTGATCAGGATAATTATTTTAATCGTAGCGCATACAATGTTGCCCGCTCCGTACTGCAATTTTTACACATACCGGAAATGTTCCAGGAGCTTCTTAAATTTATTTTTTTCATTGCATTTATTTTAATGAGTGTGCGCTTTATAGAGATCCGGTATCAGTGGCGAACCTCCCATACGGTTGCCTATGTTCTGGCGGTGATCCCGGTTTATGCCCTGGTTAGCTACGCCCTGAAAGAGACCGGCGGTTTCGCCGATATTTTTCCCTTTGTTCTGTTGGCGTTTGCTCTTACCGTTGTGATCGTTGTTAACGAACCCATTCGGAAGGCGAACCATATCGATAATTATAAGCAGGAACGGACCAATCAGGCGGTAATGCACTTGTCGAAAACAACGGTTGTCGATGATGCCTTTACCGTGGTTAAGGATACCCTGGGGATCATTCACCCGTACGATCAACTTCTATTTTATGCTTACATGAAAAGCGGCAATTCTTTTATTTGTAAACACCACGATGGCTTAGATCAAGAGGAAAAGCCGCCACGGGTGGTTTTAAAAAGAAACGAAGTCGATGTGATTCGAGCGAAACAATCATATTTTTACTATGAAGATATCAGACAAATATGGCCGCCTGCGAATTTTATAACCAACCGTACACTTTTTTTTCCATTGTTGCGTAAAAATCGTTTTCATGGAGTGATCTTATTAAACCCAAATAGGACAACGCAGTCCATTTCGGATCATGATTTAAGCATCGTTCAGTATTTATTATTACAGTTCACTATCGCACTGGATAATATTAAGATAATGCAGGACCTGAACGAACAGGAAAAATTAGGGGCCCTCGGTACATTTGCAAGCGGCATCATTCATAACTTAAAAAATCCCATAGACGGATTACGCATGATGATAGAAATGCTCGACCAGGAAATACAGGAAAACGATCCGAGAAAAGAGTATATTGCTGAAATTAGTAGCGGCGTAAAGAATTTGAAAGAGCGATTGGTCCACTCATTTGATTTTCTGCAAGGCGATACCTCCGGTAACGGATTGGTTGATATAAATGAAATATTAACCCAAATATTAAAAACGTATAACAACGAAGATACATTGAGTCCGTTTGAATGGCAATGTAAATCCAATACGGCTCTTGTCAGGGGCAACTTTTTACAAATCAAAAATGCGCTCGAAAATGTCATTCAAAATGCCGTGGAAGCTTCAAATTTGAACGATAAAATACAGATTGTAAGCAACGTTGACCAAAAGAATAACCTTGTAGAGATTGTGGTCCGGGATAATGGCCACGGTATCGGGGACGCTCATCTGGATAAAATTTTTAATATGTTTTATTCAACGCGTGGTAAAAACAGAGGATTGGGGCTGGCGCTTACCAAAAATATCATTAAAAACCACAATGGGTATATTGATGTAATAAGTGAACTTGATAAGGGAACCGAATTTAAAATAGCATTACCAGTGTGTACGGAGTAGCCAATGCAACGTATTTTAATCATCGATGATGAAAGGACTGCCCGCAAGGGATTGTATTTCACCTTAAAAAAAAGTTTTGATGATGTACACGAGGCTGAAAACTTTGCTGATGCCCAACGGAAATTGAAACAAAGCGAATTTGATCTGGCAATGGTAGATTTACGGTTGCCCTCCGAGGAGGAGGGACTCCGCTTAATCAAACATATTAAAGAGATTTATCCGATGACGGCTGTGCTGATTATTACGGCTTACAGTTCGGTGGAGAGTGCTGTAAAGGCCATGAGGGCAGGCGGTGATGATTATATAACAAAAGATTTTACCAGCGAAGAGATTGTAATCAAAGTACAAAAAATGCTTGAAATGCGAAAACTCTGGTTATCAGGACTACGCCTGACCAAACAGGTGGATGACATAAAGAACAAATACACGCCATTTAAAGAGCCGGATATCATTATTGGTGAAAGTAAAAAGATGACCCTCATTCTGGATAAGTTGGCGCGCATTGGCAAAGATAACGATTCCACGGTTCTGGTAACGGGAGAAAGCGGCACCGGTAAAGAAATGGTAGCCCGTTCCATACATATTAATAGCCCCAAACGGGCCCGACAAAAATTCGTAGTGGTCGATGTCGCCAATATGCCTGCAACGCTGTTGGAAAGCCAACTCTTTGGGCATGAAAAGGGGGCTTTTACAAATGCCAATCAATTACATCGGGGCTTTTTTGAAGTAGCGTCGGGTGGTACGGTATTCTTAGATGAAATCGGTGATTTCCCGCTCGAATTACAGGTGAAGTTGTTACGCTTTATTCAGGAAAAATCATTTGTTCGGGTTGGCGGCGACCAACCGATGTATTCCGATGTACGCATTATCGCGGCAACAAATAAAAATTTGGAAGAGCTGGTTAAAAACAACCGTTTCCGGGAAGATCTCTACTACAGAATAAAAGTGATCCATATTCATTTACCTCCCTTACGTGAACGAAAGGAAGATATTCCGGTATTGATCAAACACTTCAGGGAACGGTTTAACAAACTGAAGGGCCGCGAGTTACCGTTTTCACAGGAAGTTATTGATAAAATGATGCAATACGACTGGCCTGGTAATATCCGTCAATTAAAAAATTTTATCGAAGAGCTGTATGTGTTATGTCCGTCCAATGAAGTTACTCTTGATAATTTAAATTTTGATCAATTCGACAACCATTCCAAAGACGAAGACCCCTTTAACGATTTAATCTCATTGCCGTTTAAAGCTGCCCGAAAAGAATTGGTCGAACGTTTTGAACGTCAATACTATAAATATTATTACCAGGCCTGTGACGGCAATATTACCCGTATGGCTCAAATGGTGGGTGAATCCCGCGAAGGCATAAGTAAAAAATTGAAATATCATGGGATTAAAGAGGAAAATTAATTGCTTGGCTTAACTAAACATGCCAGGTGAACAAGACGCTTTTGAAGTAATGTTAAAATTCCCGCCTCAGAAATAGATGCCTCCATTTATACGCTCAATGTGAAAAATATTTCACAAAAGCTGCCCGGCGTGAAAAACATTTCACAAGGCTTCGTTCGATTGAGTGCTAAACAGCCGTTTTTACCGGCTTGTGGTTTTGGTATGATTCTTGTCTGCTCTACTGGTCGAATGATTATGAAAATATTGATTGTAGACAACGAACCGACCATTTGCCATGCGTTGAAATTCGCACTTGAAAAACGCCACAGGGTGGTCGTATGTCATAATACTTTGGACGCACTTCAACATGTAAAAAATGCTTCGTTTGATTTGATCATTTTGGACTTTCATATGGATGTGCTGAACGGCGCCGACCTTTTAAAAATCCTTAGACAGAATCAGAATAATATGAATGTCATCATTCTGACTTCAAGGTTATTTAAGAAAGAAGAAATTGGGCAATACCATTTGGAGGGCTATCCCATTATATCCAAAGATGATTCGCTAAAATCTATTATAAGTGCAATCCATTCATATACTCTCAATCATTCATTAAATACCTAAGGAGGTTGTAATGTACAACACATTTACCAAAGCTATTTTACTTGTTCTGGTCTTAATGATGGGATTTGGTTTTGCGCAAACCAGTCCGATGGTCGTAGCGGATGAAGTAGCGACCGGAAGTCCGCTGTATTATAATCATGCCAGTAATATTGCCAGGACGAGTGACGGTCAGTTAATTGCCGTTTGGAATTCGCCAACCGACCAGGTCGTGTTTTCCAAATATGATCCGAGTTTTATGACCTGGTCCCCGGCATCGGCTATATCCAATGCGGGCGATCGCGCCTACAAGGCGGGCATCGACGCTGATGATAACGGTAATTTGTTTTGTGTTTGGCAACAGAGAGAAACATCGGATCAGGATTACGCGATCTTCATCTCAAAATATGATGGCGCCAATTGGTCCACTCCTGTTAATCTTACCGGTAATGATGTAGAGAATGAAGAGGCTTCCGTGGTCGTTGATGATGTGGGTAATGTATTCGTTGCCTGGAATACCGATGCTGAGCCGGATTCTGCTGAATATGTTCTTTGTATCAAAAGCACGGACGGCGGACAAAGTTGGAGCGACCCGGATACGTTGTCGAGCTCAGACGGTGTAATCGGTGGAACGAGCACCACATCGGGCCGGCCCTTTTTAGCGAAGGCTACCGGCGGCAAAATGGTTTGCGCCTGGCATGAAGAACCGGACGGCCATCCCGATCGCGAAGTTCACATAAGTCAGTTTGATGGAACGGATTGGATGGACGAACAGGTGGTCTGGGATAAACCCGATTCGGCCAATTCCATGTATGGCGCCATAGCGGCCAATTCCAGTGACATGCTTTTTATGGCTTATATTTCATTTGGAAATTATGAAATACTAATGAAGAAAAAAGCCTGGGATGACGCTGAATGGCCCGAGACCCCCGATACTTTAATTTCAGAACAGGCGCCTTATAAACCGTTTATGGGTATCGATGATAATGACAATATTTATCTTGTTTATCGTCAGGACATACTTGCCGATACGCTTTACGATACAGAAGAAATCGCTTATATAACTTCCGCTGATGATGGTGTAACCTGGTCCGAACCGGAATTATTAAGCCGGCCCATGTATGACGCAGGTTATGTAACGCTTGCACCAAGAATCAGGGAAAGCGGCGTCGATGTCCTTTGGCGGGAAAGCACGGAAGAATTGTTAGAAGATCCGGATACGACTGCGATCGTTTACGGTCATATTGATCTCCTGGAAACGGCTCTTGATGATAATCTTGGTCAGTCCGTTACTTCATTTAAACTCGATCAAAATTTTCCCAATCCCTTCAATCCGGTTACCGAGATAGCATTTAAAATTGCTCAGAGCGGAAAATATGATCTATCGGTTTATAATGTGGTTGGGCAGAAAATACGCACGCTTAAAAACGGTAAATTAAGAACGGGCGTTTATCATGTGAAATGGGACGGAACCAATGATTTGAATAAACAAGTTGCCAGCGGTATTTATTTTTACCGTTTAGAAGGAAAAAATGTTAATTTAACCAAAAAAATGATGTTAATCAGATAATTTGTCTGATGTAATCAATGGTTCTGCCATAAAAGCGGCAGAACCATTTTTTAATGACTTAGCAGATTTGGAGGCAAAATTGCTTAAAAAATTGATACTCCTAAGCTGTTTAATTCCGTTCGTTTATCTGAACGTGGGTATCTCGGGTACCACCGGAAAGTTGGTGGGTGTGGTAATGGATAAAAGCAGCGAACAGCCATTAGCCGGCGTCAATATTGAAATATTGAAGACCAGTTTAGGCGCTGCTTCGGATAAAGATGGTTATTACCTCATCAATAACATACCGCCGGGTACTTATACGGTTAGAGCGACCTATCTTGGATACCGGCCCCTGGAAGTTAATGAGGTTGTGATAACCGTGGATAAGACAACCGAAATCAATATTAAAATGCAGGAATCCGTGCTCGAACTGGATGAAACCATAACTGTTACGGCTGAAAAACCGCTCATAAGAAAGGATATTACTTCCAAAAGGGCTGTTGTTAATGGCGAGATGCTAACCGATATTCTGCCTGTTTCCACCCTTAATGAAGCGATTTCTATGCAGGCCGGGATTGTCTCAGACGAGAATGGTAATATTCACATACGCGGCGGCCGTTTAGGTGAAGTCGCTTATCTTGTTGATGGCACATATGTAAGAGACCCCTTTGATAATGATCTCGGTGGAAAGGTGGATATCGAAGCAATTCAGGAAATGGAAGTGATTTCGGGAACGTTCAATGCCGAATATGGAAACGCCATGTCGGGCGTCGTGAATATTGTAACCAAAGAGGGTACACCTGAATATAAATATAAAATCCAGGTTGAAACGCCTATGCTCAATGAATCGCCCTATCATCAGCCGGACTGGTTACTCGACGCTGATTTTGTTGAAGATTTACCTCCGGAAGAAAAGGAAAAGTATAAAGACGCTGTCCGGAAAGAAGACGGGAGTTCCGCTTATGAACACCTCAGCGTCATCGATAAATTTCCATCCAGGTATACCGTAGTCGATATGTTAGGTAAATTGAACGGCAGCGTAAGTGGTCCCCTTCCATTTTTTAATAAGATTCATTTTTTTGTTTCCGGTACGTTTGAAAATGAAGACAGCTACCTTCCATACGGTTTTAATTTGGATCGTGTGGTATCGACCAAACTGAGCTACCGACCGATTGAATCTATAAAAGTGCAATTCAACTATGATTGGTCAAATCGATGGTATCAACTCTATAATCATCAGTATAAATATTGGATGTACTTCGATGAACGGGGCGAAGGCAGTTATCCTATCTGGGCAGATTTTAAAAACCGTCAGACCTTAAAATTAAATCATACCCTCAATAACGCGACGTTTTATAACGCGAGTCTTTCGCGTGTTTATAATTACGCCTCCCGGAGCATCGTAGGCCGCACGGTCAGGTACGATGAGGATACCGGCGAGTTGATCGAAACCGACTATCTGACCCGTGGGTATTATGCCGGCGCCGAGGGTAACTTCCGAAACGGCGATGATCGCTACTGGTATCGAACGGAATCCACTACTTATGATTTGGATTTTGATATAACCAGTCAGGTGAACCGATACAATCAATTGAAAGGCGGCTTTGAATATCGTGTCCACGATATTTTTCGCCATCGGATCGGGATGCCGCCGCGCAGTCGTCTGCAATTTTTTAATGAAGATCCAATGGAAATGGCTGTTTATTTACAGGATAAGATTGAACTATCTTATTTAGTCGTCAATGTGGGGCTGCGTTTCGATTACTTTAATGCGAATGCTTTTCAGTATCCCAATGTTGCGGATATTCTGGTAACCAGAACCAATGAAGAGGGCGAAACGATCTTAACTACGATAGAACAGGAAAAAACAGAACCGCAATATAAATTAAGTCCCCGCATAGGATTGGCCCATCCTATAACCGAAACGACCATATTTCATTTTGCATACGGCCATTTCTTTCAGACGCCAAGTTATTACGACCTGTACAGGAACAGCGCTATCGAAAATTTATTGGCAAACGATGCATTGGTAGGTAATCCCGGTTTAAAACCCGAGGAAACGGTAGCGTTCGAAGCGGGTTTTAAACAGCAGCTGGGCAATGATTATTCGCTTGATGTAACCGCTTATTATAAAGACATCACCAACCTCATTTCGAGCTTCTACTATTTTTCCGGTCGTGATTATACCATTTTCATCAATGCTGATTTTGGACGTGTGAAAGGCGTCGATATAACACTCAACAAACAGTACAGTAATTATTTTAATGGCGCTTTAAACTATACCTATATGATTGCAAAAGGCAATGAATCCGATCCGTATGAGGGTTATTCCAACTATCGTGAAGAAGACGCTCATTTGAAGCCTAACCGTAATTTTTACCTGGACTACGATAGACGCCATAGTTTTAACCTGAATTTGGGCGTTCGCTTACCCGACCAATTTGGCCCTACGATTTTTGGTGTCAATATTCTGCAAAATTTATCCTCAAATGTTACCCTGGAAGCGGCTTCCGGTTTGCCATATACACCAGCGTCTCGTGATCCTGAGGCCACCGTATTACCCGAGAAAAATTCAGCACGTAAAGACTGGACCAAACAGTTAGATATGCGTATTAATAAGCTCGTCCGGATTAACAATTTGGAATTCAATGTTTACACCCGGATTATTAATGCATTCGACTGGATCAATGATCTTCGTGTATGGTCCAGAACGGGCGATCCATGGGATCAGGGCCCCACGTCAAACTATACGGAAGACCGTCAGGCAAATCCTGAAAATGTGGACATCAGAAGAATGATTAAAGCGGGTATTATTTTACGCTTTTAAGAAATTAGGAGGGCTACATGAAATCGAACAGTCGCATGAGTACCATTATTGTTTTAATGCTGATAATGGCGGCTCCTATATTGGCTCAGCCGGATTATAATCGAGAATTGGATAATGCGGAGGGGCGTACCTCGTTGCCCAAACCCACAGGATTTGCCGATGAGGCCATTGGGGTCATGGATAAAGGTCAATTACAGAATCTGACAATGAACTACGGACAGATTACGGATACACGTTATGAAGATGTGGGAAACGCGCCCACCCAGTATTTCTATGATTTCCGTTATCCCAGAAAAAATTATACCGGTTTAAGTGATGATTTTTCCATCTTTTTCGCATTGCCCCAAAATGCACAAAACGGCGACAACGGAAATGTTATTGACGGCTGGACGGATAATGATAACGAAGACTGGATTGCCAAAGATCAGGCGTACGGGAAGACACATTACAATGCTGCCAGTGATCCGAATCCACATACGGAGTTGAAATATCCGCCGACCAATCCCACGACGCCTTACTTAGCACACAGTGATTTACCCGTAACCTGGCCTGTTGATGAGAATGGAGATTCTTTCTGGCCGGGTTATTTCAGGCGTGATGCCGACACAGGCGAGGAAATCGAAGGCGAGTTTGCATCGGACCGCGACGTTTATGCCGTCTTTGACGATTCACATAATCAATTGGGAAACCCAATCGGTATTGAAGTGGAAATGATGGCCTATTGTTATGGGCGGCCCTATGCCGACAAATTCCAGTTTTATGAATTCTTTATCCACAATAAAAGCGGCCAACAGTTGGACAGTTGTTATGTTGGCTATTATAAAGACCCGGATTGCAGCGACTATGGCGAGGAAATTTTGATATTGCCGGATAAAGATTTTTCCGATCCGGATGTCGCCGATATTATTTTAAATCGTGACATAGATGGTGATATCGGGGGAGCAACACGTCCCAATAGCAATGGCGTAACGGAAGATTTTTCGTTCGGTATAGCTATTCTGGAAACGCCCAAAAATGTGGGCGTTACCGATTTCCATTACTATCAGGACGCCGGGCCGACCGATGATGAAATATTGTGGCCGATCATTTCCAGCAATCCCAATGATCCGGATATTGCCGCCTTTTCATCACGGTATTTCCATGGCGCTAACCGGCGTATTGATGATTGGGAGTTGTTATATAACGAAGAGAATCAAGATCTGGTTTATGTTGTAGCTTCCGGCCCTTTTAGTATGCAACCGGATGAAACCGTAAAATCGACCATCGTTGTGGCCGTTGGCGAAGACGACGCCGATTTCTACGATCAAATTGAGCAGGCCGAACAAATGTATGAATTCAATTTTGTTGGGCCTTCTGCACCGCCGGCCCCCAAATTGCAGGCGGTGAAGGGTGATGGTCAGGTTACGCTCTATTGGGATGCCAAAGCCGAAAATACGCCCGATCCTTTTACCAATAATATCGATTTCGAAGGGTACCGCATTTATCGCAGTGAAGATAAGGGCTTAACATGGGGGCAGGAAATTATTGATGCTCAAGGTAATTTAGTTGGATATGAACCACTGGCACAGTTCGATATTGATAATGGTATTACCGGTTTGGATCCCAGAAATCCCTTTACTTATTTGGGGGACGACACTGGCCTGAAACATACGTTTGTGGATCGTACCGTAAGAAATGGTATCCATTATTCATATACAATTGTATCTTATGACCGCGGCGATTCGCTTATTTATTCATTAGAGTCTGCCAGAGGCACATCACAAGCCGATCGCAATTTTGTAACCGTTATACCTGAACCTGACTATTCAGGCAAAGTGAATGCGCGCGTGGATTCACTCCGCCACATTTCTGGTTACGGCAAAGCAGAGATAGATATTCGGGTAGTCGATGAGAAGAGCCTTAGCCAGGATATCTATGAATTAACGTTTAATGGTATGCCTGCCAGTGCTTTCAATGTTTATAATAAAAGTCAAAATGAATTCATCGCCCAAAATTTACCGCTCAATTTTTTGGATAATCCGGTACTCGAGGGATTTCAGGTTAATATTCAATCGGAGAAAAAAATCGGCGGCGTAAAGGCAGTAAAGGATGCTTATGGGATCGATGTGTGGGGCGAACAAAAACAGGATAGCAGTGAATCGTGGTATGTTTCAATCAGTGAATTTGCCAATTCAACCCTGGAAAGCCGTTCACACGATTATGAAATTCGTTTTGTTGAAGACGGTGATTGGGGATACAGTTGGGGACCCTCATCCCAATCAACGGCCACTTATGAGACGAACATGGAAGTTTGGGATGTAACCGAGGGTATTAATGAAAAAATTTGTTTTGAAATATTGGACAATAACGGCAATGACCAATGGGACGAGGGCGAAACCATTTTTGTCATCCGCTCGCCGTATCCCGATCCAAATCAGGGCGACGCTTTGCAGGCTGACTTTCCGGATGATTTCGCCTATCAGGTGATTATCAATAACAGCTCCGCAGATTCTTTGAAAACGCCGCCTCAGATAGGTGATGTTGTGAATATTACTTCGTTTCGTAGTGTAAGCGAAGCGGACACTTTCAATTTTAGTTTCAACCCCCCTTCATACGATCCGGGCAAGTTGGAATTATCCGAAGTTCGTGTCGTGCCGAATCCCTACATTGTGGGAGCGGCATGGGAAGAATTACAGAATGTACACCAAATTCGCTTTATGTTCCTGCCGCCGGAGTGTACCATCGATGTTTATACCATTAGCGGCGATAAAGTATGGTCGAAGAATCATACCGATTTCACCGGCGACGAAACCTGGAATTTGAACAATGAGGCCAATCAGGCGCTGGCCTTCGGTGTATATGTCTATGTAATAAAGACGCCGGACGGACAAAAACATATCGGAAAGTTTTCGATAATCCGTTAACGCCATGGATTTAGGTAAAGTTTACTGGTGGTAAATCGTTACACAGTAATGGAGTTATTAATGAGACACCTTAAAAGAATAACCATATGCGTAGCCATCATTTTATTGAATTTTAATATGGTTGCAGCTCAGGATAACAGTGATAAAAGCGGAACAACCGTCGCCCAGTTTCTGAAAATTGGCGTCGGCGGGCGGGCCATGGGAATGGCCGGCGCCTACACAGCGAACGCCAACGACGTTTACAGCCTGTACTGGAATCCGGCCGGTATCACCAAAATAGACGGCGTTTCGTTAGCCGTCGTCAATACCGAATGGTTCGCCGATATGAGTCACCAGTTTCTGGGATTTGTATTACCTGTTTCCGGTTCGAGTGCGGTAGGCGCCCATGTCATTGTGTTAAATATGGATGCGATCGAAATTACCACTTTGGATGAGCCGCATGGAACGGGCGAGTTTTATGACGCCGCCGACCTGGCTATTGGCGTATCATACGCCGCACGAATGACCAATTACTTTTCGGTCGGCATTACGGGAAAATACATCAACCAAAAAATTTATAACGAATCGGCGAGTACATTTGCCTTCGATATCGGCAGTCAACTCGATGTACCGTTTCACGGGTTGAAACTGGGCATGAACTTTTCGAATTTCGGCGGTAAAATGCAGCTCGATGGCCGGGATTTGATTCGTGAATATGATTTGAATCCCTTCAATACAAACAATGACGGCGTTGAAGCGCGCTTGAAAACCGAGCCGTGGGAGTTGCCGGTTAATTTTGCGATCGGTCTTTCCATGGATGTGATCGGCGGCGATGACGGGCTGGTAAAGCATGGCTCGAATCGCATGATTTTATCTTTAACCGGAAATCATCCGGCGGACGCCGCCGAATTTGCCAGTATGGGCATGGAATATATCTTTAACCGGATAATCAGCGCCCGCGTGGGTTACCGGTTAAACCGGGATGTGGAGCGTTTCTTTTATGGCCTGGGATTGAATGTACCGCTTGGCGGGATCGGATTTGGCTTTGATTACAGTTTAGCTTCATTTGAAGATCTGGAATATGTTCATATCATTTCGGCGCAAATTGAACTCTGAAACTGAAATAATGGTGCGCAGAATACAGGGAATCAATTGAAAATCGGCGGAGGACAACGGATTGTTGGCTGAGTGGTTATTCTTCTTAATAATGATCGTGATATTTGTAGTATGCGCCATGCTGTTCAAACTGCCTATTGGGATTTCACTCATACTATCATCGATAGCAGGCGCGGCGGCGGCCGGAGAAGGGATTCCCTTAAGGCATCTCGTAGAAGGTACGTTCACCTATCTGGATCCCATTCTCATTATTGCTACCGCTATGATATTTATGGAAGTTATCCGTAAATCGGGAACGCTGGGCAGTATCAACCGGGCCATTATCATTCATATGCACGAACGTCCGTTATGGCTGACCATACTGATTACCCTGTTCATTATGTTTACGGGTATGATTACCGGTTTGTCCACAGCGGCTGTTCTGACCACCGGCGCCATTGTGGCGCCATCTATGATGTTGCTGGGGATTCCGCGGGTAACCGTAGCCGCCATGATTGCCATGAGCGCCATTTACGGGATGATCGCGCCGCCGATTAATGTTCCGGCTATGATTATCGGCGGCGGGGTGGATATGCCATATATCGGTTTTGAACTGCCGCTGCTGTTCGCTACCCTTCCGCTGGCGTTTGGCGTGAACATCGCCCTGGGACACAAACATCTCAAACATATCGATTTTGATCGCATCAGGGATAAGATAGGCGAGGACTTTCACGCCAAATACGGATATCGACTGTATGTTCCGTTGATTGTGGTCATGATACTGATGCTGGGTGTGCGTATTTTTCCCGATTTTTTTCCAAAATTGGGCATACCGTTGACCTTTATGATCGGCAGCCTGGTCGGTATCTACAGCGGCGAAAAAATGAACTTTTGGAGGGTTTCCAATCAGGCCATCAAAGAAACGCTGCCGGTTTTGGGTATTCTGATCGGCATCGGCATGTTTATACAAATCATGACGCTCAATGGTGTACGGGGTTTATTGGTTATCAACAGTTTGAGTCTGCCTTCATTCTGGCGTTATGTTAGCATGGCTGTCATGATACCGCTGTTCGGCGCTGTGTCGGCTTATGGTTCGGCGTCGGTTCTGGGCGTTCCCTTTCTGCTGGCGTTTCTGGGCCAGAATGAAATTATCGTCGGCTCGGCCATATCCTTGCTCACCGGTCTGGGCGATCTGATGCCGCCGACGGCGCTGGCCGGTATTTTCGCCGCCCAGGTTGTTAAAGAGCATAACTATTTCAAAGTATTAAAAGTAACATTGATTCCGGCTATTATCACTGCCCTCTGGGCTATTGGGATGATCTATTTTGCCAATGCACTGGGCAATTTTCTCTGAAAACCGGAAGCGTTCCATTTAGGGTGTGTGTATGATTCTGAAAATTATTTATCAACTGATCACGCTGTATCTGATTATTATTTTGTTTTACAGCGTCTTTAAAGAGCAATCCCGGATGATGAAAATAACGGCGGCGGCGTCGCTCATACCATTCATCCTGAGATTTCTGATGATTAAATAACGGGGCTTATGGTGCGGCTTAAAACATACTGGTTCGAAATTATCACTTTGATTCTAATCGCTGTCATATCGACGCTGGCGGCTTTTGACTTTTTACAGATGCACCGGGCGGAGCCTCTGTATCCATCGGCGGCGCTCACCGATATAAAGAAGCTCAGCGATTACAATGCCTTTCTCGAAGGAACCCGGGGCGAAACGGACATTTATTTTTTTGATAGCGGTGAAGAAGGCGGTACAGCTCTTATCCTGGGAGGCACACATCCCAACGAGCCGGCGGGATTTGTAGCTTCTGTGCTGATCCTGGAGAATCTTTCGGTTGACAGAGGCAGGGTTATCGTTATACCGCGGGCCAACCACAGCGCCTTTACCCATAACGATCCGCAGGAAGGTCATCCACAGTATTTTACTTTGTCCGATGATCGGGGCGCCCGCACCTTCCGGCACGGGGCGCGGGTTACCAACCAAATTGATCAGTGGCCCGATCCCGAAATCTATTTGCATTACCCATCGGGGCAAAAACTGGCGGGGAAGGAAACCAGAAATCTGAATCGCGCTTATCCGGGCGTAAAAGACGGCACGCTCACCGAACGGGTGGCTTATGCCATCGTGCAATTAATTAAATCCGAAAAGGTGCACCTCGCCTTCGATTTGCATGAGGCTTCGCCGGAGTATCCGGTCGTTAATGCCATTGTCGCTTCCGAACGAAGCCAGGAGCTGGCCTCGGAGGCTGCGATCGAATTGCAGTTTGAAGGATTGGAATATTCTATCGAACCGTCGCCGTATAATTACCACGGCTTAAGTCACCGGGAGTGGACGGACTTCACCGAAACTGTGCCTATCTTACTTGAATCCGCCAATCCATTGCAGGGACGGTTGCGGGGCAGGACGGATGAACGTTTGCTTATCGGGGGTGAAGATAAAATGTACCTGAAGGGCAGTCGTTTGAATGTGTTGACCGTGCCGTATGACAGCACCGGTATTCCGTTAAAGCGGCGCGTGGGCCGCCATCTGGCTGCCATCCAAAAAGTTACCCGCATTTTTTCGGATAATAATCCGGCCGAAGCCATTGAATTCACCGGCCTGCCGGATTACGATCAGCTCATGGATAAGGGAGTGATACAGTATTTAACAATAAAACATAAAGGGGACTAATATGCAGCTTAGGAAGCTACTGCTAATGATTGCGGTTACGATTTTCAGCGTGACGCTGGCGTTTGGCCAAAAATTTTCAGAACCGGTATTGATTACAAGCGCTGGTCAAAGCGCCGATATATTGATGTCCAAAGTGCTGGCGAAAAAAGCCGGACTGGAATTTACCATGGACAAGCTGGCCAAACCGGAGAATGTTAAGGATTATCAGAGCATTTTGTTTGTCTGCGGCGGCAGTTCAAAAGGTCTGGGCGCGGCCAAGATCGATAAAGATCAGGAATATAAACGCGTGGAAACGGTTATTGAAGCGGCGGAAGATAATGATATTCCGATTCTGTTGCTGCATCTGGGCGGCAAATCGCGGCGGGGCGAGTTATCCGATTATTTCAATACGCTGGTCGGTAAACACGCCGATTATATGATTGTGGTCGAAGGCGGCAATGAGGACGGCTTTTTTAGCAAAATGGCTGAAAAACAAAAAACAGAGCTTAAAGTCAGCGAAAAAATCATATTTATCAAAGATCAGTTAACCCAATTATACGGTAAAAATGAATAAACCGGTTTCGTTTATCACAGCCGCTCTGCTGCTGATTTTCTTAACTGGCCCGTCGTATGCACAGGAATCCAGAGAAGGCCAGTTGTACGACCTCATCGAGGCTATTATAGAAGACATGCCGCAGATGAATTCGGACGATTACATACCGCCGACCGAAAGCGAGCGCGACCTGTTCGGGCAGGCTATCCGGGCCATCATAAGCGACAGCCTGGCGCGCGCCGAGGCGCTTGCCGATACATTAAATTACGAATTGTATGACTGGCTGAACAGCGCTGATAATCGCCGTTATTATGTGTGGGAGGAGAAAAATTCCGATGCATTCAAAGGTTGGGGTACATTCATTTTTAATCCGCAGGCCAGACAGGACATTGCCATTGAAATCCCGCATCCGTTGTGGGATTCTTACACATGGCAGGTGGGTATCGAATATTTCCTGAGAAATCAACCGCGCTATTTTTTGATGGCCGGAACCCATCGCTATGCCAATGGCAGAGATCCGGCGCCGGCCGATGTAGCTCATAATAAGGTGAACAACTTTCATGTTATGCACCGGGAAATCGCGCCGCTGGTTGCGCATACGCTGCAAATACACGGTTTCAGCCGCGACGGTAATGATAACTACAGCGATTATCCCGATGTGGTTTTAAGCAACGGTACGCCGGAGCCGTCCGATATACTGGATACGCTGGCCATGAATTTGCGAAATAGCGGCTATTCCGCCGGTATTTTTGACGGCGAAGATTACGGTTATCTGGGGGCGACGACCAATACCCAGGGCCGGTATTCCAACGGGGAAAAATTCTCATTTATTCATATGGAACTGGAATATTTTATCCGGCGCTACGAATCGGAGTGGGAAAATGCGATTGAGGCGGTGGACCAGTCGTTTGCATCGGTTACCGGTATTTTTGATCAACGGCATACGAAGATCGAAAGGCCGGCGATCACGCTAACGGGGTTGTATCCCAATCCCTTTAATCAACGCGTTACCATGACGTTCAGATTTAAACATGCCGGAGCGGCGCAAATCAAAATCTATGACGTAAACGGAAAAATGGTTAAGCGGATCGATAAAGATATCCGAACAGCAGGCGACATCAGGGTTCGATGGAACGGTAGCAATGAACGGAATCGGAGCGTCGCATCCGGTATGTATATCATGAGCGTCCAACAGGGCGAGGGAATCCTCACTCAAAAAATCATCTTAATGAAATAAAAAATGCGCCCAATAATTTATACAACGCTGCTTCTGTTATTAGCTTTAAACCAGGCCTTTGTTTCCACCATTGGTATTGCCACCGGTTCGGCGACCAATGACGGCCGGCCCTTATTGTTTAAAAACAAAGATCGCACCGATAGTTATCCTTCGGACGTCAATTATTATAAATCGGCGGGGGATGATTACAGTTATGTTTTTCAGCAAAATGACGGGCAGGACCACACCAGAGCCCGGATGGGTATCAACACGGCCGGTTTCGGCATCGTCTATTCCGACAGTGAAAATTTAACGGGCGCCGAAAGCGGTCCTACGGGGTCGGAGTTTGCGGCTATCGCCTTAAAAACCTGTGCATCGCTGGATGATTTCAGAGCCTTGCTGGCTTCCACCAGCGGCGAACGGCGCGTCCATAATCATTACGGCGTTATTGATTCGCTGGGGCAGGGCGCCCTTTTTGAAGTTGACGGCAACAGTCATGTGGAATTGGTTATTACGGATAGTGCGGCCTCGATGGCTAATACGGCTAAATACCATCCGCGCGCCGGCGAACCGGCCGCCGGCAGCACCTCGCCGGAGCGGGAAGCCCGGGCCAATTATCTTCTGCAGCATGCACCCGATAGTGGATTGAGCTATGCCTATTTAGTTGATGAAGTGATCAAAGATTTTGCCCATTCGCAGCAAGATGAAGACCAAATGCCGCTGGGGCAGTATTTTACCAATCCGGTGCTCTCGCGCTATAAAACCGCCGCCGGCTGCGTGATCAAAGGTGTACTGCCTCAGGATAACGCCGGCAGCGACGCCATTATGTGGCTGTGCTTGAGCGAACCGTCGTTGACCGTGGCTTTGCCCTTTTTTGCCGCCGCCGCCGATATTCCCGCTAACATCCGCGCAACAGCGCAAGACAAAGGCATGGCCGGCAGCAGCGACCAAATCCGCCGTTTGGTTTACAGTTACAATAACGGACGTTACGGCGACCGTTACGCCGATACATTCCGGTTAGTAAAGATCAGAGAACAGACGTTTGAAATTCAGGACTCTCTGTTTACCGCTTATGAAGCGAATCGACCGCTATGGCAAGCCATGAATAACGCCGATGCGGCGGCAGCCAAAGAGAACTGGATGGCAGACATCCATACCTGGGCCAAGACAGAATATGATCATATTTACTCGTTGATGCCATTGCCGGAATCTTCGGGATCGGTTCCCGATCATATACACGTATTTCCCGTTTATCCCAATCCCTTCAATAAGACGACACAAATTTCATTTTATCTTAACCGGCGAGCCGACGTCCATTTGTTTGTTTGTGATATTCTTGGCCGCAAAATCCGGGAAAACCGGCGCTACGGCATACCCGCCGGCTTGCATACCTGGCGTTCAACGTTATCCGATAAGATGGCCGGGGGCGTCTATTTTTTAACCATCATTACACATGAACAACGATTTACCCAAAAACTGGTCTATTTACCCTGAGGCATTTTATGCGAAACATTGTACTTACTTTTATTATTATCAGTCTATCCGGCCTGAACGCAGCAACCATCGGTAAAGTGGATACGGCTTCCAAAGCGATGGCGGCGGCGGCGCATCCTTTGGCCGTGGAAACAGGCATTGACATTTTGAACCAGGGCGGCAACGCCGTGGATGCGGCGGTTAGCATGGCTTTTGTGATTGGCGTGGTTGAGCCTTATGCGTCCGGATTAGGGGGCGGCGGCGGTATGCTCATTTTTCAGAAAGATAAAAATCGCCTGCACTATCTGGATTATTACATGGAAACTTCAGCTCGGGCGGATTCCAATTACAGCGATGATGAACTGCACACCAGTCGTTCCATCTGTATTCCCGGTACGCCGGCCGGCCTGATTACAGCCGCCGAACAGTTCGGCAGCCTGCCGCTGCAAACCATTATACAACCGGCCATCGATATCGCCAAAGCCGGCATTGTGGTCAATCAAAAATTCTACGGCATCTTACTGGATCAACTGGATGTATTGATGAACCATCCCGCTACCCGGGACCTCTATTTCAAAAATGATTTTCCGGCGCAGCCCGGCGATACGCTATACAATCCGCAATTGATAGCGGTTTTGCAGGGACTGGCGCACAATGGCCAGGATTATTTTTATAAAGGCGCGTTTGCCCGACAGGCCGCTAAAGACATACAGGCCGACGGCGGATATCTGAGTTATGATGATTTCGCCCGGTATGAAGCGCAACTGAAAGAGCCGCCGCGTATTCAATACCGGGATTTAAACATCTATTCGGCGGCGCCGCCGCAATCGGGTACCGCCCTGCTGGAAATTCTGAATATCTATGAACTGGCCGATTTCATCGAATACGAATCGTTTGATCGTGATGCGCTGCCGATTCATTTGATGACCGAAGCTATTTTGAGAGCGGATGTGGATCGTTACCACTATCTGGGCGATCCGCGTTATTTTGATGTGCCGGTTAAAGAGCTGACCGGCGAGCAGTACGCCCGCGTCCGTTTTGCCGATATCATTCCCGAAAGAAGATATTACAGCGACAGCCAAGGCATTCCGGTCGGCAAGCCGTACCAATTGTACAGCCACGGTGAGATGGCCGATTCGGTATATGGCGGGATGGACCGGCCGCATACCACACATATTTCCGTCATAGACGAACAGGGCAATGCGGTTTCCTTAACACAAACCCTGGGTCTGTTTTTCGGATCGGGTTTCAGTTCGCAGGGCATTATCTTTAATTCATCCATGTCCAATTTTTATCATCGCCCGTCGCCCAATCATCTTGGACCGCAACGGCGGCCGTTGAGCACCATCTGTCCAACCATGGTATTTAAAAATGATGAAATGCGGTTAGTGATGGGCACGCCGGGCGGAGGACGGATTTTCAATGTGATGGCGCAAATGATTGTGCGTATGTTCGATTTTAACCAGGACCCGGTAACCGCAACGCATGCGCCGCGTTTTTCCATCCGGTCCTTCAATCATCAAATCAGTTACGAAAACCTGTACGCACCGGAAATCATCGATCAATTAAAAAAGTACGGCTACGAAATGAAAGCATACGACGGTCTTGATAAACACTTCGGCGGCGTACAACTTATTTTTTACGATAAACAATTAAACCGTTACATCGGCGTATCGGATCCGCGACGAACCGGCGGGGCCATGGGCATCGATTAATAACCGATCATAAGGGGTTACGTGTTACGATCAATCAGCATAACGATTTTTGTTTTAACTGTATTCACCGGAATACTGCTTGCGGATGAAGAATGCACCATCGGCGTTGCAACGGGAAAAGCTACCAGCGACGGCCGTCCGCTGATTTGGAAAACCCGGGATAATTCCGGTGCACCGAATAATGAAGTCTATTATAACACCTCTTATGATTATGATTTTATCGCAGTTGTAAACGCCAATAAAACTTACGCCTGGATGGGCGTCAATGAACACGGCTTCGCCATCCTCAATTCGTTGGCCAAAGATTTGCCAAGCGATAATAGCGGCTACAGCAACGGGTCGTTGATGCGCCACGCTCTGGGTTACTGCGCAAGCATACAGGATTTCGATGCCTTCCTTGATGCAACGAACAGCGACGGCCGGCAAACCCGCGGTAATTTTGCGGTTCTGGATTCATCCGGAAGAGCGCTGATGTATGAAATTGCCGGCGCGGATTACTGGGTTTTCGACGCTGACGATTCCGCGGCTGCACCGCAAGGCTATATTATCCGAACCAATTTTGCCGAAAACGGAACAGACGATGGCAGCGGCCGGGAACGCTACGATCGGTCCCACGATCTGATCGCTTCGTTTTATGACGGTGATTCGCTGGACGCCAGAAGTATTTTGCGAGGCCAGATGCGCGACTTTTCCGATTTCGAAAGCAATCCGGTGGCCGTACCCTTTGCCGATCGATGGCTGGAAAACCGGCCGTACGGCTACATCTATACCGGCGTCAGTATCTGTCGTTCCAGTTCGGTATCGGCGGCGGTTATTCAGGGTACATTGCAGGGCGAATCCAATAAATTGACGACGATGTGGACGATTTTGGGGCAGCCGGCTACCAGTGTGGCCGTGCCGTATTGGCCCGTGGGCGACGCGCCGTCTTATGCGGACGGCGACGAAACGGCGCCGCTGTGTGATGTGGCTAACCAGATTCGCGGTCAACTGTTTGACTATGCGGAAAACGAACACTATATCGATTCTTATAAATTGCGGGATGACGCCGGCGATGGTTTATGGACGGCAACGTTCACCCTGGAAGATTCAATTTTGAACGGCGCGCATAACTATCTGCGCGAATGGCGGCAAAATGGCGCCGATGCGGCCGAAATGCTTGTTGTGCAGGAACAATATGCGGGTTATGCTTACCATGCGCTGGATTCGATTTATAACGACATGCTCACGCCGATCGTCCGGCAAGAATTCAACGATCCCATGCCACGAAAACCAAAATTGTTGCCCAATTATCCCAATCCGTTTAATGCCGCCACCCAAATTCACTTTGAATTGCCGCGACCGGCTCAGGCGGAGCTGCGTATCTATAATGCGTTGGGGCAATGCGTGGATGTGTTTGCAAAAGGTCATTATGGCGGCGGACAGCACTCGGTTCGATGGCAGGCCGATCATTTGAGCAGCGGTCTGTATTTTCTGAAAATCAAAATTGTGGAAGGGGGAAGCCAACGGGGCCGGATGATTAACGATTCGCAAAAACTGATTTTACTCAAATAAACAGGTAATGGCATAATGTTACATAAAATTCGATATCACATTATTGTTTCGATTTCCCTTGCTTTAATCAGCGCTTCATCATTGACCGCGCAAACGGTATCCGCCGAAAACGGTATGGTAGCGGCGGCGCATCCACTGGCGGCTCAGGCCGGCGTGGAAATACTGCAGCAGGGCGGCAATGCTGTCGATGCTGCTGTGGCCGCCGCAATGGTATTGGCCGTGGTGGAGCCCAATGCATCGGGTCTGGGCGGGGGCGGATTTTTATGCCTTAAGATGGCCGGAAAGGATGAATATATTACCATTGATTACCGGGAAACGGCGCCGGCAGCCGCTACGCCCCGGCGATATTATCAATCGGACACTACTTTCAAAGTTTTATCCCGCAAAACGGCGTGGTCCGTGGGCGTACCCGGCGTTGTGGCCGGTTTGACCCATACGCTTGACAAGTATGGTACACGATCCTTGCAGGAAGTTGTGCAGCCGGCCATACGATATGCCCGGGAAGGATTTAAAGTTTCCGCCAATTTTGAATCGATGATCATCGACGCCTACGATTTGATATTCGCCCATCAAGCAACGGCTGCGATTTATTTGAATGAAGGATTGCCGTTCAGCGCCGGGCAGGTGATCGTCAATCCCGATTTGGCCAATACCCTGCAAAAGCTCGGTCAACGCGGGCCAAACTGTTTTTATAACGGAACAATTGCCAAAGCTATCGAATCGACCATGCGGAAGGAAGGGGGTATCCTGAGGCTCAGCGATCTGAAGGATTACCGGGCATTGCAGAAAAAACCCATCGTAGGGGATTACAGAGGATACACCATCATTTCGAGTGCGCCGCCCAGCGGAGGGGGCACTCATCTTGTTGAATTATTGAATATTTTAGAAGGATTTGAACTGCGCAAACTGGGACATAACTCGGCTTCGTATATCCATGTACTGGCCGAAGCCATGAAGATGATCCAGGCGGATAAAGCATGGAATATGGCCGACCCTGATTTTTTCGACGTACCCGCCCGGCGATTGACGGATAAACAATATGGCGCTTCATTACGGGAAAAAATTAATATGGATGCAGCCTCGTTCGATTACCGGCCGCCACAGTGGATCAGGCATGAATCCCAGAGCACCACCCATTTATCGGTCATGGATAAGGCGGGCAATATGGTTGCGCTTACGCAAAGCATCAATCTATGGTTCGGTTCGGGCATCACGATTGAAGGTACGGGCATCATAATGAACAATCATATAGCCGATTTTCACGACCAACCGGGGCATCCCAATTCGGTGGCGCCGGGTAAGCGGCCGGTCAGCAGCATCGCGCCGACGCTGGTTTTGAAAGACGGCCAGCCATTCGCGTCCCTTGGAACGCCCGGCGGCAGCCGCATCATCGGGGCGCTGGCTCAAATCATTATCAACCTAATCGATTTTGAAATGGAAATCGACGCCGCCATCGAGGCGCCGCGCGTTCATGCGTTTGACAGCACGCTGCATGTTGAGGGCCGCATCGATGAAACGGTGGTGGACCCGTTGAGGGCGCTGGGGCATCCCGTCAAGGTACACGAGGATTTCGATAATTACTTCGGCGGGGCGCAGGGCATTGTCTTTGACAGAGAGCGACAACGTTATTCCGGCGGTGCGGATTCGCGGCGCGACGGTACGGCGGTGGGATATTAACCCTTTTGCAGTGAGGATATCCGATGAAAATTAAAAAGTTGCAACCGGTTTTATTGTTAATCATCTTAACAATACTCAGTTGCGATACTCGTTTAACCGAGCAGGAAAAGATCGAAGCATTCCTGAACAAGGATAAAGTGAAAATCTTAGTTACCGATTCCGGACTGGGCGGCGTTTCGGTGGCCGCTAACGTCTATGAACGCTTACAGAGCAGCGGCGTTTTTAAAGAGGCGGAAGTGATCTTTTTTAACGCCCAGCCGCATTTGAATTCCGGTTATAACAGTCAGGAAACCACCGGGCAAAAAGTGCAAATATTTGAAAATGCTTTGGCGGCTATGTACGAGACTTTTGAACCGGATATCCTCTTAATCGCCTGCAATACCCTGTCGGTTTTATACCATCTTACGGAATTTTCAAAAGAGGCAGAGATACCGGTGGTGGGCGTGGTGGAAACCGGCATCGATCTGATGTACCGTCATCTCAGGGAAAACGAAACATCCAAAGTAATCATCTTTGCTACAAAAACCACCATCCGGCAATCCACGCACAAAAAGGGCTTAATCGAACAAGGCATCGCCGGCGGCCGCATCATCAATCAGGCCTGTCCCAAGCTGGCCGGACGTATTGAACGCGGCGCCCACAACGAGAATACCAAAGCTCTGGTAAAACAATATGTTGATGAATCGCTGCAAAAACTGAATGATGACACAAGTAAGCTTTTCGTCAGTTATAATTGTACGCACTATCCGTATATTGACGATGTATTCAGAGAACAATTTGCGGAAAGAGGCCGGCCGGCGACGGCCTATTTAAATCCTAATCCTCTGATGGCCGATTTCATGTTCAAGGATCGTTTAAGAAGACGATATAAGGCAAGCGATATCAGCATCAAAATCGTTTCCCAGCCCGAACTTCCGCCGGGCAAAATTGCATCCATTTATGAGTTGATTGTGAAAGAGTCGCCGGCCACGGCCGAGGCCTTATTCGATTATCAATTTGAACCTGAATTTTTTGAGTGGGAATCCATAGAAAAAGGAACGTATTAACATGAGTTTGTTGAGCTACAGGAAGCTACTGATTGCACTGATTGGACTGGCCGTTACGAGTTGCTCATCCGGTTACCGGATGACGCGGGAAGCCGCTGATATCTATAACCGTATCGACCAAATGGACCATATACGCCAGGCGTTCGTATTGGAAAATACACCGTATCAGACGCCGGTCTTTTATTTTGATTCCGGCAATCCGGGCAATACGGTGATGATTTTAGGCGGGACGCACGGCAATGAACCGGCAGGCTATGAGGCGGCGTTACGCCTGGTCAGGTTGCTGCAACAGAATGAACCGGTCGCCGGTAAGGTGATTCTTATTCCGTTAGCGAATCGCATGGCGGTGAAGGATTACGAACGCCGCATTTCCGTTCCCGAAGATGCTCATTATGAGCAGGGCAATTTAAACCGCTGTTATCCGGGCAACCGCTACGGGCTGGCCATGGAAAAAATGGCCTATGCTATCCAGCAAATTGCTATGCAAAACGATGTTGATGTGTTCATCGATTTACATGAAGCGCGCTATTTGCACCTTAACACGCCGGAAGAAAGCTATCGTGAAAGAGGGTTGGGCCAGACCATCATCTATTATCCCAATGAATCTTCCTCATGGTTCATGATCAATATATTGGACGCCGTTAACGAATCGATCGCTGAAGCGGATGTTAAATTTTCATCGATTGAAAAACCGATTAAAAACAGCGCCGCCTGGTGGGCCGGCCAATACCTGCATGCGGCGGCTTTTACCTTTGAAACGAGCCGCACATTGCCTTTGCAGGACCGGATTCGCTATCAATTGTTGATGGTACAAAACGTCTTTCAACAAGCGGATATATGGAACCGGGATATTCTGGCGGATAAATGATAAGGTTACTTCGATCGTAAATAGATCAACATACCCACAATCAATATTAAAGCCATGCCCGCCAACCATTTATTGCTTTTCTGTGTGTAATAAATTGCATGTTCCGTTGAGCTCGGGCCGGTTTGCGGCGATAACGATATTTGATGGCGTCCGGCCAGTTCTTCGATATGAAGCATATTGATCACCGGGATATTACGGTCAGCAAAATAATGAATAAGCCCGGCGTTCTCATCCCTGCAATCGATTCTTTCACGAATGAGTCCCGCCGGAATCCGTGAAGCACACGGATAGCGTCCCACACCCGTTTCGTTTCCGCCGATATTGATAAAAAGGGCTATGGGCCGGTAAGTTTCTAAAAAATCGATCTTGTTCTGGACGGCATGGTCGAAGTCTTTTGGTATGTGTAAGGAAAGGCGGTTACGTTGGGCGGCTTGTTTGACGCGTTGCAACCCGCCCGGCCAGAAGGAAGCACCATTATCATTCTGGCCGCCCGGCGCGGCGTATTGCGTCTTGTGCTGAATATATCCGTTTTTATAAAGGTATTGTTCCATATCCCAATACGTTAGCTCTGGCTGATTGGCGCCGAAACTGGAAGCGCCGGCCGAACTCATAATGACCGGACGAAGGCCGTACACCTCAGAGGCAATGATTGCGGACAGGATAAGGGACGGAAAGGAACCGGACCCGTGGATAGCAATGCGCTGACCTTTGGTTAAGCCCGATGCATGAAACCATCGAATATAGAGCGCCGCGAACCCGGCATGGGCGGCGATCTGTTTGGCTTGTAAATGTCCGAGCGTGGTGGTGATCGGCGAAAACTCAACGCCAATCAGGCCGGTTCTCAAGGGATCCATTTGAGTGTTCTGCAATACACCGATTGAATCGGCGAAAATGCCGAGTTGCTGCTGCGCTTCTCTGGTTTGCTGAACCGCCCGAATCATCTTTGCATAGTAAGGGTGCTGTTGTCGGTCCACGGTCGTCGCAACAAGAACGGCAGCGGTTACCACGGTTACAAATAGAATGAATAACCGTATGTTCGTGAACGGTTTGGTTTTTTTTAAGCTCATTGCCATTAAAACATTTTACGGTTAAAAATAAAACAGCATCAGTAAAAGATAAACCATCCCGGATACGATGCTCAGGGACAAGATGGTTTGAACCACGCCCTGGCGGGCATACTCATTGGCGATAATGCCCGGAATAACATATCCGATGGCGCGCAACTCGATGCCGGCGCCGCCGCCTAAAAAGGGCAGGGCATGGTCGCTCAAAATTCTGAGCATAAACCCACAAAGAACCATTAACAGAAAACGGCGCCGGCCGAAGACAACAAACCATTGTGAAAAGAATTTCACAATAGCGAATGTAAAAATACTGACGATTAGGGTTACCAGAATTCGTACGGGATCCTGTACAAACAGGGCCATATAACCCGGAACGATGATGCCGCCTGCTGTAAAGCCGGTTAATTCAAAAAAAATAAAACCGAGAAAGATGCCCAAACCGAAGGAAGTGACGATCATATGTTTTAATATTCCTTTCCAAGATGTTCATGCCCGGATTGAATACTTTCGAGTAATGGACCCATCCCTTTAAAGTTGCCTAATCCGATAATGATTGAACCGGCATGGGATTCGTTCCGGATATATGGTATTAATGTTTTTTGTGAAAACCGTTTGACGCTGCCGTTGCGATTGTTAATCGATTTCAGTAAACGATGGGCCAAATGGCGACCGTCGCCGGTTAAGCATATATGTGCATTTCTGAAATTGTGCAGGATGTACTCTGCGAAAGCCTTGGTGCGCAAGGGCCGGTCGGCGCGGCTATTCAGGATTAAAGTAATTTTACGCGGTTTACCGCTATGCTCGAACAACCGGGTTAATAGCTGCGCGGTGGTAGCCGTGTCATTGGCCGAAAACAGGTTAATGAACCGGGCGTCATTTTGAGGCAAATCAAATTTGATTTTATTTTGTTCATGTTTCCAGTAATCGATAAAGAGGGCCATGCTGTCGGATGCGTTATAACTTAGGTGTTCGCTCAGTGTTTTTATGACGGACCATTGCTCGGTGATCAAATCGTTGTGTATCGGTATGTGAGACGAATCGATTTCCTGATTGGTTACGGCAATGTATTTTCGGGCTTCAGGCCTGACTTCATCGAATACAGAGCGGTATGCTTCAGGATAGTAAACAGCGGACCGGGGGTGGATACACTGAACAAGCGCGCGTCCCATATCAACCTCAGTTGGGCCCATAAATTCCTGATGATCGGGTAAGACATTGGTTATAACCGTGTAATGGGCTTTGAAAATCAATCGGCCCAGAATGTGCTGCATTTCTGGACGGATGGCGTTACATTCCAGAATGACCGCCCGGGCATTGCGCCGGCGCATTTTACGCAAAAAACGGATATTCTCAATAATGGAAGCGGGCGCGAAACGACGGATGGGAATCGAGTGGCCGGTTTCGGTATGCAATAACGGTTGATTGCCGGTTGTTTTGGCAAAGGCTCTGCAGCCATTGGTTATGAGAATGTGATGTAAGATAATGGCGGCGGATGTTTTGCCGCGGGCGCCGTTTACCAGAATGCGCAGTGGGATGCTTTGTACAGCTCTCTTCAACCCGTAGAATTCGATAAATAAATAGCATATTAAAAGAACCAGGAAACCCAGATAAAAAGCAATCATCAAAAAAACCTCTGTGCTAAACCGAGATTAAACCGTTAATATTAATCCATCCATCATTATTTTTGTCGTTCAATCATTATGCCAAACTGAATTCTTGATATATTCCTCTTTAAACAGTTAGGCGTATTGTTTAACCCGAATTGTAAAGGTAAGCACTGTGCCGATTGTTATCTAATAAAATTTTAGGGTGTTAGTTTGTATCCCGGCAGAGCTGCGATCCCTCTATCCGACATCAAAATATCAACGGGTCTTGATTTTGTCTATCAGAGCAATAAGCCTCTCTTTAATATTTTACCCGTTACCTCTACATTCCCGCAATCAATCTCAAAAATCAACTACCATTTACTTTGCAGACAATACAGCGCCGGCCTATGAAAAGATTATCGAACAATTTAAACGCCGGCATGAGGGGTGGATTAAAGTCGAACCCATTCAATTACCTTTACGAAAATTCAGTACTGATGAGCGCAAGGAAATGCCGGCGCTTATGTAGCCCAAGAAAAAAAGTCACACTGATGTCTTTGTTGTGGATGCAATATAGGTACCGCTTTGCGGAAAATGGGTGCTGTCACTTTGGTGCTGTATTTTTACAGGATGAATTAAAACGTTAATTGCACCGGTGCTGAATAATTGCTACTACAAAAACATTTTGGTGAGCCTGCCATTGCACATAGATATTGGTTTGATGTACTATCGCAGCAATTTGCCGATAAAATTGATATTAAATTAAAAGCATTTTTCTCCCAAAACGAACTGCTGCAATCGTCTCGGAGGCGGCTAAAAGAAGTTCGGTACTATGTTTTCAAAGTGATATCTATGTTAGAAAGTATGTTTTTTTGCGATTGAAAATAAACGAACCTTTATAAAACTTGACTTGGAAACCGTTGGTTTTTCATTTAAAAAAGGACTTTATTTTATGTGAACCATCCAATTTTGCGATCATACCGTGTACAATTGGAAAAATAGATTGTCGATAATTGAGCTAAGTCTTCAAGTGTTTAATAGGCTATCCGATATTACTTTTAAATAGGCCCGGGGAAAGTAGTCTTTTACAAAACTGGTATTTGTGTATGTTAATTAAAATGGGAGAAAGAACTATGAAACGTTTGTTGCAAAGTTTGATGATCGTTGTTCTTTCTGCCTCAGTAACCCAGGCAACAACCTATTTAAAATTCTGGGTGAATGGGCAGGAGGCAACCACGATGGCACAGGGAGACCAATTCGCCTGGGAATTTGATGTATCAACGCCGGGAGGGTCCGCCCTCTTTCAGCTTTATCTCGATGTGGATCAGGATCAGCTTCTATCAGAACCGGATGTATTGCTTGATGAATTCAACTTACAGGATGGTCAGATGGGGGAAGAAGGGCCGGGTGATTCGAGTGCGGTATTGGATGAAGTGGTCTATACGGCATTTGGGCCGTTCGGTTTTGCGCCTTCCGATTATATTATGAATGTGATTGATCAAAACGATCAGAGCACGGCCTCGGCAAGCTTGAGCATAAATGCCCTTGACAATCCAGGCGCAGTCATTTCCGGAACACTCAGCAAGAGCGATAAAAGCACTCCGGATGATGCGCTGGCAAATATTATGATCGGCGCTGAAGCCCAAAGCAGCTATGTCGGTTATTGGTCCGGACTTACTGATGAATACGGAAATTATTCCATTAATATCCCTCAATCCGGGTTTAATGATAACTGGAGAATAAGCGTCTTTTTCCCGGGGCAAATAAACGGTTATGTGGAGCCGGAAAGCCAGATGACATATGTAGATAATCCATCAGTTAATAACATTGATTTTTACTGTCAGTTAGCCGAAGCCTGGGTTTATGGCGAAATCGTAGATGAATTCAGCCATGAACAGATTTTAATCAATGATTACGGAGCCCTGCGAAACACGACCAACGGAGTCGACTCTGATTTTTATATTTCAGAGGGTGTATTTAATGCGCCGGCTATATTTGCCGAAGGTCAGACGTCGGCTATATTTGAATTACATGTTTGGGGAGAAGAGGGGTTAATACCGGATTATCTCGTACCCAATACCCAGAATGACGACAGGTTAAGGTTTACCGTTAATAAAGGTGATAGTCTGCAAAAAAATATTTATGTAGTGCCCACGGATACCGTTATCTATGTTGAAATGACCAAGGATGGAGTAAATCCCCCGCAGCAGGAATTCTTAATAAGGGCTTCCAATGAAACCGTAGGTTCGACACAAAGCTATACCGACCCACAGGGATTTGCGGAATTGAGCGTGCGGAGTACCTACAGCTATAATGTTTCGATTAATACATCCCCGAACTGGGGTACGCCTCTTCCGGAAGGTTATATTGTCGAAGACGGGTTAAATAAAGCAGGGAGTCCGGGCGATACCGTTCGATTTAACATGGTCCGGGCCACTAATGCTCTCTGCGGCACGGTTACTTTTGATGAGGGCGATCCGGAGGCGTATTTTGACTCAACTTCAGCCCATATTAATATTTTTGATGATTCCGGTACAAACTTCTACCAAACCTTTATTGAGGAAGATCATACCTATTGGCAGGGTATTGCTGATGGGGTCTACACGATAAGGTTTGATGACTGGAGCGGAAATTATCTCGGAATGCCGGCCGCTTATGAAAATATCATGGTAAAAGAAGATACAGTTGAAAATCTTGATTTCACTTTGAATTACCGTCATGCAAATATCACTGTGAAGCTTATTAATGCACCGGCACAAGCCCTGGATTATTGGATGCATATTCAAACCGACGGTCAATTTCCCGAAGTTTATGAAACCGGTACCACGCCGAATCCTGATACCACTTATAACTTTAAAGTTTGCGACGGCACGTGGCGTATTTATCCACCGTACTTTGGTGAGCAATATGAAGTTTCACCGGCTCAAGATTCGGTCGTGGTAAGTGAAGAGGCAGGTCGTTATTATCTGGAGTTCGAATATACTTTGACCACCGGCATAGAGGCAGAACAAATCTTACCCGATGCGTTTTTTGTGGATCAAAATTATCCCAATCCTTTTAATCCGGTAACCAACATTCCATTTGGCCTGGCCAAACAAGGGCGTGTAGAAGTAACGATTCATGATATTACGGGTAAAATGGTAACAAGCTTGATTGATGCGGAGCTGAACGCCGGAACACACAAAGCCACATGGAATGCCTCGGATTTTGCTTCTGGCGTGTACTTTTATCGGGTAAAAACGGCCGATCAGGTCATTACAAAAAAACTCATGCTCGTCAAATAGCATCGTAAATGGTCCGATATAGCCGGCCCTTTTAATAAGAGCCGGCTATTTTTTGTGGCGTTCAATTTGATAACTTGGTTATCGCTTAGATTAAGTTTGTATTTTTAACCCGGGCGAGCCCCGAGTATCGGGAGGGCCGTTCCGCTTCGCTAGAATGATTGACAAATGATTTTTAGGCCATTTGGTGCAGGGTCGTTTCCTAAGTTCTGCCAACCTGTCCCGACCTATTCGGGATAAAAAACAAGAATTTCATAACTAAGGTGCTCATTATAAAAAGGGCTCTGCAGGAGAGCTTGTGGAGAAATCATTAAACTTGTTTTATGGATGATACAAATTTCTATAAAGAAATACGATGCATTACGCCTCCCTGGTATTTACATGATATTGTCTTGAAAAAGACCACTGCGGAGGTGGAAGTATTTATCGATTACCGTTCCGATAAGGCGCTTTCTCCTGAGTGCGGCAAGATTTGAAGACTTTCTGATCATCGTGCTGAACGACGATGGCGTCATTTAGACGCTTGTCAGATGCGGCGAAAGCCACTCCTTACTATGCTTCGGTTCTTGTCGATCTCAAAAATAAAAGCGTCACTGATCTGGCAGAAAACCGAGATCAGGCCCCGCACCTGTCCCGTTTTTCGTGAGGGCGGAGACGGTATGAGATTTTGGTATATCCGTTCTATTTTTCCCGGGTAAATTTGAACCCGATCCACGAACTTTCCTGTAGACCTAAATAATCAAGAAAGATTATAATAAATACTTACACCATTTATATAATTATATGCACAGATATATTGGCCGGGAAGCGACTAACAAGTATTTTGAACAAATGAATAACAATCACAGCAAATCACCATTAAGAATCGCTATAAAACATCATATTGAATTTGTGTATGATCATAAAGATGCGAAACGGGAGGAAGCCAGCGATGTCATGCATTCCACGTTATATGAAGGAATAAATGATCATAACATTTTTATGGCATGCGTCAATAATTAATTTTAATTCAAAATACACGGAAGATATTTGTAAAGAAATTCAGGATGAATTATCGATCCGTACTGTATGGAAGTTTATGAAAAAGATAAACGGCGAACAGGATGCCTTAAATCACTAAAGGGGCTCATGCGACCGGCTTCTTAGCGATACGCCGGATAATCCCGTGTTATTATTACTGCGGTCATTTTCGCGTCTCCTGTTGACTGTTGATAGTAAGAACGCAGCTATAAGAGATTTTGAAGTCGGATGGCAGAGATTAAGGGATTTAAAGAATTGGAGCGAACTGACTATTTAAACCATCTTTCGACGTTTTATGAATTGTGTATTCAATATGATAGCACGACCAGACAATATTTAGAACCTGAAATGGCGAAAGAACATTTAACGTGGTTAAAACCGTTCAATCAAACGTATTGTGAGGGAATGTAACATGACTGAAACCTCAGACATTAATAGGAATCTACTTGAACTCGAGGAAGAGCTCAAAAAAGTTAAATCCGCCAATGAATTGGTTGCCCAATCCAGAGCGGCTGCTGAAAAAACGCTTGAAGAAGCAGGTAAATTAAATCAATCAACCAAGCAATTAGTGGAGAATGTAAATTCATTAACCGGCACGATTGAAAAAATTGATTTTCCTTCTCGTTTAGATAAAATGGATTCCACCATCAGCGGAATCAATAGTGGAATGCAGAACATCATAAACAGACTGGAAACGGTGGAGAGACGATTTGATGAATCAATACTACAGGTTAAAGATGACATCCAGAAGTTCGCTGATGAATTCGATAATCGCTTGCAACGCTTAAACGACCGTATGGGAAAAAATCATAAAATCCTCAAAATTTTAAATTTTCTCATCATTGTACTCGTTTTGATAGCAATAATAGGTCCGTTCTTTTTTACTCCATGAAATATCATTAAATATTCGTCTAAACGAATGCCGGCTTCGTGAAGCCTTATCAATAAATTTTATGATGGTGTATTGCAAATAAGTAAATCTTTATTGCCTTGTCTGCGCTATAAGAGCAAGTTTACCTAAAGATGTAAAAACTTTGATCTGTACAATTGCACTTGCTTCTATAAATTTATATTTTTTTAGCTGGTACGCGTAAGGTTTTTCTGATCAGGGATGGCATATTGGTCTTTTTTCTGATTTATGTTATCCATAAACGTCAATGCCTTATATGCATGTTAACTTGTAATTACAGGTTATGGCCAGGAGCATAATTTAGCTATGAGCGATCGTTTTTTTGAACAACCCATTCTCAATTCGCCCTATGAATATCCCGCCCGCCACTGGGAACTGGACGAAGATGGCCAACCGACACAGACAATCAATGATTACCGTCGAAAAGCCGAATTTATTACGCCCATTCCCAAGCCCAAAAAACGCAAGAAGGGATCAGCCAAACAAAGTGAACTGGTATTTGACGAAGGCAAGTCGTTATCTACCGAAAAACAAAAATACGATCCGACGCCCATAATAAATGAACTGCGTCGCCATCTCGATCAATGGCGGGCTATCAAAAATCCGGCGGATTGGAAAGTGACGCCCGAAACCGCCCGGTTACTGCAACACTGGCGGCATCATCGTTTTAACAGTTTCCGACCGTTTTTTTGCCAGATCGAAGCGGTGGAAACCATGATCTGGCTGACTGAAGTGGCGCCGAAAATGGGTAAACTTGGTCATTCCTTTCTGGATCATCTGGAAAACGCCAATAACGACGCCAATCCCGGTTTGCCGCGTTTAGCACTTAAACTGGCCACCGGCGCCGGTAAAACCACTGTCATGGCTATGATTATTGCATGGCAGACCATCAATGCCGTTCGCCGGCCCAACAGTCAGAAATTTTCCCGTGGTTTTCTTGTCGTAACGCCGGGGATAACAATACGCGACCGCTTGCGTGTTTTAAAACCCAACGATCCGGACAGTTATTATGCCAGCCGAGAACTGGCGCCCAATGATCTGTTATCGGAGTTGGAAAAGGCCAAAATCGTTATTACCAATTACCATGCTTTTAAATTACGTGAACGGATGGAACTCTCTAAAGGCGGACGCGCCCTTCTGAAAGGACGAGGGCCGGACCTTGATACACTGGAGACCGAAGGTCAGATGCTGCAACGGGTTATGCCGGAACTGATGGGCATGAAATCAATCATGGTTTTGAACGACGAAGGCCACCATTGTTACCGGGAGAAACCCGATGACGAGGATAGCGAACAATTAAAAGGCGATGAAAGGAAAGAGGCAGAGAAAAATAATGAGGCTGCCCGCCTGTGGATCAACGGCCTGGAGATCGTTAATCGTAAGATTGGGGTCAATCGAATAACCGATCTTTCGGCCACGCCGTTCTTTTTACGGGGATCCGGTTATGCGGAAGGCACCTTATTTCCCTGGACGATGAGTGACTTTTCCCTGATGGACGCCATCGAATGTGGTATTGTCAAACTTCCGCGTGTACCCGTCTCGGATAATATCCCAAGCGGCGAGGCGCCCATATTTCGTAATTTGTGGGAACATATTCGGACTAAAATGCCCAAAAAAGGTCGGGGTAAATCGAAGTCGTTGGATCCGCTTAGCCTGCCGGCGACGTTACTAACGGCCCTGGAAGCCTTATACGGCCATTATGAGAAAACCTTCCAACTGTGGCAGGAAAAACAGGTCAGCGTCCCACCCTGTTTTATTGTAGTGTGTAATAATACATCTACGTCCAAACTGGTTTATGACTATATTGCCGGTTTTTACCGCGAGAACCAAGATGGTTCGACAACTCTTGAAAACGGCCGTTTACCGTTATTTCGAAACTTCGATGAATACGGCAATCCCATCGCCCGGCCGCGGACGTTGCTTATTGATAGTGAACAACTGGAGTCAGGCGATGCTCTGGATACCAATTTCCGTAAAATGGCTTCAGATGAGATTGATCGTTATCGGCTGGAGGTAATCGAACGCACCGGAGATCGCCAACAGGCCGAACATTTTACAGATCAGGATTTATTACGGGAAGTGATGAACACTGTCGGCAAACCGGGCCGCCTGGGTGATTCCATCCGTTGTGTGGTGTCGGTTTCTATGCTCACGGAGGGCTGGGACGCCAGTACGGTAACACATGTGTTGGGTGTGCGCGCCTTTGGCACGCAATTGCTCTGCGAGCAGGTCATCGGTCGGTCATTGCGTCGTCAATCGTACGAGTTGAATGAAAACAATCGCTTTAATGTGGAATACGCTGATGTGCTGGGCATACCGTTTGACTTCACGGCCAAACCGGTTGTAGCGCCGCCGCAACCGCCCAGAGAGACCATTCAGGTCAAAGCCATGCGACCGGAGCGCGACCATCTGGAAATCCGTTTTCCTAGAGTGGAAGGGTACCGGGTTGAATTACCCAAAGAACGGTTAAGGGCGGATTTTAACGACGATTCCGTATTAGAACTCAATCCCGACCTGGTTGGACCGTCCGTAACCCGAAATGAGGCCATCATCGGCGAGGGCGTAGATTTAAACCTGGTGCATACCGGCGATATGCGTAAATCTACTTTGATATTTCATCTGGTTAAACACTTACTGAATAATCAATGGCGCGATCCGGACGAGGAACCCAAACTATACCTGTTCGGCCAATTGAAGCGGATCACCCGACAATGGCTGGAAAATTATCTTAGATGCACGGGCAATACATTTCCGGCGCAATTGATGTATCAGGACCTGGCCGAAATGGCCTGCAATAAAATAACCGCTGCTATTACCAGTACGCTGGAACATGAGAATCCGATAAAAGCCGTGTTCGATCCCTATAATCCCACCGGTTCCACGATTCATGTCAATTTCAATACATCCAAACGACACCGCTGGCAGACGGATGCCCGTAAATGCCACATCAATTGGGTCATACTGGACAGCGATTGGGAAGCGGAGTTTTGCCGGGTGGTGGAATCCCAACCACGCGTTAAATCCTATGTAAAAAACCACAGCCTCGGCTTTGAGGCGCCGTATCGCTTCGGCTCGGAAACCCGCCGTTATCGCCCCGATTTTATCGTGATGATCGACGACGGTAAAGACGACCCATTACACCTAATTGTGGAAATCAAGGGCTATCGCGGCGAAGACGCCAAAGAAAAAAAGTCCACCATGGATAACTACTGGATTCCGGCCGTCAATAATAACGGCCGGTACGGACGCTGGGCCTTTGCCGAATTTACCGAGGTATATGAAATTGAAAAGGGGTTTTCGGAACTGATCGATAGGTTGTGTGCAAATATGAGCGGAGTCCCCAATGGAATATGATATCTATTGTGATGAAAGTCGTCCCGATTTGTTCTCATCCGGCGAGGCGTTGGTAAGTTATATGCTTATTGGCAGTCTTTGGCTGGAGAAAGCGAAGCGAAATGAATTTAAAACAGCTATTCATCAATTACGGGATAAACATAAAGTGGGTGGTGAATTCAAGTGGCAAAAAGTGTCCCCATCACGCTTGAACTTTTACCTTGATCTTATCGATTGGTTCTTTGGGGTTGGTCCTGATTTGCGTTTCCGTTGTATTGCTATTGATTATAAACAAGTGGATTTAATTCATTATCATGATAATGACCAGGAACTCGGGTTCTATAAGTTTTACTATCAAATGTTGCACCACTGGATACTTGATTTTAACACATATTATGTCTTTTGTGATTACAAAAGGAATCGAAGTGATGATCGTTTAAAGGTTTTACATGATTGTTTACAATGGTCAAATTTATCTTCTGATATTGCAAATATTCAATCTGTACGGTCTAAAAAATCTGTCTTAATTCAATTATGCGACACTTTAATAGGAGGAGCATCATCAAGACTGAATAATACTCTAAGAACTGGTTCAGCTAAAGAGAGTGTTGTAAATAAAATCGAAGAGCATCTTGGTCGAATCATTTCACATACTGTTAGAGGTGAGCAAAAGTTTAATGTTTTTGTAATTGATCTACATGGAGGCTGGTGATATTGGCCTATCCGGAGTTGGTTTATTATGAAACCGTTGATGAATACAGAATCCATTTTGAAAAAATTTACTGTATGGTACCAATAATAACATTTGATCAAATTCAGGTATGGTTTCAAAAACGCCAGTTTCATCATTGTTTTTATGAATCCACTAAACGTGATAATATTAAAGATCGGTTTTCTAGTATTAGAGCTGAGAGAATTGACTGGATTAAAGCAGCGTTGCAAGATCCGCACAGTGAGCGATATGTCGGATGGAATAAGAAGCGAAAGCAACATGATCGAACCAGACGAGTAGCTGTTGTGCAAAGTAATTATGTCGTAATTATTAGAATGATAGGAAATAATCGTGCAAACTTTGTCACAGCATTTGTAGCCGATACACAAAATATAAGTGGAAGGGAATCAACAATTGAAAAAATAAGAAATTCGCCTAAATGGCCATAAATAAAAAAACCGCTGATTCGCCAGGCGGGCTCAGCGGTAAGCCTTTGTAGGTTCTATTGCCACTGGCAAAGAACACTGTAAATATAATGCACTTACTTCTAACAAGCAATAGTTAAAAAAGTTTCGAGAGTGTTTTATGGCAAATAAAAAAAACAAACAGAAGAAAAGTATTGAGGCACTGAAACACGACGAAGCCGCCCGTAAAAACATTCCCACTGTGGAGTACCAGTCGGTGATGCGCCAGGATGAGCAGGACCCCATCCGCCTGGCTTACGAACGGCGCAACCGCGACCTGGATCCGCAACTGGTGTGGCGCGGTAAGGATGAACAGTACTGGTCCGATCTGGTGGTGCAGGCGCCGCCGCTGTATATCCAGGAAAAAGTGCATCCCAAAGTGCTGGTTGACGACCTCAAGCGTATGACTGAAAAACAACATGCCAGCGACGAACAGATGGATTTGTTTGCCGAGTTTAACGGCCTGCCCTCGGAAGCGGCCAAAACCGAATTTTACCAGCACGACGCCAACTGGTCCAACCGCATGATTCTGGGCGACAGCCTGCAGGTGATGGCTTCACTGGCGGAACGCGAAGGCCTGCGCGGAAAAGTGCAGTGCATTTACATCGATCCGCCTTACGGCATTAAATTCAATTCCAATTTCCAGTGGTCCACCACCAGCCGCGACGTGAAGGACGGCAAGGCGGAACACATTACCCGCGAACCGGAACAGGTGAAGGCCTTTCGCGATACCTGGCGGGACGGCATTCATTCCTACCTGACCTATTTGCGCGACCGGTTGACCGTGGCGCGGGATTTACTAAGCGATTCCGGATCTGTTTTTGTGCAGATTGGGGATGAAAATGTGCATCGGGTACGGGCTTTGATGGACGATGTATTTGGGGAAGATAATTTCGTTAGTGAAATAATCTTTACAAAAACAGGAAGTCAAACTGGTCATTTAATTGGCAACATAACCGATATAGTTATATGGTATTCTAAAGACAATTCAAAAGTAAAGTACAGACAATTATATATTGAAAGAGCTTTTCGTGAAGAAACAGATTTTTCACCTGATCCAATTAAATCTGCAGGTAATACTTCCGGTGAAGAATTGTTTTTTTATTTTGAGGGGCAAATATTCACTTCGGGGGCTAACGATCATTGGAAAACAGATTTAAAGGGAATGGAAAGACTCAAGATTGCAGATAGAATAATTAAAATGAAAAAATCTATTCGTTATAAAAGATTCTATCAAGACTATCCAGCAAAAGCCCTGTACAATATTTGGACTGATCTTGGAGGAGCAACAAATATGATTTATGTCGTTCAAACCGCAATTCGTATAGTAGAGCGCTGTATTTTAATGACTACCGACCCCGGCGACCTGGTGCTCGATCCCACCTGCGGATCGGGTACCACGGCTTATGTGGCCGAACAGTGGGGCCGGCGCTGGATTACCATCGACACCTCGCGGGTGGCGCTGGCTCTGGCCCGCGCCCGCCTTATGGGCGCCCGCTATCCCTATTACCTGTTAGCCGACAGCAAGGAAGGCCAGCATAAAGAGGCCGAGATTGCCCGCAAAGCGCCGTCGGAGAAGCCCACCTACGGGAATATCCGCCATGGTTTTGTTTATGAACGCGTGCCGCACATCACCCTTAAATCCATCGCCAACAACAGCGAAATCGACGTCATTTATGAACAGTGGCAGCCCAAAGTGCAGGGGGCGCTGGCTGAACTGAACGACGCCTTGCATGGGCATGAACAGCACTTCAAAGTGCCCAGCGGCGGACGCCAGGGCAAAACCATCGATTTTACAAAGCCGAAAGAGGCCACGGCTACACTGCCGTCCGGGGAAGCGGCGCCGGCCGGCGCTCTGCAGGAATGGGAAGTACCGCGCGACTTTCCGGAAGATTGGCCGCAAGCCGCTAAACAGCCATTTGAGGATTTCTGGCAAGCGCGCATTCAGCGGCAAAATGAAATCGACGCTTCCATCGCCGCTCACGCCGATCATGAGTACCTTTACGATAAACCATACGTGGACAACAAAAAAGTGCGCGTGGCCGGTCCCTTTACCGTGGAAAGCCTGTCGCCGCACCGCGTTCTGGCCGTGGATGAAAACGATGAGTTAATCGATGAAGTGTCCGAGAAGCAGGGCGCCTACGGCGAAGAACGCGACTTTGCCCAAATCATTCTGGAAAACCTCAAAACCGCCGGCGTACAGCAGGCCCATAAAGAAGATAAGATCAATTTTTCCACTATCACGCCCTGGCCCGGCCATTACATTGGCGCCGAAGGGCGTTACGTGGTGGGCGAGGAAGACGCCGCCAACGAAAAGCGGGCCGGTATTTTTATCGGTCCGGAATTCGGCGCCGTGTCGCGTCCGGATCTGGTGGCCGCCGCCCGGGAAGCAGGCGATGCCGGTTTCGATACGTTGATTGCCTGCGCCTTTAATTACGACGCCCACTCTTCGGAGTTCGATAAACTGGGCCGCATCCCGGTGCTTAAGGCGCGCATGAACGCCGATCTGCACATGGCCGATGATTTGAAGAACACGGGTAAGGGCAACCTTTTTGTGATTTTCGGCGAACCCGATATCGATATACTGGACGCCCAAGACGGCCAAATCCGGGTTAAGGTAAACGGCGTGGACGTCTTCCATCCACAGACGGGCGAGGTGCGCAGCGACGGCGCCGAGGGTATTGCCTGCTGGTTCATCGATACCGATTACAACGAGGAGAGCTTCTTTGTGCGCCATGCCTATTTCCTGGGCGCCGCCGATCCATACAAATCGCTAAAAACCACCCTCAAAGCCGAAATCAATGAAGAAGCCTGGGATACGGTGTACAGCGACCTTTCCCGACCGTTCGACAAACCGGCCTCAGGGCGCATTGCGGTGAAGGTGATCAATCATTTGGGAGATGAGGTGATGAAGGTGTTTAGGGTGTGATAAAAATACTAAGGATAAATGATGGGTAACGCACTATACAAAATAATTGTTGATATTAGTAGTGATACAGCTTTGAAGCTTATTAAAGGCGAATAATCCGCCTAAAACCAGTTATATGAAAGTCATATTAAATGCACTTCCGAATCTCAGACACCTTCACCGATAGCCTGGCCCAACTGACCAACGAAGAGCAAAAAGCGGTTAAAACCACCGCTTTCGACTTGCAGATGAATCCGGCAAATCCCGGCATGCAATTCCACAAACTGGACAAAGTCAAAGACGACCGTTTCTGGTCCGTGCGCGTCAACAAGGATATCCGCCTCATTGTGCATAAAAGTGAATCCAGCCTGCTGCTCTGTTATGTGGACCATCACGATCAGGCCTATCGCTGGGCGGAAAGCCGCAAAGTGGAAACCCATCCCAAAACCGGCGCTGCGCAACTGGTTAAAGTGAAAGAAACGGTTCGTGAGATCGCCATACCCAAATATGTGGCGGAAGAACCAGCCAGGAAGACCCTGTTCGATGACGTCTCCGATGAGCAACTACTCGGTTATGGCGTCCCGGAAGATTGGCTGGAGGATGTACGTCAGGTTGATGAAGACCATTTTCTGGAACTGGCGGATCACCTGCCGGGGGAAGCGGCCGAAGCGTTGCTAAAACGGGCTGTGGGTGAAACGCCGGAAGCGGCGCCGTCGATTGAGGAAGAAAAAGATCCCTTCGAACATCCCGACGCCCAGCGCCGCTTTAGGGTCATGCACAACGTGGAAGAACTGGAGCGCGCCCTCAACTATCCATGGGAAAAGTGGATGGTGTTTTTGCATCCCGCTCAGCGTCAACTGGTTGAAAAAGATTTCAATGGCCCGGCCCGCATATCCGGCTCCGCCGGAACGGGTAAAACCATTGTCGCTTTGCACCGCTCGGTTTCTTTGGCCCGTAACCATCCGCATGCCCGTATCTTGCTTACCACCTTTTCGGATACTCTGGCCGATTTACTGCGGCATAAACTGCGAATATTGATCAGCAACGAACCACAGCTTGCCGAACGAATCGAAGTACATGCCGTCAATGCCATCGGTCATCGTTTATATGAACTTAACATGGGCGCTTTGCGCCTGGCGTTGCGGGAAAGGATAAAAACATTGCTAAAAGAGGCTTCGTCCACTGCCGGCGAACACCCTTTCTCGCTGCGATTTTTACTAAACGAATGGGAACAAGTGGTGGACGCCCGGCAAATCAGGAGCTGGCCGGAATATCGGGAGGTACGGCGTCTGGGCCGCAAAACCCGCTTACCGGAAAGTCGCCGCAAATTACTCTGGCAGGTATTTGAAAAGGTTCTCATTGGTTTAAAGGAGAATAAACAATTAACGCCGGCCGAAATGTTTCATGAGCTTGCCCGTAAATTTGATGGACACAATCATACCCCCTTCGATTATGTAATTGTGGACGAGGCGCAGGACGTCAGCATCGGGCAATTGAAATTTTTATCATCACTGGGAACGGATGCTCCCAATCGGTTATTTTTTACCGGCGACCTCGGGCAACGTATTTTTCAGCAGCCTTTCTCCTGGAAATCATTGGACATTGACATTCGCGGCCGGGCGCATATTCTTAAAATCAATTACCGCACCTCGCATCAGATTCGTCTGCAGGCGGATCGCTTACTGGGCAATGAAGTAACGGATGTGGACGGCATTACTGAAGATCGACAGGGAACGGTATCGGTATTCAATGGGCCGAAACCGATGATCCGGGTTTTTGAAAACGAAGGGATTGAAACGGATCATGTCGTTCAATGGATAAACGATTGCATCGCAGGGGGTATTGAGCCACGCGAGATAGGGGTGTTTGTCCGTTCAACAAAGGAATTGGGTCGGGCTGAGCAGGCAGTAGACAAAACGGGATTTAAATTTAAGGTATTCGACGAACAGGCCATGCCCGAGAAAGGCTGTATCTCGGTGGGTACCATGCACCGCGCTAAAGGACTGGAATTCAGAGCGGTAGCAGTAATGGCCTGCGATGATGAAGTGCTGCCGTTACAGGAGCGTATCGAAACGGTCAGCGATGATAATGAACTGGAAGAAGTTTACAATACCGAACGCCATTTACTTTATGTGGCTTCCACCCGGGCACGGGACAGGTTGTTGGTAACGGGCGTAGAGCCTGGGTCGGAGTTTTTGGAGGATATGACTCCCAAAATAGGTGGGAAGCCTGTCGTATAAATCACACAAGTACTTATTCGGTAAATTATTTTAATTATTAAAAGGTATTCTAAAAATAATACAAATGGCAGAGAATCAAAAAGTACGACTTGTATCAAATCCAGGGCGGGTAGGATTTCTAACGGGGAGAACGAGAGAAAGAGGGAACCGTACTCTTTATCAGATAAGCTTTCCCGAGGGTAAGCAATATGTTCCTGAAGGACAGTATGAACTCATCCAGGATAGCCGAGAAAATCCCCTTGATTTGCTGGAAGATGGAAAAATCGGTTATAAAAATGATTTAAGACGGACGCTCACACAGGTGCGATTGGGAGGGCGACTGACCGATTTACTATACAGTATGGAGATTACCAATACCGATTTTTACGCCTACCAATTCAAACCGGTGCTTAAATTATTAAATTCGCCGCTCAATGGCCTTTTAATCGCTGATGAAGTTGGCTTAGGTAAAACGATAGAAGCCGGTTTGATTTGGACCGAATTACAGAGCCGCTTTGACTTAAGAAGACTTCTGGTCATGTGTCCCGCCATGTTACGTGAAAAATGGGTCTCAGAATTATCCTACCGGTTTGGAATTAGTGCGGACATTTGTGATGCTGATAAAACGTTAACAAAATTAGAAGAGGGCAGAAGCGTAGGTACCTCTTCTTCATTTAAGATTGTAGCCAGTATGCAGGGGGTACGGCCAAACCGCGGCTGGAGACGAGACGATAAAAATAGTAAGAGGGCGACGACACAACTGGCTAAATTTTTATTGGATAATGAAGAAGAACCTCCGATGATTGATCTTCTGATTATTGACGAAGCGCATTATCTAAGAAATCCTGAGAGTAAAACTGCTGAAATTGGAAGGTTGTTAAGAAAAGTTTCCGAGTATGTGATCACGCTTTCAGCGACGCCTATTCACCTAAAAAGCGAAGATTTGTTTCAATTAATGAATTTAATTGATGAAGATACATTCAATCATATATATGCCTTTGATCAGATTATTAGAGCAAACAAGCCTCTGATTGCCGCAAGGGATGCGATTCTTACAAAAAACATCGATCATCAGACGTTTATTGATTTATTGAACGAAGCCAAGAACAATCGATTGCTGAGTGGAAACCGGCAATTAAATCATTTGATTGAGTATTCGCATAAAATTGTAAACTTTAACGATGTTGATGTAAAAAGCAATACAGCCAGAAAATTAGAAAATCTGAATTTGCTGAGTAATGTCATTACCAGAACCCGTAAACGAGACGTCACGGAATGGCGGGTTATACGTGAGCCTGTTGCTGAAGAAGTTGAATTGACATCGATTGAAGAACAATTCTATCAAAGTGTGACCAATACGGTTCGGGAGTTTTGTCAGGATTTTGATTATCATGAAGGTTTTTTATTAGTAACCCCTCAACGGCAAATGGCCAGTTCCATGTCGGCCGCTCTAATGGAATGGAAACGAAAGAATTTACAATTAAACGAGCAAGTTTATGAAGACATCGGCTATGATAGCGAATCATTCTCTGCAAAGCCATTAATTGGAGAATTGATAAGTAAAGTAGATGATTTTGGTGATCCGGATGCATTATTCAATATAGATTCTAAATATAAAAGATTTTTAAGTGTATTAAAACAAATTTTTGAAAATAATCCCAGTGAAAAAGTCGTATTGTTCTCATATTTCCGACCAACCCTGAGTTACTTGAAAAAGCGATTAAAGGCGGATGGAATTAAATCTAGTCTTTTAATGGGCGGTGGGAGAAGAAGTAAGGAAGAAATTCTTCAAGAGTTTAGAGATTCAAAAGATATAAGAGTGCTTCTTTCTTCGGAAGTGGGTAGTGAAGGCATTGACCTTCAATTTTGCCGCATGCTTATCAATTATGATTTACCTTGGAATCCCATGAAAGTCGAACAAAGAATAGGTCGAATTGATCGATTAGGACAGAATTCTGAAAAAATCATCATTTGGAATTTATTTTATGCCAATACAATTGACTCAAGGATTTATCGCCGTTTGTATGCTCGACTCGATTTATTCAAAGATACGCTCGGAGATATTGAACCCGTTTTGGGCGATGAGATCCGCAAGCTTTCCTATGACTTGCTCAAACAGAAACTCACAATGGAACAAGAAGAAAATAGAATCCATCAGACGGCAATTGCCTTGCAAAATAAGCGCAACCATGAAAGAGAGCTTGAAAATGAGGCGGCGCATCTCGTCGCGCATGGCGATTACATCCTGAAGCAGGTCAAGGCTGCTAGAGATTTAAACCGCTGGATTTCAAGTAAAGATATTGAAAGTTATGTAATTGATTTTCTTTCTATCTATTATCCCGGCTGTACGTTTAAACGTGTTAACAATTCCGAACTTATTTATGAAATCGCCTTATCAAATGAAGCCAAACTAAAAGTTGAAGAATTTATAAGATCAAACCATCTGGACAATCTAACCATTTTAATACGTAATGATCCTAGGCCGGTCCGATGCAAATTTGAAAATAAAGTGGTCTCTAAGATTAACGAGCGGAGTGAAACGATAAATCAGATTCATCCTCTTGTACGTTTCATAAACGATGAATTAACTCATAAAGATGATTTACAACAACATCCGGCGGTGGCTGTTAAACTACCAGCTACTTCATTATCAATAGAAATTGAAAAAGGATATTATGTTTTTACGGTTCAAAAATGGTCTGTTACGGGTTTACAGGAAATTGAAAAGCTTTCTTATGCCATCGCTAAAATATCTGACCCCCCTGAGCTTATGGAATCGTTGGACTCTGAACGTATTGTTGTGGATATAATTACCAGTGGAGAAGATTGGTACGATGCTCAACGTTTTATCAACCTCAAAAGAGCGGCTAAAATTGCCAATGAATATTGTTTATCCCAGCTGGATAATTTGTATGAAGAGTTTATTGGTGGTATTGAAAGGGAAAATTATGATCGAGTTGAGATTCAATTAAAAAATTTAGATTCTCATATGAATAACCAGTTGAATAAGTTAAATAGAATTCGAGAGGGACACGAATTGTCAGGTCGTCAATCACTAGTAAAAGCGACCGAAGGGAAAATAGAAAAATTAAAAAACAGGGTAGATCGTCGAAGATTGTATATCAAAGCTAAAAAAGAAATCAAATCAAATAGTGAAGATATAAATATGGGTATACTCCATATATATTAATGCATTCAATGTTTATAGTTGAAGAATTTAAAGGAGTGCAAAGATGGATTTACTATCAAATGCGACCCAGTTTAATGGGCATAAAACAAAGGATGTTGATGTTGTTATCGGTTTCGATTTAGGTACATCCAGCACCAAGGTGGTTTTGCAGAGTCCGTTTGCGTTTGACAGCCATTCAATATTGATTCCATTTAATGAATACGCTCATAAATCTTCTAATCATTTACTACCGACGGTTTTATATCTTAATCAAAATGAAAGTTTCAATTTAAAATCCGGTGATGACTCTGAGGCGTTGGATAATTTAAAAATTAACTTAATGGATATTGCAAATGAGGGCTATAAAGAAGGACAGCGTTCTAAAATAAAATTAACAAAAATTTACGCGATGGCATACATAAGTTTAGTACTTCGCTATGTGCGAACCTGGTTTCTTAATACGCAAGAATTATATCAGCAATCAAACATTCACTGGATGTTTAATATAGGTATACCTTCAAAAGGCTATGATGATCAATCCATAAAGGATCTATTTTACGAAATCGCTTATAAAGCGTGGTATTTATCTGTAGAGGAAGGTGTAATCGATTATAATAAAGTTGAACAGTTAATTGACAGCAATATAGATCAAATCACTCACTCGGAAAGTATGCTTCATCCTGATGAGATATCAGTTATACCTGAATTTGCTGCTGAAGTCGTTGCGTATGCCCGTTCCACATCTCGCGATACTGGTTTACATCTACTTATTGATGTGGGCGCCACCACGCTTGATGTTTCAGGATTTCAATTGTTCGAAAATGATGATGAAGATGATAATTATTCTATCCTGGTATCTGAAGTGGAAAAACTTGGTGCAAATATGCTACATTTATATAGAGTAAAACAAATGCATGACGCACTGGACTTTTGGTTAACCAAAGCTTATAATGATAATGATTTAATAGAAGCCGTTCCAGAATCTTTACAATCTTATATACCAAATTTTGAGGAAATCAGAGAAAACCTGAAAAATAATGATTGTTCTTTTAAGGTAGACTGCCAGGGATTAATTAGAAAAATGATAGATGATTTGAAGAAAAAAAGAGATCCAAATTCTGATCGTTGGGAGAAAGGATTACCGGTATTTTTATTAGGAGGTGGAAGAAATCACTCATTTTACAAGCAATTAATAAAGGATATAGATTATTGGATGCGACAACATTTTGAAACAAATGGATTACAAGAAAAAGACCTTGTACCCCCAAAAAAATTGGCTATGAATAAAGATAATGATTTTTATCGTTTCGCACTTGCCTATGGCTTAAGTTTTCCTAAGGATAGTATTGGTAATATTAGACCGAAAAGCGTTATTAAGAATATAGAAAGAAGAAAATCAAATAAGTATAAAAATGCACTGTTTATAAGCAAGGAAATGACCTAATGAAGTATTTTAAGAAAAATCAATGTTGTTCTGCTTCATATCTTTTTGGAATTTTGGACTGGGTTTAGCGCTATGAATTTTAAATTCTCTAAATGACGTTCTTTTTTTGCTTGTTGTACTTTTAATTTTCTTTCGCCAGAGCCTTCGGATCGCCATAATGCCAGACCTCAGGTGGCATATATTGGATAGATGAATGTAGTCGATATTGGTTATAAAATGTAATCCATTCACCAACTTTGCCTTTGGCTTCGATCAGGTTTCTATAACGGTCTAATCCTTCAGCCCTAAGGGTACGATGAAATCGTTCCTCCATTCCATTACTCTGAGGATGATAGGCCGTGATCCGAACATCTTTGCCCTGATGCATTTTTATTATTTCCCTGAATTCTTTAACAATAAATTCCGGCCCGTTGTCTGCAATAACCACCAGATTTATTTCCTCTGGTGATTTATCATAAGCTTCCTGCAGCAGTAGACTGATATTTAAGGCAGTACCTTCAGCGTATATATCCCAGGCCACAATATAGCGACTATATGCGTCTATAATACCCTGATAATAATAATTGATGCCACCGATTTCTAAAATCATCAAATCCGTATGCCATTTCTGATTGGGTGCGGTCGGTAAGGCTGGTTTTACTCCAAGTGCGCGCGGTTCAGCCCAGCGCATCAATAATCCTTCCCTTTTCAAGTAGATGTAAACCGTTGAAGGGCTGGGGTAAACGATATCCTGATCGATCATCATATAAGTTATACGTCGATAGCCGTTCTCCTGGTTTTCAAGATAAAAATCACGGATCGCTTCCTTTTCCCAATCTAATAAGCGATAGGGATTCCTGCCTATGGGTTTAGTATCGCTTAAACGCTGCTTTTGATAACGATGCAACCAGTTATAATATGTGGATGACTTTAATCCCATATGTTTGAGCATAATCTTATTATCCGTTCCGGTCAATATCTGTATATGTTTGATAAAAATGAGAATTTCCTCTCTTTCTGTTTTGCTGAAGCGCGCCTTTATTCCGAGTCCTGTACTTTTTTTAAGTTCTAGATGTTCTTTCGTTAGCTGAATGATTACTGCTTGCAGACATTCATTCTCTTTTAATAGTTCCTGTTCTCTTTTACTTAAAGGCTTTTCTTTTTTCTTCTTGGGTTGCAATCCGTCAATCATGGAAGACTCCGCTAATTTTTTCCAACGATAGTAATCTGTGGGATAAATATCGTAATGACGGCATAAATTTGCAACCCCAACATTAGGCAATAAATCTTCTTTAACGATCTTGGGTTTTTGTTGAGCTGTAAATCTTTTTACTGATCTGCGAGCCATGATTTTTCTCCTTAATCTTAGGATTAAATCATAGCACTATGGTCTATATAAAATTCCAATTTTGACTGAACCAATACAATATATACAACCGAAGGGTTACGAATTAAGAAATATTTGAAACGCTAATGTGTTAAACGAATATATCCGGGCAGCAGGAATTTTACATTGAGTTAAAATGAATGGTTATAGCGGATTAAATTATGCGATAGCGTTTTGTATTACAGTAGGGGGCCTGGAATACCGTTTCGCATGTTACTTTTTGACGTTGGTTTACCTTCTCTTTTTAGCAAACCATAACGGATCATGTAAACGAAATGGAGGTGTTCATTATGAGAACCGATCATTTATACATAATGGTGTTATTTGCAATCACAATTGGTTTCGGGCAATCCGTAAACCGTTATAGCGGTCCGATCATTGATATGCACCTACACGCTTATGCCGATGACGCTTTGGAACAACCGATTCCCAATCCCGCTACCGGAGAGATATCCGTCGATAACGCCACTGAACACCGCCGGCAAACGATAGCCATGTTGGAGAAGCATAATATCGTGTTGGCCGTCATCGACGGCAGAACGCCCGCCGTTGTCGACGCCTGGGAACAGGATCGGGCAGGCGGCATTATTCGCGGATTGCGATTTTTCAATCCCGAAAAAGATCCGGATGTTGATCGGTTTGAACAATGGGTCAAAGCGGGAACGATCGAACTGTTCGGAGAAGTGGGGACAACGTATGCCGGTTATTCACCTTCCGATCCGGTATTGGACCCTTACTGGGAAATTTGCGAACAATATGATATTCCTGTTGCCATTCACACAGGCGGCAGTTTTCCCGGTATACACTTAAGCAATCCGCAGTTTCGCCTGCGTTACGGGGATCCGTTTCTGGTTGAAGATATTCTGGTCAATTATCCGGATTTAAGCGTATACCTGATGCATGCCGGCGGCCACTTTTATGAACGCGCCGCAATGCTTATGGTGCAGTATCCGAATTTGTATGTGGATATTGCCGTACTCAATTGGGTTCCGGAAGCTTCCCATTTTTTAAAACCGTTTTTGAAATTGGCAAAAGCGTATGATGTACTCGACCGGGTTATGTATGGCAGCGATCAAATGAGGTGGCCGGAGGCCATGGACACGGCGATACAAAACATTCAGTCAATCGATTTTCTGACGCAGGCGGAGAAGAGGGGGATTTTTTACGGCAACGCCGCGCGCTTCCTGAATTTGAGTGAAGAAACGATATCGAATCATCAAAAACGGAAATGATCGTGTCAGGCAATATTTGTGTGCGTTACTTTCGTAACTCTTTATATCATTGTCGATGCCCTAACTTTGCGGGTCTCCGCTAACGGTTTTTGATGTCCCGCCATTGGCATAGGAGATCGGGCTTTCCACAGGCATTATGCCCAACACATTTGGGAAATAAAAAAAGTACTCAGGCGATGGGTTGTTTAAGCCATGTTTAAAAAGTTAGGGTGTATTGTTCCAACAATACTGATGTTGCCGGTAGCGCGGCCATTTGTCTGTTTGCTAAGTAGTGGAACTTTAAAATCACGATTTTAACAACCGGGATGAGTTGAACAATATACCCACGTCCGGCAGGGATTGGGCGGCGGCAGCCAGAACGGGCGGCAGGAAACCGAAGGCGGCCAGCGACAATCCTGCCACATTATAGACGGTCGTAAAACCGAAGTTCCACTTGATGACCCGCATCGTTTTGTGTGCGGAATACAACAGTTCGGGAACAAGATTCCAGTCGTCGCGCGCCAGTTTAATATCGGCTGTTTCGATGGCCACGTCTGTACCGGCGAGACCCATGGCAATGCCGACATCGGCCTGTGCAAGCGCCGGAGCGTCATTGATGCCGTCTCCCACCATCACAACGGTATGGCCATGGGATTGATAGCGCCGCACAATGGCTATCTTATCTTCCGGCAGCAGTTCCGCACGGAAATCGATATTCAGCCGTTCGGCCAAATTCCGTGCCGTTACCGCGTTATCGCCGGTCAGCAGTTCAATATGGTATATTCCCAACGAACGGATACGGTTTAAAGCCTCTGCAACTTCGCGGCGTTCGCTGTCCCTGGCCGCGAGCAGCCCCAGCAATTTGCCGTCCCGCTGCACTGTGATTACCGTTTTACCTTCATCTTTTATCCCGGCTATTTTCGTTTGGGCAGATTCGTCGGCTTCGATTAATCGTTCATTACCAACGACGATTGATTTTCCGTGAAGGTACGCTTTGACGCCGTTGCCGGTCAGCGCTTCAAAACGATCGGGATTTTGAAGTGTAACAGAACGCTTTCGGGCGGCTTCCGTCACGGCCTTTCCGAGAGCGTGTTCCGAATATTGTTCAACGCTGGCCGCTACGGAAAGCAGCTCATCTTCCGAGCAGCCGTCCAATGGAATGATATCGGAAATTTCAGGCCTGCCGAACGTAAGAGTGCCGGTCTTGTCGATGAGCAACACATCGGCCCGGGCAAGCGATTCGATATATTTGCCGCCTTTAATCAGTACGCCGCGTTTGGCATTGGAACCGACGGTAGCCAGTAAAGCCACAGGCGTTGCCAGGGCAAATGCGCAGGCGCAGGCCACTACCATTACGGCCACCGTTGCCATGATGTTGCTGCTCAGTATATAGGTCAGCAAAGCAATACCGGCCACAATGGGCAGGTAATATCCCGAAAACGTATCGGCGAAACGCTGGACGTCGCCCTTATGGGCTTCGGCCTCTTCGATCATACGGATGATTTTACCAAAAGTGGAATCGCTTCCAATGGCATCTGCCCTCAGCAGCAGGCGTCCGCCCCGGGCAATCGTGGAAGCGTATACAGCGGAACCCGCTGTCATTTCTACCGGCATGGATTCACCGGTAATGGGAGACTGATCCACTGTGGCGTGTCCTTCCAGTACCGTTCCGTCGACGGGTATTATGCCGCCCGGCCGTACGATTATGTGGTCGCCCTCTTGTACTTCATTGATTGAAACTTCTTGTTCCTTTTCGTCTCTGAGCACGGTGGCCTTTTGCGGGGCCAGCTCCGTCAACGAACGCACCGAATTCCGGGCTTTGTCGGTCGTATAGCGTTCGATAAAGTCGCCGGTGCGCATAAAGAACACCACGATGGCGGCCGTTACCCAGTGCCCGGCAATCAAAGCCGTAACGGCGCCCAGTGCCATCAGGGCATGCGGCGTAACCATACCTTTTCCGGCGGCTATTACAACTTGCCTGAAAACGGGATAACCAATGACCAGCACAAACAAGGCGCCCGCCCAGAACGGAATCCATTGGGTAAAAGCCTCAAACATTCCCAGCCATTCGCCGGCCACCACAATCAGAAGAATGGCGCCGAATACCAGCCCGAACAGTCGGAACGATTTTTGAGCCAGATCTTCCATCTTCCGGTTTTCGCCGTCGGAATCACGCTTGCCTTCCGGTATCCGGTAACCGATGTTTTCCACAGCCTTTTTGAATTCGGAATGCTGCGGTTGTCGGTCTCCCAGAGTGATGCGCGCCTTTTCCGAGGAGAGCAGCACGTCGGCCGACTTCACGCCCTCGATCTTTTCCAGCGCCTGCTTTACGCTTTTGGCGCAGCCGGCGCAATCCATACCTTTGACGGTGATTTCGGTTTGGTTTGTTTTCATGGATTATTCCTCGCTTATCTCCGCGTGTTCATCCATAACGTCATAACGCGTGCATTCGAACACGCCTCTGGCCGCTTCGGAAAGCAGTTGTTCGCTGTAAGATAAAATAATGTTAATCCGTGCATCGCTGAGCTTATAGTAGTTGTACCGCCCATCCCGTTCGCTTCGGATCAGATCGCAGTCAGCCAGGCAGCGCAGGTGATTGGAAACATTGGGTTGGGAAAGTCCCGTTAATTCCACCAATGCCCCGACGCTTTTCTTACCGTTGCGCAAGGCTTCGATAATACGCAGTCTGGAGGGGTCTGCAAAGCCGCGGAACAACTTGGCTTTGATGCGGATGGATTGTTCGTCTTCTTCTCTACGTGTATTCATACCCGTTCATTTCTTATTTTTATATCATTATGTGATTATATAATAGCTGCTTATTGAAAAAAATTCCTGGTGATCCAAACAAGCCTGCTATCAAGATAAAATGTGCGGTTATACAATGCTCAAAGTTTAATTGTTGTCATTACTGTCCAGGATAAATGAAGTTGAGCATAAGTTATGTTGTTTTTGCATGATTTAAGGATGATTGGCTCACGGTTCAAACCCTCCTTCTGACTCCCCCTCCCTGCTGCTGCGAGCAGGGAGGGAACCGGGGGGGGTGGGTCTCAGCGGTGTGCAGGTATCAATCTACAATCTATTTTGGACAAATGTTAATTGTTAGAAATCCGTAAAAAATAACCAATACCTTTGAGGTACTTCGCTCAAGAAAAACTGATTCTACCTATATTGTTGAAGCAATGAGGTATAAGACCGGATTGAAGAATTAGTTCTGTTCGTTATCCTGAATAGAATGAATTATTCATTATTGTAAGGAAGCTTCCAAAGCTTTTAATAAGGCTCTTTTAGAATGAGCACTTGCTATCATTAAAAAAAATAATTTATCCTTGATTTTTGTTGCGCATAATGAATATTATTCATTTTAGCTCGGACATTTCTGGAGTTATGAAGCAGTATTCAAGCTAAATGAATGTTCGATAATGTAAATATAAGGAAAAAATTTTGCCGGTTTGGTATCTCGTATCAAGTATTTTTGGGGTGGGCATACCCTAACTATCTCATTGGATTGGTTGTAATTAAAATTTTTACTGATTCGAAAGAGATGAGCGGTCAAAAATGATTAGTAAATGTAAACAATAAAGATTAGGTTTATTAAACTTAATATTGAGGAAATGCTTAGATGAAAATAAAACTAAACGTAATTTGTGTATGTCTAAGCCTATGTTTGTGCATGTTGCACCCCGGCATGAGCCAGGTGCAAACGTATGAGGGGCCTGATGATCCTGCGGGTGACAAAACAGCGGAGCGTCAAGGTTACCTGTACGGAAATCGTGTATTTATCTATTTTCAGAACAATACAGAGCTTTCCAGGTGGATACCTGGAAATGTTGAATCCCAATGGTCGAAATGGCCGAACACTGATGAAGGCGTGCGTATGCTTGATGGCGTTGCCTTCATGGTAGGTGCTCGCGTCTATCTCAAAAATGATACGATTCCGGTAACCGATCCTGTCGAAATAAAGAATCACGGCGATCTTGATACGCTGTACTTTTTGCAAACTAGTTATCGTGAGGAAATGGATAATGATCCTACCGGAACTGTGGAATGGGGTTTTTATCCAGTATTCGGCTATTTTAATCCCTCCTATGGAAAGCCGGCCATGAGCGACGATCCGGAAAGTTGGCCGCCAGCCGGTTGGCCGGCAGCTGGCGGACGCTTCAAGTGGCCGGGGGAGTGGAACGGTCGTTTTGGAAGAGGTGTACATTATGCTGACTTAGAGACTTATTACGTGGTTAATGACGCTCAAGATCAGGAATACCTCGGTCCGGAAGACATCGTGCGTTATTATCCCAGGCCCGGTGTTAAGATAGGCGATAAGCGACCAGAAGTCACTTTGCAAAAAGGCTGCCCCTGGGGAGGGATCGGCGTACGTGTGGAAGTGCGCAGCTTTCAATGGAATACTGAAGAGGCAAAAGATGCTATTTTTTGGGAGTACACGATCGCCAATATATCCGATTACAATTTACCACAACTGGCTGTTGGTTTTTGGATCGATAACGGTATTGGTGCTGATGATGATGACGATTTGGGTTTTTTCGACGAGACTCTGGACTTGGTATATAATTGGGATACCGATGGTATGGGTGTAGGAGGTATGGAAACAGGTACGATGGGCTTTGCTTTGTTAGAAACACCGGGCATGCCTGATGATAGCAAAGATAACGATGATGACGGACTTATGGATGAACGGCGTGATAACGAAGCCACGATGATGATAGGCCCTACCGATGGTATCCATAATTTAGACAAATTCCTTGATTTTTATAACTTACAACCATCAGACCTTAAAGAACACTGGGATGCCGATGAAGACCAGGATTGGCGTGATGGCGAGGACATGAACGGCGATGGTCGTTATTCGGATGGCGAGGATCCAGGTGATGACGTCGGCTTAGACGGATTGGCCTATGATGATTTAAATTATCCCGGCCCCGATCCAGACGGCAGCGAATGCAATCATAAGCCCGATTATGAGCCCGGTTATGGCTGTGAACCCAATTTTAATGCTACCGATGTTTCTGAATCCGACATGCTTGGATTAACCGCCTTCCGTTTGTTTCCGGTTCCCAGTCATGCTTCGGCTTACCGCTGGTTTCGCGGCGACAGATCAATGTGGGATTTGATCGGGAGTCAGGAACTCGTACCATATGACGGCGCTGTTTCCAATCTTATCGAAGTATTTGCTGCCGGAACCTTCCCGCTGCATCGCGGAAACGAAAGGCGCATCTCGATAGCTGAAATCCATTCCTATGACGATCTTGCCGGTTTAAATTCAAATGAACATAATGCGCCCGTGTTATTTCAAAAAAAGGATGTCATTCAAGCCATTTATGATAATGATTATCGCTTTGATAATATTGAACCCCGATTAATTGCTTATTTTTCTGAAGATCAATCATATGGTGCACCGCCGTTTAAAGTTGTTTTTAAAGACGATTCCTATATTGTGCATAAAAAATCAGCTGATGCAAATATCAACTCCTGGTATTGGGATTTTGGAGATGGTTCGGTAAGTAACGAACGTAATCCGACGCATGTTTATAATACCTGTGGTGTGTATGACGTTACACTCATTGTAAAAAATCAAGACGGATTGTGTGATACGCTAACAAAAGATAACTTGGTCCTAGTAAATTATCTGGAATTTGATAGTTTTGAAGGGATTAACCAAAAGAATATGTACTGGAGTAGCTGTTGGGCAGATATAAACAACGATAATTTTTCGGACCTCACCATTGCTTTTTCAAGAGGTGAGCCTGAATTTTTTAAAAATATGGATGGTACTTCATTCGCCCCGATCACCCTTCAAGGTATAAGTACCTTTCGGTGGCGTTACAGTCATCTTTGTTGGGCGGATTTTGATAATGATAATGATTTGGATCTTCTTGATAGTAATAATGAGAAAATTCATAGAAATGAGGGCGACCAAGAATTCACTGCAATTTCAATAGATTCCGGAAACATTACTTATTCGGAAGAAATTTGTTGGATAGATTTTGATAATGACGGTTGGTTGGATGTATTTACAGTCCATAGTAACAAAAAGAGTCAGCTATATCGAAGTAAAGGGGACGGTACATTCACACCAGTAGATGATAATGGACTTGCTGAGGATGAAAACTCAACTTCTATGGCCTGGGCAGATTATGACAACGATGGAGATGTTGATATCTATTTAACAAAATTCGGTAAGAATGCTTTGTATATTAATCAAGATAATGGCTATTTTAGTTTGCTGACCAATGATATCAGTGTTTCAGAAGTATCAAATTCTAATACAGCCTCCTGGGCTGATTTCGATAATGATGGTGATTTGGACTTATTCGTAGGAAATGAGCTACAGGACAAATTATTTAGAAATTTAGGAAACGGTTCCTTTGAAACGATGTTACATACCGGTATCGATCCGGATTCATTATTTACCAATAGTTCCGGGTGGGCTGATTATAATAATGATGGTAATATAGATATATTTGTTGCCGGCAAAAACCACAACTTCATCTACCATAACTATGGAGATGGATCATTTAAACAGGTTCCTCTACCTTTATTGGAGGAATGGATGACGTCAGGAAGTTGGGCCGATTATAACCGTGACGGATTCATAGATTTATACATAGGTAGTAATGAGGCTTTAGAAACAGGAGGCTTATATAGAAATACGGGCAATGACAACCATTGGATAAACATTCGATGCATAGGAACAAAAACAAACAAATCTTCCATAGGTACAAAGATTCGTATTAAAGCCACTATTGCAGGTTTATCAAAATGGCAAATGCGTGAAATATCTTCAAAGAACGGCCACAATAATCAGGACGATTTTAATGCTGAATTCGGACTAGGACAGGCGTCAATTATTGATTCCTTAGTCATAGAATGGCCGTCTGGAGCAGTTGATAAATATACGAACATCGAAACGAATCAGTTTATAACGGCAACTGAAGGCCAGGGGTGGTATACGGCGATCGGTGAAAATCAATTGACAGCGACTATTCCTGAATATTATGAGCTTTATCCTGTCTTTCCTAATCCTTTCAATCCTTCAGCTACGATTCATTTTGCACTGCCTGAAAAGTCGTGGGTTAAGATAGAGGTTTTCAATATTATAGGACAAAAAATAGCGACTCTGGTAGACTCAAAAAAACCAAGTGGCGAATATTATATATCGTTTAATGCATCCGAATTGTCCAGCGGACTTTACATATGTTCCATGCAAACAAAGCACTTTGCGGCCACCAGGAAAATGTTATATATAAAATAGTGAATCGAAAAAACATACCTTTTTAAGAGAAGGAGAAAAGACCAAAATAGTAAATAAATGTACTGAAAATATTGATTTTTTCGAAAAGTCTTCAAATACAGTATTTACAGCTTGAATTTGCCTTTTAATACGTGAGATATTCTATATACTCGTTTTCCGGGTAAATATGATTTCTTTATACATCCGGTAAGCCACATCTTTAATAAAACGAACCACTCCTTGCCTTGCGTGTACCCAATTTCGGCTTAGCCCTATCCTTAGCTTTTAGAAAGGCTTCGTTAACGCTTCGTATGTATGAATTTTTCTCTAAACTGTTACAAATCGTAAATCGTACGGAAAACTAAGTGCGATTTTTGAAGCATGTTACGTTTGCGTATAGTTTTGTAAGAAAAAAGCGAACGGCTGGCAGCCGGTCGCTTTTTTCCGAGAAGTGCGATGATTCGAATCAGGCTTTCCCGATTAATCCTTTTTCATCTCAATCGACACCGGAACCGGTTTGCGAATAATGTCGAGAACCGGGGAAGTTTTCTGCACAAAATCGCACAGTTCGGCCAATTTTTCATCCGGTGCATCGGCCTTAACGTAACAGGAAAGGCGAATATTCTCATATCCCGGTCGTACTTTATCGGACAATCCCAGGAATCCATGCAGGTCGATATCGCCTTCCATATTCATTTCCAGCTTCTCAACTTTAATATCCTGTGCGGCGGCATTATAGATAAATCCAACGCTGATGCAGGATGCCAACGCATGAAGAACGGTCTCCACCGCATTAGGAGCGCAATTATTTCCCAGAAGCACCGGCGGTTCATCGCCCTCCAGAACAAACGGCTCGCTACGGGAGTCATCTTCCTGACCTGCGCCATAAAAGGGGTGGATGATCGTACGTGAATGACCGCCTTCCACCCATTCGTTTGTTGCCCGGAATTGGAACTTTGCCAGATCCGGTTGCTGTTTTATATGGTTGATTGTGTCAATTAGCTGATCGACTTTGACGCCGTTCATAAGCGTTTGTACGGACATAATAATTACCTCCTGTTTAAATTCAAACTTAAATGCGTTAACTATTCGGATTTTATTACTTTGACCTCCACAGAGAGCATCTCGACCATAATTTCCAGTAGAAAGCCCCAGACATTAAGGCGCTTCCAGACATGCATTAACGTTTATATATACCGGTCTTACACCAACGGATGGGCATCACAGCGTAACCTGTGCGGATCATTGATTGCCTGCGCATTCACTGCAATACCAAACGCCATCCACAATCTGTCCCTTATTAAATGTTGCCCGATGTCCGTTCGGGTCGATAAAATATCCTTCTTCATAAACCAGGGATTTATTGCCCTTTTCTACGAGATGAATTTTCTCCGGCTCGACGGCGTGATGGTATGGATTGTAAACGGTGCCGGTAATCTCCAGCCGAGCCAGGAAATACTGGGTCAAAAAACTCTGGGGAATATTGGCCACAAAGTAGAATTGCTTATCGTCGGTGAATATACCTCTTGTATAGTCCGCGCCAAGGTGTGTGCTTGGGCACAATAATCCGACAACTGCACAATCAAATCCTGACGTCACCCCTTCAACTGTTTTCACTTGTTTCGATGATTCCGATTGTTCATCTTGCGGCGCAGCCTGAAGGGCATTGATATTACTATAAAATAAAAATGCAATTGAGAATAATAATATTATCGAAATGATGACGTTACGTCTCATATAACAACACCTCCATTTTTTTGTTTTTATGAAGCGACGCTTTTATTACTGTCTCTATTAAACAAAGCCGAAAAAGCGGGGAATCTTTATCATTTGAAAATGGAATTTTTTACGGCAAGCCAATATTACAAAACAAATAACAAAAAGTGAGAATGAAATTGACTATAATTTGCTTTTTTTTCATCGTTAGGGAATAAATGCATTAATACAGGTTACAAAAAGGGAAACCCAATGGATAAAGCTAAAATCACAACGTTGCTAAAGGCTCATTCCTCCGGTGAGCAGGAGGCCCTCGAAAAATTAATGCCTCTTGTCTACGATGAAATGCGGGCAATGGCCCATTACCGGTTGCTTGGTGAACGTTCCGGACATACCCTGAATACAACCGATCTTGTTCATGAAGCCTACCTGAAGCTGGTGGAGTTCAATAGAATCGACTGGGAAAGTCGGGCGCATTTTTTTGGAATTGCCTCACAGGTAATTAGAAATATTCTCGTTGATTATGCTGTCAGGAAAAAGGCGCAAAAGCGGGGCGGCGACAGAACGCGTATTACGCTGGAAAATCAGAATATAGCTGCCGAAGAAGTGAGTTTGAATGATGTATTAGCTATTCATCAGGCTCTGGAGCAGCTTGCTGAAAAAGATAAACGTCTGGTCAAAATCATTGAATGCCGGTTTTTTGGCGGATTATCCCTGGAAGAAACGGCGCAAGCTCTGGGCGTTTCAACAGCTACGGTGAGCCGCGATTGGAAAATGGCCCGCGCCTGGTTAAACCGTGAATTAAGTAATGCCTGAAGGAAGTGATTTTCATGAAAGAGGGAAAAACACATAACCGCTGGCAAAAACTAAAGCATATCTTTAGCGAAGCACTGGAGCTGGAAAAAACTGAGCGGGAAGCCTATATTGAAAAAGCGTGCGGTGAGGACCGGGAACTAAAAGAGGAAGTGCTGTCTCTCCTTGCTGCCCATGAAATTTCCGGCGCCATTGACCGCTCTCCCGAACAACTTGTGAAGGCCTCTTTTTCAATCCATGAACCCGGTGAAAAAAAAGGTGAACAGGTTGGGCCGTATCAGATTATTGAAACATTAGGCCATGGCGGCATGGGCAGTGTGTATCTTGCCGAACGTACCGACGGACAATTCGAGCAGCAGGTTGCCCTGAAGTTGCTTCAAACGGGTTTTACCTCAGAGAATCAAAACCGACGCTTTATGTCCGAACGGCAAATTCTTGCAACGCTGAATCATGAAAACATTGGCCGGTTGCTCGACGGAGGCATTACCGCTGAAGGGCAACCCTGGTTTGCCATGGAGTATGTGAAGGGTGGTCGTCCGATTGACGAACATTGCGACGCCAATCAACTTACCATCAACCAGCGTCTAAATCTTTTTCTCAAGGTATGCGAAGCTGTGCAGTTTGCGCAACGCCAGCTCATCATCCATAGAGACATTAAACCTTCCAACATTTTAGTTACCCAAACAGGGACCGTAAAACTGCTCGACTTTGGAATTGCTAAGGTGCTGAACCAGGACGAACGCTCTGCCGGTGCCTACACGATGACGCGTACCGGCTTGCTGCCGTTGACCCCGGCTTATGCCAGCCCGGAACAGGTGCGCCGTGCTCCGGTTACGACTGCTACCGATATTTACCAGCTCGGTGTCGTGTTGTATGAGTTGTTAATAGGCTGCCGGCCCTACGACGTTAGCGGAAAAACGCCCGGGGAGATCGAACAAATCATTTGTGAGAAACAGCCTACCCGTCCAAGCACCGTCATTACAAGATTGCTGCCTGAACAGAACGATAGAGAGCATGCCGTCCGAAAGATTACCGGGGCCAGACAGACAAAAGCCGACAAGCTTCGAAAGCATCTGCAAGGAGATTTGGATAAAATTGTGTTAAAAACGCTGCGAAAAGAGCCCGAGCGCCGTTACGACTCTGTCGAGCAGCTAACTGCCGACATCCGGAATTATCTTTCCGGACGACCGGTCATGGCCCATCCGGATTCCATTGGCTATCGGGCACGAAAATTTATGTCGCGCCACAGCACAGGCGTCGTTGCCACTGCTGTCATTGTATTATTGCTTATCGGCTATGCCGTCACCATTACCTGGCAATCACAGCGCACCCGGGAGGCCTTAGAGCGAGCAAGACAGGAAACCGCCAAGTCGGAGCAGATTACCGGTTTTTTAATGGATATGTTTAAAGCCAGCGATCCTAAAAAATCACTGGGCGATAACATCCCGGCACGTGTTTTATTGCAACGCGGCATCGAACAGGCTGAACGACTCGACAATCAACCCGAAATTCAGGCACAAATGCTGGATGTCACCGGCAGGGTTTACATGAACCTGGGAAAGTATACAAAAGCAGAGTCGCTGCTGGATAAGGCGTTGGATATCCGTCGTAGGCATTTGGAATCCGCTCATCCGGACATCAGCGAAAGCTTGCACAATCTGGGATTCCTGTTCTGGAAAAATGGCAAATATAAAAAAGCTGAGGGCTATCTCCGGGAAGCTTTGAGCATGGAACAGAAAATTTATGACGGAGCAAATGAATCGCTGGCCAAAACCAAACTTACACTGGCCGTGGTATTGAAGCAGCTGCGAAAATTCGAAGAGGCCGAACCTTTATACCGGGATGCTTTAGAAATGAACCGGGAGATTCATGGGGATAGGCACGAATCGGTTGCTTATAATTTAAATAACCTGGCAAACTTCATGGAAAGTCAGGGCGATTATAAAAAAGCTGAGGAGCTTTACCTGGAATCCCTAAAAATATATCGTGATTTGTATGGTAACAATCACCCTGATGTAGCGGGAAGGTTGACGAATCTGGGACGGGTTAAAGAATGGTTGGGAGATCTTGAAGAATCCGTTTTGTTCCATGAAAAAGCGTTAAAAATCAGACGTTCTGTTTTTGATGAGCAGCATCCCGATATTGCCGAAAGCCTGTACTACCTGGGGCGGGCACGGACCGAGCTGGAACAGTATGACAAAGCCGAAACATTTTTAAAACAGGCGCTTAACATACAACGCGCTGTTCTTGATTCCCTCCATCCCAACATTTCTCAAACGCTCAACAACCTGGGAATTATTATGGGGAGAAAAGAAGACTATGAGGCTGCCGAACGTTACTACCTGAAAACACTGGATCTTCAAAAAAAACGGCTTGGAAACGCTCATTCGGAAGTTGGGATAACATTGAATAATATTGGGCTGGCTCTGATCAAACAAGGGAGATACGATGAGGCTTTGAGATACTTAGAAGAGTCCCGTGATGTCCTGTTTCAGAACTATGAAGAAGATCACCCCATGCTTACCTATCCTTTATTAGGAATTGCACACATTCACCTGGATAAAAATCGCCCGGAGGAAGCAGAGCCGCTGCTGCGTAAATCCCTGGAGATTCAGCTCTCCGCTGTGGGTGAAGATCACTGGCTGGTCGGTGTCATTAAAAGTCGCCTGGGAAAATGTCTGGCGGCTATGGAAGCGTTTGAAGAAGCAGAAGATCTAATGATAGATGGATTTGAAACACTCGATGCTGAACTTGGGACATCACACGAGAGAACGCAACGATCGATCAAAAACCTGATAAATCTCTATGAAGCATGGTCAAAACAGGACAGTATTCGTAAGTATCGTGATCTGTATGCGGGTAGCGATATGTAGATTAATGATGGCATGATCAGGTGAAAGTCATATTGTATGGATCTTTATAATCCGGATAATCCGGGCAATTTTACCTTTTCCCTTTCGGGAAATTTCATGCTATATATCATGATGATGGACTGATATGTTCAAGATAATGTTATGCAGGGAGATATTGAAATAAAGCCTAATAACGTTTTGGAATCTATGATTTGGTGAAGAAAACGGCCTCGAAGGAATAATCAAAAAAACTTTTATTATAGCTAACGTATAAAAATCGCTGAAGGATTAAGTAACGACTCTTCTACAATCCGTACATCGTGTTCATCTTCTCCAATTTTCCGGTGATTTCAGCGATCAACGATTGCGGCTGCAATACCATGAGAGCCTCATGCCAGCCCAGTATCCAGCTTATCAACTCCGGACTGACCGGCGCCTGCAAATGCATCATCATGCCACCGTCCGCTAACATTTCGTTGCGCTGGCTGGGATGCCAGCTGCGGTTAACAAAGTAGGGCGTGTATTCCGCACGAATCTGCAAACGGATATGCTGCACTTCGCCGGCAAACACGCCAAATCGCTCATCGCGAAAGGCGTCAACCGAAAACCCGGGTCGTGTACGTTTTTGATTCCGCGCCTCGTCAATGGCTTCGATGCGATGCAGCGCCAGGGAAATATAATTGTCATAGAGGGGATTATAGGCGGCGATATAAAGGACGCCTTTGTACGAAAACAGGCGGTACATAAACACATCGTATGTTTTGCTGTGTTCGGAGGCTAACGACCGATAGGTGATGGTGGCCCACTTTTCATCTTTGATTAAGTTCAATACCTCATTAAGCAGATGGTCGCGATTGCCGTAATCATACTGACCTGCATCCTGGGACCAGAAAATATCTTTATGATCGGCCAGATATAAATAAACATCGCCGGGCGCCATGTCCTCCAATTTCTGCAAGAGGTTCTGCAGGTATTCTTCGATACGTGTGCCCCTGAAGGTGTTCAAATACGCTTTCAACATATATAACGCCAACAATTCGTTCTGCTGAATGGAAGGAATGACCATATGCCGGTAAGCGGCCGGTAAAGTGTACACATTTTCGCCCTGATCGCCCTTTTCAATTAAAAGCGGAATTTCCGCGCTTTCGATGCGCATCATGTCGCGCTGAATGGTACGCAAACTGACTTTATGCTCAAATTTGTCGTGCAATTTCGAACAAGTCAGCTTGCGGCCCATACTTAATAATGCCAGAATCTGAATGATCCGTTCCGTTTGATTCGTTGCTTCCATCGTAGTTTCAATCCCTCCTCAATTTTTTTTGAATCTACCTCTGTTAACGACACGATTTGACGTCAACTTAATTATTATAACAAAAAAAAGACAGAGGAGGAAGAAATCATAAACCATTATCTTAACCGAATCGCCACCCGGCATAAACCGGCTTTTATCATGCAATATCTCATCAATGTGCTGGATTACACGGGAGCGGTCTTTAACAGCGATATCCTGGAACTGATTGCCGGATATCTGTCCGATGGCGCCAAACAAACCATAATCGAACATATCTTCAACTACTGTTCGAAACGAAACATGGATTTCGCGAGTATCGAAACATGTTACCGGGACGGAACCGACAGCGCCGATGAAACGTTGATCGATCTCTTTGACAAGGCGCCGGTGCGCCGCACGTTTCAGAAGGACGTCATTCAGGCCATTAAGGAGGCCTATCCCGCACATAAAGGGCAAACCAGCCCGCTCTTCCATCGTATAAAGAAACTCCGCCCGCTGTTCGGATTAGACGATTTGGAAAGCCGCATCCTCATCTTATTTTATCTGTGTGACAGCGATGCGTTTATGAATGAACTCATCGACGCCCTGTGCCAGTATCTGGGCCTGCAGACCCGCCGTTACGAGGGCGAGCTCAATGAACTCACCGTGGCCGTATTGCTCGGCGAACGGCGGTCCCGGGTGCACAAAGCGCTGAACCGGCAATCTACCCTGGTTAAAACAGGCATGTTAACCCAAAACCGCGATATCAGCGATGAGATCGTGCAATTTTTGGAAGGTTATAACGACAAACCGATCCTGCAAACCTATTTCACTGAATACGACGATTCCGTTATTCCATTAAAGGATCATTTCGTCAACGAAAGCGATATCCGGATCATCGAGAAGCTGTACCGGCGGCGGCAAGGCGGGAGGGGCGTCAACATTTTACTGTACGGCTTGCCAGGTACGGGCAAGACGGCCTTCGCGCGCTCGCTGGGCGCCCATCTGAACGCACGCACTTACGAAGTTAAACACCTCAACGAAGGGGCGGACGAATCGGACGGTAACCGTTTCCGCAAACGTGCGTTCACCGCCTGCCAAAATATGGTGGAGCGAAACGAAGCGTTCATCATCGTGGATGAAGCCGATTCTTTGCTTAACGCCATTCCGCGATTGTTCATGCTCAAAGAAACCACGGAAAAAGGACACATCAACAGTCTGCTGGACGAGAGCAACACCTTTAATATCTGGATCGCCAATTATGTGGACGGCATGGACCCCAGCACGCGCAGGCGCTTTGATTACGCCGTTAAATTCGATCGTATGACCTATGAACAACGCCTGCAACTGTGGCGGTATAAAGCGCAGGAGTACGATCTCCGTGCCGTGATGGAAGACCGCGATATGGCCCGTTTGGCTGAAACGTATGAGAGCAACGCCGGCGAAATCGACGCGGCCATGCGCAACGCCGCGGATGTCTTCCGGGCAAATGCAAACCGGGAGCGCGTACTGGAAACCATCGAACACATCATAAACGCCCAGCAGAGGCTGAAGGGCAAACCGGAGAAGCGTTTAAACAAAACGCATTGGATCGGGGATCATTACAATTTGCACGGCCTTCATATCGATACCGATGCGGAAACATTGATGCGGCGACTGCAACAATTTTATGATAGCAATGCCTGCCGGACGTTTGCTTTTGATATGGCGAACATGAATTTGTTTTTATACGGGCCGCCCGGTACCGGCAAAAGCGCATTCGCCCGTTACCTGGCCCACCGCCTGAAACGCAAACTGATTGTCAAAAGCGCGGGCGATATTCTTTCGCCCTATGTGGGCGTGACCGAACAAGCGATCCGGCAGGCCTTTGAACAGGCCGAACAGGAGCAGGCTATGCTGTTCTTCGATGAAATTGACTCCCTGCTGTTCAGCCGTACAAACGCCAACCGTTCCTGGGAAGTCAGCCAGGTGAATGAGCTATTGGCCGGCGTCGAGCAATTCAACGGCGTCTTTATCGCGGCTACCAATCATAAAGAACTGCTGGATAACGCGGCCATACGCCGCTTCAGCCATAAAATCCGTTTCGATTACCTGACGCCGGAGGGCGTTTTGCGTTTCTACCGGCAGTATCTGGCGCCGCTGGCGTCCACGAAACTGTCCCGGCAAGATCGGCGCACGCTGCAACGGTTGTCCTGCCTGACGCCCGGCGATTTTAAAGTGGATTACCAGATGCATGTCTTCGCTTCCGGAAAGGCGATCGGTCATTCGGATTTGATCGAAGCACTTGAGAAAGAGGCGGCGGTTAAGAACGATAAAAGCCGGCGTATCGGATTTTAGACGAATTCCCCACCCCACAACCCCTCCACATCACCGTCTTAAAGAGACGTGATAGGGAGGGGGAATTTTGCCTAAGGCGTGCCTTATGGCAAAAGGGGAGGTCAATATCAGCCCTTTTCTGCCTATCGTATTGAGAGGTCGTAAAGGAAAAGCAAAAGGCGGACAAATCAAAAATATACAAACGGAGGGTTGCACTATGGGAGAAATCATTACCATCCGAAAACAAAATATCGAAATCGAAGGTGAAATTACGACCCGTACCAAAGGCGATATCGAAGTGTGCCTGCGTTCGCCGTATGGCGCTTATCGGTTAAGCAGGGGGCTCCATAATCCCTATTTTGCCCGCAAGTTTGTGGATTTCACGGGCGAGGAGGGCCTGAAGCGAGCGCGCCAATTGCTGGAGGGATTATATGATCTGGGCTCATTTATCGAGCAACATTGGGAGAGGTTGCGGGAAATGTATCGCGAGTGGCAGACCCAAATCGAGCCGTTACAAACGGACGAGCGCTATCTGACGGAAGAGGCCTTCCGGGAGAACAAGCGCAAACTGAAACAACAGTACAAGCAAAACAAAATCGGCCAGACGGCGTACCAGGACGCGCTGAAAGCCATGGAAGATCAATATGACGCCTATCGTTTCGAACAGGATAAAATGTGGGACGTGTTGTTCGGGCGCTATTTTCCGGATACACCGGACTGTTTTCCGCGCAGTCGTTGCCGCCGGGTCATCATGGCGGCTAAAAATGATTGAAGGAGTGTTGAATCAGTCACACACTTGAACATAATGTTTTGCTTCAGATGGAATTGGACTTCCCAAGGTAATTTTAAACATAACCTAAACCCAATTTTAAGTAGCTTCGGATGATGGCAAAACATAAACGCTATTCCTCCGCCGTTAGGGTACACCGCCTACGTTTGGCAACCCAATATCCCTTCCCATAACACCATGGGTTAATGAAAAATACAAACACCGCCGCAACATATTAGTACGAGGACGTCATGCCGCCATCCACCACAATACTCTGGCCGGTTATGTATGTATTGGCCTCGGAACATAAAAAAACCACCAGGCGGGCCAGTTCGTCAACGGTTCCGTAACGCCCCGCCGGAATGGATTTCGCCATATTCCGCTGAAGTTCTTTTAGGGGTGTATCCGTTTGTTTCGCTTTGATCGCGTCGAGTTCGTTAACCCGCTCCGTGGCAATTTTACCGGGCGCGATTACATTAACAAGAATATTGTCGCCCGCCAGTTCCCGGCTCAGGGTCTTGCTCATTCCCACAATCGCCGGCCGGAACGTGTTGGACAGTAACAGGTTATCGATTACACGTTTGATCGATGAAGAGGTGTTGTTTACAATGCGGCCTTTGCCCGCCTTGCGCATAACCGGTAAGACAGCGCGAATGGTGCGTATGTAGCTTAAGAGGGTCAGTTCGAACGCATCCTGCCAGGCGCGGTCGTCAAACGCATCGAATGATCCCGCCGGCGGCCCGCCGGTATTGTTGAACAAAGCGTAAACGGAGCCGAACGCATCACAGGTACGCCGGACGACGCGGTCGATATCGTTTTTGTTCGTAATATCGCCCGTGGTGTATTCCACTGTGTGTTTGGTTAAAGAGAAGATGGTTTCTTGCGCTTTTTGTAATTTGGCCTCGCTCCGGCCAAAGAGCATTACGTTTGCTTTTTCGCGCGCGAATTCCAGGGCAACGCCATATCCGATGCCGCCCGAAGCGGCCATCACAATGACGGGCTTATGTTCAAGTCCTAAATCCATTTGCTTCCTCTGTTTTTAAATCGACCACCTGATTTGTTAAAGGCAATACGTCGTCTATCCGGCATTCAATCCTGTCGTTATGTTTTAACGGCGCGGCGCCCGGGGTTCCGGTCGATATTATATCGCCGGGCAGCATCGTCATGATTTGCGTGTGATAGGCGACCAGATAATCCGGCGGAAAGGTCATACGATCGACGGTATTTTCGGCGAATACCGTTCCGTTCAAAACGGTCTGAACGTTTAATTGAAACAGGTCTTGCACTTCATCGAGCGTATAGAGAATGGGACCGAAGCTGAAAAAAGTGTCGAAACTTTTCGCCTGCGTTAAATTTCTGGGATTTCGCCTTAAAATGTCCTCCGCCGTCATATCAATGACGGCGGTGAAGCCTGCGATAACGGAACGCCAGTTTGAGCGGTACACACGTTTGCAGCGCCGGCTAAAAATCAAGCCCAGTTCCGCCTCGCCGGTTGTTTTATCGGAAAGCGTGGGGATTTGGATCGTATCGTTATAGCCGATGATCGTGGTATCGGGTTTCATAAAACTGGCGGGTTCGGCCTGCGGCGGTTGTTCACAAAGATCGCCGGCATGGGCCGCGTAGTTCAGACCGATGCCCCATATTTTGCGCGGATGGCGGTATAGCGGTGCAAACGGAATGCGATCGGGCGGGAAGGCCGGGTTTTTCATCTCATCGGACAATGCGCCTTTATTTTGCTCGTACCATTGATGCAATAGTTCGAATTGCCCTGTTGTGAGTAATTCAAACACGCCGGTCGGCCAGTTTTTGTTGAAACGCCGGTTGATGCCCGTCATGGGGAGGGCGCCGCCTTCCGTGATTAAGCTTGCGGTTTCCTTTTCTTCGTATAATATGGTTGCCAATTTCATGATACCCGCCCCGGATCGATCAGGTCGTGCACTCGCATTTTAAACCTATCCGTTGTGTTTACTTCGGCGATTATTTCGTTGCCCGTTATAAAAGTAAGCACTGTTGCCATTGTTATCTAATAAAAATTGCGTTCATGCCGGTAAATCGCTAAAATAAAAACGGTAAATCCTGTATCAATAATCGGCCATAAAGAAAGGAAAACCGGGAAAATGAAAGCGGTTATGCGAAGCCAGTACGGTTCACCGGATGTATTGAGCGTCCTGGAGATCGATATGCCCACTCTTAATGATGATGAAATTTTGGTAAACGTTCATGCAACGACCGTCAATCGCACCGACTGCGGCATCCTCCGGGGTAAACCCTTTATTATACGATTTTTTACCGGCCTGTTGAAACCAGAGCGTTCGATTCCGGGAACGGACTTTGCGGGTAAAGTCGAAGCGATTGGTAAGAAGGTTACCTCCTTTAAGGTAGGCGACCGTGTATGGGGCTTCCATGACAACGGCTTAAGCAGCCAGGCGCAGTATATGACCGTCCCGGTCGATAAGGCCATCGCGCTTATACCCCGTAAATTCTCTTATGAACAGGCCGCCGCCAGTCCGGAAGGCGCGCATTATGCCTATCATTTCATTAACAAAGTGCCGCTGAAAAAGGGGCACCAGGCGCTCGTAAATGGCGCGACCGGAGCGATCGGCTCGGCAATGGTGCAATTTCTTAAATATTTCGAACTCAACGTTACGGCCGTTTGTAATACCGAAAACATTAATCTGGTTCAATCCCTGGGCGCCGATAAAATCATTGATTATAAGGTGCAGGATTTCACGCAGGATGACCAGCGCTATCATTATGTGTTCGATGCGGTAGGGAAGAGTACGTTCGGTAAATGCAAGCCTCTGTTGCAAAAGGGCGGCGTATATATTTCTTCAGAATTGGGGCCCTGGTCTCAGAATCCCGTTTTAGCTCTGTTATCGCCGTTCATGGGCGATAAAAAAGTCAAATTTCCCTTACCGTCGGATATTAAAGGCAGTATGCGATTTATACAAGACCTGATCGAGCAAGGTAAATTCCGGCCGGTTATCGACCGAACCTATTCCATGGAGAACATCGCCGAAGCGTACGACTATGTCCAATCCGGACAAAAAACAGGTAACGTCATCGTTACATATAAATAATAGCGCCCAATCCCTGATCATAAAATATTAAAGCGCGTGTAAACCCTTCTGCAACGGGAGATAGAAAAACGCAGCAATGTTTTGTTAATAAAAACCGGACCTATTTTAGGTGCTTATGGCGGTAGCGGGCCGACGAAAGCATTCCTCTGAGGGACCTACTGTAAATTAAATTATCCACCATAATCAATGGTTTATCGTTCCATCTGAAGATAATACAATGAAAGAACTTTATTTGAGTTGCTTTTAATAACGGTTTCGCGCCATATTTAATCCGTTTAAGCTTCGTACTCAAAAGCGGGAGTGAAGCGTATGAAGGCCAACAAACGCAGAACGGACAGCGATAAACACTACATTTTAGCCCATGATATGGGCACAAGCGCCAATAAAGCGGTTTTGGTGCGGACCGATGGCACGGTCGTGGGAACCGCCTGGCAGGGCTATGCCATGCATCAACCGTACAGGGGCTGGGTGGAGCAAAATCCCGAAGACTGGTGGCAGGCCATCTGTAATACAACCCGAAAAGTCATTGCGGACGCCGGTGTAAATGCAGAGTCCATTGCGGCGTTAACCATTGCTTCCCAGGTTATGACGCTGGTGGCTATGGATGCTGAAGGTCAGCCGCTGCGGCCGGCCATGTCGTGGCTCGATACGCGTAGCGCTTCCGTTTTGCGTAAATCGCTCTGGACGGCGCCCCGTATTATGGATTACAATGTATTTAAATTAATGAAATTTTTACACATTACCGGCGGCGTGCCGGGCCATACGGGTAAAGATCAGATTGCCAAGATATTATGGCTCAAACACAATGAACCTCAGATATTTCATCGTTGCCATAAGTTTATCGATGCCAAGGACTATATTATTTATCGTTTTATCGGTCGATATATCACCTCGGCCGATATCGCTTATGTGTGGTGGCTAATGGACAGCCGCCGCAAGCGTAATTGCTGGCATGAAGGTCTTTGCCGTTTTGCCGGCATCCGGCCGCAACAGTTGGCACATATTGCATCCAGCGCAAACATTGCCGGACCGTTAACCGGGGGTGCGGCAAAGGCGCTCGGTTTGCAGGAAGGAACCCCGGTCATGGTTGGTGCCGGCGACCTGGCTGCCGCCGCGATCGGTTCGGGCGGCTTGAATGAAGGCGAGTTGCATGTGCGTATAGGCAGCAGCGGCGGGGCGGCCGGTCATTTCCGCAAGCGAAAAGTGGACTTAAGACATTACACGGGCTGCATCGGCAGCGCCCTTCCGGATCAATATTATCTGGGTATTGCCCATCAGGAAACAGCCGGCCTGGCCCTGGAGTGGCTGAAGAATACGTTTTTCAAGGGATTGTCCGAATTCAACGACTACAGCGACAGTGCTATTTTTCAAAAAATGGATGAGGAAGCGGCAACAATCGCACCCGGAGCCGATGGTTTGATGTTCACGCCCTGGATGACAGGGGAGCGCAGCCCGATTAACAGCGATGTCATACGCGGAGGCTATCACAATGTCGGATTAAACCATAATCGCGCCCATTTTATTCGCGCGTTGATGGAAGGCGTGGCGTATAACACAAGATGGGCGCTGGAGGGTTTGCAAGCGCTTTTTAATACAAGCGGTCCGCTTCGTGCTATCGGCGGAGGCGCGAGAAGCGACCTGTGGTGCCAAATTTTTGCGGATGTGACCGGCCATACGATATTACAAGTTCAACAGCCGCAGGAAGCCAATGCCCGCGGCGTTTCATTGTTGGCCAGCGCGGCGTTGGGATTCATTGCTGATAATGAAGCTATCGCCGAACAGGTTACCGTTAGGATGGTATTTAAACCCGACCCTCAAGCCGGCCGGTTGTACGATAAAGACTATATATTCTTCAAACAACTCTACAAAAACAATAAACGTTGGTTCAAAGCCCGAAATCAAGAGGTAAATCTTTAATAACCACAATGAAGATGGTGAATGAAAATACCGGTTGCATACCATGCGTTCGAGGGCAATTTTAATATTCCAAACTGATTCCGATAGAAGGCAGGATGCCGATATCGGCGTTATTGATAATTTTATCGTTCCAGAAGTCGTAACGCGGCCGCAACGGGATTTTATAATTATAAATATTTTGAATATCAATAAAGGCGATGAGCGTCCATTTATCGAAGTTAAAATAACGGTCGACGCGCAGGTCGAGGTGGTGCGCCGCCGGCAGTCGTTCCGATAGATATTCCTGCGGAAGATTTTGTATGGTATTGCGACCACTGGGATTTTGTGACGGTTTGTAAACCGGCGTATAGGGCAGTCCGCTGAAATAGCGAAATTTGCCGCTGATTTCCCAGACGTCATTCACTACATAGCCGCCGCTCAGGTTGAGCACAAAACGCTGGTCGAACGGACTAAAATGCGTTTCGCCGTTAGCGGCCGTAAAACGCGCCTTGCTGTAGGCCAGACTGAATTGCCCGTAAACGGGAATATCCGAAAACCGTTTTTGCAGCAACCATTCAAAGCCAAACGCATGACCATAACCTTCGGATAGCAATGTATTATATCCGAACGATTGAAAATTATTTTCACGGCCTCCAAACTCGGAACCGGTATTGGTGATCACGAGATAATCATTGACGCCGGGCACGGTACCGGTCGGCAAACGGCCATAGTCCTTGTAAAACGCCTCGAATGACATCCGGGTATCGGCGCGCAGCATATATTCGACGCCGGCCACGCTCATCGTATTACGCAAGGCTTTCAAGTCGCGGTTTTCGCGATTGATGATCCACACATAGGCGGGCGACTGGTAATAAATACCGCCGCTCAACTTAAATGAGAGTCGATTCGTAGGCTTGAACTTAAAGGCCAAACGCGGCGCAGGATAAAACGGATCATTTAAAAAATCATAATAATCCATGCGCAGGCCCGCATTGAGAGATACCTTCGGATGAAGCGTCCAATCCGCTTCCAGGAATGCCGCCGACTTGGATGAATTGATATCCTGGTCGCTTCGGCGCGGCAGTCCCAATGAATCTACATTGACCGGACGGCCGTTACGGTCGTAGATGGTTTGGGCAAAGCGAACCTGATTTCGTGTGGCCACCCACTCGTGGTCGATGCCGGCAAGAATGCCCAGCCGTTCACTGGCGGCCCAGAATCGTTGTACCTTAATCCCGATTTCCTGTTCGTCCGAAACGCTGTCGAAGTATTCAATCCGGGCAGAGTCCACCTGAGAGAAACGGTACTGGTTCAAATTAAGATTAGCGGCGACATTGAAATAGCCGTTGCCCAGAGAGCGCCGGTAATTCAAACCGCCGATCCACTGATTTTGTGTATTGTCCAGAATGCCCGCATTGACGACCCGGTTTTCCGCAGTGCTCTGGTCGCGCTCTACGCGATCGAGTGCGGCTAATCCCAGAACGGTTAAGCGATCCCGGTTGGTGATATTGTAATCGGCCACAAAATTAAAATCGGTGTAAACCGGTACAAACGGCAGATTGGCGGCTTTAAAGATTAAATCCAAATAACTCTGGCGCGCCGAGAAAATAAAACTGCCATTTCCTCCGAAGGGGCCTTCGGCGTTGGCGCCGAATTGTGTCGCCGATACAAGCGCCTTTCCGCCGAAACGGTCGTTGCGTCCCTCGGCCAGATCGATATCCAATACTGAAGACATTTTATCGCCGTAGCGGGCGCTGAAACCGCCTGTGGAGAAGGAGACATCTTCCACAAAATCGAGATTGATAAAACTGATCGAACCGCTGGACGTGCCCTGCGTGCCGAAATGGTTGATATTCGGGATTTCGATGTTATTGATGATATAGAGATTTTCGGTGGGGCCGCCGCCGCGTACCAGCAGATCGTTGCGGCTGTTATTGCCGCTAATGGTCACACCCGGCAGCGTGGAAACGGTGCGCACCACATCTTCAAAACCGCCGGGGAAGCGCCGGATTTCTTCTTTTGAAAGAGCAAACGTGCTCGGTTGCGGTTGTTGGGCTTCCACAAAATATCCGGCGGTAACCTCGATACTTTCTGTCTCGAAGGCCTTCTCACGCAATTCCACGTTGATTAGCGCCGGGCGGGTGGACGTCACGAGTATATCGGAAACGGTGCGTGTTTCGTAGCCGACAAAACTAAATTGAACGCGTTTATTGCCCGTTGGAACATTTTGAATCCGAAAATTGCCTTCTGTGTCTGAAGAAGCGCCGAGATTTTGTTCGCCGAGGACGACGATATTGACGCCCGGTAGCGGTTCCTTGGTTTGTATATCCGAAACCGTGCCTTTAATAATGCCCGTTGACTCGGCGGATACGGCGAAAATGAGCAACAAAAGAAGCGGAATGCTCCGGTTAAATATGTTCATAATCATACTTGTAATCAACTTCTATCACTCTCCGCATGTTTTATTGCATGATTTGTGCAATACCCGCTGCCGGACGCAGGATTCTTGTTTTGAAAATTTCTTCCAGTAAAATTCGGAATTTTTTACCCTGGGTTATCCAAACCCGGCCCAAAAACGGGTTATAATTACGCGCCTCAATTTTTATGAGGATTCCCTGATATATCTTACTTGCGGCATAAATCGCAAATTGCGTATTGGGCGTTAACATGTTAATGCCTTCCTGTGCCTCCTGATAAAATCGGTTAGCGCGGTTGACTTGATATTGCATAAAATCGCGCATTAACGGGGAGGCATTTTCTTCGAAAAAGTCTTCTTCACGTAATCCGAATCGGCGCATTTCATCCAAAGGCAGATAAATGCGATTCATGTTCTTATCTTCCTGAACATCGCGTAAAATATTGGTCAATTGCATCGCAATACCTAATTTTTTCGCATAAGGAAGTGCATCTTCGGATGAGAAGCCCAGTACATAACTCATCATCAGCCCAACAACGCCGGCCACACGATAAGCAAATAAATACAATTCGTCAAAATTTTCATAGCGGTTTTTATTCAAATCCATCTTTACCCCTTCCAGAAGTTCCAGGGCATACTTCATCGGAATAGCATATTTTTGCGCCACTACAATAAAGGATTTCAAAACGGGATGCTCCGATTCGCCATAACGATAGGCGATACGAATTTCCTTTTCCATGTAATTGACTTCTTCAATCAGCTCTTCAACGGTACGGTGTCGCGGGTTGTCTACGATATTATCAGCATACCTGCAAAAATTATAAAGTGCGTATGTGTCCCAGCGCTTCTCTTTAGGCAGCATTGCCGACGAAAGAAAAAAACTTTTGGAATGAAAAGCTGTCTGTTCTTTCGCGTAGCGGTATGATGCCTTCACGGATTTATTGCTGTTCATTTTCATGATTTAATGCTTTGCCTCCGAAATTAATTATACAATAAACCCAAACCGGGGGTAATATTCCCACCGGTTCGGGTCATTGGATACCGTTTTTATTTTACCAACATCATGCGGCGCGTCGCTTTAAAAGCGTCCGCTTCGATCTGGTAAAAATAGATGCCGGAGCTCAACGCGTTAGCATCAAATTTTATCTCGTGTTTGCCCGCTTCATAAGTCTCGTTAACCAGGGTGGCTACTTCCTGGCCAGCAATGTTATAGACTTTTAAAAGAACCTGACTGCGATCGCGCAGCTGAAACGAAATGGTCGTGGACGGATTGAACGGATTGGGATAGTTCTGATTCAGTTCATAGGATTGTACTGTATTTGTCAATTCATCCTCGATCGATGTAACCGTAGAAAACTCAACGACAGAACCATCACTGGTGGAAGCATAAAGCCCGAAATCTTCACCGTTTTGATTGTCTTCATTCGGGTTGAGAAAACCCGAAGCAAAGACCACGGCTGTCTGTCCGCCGAGTCCCGTAAGATCCGCATTGTAAGAAGCCACCACATCGCCGGATGCGATTGTGGCCGAACCTTCACCGCTTGCAGCGATATCGATCGTATAATCCGAGGCAGGTACATTAATATAATCGGTGATATCGCGATAGGCGGCGTTTTCAACGAGGGTACCCACATCGCGTGCGATTACATCCACTGCAGGAGCATCGGTCGAGCCGTGTACCACCAACAAGCCCACTTCATCTTCCGACATTGTCGTTTTCATAACCCCTTCTTTAATGAAAAGATCAAAACCGATGTCGCGTCCGTTGGGGTTGGATAGGAATTGATTGGGATCGATGACGCCGTTAGCGACAACCAAATAATTTTCAGCAGCGAGCAGTCGCAGAGGGAAGGTTTTCAGAGCATCATCGGCGCTCTGGCTGTTGCCCGGAGCGACGCTGATCGCAATCGGCTCGTTTGCCGGGAGTTCGATAAAACCGGTCGCTGTTCTGAAGCCGAAGTTATCGATTGCCAGATCGTTATTCAAGTAAATATCAACCGAATCGGCCGCAGGATCGGCGGCGTTATGGATAATCTGCACGTCGGCAACGGTTATCTTACCAAACTCAACCACGTCTCCGTTCGGGAGCGCTGCAAACAAAGCAAATGCCTCGCCGTTCCGGTTTTGCGCGGGCATTACGAATCCCGAAGCAAAAACCGCGGCTGCGCCTCCCCGGAGCGCGCTCAGATTGCCGTCGAATGTCAGGATGATCTTGGTGCTGTCCATGGACGGCGCCAGATCGATGATATACTCATCAGGATTAACGGAGATGTAATCGCTGAATTCGCCGTACGATAGGGCGTCCACCAGTTCCGCTACGCGACGGGCCATCACATCGACGGTCGGCGCGTCGGTTACGCCATGGAAGACAAAAAAGTCCACATTATTCGAATCGGTGGCCATTTCGCGGGCGCCGTCTCTGACAAAAATATCGAATGCGGTGCTTTTACCGTCCGGATTCGGTAGAAATTTAGTGGGGTCCAGTACGCCGTTGGCGACAGCCACGTATGCTTCGCCGGCCATCAGATTATAATCGAAGCTGGCGATGGCGTCATCGACGCTGGCGCTTGAAGAGGGCGCGACACTGATAGTGATCTCTTCATTGGCCGGTGCATCGATGTAAGGCGTGGCGGTACGGAACATAAAATCATCCAAGAGCAGATCGTCGTTCAGATAAATGTCGACGCTTTCGGCTGCGGGATCGGCTGCGTTGTGAATTACCTGTAAACGTGCGGTGGTTACCGCGGGAAATGCGACCACATTACCGTCGGGCAAAGCGGCAAACAGACCGAAAGCCGCTTGGCCTTCCGCCGGCGATAGAAAACCGGATGCGAACACGACGGCAGCTCCGCCGCCCAGTCCGCTCAGATCGGCTTCGAAGGTGCCGACGATGGTTTTATTGTCGCCGCCGGGCGTAACATCCAACAGATACGTATTGGCCGGAACGGAGATATAATCGGTAAAATCGCTGTAAGCCGCGTCGTCCACCAGCTTGGCCACATCACGGGCGATGACGTCAACGGCAGGTGCATCGGTGGCGCCATGAAAGACGACAAAATCCACCTGATCGCTTTCCATGCCGGATTCGCGCATTGAGTCGCGGGTGTAAATGTCAAATGCGATGGAGCGACCGTCCGGATTAGTGCTAAACTGATCCGGGTCCAGTACGCCGTTGGCGACAGCCACGTATGCTTCGCCGGCCATCAGATTATAATCGAAGCTGGCGATGGCGTCATCGACGCTGGCGCTTGAAGAGGGCGCGACACTGATAGTGATCTCTTCATTGGCCGGTGCATCGATGTAAGGCGTGGCGGTACGGAACATAAAATCATCCAAGAGCAGATCGTCGTTCAGATAAATGTCGACGCTTTCGGCTGCGGGATCGGCTGCATTGTGAATAATTTGCAACCGTGCGGTTGACTGGGCGTTGGCTTGAAATACAAAAGCAAACACCGCAAACATTAATACTGAGTTAAAGATAAGGCGCTTCATGATTCCTCCTTTAGGATTGGTTTGAATGATTGGAACTCTTTAATTCAATTTAAAACGCTCAAAACGCTTACACCAGGCCATAACGATGAACCTATCGGGTCTATTCCCAACATCTCAAATAAATAATTATTTAAATGCTTTTATGAGTTTAATACAATCTAATAAAACGCTCATAACGTTTTTTCTTTAAGGTGTTTGACGTCCGTGCGATGGAATCCAGTCATTTTTAGGTTGTTCGTCATTGTATTATCATTGCCATTTTAACTCATGGTAAATATGCCGGTGTAAATCGATTGATCAATTCATGGCATTTGAAATCTTTTTTGGCCTCCTTTCAGAGTTGCTTGAACTGTTCAAATTTTGTATTGTGATACGTATTATCCGCACAAAACCCTACTTCAAAAATTCACCGTCGCCTCTATTGTTTTGAATTTAGGGAATGGCTATGTTACTTGTCGCCTATGCCTATGGATGAAAAAGAACTGATTCAACGCATAAAACAATCGGATTCGCAGGCGTTCAAACGTCTGTACGAATCGTATTATACCGAGTTATATCGCTTTACCTGGCGGAGAACCCGGGATCGGGAAGGCAGTCTTGATATAATTCAGGATGTTTTCGTAAAACTGTGGCAAAACCGGCAGCGACTGGATGAAACTCAAAATATAAAATCCTATTTGTATCGATCCGCAGTGAACCAGACCATCGATTTGTTGCGAAAAAAGAGCGTCCGGCAACAGAGCCCGCTCGAGTTTATTGTGGAACCCGTGACCGAGGAGGAGGTAGAGCAGGTTAACCAGCGTCAGTCGCTGGAAAAAGCCATGAACGGTTTAAGCGAAAAACAAAAGCAGGTGTTTATGATGCGCCATGTGGAAGGTTTGAAAAATAAAGAAATTGCCGACATTTTGGGGGTTACGGTCAAAGCCGTTGAAAAACGTATGACGACGGCGCTTAAATTGTTACGATCGTATCTCAGTCAAATCATGTTGTTCATCACTTACTCAGGGTAGGGTTTTAGCGTCAATGTTCGTATCACATTATAAGTTGTCTTTAATATGAAGAAACATAGAGAAATGGAAATCATAGAGTCTTATCTGGCCAATCCGAACAATCCGGATATCAGAAAACAATTTGAGTCCTGGCTTAAAGAACACCCGGACCATAAGGCAAAATATCGCCGCTATTTAGAAACGCTGAATCGCATCAAAAGTCCGGAGCCGCAACACATTCCCGATGCCCAAATCGTCTGGAGCCGCCTGGAAGATCAGTTGGGATTCTCTTCTGACGAGAATGTATTTGAACTGCCGAAGCGAAAGGCGGGGAATTTAATAACCAAACGGGTGATGGCGATAGCGGCTTCCTTAATAGTCGTGGCGCTCGCTTATTTTTCAATCCGGCCCTACCTGGCCGAACCGCGCGTTTATACAGCCGGTGCCTCGGAAATAAGAGAAGTGATGCTGCCGGATCAATCCCTTGTTCAACTCAACGCGCAAAGTGAAATCCGTCTCGATCCGAATTTTAACGAAACGCAGCGAAAACTGTATCTGAGCGGCCAGGCTTTTTTTCGGGTGACGGACGCCGGTAAGCCTTTTTTGGTTCAGACGGACAATGGTCTTGTGGAGGTGATGGGAACGGCGTTTGACGTTAAGAATCGCTACGACCGTACGGAAGTCGTTGTGCGGGAAGGGCTCGTAAAGATTACGAGTGTGTACGATCATGATTCGCTTCTTTTGCGGGCCAATGAACGAAGCGTCATTGAGGAGGACCACACCATCCGGTCCAAAGAAGCCGTGGACGCCGCCTATATGATCGGTTGGTTGGATAACCGCTTTGTGTTCGACCAGACGCCGCTTACGGAGGCGGTCGATGAGATCGAAAGGCGTTACGGCGTTGATATTAAGATCGCCGGTACCCGTTCGGAAACGCTCTCGATGTCGGGCTCCTATGCTTATAAGTCCATTGATTCAACGCTGCAATCGTTTTGCCTGGCGTTGGATTTGAAATTTAACAAGGAGAACGGTACCTATATCATAAGGGATAAATAATGCGGCAAATGTTATTGTTCTCTCTGATCATGCTGAGCGTTTTTTATACCGGGTCGCCGGCACAATTCCCCGGCCAACCGGATCGCGCCGATCTTACGTTCGAACAAACTCCCTTAAGTCAGGCCATTACACGGATCAGTCAGTTATACAAAGTCGACATCCTTTACGCCGATAATGTCTTGCAAGATAAAACCATTACGACGCAACTCGAGGATAAAACCATCGAACAAGCCCTGAGTGCGGTTTTGGAAGGCACAGACGTTTCTTTTAAAACCGAAGGCGCTTCTCAAATGGTCCTTTTTAAGCGCAAACCGCAAAAGAGGGATATTTACGGTTGGGTCGTCGATGCGGAAACCGGAGAGACATTGCCGTATGCCAATGTTTACATAGCGGGAACCAGTATCGGAACGGCTTCGAACAAAGAGGGCCGGTTCCGGTTGTCGGGTGTGCCTCCGCAAAACACAATACTCAACGCCGAATACATGGGTTATGCCGAAAAACGCATAACACTCGATGGGCACAATGTAACGCCCAATTTATTCATCGAATTATATCCGAGAGAATTGCAAACCGAATCGGTTACAGTCGAAGATAACACGTGGCAAATTTTCGAGTATGACCGTTCCGGAAAAGGGATGGGATTTGCAAGGCAATGGGTTGAACAGTTGCCCGGATTCAGCGGAACGGACGCCGTCCGGGCTTTACATTTCGTTCCCGGCGTGCAACAAAATTCCAATGCCAGTACGGCGCTGAGTATCCGTGGAGGCCGGCCATCGGAAAACGCCGTTATCCTTGACGGCATCAATCTTTATCACACCGATCATGCTTTCGGGATTTTCAGTTCCGTTCCTTCCGCGGTTGTCAAAGATATCCGATTGCACAAAAGCGCCTTTCCGGCGCGATACGGGGGGAGAACTTCGGCGATTGTGGAAATGACCGGAAAAACCGGTAACTTTGAACAACCGCGATTTCAGCTCGAATCGAATCAAATGGCGGCGTTGGGCGTCGCCGAAATTCCGATTCGATCGATCGGCAATCTCATCATAAGCGGACGCCACTCCCTGCGCACTGATTTACCCGAGCGTCTGTTTAAACGAATGAACGAAAGTCCGCCGTTTATCAATGATTTTATTCAAACCGAAGGCGAGGGCCAGCAGACGGTCCCGGCCGATCCCGATATCCGTTTTTACGACGCCTATGGTAAACTCAGTCTGATGCCGGGTAAAAACGATTTGGTCTGCGTTACATTTTTTAAATCACAGGATCGCCTTGAAAACAGAGGTCCGGTCCTGAGCGGGTTGAGCAGCAGGGAATGGGGCTGGAACACTGAAGGTCTCAGCGCATCCTGGTATCGGAGCTGGAATCGTTTCTGGCAAACCAAATGGATCGCTTCCGTTTCGGACTACGGCGTCGAACAGGATTCTCAATCCTTACGTTTGTACAGCGATACGCCCGCCCAGGGAACCCGCCTCAACAACACGCTTAATAACAAAAAGATCGGCTTCGATGCTGAATACACGGGCATGGAGAAACATCATCTTCAATTCGGTTATGAATTCAAACAGGTGCAAACGGATTTTAACGAATATCACCCCGAATATGCCGATTTGCTGCAACACGGCATCCGCAGCAAGACACATGCCTTCTATATTCAAGATGACTGGAATTTAACAAGCCGGACCCGCATAAATAGTGCTTTAAGGGCTACCTATTTTGATCTGGCCGATCGCTATTTTATGTCGCCGCGATTAGCGCTGACATACGCCTTAAGCGACTCTCTGACGCTCAAAGGATCCTACGGTTATTATCATCAATTTGTGAGCAGTTTTGGCCATGCGTTTCCTAATTACATCGGACAGTTAACTTGGCTGGTCAACGACAATACGGTGTTAAAGCCGGCGAACGCCCGGCATTTGGTCGGCGGATTAATCTGGCAAACGCCGCTGGCGGATATGGATTTGACGGTTTATCATAAAGATCCCAACGGCTTAATCGAACAGTTGAATCGCGTGGATGCGGAAGAAGAGCGTCCGATTTTGCCGGCGTTGGTTCAACGACAAAGCCGATCCCTGGGTATTGATCTGACGCTTAAAAAAAGTTTCAGAGGCCTCCATACCTGGTTGGGATATGGATTCAATGACAGCCGTATCGAAGCCGGCAATGATATCTCATACCCGATAGCCGGAAACGCAAAGCACAATATCAAAGCAGCGGGGCATTTCTATATGCGGCGATGGGCGTTTTCCGCCTCATGGCAGTGGGAATCCGGAAAACCCTATAGCACGCCGGAAGTGACAGCGCACGCCAACCAATTTATATTAACGGCGCCGCTAAAACGCAATCAAGAACGGTTAGCGCCCACCCATCGTCTGGATATCAGTCTGTATTATGTGGTGGAACAGCCGTTATACCAAGCCCGTTTGGGTTTATCGTTTCATAATGTCTTCGATAGTAAAAATACCTGGTATAACAGTTTCTATATTGAAAACGGTAGCTTAAAAAGCAAACAAATTTACCAAATCGGCTTTACGCCCGCTGTATTCTTACGCCTGACAATTTAGATAGCGTGGATTTTTGGACCGGAGCATGTGATAACTCCGTGCGCTTTTCCCGTCCTATTTACAAACGGCCGGCACATCTGCAACCAAAAACATAGATTCTCATTGAATGGCCTGCCTGAAAACATGCAGGGCGCGTTCGCGTGCAAAGCGGTGTTCGACCATTGCTTTGGGATATCTTTCGCTGTCGTACTCCGGTATCCATTTGTTAATATAATTGAAATCCGGATCAAATTTTTTCTGCTGCGTGAGCGGATTAAAAATACGAAAATAAGGGGCGGCGTCGCAGCCGGTTCCGGCGGCCCATTGCCAGTTTCCGTTATTGGAAGCCAGTTCGTAATCCAGTAATTTTTCGGCAAAGTACCGCTCCCCCCAACGCCAGTCGATTAACAGATGTTTGCTTAGAAAACCGGCGGTGATCATACGCACACGGTTGTGCATATAGCCGACGGCGTTCAGCTCGCGCATACCGGCGTCAACCATGGGGTAGCCCGTTTGCCCCTCACACCAACGTTTAAAATCCTGCCGGTCTTGGCGCCAGGGCATATTGCGGTATTTTTCTTTGAATTCCGTATCGACCACATGCGGAAAATACCACAGGATCATCATGTAAAATTCCCGCCAGATCAATTCATTCAACCAGGTTTCGTTGTGTTCAACAGCGTACTTTACCGCCTTCCGGATGCTTATCGTTCCAAAACGAAGGTGGACGCCCAGGCGACTGGTACCGTTCAGGGCCGGGTAGTCCCGGCGATCATGGTAATGCTTAATGATCTCTTGTGGGATGGATTTTTCCGGAAACGGTTTGTGGCTCTTTTCGAATCCCAATGATTTGAAATCCGGCAGCGGAAGCGGCGCCAGGGATAACCAGTTTTTATGTTCGGTGGAAAGGGGCGATGGTTGCACATCGCGCATCGAAAAACGGTTGAGCCAACGGTTTTTGTAAGGGGTATATACGGTATAGGGTGCATCGTCGTTTTTTAAAACATCGTTTTTGGCAAAAATAACCTGGTCTTTAAAGAGCCGCAACGGAATCGAATGCCGTTTAAGCAACTGAGCGATTTCATCGTCGCGTTGCCGGGCGTAAGGCTCGTAATCCTCATTGATAAATACGGCGCGTATACGCAAGGTTCGGATTAGCGACGACCAGATTTCTGCGGGTTTTCCATGCAATACGAGCAAGCTGCTTCCACGTGCTTCGAGTGTTTGTTTCATGGATGATATCTGTTCATAAATAAATTCGACGCGACGGTCGCGGCTATTATGGAGTTCATTCAGAATGGCCGTATCAAAGATGAATATCGCCAGTACCGGCGCATCGTCGCTCAGGGCGGCATGAAGCCCGCGGTTATCGTTGAGACGCAAGTCGCGCCGGAACCAGAAAACGGACAACGGGCTCTGAGCCGACGATAAGCGTGATTGTAATGCTTGCAGCGTATGTATCATTCCTCCATACCCGCCGGACGATGCGTGAACAGGTCCTTTAATTGCTCCTCGCGGTAATTGAATATGGAACGCACATTGCGTCTTACAAAAAGTGCGTTAATGGGATAGGCGAGCGGCCCGCCATAAATGGCGTAATGTACAGAATCATAAACGGTTGTCCCGCCGTTGTGTTGTTCGAAGCGGTGCTCGTGAATCCATTGTTTGTAAGGGCCCTTGAGTTGCGTATCGACAAATCGGTTCGGCGGCTCCCAGGCGGATATTTCAGTCAGCCATGGCATGGGCAAACCGTACAATTTCAACTTGTACCGAATTAAGGCCCCTTTTTCGATGGCGATGGGTTGCGGCGTCTGTATTTCAAAATGCAGCCACGGCGGCGTAATGCGTTGCAGGTTGCCGGCATTGCTGAAAAATTCAAAGACGGAATGAAGCGGCTGATTGAACCACGTTGAAGCCGAAAAATGATAAACGGGAGACCATTGCATTCTGATTTCCTTTTATATTCGCAGTTACGATTTAAATTAAATTCCGCAACCGTAATTCGCCGGGATAGGGATTCAAATAAATTTGTGTCCTGAGCCAGTCTACATCGTAGCGATTGAGATGATGTTTGATGAGAACGATTGGTACAATGAGCGGCACAATGCCGGAATGGTACTGTTCGATAATATCCACCAGTTCCTTGCGATCCCGGGCGTCCAGGTGTTTTTTAAAAAAACCGATCATGTGGTACAAGACATTGGTATGGGTGCGCGTCGTCGCTTTTCGTTTAAGCGCTTCCATGAATGTTTGCATATAGGATAGCACAAATGCGGAGCGGTCGGCTTTTCCGACATCGGCAATCATCTTTCCCAATTCCCGATAGCTTTTTTGACTGTGCGACATCAAGGTTAGTTTGTGATTGGTGTGAAACGCCACCAAATCTTTGGGCTTCGGGTCGGACCGCAGCAATTGCTGCAAACGATAGTGGGCATAGATGCGTTCAATAAAGTTTTCGCGCAGCCGCGCGTCTTTGAGCCTACCTTCTTCTTCCACAGGAAGTAAAGGAAATTTTTCTAACAAAGCGCGGGCGTAAATGCCCACTCCCTGGCGGCGCGGTATGTTATTTTCGTCATAAACGCGAACCCGTTCCATACCGCAGGAAGGTGAGTCTTTTTTAAGAATATAACCGTGTAAATCCATATCGGCCAGCTCCTGCAACCGGCGCTCGCTGAAAGCCTTCATGCCGTCCGTATAGTCCGTGCCGCTTTTGGGAGCGATGAGGCTGGGATCTTCCACGGTGCCCTTCAATCGAATGTTTTCACGCGGTGTGGACATACCCATTTCCACTTCCGGGCAAACCGAAACCCATTCAAAATAGCGGCCCAGGGTTTCCGTAAGATAACTGTCGTGTTTATGGCCGCCGTCGAAGCGTACGTTCATGCCGAGCAAACAACTACTGATTCCGACCCGAATGGTAGGGTTTTCGTTGTGATTGCTATACGGTTTTTCTTCGTTTCTGTTATACATGCTACGAAAACGCTCTTAAGTTCACATACGTTACAAGATAAACCGACAACCTCATAAACACCAGTTTAATTCCTGAATCGCGCCAAGGGTTACGGCGCGCTATTTGCGCCGCTTGTTTTATTTGTCTAATTTAACCGTTTTTAAACGGATGTGTACCATACAATCACAAAGGAGCCGTGTGATGAATAAGGAATCGTATCTGCAAAAGAAAATCAGACATATCGATATCAGCAAACATAATGTCGTTCCCATGATCGATGCCATGGGCGATATGGCTTTCCAGGCGCGCAATTTGTATCGTGCTTCTCAGATCGTTGATATGATGCAGAAAGACCGCGACGCCGTGGTTTTCCTGACGCTCGCAGGTTCGCTGATCAGCGCCGGCTTGAAGCATGTGATTACGACGCTGGTGAAACACAATATGGTGGACGCCATTGTAGCGACCGGCGCCAATATCGTGGATCAGGATTTTTTCGAGGCGCTGGGCTTCTTTCACTATCACGGTACGCCCTATGTGGATGATAATGAACTGCGGGATTTGATGATCGATCGTATTTACGATACCTATATCGACGAAGAACAACTGCGTATCTGTGACGATACCGTATCCCAAATTTGTGATGAACTGGAGAAAAAACCGTATTCTTCGCGGGCTTTCATCGAATATATGGGAAAATATTTGGAAGATCATGACGCGTATGCCAAAAGCAGGGAAGATTCGATCGTGTACCAGTGCTACAAAAAAGGCGTACCGATCTTCTGCCCCGCATTTTCCGATTCCTCGGCCGGATTCGGTCTCATCCATCACCAGTACCACGCGAACGGTGCAAAGGTAACGATCGATTCGGCGGCGGATTTTCTTGAATTGACGCAAATTAAAATAAAACACAACGAATCCGGCATATTCATGGTCGGCGGCGGCGTGCCCAAGAATTTCATTCAGGATGTGGTGGTGGCCACCGAAATCCTGGAAAAAGACGCGCCCATGCACAAATACGCTGTACAGATTACCGTAGCGGACGAACGCGACGGCGCTCTTTCGGGGTCGACGCTCAAAGAGGCTTCGTCGTGGGGAAAAGTGCAAACCACCTACGAGCAAATGGTTTACGCCGAAGCGACCCTCGCTTTTCCGCTGATCGCGGGTTATGCGTACCATAAAGGGAACTGGAAAAACCGTTACGAACGTCGCCTGAACGGGTTATTTTGAATCTGCCACGAAGGGCGTGTGTTGGAATTTAAATGAAATCGGAATGATGGAATAGTGGAATAGTGGAATGATGGAATAGTGGAATAGTGGAGTGAAGGGATTATGGAAGATTGAAATTTGGGATTCCGGGAATTGCCTGATGCAACGTAAGAATATTAATCGCGGATATAAAAAATTATATGTGTGGCAGGATTCTATTGAGCTTTATATTTTAAGTTATGGGATTTTTTCTAAATTCCCATATATATTAAAAAAGGTTGCGTCGAATGCGATTGATGCGGCGCATAGTATTAGTCGAAATATTGCTGAGGGATACTGCCGAAAAAGCCTTAAAGAATATTTAAACCATCTTAATATAGCCCTTGGATCATGCGGAGAATTACACTCGGCGTATTATAGTTTTTATAAAGCAAAACATATTAGCGATGTTGAATTTAATGAAATTGATCAACTACACTTTAAAGTAGAAAATGGATTAATTAATCTAATTAAATCTTTGCAAAAGAAACTAAAAAATGGTGGATGGGAAGATAGTTTTTGGGTTGAATAGAAATAAAACGAGGTGCAGGAGTATCTTGAAATATTTATCAAGAGTAATAGATGCAGAAGCAAAACGGACAGGAATCCATCAACGAGTATGGAAACGGTTCTCTTTCATTATTCCATTTATCCAGCATTCCAATATTCCATTACAAAAAATATTAGGGAGATTTTATGATCGTTGTTACGGGAGCTGCGGGATTTATCGGTAGTTGTGTTATTTCACGATTGAATCGCGACGACAGGGATGATATTGTGGCGGTTGACGTCCTCCGCGAAAACGACAAATGGAAGAATTTACGGCATTTGCGGTTTCATGAATATTTGGATCGCTCGAAACTGATGCCCTATCTGCAATCGACGGCCGGTATCGAAGCCATTGTTCACATGGGCGCCTGTAGCTCCACCACCGAGCGGGACGCCCACTATTTGATGGAAAACAACTACCGTTATACGGCGGAGCTGGCGCATTATGCCATCTATAACGGCATGCGTTTTATTTATGCCAGTTCGGCGGCGACCTATGGCATGGGCGAGCAGGGCTATGCAGACGATGAGGAACAGTTACAGACGCTCCGGCCTATGAATATGTATGGTTATTCCAAACAGTTACTGGATTTAAAAGCCCGGCGGGAAAACTGGCTGCAGAGCATCGTCGGGCTCAAATTTTTTAACGTTTACGGCCCCAATGAGTATTTTAAGGGCGAGATGGCGTCGGTGGTTTTTAAAGCCTTTAATCAGATAAAGCAGAACGGAAACGTGCGATTGTTTAAATCGCATCGCGGCGACTATAAAGACGGCGAACAATTGCGCGACTTTTTGTATGTCAAAGACGCGGTCGAAGTGGTCTATTTTTTGATGCAAAATCCCGCTATTAACGGCATATACAATGTGGGCTACGGCAAGGCGCGTTCGTTTAAAGATTTGGCCAATGCGACTTTTAAAGCGATGGGCCGGGAAAGCAAGATCAAATATATCGATATGCCGTCCGATATTCGCGACCGCTACCAGTATTTTACCGAGGCGCCGATGGAAAAACTACGCGCCGCCGGCTATGACCGGCCGTTTTATTCTCTGGAAGAGGGCGTTAACGATTATGTACAGAACTACTTGCTGAACGATTACGCCCATTATTGATAACGGCCGCGAAGCATGCAAAAAAACGCCCGGCGGATTTGTACCGATGCGTCACGTCCGCGTTGCTTTGGCCTCTGGCAGGGCAAGGAGGCTACGGCTATTCCCGCAATCGCACCGAGCATTCAGAATACAATGTCGATTTTATAAATGGTTTTCTGTGTTCGCGGGAATGACGGAGAGCGTCGCAGCATCGGGAATTGATGGCGTATGTCTGTTCGGATCGCAATTGTAAAAGCCATACAGGCGGCGAACCATTATACTCCCATTCCACCATCCACTTTTTCCAACATTCCACAACGCCGGTATTCCCTCATTCCATCTTCTCTATGTTGTTATTTTGCCACAAAAATTTGCGGATTTGTGGATTTTTTGCCACAATTTTGAAAATTACTTGCAGGCCTTTTTTACGTAATCCTTTGATATAAAACAAATTAAATAAATCATTGCGAGTTGGTATGGGATTTGGTATAATTTAAAATAAATAGATCCCATATTGTTAAAGAACAATCATTAAAAAAAGAGGTCTTTAATATGAAATTCTTAAAAATTATGATAATTTCATTAATATCGATGGTAAACAGTCTGTTTGCACAGGAAATGAAACCAGACCTTTATAAAAATTTGTTAAAAAATGAACAACAAATGTATTTCAAAAATGAACGTCAAACTGAACAGACTATGCAAACAAAAACTGACAGTAATACCACATTAATTGGACGCTGGGCAAGTGGTCCGTGCTGGGCAGTAGATGTAAAAAACAACATAAGTTATTTTGGTAAAGGTAGTTATTTACATTTAGTTGATTTTTCTAATCCATATAAACCTATTAAGTTGGGAAATATGGCAATGCCTTCTCTAATAAAAGGAATATTTGTTACTGAAAATTATGCTTATGTAGCATGCGGTAAAGATGGTTTACGGATTATTGAGGTTTCTAACCCATTACAACCCATTGAAATAAACTTTTTTGATACTAAGGGGGATGCATCAGGTTTATTTATATTGGATAACTACGCATATGTTGCTGATGGATATAATGGATTATGTATAATTAATATTTCTGATCCAAATAATCCTTCACAAAGTGGTATTTTGGATTTTAGTGGATGGGCACAAGATGTAGTAGTTAGAGATAATTATAGTTATGTCGCAAGTGGTTCTAAATTAAATATTATAGATATCTCTGATCCTACAAAACCCTTTGAAAAAAGTTATTTCGAGACAGATAATGCAAATAGTGTTGAAGTTAATAGTAATTATGCATATGTAGCTGATGGCTACAATGGATTACGCATCATCGATATTTCTGAAATAAATGATCCAACTGAAATTGGTTCAATTTATATTGGTGATGAAGCAAAAAGTGTTGCCGTAAATGATGAATATGCCTACATTCTATATGATGTTTATGGTTTACAAGTTATTGATATTACCAATCCCGCTTATCCAGAAGAAGAGGGGTATTTTTATACAGAAAATGATGGCTGGGATATTGCGTTAAGTGGTAAATATACATATTTAGCCTGTGATAATGAAGGTTTAAGAACAATTGATATCTCAAATCCAGCCAACCCTAAAGAAATAAGTATATTAGATGCTAAAGATCGTTCTTTTGACGCTGAATGTTTAGGTAACTATGCTTATATTGCTAATAATTCTGATGGTTTAGTTATCATTGATATTTCAAATCCACAAAATATAAAAGAAGTTGGTGGATATAATACTGATGATTGGACACGCGGATTAGCAGTAGATAAAAATTATGTCTATCTAGCTGATCGATATAATGGTATGCGTATTATTGATGTATCCAATCCAAAAAAAACATTTGAGATAGGATTTTTTCGAATAGATGGTTGGGCTAATGAAGTATTCTTACACGATTCTCATGTTTATATTGCTTATGGAACTTCTGGATTGCGGATTATAGATATATCAGATCCAAATAATCCATGGGAAATTGGTCATTTTGATACCAATGGTTTTTGCAACGACGTTGAAGTAAAGGGTAAGTATGCATATACTACAAATGGTTCTATTGACTTACTTATCATAGATATATCAGAGCCAGCTCAACCGAAAGAAGTTGGCATTTTTGAAACTAATAAAATATCAGAGGGTCTTACTGTAAAAGATAATTATGCATATTTAGCCCAAGGTGCATATGGAGTTAGAATTATTAATATTAATGATCCAAAGAATCCTACTGAAGTAGGATTATATCATACCAGTGGATATGCACAAGATGTTGTTGTTAATCATGGTTACGCATATATAGCTTGTGGTTATAAAGGATTATGCATTTTAAATGTTTGTGCGCCTTCCATTCCATTTGAAGAAGCTTCCTATAATACGGGTGGGTACTCAAATCGTATAAACGTTCAGGGTTCTTATGCTTATGTTGCAGATGGTTTAAATGGCTTAAGCATTATAAGGAATGATTTAATTAAACCAATTCCCATTTCTCCACCGAAAATTTTTTCTATATTTGATGTGCCCAATGATAATGGCCGCCAGGTTTATATTAAGTGGAAAGCTTCTACAAATGACGGCAATCCAGAAAATCCAGTATCAAAATATAGCATTTGGAGAAAGGATTCAACAGGTTGGACTTTTGCAAATGAAGTGCCTAGTCGAGGCTATGATACATATACAGCAATTGTACCGACAATTTATGATTCAACAAAAACAAAAGGCTTGTATCAATCAGTTTTTCAGGTAACAGCACATGGTACGGCCCCTACCATCGTTGCAAGTTCTGAACCGGATAGCGGTTACTCTCTAGACAATATTGCACCACATATTCCTGATAGTTTGAGTTTATCCATCAAAAACAAGACGATTGTGCTAAATTGGAGAGAATCAACGGCCGAGGATTTAAGATATTATGCTGTTTATAGAGATACAATTAGTGGGTTCGACCCAACAAATAAGAAACCACTCGAATTATTAACAAAAAATACGTTTGTCGATAGTCATATTGTTATGGGACGAAAATATTATTATAAAATTTCTGCTTTTGATTTTTCAGGCAATGAAAGTGGGTATTCTTTAGAGACTGCTGGTATAGTAACGTCCATGAAAGAATCTGATAATTTTATTCCTAAAAACTTCAGGCTATATCAAAACTACCCCAATCCTTTTAATCCAAAAACAATCATATCCTATCAACTACCGAAAGCTGCTCATGTTTCTTATCAGTTTTTGATAATCGCGGACGTTTGGTCACAAAATTAGTCCAGATGAAGCAAGCCACTGGCAATCATAGTATTCAATGGGATGCAGGTAAAGCCAGTTCAGGCGTCTATTTCTATAGCCTGAACGTTGGAAGTTTTAGTCAAGTTAAGAAATGTTTGTTAATTAAATAGTTAGCCAAGAATGTCTTGGTTCAGCGGGAATTGGACTTTTAGCATTTAAAATAAGTAACACCTA
>CAZIVP010000001.1:319272-697855 GCA_964542915.1 uncultured Calditrichaceae bacterium | reverse complement strand
AGGTGTTACTTATTTTAAATGCTAAAAGTCCAATTCCCGCTGAACCAAGACAATGAATTATTAATAAGAAATAATATTTATCCTGAATTGGGAACTAAACTGGAAATAAAAAATGCTCAGGGATTTAATACAATCGCCAGTCTGTATAACCGTCTAAAAACAGCATCTGACAATATAAAAAGCTACGCCGAGGCCAGTTGGTTTTATTATAATGAATTTGAGATGAAAAGATTGGGTTACAGAAAACGATTTAATTTAAAAACGCTGTTCAAAAATATTGGTGATCATATTTTATACTTCATTTATTCGATTTACAAATTATTTGTTGGATATGGTGAAAAACCACAAAGGAGTTTTTTATGGTTTTTGTTTTTTGCTTGTTTCTTATTTCCGATCATTCATATTTTAAATGGTCTATATGTCAAAAGCTATCATTTCAACTACGATATTGTCCTAGCAAATTTTACAATATTGCGTAAACCGCAATTCTGGAGCGATTTCTGTTATGCTGTTGGATTTTCTCTATACCGGGTTATACCGGTGGGTTATTTACCATTCCAGCGGCAAGCTATCTTTCCGGAAGGACCGGAAGGTTTGATCATCTCTTTTTTGAATTCAGCGGTTTTGATTTTACTGGCAATCTTTACAGGTATTGGTTTAAAACGGCATTTCAGACGTTTTTAGATGGGAGAAAATATTATGAGTTGGGAACCTTGGCATGAGTGGTTTCACGAATTTAAGATTCAACAAAGAATTAAAAATTACTTTCAACAATGCGATTGGGAATTACAATCAGAAGCTGACCCTCTTAAAAGGGAAAAGGGATTCGATCTTTGGCTAAAAAAAGACAACATCAATTTGTATATTGAAGTTAAAGGTTATCCTTCTGAATATTACGTTAAAGGTGAAAAAAAAAGGAAAAAGAAAAAAGAAAACAAATACCTCAACACAAGCCAGATATTGGTTTTCAAAAGCTGTTTTTCAATCTATTATAATCAGAAATGAACATAGAGATTCAAAATCTTCTAAAGTTGTTATGGTATTTCCGGAGAAGAAAACGTATATCAACTTATTAAATAATAAAAGTTCATGGTGTTTGGATCAACTGAATATAGAGTGTTATTGGGTAAATGAAACGGGAAAAGTAATTAAGGTTGAATTTAAAAAAAATGCCCAGTGTACATGAAATTGAAAAACTACCGATAATAACGCCACTGCGCTACAATAACGAATTTAGCACCGGCGCCAATAAACCTATTTTGATTTCGGGTGTGGACAAAGAGAGCGGAGCACAAAAAGAGTGTGTGGTTAAGCTGATGGGCTCGGAACGTATGCGGCCCGAAGCGGCGTGTTTTGAGTTGCTTGCTACTTATATCGCCTGGGAATGGGGGATTTCAGTTGTCGAGCCTGTATTGGTAGAAATAAACAACGCATTTGTGGAGACGCTTAAAAGCAAAGGTTGTTACTCAACAGCTAAGAAGAGTCTCGGTCTGAATTATGGTTCAGTGTATCGGCCCAATTACAAAACCCTGGCTGTAAATGAGCCATTAAAGCAAAATCTACTGCATCAGGCTCAAAAAATTTTTGCTTTTGACGTCTTTATAGGTAATGTTGACCGAACACTCAAGAAACCGAATTGTATGGTAAGCGCTGATGACATTATTATTTACGACCATGAACTGGCTTTTTCTTTCTTACAGCTTATCACTCCTCCTCCTGAACCCTGGAAAATTTCTGATTTTGACAGAAACAATTGGATTGACAACATGGTTTTATTTCATAAAATTAAAAAAAAATGGTTCCCCGGCAATGCAATACTTAAATCAGTGGATCGATTTAATGCGGGATTCTGGCAAAGAGCAAAACATTTAATTCCCGCAGAATGGCGAACGGATCACATCAATAGAATAGAAAACACTTTAAATTTAATCGTTCAAAATAAACAAGCGTTTGTGAAAAACTTGAAGTGGGTGACAGCATGAAACATTACCAATATCAAATTCTCAGATATATACCCGACCGGATTAACGAGGAATTCGTTAATGTCGGTTTGGTATTCTATGCCAAAGACGAAAAGTACCTGAGATCGAGTTTTGTCAATCGTTCCAAAAGAATGTCTTCATTTTTCAATGGCCTTAATGTTCATCATATCATGCAGTCGATCAACCATTTGCAAAAAGAATTAAATGCGCTTACTGAAGGACAGCAAAGGGAGCTTGCCTTTTCCGTACCGGATTCTATAGAACGGATTACATCACGCTTAATGGTTAAAGATGATACGGCATTGGTGTTCAGTGATGTTTATCGGGGCATCGATGTTTCTTTGGATTCGGCGTTTGAAAGTCTTTCACATCAGATGATTTTCCGCTATGATTCCCAAAAGAAACATAAGACAACCATGTCCGATGAAGACGTCTGGAAAAAGGTTTACCAAAAGTATTTTAAAGAAAAAGGGGTAGAATCCAGGTTAAGCGAGCATGTGGTTAAAACAGAGTATTCCAACATCACGTTCAGCAAAGCGTGGAAAAATCAAAAATGGCACTGCTACGAACCGGTTTCTTTCGACTTAAAACGAAAAGAGGATGTAAAGAATAAGGTCTTGCATTGGTCGGGCATCCTAAAATGGCTGGAAACATCAACCGAACCGGTAAAGGTTGAATTATTAAGTGTTTTGCCGCAAAATAAAGAACTGAGGCAAATTGCGGAGAGCGCCTTAAAAAATCAACGCGCCGGTCAATCTTCTTTAAATTTAATCAGCGAAGATGAAGCAGAGGCATTTGCAAGGCAACTTGAATTGGATTTTAGAGAACACCGGTGATAAAATGTGCTTTGCCAAATGAATTGAAACTTCCTCGAAAAACGGAATTTTCTAAAGAAATGAGCCTGGCGAAAATTCCCCACTTTTATTCTGCAACTATGTTTTTGCAAACAGTCCCATCTTTCGTTTCATCACCAATCGATAGGATTGGCCTTCCTTCCATTTTAATGTTTGTGAAATATGTTAACAACCGACCTAAAAATGCAATACGCTCTTTCTGATATAGATTTCACCATTCAGGTGCAGAGCACCAACGCTTTTATAGAAAACAATACACCAGCTTGATCTGGTTTCACCTCACCTATGAAGATCACGGCCGCTCCGCGCCATCAATGTGTTCTTCGTTACCTAACGATCAAAGGCCGCATTTTCAGGATGGCAAAAATTAAAAAAGCCCCGGCATTCACCACACCGGGGCCTCTGTTGTTATGCAAATTATACAGGCGCTTCCCTATTCATCCGCCTCCGCGTAGATTTCCACCGGCGGGCAGGTGCACATCAAATGGCGGTCGCCGTACGTGTTGTCGACACGGGCAACCGGCGGCCAGAATTTATGCGTTTTTACCTCCGTTATGGGAAACACCGCTTTTTCACGCGAATAGGGATGGCTCCAATCCGTCATCGTTACTTCCTCAACCGTGTGCGGCGCATTTTTCAATACATTGTCTTCTTCGTCCGCGTCGCCGTTTTCGATTTCCCGGATTTCACCGTAAATAGCGATCATGGCCTCCACAAAGCGATCCAGCTCCGCTTTCGACTCGCTTTCGGTGGGTTCGAACATAATGGTGCCCGGCACCGGAAATGAAACGGTGGGCGCGTGAAAGCCGTAATCCATTAAACGTTTGGCGATGTCTTCCACTTCCACATTGGCCGATTTACGAAAGGCGCGTACATCAAAAATAAGTTCGTGCGCCGCCTGCCCCCTTTTGCCCTTGTAGAGAACCGGATAGTAATTGTTCAGGCGATGCTTCACATAATTGGCGTTTAATATGGCCATGCGGCTGGCGTCGGTTAAGCCCTCCTTGCCCAGCATGCGAATGTATCCGTAAGAGATAATGAGAATACTGGCGCTGCCGTAAGGCGCCTGCGCCACCGGACTGATTGCCTTTGCTCCGCCTGTTTCGACCAGGGCGTGACCCGGCAAATAGGGTGCCAGATGATCCGCCACCGCGATCGGCCCCATACCGGGACCGCCGCCCCCGTGCGGGATGCCGAACGTCTTGTGCAGATTAAGATGCACCACGTCGGCGCCGATTCGGTCCGGGCTGGTTAAGCCCACCTGGGCGTTCATGTTGGCGCCGTCCATATAAACCTGACCGCCGTTCTCATGGATAATATCGCAGATTTCGCGTATATCTTCTTCAAAGACGCCGTGGGTAGAGGGATACGTAACCATCAGCGCCGCCAGTTGATCTTTGTGCTTCTCGGCGCGCTTGCGCAAATCATCCACATCGATATTGCCGTTGTCGTCACATTTAACCGCCACGACATTCATGCCGGCCATACTGGCGCTGGCCGGGTTGGTACCGTGGGCCGAGGTGGGTATCAGGGTCACATTACGATGATCTTCGCCGCGATCTTTAAAATAGGCCCGGATCGTCATCAATCCCGTAAACTCGCCCTGGGCGCCGGAATTGGGCTGGAACGAAACCGCCGAAAAACCCGTGATGGCGCACAGCAATTGCTCCAGCTCATCGATCATGCGCTTGTAACCTTTGGCGTTGTCGGCATGGGTGTAGGGATGCAACTGCGCGAACGCCGGCCAGCTCACCGGCATCAGCGACGAAGCGGGATTAAGCTTCATCGTACAGGAGCCGAGCGGGATCATGGAGAACGTTAGCGACAAATCTTTATTTTCCAGCGCTTTTATATAGCGCATCATTTTGGTTTCGGTTCGGTAACGGTGAAACACCGGATGCGTTAAAAAGTCGCTCTTGCGCTCTAATTCCGGCGGGATGGCCACCGGCGGATCGTCATCCTCAACCGGTTCATCCGGCGACTTGCCGGCTGCCCCGGCGAACACGCGCATAATATCCGCTACATCTTCTTCCAGCATCGTTTCATCGGTCGAGAGCCCCACAGCGCCGTCATCAAAGTAGCGGAATTCCAAATCCCGTTCTTCGGCAAGACGTCGCAGCTTCGACTGTTGTTCTGCCGGCATTTCTATTTTGAGCGTGTCAAAATAAACGGCGTTGGTTTGTTTGTAACCGAGTTCTTGTATGCGCCGGTCAATAGACACAGCCGATCGATGAATCCGTTCGGCGATGCGACGCAATCCCTCCGGCCCATGATAAACGGCATACATGCCGGCCATGATCGCCAGCAGCGCCTGCGCCGTGCAGATATTCGATGTCGCCCTTTCGCCGCGGATGTGTTGTTCCCGGGTCTGCAACGCCATGCGATACGCGGTTTGACCGTGACGATCCACCGAGGCGCCGATAATGCGTCCGGGAATCTGGCGTTTGTATTCTTCTCGGGCGGCGAAGTAAGCAGCATGGGGCCCGCCGTAGCCGATGGGAACGCCGAAACGTTGCGTGTTGCCGACCACCACATCGGCGCCCAGTTCACCGGGCGGCGTCATCAGCGCAAGGCTGAGCAAATCCGCGGCCATAGCCACGAGTACGCCTTCATCATGGGCTTGTTGAACGAGTGTGTCGTACTGATACACCCTTCCGTCCTCAGCCGGAAACTGGAAGAAAATACCGAACGTTTGTTCGTCGATGTTAAACGTGATGTTGTTTTCCACAACGACTTCGATGCCCAGCGGTTCGGCCCGCGTTTTGAGCACATCGATGGTGGTTTGGAAGGCCGTGTCCGAAACGCGGAACACATTGGCGCCGCGTTTAACCATATCACGGCTCCGCAGCCGATACAGCATAGCCATGGCTTCAGCGGCCGCCGTCGCTTCATCCAGCAGTGATGCATTCGCTATCGCCATACCCGTCAGATCGCCGACCATAGTTTGGAAATTGATCAACGCCTCCAGACGGCCCTGGGCGATTTCCGCCTGATAAGGCGTGTACTGCGTGTACCAGCCCGGATTTTCAAAAATCATGCGCTTTATGACCGATGGCGTAATCGTTCCGTAATAGCCCAGGCCGATGTACGAACGCATGATCCGGTTTTGCCCGGCCAAACGCCGCATATGCTGTTCAAATTGAAATTCACCGATACTTTCCGGAAACGGCGGCTCTTCCGTCAACCGAATCGATTTCGGAATGGTATCCGCAATCAAATCCGCAATGGATTCGTAGCCCAGTTCGTTTAGCATAGCTTGACGCTCGTCTTCATCGGGACCAATGTGTCGGGTCCGAAACGCTTTATTGGCATGGTCGAACAACTTCATATATTCATCCTGTTATCGTTAATGAAACATTCCGTCTATGTTTATTCAAAATGTATGGAGATTTTTGTTCAAAAGTCTTTCTTATCCGAATCCGGCCAACCCGGAGGTAAATTCCGGAAGACCGAAATTTCGTCTTTACGCACAAACCGCCGCACTACGTTACATAATTCACAAAATAGCCAGGCCATAAATTACAAAATCTCTTTCTAATTGAAAAACAAATTTTCATACTACAAGCCATTATCCATTTATGAATGAGACGACAAAGGGCAAGCATCCTCCTCCAAAACCAGCAGGAAAAGATAATTCACAAACCGTGCGCTAAAAAGAGATGTTGCGGCTGCGGAGAACGCCCGTACATCAACTTGTGCGATGGAGTTGATTAACTCTGAGAGCGGCGGGCATCGACAAACGATTTTATGCCTAATATCAGATAAATTAATGAGAGTAGCGCCATTATGGATTTACTCACGGCCGCGGCGGAGCGTTCTACATCTGCGCCCTGCAGAAGCGATAACACATCCGCAAAACCGTTTACGGAGCCTAAAAATGCGAGCAACGCCAGCACCATCACCACATGCATAACAACTTTGGTGGCGTTGGGATTGGCGTGTACAATCCATGCAAGCGCCAGCACGATCACGCCGAAAAAGGCCGGGATCAAAGCCGTCACGCTTTGCGCTCCCGTGAGCAGATACCCCCCGAGGCCCAGTACGATAAGCAGAAGGGCATATGTAAAAGTAAAGGCTTTCATATTCATTTTCTCCTCCGTCGCTGACATTGCGGTTCAAACAACTGCCTTAATACGATGCGATTGCAACGATGTTTATGTAAGGTCTATTCCGCTCTTTTTCGTTGTCGTTTGCGTTGCCGGTTTCCAATAGTACGGCTGATCAGGGTGGTTTTGGACTCTTGGCGGAATGGGTCTCCAAAATCAGGGAGAGCAAACAGGCAGAAAAAGGTAAGCGTGTTCAATCGATAACGGATGGCGCATCCCGGCTCCCTGAACTGCTGCTAAGTCGTTAAAGGGCAAACCCGGCGGTAAAATAAAAATGGCTCTTCATAGCGGTCGGTTTATAGATGCTGTCCGTACCATAGCCGTATACCAGCTCAAACGGCCCGATAATCGACAGGAATTTTATACCGACGCCCATTCCGACGAAACGCTTTGTAATGGCATACGCCGTGGGATAATCGTAAAAATTCACGGCGTAATTGGCCATACATTTCAAAAAGATATCTTTCTTGTATTCGTAGCGATACAGCATCCCGATCTTCAGCAAACGTATGGAGCCCAGTTGATCGTAATTCATGCCCACGAAAGAGTTCGGACCGCCCAGATAAAACTGCTTGTAGGCGATCAGGCTGTCGCTGCCCCAATAATAGCCGCCGTTAATGGCCAATGTATGGCGCTTTTTGATCGTGAAATAGTCCTCGATGGCGCCATAGTAACGCGTGTACTCGAGATCGGAATAAAAATTTTTACGGCTGGCTTCGTATCCCGCTTTGATTTTAATACCCGAACGCGGCAGGATGACGTCATCCAGGGCGTCGGCGTTGAATCGGATATTGACATACCGGAGGTCATCATCCCAGGACGGGAACGTACGCGGATCTGGAAATGCGATATCGGGATCGATCTGCATGGATTCCGCCGTGTATTCCATTTCAAGGGATCCCGTCTTGCCAAAGAGCAGAGTCAACCCAAGCGCGCCGAGCGTTGACCGATCGCGATAACTGGCGATTTTTTGTCCTTTCTCTCCGTAAATATCCACGGGTAAATCCTTGTATTGCAGGCGGATGTAAGGGAAGATCGGCATATTCAGTCCCCGCGAAGGATAAGACATGCGCCAGCGGAATCGCTGCAAGCCGGCGAATTGGATCACCGCGTTTGCCCTCAAACCCGGAATTAAAATGCTGCTGGCCTGCAAGCCCACCGTTCCGACCAGACGGTAATAATCATCATAATGATAGCCCAGTTTCAAACGCCGTCTGGAGTGCTCTTTCACATGAAAGATAAGGCGCACCCGGTTTTGGGAATGGGGCTTGATTTCGTAGGTAATTTGTTCGAAATAACCCAGGCTGTACAATTCATTGATGCGTTTGTTGATCAGTTCCGGGTTCAACCGTTGCAACGGTTTGATGCCGAGCAGATTATAGATAAAAGTGAACGGCAGTATTTCATTGCCCTTGATATCGATGCCGTGAATGACGGGCGCTTCACGCTCCTCAATATGGACGATCAGCCGGATGCGATTCTCCTTGACCGGCCGCACCTCGTAGTCGATTTCTTTGTACGGACCGCTGGTGCGAAGTTCGGCCAGGCGGGCCTTAAACGATTCGCTTTTGAAGCGTTCGCCGGGTTGTACACCGATGATATCATAAACATCGCTGAATGGTAAAATGGTATTGCCCGTGATGGAGATGCCGTGTATGATCGGCGATTTGCCTGATTTTGTACCGTACTCCTGTCTTTTTGTGCGCGCCAATTGGTATTGTTGCCGTAATCGAATGAGCGTGTCCAGCTGCGCACGCGCCGCTTGCTGGCCCGCTGCGATAAATTTTACAATTTTTTCGCTCTCAAAATCGGTGGCGGCCAAACCTTTTAGTTCCGGCACGATCGTTATATCGCTCAATGCCAGATTGCGTTCGCGCCGCGGCGCCACCATGATGTTGAAGGCCTGATCGATAATTTCCAGCAGATTTCGGATTTCGTCGCGTTCGCGAATGGGCTCACCCACATCCACCGCAATGATATAATCCGCTCCCATCTTTTTTACCACATCCGTCGGGATATTATTGACGATGCCGCCGTCGATCAGCAGGGAATCGCCCCATTCCACCGGCGTAAACACCGACGGAATCGACATGGTCGCTCTTAATGCTTTGGCCAGCGATCCTTCGCCAAGCAGCACTTCGTTGCCGGTTACCAGATCGACGCAAACACAGCGAAACGGGACGGGCAGCCGGTCGAAATTTTTTATGTGTTCGTAACCGATGGTCAAATTGGAGAGCAACAGCGATATCTTTTGACCGCTGATCAACCCGGTCGGCGGAACAGGGGTCATTCCATCCAGTCCCAGCTCGATCGTGAACAGGTCTTCATCTTTCTTTTGGATGTAGGGAATGACTTCCCGCGGCGGGCGATCGCTGAAAAGCTCTTCCCAGTCACTGTTGCGTGCAATGTTTTCAATTTCCAGCCCGCTGTATCCGATGGCATACAGGCCGCCCGCAATGCCGCCCATGCTGGTACCGGCGATATAATCCACCGGAATGTGCAGCGAGTCCAGCAATTTAAGGACGCCGATATGGGCAAAACCACGAGCGCCGCCGCCGGACAGAGCCAAACCGATTTTCGGCCGCTGCATTTGCTGTGGGCGCGACGCCCGATAAAGCGAGAAAATAAATAATACCACGAAAATCAGAAATACGAGTTTACGAAAACTGACTGAGGACATGGAGCGCCGTTCTTTCAAATGATTGCTCGATTTATGGATGCCCGGAAAAGTAATAAAGTTCGCTCAAACCCGCAAGATCGGCAACGAAGCAATTAGCTCGCCGCAGGCAGGTCGTATCCATATTAGAATCACTTAAACCGTAAACGATTCAAGTACGATCGGAATATTCAAAATGTGGGTAGGGTTTGCCCGTCAGTATAAAATGCCGTGTTTGGCGGGCTTGTCGTCTATGCGATTCGGGGGGGGGTACGCTGTTTCCCGATCGCATTCCATTGCCCATGTCCTTCCGATTGTTTAATTTGAAATTCCCGATAACGAACAAAATGATAGCAGAACCATGTTACAACTGCAACAACTGAACTACGCCATCGGCGAACGGCTATTAATCCGCGACGCCGGCTGGGTGATCAATCCCGGCGAACGTATCGCGCTGATCGGACCCAACGGCGCCGGCAAAACGACGCTACTGCGGCTCATCAACGGCGAACTGACGCCGCAATCGGGACGTATTCTCAAACCGCGCCATTTCCGGATCGGCTATCTGCCGCAGGAAGCGATTGAACTCAACGGCGCTTCGGTCCTCGCCACGGTTATGCAGGGCAAAACGGATATTGTAAACATCGGTAAAGAGATCGAGGATACCGAAGACCGCCTGCAGAAGACGTCGGACGAACAACAGCAACAACAATTATTGCAACACCTCGATCACTTGCAACACCGTTTTACCATACTGGAAGGTCATCAGCTCGAATCGGAATCCAAAAAGATTTTAGGCGGTCTCGGCTTTGCCCAATCCGATTTCGACCGCCCTCTCTCCGAACTGAGCGGCGGTTGGCAAATGCGCGTTTTTCTGGCCCGTTTGCTTCTGCAGGAACCGGATTTACTGTTGCTGGACGAACCCACCAACCATCTCGACCTAGAATCGCTGGAGTGGATGGAAGATTACCTGCGCCATTTCAACGGCAGTATTGTGTTTGTATCGCACGACCGATTTTTCATCGACCGGCTGGCGCTGAAATTGGTGGAACTGTTTAACGGACAGTTGCGCCAATACAGCGGTAATTACCGCACTTACGAGCAGCAGCGCAAAGAAGAGGAAGAGCGTCTGATCAAACAGTGGGAAGAACAGCAGGCGGAGCGCCAGCGCTTACAGCGTTTCATCGATCGTTTCCGCTATAAAGCCAGCAAGGCCGCGCAGGTGCAAAGCCGTATTAAACAGCTGGAAAAAATGGAAACCATAACGCTGCCGGAATCGCGTTCCCATTTACAGTTTAAAATCAAAGCCCATCATCCCGGTTACAAAGAGGTCCTGCACATCCGTCACCTGTATTTCCGCTATGACGCCGACTGGGTGCTGAACGATATCAATCTGGATTTTTACCGCGGCCAAAAAATTGCTCTCGTGGGTCCCAATGGCGCCGGAAAAACCACGTTAACGCGCCTTATGTTCGGCGAACTGAAGCCGCAGGAAGGTACACTTACACTGGGCCAGCGCGTTGAGCCGGCCTATTATGCCCAGCATCAGGTCGACGCGTTAAATCCCGACGCAACCGTTCACGAGGAAGTTGCTTCCACCGCAGCTCCGTCGTTCGAGGGAAAGGTCCGTGATATTCTCGGCGTGTTTCAGTTCAGCGGCGATGATATCAATAAGCAAATCCGCGTCTTATCCGGCGGCGAGAAGGCGCGTGTTTCGCTGGCTAAAATATTGCTCTCGCCCTGTAACTTTCTGATCATGGACGAACCGACCAACCACCTTGATCTCACATCACGGGAAGCCCTGGAAGAGGCATTACGCGACTATGACGGCACACTGCTTATCATCTCGCATGATCGCTATTTTCTGGATAAGTTAGTGCAACGCGTCATCGAACTGAAAGACGGCCGCTTACGGCTTTTTGAGGGCAATTACAGCGCATATCTTTCCAAACGAAGCGCTGAGTCGGAGGAAAAGCCGATTGACCGCACTAAAGAATCGGATACGACGGCGAAAAGCGGCGGTAAAAAAAACAAGGAACAAAAACAGCAGGAAGCGCAACTCCGGCAGCAATTCAGTCAAGAACGCAACGCCTTGGGTACGCGGATTACCGAATTGGAAGAAAAAATCGAAACGCTCGAACAACAAAAGAATGATCTGGAACAAGCGCTTGCCGATCCGGAAACCTATAACCAACCCGAACAAGCCGCTGAAATGCAAATCGAATACGACCGCATCATCAACGAACTGCCCGAATTGGAAGAGCAGTGGGAAAACGCACAGCTTCGTTTAGAGGAAATTCTGCAACACATACAAACAGCAATTTCAAAAAAATAACTGTTGTTCCAGGGGTAATCGCGGTTTAAATTGATGTTGTCGGAACCAATCGGAACGTCATTTTTTCAAACCTTTTGTAGGAGTCTTTGGCATGTTTTTCATCCAATTTTTGACCCGGCTTTTTAAAATCCTGCGCTCCGCCGCTTCGCCAAATCAGATCGCCGGCGGATTTATTCTGGGCATGATTATGGGATTAACGCCGCTCTGGTCGCTCCATAATCTTCTGGTACTGATTTTGATTATTATTCTGAATGTAAACATAGCCACGGCTATATTGGGATTTGGTGTCTTCAGTGCTTTTGCCTACCTGTTCGATCCCGGTTTCCATAGCCTCGGTTATTATCTTTTAACCGACGTACCTTCCCTGCACGAATTGTGGACCGCCATGTATAATATTCCCGTCATCGCGTTGAGTCGCTTTAACAACACCGTGGTTATGGGCAGTTTTGTGGTTTCCCTTTTGCTTTTGGTTCCCGTTTTCTTTCTGGCGAAAGCCTTTGTGTTCTACTACCGAGAGCACATTGATGAACGGCTGCAGAAAATGAAGATCGTACAGGCCATTAAAAGCAGCAAATTTTACGGCATTTACGAAAAGATACGGGGCGGATACGAACGATTTGGTTGAAAACGAAATGGGTTTAAATCGTTGCGGAACGCTCTGTATAATCATCGTTGGTCTTTGGCCGTGTATGCGCAAATGAATTTATCAGAAATTTAGATTACAACTTTATACATCGGTTAAAAACCGGGGAGTATCCCATGTTTCGCTGGAAAGGACTTATTTTTTTAGCAGCTCTCCTGGGGCTGTTCCTTGTACTGTCGTTGATTTTCACCGATGATTGGCTTGAAGGAAATTTGGAATCGCTGGGCGCATCTATCGTCGGCGCCCGCGTCGATATTGATGATCTCGATCTGTCGCTGGCCGGTATGCGTGTCGGATGGAAGCGGCTGCAAATAACACATCCCAAACACACCATGCGTAATATGATCGAAACCGAATCCTGCGAATTCGATCTTGAATTTTGGCCGCTGCTTTCGAAAAAGGTAATCATCGAGGATTTTCGCATAACCGGTATTCAGACGTTCACCAAACGCGAAACCGACGGTAAATTGCCCGAGGCGCAACGTCGACGTCAAACGGAGAGTCCCGGTTTTATTAGCCGCACCACACAACAACTGAGCGAACGGGTCAAAGGCAATATGGATCAGCGTCTGTTCCAGGTAAAAGGTAAACTCAATGTGGACAGCCTGATGCGGGTTTTCGACATTCGTTCTGTTGATCAAATCGACTCGCTGCAAAAAGCGCTGACAGGCAAATACGAATCCTGGAACGGGACCTTAAAGCAGTTAAATATCACCGAAAAGACGAAGGAAATTGAGCGCCAGGTTCAATCCATCAAGGTAGATAAAATCGATAATATAGAAAAGCTGCAAAGTACGCTGGAGAAGTCGGAAAGGCTGCGCAAGAATATCGAATCCATCAATGACGAATTTAAGAATACCAAAAAACGCCTGCTGACGGATGTCGATCAGGCAAAGACCAGCCTCAATCAGGTGGATAACTGGATACAAAACGATTATCGCCGCGCCATGGCCAAGGCCAAGCTACCCGATATCAGCGCGGGCAACATCGGCGCAATGCTTTTCGGCGGCGCGCTGGTGGACCGTTTTAACCTCTATCTGGGTTACGCAGGCCAGGCGCGCGAACTGACCGCCAAACTTAAATCCGCTCAGCCCAAAAAAGAACAACCGCCGCGCTTTGAAGGCCAGGATATCTACTTCTTCAACCGCAACGCGCGACCGGATTTCTGGATCAAAGAATTGGAATTGAGCGGCAAAACCGCCGACCAACTGGCGCTGGACGGAAACATCAAACACTTGGTCAGCGACCAACGCTTTATTATGCAGCCGACCCAAATCAATGTTACGGCGAGCAAAGAACAGGGGCCACTGCTTGCATTCAGCGGTATTATCGACCACTTACAGGAAATACCCAAAGAGAATTTTACCCTGACCTATCAAAATTTTTCCATGGCCGGGCGGCGCATCTCTGATTCGCCGCTCCTGCCGCAATCCATCAAAAACGGACGCGGTTCCCTTGAGGCCACTTTGACGCTCATCGGTGAAGAGGTACAGAGTAAAATCGGTTTTAAAGCCGACCGGCTCGATTTTGATTTTAAAAAAGCCGCGGAAAACCTGAATACCGTGGAACGCATCATGCAAAACACCATCCGCGGTCTTGACCAATTACAAATTACGGCTAATATCAAACAGAAAGCCGATGATTTGCATTTTGCGATCAAATCCAATGTGGACAAATTATTCGCACAAAATTTAAAAGCCTCAATCAGCGGCGAAATCGAACGCGCCAAACAACGCATTAAAAAGCAAATCGACGAACAAGTGGTAAAACACAAAGCCCAATTGCAAGCGGTCGTCGCCGAACGCGAGAAAAAACTAAGAGCGCAAATCGAAGAGTATCAGGCGATGATCCGCGAACACGAAGCGAAGGTGGAAGCCAAAAAGCAGGAACTGAAAGAGCGCATCGAAAAAGAGAAGAAAAAAATGGGCGATGAAGTCGAAGATCGGTTGAAGGATTTATTTAAATAATGTACAATCCCGACCTGAAGGTATTTGAACAACTCCGGCGTAACAGCGAAATACTGGTAGCTTATTTTTCCCACGACGCCTGTAATGTTTGCCAGGTACTGCGCCCAAAAGTAAAGGCGCTTGTGGAACGTCTGGTGGCGGTCGATTTTTTTTACGTCAACACCAAATTGAATCCCATGATCAGTGGACAATATATGGTATTTGCCGTACCGACGCTCCTTATTTTCGTGAGAGGCAGCGAGGTGAAACGGTTCAGTCGATATTTTTCGATCGAGGATATCCAAGGGGTTTTAAACAGGTATTTGCAGGTGTAAAAGGAATTTGGAATATTTTACAACGCGCGATTCATAGCTTTCTGCACGCCATTCATTTTTTAATGACCAATTAACAAACAGCCTCCATAGCGAAAATCCATTGCCGCGTTTGGGGTTACGTTCATCTCTGAATATTTGGCGGAAACTTGACCGTTGCCTTCAAACGACGGTCGCCCGTCGCTACCTCGGCGTTGATTTTACCGGGAGCGGCCGTATACATTTTGCGAATATATCCCATACCGATATATTTGCCTTTGATGGGATGATAACTCAGGCTGGTTAAAATACCGATCTTTTCGTCTTCGTAGTAAATTTTAGAAGGCAATGTTTGCGAAAAATCGGATGCCGCTTCGAATTCCAGCAACATTAAATGTTTCTGTACCTTATCGAACGTGTCGAGCCGAGCTATGACTTCCTGACCGGTATAACACCCTTTGGTAAAACTCACAGCGTCGATAAGGCGGGCTTCGTGCGGATTGTAGTCTTCGCTTAATTCGCTGTTATAACCCGGCATCCCACTTTCCACCCGGACGATCTCAAAGGCGTTGGCGCCTAACCATTGCCCTTTCTCCTCGTTCAACCCGCGGTCGATCCAGGGCATCAATTGTTCGGCCTCATCGGTGGTTAAACACATGTCAAAGGCTCGCGTGAACATGCGACGTTGTGCCATCACCGGAAAATGGATCGAATCGTAGCCCGCCCAAAACTGATCCTCACGCTCGCTCACTTCGGGGACGCCAAGATGATTCAGAAAGTGATGGCTGCGCGGTCCGACAGCGCTCAACCAAACATAACGATCACTCACATTCTCGACGGTCACGTCTTCCAAAATGACGAACCGGTCGATCCACTCCAGCAAGTGGTCGCACTGCGGATAGCTTGAGATGATCAAATATTCGTCTTCCACCGGTAATACACGGCAGAAATCCACAATACGTCCCTTGGGCGAAGTAAAAACCGTATCGCACATCGAACCCATCAGCAATTTGGACATATCGTTGGTCGTAATACGATTCAAAAGATCGATGCTGTCTTTGCCTTTCATCTTGAGCTTGCATAAAAAACTGCGATCCGCCAGCGCTACGGAATGGTGGGCGGCTTTCAATTCGTCTTCTTTGGAGCCATAGTCGGCGGGTAACTGCCAGGATGCGATCTCTTCAAAGTTAGCGTTATGCTTTTGGTGGAACTCATGTAAGAATAAATTTTTCATAAAATCCGTCATCTGTTTTCCAATGGTAAGCCCGGACTCAGGACTTGCCCTTAAATATAAAAGTATGGGATTAAAACATTAAAATATAAATTACAATATTTCATTATTTTCATATTGCTCCAGTAATGTTTTCACCCGCTCCAGAAACTGCGAGCCCATGGCCCCGTCGATCAGGCGGTGATCGATGGTTAACGACAGATACATGACGGGGCGGATGGCGATGGCGTCATTGATGACGACAGGACGTTTTTTAACGGCGCCCACGCCCAGTATAGCTACCTGAGGCTGGTTAATAATAGGAAAACCGACCGTTGTGCCAAATACGCCGAAGTTGGAAATCGAAAACGTCCCGTTGCTCAATTCGTTGGGATCCAGTTGTTTATTGCGGGCGCGTGTAGCGATGCTGTTAATCGAGCGCGCCAAACCCAGTCGATTTTTTTCATCGGCATGAAACACATTTGGGACAATCAGCCGATCGTTTACGGCAACGGCAATGCCGATGTTGTAAAACTTCTTGAGAATGATTCGATCTTCATCAATTTGAGCGTTCAGCATAGGAAACTCTTTAAGCGCCTTAACCGTCGCTTCAACGATAAAGGGCAGATACGTCAGACTAAAGCCTTCCCGCTTTTTAAAATCCGCTTTCTGCTGTTCACGAATCCTGAAGATATTCTGCATATCCACTTCGGTGTACAGACCAACATGGGCGGACGTTTGCTTGGAATGGATCATGTGTGCGGCTATTTTTTGGCGAATGTGATCCATGGGCAGGATTTCTACATTTTCACCGCCGGTTGCGGTGGCTTCCGGTTGCGGTTTAGCGGCCTCGGCCGCTGCCGCCGGTTCCTTCGCCGGCGCGGTTTTGGTTTCACGCCGATCCAAATACGCAAGAAGGTCTTTTTTAGTCAGCCGGTTATTTAAACCCGTGCCGGGTATCTGTTCCAATTCTTCCGTGCCGATATTATTTTCGGCTGCAATATTCATTACAACGGGCGAGTAAAAACGGGAGCCTTTTTCGGTCTTTTTCTTTTGCTGCTCCTGCCGGACCGTTTCGGGCGGGGCTTCTGTTTGGCCGTTCCCACCGCCTGATTCTCCTTTTTCCGGCTCCCTTTCTTCCTGTACGCCGCCCTCAGGCGATTCGGATTCTGCGCCTGCCTGTTCCGTTTCGATTAGAGCGATGGGCGAACCCACTTCCACCGTTTCGCCTTCCTCCACAAGAATTTCTTTTATAACGCCGTCAACAGGAGTAGGAATCTCCGAATCGACCTTATCGGTACTGATCTCCAATATCGTATCGTCTTTCTCGATGGCGTCGCCCGCTTTCTTCAACCACTTAACCACCGTTCCTTCCGTTATCGATTCGCCCATTTTGGGCATTTTCATTTCATAAATCATACTTACCTCACGATTGTAAAAGAATGCGGTTCAGGTTTTGATATCTAATAGGCCGCCAAATCACGCAGCGCCTTTACAATGTTATCCGTTTGCGGCAAAGCGGTCGCCTCCAGTATCGGACTGAAAGGAATGGGCGTATCGGCTCCACCCAGGCGTCGTACCGGCCCGTCCAGGTATTCAAACGCAAATTCGGCGATATGCGAAGCCACCTCAGCGCCGAAGCCTGCAAACCGTGTATCCTCGTGCGCCACCAACACTTTGCTGGTCTTTTGAACGGATTTCACAATCGTTTCTGTGTCCAGAGGATTAATTGTGCGAAGGTCAACAATTTCCACTTCGACGCCTTCTTTTTCCAACTGACGCGCCGCCTCCAGGCTCTTTTGCACAATGGCGCCCCAGGTAATGACGGTCAGATCATTGCCTTGCCTTACTACCCGCGCCTTACCGAATGGTAAGAGATAATCCGAATCGGGTTCGGGACCGGCTGCATAGTTCTGCCGGTAAAGACCTTTATGTTCCAGAAAGAAAACGGGATCGTGCCCTCGGATGGCCGTTTTAAGCAAACCTTTTGCGTCGGCGGCGTTGGAGGGATATGCGATTTTGATGCCGGGTAAATGGGCAAAAAAACCTTCGATATTCTGGGAATGGCATAATCCGCCGTGAATATATCCGCCGACGGGCACACGCACGACAACCGGCGCCGACCAATAGTTATTGGATCGCCAGCGCATGGTGGATAGTTCGTTGCGAATTTGCATCATAGCGGTCCATATGTAGTCGCCGAACTGAATTTCCACCACCGGCTTCAGGCCGCGCACCGCCATACCGATGGCCACACCGATAATGCTGGATTCCGCAAGCGGCGCATTAAAACAACGGTCGCGTCCGAATTGCGTGGATAATCCGCTTGTGGCAGTAAACACGCCGCCCTTACCGTCGGCCACATCCTGGCCGAATACATACATTTTTTCGTTAGCTGCCATCTCTTCTTTTAAAGCATGATTAATGGCATCAACCATCACCGCCTTTTCGCCGGCCGGTTCTGTTTTTTCGAATTCTAAGTTTTTGTTCTCTTCTTCAGGGGCATATAAAAAATGGTAGAGGGTTTCTTTCTTCGGCTCCTCCATCGCCTCAACTTCTTCAGCGGCCGCATCAATTTCCTTTTTACACTCTTTCTTTATTTCCTCGAATTCTTCGGAAGTGGCCAGGCCCTCTTCGATCAGGCGTACTTCGAATGTCGGCAGAGGATCGCGTTGCTTGTCCGTTTCCAGCTCCTCTTTGCTGCGGTATTTCTTATCGGAATCCGAGGAAGAATGCGGCAGCAGCCGAACCGTTTCGGCTTCGATTAAGGCCGGTCCCTTACCGGCGCGTGCGGCGTTCACGGCTTTGCGGGCTGCATCGAAGGACTTAAAAAAGTTCGTTCCGTCCACCAGATAACGATTCAATCCTTCATAGCCTGCAGTAAATTTATATACCGAAGCACCTGCGATTTGCTCTTCCACCTTCACGGATATGGCATATTTGTTATTCTGAATAACAAAGATAACCGGCAGCCGATCGCGCGAAGCCCAATTGACCGCTTCATGAAAGTCGCCCTGGCTGGTGGTGCCTTCGCCGGCTGAAACATAAACCACTTCATCCTTGCCCTCTTTTACCGCACCGAGGGCGGCGCCCACCGCCTGTAAAAATTGGGTACCGGTGGGACTCGATTGGGAAACAATGCGCTGTTTAAGATGCCCGTAATGGTTTGGCATTTGTCGCCCCCCTGAACTGGGATCGTCGGCCCGGGCCATATAATTCATAAAAACCTCTTTGGGGGTTACGCCAAATTGTAAAGCAAATCCAAGATCACGGTAATAAGGGTAGGCATAATCATACCCGGGTTGCATGGCAAAAGCGGTTGCGGTTTGTATGGCTTCGTGGCCGGATGCGCCTATATGAAAAAAACTTTTTCCCTGCTTGAGCATGGTGAGCATTTTGTTATCCATCAGGCGGGATGTAGCCATATTTCGATACAACTTCATCAATGTATCCTTATCAAGTCGAAGGATTTTTTTGCTCTGTTTGGTAGAGGTGGCCATAATAAAATTACTCCTAATTCATTCCATAACAATAAAAAATGCCAAGACGCTCATTCTTCGGATAAAGATATGGGATGCACGCTATTCTGCTACCCGAGCATAGAATTTTATATATGTATCGATCATAATATGGAGAAAAACATCAATTACATCAGATCGTTACGATCCTTCTCTCCGCGCTCCTGACGTGAACGCAGAATCGCGCAATGCATCATGGCGTAATCGTTGAAATCAGTCATGGGATTATACCCTTCTTCCAGGCGTACTTTACATTCCATGCTGCCTTCTTCGCCCCGCGGACAGGGCATGTCAGGAAACACCGCGCACATCGTTCGTTTCTTTTTTTGATTTTGTTCCATAAAACAACCTTAACGATTAAGTTCGGAACGCGTCCCCTAACGAATGATCCGTTCCATTAAACTAAATTTGAAATATAATATTCCATTTTGCGGTAACCGTGCGCTCAGGCAAATTCCGGCCCACTCAAATAATCAACAGGTATTTCAAATGCTGCTGCCGTCACGCATTATCCTTATTTATTAACCTGAAACGTGGTATCGCCTTTCTCGAAAAACTTAATAATCTGATTTGCAGCGGCGATGCCGGCATTAATATTGGCTTCCGCTGTCTGGGCACCCATTTTCTTCGGTGTAAAATAGTAACGACCCGGATAATTGGAAGCAATTTCCTGTTGGCAATCGGGCGCTATATCAGAGACGTAATTGAAATCGTCACGCTGGGCAAACATTTGCAGCAATCCTTCTTCGTCTATGATCTCCTTACGCGCCGTATTAACGAGGACGGCGCCCTCCGGCATCGTCGATAGCAATGCGTAATTAATGGATTTTATGGTTTTGTCGTTGGCAGGGATATGCACCGAAACATATTGATTTTTGCGGTAAAGCGATTCCACATCTTCCACCCATTCGAGCCCATCCCGTTCGATCGTTTCTTTGGAAAGGAAGGGATCATGCGCTGAGATTTTCATACCAAATCCCTGCGCAATTTGCGCCACCCGGCGCCCCACATTGCCATAGGCCTGAATACCAAGTGTTTTGCCCCGTAATTCCGTGCCGGGTTTACCGTTGAATAGATTGCGTGCAGAATACACCATCATGCCCAGCGCCAATTCGGCAACGGCATTGGCATTTTGTCCCGGCGTGTTCATTACCACAATATTTCGGGCGCTGGCCGCATCCAAATCAATGTTATCATACCCGGCGCCGCCGCGCACAATTATCTTCAATTTTTTACCTTCGGCAATAACCTCAGATGTGATTTTATCGCTGCGCACAATTAACGCTTCGGAGTCGGCCAGCGCCCCGGTAAGCTCCGACTTATCGCCGTACTTTTCCAGCAACTGCATCTGGTGCCCGGCATTTTGAACGATTTCTCGCATTTGTGTGATGGCATTGGGATGAAATGGCTTTTCGGTAGCTACTAATATTTTTGACATCATGTACCTCGCTTTCTTCTAATGTTTATTGTTTAGCTTCTCCCATCAATTGATAAAGTAAGACTTATGTATTTAAAGAACAATCCCGACGCACAGATTTTATCTGCCGTCGTAACTATTATAACAAGCATTTTATAACGGCTTCAAATTTTTTTCCCGCCGCTATTAATAAGCGACCAATTCGCCAAAATTGTTTTCGGGAACTAAAGTTTCTTTGCGCAACAAACGATTTCCTGTTAGCTTTTGATTGAACATTTGACAAGAACCATAACGCAATTTGTTTATATCGGTAAAAAGGAATTCCGTATGATTAAACCCTTAAGAAAGAATGGAACCATCGGCGTAGTGGCGCCGGCATTTCCGCCCAAAAAAGACAAACTCGAAAAAGGTATCCAATATCTTGAAAAGCTGGGCTATAAAGTACAACGCGGCGAGAGCCTCGAGGCAAAGCACGGCTATTTTGCAGGCGATGACGCCCTGCGTTTAAAGGATCTGCATGCCATGTTCAGCAAGCCCGAAATTGACGCCATTATATGTGCACGCGGCGGATGGGGAACGCTGCGGCTTTTACACCAACTTGACTACCAACTCATTAACCGTAATCCAAAACTGCTGGTCGGATATTCGGATATTACCACTCTGCAACTGGCCATTTTCCAAAAGACAGGCATACCTTCGCTTTCCGGGCCTATGGCCGCAGTGGAAATGGGCGACATACCGGACTTCACTGCCAAACACTTTTGGGATCAGGTCTATAATGAGGCCAATATCTACCGCTACTATTTTGATGTTGAAGATAACAATACCCGTATCTGGCAAGCAGGTCAAAGCGAGGGGGTGCTCCTCGGCGGTTGCTTATCGATGGTCGCCCACCAGATAGGGACGCCCTATTCACCGGATTACCGCGGCAACATTCTATTTTTGGAAGATGTGGGCGAAGAGCCATACAAGGTGGACCGCTATCTGGCGCAGCTTAAACAAAGCGGCATGTTCAACGACATCCGAGGATTAATCCTCGGAAATTTTCTGGATTGTATGGATGACAATCCCGACCGCCAGGGCTTTTCCATTGAAGATGTACTACGGGATTATTTTTACGATGCTCCGTATCCGGTGATCTATAACTTCCCTTACGGCCACGGCGCCCGTAAAATTTCCATGCCCATCGGCGTTAAATGCCGGGTTAACAACGATGAAAAATGGGTTCAATTTAACAATCCCTTTAAATCGGGATGATCGTAAAACAATTCCTATTTCCAAGCGTAAGGCGTCGCACTGTTTTTACACCCGGCACGGGGGGGCGCCTCCCGGAACATACCGCAAACAAACGTACTGCGTCCCCAACCGAATATGCCGTTGTAAAATTTAAACCCGTTCCTTCAAACAAGCCTTCAAAATGCCTAACGAAGATTCACATCTTTTAAAATGAACCAATTTGCCTAATAACCATTCTTTAAAACGGCAATTATAAATTGACTAAATTTTAATAATTCCTTAATTTTAAGGATTTTAATTCAATGATTTTTACTGCCGTGACATCGGCGGTAATGCGAACGACGATTTATACTGGAAGGAAACACATCAATGGCCTTATCTTTTTTGAATTTCTTCTCATCCGATATTGGAATTGACCTGGGAACCGCCAATACCTTGATCACAGTCCGCGGCCGCGGCGTTGTTGTCAACGAACCCTCGATTATTGCTCTGGAAGAGAACTCTGATCGGGTAGTCGCCGTTGGCAATGAAGCACGTGAGATGCTTGGTCGCACCCACCAGGATATTGTAACAATCCGTCCGCTGAAAGACGGCGTCATTGCGGATTTTGAAGCCACCGAAATCATGATTCGTGAGTTCATCAAAAAGGCCAATGTGAATCGCATGATGGTCGGCAAAATCGCCGTCTGCGTCCCTTCCGGTATTACGGAAGTTGAAAAACGAGCCGTTCGGGATTCCGCCGAGCGCGCCGGCGCCAAAGAGGTTAACCTGGTGGCGGAAGCCATGGCCGCCGCTATCGGCGTGGGCATTCAAATCCATGAGCCCGTGGGTAATATGATTGTAGACATCGGCGGCGGCACTTCCGAAATCGCTGTGATTTCCCTTAACGGCATTGTTCACCACACCTCGATCCGAATCGGCGGAGATGAAATGAACAATGCCATTATTCAATATTTCAAAAAGAATTATAACCTGCTCATCGGCGAAAAGACCGCGGAAAAGATCAAATGCGATATCGGTTCGGCAGCCGCTCTGGAGGAAGAAATCGAAACTCAGATAAAAGGCCGCGATCTGGTGGACGGCATTCCAAAAACCATTGACATCACCTCAAAGGAAATACGCGAAGCTCTGGAGGATAGCATCATGACGGTTGTGGAAGCGGTAAAAATTTCACTGGAACGCACGCCGCCCGAACTGGCCTCGGATGTGCTCGATCGCGGCATTATTCTAACCGGAGGCGGCGCCTTGCTTAAAAATATGGATATTCGTCTGCGCGATGAAACATCCATGGCAATCCATATCGCCGAAGATCCGCTCACCTGTGTGGCGCGCGGCGTTGACAAGATACTGGAGTTTCCAGAGCGCTACGAAAAAGTGCTCTTACGGCACCGCCGGCCGATCTGAGCATGCGGCGCAGCAATAACTTTCCGTTTTTAATGACAAAACCGTCCGATCGTTTGTAAAGAAAAGTTGGCGCGTTTACCGTGAATATTATAAGGCAAATTTTAGGCCGTTATCGCGAATCAATTCTGTTGTTCATATATATCATTCTTTCCGTTCTTATGATGACCGTGAGCGAAAACAGAATCCTGGAGGGGTTGCGATCCAGCAGCCTTGCAAGCATCGGATTTTTGGACCGAACCGTCAATCGCATTACCTCATATTTTGCCCTATATGAAGAAAATCGCCGGCTGCGTGCTCAGAATACCCGACTGGCTCTGGAAAATTTTCAACTGCAGGATGCTCTGCTGGAAAACATGCGGCTGCGTAAGTTATTACAATTCAAGTACGAAAGCAGACATACCTTTATCCCGGCAACGGTCATCGGATTTAGCCCACAGGATTACGTGAGCGGATTACTCCTTTCGTCGGGAGATTTGCCAAAAGTGGATAAAAACGCAGCCGTCATTACAGCGGGTGGTCTGGTGGGGAAAATTGTGAAGATTTCCGATGAATATGCCATTTGTCAGATTTTACTCGATCCCAACAGCCGGGTTAGTGTACGGGTGCAACGCAACCGCGAATTGGGTATGGTTGCATGGGACGGCGGCAACCAACTGTTACTCCAGAATGTTCCCAACACCATCGTAATCAAAAGGGGCGATGTTCTATTCACCTCGGGTTTAAGCCGCATTTTTCCGCCCAAAATTAAAGTCGGGGTTGTATCGAAGGTCGAGAAAGACCACCGCAAACTGTTTCAAAACATCCAGGTGAAACCGGCCGTTAATTTCAAGCGTTTGGAAGAAGTGCTCATCATGGAGGAAACTACCAACCATGAACCATGAAACCCGCTATTACGTCTATCTCTTGCTGATATTCGGTATCAGCAGTATTCTGCTGCAAAGCCTTCTGGTGCCTTTTATCCAGATCAATGTATGGCGGCCGGAGTTCGTTTTGATCATCGTGCTTTTCATGGGTAAACGATTTGGCAGCATTAAAGGCAGCACGGCTGGTTTTGTTTTGGGTTTAATCCAGGACTCGCTCAGCAGCCTTCCGGTCGGTATTACCGCATTACCCAAAAGTATCGCCGGCTATGCCGCGGGTAAACTCGGACGATTTGGTGTGGAAGGGACGCTCTTTTATTTACTCTTCGTCAGCCTGATCCTTTTGCACGAGTTGATTGTGTATGCCTTTTATCAGTTTATTACCGATATTTCATTCGGCTATCTCATTTACAGCCGGGTGTTTCCCAATACTATCTATACAACGGTAATCATGTTTATTCTTAATTTATTCACCAAACCCTATTTTAGTGAATAATCATGGAGTATTTGGATCGTCCCTTTTTGCAGAAGCGCTTATTGATCTATTCTATCATTATCGTGTTATTATTTGCTTTTCTGATCTTTGGTTTTTTTCGCTTGCAGATTCATAAAAGAGATATCTATCTTCAGAAGTCGCTGGATAACAGTATTCGTAAAACACCGGTATTACCGGTACGCGGAATGATCAAGGACCGCCACGGCAATATTCTGGTTGATAACCGGCCTGCCTTTGCCGCCGCCCTTATACCGAAAGTCGTGAGCGATTCCACCTTGAAACGCATCGTGGAAATACTTGAATTGAATGTTGATGAAATCAAAGAAAAAATAGCCCGTGATTACGGCTATCGCCCCATTGTCATTGCACGCGATATAAGCCACCGCCAGTTGATCCGGCTGGAAGAAAATCGAATTTATCTGCCGGGCCTGGTGATTCTGAAAGAACCCAAACGGTATTATCCCGATGAAGTCGCCTCGCCGCATATTTTCGGTACCATAGGTGAAGTGACCCCCCGTGAGCAAATCCTTCAACCCGTATACGAAACCGGAGAAATGGTGGGGAAAACCGGCCTTGAAAAGGAATATGATTTGGAATTGAGAGGCTCCAAAGGGGTCTATTACGAACGCGTGGATGCCGCAGGCCGGGTCCTTGGTATGTACGACAGCACGCTTAATGTACCGCCTGTGCACGGCAGCGATCTGCATTTGTATATGGATTACCAGCAGCAACAGTTCGCCGAATCCTTGTTTGTCGATAAACGCGGCGCCCTTGTCGCTATCGACGTCCGTAACGGCGGCATTCTTGCCATGGTGAGTAAACCCGATTTTGATCCGCGTTTGCTAACCGGTAAAATCGATCCCGAAATCTGGAAAGCGCTGATGGAAAATGATGCGCACCCGTTGTATTCGCGAACCATCCAAAGCGCATATCCGCCCGGCTCGACCTATAAAATCGTTGCCGCCATCGCTGCTTTGCAGGAAGATATTATTACAAAAGAATGGGAAGCCTATTGTCCGGGTTACTACCGCATCGGCCGCAAAACCGTCCATTGCTGGAAACCGGAAGGACACGGTACGGTTGATCTTCTGGGGGCCATTAAAGGCTCCTGCAACGTTTATTTTTACCAATTGGGGCTTAAAATCGGTCTCGACAACTGGTCGCGTTACAGCCAAATGTTAGGTTTCGGCGCTTTTACCGGCGTCGATCTTCCCAATGAAAACAACGGACTGGTTCCAACCCGGGATTATTTTGACAGAATTTACGGTAAAAACGGCTGGACACGCGGTAATCTGGCCAATCTAGCCATTGGCCAGGGGGAATTGTTGGTAACGCCCTTGCAACTGGCTCAATTTACCATGATCCTGGCCAATCGCGGGGTGTATCATACGCCCCATCTGGTCGATTATATTTATGAGTATAATACGCAATCGATTACACGATTTCCGGTTGAAACGCACTATGTTCAAAACATTTCGGATGAAGTTTACAACATCGTTCGGGAAGGGATGCATCGCGTTGTAAACGGCGGAACCGGCTGGCTGGGCAAGGTTCCCGGCATCGATATGGCCGGTAAAACGGGTACGGCTCAAAATCCCCATGGCGACACGCACGCCTGGTTTATGGCGTTTGCACCCTATAAAATGCCGGAAATCGCCGTCGCCGTTATTGTTGAAAATGCCGGCAGCGGGGGCGGCGTCGCCGCTCCGTTGGCGCGGAAATTTCTCGAGAAATATTTTTACGACCGGCTGATACCGCGGGTGTTTGCAAAACCCGATACGACGGTAACGCAACCAGAAGATTCTCTGGATATTTTATTCGATGCAGGCGAATACCAACCCATGCCCATTCAAAACCGGGGAGAATGATGCGCCGTTTTAATATATTTCGGAATACAGACTGGTTTTTATTTTTACTTGTACTGGTTCTTATTGGCATAGGATTGGTCGCCGTTTACAGCGCAACCCATGCCGCCGGTCTTGAAAAAAATATTTATTTCACCAAACAGGTCGCCTTTTCCGTTTTCGGAATCCTGGTCATGTTTCTCGTCTCCCTCATCCCATTGCGCGTTATAAAACGCTATGCTTATCATATTTATGGTTTGGCGATCGTTTCTCTGCTTTTAGTAACTGCATTCGGTATTCAGGGCCAGGGCGCCGAACGCTGGCTTGATTTTGGATTCGTGCGGCTTCAACCCTCGGAATTCGCAAAATTGGCTACGATACTGGCGGCGGCGAAGTACATATCGACGCCGAAAGTTAATATAAACCGTTTTAAAAATTTCATAATTATTGCCGCGCTCATTTTGTTGCCCATGATACTTGTAGCCCGCCAACCGGATCTCGGTACAGCGCTTGTTTTTGCAGTGCTGTTGATTCCCATCGTTTTTTGGGCCGGTCTGGATTGGTTTTTTGGCCTCATTTTGATTGCACCGGCCATTTCGGCTGCGCTCGCCTTCCATAACATTGCATTCGCCGCCTGGATTTTTATCATCGTTATCCTACTTTTTCTTTCACGGCGTAGCGTCTGGGTATCCCTCGCCGTTCTGGCTTTACATATAACAGTCGGCTTAACGACGCCGGTTATGTGGCAGCAACTCAGACCGTACCAGCAACAACGTATCATCAGTTTTATCAATCCGGAAGCGGATCCCCGCGGTTCCGGATACCAGGTCATCCAGAGCCGCGTAGCGATCGGTTCGGGAGGCGCATGGGGAAAAGGATTCATGCAGGGCTCACAAACACAATTGAAGTTTTTACCTGCCCAACACACGGACTTCATCTTTTCGGTGATTGGAGAAGAATGGGGCTTCTTCGGAAGTAGTTTCGTATTGGGAATTTATTTAATATTGCTTCTGTATCTGTTAAACCTGGCAACATTGGTGCGATCCGTCTTTTCGAGTATTGCCTTAATCGGCATCGTCGCCATTTTGATATTTCACGTGGTTATAAATATCGGTATGACAATCGGATTTGCTCCTGTAACGGGCCTGCCTCTGCCGTTTATTAGTTACGGCGGCTCGTTTTTGATGGTCATTTTATTAATGATGGGATTGGCGCTCAACTTTTCGGCTAATCGATTTAATATTTAACGCTGTAAATATCTAAAAAATTAATAATTTAATTGACATATTCGCCAATCGTTAATATATTTTTCCCAGGTATTTCTGGATAGCCATTTAGGGAGGAGCGATATGAAAAGTAATTCCTTACTGAAGCTTATCACTGTTTCATTGATCAGCGGCCTTTTATTATTCGGGTGCGCCGGAACGAAAGGCGGCGGCGAATCGGAACAGACAAGCGGACAGGACGAAGATTTGGAAGATATTGAAGCTTTGCTGGGGATAAAGTCAGAAGAGCAGCAGGGCGAGCAAACCTCCAAACAGGAAAGCGGTGAAAAGCTCAATCTTCTCGACAGCGAAATGGACCGGCAACAGGATGATGATGCTTCCTTAACGCCGGCAAAGGAACGTGAATACAAAAATAAGATTGATAATCTCCAAAGCCAATTGGATCGTAAAAATGAAGAGATTCAACGCCTGAGATCGCAGCTCAACCAGAAAGAGTCTGAAATTCAGGAGCTGGCAAGGCAGCCGAAACAATCCTCCGGCCAAACATCGTTTGCCGGCGGCTTTGGCGAGGTTTCCGGCTCTGAATATGAACAGAGGTACAACGAAGGCCGCCAACTATTCGAATCTCGCAATTACGAAAGCGCAATCGAAGCTTTCCAATCGCTCCTCTCCAGTAGCGCTTCCCATAAACTTTCCGATAACGCTCAGTATTGGGTAGGCGAGTGCCATTACATGATGGACCAATACGACGCAGCCATTCTGGATTTTGAAAAAGTATTCACATTCACCAATTCCAATAAAAAAGATGATGCGCAATTTAAATTGGGGCTGTGCTATCTGCGCAAGGGAGAACGGCAAAAAGCAATTGAAGAATTTGATCGTTTAAGAGCCGATTACCCTGAGAGCGAGTATATTAACCGGATCGACCCCATACTGGCGCAATTTTAAGCGTCGCTTATTAAAAAAAACAGGAGGAACGAAACGGGAGAGCAACGTTCCTCCTGTGTATGCGCCCATCACGACGCCACTATGTTTGACACTTCCCTTTAATCAAGCTGCTTTCTGAGAAAAGTCGGAATATCCAGTTCATCCATGTCATCCGATTCTTTTGGCTCCGGCATTGAAAATACATTTTTCTTACTCTCGCTGCCGGGATATTTCTGATCTACTTTTTTCTTTTCGCGTTTATAGGTGGGCTTATCCAGTTCGCTGAAATCCGCTGCACCGTATTCCCCTTTGCGCTGCACGGTTTTGGGTTTTTTCAGCTCGTCTGCTTGCTTGGCCTCTTTATTGAAGCCCGTGGCAATAACCGTTACCCGAACCTCTTCCGATAAATCCTCGTCGATCACCATACCGAATATAACATTCGCCTCGTCGCCCACGGCTTTTTGAACGAGAGAAGAAGCATCGCCTACTTCATGCATGGAGAGCGTTGTGCCGCCGGTTATATTAATTAAAACACCGCGGGCGCCGCTGATATCTGCGCCGTCCAGAAGCGGACTGTTTATGGCCTGTTCGGCTGCGGTAACGGCCCGGTTTTCGCCGACGCCGACGCCGGTGCCCATTAAAGCATCGCCCATACCAGCCATAATGGTACGTATATCGGCAAAATCAAGATTGATATAGCCGTGCACGCTGATCAAATCCGAAATACTGCGCGTGGCTTCAAGTAGAATGGAATCCACTACTTTAAACGCCGACATCACCGGCGTATTGCGTTCGATAATCGAAAAAATACGATCATTCGGGATAACGAGCATAGTATCGACCCGATCCCGAATCGCTTCGACGCCTTTCTTAGCGTTCCCTTTGCGGATATGGCCCTCGAACGAAAACGGCAGGGTCGTTATCACCACCGTCAAAGCACCCAGGTCTTTCGCAATTTCGGCAACAATGGGAGCGGCGCCCGTGCCGGTTCCGCCGCCCATACCGCAGGTCACGAAAACCATATCCGCTCCGTTCAGCGCCTCGATAACCATCTCCTTATCTTCCTCGATGGCGCGCAGACCCGTATCGGGATTGGCGCCTGCGCCAAGACCCTTGGTAAGGTTCTTGCCAATTTGGATGCGATTGGAAGCCTTGTTCTTCTCCAAATCCTGGGCATCGGTATTAATAGCGACAAATTCAACGCCGGAGAGGCCGGCGTCGATCATACCGTTAATGGCATTGCCGCCTGCGCCGCCAACACCTACCACTTTCAGCTTGGCAGACTGTTCAGAACTTGCGTCAAACTGTATCATAACATTCTCCCGTTTTGTATAATTCAAAACTCAACCGCATGCAACCACGGCTTAAATCGATTCGGAAATTATGCGCATTAAACGATTGCTGTTTTGCATACGTGTTTGTACTTCCCATTCTGGAATGATCGTTACTTCATGAAAACAAACCGAACAAATTGTAAAAAATATCTTCCAAACGTGCCCGGATAGTTCCCGGGGTTTTCTTATTTCCTAATCCGTTACCGCTATTGGTATAGGGATAATAGATCAGGCCCACGCCCGTGGCGAAAATGGGATTGCGTACGGTCTCAACAAGACCGGCGTCCACCTTCGGGATACCGATTTGTACAGGCATACCGAGTACTTGTTCAGCCAGTTGATCGCTGCCCTGTAAGAGAGAAGCGCCGCCCGTTAAGACCACACCGGCACCCATCGTATCCAGAACATTGGATTTTTCCATCTCTTGCAGCGCCAGACTGAACATTTCTTCCATCCGGGGCTGTATTATTGCCGCAATGACGTTACGCGAAATCTCGCGCGGCGCACGACCGCCGACGCCCTGGACCTTAATAAGTTCCTCTTCTTCCAACAGAGATTCCAGTGAAATACCGTGACGCTTTTTTATTTCCTCCGCCTGATCCATGGGCGTTCGTAAACCCTGCGACAAATCCTTTGTGACATGCTGCCCGCCCAAACCGAGCACGGTCGTAAACTGAATACTGCCGTCGTAAAACATAGCCACATCCGTTGTTCCGCCGCCGATATCGATGATACAAACGCCCAGATCGCGTTCGTCGTCATTCAAAACGGATAAACTCGAAGCGTACGGCTCCAGAACAATGTCTTCCACTTCATAACCGGCCTCTTCGATACAACTAACGATATTTTGCGCCGAAGCAGCCGCCGCCGTTACAATGTGTACTTCCGCTTCCAGTCGGGTGCCTGCGATACCCACAGGATCTTTAATACCATCCTGATCGTCCACGATATACTCTTTAACCAGAACATGAAGCAGTTCCCGATCCATGGGCAAAGCAATTGCCTGGGCAGCCTCGATAACGCGTTTTTTATCCTTTTCCGTAATGATCTTATCCCTGCCACCCACGGCAATAACGCCTTTGCTATCGATGGAACGGATATGATCGCCGGCGATGCCGGCAATAACTTTTTTTACTTTGTGTCCGCTCAACAACTCAGCCTTTGCCACAGCTTTTTGAATGGATTGCATTGTTTGCCGGATATTGATAACCACCCCGCGCCTCAAACCGTTCGAGGGATGCGTACCGACGCCTAGAATATTTAGCTTGCCGTTTTCATCCTTTTTGCCGATAACGGCGGCGATTTTTGTGGTGCCAATATCCAATCCTGCAATAATGTCATCCGCTTGCATTGGGCCAACCCCTTTACACGTGTTTATGGTTAACTATTCGTACGCCTCACGATCAACTGATCATCGAAGCGAACGTCAACATATTCGATTTCGTCCAGCTCATCCCAATTCAGGTATTGTTCGGCGTATTTCGATAGTATAAACAAGTCTTGCTGATAGTTGCGTTTTTTAATACGCACTTCAGCGCCGCCTCCAACCAGAATCAAGCGGTAATATTTATCATGGCTGAAATCGATTTCTGAAATCAATTCATTTAACGCCGTATCCAGGATGTCCAGATACCTCAACACCTTTACGCCGCGTATGGCTTTTTGGGATACGGTTCGTTCTCCCAGCTTACCCAGAGGCAAATCCACGCCCGAGATAAAGGGTAGATTCCAGCGCTGATTGCTTTTGGGAACCGGCAACAGTACACCCTCATTATCGATCAAGTTCAAGCCTCTGCCGTAAATAAAGGCAATGGGTTTTCGTTCAACCAGCGAAATCCGAAGCGTGGCCGGAAGACTGCGTACCACAGCAGCGGCTTTCACATATTTAGAAGATTTCAATCGCTGGACCAGATCAACCGGTTTTACCTTTAACAGTTTTTCACTCCCGTTAACGCCGCAAAGAGCTAACACCTGCCCGCGACTCAGGATGTGGTTACCTCTTATTTCGATGTTCTCAAGCTCGAAGGTAGCCATTCGTTCCTGCAAATAATCATGAATCCAGCGATAACTATAAGCGAGCAGCGTGAGTATTGCTATGATCAGGAAGAATACCACCGCGTTTCTGAAGCCATGTTTGTTTCGTTTACGGGCCATCAATCGTTTCTCCGTTTCAATCCTTCGATCAGATCATCGAGCATCTGCCAGATATCGCCGGCGCCCATGGCAATGATCCAGTCTCCCGGCTCAATCCGCGACATCAAAAATTCCGGGATTTCCATCTTATCTTCCACATAAAACGCATTTTTGTGTCCGGCATTGCAAAGCTCCCGCACGATCATTTCACCGCTTACGCCATTGATCGGTTTTTCCCGGGCGGGGTATATGCCGCTCACAACGACCAGTTCCGCCGATGAAAGCGCCCGTGCAAATTCCCCAAAAAAATCTCTGGTTCGGGAATAGAGATGAGGCTGAAATACCGCCGTCACGTTTCCGGCCGTATTTTGCTTAGCCGCATTCAGAACAGCTTCGATCTCCGCGGGATGATGAGCGTAATCATCCACCACCGTCGTTTGACCGGAGCGATATCGAATTTCAAAACGTCGGCCGACGCCATCGAACGAGGGCAAGGCCCGGCGAATATCGTCAACGCTTACGCCAATGGCGCGGGCCGCTGCAAACGCAGCCAGTGCATTCTTAACATTGTGAATGCCCGGTAATTGTATGCGGACCTTTCCCAAATCCCGGCCCATTTCATGCACCCGGAACTCCGTCGCAGAAGACAAGATGGTGATATCGGTTGCATAAACATCCATGTCTTGCGCCAAGCCGTACGTTATCACCGTCGAATGCACTCCTTTCAAAAGAGACCGTAGTTGCGGATCATCTCCGTTTCCGATTACCAAACCATCGTAAGGCGTCTGATTCATAAACTGTAAAAAGGTCTGCCTGATGTCGTCCATATCCTTATATATATCGAGATGGTCGGCGTCGAGCGAAGTAACAATCGCCAAGCGCGGAAAGAGCGTGAGAAAGGAACGGTCGTATTCGTCTGCTTCCGTTACAACATAGTTACTTCCGCCAAGGCGGGCGTTGGTCTTTAAATTCTGGAGTTTACCGCCCACAATCACCGTAGGATCAATGCCGGCTTCTATGAGAATGTGGCTCAGCAAGGCCGACGTTGTGGTTTTACCATGGGTTCCGGCCACAGCCAGGTTAAAACGTCTGTTGACGATCTGAGCCAGCATTTCAGCGCGGCGCACCGCCGGGATGCCCAGCCTGCGGGCCGTTGTCAATTCGGGGTTATCGTGATCAATCGCGCTGCTGTAAACCAGATAATCGACCGCCTGAACATATTCCGCTTTGTGTCCGATGTGGATCGTCGCCCCGCACGATTCCAGATAATCGGTGATTTCGGACGCCTGGCGATCCGAACCGCTCACATCATGCCCTTCATTGAGCAGAATTTCAGCGATGCCGCTCATACCGACGCCGCCGATGCCGACAAAATGAAAGCGTTTTTTGGGAAAATAGCCTGTCATCATACCCTTTCTTTAGGCGCTTCTCTCTGCCATTGCCGGAACCAATCGCGCAACTCCGGCAATTCTTCAATGGTATCCAATATCTTTTTTACGGCGTCGCCCCTATACATCGCCTGGATTCGTTCCGCCATGCGACTGATTTTTTGGGGCTGAGACGCAAGCTCAAATACGGATGCCGCTAAGTTTTCTTCGAGACGGTCATCATCTTTTACTACCAGCGCTCCTCCCTTTTGTGCAACCGTTTCCGCATTACGGAATTGATGATTCGCGGCCGCGGTTGGCAGCGGCACAAAAACGGCCGGTAAACCCGTCGCCATCAATTCTGATATGGTCATAGCACCAGCTCTGCAAACAGCAAATTCGGCCAGTTTATAAGCCTTGGGCATGGCATCGATAAACGGCGTAACATGCACATGTGGTTGCGGCTGTTCGCGCAATTTTTGACGGTAATGATCGATGCGCTTCGTTCCTGTTTGCCACAACATCTGATAGCCGTCGGGTAAACCCTGCGTGCTTAACATACGCCAGATTGCCCGGTTGATATTTTCTGCGCCCTGACTACCGCCGAAAACGAGAATGGTACGCATGGAAGCATCCAACCCGAAGAAGGCGTAAAGCGCTTCGCGGTCATCCCGAACGTTTTCGATTTTGACAGGATTGCCAGCGGTTACCACACGGCTGTTTTCAGGTAAATAGTTTTTGGCTTCTTCGAAGGCCACAAACACAACCGCCGCCGATTTGGCGAGTAATCGTGTGGTAACGCCCGGATAGCTGTTCTGCTCCTGTATCACCATGGGTATGCCTTTCGCCGCCGCTGTCTTTAGAACGGGCCCCATTACATAACCGCCGGTACCTACAACCAGTTGCGGTTGCATTTGCCGGATCGCCCGCCGGCATATCCAGAGGCTTACAATCAATTTGAACGGAAATAACACATTCTTTATAGTGAATCGGCGGTGGAAACCTGCTACCGGCAAATAGGTCAACGTGTAACCGGCCTTTGGCGCCAACCTGCTTTCCAGACCGCGTTTCGTGCCAAAAAACATGACATTGATTGGCCAGCGTCTTTCCATGGCCTGTGCTAAATTCAGAGCCGGGAAAACGTGTCCGCCGGTCCCTCCGCCCGCGAAAATAATGTTTAATTTACTTTCCTTCATATCAATCCGAGCTCAATGTTAATTGAGACAAAGCCCTTCGACGCTGCCGGTCTTCTTGCCATCCGCCACCCGTTTCTGCGTTGTTCTGTCTGGAAATATTCAATAATATTCCCACCGCTATGCCCATGAATAATAAATGCGAGCCGCCGTAGCTCACAAAAGGCATCGGTAAACCTGTCGCCGGTAAAAGCATGGTAACAACAGCAACGTTAATAAATGCATAATAAACAAGACTCAAGGTAATCCCCACGGCGAGATATCTTCCGAAAACATCATCCGCATTCGAAGCGATTTTGACGCCGCGGTAAAGAATGATCAGAAAAATCGACAACACGAGGGTTGTACCTATGAATCCCGCTTCTTCACCAATGATTGAAAATATGAAATCGGTATGGGAATCCGGCAGAAAAAAGAGTTTTTGTTTACTCTGGCCGATCCCCTGGCCGAACAGTCCGCCGCGGCCTAAACCGATCAACGATTGACGTATCTGATAACTCGCGCTCAGAGGATTTTCAAATGCATGGTACCAGGCATTAATGCGATCTTGCGGATAGGAGCGGGTTGTCATCACGAATACGGCCGCAGGCAGAAGAAACATCGCCATCGCCGCCATATATTTTAATTTAACGGGACTTACAAACAAAAGAGAGCCGCATATCAAAACGATCATCAGCGCCGTACTTAAATCGGGTTGAAACATGATCAATAATATATTGACCACAAATATAATCATCAGAGGCAAAAGGCCTTCTTGTATTTTGTTTAAACGGTTTTCTCCTCGGCTGGCCAGGAAATAAGCAAAGTAGATTATCAATGCAAGCCTGGTAAATTCCGAAGGTTGAAAATAGACGCCAAAAACCCCATACCACCGCGTAGCTCCGTTTCGCGTGATTCCAAATGCATATAACCCCAATAACAGAGCGATCGAAACCATCACACCGAAGAGGGGCACCTTATGCCCAAGCAATTTACGATAATCCAATTTGGAGAAACCGATCATCGCCGAGACCGCCAGAATGCCCCATATCAATTGTTTAAAAAAATAATAGGTTAGCGAACCGTGGCGGCTATTTGCCAACATGGAACTGGCGCTAAACACCATAAAAAAACCGACCATCAGCAAGATAGTGACCAGAGCTGCAATCCAAATATCCACGCGTCCTGATTTCATAAATCCGCTCAACTCTTCAAATTGTTAACTATGGTTTTAAAACTGCGTCCGCGTTCTTCAAAATCTTTGAACATATCAAAGCTGGCGCATGCCGGCGACAGCAAGACCACATCTCCGCTTTTGGCGCAACTCAACGCTTTTTCCACAGCTTTCTGCAACGATGATTTTTTGTAAATGGGTTTTATTCCCTTCCAGGTTGCAGCCATTTTTTCACTTGCATCGCCGATCAAAATGACGGAACGAACCCGTTCTTCGATCAATGCATTCAGGCGCTTAAAGTCGCTACCCTTGTCTTTTCCGCCGGCGATGAGCACAACCGGTTCTTCAAAACTACGGAGCGCAAAGGAAAGCGATTCGATTGTGGTCGCTTTGGAATCATTTATGAATTTTATATTATTAAGATTTCGTACAAATTCCAGGCGGTGCTCCACGCCTTTAAACGACTGCAATACACTTTGCATCTGAACAACCGATACCGCCGCCTGCTCGGCGGCTAACATGGCGGCCATGGCGTTCATATAATTGTGTATGCCTTTTAAAGGCATACTCGCGGCGTCGATCACGCGCTGTCCGTTGAGGTAAAGTCCGTCATTGCGATAGAAGGCTTCGGCCATTTCGCGGCCCTCGATATCAAAGGAACGCAGCCGGGCGTCGCATCTGCCCGCGTAGGCGCGCACCATCTCATCCGCATAATTGTAAACCAGCAAGTCGGAAGGCCTTAAATTTTTAGTTACGCGCCATTTGGCCCGAATATAATCCTTATAACTTTCGTAGCGGTTAAGATGATTGGGAGCAAAATTCAAAACCACCGCCACTCTGGGATGGAATTTGTCAATGGTTTCCAGTTGAAAACTGGAGACTTCCAGGGCGGCCCATGTTTTTTCATGGCTTGCGTCAACATATTCCGAGAAGGCGCGCCCGATATTTCCGGCGACAATCGCATCCGAATAGACGGTATCTAACATTTTACCCAGCAGCGTGGTTGTAGTCGTTTTTCCGTTGGAACCGGTAACGGCAATAATCGGAGCACGGCAAAACCAGGAAGCCACTTCCACTTCGGAATAAACGGGAATACCTTTTGTAATAAAGGACTGGACGACCGGAGAGCGCGCCGGTATGCCCGGACTGAGAACCACCATATCCGCTTTGTAAGCTTTTTCGCTATGCTGCCCAAATTCGTAAGCGATATGGTCTTCTATAAGCTGTTGCCTGGCCGCTGGCATGCTTGATTCTTCCGCATAATCGCTAACGAAAACACGCGCTCCCTGCTTTTTAAGTAAACGCGCCGCCGCCAGGCCGCTGCGGGCCGCTCCCAACACCGTAATTTTTTTATCTTTAACTCTTTTTGTCATATAAACAACTTTGTTGTTTTACTGCGTTTTAAAGGTGCTCAAACTTAACAAAGCCAGCAATATCCCAATGATCCAAAACCGTACTACAACTTTGGATTCATGCCAGCCGCGTAATTCAAAATGATGGTGTATCGGCGCCATCCTTAATATACGCCGACCTTCTCCGTATCTGCGCCGTGTGTATTTGAAGTAAGAGGTTTGAATGATAACGGAAAGAACTTCAAAGATGAAAATGCCGGCGATGAGTAATAATAGTAACTCTTTTTTGAGAAGCACCGCGGCGGTTCCCATCGCGCTTCCCAAAGCGAGTGAACCGGTATCGCCCATAAAAACCTGCGCCGGATAAGCGTTGTACCACAGAAATCCGATGGCCGCTCCGAACAGCGCCAGACAAAAGACGGCGATCTCCTGCGTGCCCGGCAAATAGATAATGTTTAGATAATCACTGAATTTCACATGGCTTGAAACGTAGGCGATGCCCGCCAGTGCAATAAACGCGATAGCAGAAAGGCCCGCCGCCAATCCATCCAATCCGTCGGTCAGATTAACGGCATTGGAAGCGCCGGTAATCACAAATACGATTACCGCTATGTAAACGATTCCGAAATCGATTTCCAGGTTTTTAAAAAACGGTACGCTTGAATTGGAATGCAATCCATCAAAATAGGGATGCATATAAATTAACAGTGCGATTGCCACGCTAAACATAATTTGACCGATGAGCTTGTAGCGGGCGATTAAACCTTTTTTAAGTTTACGCACCGATTTCATATAATCATCAACAAATCCGATTGCGCCCATAATTAATGTCGCAAGAAAGATTAACAGCAGATACATGTTCATTAAATCGGCCCAGAACAGTGTGGACACGAAAACCGATAGCAGTATGATCATACCGCCCATGGTGGGCGTTCCCTTCTTTTCCCGATGGGAATCCGGCCCTTCGATGCGGATTTCTTCCCCTATCTGGCGTCGTTTCAGAATAGCGATAATACGCGGCCCCACGATCAGTGCAATCAACAGAGATGTAATGGCAGCCAGCGACGCCCGCACGGTAATGTACCGGAATACATTAAATCCGAAAAAGTAGTCTGAAAACTGGTACAAAAATTTCCAAAGCATGTTTGCATTCCAGGCTTAGTCAATCTTTTATTCTGTTAAATAAACATCAGGCACTCAGATATTGCACTACCTGCTCCATTTTCATGCCGCGCGACCCCTTGATGAATACGATATCATGTTTCTTTAAACGGGCGTCCAACTCTTTGGCGATCGCATAATGATCGCTGTAAATACGCACATTTCCGATTTGTGCGCCGCCCAGCGCTTCGGCGGCCGCCTGCATACACTCGCCCATCACATACAACCCATCAGGCTCTAATGAATATGCCTGCTGTAAAACCGCTTTGTGTTGTTCATGCCAATCTTCACCGAGTTCGAACATATCGCCGAGAACAAGATAAAGCGCTCCATTCCGTTTCAATTTAGCCAGCGTTTCAAATGCAGCCCTGAATGAACCGGGATTGGCATTATAACTATCGTTGATAATTCGATAATCTTGGCGGTTTAAAACCTGCATACGCTGCTCAAAGCCCTGATAGCTTTGCAGACTTTCGGCAATTTCCTGTTCCGTAAAACCTAATTCTATGGCGATAGCAGCCGCAGCAAGCGCGTTATACACATTATGCAAGCCGGGCGTTTGCAAGCGTATCTCCGCCATGTCATTTAACCGCCAACGGGGGCAACCATCGCTATCAAGCTGTATTTGGTTGGCGCGTACCTGCGCCTTCTGACCGACCGCATACGTAAGTATATGAGCCTCTGTGTCTTTGTAAACACGGAGGTAGGGATCATCTAAATTCTTAAGAATGGTTCCATCCCCGGAAACGCCATCGAACAGAGCCAGTTTTTCTTCGGCCACCCGCTCCACGGATTTAAAGAACGCCAGATGGGCAGGTCCGACATTGGTAATCAGTGCGCTGGTGGGTTGTGTAATACGCGTTAACATGGCGATTTCCCCCGGACGGTTCGTGCCCAACTCTATCACCGCCGCCTGATGTTCGTTATGAAATCTTAACAATGTGAGCGGACAACCAATATGATTATTGAGATTGCCTTCCGTTTTGAGCACGTTAAATTTACGCATTAAAATGTGTGCCGCCATTTCCTTGACGGTTGTTTTACCATTCGAACCGGTTATGGCGATAACCGGCACAGCGAAACGCCGCCGGTAATGCATGGCAAGTTCCTGAAGGGCGTCGATGGTTTCGGGCACGATCGCCAGCGGCGCTTCTTTCGGCTTAATCATCGGCGCCTTTTTTTCCGATACGACACACAGCGCCGCTCTTTTACGTAAGGCTTCTTTCACGAAGTCGTGTCCATCAAAACGATTGCCTTTGATCGCCCAGAATATCTGCCCCGGTTCGATCCGGCGTGAATCGATGCTAACCCCATTGTATATATGGCCGGGATTGAATGCCGGATCCATATTGACAAACCGAATGCGGCTAATTAAAGCCAAATCGTCGTTACGAATGATGGCCATGTTTGACCGCTTCCTTTATAATCGCCCATTCATCAAATGTATTCTTCTTACCCTGCACTTCCTGGTAGCTTTCATGTCCTTTACCGGCCGCCAGGATTACATCGCCGGGCTGCGCTATACGTACGGCTTCTGCAATCGCTTCTTTGCGGTCGCTGATCACCTTATAACGCTCTTTCCGTTTCATACCCGCAACGATATCCTTAATTATTGCATCGGGAGACTCATACCTGGGGTTATCCGTCGTAACCAACGCCAGATCGGCGTGGGTTTCGGCAATCCGGCCCATCAGCGGCCGTTTACCTTTGTCGCGATCGCCGCCGGCGCCAAAAACGACAATCAAGCGTCCCTGTGTGATCTCCCTTAACGCCCTTAATACTTTTTCAAGTGCATCGGGCGTATGGGCATAATCCACAACGGCTAGTATTTGCGGCGCAATTTCCAACTTTTCCATACGTCCGGGCACATTATGCATCGCCCCAACCCCGTTTATAATGGCTTCTTCCGAAAGATCCGCTGCGATACCCGCACCCACCGCCGCCATAATGTTATAAATATTAAAACTGCAGATCAGCGGTGATTTTAATTCAAGTTGCCCGCGTGGCGTATCCAAAACCAAATCAATACCGTGAATATCGCTTTTCCATTCCCTCGGCTTTATTGCGGCATTATCTCCGGTTCCAAACGGTAAGCATTTATGCTTTAACTGTTTAAGAAGCCTGGCGCCGTGGGAATCATCGATATTGATAACGGCTGTACCGCCGGATTGAATCTGATTAAAGAGCCGCGCCTTGGCCCGAAAGTAGTGTTCTTCGGACTCATGGAAATCCAGATGATCGCGACTTAAATTGGTAAAAACCGCCGTTTCAAAGGACAAAGCATCCACCCGGTACAATTCCAAAGCATGGGAGGAAACCTCCATGATACAACATTGCTGCTGCTGTTGATGCATTTTGAACAATAACTCGCTGATGTCAACCGACTCCGGCGTCGTTATCGTTGCCGGTGTCTGTTGTTCCGCGCCCGTGTAATAGGCGATGGTCCCGATTAAGCCTGTCGGAAGCCCCGCCTGCAGGTAGACGGATCGCATTAAATAGGCCGAGGTTGTCTTACCATTCGTGCCGGTAATGCCGGTTAACCGGATATCCGCAATATCCGGCAGGTAAAAGTTGTATGAAATTTTAGCCAGCGCCTGACGCGTATTGTGCACAACGATCTGCGGATAAGAGAGACCGTGATCCGGTTCTTCCACCAATGCAGCAATGGCGCCCGCCTGCTGTGCTTTTTTAAGATAACGGTGTCCGTCGGTCTGAAAACCCCGGATCGCAACAAACAAATCGCCGGGCTCCACCCGTCGCGAATCATAACGGACGCCGGTAATCTCCACGTCTCTCAAAGTATGCTTTACATTAATTCCAGTGTTGTGGAACAACTCTTTAAGTTGTTTGCTTCGTAAATACATAATTCCCTCGTCCGGCGTCGCCTTCGCTTAATGATGATCTCAATTGCAATACAAAATTATACGGCTGCGTTTTTCAGTCGGCGTTCCGGCCTTGATTGTTTGTCCCGTTACGACCTCTCCGGAGCCCTCGATTTGAACATACAGTTTAGCAAAATTGATTAACGTCATGGCTTCCCGCTTGGATAAACCGGTTAAATCCGGCATACGTTTCATATGCACCTGTTTTTTGCCTGTTTCTAAAACAATCCGGTCATCGATGGTTTTCATATCGACCACCTGCGGGCCGTTGCCTCGAATTTCATACTCAAAGGATTTTGCCTTCAGAAAGGAAACCGCATGTTCCTTTTTAAAGCCATTAAGCGAGGGCACCACATCGTGTTGGTTGGCAAGCTTATATTCGGGACGCTTCTGCCTGCTTTGAATGGGCGGTTTGGAATCCAGAAACATAATGCGTTGCATCACATTGCGAAAAACAGGCGCCGCCACTTCGCCGCCGTATCGACCCTTTTTCGGTTCATCCATAATCACTGCGCATACATATTCGGGCTGTTCGTATTGCGCAAACCCCACAAACGATGCCGTATACCTATTACGATAGTAAGAACGGGCTTCCTGGTTTAATTTAAGGGCCGTTCCCGTTTTGCCGCCCACCTCCAAACCCTTGGGTTTTGCCCGTTTGCCCGTACCACGCTCCACGACACCGTGCATAAACGATTTCAGTACATCGCTTACCTCGTTTGAAATTACCTGACGCACTATCAGTGGTTTATGAAGTTCAATCAGATTACCATTGGCGGGACGGCGGTGACTAACCACAAAGGGACGATATAAATAACCTCCGTTAATGATTGCCGCATAGGCGGTAGCAAGTTGCAGAGCGGTTACTCCGATCTCATATCCGATTGAAATGGAAGCCTGGGAGGTACCGGACCAGGTGCGCGGACTTTCGAGCAGTCCTTTAGCTTCCGCGTTTAGTTCAATGCCTGTTTTGGTGCCAAACCCAAAATTTTTCAAATAACGGAAAAGCGTATTGGCGTGGAGTGCGCCCCCCAATTTGATCATGCCGATATTTGAAGAATTCTCGATCACCCGGCGCATAGATAACCACCCGTAAGACTTGGTATCATGAAATGTTTGATCGTAAACCGTATAACGCCCCTGTTCACAATAGACAATGTCGTCCGGTTTTTTAAGATTTTCCTGTAACAACGCAGCGGCTGTAAATAATTTGAGAGTGGAACCCGGCTCAAACACATCCGTGATGACACGATTACGCTTACGGTCATCTCCGAATCTTTGATGAACATTGGGATCAAACGACGGATAATTTGCCATCGCAAGAACGGCTCCGTTAGAAGGATTGATTACGACTGCCATACCGCCCTCGGCTTTCGCCTGCAATACACCTTGCTTAAGCTCCTGTTCCAACACTGTCTGGATATTTTTATCAATCGTTAAAATGACATCTTCACCGTGGACCGGCTTACGCAACGGATAATCGGGATTGTAAAAGGCATTCCGCGGACCGTCGTATTGGATTACGGCCTGGCCGGCAACGCCTTTCAAAATATCATCATATTGCAGTTCAAGACCACCCAGACCGTTATCATCCGGATCGGTAAAGCCAATCAACTGAGCGCCATAGTGGTCATAAGGATAACGCCGGCGAAAATGTTCGCGAATAATCAGACCCGGATCGTGGAGAGCCAGCAACGGGCGCGCATTCTCCAGCGGTACTTTGCGGGCCAAAAATTGGTGACGGTCGTTACGGCTGCGAAACATATTGAGATAGTGTTGTCGCGAGCCCGTTAACACATTATCGCATAACGTCGCTACACGGGTCTTATCTTTCAGCATAACCGGATCGACGGCCAAATCGTAATAGATCGTATTGGTAGCCAATTCGTATCCGTTGCGATCCATCATTCTGCCTCTTCTGGCCGGAATTTCCGTATCCTTCTGATACTGCTGAATTGCTGCTTTGCGAAACATGTCATGATGGACCACTTGCATTTGAAACAGATGGAACTCGAGAAGTAGCCAAAACGCCGTTAACGCCAGTACCAGTATGATTAGCCGTCCGCGACGTATATTATTCCTTCCTTTACGCACTTATCGCGCTCCCGCTAACTGATACGATTTTTGTTGTTCCGACTTTTTAAGCTTTCGTGCGAATCGCTTCCATTCCGCGGCATCTTCAATCAGGAGCGCTTTGGGTTCATCGGCATTACGGTACATCCCAAAGCGACTTGAAGCGATTCGTTCGATCCGGTCAATATTGCTAAGGCGATCCACATCGGCTTTCATTGCCGTGGTTGCACTGAGCAACTCTTTTTTCTGTTCCTGCAAGCGATGCAGGTCTTTCATTAGCAGTTCTATGGTAAACGACTGGTACAGATAAAGAGACACCACGGCCACAAAGGATAATAACACCGTAACGCTGACCAGACGTTTTTTAACGTTTTTTCTGATTTGTTTTTTATTGCTCATAATTTTTCTCCTATTCTCAATTTCGCGCTGCGCGCCCTCGGATTTTGCCTAATTTCCTCAACTGAAGGTTGCATCGGAAACGGCTTTATCCGTCGCAAACGCGGGACGTTCCCGCAAACACAGTACGGAAATTCAGGCGGGCATTCACAGGGATTTTCCTGTTTTTGGAAATACCGTTTAACGATTCGATCTTCCAGCGAATGGTATGCGATCACTGCAATACGTCCGCCCGGTTTTAAATAATGCAGAAAGTGATGTAACATCTCCTCCAGAATATGCAGTTCTTCATTAACCGCGATCCGTAAAGCCTGAAATATACGGGCATAACTCTTTACCTGATTCGGCGGCGGTACGCATTTACATATGATTTCTACCAAATCCTTACTGCGATCCACTTTCCGGTAACGCTGTTCGTGTTTAATATTGCGTGCAATTTTACGTGCGTGGCGCTCTTCGCCATAATCCCGAAATATCCGAAACAGGGCCTCTTCGTCAGCGGCATATAGAAGATCGGCCGCGGTGGTCTCCTGCCTTGCATCCATACGCATATCCAACGGTGCATCCTTACTGAACGTGAAACCGCGATTCTCCCTATCGATTTGCCATGAAGAAAGCCCGAGGTCGAATAACATGCCGTCGACGACGGTTATGCCGATCGGGTTTAAAGCTTCTTCAAACGCGGAGAATCGGCCGTGATAATAATGAATGTTATTATAAGCGTTCAGGCGTGTTCGGGCGCGTTGCAGCGCCTCGCCATCCCGGTCAACAGCAATGTAACGCGCCTTTTCCCCCAATTGCCGCAACAGCTGAAGAGCATGGCCGCCGCCGCCCACCGTGCCGTCATAATAGACGCCTTCCCTGTCGGTTATCAAACAACGGCAAACCGAATCCGCCAGCACCGGAATATGAAAATCGTTCACTGGCCACCTCAATCGTCCTTTTCAAAGAACATATCGGTAAAACTGATCTCCTCCGCCAAATCGCTTATATTCAGCTTTTCTTTTTCCTGATACTGCTCATACATCTTCGGATTCCAGATTTCCAGTTTTGTCAGGGAACCAATGATGAGCAATTCGTGGTCTATTTTCCCTATTTTGAGAACCCGCTCCGGTAACATGACTCTGCCCTGGGAGTCCATACCCGCATAGAAGGCTTTACCCACAAATAGTCGAATAAAATCGCGAATTTTCTTTTCGAGGGGATTAAGTGTGCGTAACTTCCTGGTGAGACGGTGCCACTCATTTAGGGGGTATGCATACAGATTGATCCCTTCGAAGCCTAAGGTAAACACCAGTGTGTTATCGGCCTCTGGGACGATAATTTTCCGGATCCCGGAAGGAATGTTAACGCGATTTTTACTGTCCAGGGAACAATAATATTCCCCGGCAAAATCCACTACAGCCATAGGGCAAAGGCCTAATTAGGGAATTTACACCATTTTCAGTACATTTAAGGAATTATTTACCACAATGATAACAGTTTTTTTATGAAAATGCAATACAGTGCTTCGCTTTTTTTCATTAAAACCCGCCTTTTTTAGCCGTTGATACATTACATCGAATGTCGTTAACCCTAATTGTTTCCATATACAATAGGCGCATACCGCATTCCATTGTTTTAATCTTATCGTTGAGTCCTCGCCAGGAGGCATGTTCGGACCCACGAACCAAACGATTGATTGGGCTATTGAGGCGAGCTGTAATTTTATGTATTATTTTTCGTAATTATGATTTTAGCCTTCGAGTCCCATGGACTATTATGATATATATGATTTTGTTAATGCGTGAGTTACGCAAAGCGATCCAACCGCTGCTTTAAACCCAATATGAATATATAAAGATAGTTTTCTTTTGATTTTCTTATGATTATATTACTGAATTATTATCCTTACTATTGATGTGAATCAGCATTTTGTAAGGATGAACAGGATTTTGACAGATTGCAGGCAGCGGCGATAGTAACCGGGGTGGAACATGTGTATTGAAATCGCAGGAAGCTAACTAAAACACCTATTGGTCAGCTTCCGCTTCATCGTTCCGTCTTGATGTTACTGGCTGTTATGCGTCGGACGCAAAATTGGCTGTCTGTTCTCACAGAACTTTGAAATCACAAATCATAAAGCCCCGGCAAAACGAATTGTGAAGTAACGTTGATTTGTAGAATCACTGGATCATTAATTCAACAAATCAAGCATTCAACAATTTGCTTTTTGCCCGATGTTTCGGTACTTGTAACCGCAAAATTCGGGTTAGGTATAACAAACGTAAGGTGAGAAAGGAAGCTTACTATGGCACAGAAGAAAGCATTTAACGCCTTTGAGATGGCGCAGGCTCAATTTGATAAAGTCGCCGATATGATAAATCTTGATCCGGCATCAAGAGAACTCTTGCGATATCCGTTACGGGAATTTCATTTCAGTATCCCTGTACACATGGATGACGGCTCCGTCCAGGTATTTCGCGGGTTCCGCTGCCAGCACAACGATGCGCGCGGCCCGGCCAAAGGCGGTATTCGCTTCCATCCACAGGAAACCATCGATACGGTTCGTGCTCTTTCGATGTGGATGACCTGGAAAACCGCCGTGGCGTCTTTGCCCCTCGGCGGGGGAAAAGGCGGCGTCATTTGCGATCCCCACAACCTGAGCGCCCGTGAACAGGAACAAATATGTCGCGGTTGGGTGCGGCAGGTATACAAAAATATCGGCCCTCTCGCTGATGTTCCGGCGCCGGATGTAATGACAAACGCCCAGCATATGCTTTGGATGTTGGATGAATATGAAACCATTACCGGAGGACGATATCCCGGCTTGATCACCGGAAAACCGGTGGGTATGGGCGGTTCTCTGGGTAGAACGGAAGCCACGGGCTACGGCTTGATTTATACCGTTCGCGAGGCCTTAAAGCATCTTGATATCGATCCCAAAGATACGGTGGCCAGCGTTCAGGGATTTGGCAACGTCGCTCAGTATGCCATCGAACTCTACACGCAATTGGGCGGCAAGGTAACCAGCGTCGCCTGCTGGGATCAGTCGGAATCCAAGGCCTTTACCTATCGTAAAAAAGACGGCATCAATCTTGATGAGTTACGTTCCATAACCGATCGCTTCGGCGGAATCAATAAGGATAATGCCGCGGGTAAAGGCTACGAAGTTCTGGACGCCGACGCCTGGTTGGAAGAAGAAGTGGATATCCTACTACCCTGTGCCCTTGAAAACCAGATCACCGGCGACAATGTGGAAAAAATCAGCCGCAAAGTTAAAATAATCGCCGAAGGCGCCAACGGCCCAACCACACCAGACGCCGATAAGGTGCTCAACCAGCGTAAGGTTTTCGTCATCCCCGATTTTCTAGCCAATGCCGGCGGCGTAACGTGCAGTTACTTTGAACAGGTTCAAAGCAACATGAATTATTACTGGCCGAAGGATGAAGTGCTGGCAAAAGTCGATCAAAAGATGACCGACGCCTTCTGGGATGTAACCAACTTAGCAACGCAGCGCAAGCTTTATACCCGAGACGCCGCCTATATTATTGCCATTGAACGTGTAGCGCAGGCCTCAAAAGACCGCGGTTGGTTATAGCCCATATAGTTCATTGCATATAATCCCTCCTATTCGCATCCGGTAGCGTAACGCTACCGGATTTTTTATATTAAGTCCAACCAAACAAAATTGTTACCGCCAATCGGGTGAAAACATGTCAGAAGATCCCAAAACACTCAACCGTTTAATTGATACCCTGGAAGAGCGTGTCAAAGAGTTAAACTGTCTTTATGAACTCGAAGAGCTTTTGCACCATACCGATAAAGATTTCGATGAATTATTTTCCAGGCTAATATCCATCATCCCCCCCGCCTTGCAGTACCCTGAAATCTGCAATGTAAAACTTGTTTATGGCGACCATGTTTATAAGAGTCCGGAATACAAAGAATCTCCCTGGGCCCTGAATACCAATATTACCGTCCAGGACCGTGTGGTCGGCTCCATACGGGTCTCCTACTCTCAGGAAAAACCGGAAGCCGATGTGGGACCGTTTTTACTTGAAGAAAAACGTCTTTTGGATACCATTGCCCAGCGACTCGGCCACTATATAATGTATCAGAAGCTAAAATCGGTCTTTAACAAATGGGAAACCACCAAGCAGGATATGTCCTCACGCAATGAAGGCGAGTGGCGTGTTATACTGGAGTTATTAAAACGGACCGATCCGGATACATACATCCGTATTACCCGAAAAATGTTAAACCATCTGGTTTGGCGCGGCATTGAAGAGACCGATCAATTGTTGCAGCAATTTAATCCTTTTGCAGCGCGGGAAGAAGAGAAAGCACTCGGCGAAACCAATACGCCTCTGGCGCGCCGGCGTTTCGGCGATATGTTCGCGCTCAGTAAAAAGGTCTTTCAAATCGCCGCCCACCATATGAACAACCGTGAAATCCTCACCCGAATCCAACAGTGGATGCAACAGGATAAAACCAGCTTTCTAATAAAAGCCGTATCCAATAACGATTCGTCGCTCACCGATATTAACGAGGCAATCCGGCGCTACTATCAGATTAATCCCGACGGTATGGCTCTTGCCCCGTCTGCACGTATCGGCGTGCGCGCGGCATTAATCAGGCGTTTTTTCAGTGATCAACTGGAATTTATCAACATTGCCAAGAATTACGTGCATGTCCGCGATTTTCACGATATCCTGCACCGGATGATTTTTCCGACGGGCAGCCACGGTAAGTTGGGCGGCAAAAGCGCCGGTATGTTTCTGGCATTCCGTGTATTGCGTAAAGCCAATGAATTCAAAAATGTACTCCGCGATATCAAAACCCCTAAAACCTGGTACATCACCTCCGATTCCATGATCCATTTCATGCACTATAACAACCTGGAAGAGATTTTAGAACAAAAATACAAACCGATCGAAGAGGTCAAAAAAGAGTATCCGCATATTATCCAACTATTTAAAAATTCGCACTTTCCGGGCGAATTGAAGCAGGGTTTATCGGTGGCTTTGGACGATTTTGGCACGCGGCCCCTGGTTGTCAGGAGCTCCAGCCTCCTGGAAGATCGCCTGGGTTCGGCTTTTTCAGGCAAATACAAAAGTTTATTCATCGCCAATCAAGGCAGCAAAGAAGAGCGTTTGAATGCCCTGATGGACGCCATTGCCGAGGTTTACGCATCCACCATCGGCCCCGATCCCATTCAGTATCGTGCGGAACGCGGGCTGCTCGATTTTCATGAAGAGATGGGCGTCATGATCCAGCAAGTGGTGGGACAACAGGTCGGAGATTATTTCATGCCGGCCTTTGCCGGCGTGGCTTTCAGCAATAATGAATTTCGCTGGTCGCCGCGTATTAAACGGGAGGACGGTTTAGTACGCCTGGTTCCGGGTTTGGGCACCCGCGCGGTGGACCGTTTGAGCGACGATTACCCCACCCTTGTTGCCCCCGGGCAGCCGAATTTACGCGCCAATGTGAGTCTTGATGAAAGGGTGCGTTATTCACCGCAAAAAATGGATGTCATCAATCTTAAAACCAATAAATTCGAGACCATTGACATTTCGGAATTATTGCGCGAGCATGGTAACGAATATCCTGTCATTGATAAACTGGCTTCCGTATTCGAGCACGATCATCTGCGAAAACCGACCGCTTTTAACACCAATTTTCAGGAAGCCGATACCGTTATTACGTTCGAGGGACTCATATCCGATACAGCATTCGTAAAAGAAATTCATACCATATTAAAGGTGCTCCAGAGCGCAATGGCAACACCTGTGGATATCGAATTTGCACACGACGGCAAAAATTTTTATCTACTGCAATGCCGTCCGCAAAGTTATTCACAATACCACGCCCCGGCCATCATCCCGGATAATTTGCCGCAGGAGCGTATTATTTTCTCCGCCCGTCGATACATATCCAACGGCACCGTGAACAATATTAAATATATCGTTTATGTGGAGCCCGATAAATACAGCGAAGTCGAAGACCTGGAAGATTTGAAAGCCATCGGTCAGGTGGTGAGCGAGCTGAATAAACTATTACCCAAGCGTCGGTTTATTTTAATGGGCCCCGGCCGTTGGGGCAGTCGCGGCGATATTAAGCTGGGCGTCAGCGTAACGTATTCCGATATCAACAACGCCGCCGTATTAATTGAAATTGCCAAGAAAAAAGGCAACTATCTTCCCGATCTGTCCTTCGGCACCCACTTTTTCCAGGATTTGGTGGAATCTTCCATCTTTTACCTGCCGCTCTATCCCGATGACGAAGGCGTTATATTCAGGGAATCCTTTTTTAAAGAGGCGCCCAACATGCTATTTGAGTTAGTGCCGGCCTACTCCTATTTAAGCGACGTCGTTCATGTTATTGAAGTCTCCCAGGCGGCCAACGGATTTTTACTCAGCCTGCTGATGAACGCCGATCAGGAGTTCGCAGCCGGCATTTTAGCGCCTCCTTCGACAGCGCTCGCCTCGCCGCAGGAAGTACACCGTAATCTGACCGTCGGAGCACAACCCGAAGATCATACGGTATGGCGCACCTATATGGCGGAAAAGCTGGCTTCTCAGATTGATCCCGAACGTTTCGGAGTTAAAGCGTGTTATTTGCTGGGCAGCGCTAAAAATAAAACCGCCCAGCCCGGCAGCGATATCGATTTACTCGTACACTTCAAAGGCGATCAGGACCAGCGACGCGATCTGGAAAACTGGTTAAACGGTTGGAGCCTTTGCCTGGATGAGATGAACTTTTTACGCACCGGTATTAAAGCGGGCGGTATATTGGATGTACAAATCGTCGGCGACCGTGAAATCAATGACCAGCAGTTACTGGTGGAACGTTTCAATTTGAGCGAGATTAATCTGGAAGAATTGCCTTTGGGCCGGGTGGGGGAAGATTAAAACCGGTTTACGATCAATCGATACACGCACCGTGTTCCGGGCTACTCTTCGGAACGATCGATCAGCGACTCAACCAAACCATCCGGCGGTGTTTGCGGTAGTGTGATGTGCCCTTCATCTTTATGCTTTTCATTCCAGGCTCTGGCCGTTTCTATGGCGGGTTGATTTCTCGCCCAGCTTCGCCGCGCCACACCGCCCATTACATCCCAGGACAACCCGCTTCTAATAACCGCGTCGGTCTCTTTTTTACCGTCCAGAACGATGCCATTACCACCGTTACTTGCGCGTCCGATACCGACGCCCCCGCCGTTGGATAAGACCACCAGCGTCATGCCGCGCGCGATATTGCCCCCAAAACAATGAACGGACATATCGGCCGTAGTACGGCTGCCGTCATAAATATTAGCCGTCTCCCGGAACGGCGAATCGGTGCCCGATACATCGTGATGATCGCGTCCGATAATCACCGGTCCGATCACACCGTTTCGTACCATTTCATTAAATTTAAGCGCAATTTGAATCCTGCCCTCTTCATCGGAATACAGGATGCGTGCTTTACTGCCAACCACCAGCTTGTTTTCATCAGCCGTCGCTATCCAATGATGGTTATCCCGATGCAACGAACTTTTCTTTGGATCGATACAATCCATGGCAACCCGGTCGGTCTTGTGCAAATCTTCATCTTTTCCGCTCAGACAGACCCAGCGGAAGGGGCCGAAACCGCGATCAAAACAGATCGGACCCATAATATCTTCCACATACGACGGCCAGATAAAACCCTCGGAAGTGTCTCTTTTGTTGTGCGCAATATCCGTCTCGCCGGCCTCAAACACGGAAGCCATAAAACTGTTACCGTAATCCCAGAAGTACGCTCCGCGCTCCGTCAAAGTCTTGAGCGCCTGAAAATGACGCTTAAGAGAACGATTAACCGCCTGATTAAATTCTTGCGGAGACTCTTTCAATAAACGGCGCCCTTCCTCAAACGAGATTCCGGCGGGCGTGTAACCCCCTTCATAAACCGCATGGCAGGAAGTTTGATCCGATAACAGTTCAACGTCTATCTGATTTTCCACCAGATATTCGAGCAGATCAACCACATTTCCGTAATAAGCAATGGAAACTGCCCGGCCATTATGTCGATACTCGGTAATCCAACCGGCAATTTCGTTGAGGTTATCGGATACCAGACTTAACCACCCCTGGGAACGACGGGTTTCGATGCGGCTATAATCCACTTCCGCAATAACACCGATACCGCCGGCGATTTCGATGGCTTTTGCCTGTGCGCCGGACATACCGCCCAGACCGGAACTGACAAAACATACACCTTTCAAATCCTTGTCTTCGGCGATACCGAGGTAACGACGCCCTGCGTTAAGCAGGGTAAGATAGGTACCGTGTACGATTCCTTGCGGTCCGATATACATCCAACCGCCCGCCGTCATCTGTCCATAATTGGAGACACCCATGGCCGCCAATTTTTTAAAATGTTCCGGATGGTCCCATTGCCCCACCAGTAAACCGTTGGTGGAAATAACGAGGGGCGCTTCTTTACTACTCGGAAAAATGCCCAGCGGATGGCCGGATTGAACTACGAGGGTCTGATCCTCTCTTATTACCTCAAGATATTGTTTGATGAGGCGGTATTGCATCCAGTTTTGACAAACCTGACCGGTTTCCCCGTAGGTAACCAGCTCATAAGGATAAAGGGCCACATCGAAATCGAGATTGTTATCAATATTCAGTTGAAGCGCTCTCGCCTTCAAAATGCCTCTATACTCATCCACCGGCCGCGCTTTGATGCGCCCCTCCGGTCGGTAACGATACCCGTATATGCGTCCCATCGTCGTCAGTTCTTGCAAAAATTCCGGTGCGAGGGCTTCGTGTAATGCCTGGGGGATATATCGCAAGGCGTTTTTAAGAGCTTTAACTTTCTCTTGCTTAGACAGGTTTAAACCACGATTGGGCGCCCGCCGTATGCCGGTTTCAAATTTAGGAGCGGGCGGCAGTTTCTCGGGCAACGACGCCCGCATGGCCTGTGATACATCAACGGAATTCATAGCAGTGCTCCATCCATTTCTTTCAACATGGTGTGTTATACAGGAAATATAAGCACTTTTTCAAAAGCCGCAAATTCCGTCAAAAAATCAGGTTGCAGCCGTTAAAACAAGCTGTTCACTCTTCGTCTTCGCATCGGTGTTGCATCGAGACGCCGATGTTTGTACAATCGATCCTCTGCAAAATACGTTAGAACAAACGGCGTACAATCAAAAAGAGCGCCAGCAATGTAGACAATGTAAGAATGGCGGGGCGCATAAAACCGCGGTCCAACCAAGCTCTGGTCATGCCTGATCCCAAATAACCTCCAACGATGCCGGGCGTTAAAAGCAACCCCAGTTGCAACTCACTTTTACCTAACCGACCGATGATCAGAAGCGCCAGCAAACCGATGGTTGTACCGAAAATGAAAATAACGGCCAGGGTGCCTCGTATGCGCGCTCCCTCTTCGTTTTGGTAAAGCATAGCCATGGGCGCTCCGCCAACGGATGAGGCCGTTCCCATAAAACCGCTTAGCAATCCCGCAGCGGTGAGATTAAGCGGTTTAATAGCGATACGCCATCCCGATACACTGATCAAAACCGCAAGGAGAACCATGGCGGCAAAAAAAGGCGTTAAATCGCTGCTGCTCAGCAGATAAAGCAGGCCGGCGCCCGCGACGGTTCCAATAAGACGACCGCCCATCGCCCAAATCAAGTCGGGCTTGTTAACAGCCGTATGCTCTCTCCGGAACATCATTAGATTAAGCAACAACGCCGCCATCAATAGGGGCCCCGGAATGAAGCGTGGATCGATTAACGCCAGCAACGGCACTGCAAGCGGACCAAGCCCAAAGCCAATTGTACCCTGGATGAGGGCGCCAATGAGAGAGATAAAAAAAACGATTAGGATCATTTCCGTCGATAATATCATAACTTAAAACAACATATTTTAATGCATTTAATGAAATCCGTCGTTAACCCTCTATACCGCTCAAGTCAAGCTGTTCGGATCCAAAACGATCATTCGTTTTGAACAGGTAATAATTGTCTTTTATACTGGTAAAAAATTAAGATAATCCTTATTTTAACTCAAATAATTATGTAATCTACCGATACAATTAAATAGTCGAATTTTTTGTCTAACAGAAATTGAAGCGATTGATTTTATCCGGAGTTATTAACCTGTCATGTCTGAACACATTTCCAAAGAATGGAAGCCAATAATCGCTGTGATGCAATATCCGGTCTGTCTTATCGATGCGGACGGTAAAATTATTGCAAAGAACAGGTCGTTCGATGATATATTTGCGTTTAAAAACGCCGCCAATACCGGTGATATTTTTGATGCTTTAAAACCCGGTAAAAACAAAGCCGCTTTTAAAAACCTAAGCGAATTTCTTCACTCGGATCAATACGAGCAGACATTGACTCTTCATATAAAGAATAAGAGCGGCGGTAAAGCTTATTACAAATGGTCGAGTGAAATACTTGAAGAAGCCGATGCCGGGGGAAAGGCATTTTATTTGGTTCAGGGCGTCTTAAGTCCGGCCCAAAAGGAAATGCATATCGATTACCAACAGCTCGTCGAAAACCTGAATGAAATTGTGTATAAACTCGATATGCAATCCCGGGTTATTTATATCACGCCGAACATCGAGGCGATAAGCGGCTATACGGCTGAAGAAATTATCGGTAAACAATACACCGATTTCATCTATCCGGATGACCTCCCGGGACGCATAGAACAATTTCGTTATATTTTGTCCGGCCATATGGAAGCCAGCGAGTATCGATTTATTACCAAAAAAAATGAAATCGTCTGGGTACGAACCAATGCCCGCCCGGTTTATTCAGGCAAACGCATCGTCGGCGTTCAGGGCGTATTGATCGACATTTCCGACCGGAAGGCAATGGAGAAAACGCTTAAAGAACGGGAGCGGCGTCACAAATTGGCGCGCGTTGCGGGTCAGGTTGGAATTTGGGACTGGGATTTAACCAACAATGAAGTTTACATTGACGCCAATTTGAAAAGTATTCTGGGTTACCGTGAAGATGAAGTCGCCGACCATCCCAAAGCGATTCTTTCACTCTTCAATCGGGAAGACATCAAGCAACTGAAACAAATTTATCAACGTTATAAAAACGGGGTTATTCGGGAGCATGAATTTGAACACCGTCTAAACCACAAAAACAAGAGTATCCGTTGGTTTCTGAACAGAGGATCCGCCCGCTATAATCAGGACGGCGAGGCGGTTCGCTTAATAGGCACCCTGACCGATATAACCGATCGAAAACGGGCCGAAATCATCCACGATGTACAAAACCAGATATCCAATGCCATTCACACCAGCAACAGTTTGATTGACTTATACAAACTCATACAGCAACAACTGGGCCGGGTGATCGATACCAGCAATTTCACCGTTATATTTCATGATAAAGAGAAAGATCAAATATACACTTCGTATTCTTCGGACCAAAACGATAAATTCACTCGAGTTCCCGCAAAAAAGACTCTTTCGGAAAACGTCATCAAAAACGGCGAGCCCTTATTATTAACCTCCGATGATATTCACAAACTGGTTGAGGAAGGAAAGGTAAGAAGGATTGGCACGCCCTGTAAGGTATGGATGGGGATCCCGCTATTCAGCAAAAAAGAACCCATCGGCGCCTTAGTTATACAGAATTATGAAGATAAACACGCCTATTCCAGTGAAGATCTGCATTTATTAAATTTTGCCTCCAAACAAATCAGTATATCCATCGAACAAAAATTTGCAGAGGAACAACTGCGGCATTCGGAAGAGAGTTACCATCAATTGTTCGATAACGCTACCGACGCCATATATATTCAAAAACCAAACGGGGAATTTATCGACGTAAATCATGGCGCCGAACGGTTATACGGATATCCCAAATCATTTTTCATAGGGAAGACGCCGGAGCCTCTGGCCGCGCCCGGCTACAACGATTTGAAAGAAGTAAAACGATGTTTGGCAAAGGCAATGGAAGGCACGCCGCAACGATTTGAATTTTGGGGCATCCGAAAGAACGGCGAAATTTTCCCCAAGGATGTGGTTTTACACAGGGGGCAATATTTCGGCCAGGATGTGGTTATCGCTTTTGCCCGAGAAATTACCGCGCAAAAAATGGCCGAAAAAGCTCTGCGTGAGAGCGAAAAAAAATATCGTAATCTCATCGAAAACTCCAATGACGCCATCTATCTTCTGTATAACCGTAAATTTGAAATGATCAACAATAAATTTCAAAAGATGTTCGAAGTTACACTGGAAGATGTACAACATCCCGATTTTGACTTTATGCAGATGGTGGCGCCCGAAAGTCGCGAGATGGTAACCGACCGCATCAAACGAATGGCTGAAGGTAGAAAAATATCCCAAAGCTACCAATTTACAGCGCTGTCGAAAGGCGGTAAACGCATCGAAGTGGAAACATCGGTTTCGTATATCGAATATAAGGACGGTATCGCCAGTCAGGGTATTTTAAGAGACATCAGCGAACGGAAAAAACTTGAAGAGCAGTTGCATCAGGCCCAAAAAATGGAGGCCATCGGAAAACTGGCCGGTGGAATCGCACACGATTTCAACAATATTCTCACGGCCATTAACGGCTACGCCGAGTTGGGTCTTCTTAAAAGCGGTGATAATAACGCCTTAAACCAAAACTTTAATAATATATTGGAAGCCGGTGAGAGGGCCAGCGAACTGGTAAAACAGTTATTAGCATACAGCCGCAAACAAATTATACAACCGCAAACGCTCAATCTTAATGACCGGATAAGAAAGCTGTTAGGCATGCTTCAACGAATGATCAGCGAAGATATTAAATTAAATACGGAATTCGATAACAGCGTATTTACAATAAAAGCCGATCCAACACAAATCGAACAGGTGATTTTCAACCTCATTCTAAATGCCCAGGACGCCATACAATCCAAACGCGATGAAACGTTCAGAAAGCAGATCACAATTGCAACGGAAAATTTGATTATCGACGCGCCGAAATACCGAAACGGCGAATGGCTCGACAGGGGAAATTATGTACAATTAAGCATCGCCGACACCGGCATCGGGATGGATGAAGAAACACAATCAAAAATATTCGATCCTTTTTTTACAACCAAAGAGTTCGGTAAAGGAAGCGGCCTGGGGCTCTCCACCGTTTACGGAATCGTTAAACAGAACAACGCCGCGATCGAAGTGGATAGTCGAACCGGAGAAGGTACCTGCATCACTATTTTCTGGCCTGCTATCGAATCGCTGCAGGAAGAACGTACGGACGCCGTTAAATCCGAAAAGGCGCATCTTCGCGGCAACGAAACCATTCTATTTGTTGAAGACAACGCCGATGTACTGGATTTCTCGCGTGAGGGCCTTATCTCGATGGGTTATAATGTAAAAACCGCCAGAAACGGCGCTGAAGCTCTTGAAGTGCTCAAAGAAAATAATACCCGCTTTGATCTTTTGATAACCGATGTAGTGATGCCGGAAGTAGACGGTTTACAATTGGCCTACCAACTCAACGAGATGGATCCCAAAGTGAAAATTATTTTTACCTCGGGTTATGTCGATACGAACCTGAAGCACGCTGAAATATTGAGAGACCGGGTCGCCTATATTCAAAAACCCTATTCACTCAGCCAGCTTACCCACAAAGTACGAGAAGTCTTAAATCAGTCCTGAATGATTGCAGCCACAATGTTGAATACAACAAAACAGGTTTCGATCCGATTTTATGCGGAACTGAATGATTTTCTCCCACCGGAAAAACGCTTCAAAACATTTACGGTCAATATCTTTGGCGCACCGACGGTTAAGGATGTAATCGAATCGCTGGGCGTTCCCCATCCCGAAATCGATTTAATCCTGGTAGATAACAATCCCGTCGCCTTTGAACACCATCTGGAGGGTAAAGAACGGGTAGCGGTTTACCCTGTATTCGAGTTGTTTAATATAGGCGCCGTCAATCGTCTGCGCGCCGAACCTTTACGCAATCCGCGTTTCATCTTAGACGTGAACCTCGGCAAACTGGCGCGTAAACTGCGTATGCTGGGATTCGACTCCCTCTATGATAACGGTTATGATGACAGGCAGATCATCGCGATTGCCAAAGAGAGCTGCCGCATCATTCTCACCCGCGATGTGGAGCTGCTTAAACACGGTCAGGTCCAACGCGGCTATTGGGTGCGCTCCACCGACAGTGAAACCCAGATTGAAGAAGTAATCACTAAATTCGATCTATTCGAAAGCATCAAGTCCTTTTCTATTTGTCTTGATTGTAACGGAACGATCCAAGAAGCGTCAAAAGCGGAAATTTACGATTCTTTACCCGAACAGACCCGGCAAAGCTTTAATGAATTTTTTCGCTGTCTCAGTTGCGGTAAGATTTACTGGAAAGGCTCACACTACGAACACATGATGCGTTTCATCCGGAAAATTTCGACGAAACAACGCAATCGACCTCTTTAAAGCAGACCGATCGAACTTTGCTTTCCGAATTTTATTGAACGAACATGTATTAATTATGGGCGAATATAGAACCCGATCCGGGCATACATACGTTCGCTTCAGGCTCTTTCCGGTTTATGCAACGGACGAACGCGATTCGCTTTTTTTAACCTGCTCATCAGCGTGATAGGAGCTACGCACAAGCGGTCCTGATTCCACATGGGAGAAACCCATGCCCATTGCAACGGTTTTCAGTTGTTTGAACTCCTCAGGATCATAGAACCGGTCAAGCGGATAATGCATTTTTGTGGGCGGCAAATACTGTCCAATGGTTAAAATATCGCAATCGATTTTGCGCAGATCCTTTAATGTCTGAATGATCTCGTCGTAGTGTTCCCCCAGCCCGACCATCATGCCGGATTTTGTTACAAAATTTTGGGCCTTGGCGTGCCGCAGTATGGACAGAGAGCGATCGTATTGCGCCTGAATGCGGACCGGCTTCTGCAATCGTTCCACCGTTTCCATATTGTGATTCAGAATATCCGGTGCGGCTTTGAGCACAATATCCAGATTGCTGAGTTCTCCTTTAAAATCCGGGATCAGCACTTCGACGCTACAACCGGGCTGATATTCGCGTATATAGCGTATGGTTTCGGCAAAAATGGAAGCGCCGCCGTCTTTCAGATCATCCCGCGCCACCGAAGTTATGACCGCATGCCGCAGGTTTAGCCTGGCAACGGCTTCGGCCACACGTTTGGGTTCGTCCAGATCGTGTTCGGTAGGCTTCCCTGTCTCAATGTTGCAAAACTGGCAACTCCGGGTACAGATATTACCGAGGATCATGAAAGTCGCCGTGCGACGGCTCCAGCATTCGCCGATGTTCGGGCAACGGGCGCTTTCACAAACGGTATGCAGTTTTTGATCCGATACGAGCGAGCGTACGTCTCCAAAATTTTGACCGGCGCCCAATCGCACTTTGAGCCACTCCGGCCGACGCATCGATGTGTTCTGTTGTATATTAAAAGGATTCTTCTTCTTAGGCACGATATCCCACCTTTTCTGTTTTATGATACTGTGGCGATAAATGTATTCTTACCATCGAATCAAACTGGACGCCCAGGTAAAACCGCTGCCAAATGCAGCCAGGCATACCAGCGATCCGTCCTTGATATTGCCCTCTTCCACGCATTCGCTGAGGGCAATGGGTATGGAAGCCGCCGTGGTGTTGCCATAGCGCCGGATATTACGATAAACTTTCTCTCTCGGCAAACCAAGCCGCTCCTGCACTGCTTCCGTAATGCGCTCGTTCGCCTGGTGCGGAATCACCAGATCGAGATCATCGCTTTTGTAGCCTGTTTTTTCCAGCGCCTCATTGATCACCTGCGGAAATTTGGTAACCGCATATTTGAAGACATAGCGACCGTTCATATAGGGGTACACACTTCCGTTGTCGATCATTTCCTTAGATACATAAGGATCGGAAGCGCTACCCGGATTTTCCAGCCACAATTCTTTTACATAACGGCCGTCCGCATGGAGGTGGTTGGTGAGCACGCCGCGCTCTTTTTCCTCGGTCGCCGTTAAGACTACTGCGCCTGCCCCGTCGCCAAATATCACCGCCACATCCCGGCCTTCGGTCGAAAAGTTCAAACCGCGACTGTGCACTTCAGAGCCCACCAATAGGATGTTTTTGTACATACCCGTTTTGATGAACTGATCGGCGGTAGCCAAACCGTACACAAAACCGGAACACTGGTTGCGAATATCCAGCGCGCCTTTATTATTGATGCCCAAGTGCACCTGAAGAGGACATCCGGAACCGGGGAAGAAATAATCGGGACTCAAGGTCGCAAAAATGATGAAATCGATGTCGTCGACCGTTAAGCCGGCCTGATTCAACGCTTCCCTGGCAGCTTCTGCACCCATGGATGATGTCGTGTCTTCTTTTCCGGCAAAACGGCGTTCGACAATCCCCGTCCGCGCCCTGATCCATTCATCGGATGTATCCATCAATTTTTCGAGATCGAAATTGGTAACCACACGTTCGGGTAAATAGCGTCCCACGCCCACCACTTTTGTATTATACATGCGGTCTCTCTCCTTCATGAATTACTGTTTGAAAAAAGGCCAATATAATGGTTCGCCATACAAGAATCAAAATCACCCGGTGGGAACGCCGCCCCTCCTGACTTTACCAAAGCCCTTTCGCACGTATGAACATCGGCAGGCATGCCCTGGTTCAAACCATCGTATTGCAAAAAGTAAAGGATCGATCAATTTAGTGAATTGTCAAGTGCAAAGCCCGGCGAACCAATCAACAATTCAGCATGGCTATCTTTCAGTCTCCATCTTGCGAATTGTTGTTCCATGGCGGACTATTTCGGAATTTAAGTTCGCCCGACACGCCGATGAACGTCTCAGGTATCCAGAAACCGGTCGATGAATTGAAGTATTTCATCCGCCAATTTCTGATCCTTCAACAACGAGCCGTGGTTATGATCTTTCATTACCAATTTTTGAACATTGTTACGTTCCGCATTTTCAACAATCCTGTCAGAAGCATTAAAATCGATCACTTCATCTTTGGTGCCATGGGCCACTAGCACGGGACCCTTGTATTTTCGGATGGTTTCCTTCGGCGACAGTTCGTGAATATGTTCGCCCGTCCGGAATTCGATATAGCTTAATATGCCACCCATAACACTTTTCAAAAATTTATTGCGTGAAAGTCCCTTTCTTAATACTTCTTCCAGATCGGCGAAGGTACTTATGGAAATAACGCCATCGATTCTGTTGTCTCTTGAAGCGGCAAATAGCGAAGCGGCCGCCCCCAGCGAATGACCCAGTAAGACCAGCTTAGATTCGAGCGTTTCTTTGGATCTGATATGATCAATTAAATGGATCAGATCTTCTTTGTATTTAATTAACGTAATATGCCCGTCATCATCGCTTTTGCCGTGATTACGGGTGTTGATTAATACCACCCGCCAATGGCCGCTCAGGGCTTTTGCAAGCGGCAACAAGACCGATACACTATTCGCCCAGCCGTGAATGCCCACAATGGTGATCTCCGGTTTTCCGGTTTGAATGTCCCAAACCTGCAATTGTTTTCCGTGATTGGTTTTAACGAAATATTCTTCGCAGGCGATATCAAAATCTACGGGTGTTTTCTCATTGTGTACATGCGGCAAATAGAAAATTTTGTGGATGATATAATTAAAGAAAAAAAAGAGCCCCAGAATCCCGACGACGCTTAAAAAAATGATTGAAGTGATGATCGTTAACATTAAAACCTCCTTGTTTAATATAGAATGCATGGAAATTGATTGCAATCTTTGCGCACGTCGCGTCGGTTGGTTCTCGGTTTAACCGATTTGTTTATAAATCCCGTCGGAGCAGATGCCACACTCCTGGGGATATCAACAGCCGGAACCCTTCATACGGTTTGAAACGGCCGTCACGCAAGGAGATATTAGTGATCCGATGGTATGGTTATCCTTTATGGCGACATAATGCGCCTGCCGTTTTTCGTTCTTTAAAAGATGGAAACAAGGTTGGATAGCGACTTGCAGCATTTTTATTTTTGCACAAGTTTGACTAAATTAGGGCTTCGGTTGATGATAGCTAACTTTTATGAAAAGGGATTTTATGACACGATTCGGTTATTTTTTGATTTTTTTCTTGTTCATTCTTTGGTCGGCCTGCACCGAACGCATCACGAATGGCAAAGACAACGGAACAGAGGACTCCACCCTGGTCGCGACCATCGGGAAAAGTAGTACATTCGAAGTTGCTACCTGGAATATCGAAAATTTCCCGCTCGACGGACAAACCACCATCGAGAAAACCCGACAGTTGATTCGCGAAATGGATATCGACTTGATTGCGGTGCAGGAGATTGGCAGCGTCAGCGCTTTTCTGGAAATGCTGGACGGGCTGCCGCAATGGCGCGGGATATGGTCTTCACACACCTACGGCAACGGCAGTTATCAAAAGGTCGGCCTTATCTACAAATCAACGCTGATCAGCGTCGCCTCGGATTATAAGCTCCTTTTTGAAGACAACGGTTTCGCATTTCCGCGTCCGCCATTAATGACGCATATAATCGTACGTGATAATGAAGGGATATCCTTCGATTTCAATTTAATCGTTCTTCATTTGAAAGCCTTTTCCGGTGATGAGGAAGATGCGCGTCGCCAGCAAGCCTGTGATTTACTGTCCGGCTACATCGAAGATGAAATTGCCGCCGGCGCCGACCCGGATTTTGTGGTACTCGGAGATTGGAATGATGAACTTTCGGACTCGCTTGTGTTTCGCGGTTTTTATGAACGGCCGGAGCTTTTTCACTTTTTAACGCAAAATATAGGTAACCAATACTCCTACATTGATAGCCGTTATCGCAGTTTAATCGATCATATCCTGATCACATCGGACGCCCTCGGCGAATACGGCGACGGCAAAACAGAAGTTTTTTACGTGGATGATCAATACCCCGCCTACCCTGCCGAAGTGTCCGATCACCGCCCGGTCATCTCGACCTTCCGCGGTTTTGAACTCAAACTGGAGTGAATTGGACGTGTTTTATGTGCGGGTTTTTAGTTTACGCTTCTGGAAATAACGATAGAGGTAGATAAAGAATAGAATTCCAAACAGATCGGCCAGCCAATCCCAGAAATCCGCTTCACGGCCGGGCACCATGGATTGATGCCATTCATCGCTCAATGCAAATAAAGCGCCCAGAATAACAGCGGTCCAGTAGGCGAGCACCGAAGTACGATCGGTTATGGTTTTTGAAAATCCGCGGTAAATTAAGGCTCCGAGAACCCCGAAAACGAGAAAATGAAGCACTTTATCGCTGTATTCGAAATAGTGCGTGGTATCCGGCAGTTTACTCTGCGCCGATTGTAAGAAAATCAGAGCCATCATCAGGAACCATGGTAGATGGGCATTCATTAGGGTAAACAATCGCAACTCCTTGTTAAAGCTTAAAACGTGGTTTATACCTCACAGCAAGTCATTTTCCGGGTTTGAGGAAAAGTGCGCCTTTAATTTTGTTCGCATACATCATTTCATTTTCAAATCCATTGTGTAAAGTTATTTTAATTAAATTTATTTCATTATCCATCACAGGCCCCGGAAAATTTGAACCAAGATAAAATATCGCTTCCGGAATTTATGTGATGCGGCTCGCTTCATCGTTTAAACGCATGTTTTTTAACACGAAGTTTTTGATACCGTCTCGGGATGGTTATTTGTCCATTTTATCGATCCGTTCATGGGCTAACCGGATTAATAAATCAGCCTTTGTGGTTTCAAGCCGACCGGAAATTGCAGTCTCGTGAAAATGAACCGATTATATATAACCATAGATGTTGATTGAGGACAGTGCTTCCATTTGCCATAAAGGAACCTAATATTTTTTGACATAGTTAGGGGAGTTCTCTAAATTTTTGTATTTTAAGGGATTTTGCCATGGGGCTGCTTAAAGACAACCAATATAAAACCCGGTTTCCGAGTAGCGTGGAATACCTGAGTGAAGTTGAGCGTATCACCAATGAAATCGCTCGTGAAGTAGGATTTAGTGAATCGAATGTGGACGACCTCTCGATCGCGGTTACGGAATTATTCAATAACGCCGTACACCATGGCAATAAAAATGATGTTAACAAAGAAGTATCCATGGGTTTTTGCTGCCGCGATGATGTTTTGCTGATAACCGTTGCGGATGAGGGGTCGGGTTTTAGGCCTGAAAAAATTGACGATCCGCTCGCACCCGAAAATTTACTTTCGGACAGCGGCCGCGGTATTTACCTGGTACGCATGTTAATGGACCGCATCCACTTCCACTTTACGGAAAACGGCAGTAAAATTGTGATCGAAAAAAACATAAGTTAAATAAGATAGCGATGTATTATGCATATAGATAAAACCGTCGTAATCGCCATGAGCGGCGGCGTCGACAGTTCGGTCGCGGCTTTGCTCCTTAAGGAACAGGGCTATAACTGTATCGGCATCACTATGAAGTTATGGGATTACGAGCTTGTAGGCGGCAATATCAATCACGAAAGCGGTTGCTGCTCTCTTGATTCCATAAATGACGCCCGAATGGTTTGCGCAAAGATCGGCATTCCGCACTATGTGCTTAACTTCAGCCGCCAATTTCACGATACGGTTGTTGATGATTTCATAAATGAATACATGGCCGGACGCACCCCTAACCCCTGTGTTCAGTGCAATATCAGCATTAAATGGAAATCTCTCATCGAAAAGGCAAAGGAGATGGGCGCCGATTACATAGCCACCGGTCATTACGCCCGTTCTCAGTACAATCCCGAAAGCGGTTGTTACGAACTCTACCGCGGCAAAGATGACCGCAAAGATCAATCCTACGCATTATGGGGTATTAAACAGGAAAGCCTGGCGCGCACCATCTTCCCGCTCGGAGATTTATCAAAAGAGGAAACGCGGCAAATTGCCCACGATCACGGTTTACGCACGGCGGATAAAAAAGAGAGTATGGAAATCTGCTTCGTGCCGGACAACGACTATAAGCGATTCTTAAAGCAGATGGTCGACGGCCTGGAGGATAAGGTTGATGGCGGCGATTTGGTAAATCAGGAAGGGGAAAAAGTGGGTGAACATAAAGGTTATCCTTTCTTCACTATCGGTCAAAGGCGCGGCATCGGCACTGCATTCGGAAAACCCATGTACGTCATCGAAACCGATCCCGAGGAAAACAAAGTGGTTGTGGGCGAAAAGCAGGAACTCTACTCAGACGAATTTACCGTACGCGATGCCAATTTTATCGGAATCAAACAACTGAACGGCGGATTAAGGGGGCGGGTCAAAATCCGATATAAAGACGGCGGCAGCAACGCAACCTTCTATGCATTGGATCAAAGGCGCGTACGTGTTGTGTTCGACGAGCCCCAAAAAGCCGTAACGCCGGGACAATCGGCTGTTTTTTATGAAGGCGATCGGGTATTAGGCGGCGGAATTATTGAAAATTTCACACGGACAAATGAATGAGCCCAAAAAGAGCTAAGGCATGACAGTTAATCGCGATCAAAAAAAAGTAACCGTTCCGCAGATTCTTAAAATGAAGGCGGAGGGACAGAAAATCGCTATGTTAACGGCGTACGACGCCGTGATGGCGGGAATTCTGGATGGCAGCGGTATTGATATTATTTTAGTGGGGGATTCCGGAGGCATGGTGATGGGCGGACACGAAAATACGCTTTCCGTGACCATGGAAGAGATGGTACTGTATACAAAATCCGTGCGCCGGTCGACAAAACGAGCTCTACTGGTAGCGGATATGCCGTTTCTCTCTTATCAGAGCGACCGACGTACAGCCGTTGAAAACGCCGGTCGTTTCTTACAGGAATGCGGCGCCGAAGCCGTTAAGATGGAAGGCGGCGAGGCCATTGCCGACACTATCGGCGCCCTTACCCGATTCGGTATCCCCGTTATGGGACACCTGGGCCTAACGCCGCAATCGATCCACCAATTCGGGGGATACAGTTTACGCGGTAAAGACACTTCCGCAGCCGATCAATTAAAAAAGGATGCACGCTTGTTACAGGAAGCCGGCATATTCGCATTGGTTTTGGAGAAGATTCCCGCCGCGTTAGCCGCCCAAATCACCGAACAGGTAACCATTCCTACCATTGGTATCGGCGCCGGCAGTCAATGCGACGGTCAGGTTCTGGTAAGCCACGACATGCTCGGTCTCTACGAACAGTTCAAACCCAAATTTGTCAGACGATATTCGGAAATGGGCGCGGAAATGGCATCGGCGTTTTCCCGATTTGTCAACGATGTAAAAAACGGCGATTTCCCAAACGACGATGAAAGTTATCAAAGCAATCGATGAAATAAGACAATGGTCGCGAAATGAACGTCAAAACGGCCATACCATCGGATTTGTGCCTACCATGGGTTACCTGCATGAAGGCCATCTAAGCCTCGTTCGTGAGGCCCAAAAATATACCGACCGTACTGTTGTGAGTATTTACGTTAATCCCACTCAATTCGCTCCAAATGAAGATCTGGAGGATTATCCCCGGGACTTCGGACTGGATGCATCCAATTGCCGTCGCGAAGGCGTGGATGCACTTTTCTATCCCAACAGCGCAATCATGTATCCGCAGCCGTACAAAACTTACGTAGTAACGGAAGATCTATCCGAAAAATTATGCGGCAGATCCAGACCTATTCACTTCCGGGGCGTAACGACCGTGGTCAGCAAACTATTAAACATTGTAGAACCCCATGTGGCGGTTTTCGGTCAAAAGGACGCGCAGCAAGCCATCATCGTTCGGCGCATGGTAAAGGATCTTAACTTTGATGTCGAGATTATTGTTGCACCGACGGTGAGAGAAAGCGATGGGCTGGCGATGAGCTCGCGCAATAAATATTTGTCGCAACACGAACGCAAGGAGGCGCCCGTACTTTATCGCAGTTTACAGATGGCTGAATCGTTATTCAACCAGGGACGGCGCGATTATGAATTTATAAAGGACAAAATGAGCGAATTCATCCGCGAAAACACATCAGCGAAAATTGATTACATTGAATTTGTGGACGCCGAAACGCTGGAAGAGCCCGATGAACACAGTAAACAAATTTTAGCGGCGCTCGCAGCCTATTTTAATAAAGCACGATTGATCGATAATATCATACTTAATGTTTCATAAATGAATCCGCCAACCAAACAAAGAGAGGATTACTGTGAATGATTTAGTTACGCTTATTCTCGCAGCCGGAAAAGGAACCCGTATGAAATCGGATATGCCAAAAGTGCTGCACGAACTGAACGGCAGACCCATGGTGCATTACGTTATCGATTTAGCGAAGAATCTGAATTCCCGTAAAACCATTCTGATTGTCGGACACAAACGTGAACTTGTTGAAGAGGCCTGCAAAGACATGGCCGTGGAATTCGCCCATCAGGCGGAACAATTGGGCACCGGACACGCCGTCCAGATCACGGAAAACTTGCTGAAAAACTACAGCGGAGACATACTTGTACTTTCCGGAGACGTACCATTGTTAACATACGATACCACGCAAGCATTGGTTCGGGAACATCAAAAAAGCGGCGCGACTGCTACATTGCTTACTTCGTTACTGGATGACCCCGGCGGTTACGGCCGGATTATCCGAAACCAAGATGGTTTTGTTCAAAAGATAGTCGAACATAAAGACGCCACCGAAGCGGAACGAAGGGTCAATGAAATCAACGTTGGCATTTACATCTTTAAGGCGCAGCCCCTGTTTGAGGCTTTAAAATTAGTCGACAATGATAACGCCCAGGGCGAATATTACTTACCGGACGTGATATCGATCTTCATTAACGAAGGCAAAACCGTTAATGCCGTCCAATCAGCCAACTTTGATGAAACACGGGGAATTAACAATCTTGATCAGCTTAAAAAAGCCGAAACAATAATTAAATCCCGGAGTAAAAACTAAATGTTGATTTGATGCATTCTCTTTAATAATTTAGCAAAAAAAGCGGGAGTTAATATGCGTAATTTCATTATACTTATGGCGTTGTTAGCATTTTTGGCGGTGCAAATACCGGTGCACGCCCAGCTCAAGGAAGATGCCAAACAACCCAATATTTCGGGTATTTTGAATAATCCCTATCAGGGCTTGGCTTCCGGTTTATTGGATCCATCTAAATTGCAGATGAATCATTCCGTTTCGATGTCATTCGGCAGTTTCGGTGGTCAGGGTTTAATGTTGAGTACCTATATGAACACCATGCATTATCAAATAACGGATAAAATGCATTTGCGTACAGATCTGGGCATCATGTCTTCACCTTACAATACATTCGGTGAAGGATTTTCGTTAAATGAACCGCAATTTTTCGGCGGCGCTCAGCTTGATTACCAGATCAACGACAAGACAAGTCTGATGCTTCGTATCGACAATATGCCTTATTACCAATATCGTCCCACAATCGGAGGTTCATTTGGTAGTTACCGGCAAAATCCGTTTAATTATTGATAGACGTATTTAACGAGAACCGTTCATAACCGGACGAATCCCGCTTATTTCGTTCGGTTATTTTTTTGTTGATAAAAGTCCAGGGAGAACGAGAACGACATTGAGACACAGAAGAAGACGGAACACCCAAACCCTACAGCGTCAAAAATACACAACGAAAATCAGCTCTGTTCCCGCCAAAAAGAAACGAAACCTTTTAAAATACCTTGCTTATTTTATTTTGATTGCAGCAATCGCTTACGGTGGTTATTACGTCATTAACAGCAACATGCTCTCGTTTGATATCGGCGGCGCCGCTTCCACTTCAACACCACAGGGAACAACCGATCCACAAGAGACATCGGTTCAAAGTACCGAAATTTCTGCGGCGGAAACCGATAATGAACAACCCGATTTTCCAGTGCCGCCGCGAAAAACACAAGTAGAGGTGTTAAACGCCTGCGGAGAGGAAGGCATTGCCGCCCGTCTTTCCGAGATTTTACGATCTCAAAACTACGATGTTGTCAATTCCGGCAACTACCTGAAAAACGGTGAAGTCTATTTCGATGAACCGCACACCCATATTATCGACCAATTGGACACGCAGGATAATTTTGAACGCGCCATGGATATGGCCCAACTTTTAGGCGTTGATAAGCAATATGTCGAATCGTTCGATAATCCCTCGCCCATTGCCGATATCACGCTTATCATAGGCAATGATTTCAAGCAGATAAGATTAATAGAATAAACATTAATCGGAGGTCATTTGTCCCCATACAAAACCGCACAATATTTAGCTGAACTCGGTCAACAAAAAAAAGCTCAACAAATCCTCATAATGGATATCTCCAAACTCTCTTCCTTTGCAGACTATTTCGTAATAATGTCCGGCCAATCCAATATTCAGGTAAAAGCGATTGCCGAGCACATTGAAAACGAAATGCGCAAACAGGATATCAAGCCTTACCACAAAGAAGGGTATGAATACCAACGCTGGATCATTCTCGATTATATTGATGTGGTGGTGCATATATTTAAAGAGGAAACGCGTCAGTTTTATGCCATTGAACGTTTGTGGGCAGATGCTGAGATTGAATATGTATCGGAAAAAGAGGAAGTATGACGACGGAAGCGTTCATCAGAGATGCGTTACAAAAATTTTTGGAACATCATAATATAAAGGATGTCGACGTTGTCATCGAACGGCCGAAAGAGACGCAATTCGGTGATTACGCCACCAACCTGGCAATGCAACTGGCCCGCCATCTGCGTAAAAAACCTAAAACAATTGCAGAGGATATTAAGGCATTCATTCCGGAAGATAAACGCTATATAAGTAGGATTGAAATTGCCGGCCCCGGTTTTATCAACTTTTTTGCCTCAAACGAAAACCTTTATCACCAACTCCGGACAATCCGCTCCCAACAGGAAAGCTACGGTAAAAGTAAAGAGGGAAACGGAAAATCGATACAAATCGAATTTGTAAGCGCCAATCCCACCGGTCCGTTGACCGTTGGCCACGGCCGGCCGGCCGTTTTGGGCGACGCCATTGCACGCCTTTACGAAGCCCTGGGTTACGCCGTCACCCGCGAGTATTATTTCAACAACGCCGGTCGCCAAATGCGCATCCTGGGCGAATCCGTATATTTACGCTACAAAGAACAACTGGGAGAATCGATCGACTTTCCCGACGACTATTATCAGGGTGAATATATTCGCGAAATCGCCCGTTCCGTACTTCAGGAATACAAGGACCGGTTTAAAGACAACAAAGATATCGATTTTTTTAAACAGCGAGCGGAAGAGGCCATTTTTGAAGATATCAAAAATACCATTAGTCGCCTCGGTTTCGCATTTGACGTTTTTTACAATGAGTACGATCTTTATAAAAATAAAAATATTGACAAAGTCATCGCCGCTCTAAAGAAAAAAAACCTGATTGAAGAACGGGAAGGCGCAACCTGGTTCCGTACCAGCCTTTTGGGATTCGATCAGGATCGGGTTTATATCAAAAGCAGCGGCGAACCAACTTATCGTCTGCCGGATACGGCCTACCATATCGATAAAGTCGAACGGGGATACGATCTGATGATCGACATCTTCGGCGCCGATCACATCGACACTTATCCGGATGTTTTGGCGGGGCTTAAAGCCCTGGGTTACGATACGTCGCGTTTTAAAATATTAATCCACCAGTTTGTTACCCTCACCGAGGGCGGCGAAAAAATTAAGATGTCTACCCGCAAAGCCAACTTTGTCACCCTGGATGAGCTTCTTGACGAAGTCGGGGTAGATGTTACGCGCTATTTTTTTCTGATGCGCAATATGAACGCTCACCTCAATTTCGATCTCAAATTAGCGCGGACACAATCCGACGAGAATCCGGTTTTCTATGTTCAGTACGCCCATGCGCGCATTCACAGCATTTTGAAACTTGCACATCAACGTGGCTATGGTGAATATGACGATGCGGAACTGAACGTTTTGAAACAAACGGAAGAGTTAAATTTAATCAAACATATGATCGACTTTCCGGCAACCTTAAAAGTAAGCGCCTATCAGTTTGAACCGCATCGCATGGTTAATTACCTGTTTGAACTGGCAACGCTCTTTCACAAATTTTACACGGAATGCCGGGTTATGAGCGAGGACATGGAACTAAGCAAAGCCCGTTTGGCACTGATCGACGCCTGTCGTATCATTTTTGCCAATGGTTTATATGTACTTGGCATATCCGCGCCCGAACAAATGTAATCTTCAGGGAGTTCACATATGAGTATACTTGTGGTTGGTTCAATTGCCTATGACACTGTTGAAACGCCTTACGGCCGCCGCGAAAATTCGTTAGGCGGTTCGGCCCTGTATTTCAGCGCGGCCGCCAGTTTCTTCCATTCCATTAATGTGGTTGGGGTGGTCGGTTCGGATTTCGATGCCTCTAAAATATCATTTCTGAAAAAGCGAAATGTTAATTTCGACGGTCTTTATATTGCCAGCGGCGAAACATTCCGATGGGGCGGACGTTACCATCACGATCTGAATCAGCGTGAAACGCTTTACACCTATTTGAATGTGTTTAAAGATTTTGAGCCTACTATCCCGGATCATTATAAAAAATCCGATTATATTTTTTTAGCAAACATCGATCCGGACTTACAGCTTGAAGTTCTGGAACAGATTGACCCCCCCCGTCTGGTCGTCCTCGACACGATGAACTTCTGGATAAGCGGAAAAAGAGAGGCTCTGCAAGCGGTAATCAATCAAACCGACGTCTTAATTCTCAACGATGAAGAAATACGCGAACTCACCAATGAAGGCAATATCATTACCGCTGCTAAATCAATTTTGAACATGGGTCCACACACCATCATCGTTAAAAAGGGCGAACACGGAGCGTTGTTACTCAATGAGCAGGACGCTTTTTTCGCGCCGGCCTATCCTCTTGAGCACGTAGTCGATCCAACCGGCGCCGGGGATACATTTGCCGGCGGCTTTCTGGGCTATCTGGCGAACAACGATACTATTGACAATCACGTGATACGAAAGGCGATCATTTACGGCAGCACGCTGGCATCGTTCAATGTAGAAGACTTTAGTTTTAACAAGCTTATTTCACTCAAAAAAGAAGAGATAGATGATCGTTACGCACAATTCAAAAATTTGACGCGATTTTAAGTCCTGCTTTCGGACTTATGGTTGACTGATTTTTCGGCCAATTCCGATTCGGAAACCTTGGTAAGAACGATTGTGAAGACGCTACCTTTTTTCTCTTCGCTTTCAACGTGTATTTCTCCTCCCGAAGACTCAATAATTTCCTTGGCCAACGATAAACCAACTCCCATGCCTCCGCCCATGAAAGCTGTTTTAGAGCTTGAATGATTCATAATATTCTGAACTTCATAAAAGGGTTCGAATATTAACTCGAGCTTGTCAGAGGGTATGCCGATCCCTGTATCTTCAATACTGATAAAAATCTTGTCTTTCAAATCTATGTTTTTACAGGAGACTGTCACCTTACCGCCCTCAGGTGTAAATTTTAAAGCATTTTGTAAGAGCTCCCGTATGGCTTGTCGCATACGTTTCGGACTCACGGAGACATATAATGGTTCATGATCCATTTCCAGATTTAATTCGATTTCCCGCTTACTGAACAGGAGACGATTTTCCTGAAAAATTTCATTTAAGAACTCGTTAACATTGAGCAACGTCGTATTGTCCTTAAACGAATTCTGCCCGAAATTTGAGAGCTCCGACATGCTTTCGATTGTCTCTAACGTTTCATCCAAGGTATTGTTTATAATATTTATGTATTCCTCGATCTCCTCTCCATCCCGGGCGTCAAGCTCCATATCCAGGAGTTCCAGATAACCTTTTATGACCGATAAAGGCGTGCGTATTTCGTGATTGGTAATAGAGATAAATTTATCCTTAAGCTCATTGAGGGTTTTCAATTCCCGATTTAAATCTTTAAGTTGTTCATTTTCTCGTTTATCCCGAATCTTTTGTACGCATTTATTGAGAATAATTTTAACATGATCAATCGAAACGGGCTTGGTGATGTAATCAAAGGCGCCTTGTTTCATCGCTTTAATGGCATTCTCAATGGTTGCGAAGCCTGTAATGACAATAACCTCGATATTCTTGTCATATTTCTTTATACGACGCAGAGTCTCCAATCCGTCCATTACGGGCATATTCAAATCCGTAATTACGATATCATACTGTTTCTGTTGAATTTTTTGCAAACCGAGCTGCCCGTTTTCCGCAGATGACACCGAATGCCCGAGAAACGAAAACATGTCTTCATAACTCATACGCACTTCGGGCTCATCCTCTATAAGTAAAATATGTATTTGTTTATCTTCAATCATTTTGTGTTCCTTTTAACCGTACACAAAATTAATTATCGGCAAGATCGGAATAATGTAAAGATTTTAAGATTCATTTAGAGGCTCGATGATAACTTTTCTGATTTTCTCGATTTCATTATTAATTCGGTCAAAATAGGACAGCGTTTGTACATCCACGCTATTCATATTTTCTTTCAATAAAAATATGGTGGTATTGAGAATATTTAAATGCTGCCGCAGGTATTCCAGCATTTCTTCATAAACCACATCCTTGTGTTTATTTTGTTCTTCCATGGTCTTTATTTCTCTTATGAATCTAAACGTCCCATTCATGCTCAACCTGTTATAAGCAATCGGCCAATTGATTGTTAAAATAAGTTTTTTAGAACAAAATGATCATAAATTTTCTAAGCTTCGGAATAGGAACAACCGGGAAACATCGTTTAACTATAAAACGTATACGGCATGCAAGTCTTTAAAAAGCAAGGAAAATTTTGTAATATGAGCGTTATGGATACAACTCCGTTACATGAAGCGAAATGGTGGGAAACGGACAAAAAAGGTAAAATACTGTGTACCCTATGTCCGCGCTATTGCCATATCGGTGAAGGCCAGTCCGGCTTTTGTTTTATCCGGCAAAATTTGGGCGGAACCCTCTACACGGTGGGATACGGCAAACCCACGGGCTTTGCCATTGACCCCATTGAAAAGAAGCCTCTCAACCATTTTTATCCGGGAAGCGGCGTATTAAGTTTCGGTACCGCAGGATGTAATCTCGGTTGCCGTTTTTGCCAGAACTGGTCCATGAGCAAAGCCCGTCTCGACGACCAACATGCGCTTTTCGCTTCGCCAGAGGATGTAGTCGCACTGGCAAAAAAACATAAGACGCCTTCGATCGCCTATACTTACAACGACCCCACTATTTTTGCCGAATATGTAATTGACATCGCACGCATCGCCCGTGAGGAGGGTATCCATTCGGTAATGGTTACGAATGGCTATATGGGTAAAAAAGCGCGTGAAGACGTTTATCAATATGTGGACGCCGCAAATGTCGATTTAAAGGCTTTTTCGCAACGATTTTATCGTAAATTAACCTATTCCAATCTTGACGATGTACTGGATACGCTTGTCTGGCTGAAGCATGAAACCGATGTATGGACTGAAATCACGACATTACTAATACCCGATCAAAACGACAGTGATAAGGAAATTAAACAAATGTCGGAGTGGATTCTTAATAATTTGGACGACGAAACGCCCGTGCACTTTACCGCATTTCACCCTGATTTTAAGATGATGGACACGCCGCCAACGCCGCCGGCCACACTGCGTAAAGCACGCAAAATAGCAATGGAAATGGGCATCAAGTATTGTTATGTGGGCAATGTTCATGACCGTGATGGCCAGACAACATACTGTCCGAATTGCGGCGAAGCATTAATCCAGAGAGACTGGCACAGTGTTTATACGAATCGGATTAAAAACGGACATTGTAACAATTGTGGCGTGAAAATCCCCGGAAAAGGTATATAGTAAATCAAAAAAAGAGGGGCATTTTATTAAATGCCCCATAAGAGTCGCTCATTATAGAGAGAAATTTTTTATTCAGCAGGCGTTAGTTCCAACTTAACGTCGCTTCTATTACCGGAAACCACCTCAACATCCTGAACGCTGGCAGTATCAAAACCAGCTTTGGTTGCATACACCTCATAGGTGCCTGATGGAATGCCCGGAAAAGCAAACATTCCATCGTCTTCACTAAATGTAGTTGCAACGACAGTGTCTTGCTGAACCCATACTTCTGCCTGTGCAACCGCTGTATCCGTCGTATCCGAAACCATACCTACAATCCTGCCTGCATTGGAAAGATTGGTGGCCCTTATTACCGGTTTAAATATAAATCCTACAATTCCTGCCGGCGTAATCGGATTACCCTGAACCACGAACGATTTGCTCAGATCAAAATCGATGAGCAATTCTGAGCTCAGTCCACCTTCTACAACTATTTCCGGTCTTATAAAAACCTTTATGCCGGTTTGGGCGCCGCTCGGCACGGTTAAATCAAATACCTCACCATTTGTGAGCTTTACGCTGGCATCCGCCACATACAACCGTACCAAATCGTAACGACCAACAGGTATTTCGATTTCCGGAAGATCGGCCGTTAATCCATTCATAAGCGTTTTTAAATTATAAGTGTAATCATCCTCCGTAACCGTGATAAAGGGATTCCCTTCACCATCACTTACCTTCCGAACCTCTATTTTACTGATCGTTACGTTCGCTTCAGACACATTTTCAATGGGAAAGGGCGCATCGGTTATTTTGACCGTTAAGTATCCCACATCGTTCGCGCTACTGGAATCGTTGACTGACTTTTCACAATTCGTAATTAAAAGTGAAGATGCGATTAAAAAAATGAATGGAACGACTAACTTCCATGTGTGTTGCTTCATGATTAAACCTCCTATGATTTTAATGATACGGATTCGTTTTAAACCCAAACAATAAATTGATGAATACCTTCCCTGGTTCATCCTTGCCATTGTTTGCAGTTAATAATCGGACAATATTTATGCCATTCTTTTATACAATTAAAATACATATTCCGGTTTAATTCATAAGCTTCTGTTTATATGCACTTTGAACGTTTAAAACGAACGCACTTTTAATTCATCGTCACTGGTAGGCGGATATGTATTTTATTCATAGTTACGCAAAAAATACATAATAAACATTGGGTAAGGTTTCTATAAAAGTTTCACAGCACATAGGCGGAAGCCATTCCTCCGACTTAACGTCGGCCGGCATCTGTGAAGTTGCCAATATAGTAGCGATCTAATGTTTGAAAATATAAAGATCATAGACCATCACAATGCTCCCAAATAAAAAAGCCTCCAAAGTTTTCTCGCTTTGAAGGCTTCATCTCGCTCCGGCGGCAGGACTCGAACCTGTATTCCCATTTGACAAGTAACTCTAATAAAATCAATATAAACAACAACCCTTCTTTTTGGTTGTTTGTTACTTATTGCCCTTTTTTGCCCTATTTTGTTGCTTCTGTGTTACTCATTTCGTACCTTAGTAACAATTCGAGTCTAACATAAGGGCAATGTAAAATGAGCAACGAAAATATTTTAAAACTCAATGAATCCTTGCCAGATAAAAACCAATCCCAAAAAACCATTAAAACCATCCCTGAAATCATTAATGATGCAAATTCAATTAATGATCAAATTAAACTAAGGGCAAAAAAGCTTTCCAGCGGCTCATATAGCCTTTATTTGGATTTAAGGCAGGATGGAGTGAAGGAATACCAGTTTTTAAAAATTTACGTAAGGGATGTTAAAACTGATCGGGAATTAATAAGAAAAGCAATTTTAATCCGGGATAAAAAACAGGATAAGCTTTTTGAAAATGAACATAATTTTAGGTTACATAATGATGGACTAAAGATTGACTTTGTTAAATATTTTGAGCGTTTGGCATTAAACCGGCAAAGGCCGGATAAGAGTTGGCGGCATTCGCTTAAACATTTGCGCATTTACACAAAAGAACGACCCGTGCCTTTTAAGTACATAGATGAAAAATTTTGCGAAGGGTTTAAAGATTATCTACTCAAAAATTTAAATGAAAATACATCGCACGTGTATTTTGCAAAACTAAAAGCAGCACTAAACCGGGCGATACGGGATAAAATAATAACTCAGAATCCGGCGACATCCTTTCATATTTCTAAACGTGAAGTAAAACGGGAATTTTTAAACTCAAGTCAAATTAAACGACTAAAGAATACCCCTTGCAAAAATGAAAATGCCAAAAATGCTTTTTTATTTGCTTGTTATTGCGGTTTAAGAATATCCGACCTAAAAAGACTAACCTGGAATGATATTAATGATGGTTATTTATATTTCCGGCAAAAGAAAACGCAAGACATTAACAGGATAAAGCTTCACAAAACCGCAACCCAAACTTTAGAGCGACAAAAACAACTAACACACGATTCCGAATACGTTTTTAAACTCGGCCACGATAGCAACACTGGAAATGCTTTAAAGGAATGGGCTAAGGACGCGGGACTGGATATAAATCTTACCTGGCATACTGCAAGGCATTCATTCGCAACAAATTTGATTAGTGCAGGCGTGAGTTTGTATTCCGTTCAAAAATTATTAGGACACCGAACCATCAAAGTTACCGAGCTTTACGCAAAGCTTTTAGATGAACAAAAAGATCAAGCGGTGGATTCGTTGCCGGAGCTATGAAATAAAAAAGGCCGACCGCCGGGCAAGCAATCGACCTAAAAACAAGACTTTGTGGGCAACACAAGGAATTTAAACAAGATGGGCAGGAAATACGAATATTGGGGGATGTTTGAACATCCGCCGGATGATTTTAGGCTTAATAGTAATGATGTAGTCGTTTATATTGAAAACTTTAAAGTAGTACGATTCCACTTGTATAGAATTGAACCACCTATTGACTACGAAGAAAATGCCATGTCTAATATTTTGTTATGGGAGCAAATATGTAAAATACCAAATACCCATAAAATACCAAATACCGTATTGTCTTTTAAAGACCATACAGAACCGATTTTTCAAATAATCCGTTTCTTTGAAATACCGGAGCATGACAGGATAGAAATTGCCGGCGTTTACCGGGAATCCGTTTTAAACAAACTTGAAACGGCAACAAAAGAAATAGGCGAATCCATTAAAAATTTAAGAGACAAAAAAGTAAACATACCCATCATTTTTGAACTCGAACGAAAACTTGAATTTTATGAATCCAAATTTGATTACTTTAAGAGGCGCCGGAAATCTAAATATTTTTTTTTTAAAGACATTATCAGGCCACTTATTGATTTTTTAGAAAAGAATAGCTTACAGCAAAACGAAATTATAATTGCAATTGACAAGCTATTCAGAATTTTCAACTTTGATGGATACAATAATTATTATTATGAAAACTCACAAGACTTTGAGGAAACTACACCAATAGACGCCTACAATTATATTAAAAAAATCGTTTACTGAACCGCAAGCGTACCACGCTAAGCCTACCTAAAAACAACTTAAAACCATTTTTTACAATAACATAACTCAATTCCTTTAAAAATCGTTTACGGCATTAGAACCCTTTGCTTGCTTTCAGTAATTTATTACTAAAACAATGGCAAAAAAGCGGAGGGCCTTCCATGAACAATGTTTCCGAATTGTTGGAACAAATTGACCGAAAATTATCCCGACTGGAAAAGATAGCCTTTAACCGGGAAAAACCCTTTTTAAACATCGACGAAGCGGCGTTTTATACCGGCATTCCCAAAAATACTTTATACGGGTTCACCAGCAAGGGGCGGATACCGTTTTACAAATTAAACGACCGACGTTTGTATTTTTCAATTGACGATTTAAATGATTTTGTTTTATCACGAAAAAACTATCATAAATCGGATTCACAACTTGAAAACGGGGCAACTTTAGAATCAAGATAAAAGGGCAACTATGGAATGGAAAACGATTAGGACAACTGACATAGCGGATGCGTTGAGCCTAAAACAAAGCAAAAGTGGAAATTTTCATTGCTTCAACTCGGTAGGCCACAAAAACAATGATCAGAACGCATCCCTGAGCATTTCCGATCAGCAGAACGGCGGTTTTAAATGCTTTGCATGCGGGCTACATGGAAATAACGTTGAGTTGGTCAAGCAAGTTTTAAACACCGACTTCAGGGGCGTTATGCACTATCTGAATGAACATTTTGGCAATAAAACAAGATACCACGTCCGATTTATAAACCAATCTGTTCAACGTTATCAACACATCGAATTTGAATCTTCACAATTAAGGGAACCGATCGACTGGGATTGTGACCGTATCCGGGAAACATTGAATAAAAAATATTCTGTTGAGACCTTGCAGGCGGCTAAAGTGAAAATAAGTGATAAGCCTTATTCTTTGGTTTTTACGGGAACCGACACCTACAACCCAAACAACCACAATCGATATTTACATCTTGAAGGCCGAACGGATTTTTTGAGCGCCATAGAAATGGGATTAGATAAGCAATTTGCCTTGAGTTTGCGGTTCAATAAACAATCTAAGATCGAATTGAAAGAGGGCACCAGCCATTGCTTTATTTTAGATGGCGATGATGAGCCAGAAAACTTAATCGGGCGCATAATCGGCAATAATGGCAATTGTTCGTTTTTGTATCCACCGGGCGGCCACAAAGACCTAAGCGACTATTTTAACAACGGTAATACAACTCTTGACGTTATCGAGCTTGCCCAACCATTGCCAGCGCCGGATAACGCACAAGTTGAACAATCGGGACCTGAAATTCAATTTTTTACGGCCAATGAACTGCAAAAAATGGACGTTCCACCGATCGAATTTTTAATTGATGGTTTTCTGCCGGAAAGCGGTTATTATCTTCTAACAGGACGGCCAAAAAGTGGCAAAACCACCTTAATGCATTACGTCTTGACCTGTTTATCGGAGGGATGGCCGGTATTTGGCAAAATTGCAACTGCGCCAACAAAGGTTTTATTTCTTAGCCTTGAGGATAATAACGAACGCATGAGCCGGCGCTTTGAACAGATTTATGGCGCTGAGGCCGTGAAAATGCAGTGGAGTAACAATTTTATTTATGCAACACAATTTGTTCGAGCACAGAACGGCGGCCTAGAGCATTTAACACAAACGGTTGAGCGTTTTGACCCAGCCATAATTTGTATTGATACACTGGAGCGTTTTTACAGCCAGGGCGAACAGAAAGGGTACTCTGAGGATTACAAACGAATTGAACATATTCAAAACGCCACTAAGCATCTAAATAAATGTTTTTTGTTCTTGCACCACAACCGCAAAATGTCTTCTGAAAATAAAGTTGATTTGATTAGCGGTACCTACGGGCTATCCGGGGCGGTTGATGGTTATTGGATTTTAGACAAAAAACCAGATCAATTAAACCTTTACATCGATGGCCGGGACGTCTTAGAAAACAGTTACCAGTTAGAGCATGATAAACTTAGATCGACTTTTCAGATAATCGGTAAGCATCATTTTGAAGCAAAAAGTTTTCGGCAAGATCAGATTCTAAATTTGTTGGAAAACTCCGGGTACGGTCTCACACGTGCAGAAATTGCAACAAATCTGAATATCAAAGAAAACACGGCCAGGATTCAACTTTACAGGATGGAAAAGAAACGAATTGTTAAAAAAGAGAAGGACAGGTACACAGTCTGTAACACTGTAACAGATAACCAGCAAACCCTTGATATGCAAGGGCTGAACCCTGTTACAGGGGGTATGTAACAGGATGTAACAATGTAACAGATTAAAGGCCGGGTTGTTACATTGTTACATCTTGTTACATTTGCCCTGTAACAGCGCAATCCCTTGAGCCACAAGGGATTATAAGGTTTTGTTACAGGTTACAAGAGACACCGGGGGTATTAACAAAAAGGAAGGTTTTATTATGATTGTCATGAAAATAAAAAATGGCAAGGCGATTTTTGAAGAGAGGAAGCTTCCGCAAAAACGACAAAAACCTGAAATAAAATACTACTTTCGCAATCAAAACGAACGTGAGTTTTTTGAAGAGCGGGCGGCCATTATGGAATTTGACGGCGGATTAAGCCGATCACAGGCCGAACAGGAAGCCTATGAACGGCTATTAATACTTAGGAACGGACAATTAAACTAACGACACGGAGGTATCTATGGACGACACGGAACAACGGATTTATGTCGCGATCGGGACCAAGCCGGGACAACCCTATAACCCAACGGCAAAACAATTAATGGCCGATTTTCATAAAATTAAGTTGATCGTTGGAAGCGATGAAAAGGCCGACACGATTCAGAGTCTTTTACTGGCCGGTTCCTATGACTTGATTCAATACGAGCTGATGGATTGACGGAGGCGTAAAATGGCGAGAAAAAAAATTGCAGCATCAACGTTTAACGACGTCCTGGATCGGATCATTGAGGGCGAGTCTCTCAGGGATATTTTTAAACGCAACCCTAAAAAGCAATACCCGAGCTTGCGAACGTTTTGCCGGTGGTTGCGTGAAGACGATGCGACTTGGCGACAATACGCACGTGCGAAGGCGATTATGGCCGAGTTGATGGCATCCGAAATTCTTGAAATTGCAGACGATACCCAGGCCGATTCGTACGTTGATGATAACGGAAATATCAAAATTGACCACGAAAATATTAACCGTTCACGATTGCGGGTAGATACCCGAAAATGGTTAGCGTCTAAACTCATGCCCAAACTTTATGGCGATGGTTTGATGGCGGGAGAAGACCAATCATATGAGACCGTGGACTTCAACTTTACTTTGGTCAAGGAAGACGAGATTAAAAAAGGATAACTAACATGGAGGTAACTTTGAGAGCAAGCGAATTTTTAGATTTTTTAAGGCGTGAACGGCTGCCAGCGCCGGACGAGCAGAAATTTATTTTTACCCATATAACCATTGATGACGATTTGAAATCGTTACGCCGGAAATACCGGAGACAATTAACCAAACATAACGACAATAAGGAGGAGTAACATGCCCACCATCGAAAGTTTAAAATCGTTGCAAAAGCAAATCATGGACACTGCGTACCAGGGCGGCAACGACATCAGGATTCAAAACGACACTAAGATTTACAGCCAGCAAGAAATTAAAAAGCGGACTAACGAAATCCGGGAACAGGTCCAAAATGATCTTGATCGGCTGATTGATCGTTTCCGCAGCGAATTTGAAGCCTACTATGCCGAGTTGAAACTAAAAGAGAAAAATGAAATGAGCGCCAAGGCGACCGATCAAATGGATAGTGCTTTTTGGTCTAAAATGCAAATGTTGGATCAAGTGCACAGCCGGCAGGAACCGACCCGAGTTTATGATTTGTACCTTGAAGCCGTTACGTTGGGCGACGCCGACTTTGCTTACTACGTCGAGGAATTTTATTTACCCAACCACCACGACAATCTATTGTCCGGCGAAGTGCGCAAACAGCGTGAGAGCCGTTTATCAGAGGCCACAGCGCAAAAATTACAGGATGTTAAACCGCTGCAGCGGTTCCATGTGGCGGGCGCCGACTTGCAAGCTAATATGGATTTTACAACGGCCAGAAGGTTATTTTACGCCGGTAACGTCAAGGGCCATGAGAGCACCTTGAAAAGTCTGTTTCCTCCAAATATTAAAGAGCAAACGAGGAATCCTTAAAATGCAAACGATATTGATTATCCTGGCGATTGTGGTTGCGATAAACGCCATAGCGACCGTATGGAACACGTACGCAATCCGCCAGTTAAAATCGGAGTTTGTGAAATTCATTAATGGGTTACCACCGCATTTTTACAACCGGTAAAAACACCGGCGGAAACACCGAAGGCGCCTTGACTACCGGGCGCCTTTTTTATCCTCTCAGGCTTCCACATTTGCCATATTTCAGGCGATATTGTGCTTACCCGATCAAATATATCATATAGGACTTGAAAACCTTAGGATTAACCCTGGTAAGCCTATGACTTGTTACCCACGTGTTACTCGGCAATAAAAAAGCCCTTGCTAAATTCTATAATAACAAGGGCTTAATGCTCCGGCGGCAGGACTCGAACCTGCAACCTAGTGGTTAACAGCCACCCGCTCTGCCGATTGAGCTACGCCGGATCAATTCTTGTGCTTAAGCTTGAAATGTAAGCAGATTTTAAATATCTGTCAAGTTGTAATAATATCATTTTCTCTGATTCTAATTACCAGTACGAGGAGGGAGACTCGAACTCCCACGGGCTATGCCCACCAGATCCTAAGTCTGGCGCGTCTGCCAATTCCGCCATCCTCGCATTTTTAAAAGCCGGAATTTAAGGGCGCAAAACCAAAGACGCAAACAAATTACGTATGCTTTCGTTCGGACCAACGTGATATCATGGACGCTATCGCACGTTCCCCGTTATTTTTAACCAGATTGTGCAAATATATTCCGTTTTGTTGAGTGGATGTTCCCAGTCCGCACTGAGACAAAATCACATCGCCATAGTTGCTTTCCGCTTTAAAACTGATTTCAAGTGCCCTCAGCTCTGCTTGTTTGTCAACCGTTTCCGGCAACGCCTCCAGCCCCCACTCGATATATTTGACGTTGTTTACATGGCGATTCATATCCAAATCGCTGAGACGCACCTTGAATTGCGTTTCCCGTTCGATTTTTTGTAATTGCGGTAATTTCTCAAAAGGATCCTGCAAACTTCTACCCTTTTTATAATTGGTTATTGCTTCCAGACTATCGGGGATTCGCACCGGTTTACGCGTCTTTAAATCAATGAGCATCCAGGAACTGGTGGCTCGACCGATTTCATTGCCTTCTTGCGTCATCAAATTAAAATCACGAATGGCGAATAATTTTTCTTTTTTTGACGGCCAGGTTTCCACCACAACATTCTCCTGCCAGCCGGGATACACATTCATCTCAACATGTAAACGGGAAAGTACCCACGTAATACCCTGTTCAAAGAGATGCTCCACGGAAACGCCCAGATGCCTGGCATGGCAACCCGCCGCTTCTTGCAAAAAGTTACAGATGGTTTGGATGGTTACCATCCCGCGGGGATTAACCTCATAAGCCCGTATTTTAAAATATTCTTTCCAGCTTAGTTGTTTTGTGTTTTCCATCGCATGATCTCCTCATCGCAATTCGGCAACTAAATTTATGCAATAATATCATAAGTTCAAATTCAATTTTACTTTATAACCCTTTATAAACCCAAACTATTTGAATCTATCTTTCTTGCAATCAACATACAGTGGGGCTTATTTTTAATAGTAAAGGATTACAATTAAGGAGAACGATTTGAAAGTTGATATAACCCGGCGCGACATATTATTAGACGGTTTTTTTAAGGTCGAGGCCGTCGACTTGCGGCACGAACTGTTCAGCGGGCAATGGAGTCCCCTCGTGCGCCGCTTTAACCTTGATCGCGGCGAGGCGGTCGCTGTACTCATATACATTAAAGATCGGGATGCATTTGTGCTCGTTCGCCAGTTTCGCTATGCCGCTCATACAGCAAGTAACGAGGGTTGGATCGATGAAATCGTTGCCGGCGTGATTGAAGACGATAGCCCGCTGGAATGCGCCAAACGGGAATGCATGGAAGAAGCCGGTTTTGATATTGATCGCTTTGAACCGCTGGGCGTCATATTTTCGAGTCCGGGCATTACGACCGAACGCATCCATTTATTTCTTGGCATCTGTGACAGTGCCGACCGAAAATATGCCGGCGGCGGCCTTGAACTCGAAGAGGAGGATATCAAAGTATTAGAAATTCCACGCCAGGAAGCATGGGAACGACTCATACAAAATCGCTTTCGGGACGGAAAAACCATTTTGGCTTTACAGCATTTTTTCCTGAAGGAGCCGAAACCATGAGGCTATTAATAAAACGTTAGCGATAAAAAACGCTTTTATATACAGGAAAATCTTCTAATATTTTACGGGTCCCTTCGGCCACGGTTAATAATGGATTGGAAGGTTTGCTTACAGGTAATTTGAGTCGATCGCCGAGATAACGATCCAATCCCGGAAGGAGCGCACCTCCGCCGCACAAAATCAGGCCGTAATCGATTAAATCCTGCGCAAGTTCGGGCGGTAACTGCTCGATGGTTTGCACGACGGCATTGCCAATATTATTGACAACAGTACCTAATGCTTCGTCAAAAACCTGGTTTGAAAGACACAAACGCTTTGGTAGATGGCTTTGTAAATCCAGACCGCTCACCTCAAACTGACTTTTTTTTATAAATGCCCCGATTTTACCGTATTCCATTTTAATACGCTCGGCGGTCGGCGTACCGATTTCCAGATGATAATGATTTTTGAGATACCGTACCAGGCCTTCGTTCATTTCGCTGCCTGCAAGGCGCAGGGTATTGTCAAGGACGATACCGCCGTAATTTATGACCGCAATATCGGTTGTTCCGCCGCCGATATCGACGATCATCGTGGCCTGTCCCGAAAAAATGTCGAGCCCGATACCGATGGCCGCCGCCAGCGGTTCAGCGACCAGATGCACATTCCTAGCGCCGGCAGATAATACACTTTCTTCCACTGATTTGCGTTCCACAGGCGTAATGTCCGTAGGCACACCTACCACCACACGATCCATAAACCATCGCGGAATTCGGGCGCGCGTCAGAAAACCGCGTATCATATCCTCAGCGGATTCAAAATCGGCGATCACACCGTTTGCCATAGGGCAAACAACCTTAATATTACCATGATTCCGTCCCATCATAGTATGCGCTTCTCTACCCACAATGGGCTCCTTATGATCCGCATCATAAGCGATCATGGAAGGTTCATTAATCAAAAAACCGCTTCCCTTAACATAGATAACCGTATTGGCGGTACCCAAATCGATGCCTACTTTTTTAAAAAGCGGTCGCCACCCTTTGAACAGAGGCATATTTTACCTTACGGTTCTTTTTAATTTTTCATAAAACACAATAAAACCGGGTTTTATTCAGATCGTATGAAATCCCAGATAAGTTCGAGCATATGATTTATTTTATATGTTATAAATTCCGCTTGGTTTTATCGATCGTTTAAGCCAAACTATTTTTTGTCTTGCAAGTTCATTACCCATGTTCGGTATAACAGAGTATAATTTGAGTAAAATTATAAAAATACACCACCTTTGTTACTAAGTTGTTTTAATTGCTCGGATGGTTATAAAAGTGCTGAAAATAAAAATGCCCGTTTCAAAATTGAAACGGGCACTGTATCGGGGCTTAAAATGATTTTAATTAGCTGTCTTTCTTCTTCTGCTCTTCACTTCCATGATCCGCTTCCTGGCTTTCTGCTTCTCCGCTCTCCGTTTCCTCTTCTTTATCCGCTTCTGATTCCGCAGTCTGCTGTGTATCTTCCGGTTCTTTTTTAGCTTTCGTCGCTTTCTCGGGCTTTTCCTCTTTCGTTTCCGTTTCCGCCTCTGTTTTCTCCGCCGATTCAGGTTTTGCTTCCTCTTTTTTCTCTTCCGTCTTCGCTTTAGGTTCCGCAGTCTGTTCTTTCTCCTCCGGTTCTTTCTTAGCTTTCGTTTCTGCCTTAGGCTCTTCCTTTTCTGTTTCCGCTACTGATTTCTCATCCGATTCCGCTTTTGCTTCCGCTTCTTGTTCCTTCACTTCCTGTTTTTCATCCGCCCCGGATTGTATTGTTTCTTCTTGCGCTTCTTTAGCTTCGCCGCTCTCGGCCTTCGTCTTTTCCGTTCCGCTGCCCTTGGCCATTTCCTCCAGGGTTGTTTTTTCCACGCCCTGTTTGGCCATATAATCCTCGAATTCTTTGCGCTCCCGGTCTTTAAAATATTCGGTTATGGAAAGCACAATTTTTTTATTTTCCTTATCGAATTCGATGACTTTGGCTGGAATTTCCGTATCGGTTTCGTAAATATCGGATGCCTTTTTGCCCTTCGGTAATCCGATATGTTGATTCGGAATAAAAGCATCCACACCAAGCGGCAAGGTTACGATCATACCTTTTTCGATGATGCGACTGATTTTGCCCTGCGTCTCGGTGCCCACATTGTAATTTTTTTCGAAAGAATCCCAGGGATTGGGCTCGATCTGTTTATGTCCGAGCGCGATGCGTCGCTCTTCGCGATTTATGCCAAGAACAACCACATCAATTTCATCGCCTTTTTTCACGATTTCGCTGGGATGTCGTACTTTTTTGGTCCAGGATAAATCGGAGATGTGAACCAGGCCGTCAATACCCTCTTCGAGCTCCACAAAGGCGCCGAATTGGGTAAGATTGCGAACGATGCCTTTATGAACCGATCCAACGGGGTAGCGTTCTTCGATTTTTTCCCAGGGATCCGGTTCCAGTTGTTTGAGTCCCAAAGAGATTTTCTTTTCCTTGGCTTCGATATTCAAAACAACCGCTTCGATTTCCTGGCCGACGTTGAGAATCTGGCTGGGATGTTTAATATGCTGAGACCATGACATTTCCGAAATATGGATCAAGCCTTCGATACCCTTTTCCAGTTCAATAAATGCGCCGTAATCGGTTATGCTCACAACCCGCCCGTTTACTTTAGAACCGACGGGATATTTTTCTTCAACATTTTCCCACGGATGCGGCTGGAGCTGTTTCAAGCCAAGCGAGATGCGGTCTTTGTTCTCGTTGAAGTCCAGAATCATTACCTCCAACTCCTGATCCAATTTGACCAGTTCGGAAGGATGATTCACGCGTCCCCAACTGAGATCGGTGATGTGCAGCAAGCCGTCCACGCCGCCAAGATCAATAAACACACCAAAATCGGTGATGTTTTTCACGGTGCCTTTGCGTACCTGGCCTTTTTCGAGTGTATCCAGAATTTCACGACGCTTGCTCTCCATCTCTTTTTCTTTGAGGACTCTGGAAGACACCACAATATTCTTACGGGCGTGATTGACTTTAACGATTTTAAAATTCATTTCCCTGCCCAAATAGGCATCGAAATCGCGGATCGGCTTCACATCAATTTGTGAGCCCGGCAAAAACGTATCGACGCCCATCAAATTGACAACCATGCCGCCTTTTATCCTGCGGGTGATGGTTCCGGGGATTACTTCATCATTTTCATATTTCTGTACCAGACGCTCCCAGTTCCGAATGAAATCCGCTTTGCGGCGCGAGAGGGTCAGTTGACCGTCAATGGTTTCCAGAGTTTCCAGAAAAACCTCTACTTCGTCGCCGACTTGTAGTTCGTCGGGATTATCAAATTCTTCTTTGGGCACCCGTCCTTCGGATTTAAAACCAATATCTACGATAACATCTGAATCGGTAATATTTAATATACGCCCTTTAATAACCTCCTCTTCCTGAATACGATTCATGGTCTGGTTATAAAGGTTGGTCAGGACTTCCATTTCTTTGTCGGAGTATTCTTTGTCTTCTTCAAGGTCCTCCAATTTTACAACTTTTTCCTCAAATTCCTGACCATTATTTTCGGAGGTATCTTTTTGAGCCTTGTTTTTATCTGTATCTTGATTTTCTGCCGCCTCTTCCTGTTTTTTCTCTTCCTGAGGCGGGTTTGGGGTTGATTGTTCAGCAGCTTCCTGAGGATCCGCTGCCGTGTTTTTTTTCTCTTCGGTCATAGATTAACATTCCTCCATCAAAAAAAAGGATTTATTTTGGTTTACGATTTCTGTTTTTTATAAAGTCGTGTAAAATAAGACAAATTCAAGCGAAATACAACCGTAACCTTAATTTTTTAAAGGGAGAAATTTGTTGGGAAATGATAAGCGGTCAATCCGCTTTTTTGAATGGGATTTAGATAATTCAGAATAGACGATCACCTGAAACAAACGGAAATTATTAATATAGTCCGTATGCCGGAATCTCAATTCATCATTCATACAAAGCATTGATGCGCCAGGGCTCCCATGTGTTTATCAACCTGTGGTCAATCGGTATTCCATTGCAATCTGTGCGTTATGCGGAAGGTTTGCCGGCGTCGATTTCATGCAATGCCCATTGATAAACGATGTGCACTTGCTGTTCAATGGTTAAACCCGAAGTATCCAATTCACGGGCATCTTCTGCTTTTCTAAGAGGTGCAAGCGCCCGTTTGCTGTCCAAATCATCCCGGCGTTGAATTTCGCGTTTCACATCCTCGTAGCGGGCTTCGATGCCTTTGGCTTGTAATTCCTGCAGGCGGCGCTTGCTGCGTACTTCCAGTGAAGCAATCAGGAAAACTTTTAAACGGGCCCGGGGCAGAACCACCGTCCCGATATCCCGGCCGTCCATAATTACGCCGCCCTCACGGGCCATGTGCTGTTGTTTCGCCACCATTATTTCCCGAACGCCGCGATACGCCGAAAGACGGCTGATGTGTGCATCAATTTGCGGCGAACGCAACTGCGACGAAACATCTTCACTATTAAGCAATGTGCGCTGACCGTTGCGTTCGCTCATCACCCGAAGATCATTTTCGGCTAGGATGCGCAGAACGCGTTGTTCATCTTCAAAATCACAATCGGCGCGGAGAATAGCCAGCGTGGCGGCGCGATACATGGCGCCGGTGTCAATATAAAGATAGCCCAGCTTTTGTGCTAAAAGCCGGGCCGTCGTACTCTTGCCCGAGGCAGCCGGGCCGTCTATGGCAATATTGATCTTTTCACTCATGGAGAATTTATTCTTTCATACGCAAACCGTGTTCCTCAGACAGAAACAACCATCCTACAATTTTACCGGGTTCCAGCACTTCCGAAGCCATCCAATACTCGCGGTCGCGGTCGAATTGTGAACTCGTGTCGTCGCCGGGGATGGCGTCGATTTCCGTTTTGATTTTGCGTATACGCTCTTGCCATATCTTAAAATTGGACTCTCTCAAATCGATCCAACCCTCGGACGCCCATTTATCGATATTCTCAGCCGTTACTTCCAACTCGTTCTTGCCGCGATACGCCGGAATTTTCATCACCGGCCCGCGAAGCAGACTCTTTCCGTCGCTCATCAGAATCGGTATCCCGATGGAAAGGATTTCCGAACGCAGTTTAACATCGGTCTTAATTTGCTCCTGCGCGCAACTTGCCAGAAATGCAGCGCTGTGGTTGATGACCTCTTCCATGGTAAAACGGCAGCGTTTCAACAGATACGATTCGTAAAGCAGTTTGCTCAATTTCGGCGGACCGAGCAATTCAAAGGCAACGCTATCGGAGTTATGAGCTTCCTGAAGATTAATCATCTTTTGCAGAGCGTTATTACGCAGATAGCCAGCGCGATAGGTAGGGCCCATGGTGGCATTGTCGAGTGCGTTAATGATGTCGTGGCCGGTATTACCGCCGCGGATCTCGTAAATCACCACATTGGCGATTTCTTCCGGTGTAATAAATTCCATTTGGCCACGCGAAGTGATCGCCAAAAATTCTTCATAACTGAAAATACCATTCTCGCCCGTATCAATGTACACTTTTTTCAGGGTGTCGCCCATGTCTTTCCAGGGCCCCTTTTTCATATTGCGGTGGATGCTGTTTTTCAATTTTATAGCATTGGCCGGTTCACAATCGTACAGCTGGACGGGCTTGCCGCGCTTTTTAATTTCGCCGTACTCAATCTTCTTCCAGGCGATGGCCGCGGTCGGCTTAATCTCTTTTGTGATCGGCGCATCCGGCGTACGCGCCATGAGCCATAACAGCAGCGAATGGGAGCCCGCAATGGCGGACTTGCTGAGCAGCATCCGCGAAGGCTTCTCTTCACTGTGGGTATAGGGGATGTTCAATCCCATACCGCCGGTTCCGCTCGTTCCGATCTTTACATAAACACTGGTTTTAGCACGTTTCATACCTTCATAGAGAATTTGAATATGGCGGATAAGCTGCGGCGTGTATTGGGTAATGAGCAATCGCTCAATCGCGGAAGCGGTTTCCTTATTGGTTTTTTCGTTTTCTAACGCTTCGACACTCTTGCGCACTTCGATGGAGCTGGTAAAAATATCCTGATAGGCCAGCGCCGTCGCCGAGTTAACGCAATCCACGATTATATGCGGTTGGTGTTTGCTGATCACCTGATACAAAAACGAATTCTCCAGGATGTCATCGGTAAGATCATCCAAAACATCGTGCATCAAAACTTTACGATTCGTGTCGTTATTCAATATCTGATCACGATTGAGATCTTTTAAGGTATGGCGAACAAACATGTTACCCCACTCGGGCACAAGTTTTATATCCGTTTTTTTCCTGAGGATTTCCACAGCCTCTTCGCTTTGCCATTTTTCAAGAGAGAGAATAACGATCTCACCCGCTTCTTGCTCGAACAACCGTTTACAGACGGCCATACCAACCAGACCCCAGCCGCCCAAAACCAGAACCTTACTCCCCTTGATATCCATACACAAACCTTTCTTTTAACTTTGCTACTTCTTTTTCCTTTAAATAACGCCATTCACCGCGATGCAGTCCACCCGCCGTTAATCCGGCAAAAGAAATGCGATCCAGTTCAACTACGCGGTATCCCAACAGTTCGAACATTTTTCGAATCTGGCGATTGCGACCTTCCGTTAATTCGACCTCTAAAAAGCTTTTATTTTCAACGATACGAAGTTCATTAATTTTGCAGGGCAGCGTACGCTTGCCCTCCAGAATGACGCCGGCGCGTAAATGGTGTAAATCAACGGGTCGAATGCGTCGGTTCAACAACAGTCGATACACTTTTTCGACTTTGTAATTGGGGTGTAACAGCCGGTTGGTGAGTTCGCCGTCATTGGTCAACAGCAAAACGCCGGTGGTGTCATAATCCAGGCGCCCCACAGGGTAAATCCGCTCCGGAATAGCGATTAAATCCACAACTTGCGCGCGTTTAAATTGATCATTGGCCGTGGTAACCACGCCCTGTGGTTTGTTAAGCAGAACATAGGTGTAGGTTTCCCCGAGATTTATACGATACCCTTTAAAGGTAACCTCATCTTTTTCAACATCGATCACCACGCCCATTTTTCGTACGGTCTGGCCGTTTACCTTTACATATCCGGCTTTGATAAGATCATCGCTCTTTCGGCGGGAGGCGACCCCGGCGTGGGCCAGATATTTATTAAGACGCATCATGGTTCTTTCATTCATGTATTCGGTTATTCATTTTTATCCCTGTTATCGTTTTGCGGATTCTCTTTCGTTTGATGCGCTGAATCCGAGTTGGCATCCTCGGGCGCGTCATTACCATGCCCTTCGTTTTCGTTATCTTCCGGTTGTTCGCCCGGGTATTTGAGTCCGAGCGCTTCGGCATCCAGACTTTCAAGACTCACCTGATCCAGGCTTTCCAGAAATTGCTCATCGCCTTTTAACAGTTCATCCATTTCTTTTAATTTGGGAAGATCGGACAAATCGTTCAGTCCGAAATATTCCAAAAAGTATTTCGTGGTTCCGTAGAGCAACGGATTGCCGGGCGCTTTTTCCCGTCCGCTTACCGTAATCAGGTGGCGTTCGATCAGCGTGCGGATAACCGCGTCCGAATTGACGCCGCGGATAGCCTCGATCTCCTGTTTGGTAATGGGTTGTTTGTAAGCAATGATGGCCAGTGTCTCCAGTCCCTTTTGGGTCAATCGTTGCGTAGAACGCGATTTGTACAAACGCGTGATATAGGGCGCATAATATTTACGCGTCACAATCTGATAACCACCCGCCACTTCCTGTATTTCCAGCGGCGAATCATTTTCCTCATAGAATTGTTTTATTTGTTCGATGGCTTCCTTTATTTCTTTAACGCCGATCGTATCTTCGTCGATGAGCTCTTTGATTTTCCGGGCCGGTAGTGGACTGTCGCTTGCAAAAATCAGCGCTTCCACAATTTGATTGCGTTTTTCCATGTCAGGCCGCCTTTCCCGGTTTTATACGAATATCGTCGAATACATCGGACTGCCGGACATTAATTTGACCGGCGCGCACCATATCGAGTAAGGCAATAAATGTCACAATCAATACCATTTTATCCTGCATCTCCCGCATTAAATCCTGGAAGAGAATGATCTTATCTTTCTTCAAACGCTCCAGAATGTATGCGCTCTGTTGTTCCACCGTAACGTCAATGCGACGTACTTCATGGTGGGTTACCTTGGGCATGTTTTTAATAGCCTGGCGAAACGCCATGATAAGATCAAAAAGCGAGACCTGATCCAGGTAAGTCTCATCATCCACAGCTTCTTCCCGTGGAATAAATTCAAAATACTGGCGGGAAAAACGTTGTCTGCGTTCTTCCTGTAACGATTCCAAATCAGCTGAAGCGTCTTTAAAGCGTTTGTATTCAATGAGACGTTCCACCAGTTCGGTGCGGGGATCTTCGGGTTCATCATCCCCGGAAACCGGTTTGGGCAGTAACATCCGGGCCTTGATGTTCATCAGGATCGCCACCATTTCGATGAAATCCCCGGCCACATTTAAATCCAGTATGTTGAGGACCTCGATATATTCGAGAAACTGATCGGTAATTTTGGCTATGGGAATATCGTAGATATCCACTTCATTCTTGCGGATGAGAAAAAGCAAAAGATCGAACGGGCCTTCGAATATGTCCAGTTTAACGCGATAGCGCATGGATCTGCTTAACCCATTTTCATGACCTGATGTACCTCGGCCATTGTTTGCCCGGCAATAGCGCGAGCCTTTTTAATTCCGTTATCAATGATGGCTTCCACTTCTTCGCTGTTCTGTTCGTAATAGGCGCGTTTTTCGCGATGCGGTTCGAAATAGTCCGCTATTTTTGCGGCGCAATTTTTCTTGCACTCCACACAGCCCAGCGTTCCGGTTTCACAGCCTTCCCTCACTTCGGGCAGTTCCTCCTGATTGAACTTTTTGTGCAGCGCAAACACGTTGCAGATATCCGGTCGTCCGGGATCGTTGCGGCGTACTTTTTTGGGATCGGTAATGGCTGTGCGAACTTTATTCTGAATCTCCTGCGGCGGATCCGATAACAAGATATAGTTATTGTTGGATTTACCCATTTTACGTCCGTCCAGCCCAGGCAAACGTGCAAAGGGCGTTAAACGCGTCTCCGGCTCCGGAAATACTTCGTCATAAGTTTGATTGAATTTGCGTGCGATTTCCCGCGTAATCTCCACATGCGGCGCCTGATCTTCGCCCACCGGCACTACATCGGCCTTGTATATCAAAATATCCGCCGCCTGCAGAACCGGATAGCCCAAATGCCCGTAAATCATGGTTTCCGTGTTCAAATCACGCACCTGTTCCTTCAGGGTGGGATTCCGTTCCAGGCGCGACTTGGTAATCAACATGGAAAAGAGAAGGTGAAGCTCAGCGTGTTCTTTGATTTGCGACTGAATGAAAATGGGATTTTCCGGCTTGATACCGGCGGCCAACCAATCGATGACCATCTCTATGGTGTTCCCGCGCACCTCAAACGCAGCCATGGGATTGGTGGTTAAAGCGTGCCAGTCCGCCACGAAAAAGAAATTATCGTACTCTTCCTGTAGTTGCAGCCAATTTTCAAGGGCGCCGGCATAATTACCCAGATGTAAACGTCCCGACGGGCGCATACCGCTCAATATCCGCTTGTTAGCCATCGAACCTCCAAATTCGAATATAAATCACAATTGGTCAATTGATAATATACAAAATCCGGTTATCGGGAACAAACAAAGATTTTGCTGCGCCATAATCCTTCGAGTATCGGGTAACCATTTATAGGTTTCATTTTTTGCTGCCCTGGGCCGGAGTAAGTAAAGAGAAAAGAGGAAATAGGGTGGGGAAACGCTTTACAAATCCTTCTCATTAACACCGTGCTTTAGGGCGGTGACTGAGAAACACTGTAAAACCATAACGAAGCATTGGAGTCATTACCGCGACCCGCCCTCTACCGGAGGGAAGCGGGAATCCATCTTTAATCGACCATTATGAAGGGATTTGTACCTTAGTCGTGAAATTCTTGTTTTTTATCCCGAATAGATCGGGACCGGTTGGCAGAACTCAGCAAGCGGTGCTGCCGCAAATGGCCTAAAAATCATTTGTCAATCATTCCAAGCGAAGCGGAACGACCGTCCCGATAAAGTGTTTCTTATGTTCCGATTCGCGAATTTCAGAAACACGAAACCGGGATTTGATTCTTTTCCCCAAAGGTCCGAAGGACTCCTTTGGAGGACCACTTCGTGGTGATCCTTTAGAAGATTCCGATCCTTCGGGGCAAAAAGAATCGTATTAACAAATTAGATGCTTCGATATCAATACCCCGCATATATTTATAACTTATTTGGTTCCGGCCTGTCCTGATATTCGGGGCTCGGTCAGGTTAGGAACAGAGGATGAAAGTAAAAAGTAATGGTTGGAGAAAACGGTCCAAAATAAATGAAATTTAAAAATTCCTTATACTGATTTTCTCATCGTTTAAAGATGAATTTGGCGCCGTTCAAACCCTCCTCCTTTCTCCCCCCTCCCTGCGCTGGGACAGGAGGCTCTGCGGTGTTCAGGCATCCATCTTTACCTTTTTTCCCGACATGTTTAAATGATGGCCTATCGTCAACAGGATCGTTTTTTCGGCAGAATTATATTGCAGCAGACCGGATGTGGTTCAAATAAACAAATACGGCTTCCAGGAAGCATGGGGTTTACCGATGAGCGATTTCAGGAAGAAGAGATGGGTGGGCCGTTTCGGCCGTCGCATCAAATCCATACCGGCCTGTTCCGGCGTTCGGTTGCCCTTTTTGGTATTACACTGCACGCAGGCGCAAACCAGGTTTTCCCATGCATCTTTCCCTCCGTAGCTCTTTGGGATCACATGATCGATGGTCATCGGGCGGCTGTTTTTCCCGCAATACTGACAGGTGTTGCGATCGCGACGAATGATGTTTTTACGATTGAGGATCACTTTTTTGTAGGGGCGGTGTATGTAGGTATTCAAACGTATGACGCTGGGATAAGGCATTTCCATCGAAACGGAGTGCACCAGTTCCTCATACCGTTCAACCAGCTGTACCTTTCGTAGATACAGGAGAATAATGGCCTTTTTGGCGTCGCAAACCGAAAAGGGTTCGTAATTCTGGTTGAGTACCAGTACTTGCCGTGTTAACATGGACAATCAAGCCTCCATCGTACAACGATGGTTCATTCAACGCTCCGACGTTAAAAAAGATCAGGCCAAAAACGTCCGTACTTCCGTGAAGTCATTATACAGTAGCGGATCGAAAAGCGCGTCGTCTTCTTTCAGACTGTTGATACGGACCATGCCGCGCACATGCAACAAGCGTCCCTCCCCCAGACAAAAACCGACATGGGTAATTTTGTCTTTCTTTTCGGCAAAAAACATGAGGTCTCCGGGCCGGCCTTCGTTGAAATCGTTGGAAACGACGTTTGCATCTTCGAACTGCATCCAGGCATCCCGCCTTATTTGAATTCCGAACATTTTATGTATGAACTGTGTAAATCCCGAGCAATCAAAGCCTTTGGCTGTTTTCCCGCCCCAGTGATAGGGCCGTCCTGAATAATTCAGTGCATATTCCAGCAGATTCTTGCGGCTTAGCGGCGGCAAGACATCCACGGCTTCCTGTTCGATAAAGGCCCGCCTTCCGTCCGGTAAAATCGTTCGGTACCACTGGTCGCGCCGCTCAAAGACCGGAATACTGCAACCTGACACAGCGTCCCGTATTTGTAGGGCGTGCGCGCTTGCATTCTCATAAAGGGCTGCCTCGGGACGTGTGATCATCAATGTTTCCTTCGGCATCTCCATTTCCGGTTCGGAAATCTGGGTATGGTGCAACCAGCCTTCGTAATGATCTTCCGTGCGGATGTTTAAAAAACCGTTTTCTTCTTTGTGCACCACGACGCTCTCCCAGAGGATAGCCTGAGAAACCACCTCCGATTGAAACTTCGCTTCCCGATGCATATTGGCGCAGCTTACATTGACAAACGGCATAACCAGCTCCGGCTTTATAAAAATGTTTAAATTAGAAATTTCGAATATAATTGTCAATAAAAGTGGTTTCACTTTTATGGGAATCCATACTAACAGGTGTCGTGAATGAAGGCGCGCCCGGTTTTATCCTTTTTATTAAGATGGTATCGGGATGTATCAATATAATGCACCTATTTCGATCGGCATCTGCGTTATTTCAATGCGGCATTAGCGCGTACAATTGACCGCGGTCGTTTATTCGTCGGCAAGCGGCAGGAAGATTCCTGAAATTAAAATGACCATGTTTCGCAGGTTTGATAAATCGTTTACATATTTTTAGGAAGGTCGCGATCGGGAATTTCATTTATTATATTCAACCTCAATGCATATTTGTCCCGCCGTATCTATCAAAAATATTGATCAGGGGAGGAGGCGTTATCATGAACGCTTATAAATACCGGCGCGTTATCACCTTTTTAACATTCATCATTTTTTTAAACACACTTGGCCTGGCGCAGGAAGACAGCCATGAAAAATTCAGCAGGGTACATATATTTATTGCAGACAAATCGCAAATATGCGCCATAACGGCTGCCGGTATCAATCTCCATCACTCTGTTTTGAAAAAAGCGCCCGACGGCGGTTTTGATCTTACGGCAGAACTGAGCGCCTATGAACTGACATTACTGGAGGATACCGGTTTTTCGTATGAAATTTTGATTGAAGATATTTCCCAATTTTACGCAAAGCGCGCCCAAATTTCCCCGGCCGAAAAAAGGCGGATTGAGAGCAGCGACGGACTGGAGGGCTTTGAATTGGGCAGCATGGGCGGTATGTATACCTACGACGAAGTGATAACCGAACTGGATTCTATGCGCCTGCTCTATCCGCATTTGATAAGCGAGCGTGTTTCTGTCGGTGTTTCCCATGAAGGTCGTGATTTGTGGATGGTGAAGATATCCGACAATCCGGATATTGATGAGGATGAACCGGAAGTATTTTATGATGCTCTGCACCATTCCAATGAGCCGACAAGCATGATGACGGTGATGTACTATATGTATCATCTGCTTGAAAATTATGGCAGCGACGCCGAGGCGACATATTTAATCGATAATCGTGAAATGTACTTTGTACCCGTCGTTAACCCGGACGGATATGTTTATAATGAAGAACAAAATCCGGATGGCGGCGGTACCTGGCGCAAAAATCGTCGCGACAACGGATTCGGATCTTACGGCGTGGATTTAAACCGCAATTACGGTTATAAGTGGGGCTATGACGATGAAGGATCGAGCCCGATCATATATGCGGGAAACTATCGCGGACCTTCCGCATTTTCGGAACCGGAAATACAGGGTATCAGAGACTTCTGCAACCTTCATGAATTTATTTTGTCTTTGAGTTATCACAGCTATTCCAACATGTTACTCTATCCCTGGAGTTATGAAATCGATTTGCTCACGCCGGATTCCGTTACATTTTTTGAATATAGCACCGAAATGACCCGCAGCAACTACTATCAATACGGCACACCCAATCAAACGGTCGGCTATAAGGGCAATGGCGTCTCTATTGACTGGCAATACGGCGAACAAGATGCTAAGCCTGCAATCCTTGCGTTCGGCGCGGAAATCGGAAACGAGGAAGACGGCAGTTGGCCGCCGCCGGATCGTATCGTGCCCCTTGCCGAAGATAATCTGGAATCCAATTTGTATCTGGGCTGGGCGGCGGGCGGCCTTGTTCATTATCTTGATTATCATATTACCGGTACGAGCGACGGCGACCTCCACCCCGAAGCCGGCGAAACCTTCGGGATGGTTTGCCAGCTTCGGAATTCGGGGCAGAGAGAGGCTTTCGATATAAGCTGTTCTCTTTCAAGCGATGATCCGTATATCACCATTGAGAACGGTTCGTCAGTTGGATTGAATATAAACGCCCGATCGAAGGCAAAGAGTGATACCTTCCGGTTGACCGTTTCCTCTTCGGCGCCTGAAGGATACAGACCGGACATCGTATGCGAGATCGATCAGGGCGGAATGGTCCGTAATAAGCCGGTGAATGGCATAATCATCGGAACGCCAACCGTTATTTTTGCCGATGATGGAGAAAATGGGACCGATCTTTGGGATACCGGTACAAGTTGGGGATTGGCCCAGCGTGCGTTCAACAGCACACGGGCATTTACTGATTCGCCAAATGGCAAATACAATAATGAAACCTCAAACGCCCTTACCCTGCTTGATTCCATTGACTTGCAGGAAGCAGATGCTTTATACCTGGAGTTTCGCACCCGCTATGACATAGAACGGCAATATGACTTCGGACGCGTACAGATCTCTGAGAATGGTCAGGATTGGACGACGGTGGAGGGCTATTATACCGTAACCGGTGGCGGAGAAGGCGTACAGACCGAAGGAGCTCCCGGATATGACTTTTATGAGTTGAACTGGCTGAAGGAGCAGATCGATCTGAAGGATTATCTCGATCGCTCACAGCTCTACATCCGCTACATTCTCGATTCCGACGCAGAAACGGTAAAGGATGGCTGGTATATTGATGACATCCGAATGCTTGCATATAAACAGGATCCCTCGGCTATCGCCGGCCGGCGGGAAACAAAACCCGACAAGTTTAGCCTATATCCCAATTATCCCAATCCCTTCAACAATAGTACAATGATCAAATATCAATTACCGATGGCCGCTCATGTGGATTTGGGCATATACAACCTGCTGGGACAAAAGGTGGCCACGCTGGTTTCGGAGCGGCAGCCGGCGGGAACGTATACGGTTGATTGGGATGCTTCCGGATTTTCAAGCGGGGTGTATTTCTACACACTATCCACAGATCATGGTTTTTCGCAAACCCGGAAGCTCTTGTTTCTCAAATAACAGATGCGATCCGATGAAACCGGCTTGGCGTGTACTCTTTGTTCAGGAACAGAAAATGATTTACTGAATAAGGCCGGGTTATCTTGTGATCCACATTTTGCTTCACTATTTGCGTGTGTAGCAAAAATGGAACCCGTATTAATCAATCCAATGACGTTGGTGCTATGTGCCGCTATCCTGCCATTAAAAATTTTGCTAATCAGGAGTTACAGCAAAAATTCAATAAACCGCCGCGCCGCCGACCGTCTTTTTATAGCGCATTTCGCCCACGGCCTTCAAAGCCGCGTCCAGACCATTTAAAAAGTAATGCACTTCGCCCTGACTGATAATCGTCGGCGGTAAAAAGCGTATATAGCGGTCGGTGGCTAAACTGGATTTCACTCCCTGTTTTCTTAAGGCTTCCTGCAGCTGTGCAACCTGTTCGGTGGATTCCAGCCCAAAGGCAATCATCAATCCACGGCCGCGCAAATCGCCGGCGAAGGCATGGTTCGCCAGTACCTTGCGCAGCCCATCGAAAAGCTGGCGACTGCGTTCAATCACATTACGGGTTATCGCCTTTTCCCGCATCTGGCGTGTGGCAATCAAAGCCGCGGTCATGGCCATGGGATTGCCGCCGAAGGTGGAACCGTCATAGCCGGGTTTCATGGCCCGGCTTATTTCGGGTCGGGCGACGACCGCGGTGACGGGATAACCGCCGCCAAAGGATTTACCGATAGCCATGATGTCCGGAACTTTTCCGTAGCTCATACAGGCAAACCAGTCGCCTTCTTTCTGCGCCGTGCGTCCGAAGCCGGCCTGTACTTCATCATCCACAATAACGCCGCCGCGCTCACGCACCAGATGCCAGAGTTCATCGATAAACGAGGGCTCCGCCGGACGGTTGCCCGCCTCTTCGCCCTGTACCATTTCGAGGATAACGATTTTAGCACCCGTGCGATCCATCTGACGCCGCACATCTTCGATATCATTAAATTCGGCGAAATGCACCCAATCCACCTCTTCCAGTCCAAACGGCCGGCGGTATTTGGGATTCCATGTTACCGAGACGGCGGCGTGGGTCCGACCGTGAAAACCGCCTTTAAACGCAATGACGGCCGTACTGCCGGTAAAAGCCTTGGCCAGCTTCAGCGATTTATCCACCGCTTCGCCGCCCGAATTCTGCCAGTAAAATTGATCCAGACCTTCCGGCATCATGGGCATGATCTCCTTGAGGAAGCGTGTACGCGCAATTTGAATGCGATCCTCTTTCATTGAAATTAATAACGACGCCTGGTTATAAAGACCGCGGGCGATCTCTTCGTTGGACATTCCGATGTTGGTGGCGCTGTAATTACTGTCCATATCCAAAAACCAGCGGCCCTTCGTATCCATAATCCAGCAGCCTTCGCCCTTCACCGGGATAATATCTTCTTCCGGCCTCGACACCGGTATTTTGTGCTTGCGGTGCACATCGATGGCTTCAGCCGTGGAAATTTCGGAATAGCGTAACTGCCTGACGATTTCATTCAGCTCATGGCGGGGCAGAGCGACCGACGCAAAATATTCGATTATCTTATCCGCTTCTTGCGCTCGCATGGGGCGGCGCCACTCAACCGCACCCAAAATGGTTTTCAGATCGTCGATATGCTCCGCCGCCCGGCCGTCGCATACATTTTCCAGAACCTCCATCAGACGCTCCGGCGTGGCGTTGGTGCGCTCCGGATTCTTATGCCGGTTGTATATCAATACCTCTCTCAGTGCATCCATATTAATACTCCTTACATTTGAATGAATCCGATCGGCATCCATCATGGGCTCCGAACCGGAATATATTGCCATTTATGTATATAATTTCAGCAATATAAATAATTATAAATTAGTTTCCATGCCGATGTTTTTTTGCTATTTTTAGTTGTGATGTTCAACACACTGATTTTAACCATTCTCAAAGCAGTAATGCCCTTGTAATCCATTATATGAATCCCGAATGGGTGGGAGGTTTGCATGCGAACAATCGCTTTGATTTTTAGTTTATGCGCATTCACCTTGCTCAACGCCGGCGAAGCCACGATTGATTATATGATCGGCGAGGTTCGCGTGAAGCAGAGCGGCACTGCCGGCTGGGAAGACGCTTCCTTGAATTTAATCCTACAGGAAAAAGACGTCATACGTACAGGCAACGAGGCGGTTTGCGAATTGCAACTGCAGGACGGCACCGTAAGTCGTATTTTTGAAAATTCAATTATGGAATTGCGGGATTTGCCGGAAACCGATAAAGAAGACGGCGACCTTTTTTCCGGCCTCGGCCGTTTCTTTTTCAAAATAAAAAAACAGGTCGAACGCTCTTTCAAGGTTTCGGGTCCGGTGGCTGTGGCGGCCGTTCGCGGAACGGAATTTTTATTAATCAACGACGCCGAGGCGTCCAAAGTGATGGTCCGCCGCGGCGAAATCATTTTCAGCGACGTTCGTGAACAAAACGTCGTTACCGTCGGAGCGGGTCAGAAATCCGCATTGCGTATGGGAGAAGAGCCGGAAGAACCGCAACCGCTCAGCGAAGAAGATCAGGCTATGCTGGAAGAGGCCTCGAAAAGCAAATTAGACGGCCCCACAGAAGAATTACATGAAGAGGAACAACCAGGCGAAGTGCCGCCTCAGCCGGAACCACAAGAGGCGCCCGAAAAGCCATCCCCGGATAGAACCGGCGAACCGGGCGAATTGGATAAGGAAAAGACAAAAGAAGAAGGCAAAACCGGGAAAGCGATACGGGGCGGTATTGCCATCGGCGCCGTCACCATCAACGACCAGATTTATAACCAGATCGGCATTCGCCCCGAATTCTCATTCGGTAAACTGGGCATTGCATTGGATTTGAGTCTGTATATCGATAAAGACGGCAATATCCGTGAGGAGAACTGGGACGAACCACGCGACATTTTCGAAAAAGTGTATTATGTGCGTTGGGGGCAGCGCGGCGATCCCTTCTACGTAAAAGCCGGCGCCATCGACAACTATCGCCTGGGCTTCGGCATTCTGATGAATCACTATGCCAACACGGTGGAGTATCCCGATGTGATCCGCACCGGCGCCGAGTTTGGCTGGCGCTCCGGGAAAATCGGTTTCGACGGCATGATCAACAACTTCAGCGAACTGAGCGACGGCGGCGGCCTGATGGCGGGACGCGTATCTTACGACTGGATCGGCAATCTGCAAGTGGGCGCCAGCGCCGTGTACGACCGCAATCAGTACAAAGCGCTCAATGACGACGACGGCGACGGCGTGCCGGATTTTCTCGACGCCTTTCCCGGCGATGAAAACTATGCCGTGGACAGCGACGGCGACAACCGGCCCGACGCCACGGATTACGATCGCGACGGAAACGGCTTTACCGACAATATCGACTATTTACTGGCCACGGGCTACGATTCCAGTTACGTCAACGACGATGCGTTTCGACAATTGATCAATAATCCGGCCGCGTGGGAACGCATGTATCTGGCCCCCGATCCTTTCAATATCGATAAAGCCGACGATAAATCACAACTGGCCTTCGCCCTGGATGTCTCCTATCCCCTGCTGAATTTTGAATATCTGAATCTGATCGCCTACAGCCAATGGGCCAAATTTCCTTACAACGGCGGATGGGGCGCCACAGCGCCGGGTCTGCGGGCCAAATTTGCCTTTATCAACGCCTTTGCCGAATACCGTATGTTTGGCAAACGCTTTCTGCCGGAATATTTCAATGAAACTTATGAGCTGGAACGCGCGACGGCTGCGGCCGTTGCGAATTCGGACACCACAACGGTGTTGCGTCCGCGCGCCAAGCGGGACCGCCTCGAACATATTGCCGAACGCATGCGCGGCTACGTGGCCGGCGCCGATTTCAATCTGTTCAATTTCGCTATTTTCGGCGCCGAATATCAGCACATGTCCCGGAGCGACTTCACCTTGAAAACGTTCCGCTCCAACCTGGATATTAATACCGATTTCGTGCCCAAAATCAACCGCGCCGGTGCCTATTACGTACAGAATCAAGCCGATGATTTGTTCAAAAAAACGGAAGGCACCATCCTGGGCTATCGGGTGGAATACGAGATTTCATCCGGCGCCGCCTTGTTGCTGGATTTTCGCCAAACCTATCGCGACCGCAACGGCGACGGCAAAATCAGCGGACCCGAGGAAACGATCAGAACCACCAATATACAGACGGTGATCCGCTTTTAAACGCCGCACCGCCCAGGACGCTGCGTTCAGCGATGATTAAGGGATTATTTTAAGGTGAAATGGGATTAAACCGTATGCTCTGCAGATCATTTTTACGTGAAAAGGAATTCGGACATGGATCACACGGTGATTAGCGATTTAAGGGCGATCATACTGGACATGGACGGGGTGCTGGTGGATACCGAGCCCACCCATGTTCAGGCGTTCGTGCTGTTTATGAAGGAATTGAACCTGAACTTCAACGAAGAGGATATCCACGCCTTTGTCGGTCACTCGGTAGAGGAAAATATCCGTACGATCAACCGGCTCTGGCAACCCGATCCGCCGCTCGAAATAAAGCAGGCCGCCCGCCGCCGGGATGATCTGTATCTGCAGCTGCTGGCGGAAAGGCAGCTGACGCCCAACCCCGGCATCATCGATCTGATTGATTTTGGGATCAATAACCACATGGCGCTGGCCCTGGCCTCCTCTTCCACGCGGGAGCAGATCAACGCCATCCTGCACAACCTGCATGCTCATCCCGACTACGAGCTGCAACTCGAAGGGATTTTTAAGACCATTGTGGCCGGCGACGAGGTAACGCATAAAAAGCCGCAGCCCGATATTTATGCCAGAGCCGTTCAGCATTTGCGCCTGCGGCCGGAGCAGTGTCTGGCGGTGGAGGATTCGGCGGCCGGGGTAGAGAGCGCCAAACGGGCCGGATTATACTGTGTAGCCATCGAGAATCGTTTTAACGACCGCAAAAAATTACAACAGGCCGATGTAGTGTTTGCGGCGGCGTACGATATTGTACAGTGGTTGTTTGAACATCGATAGATTATGTATTGATTTTAATACGAAGTGTTGAAATTTAAACGCACCTTACCAATAACATCTTTCGTGATATTGCATGATGCGCCGTTTTTAACCGGTAGATATAAATACCGCTGGACACGATGCCGATTGTATCATTGGAATTTATGCTTTACCTGTTTTATTATTTGCTCCGCATCAGGAGAAAATTCTTTAGCATAAATTCCTTTTAAATGAAGGTCCGGCTTTGTAAATTCAAAAACAAATGCACGGAACATTACCGTTAAAAAACGCAGGAGGCATATGTATGCGTCGCCTAACTATTACCATCGCTTTCCTTTTACTGATCGCCGCCCAACTGCCCGCCTGGCCGGGTAAAGTCGTCAAGGCTTTCAAAACGCCGGGCAACTTCCCCACCGGCCTGGTGTACGACGGCCAATCGTTGTGGTTGGCCGACTACAAAAGCGATCAAATCTATCGCATTGATCCTTCCGACGGTACGGTGCGAGACAGTATCCCATCCCCCGGGTTCTGGCCTATGGGGCTGGCCTGGGACGGCGAACATCTCTGGAACGCCGATAACAAACAACAAAAGCTGTTTCAAATCGATCCCGCTAACGGACGCATCCTGAATGTCCTGGGGGCACCCTCCTCCAGCCCGCAGGGACTCGCCTGGGACGGCAGCGCCCTCTGGGTGAGCGACAACCGCAGCAACGAAATCATGCGCATCGACATGAACGACGGTACCGCGGTTCAGACCATTAAAGGTCCGGCCCGGCGGGTGAACGGTCTAACCTTCGACGAACGCTATCTGTGGTGCAACGACCGCTATGAAGACGAAATGTACATGGTCGATAAAGAAAGCGGCGAAGTGATCATCATCGCCGAAACGCCGGCGCCCTATCCCCGCGGCATGGCCTGGGACGGCAAGCATCTCTGGCTGGTCGATTATGAAAGCGATAGCCTCTATCAAATTGTCCGGCAGGATAATGATTTATATCGCCTGACCGATGAACGTCACGCCGAAGTTACCCTAACGCACCAGGTTAAGACATACGGTACAGGTATGTTACACCGTCTGGAAACATACCTGGCTCTTCCAGGCAATTTACGACAACAGAAAATCGAAAACATCAGCTTCTCACCGGCAAAATTTAAAAAGGAACAGGATCAATGGCGCCAGCCCGTCGCTGTATTTAATTACCATGACCAACCCTCAGAAGCGGTCCTTGAGTCGGTCATGAAAGTAGAGACCAATATCTCCAATATCCGTTATTATATCTTTCCCGATCGCTGCGGCACGCTGGATGACATTCCGAAAGATATCAAACAACTATATACCGCTAACGGTAGTAAATACATGTTAGACGACCCCTTCATTCAAAAAACGGCAAAGGAGATCCGCGGCGACGAGCAAAATCCCTATTGGATTGCACGGCGGGTGTTCAACTATGTGCGCAACCAACTGGAGTACAAGCTGGAGGGTGGCTGGAATGTGGCGCCGGTTGTGTTGCAGCGCGGCACCGGCTCTTGCTCGGAATATACCATTAGCTTCATCGCCCTGGCGCGCGCCGTCGGTTTACCGGCCCGTTATGTGGGCGCCATTGTGGTGCGCGGAGACGACGCCAGCCTGGACGACGTCTTTCATCGCTGGCCGGAAATCTACCTGCCCAATTACGGCTGGATTCCCATCGATCCGCAGGGCGGCGACGACCCGCTCCCGCGCGACCGGGCCATGAATATCGGAAATTTACCGAACCGCTTTCTCATTACCACCCGGGGCGGCGGCGATTCCGAATATCTGGGCTGGTATTACAATTACAACGAACGCTACGAGACCGAACCTCAGGTTAAGGTTAACATCGAAACGTTTGCTGAATGGGAACCATTGAAATAGGCGTATTAAAAAAGGCTGTATCTGCGGATACAGCCTTTTTTATTCACTGCCGAAAAAAGCGCCAATTCTTAAAATATAATCAAGAAACTTTAGCCGCCTGATTTTTTGTTTAGTGTATCGTAATGACGTTTGCTATTCTATTTGATTTTTTTCAACCGGATACACATGTGCGTTGAGTAAAACAAAATTATTCATCCGTTCCATAACCCGTTAGGGATTAATGTTCCTGAATCGTAAAATTCAAATTGAGCAAAACGCCGTATCCGTCCTCGCTTTCCACGGCGACCTGCCTGCGGCTGCCATCCGGGATACCGGCCGGAATATCGAGTCGGATTGCATGGGTCTGTTCAACGGCCCCCGCGCCCCGGCAGTGATGACAAATATAAAATCCGGTGGTCGCCCGACCGTTACACTGCGGGCATGTAACCGGAAGCGGCAATTCCAGTTCGGTTTGCGTACCGTGGCGCGCCTCCTGCGGCCTCAAAATAATATCCACATCAAATCCATTTTGATGCATACCGGAAGATTTACCAAAGGGATCGAGATCCTGCCACAATTGTTCGAAAATATCATCCACGGACGACCTACCGAATCCTGAAAAAGGTCGATCGCTCCGATTTCCCGTGTATCCGCGCGGGCGGTTGTGTATCGGTTCCGAACGCGTTCTGCGGGCGCTGTTCTGTACATTGACATTAACCGACGCAGAACGTTGGGAGTGGTCATACCGCCGCCGCCTTTCCGGATCGCTCAGTACATCATACGCTTCCTGAATATCCCGAAATGGTTTACAGTTGTTTCCGTAATGGTCGGGATGATACTGCATGGCTAAGCGCCGGTAGGCGGACTTTATGTCCTGCTGGCTGGCCTCGGTATCGATGCCTAAAATAACGTAATAATTTTTAGCCATGTTGACGCCCTCAATGTCACAATTTTATCAATCAGTAAATTGTTACCACAAATTTATAAAGATGAATCCACAGCTTGCAAGTTATTCAACCAAGCGTACTACATACAAACAACGTTTAATTTAAATTATAAAACAATTCTTTGCTAAAAGCATCGTCTTATTTTACTCCTGTACTGAAACCAGGTTTCAGCAAAGATCGCCTCCAGACGCCGTTCTTCATGCTTGATGAAAACACGATCCATCAAAAGAGCAAACAACAAAACGATAATAAAGGGCGATGCGGTTCCCATAATGAATGCGATGCCCAGTAAAATCAAAACGTATCCCAGATACATGGGATTGCGGCTCAACCGGAATACGCCCCCTGTAATCAAAAAGCTGGCGTCGAGCAGCGGTTTGACCATGGTATTGTTTTCTTTGAAAGCACGGTCCGCCGCAACATTCAGTAGTGAACCCAGAACAATGAACAGCATTCCTGTAAGATGGTAGGGATACGTAATGACTCGTGCGCCGGGAAAGAAAAGGTACAACGCGAGCATCAATAAAAAAGCGATATAAAGATAATTGGGTGGATTCAGTTTAATGAGGTTCATCACGCCGTCTCCCTTTCAACGTAAATCGACTTTTGTGTTATTAATAGATATCGATGTCATTGAACATTAATTTTTTTGCCCCCATTAAAACAGACGTTTCACCTATTTGCGGGCCGGCGGCGCCATAAATTCGGGTCCCGCGGAATCATGGATCGTTTCAGATAAAATTGCGTCGATTTGTTTTTTTGCCGAAAGATCCAGCGACCAGCCGAATATATTTTCGATGCTTTCCAACTGATCCGGACGCCTGGCACCCCAAAGAGCGACGTCAACGCCCTGATCCAGGATCCAGCGCACCGCCAGATCGATTACACGCCGGTCGTACTGTTCACGAGCGAAGCGATCCAGTAGATCTACCGCGCTCAGGTACTGCTCGTAACGGGGCGGTTGAAACTTGGGATCCACGTTACGCAAATCATCGCCTTCAAACGTCCGGTCTTTATGCATTTTGCCGCTCAGCAATCCGCGGCAAAGCGCACCGTAGGCGATAATCGCAATACCTTCATCCCGGCAATACGACAGAATCGAAGATTCGATACCCCGTTCAAAGAGATTGTAGGGCGGTTGGTTTGTGTGCAGCGGCGCCGCCTGCCGGAACGTTGCCATTTGTGCGGGATCAAAATTGCTCACGCCAATGGCGCGAACGGCGCCTTTTTCATACAGTACATTCAAAGCCGCGGCCGTTTCGTGCAGCGGGATATGGGGATCGGGCCAGTGCACCTGATAAATATCGATATAGTCCGTTTGCAGACGCTTCAGCGAGTCTTCTATTTCCCGCTCGATGCGTCTTTGGGAGGCGTTGCGAAAGACGCCGCCTGTATCCGTCCATTCGATGCCGGTCTTGGTGGCCAATATGATGTTCTCACGTTGACCGTATTCCCGAATGGCTTTTCCGACGATTTCTTCCGAGCGGCCAAAACCATAGACCGGCGCCGTATCGATCAGATTGATGCCATGATCCAGCGCCGAATGAACGGCGCGTATCGATTGCTTTTCATCGCTTCCGCCCCACATCCAGCCGCCGATGGCCCAGCTTCCCAATCCGATGCGCGAAACGTCTTGTTTGAGTGCCGAAAGGGTTGTGAATTCCATTTAAAATCTCCGGTTTTTTATTTTAATTTGAAGACTTTGAATTAAACATGGTCATGACCTCTGCAGCCGACAACATGAAGATGATTGACCAATAATGTTCTGTGACGCCATTGGGGCTTTCTTCAAAACGCCTGTCCCATGCTCAGATAGATTTTCCAGACCGGCTCTCCGTTTTGCGGATCGGGATTCCAGCCTCCGTCGAGCCTTCCCAGTCCAATGGGCGTATTGATGCGTAAGCCCGCGCCGATGGCCGAACGTAAATCAAGCAACTGCACATCGCTGACATCCCGCCATACGTTGCCCAAATCGACAAAAACGGCGCCGCCGATCATCTTGTATAGCGTCCGGCGCAACTCAAGCGCGTTCCAAACCACTTTGAAGGTTCCGCCGGTTGGGATGCGGTTTTCATCAAGCGGTCCCGCTTTCTGGTAATCAAAGCTGCGGATGGTATTAGGCCCGCCGGCATAGAAACGCTCGTTGAGCGGAATGGTAGCCAGCCCGTTGTCAGGCTTGATAAAACCTAAATCCATCGCCGTCGCCAAAACGGCTTCGGCGGTTAAGTTCTTAAAATATTTGAACAGAAACGTTGAACGCAGAAAATTGATGTCGCCCTGTAAAAAAGCGCCCGCTGATTCATTGCTCCATTCGAAATACAACCCTTTCTTCGTATTGAATAGATTGTCGCGTGTATCGTAAATCAGCGAAAGTTTTAAACTGCGCACATCGTTACGCAATTGATCGGGAATTTTTACGGTTCTGACGTCGCTCAGACGCACATTTTCCTGCCGATAGGTCAATGTGGAATTGGATCGTTTCAAAAAGGAACGTCCGATCGTGATGCGGCCGCCAATACGATCCAGGTGATAGCCCGGTTCTTCCAGATTTTCCGCGACCGCGTTGATATCGGTCCGCCAGCGTGTTCCAAAGGTCCAGGGCTCCGTAAACGACGCTTCCAGTCCGCGTTGCACAAAGCTCAGCCGCGCCGCAATGCCCACTTTACGGGCGGTTCCGTCTAAATTATTGTTGTAGGTTTCGATTCGTGTCCGCAATTTTTCGATCGTGCCGTATCCGACCGAGACGTTAAATTCCACGGACATATTCTCTTTAATTTCAATGATAACATCGCGGTAGCTCGAATCCGATTTTTGACCCGATTGCGGCCGGATGAAAACGCTTCGGAACAAGCCGGTCAAATAGAGTGCGCGTTGCGATTCCAGCAATTTGGAATAATTGATGATTTCACCTTCGGCAAATTTCAATTCCCGGCGCACCACATGCGGACGGGTTTTTTCGAGACCCTGGATATGTATCACGCCAACCCGATAACGAGTGCGTTCTTCAATGATAAAATCGATCAAAGCGCGATGGTTTTGGTTATCCACTTTCACATCCGGTTTCACCTCGGCATCTAGGAAACCATGATCGGCGTAGCGCGATAAGATCGCCGTGTTGGCCTTTTCAATTGCTTTTCGTAATAACGGATCGCCGCTTTGGATCGAAATGTTTTCTAACAATTGTTCTTCGCTAAAATATTCATTTCCGAAAATGGATACCCCCTCCACGCGGGTCAGAGGCCCCTCAGCGATGGATATGCGAATGCTGGCGGTACGGCGGCTGGAATCCAATGCAACACTATGGTCCTGCACGGACGCCTGTAAGTAGCCATGCTGGTTGTAAAACCGTTCCAGATTTTCCAAATCTTTTTGCAGAACAGGCCGGTAAAAGCGGACGGTATTGAACAGGGAAGAGGGCCTTGATATCATGACATTGTGCAGGCGTTTATCCGAGAATGCCCTGTTGCCTTCAAAATGCACCGATTTAATCTTATATTTTTCGGCATCGCTCTGTGCCCGTATGGACAGTGGCATCAAAAATACCAGACATATACTGACCACAAATCGCCATTTTACCGTTTTCATGCTCATTACAATTCGTTCAAATTTTTGATTGACCGCTCGCACTCTCTTAGGCAATACGCTATTTGAATTCGATGCGATACTTTAAATCGATACCTGATTTTCCACGCTGATCGGTCTGACCCTCCAAGGAAAAATGATCCGAGAGTCTGTAATCCAATCGTATACGATGTTCGTTCAGATGGCCGACGGACGTGATGTAAATAATTTTGACGCGGTCGCTTAGTTTTTTCGCCGCCACTACTTGTGGCGCCGCACCGCTGTTGATGTTGAACACATTGCCTTCGATGCTCATCTCTTCCAATCCCAACAGATTGCCGACTTTTCGAGACACGTAACCCGAAATGCGCTGGCTGGAGAAGGATTCCAGGCGTTGTTTCAGGATTTCGCCGGTGCTCACCTCCTGTTCATTTCCGCCGCTCAATTGTTTACGCGTCGCGCCGACGGTTAACAGGGATAAAATATCGGTTTTATCCAACGGCGGGTCGGAGGTTATTTCAACCGTCGCTTCATCAATGGCGCCGCCGATAACCATATGGATGGTGTAGTCGGTGCGTTCCATGGTTTGGTAGCTTTTAAGATGAGCCTGCGCCTGCACGTCCACAATTGGTCGTATTTGATCCGGATCGACAAAATCCAGCACTCCGCGACTGATCTCAAACTTACGATCCAGATACAGGACATAGCCTTCTTCCACAGAGAGGCGCCCGCCGATGTTCGGCTTTGCCAATGTTCCTATGACCACCAGCTCCGGATGCAATCTTAAACGCGCGATATTGTTATCAATCCAAATTTGCTCACCCTCGCGGATACGAATGTTATTGCGTGTTTTTTGAAAGATTTCCGGAGGCGTATCAACGGGCCGTTCTGCATTGCGAAATAAGGACAAAATATCCTGGGCTTCAAAATTGTCCGTCAGTCTCGTTTCACCCAGAACGACATCGCCGTCCAGCAGGTAGTGGTTTTCACGGTCTTTATAGACAAGAGCGGCCTTGTTGACTTTGATCTGATATTGTTTATTACCGGTAAATTGTAGCGCTTCCGCCGATAATTGAAGATCGATATCATGAACGCCGTTTTCACGAAGAGCCATATAACCTTTGGCATTGATACGCCCCTTGCTTAAGCGTATATGCATCGTATCCAGCGCAACGGTATCTCTTTCAAAACGCATAACGATGACGCCTTCGGAGAGTGATTCCTTAATGCCGGCAGGCTTAAACGTTAATTTGCGCATTGACACTCTGCCCTGCATTTCGGGAGCGGCTGTGGCGCCTTCAATCGAGAGGTTCGCAGACAGAAAACCTTCCGGTTGTTCGATGGCGTTGGTCATCACGGGCAGCGTTGCGATCGGAAACGCATCAATACGGCAATGCAGATCGAGCGAATCCCGAACCATTCGTCCGGTGAATTGCATCACTTCCTGCTCGTCAATCGAAAGCCGGATATCCGGTGCAAAACGTTGCCATTCATCGATCCCGATTTTACCCTGCAACCCAAAGGGAAATCGATTTATACGCCATTGGACGCGTTTGAGTTTAAGCTGATTTTCATCCAGAGCAATATCCGCCCGAATCGCATCAATCGGTTGCACATCTTTGCCTAACTGCCATGTTCCGTCTGCAATGGCGAGATTGCCTGTTAAGCGCGGTTTGTCGAGCGTTCCGCTCCATCGCAGTTTATAAGCGGCCGATCCTGAGAGCTGCATGCCGTCTGCCAAGATTGGATTGAGTAACGCCAAATGCAATTGCGAGCCGTGCGCCGTCCCGCTGATTTTGCTTTTGCCGGTAACGGTGGGATAACCCTGCGCCGATCGTACCCATTGCAGCCGACTGCGGATCATGGAACGGTTATCCGCATATTGGATTATTATTGAATCCACATTTACCTGATTTGGCGTAATCCGAATACGCCCTTTGACCGAATCCAGTCCGGTTTGAGCGATAGACACTGAATCGACCAAAACGTTTAAACGTGCCCGCGGATATTTAACGCTGCCATCAAAAGCGCCGTCGAAATTCAGATTGCCCTGAATGGGGACGGCGGACGGCATTAATTTTAACAAACTTGCTAAACGGAGATTCCGTCCGTTGACGTGCACCCGGGTTTTCAAAGTATCGCCGAAATTGAATCGCGCATCGATCGTTCCCACCGCCTTTTGCCGGAAACGCTCGCCCATTTCTTTAACGGAATCAATTACAGTCTGATCTGACGGAATCCGCTGTTGTTCGAAGGCACGTATGCCGAGATCGCCGCGCCATTGGGAGAGCAGACATTGCCCCTGCAACAGCACTGACAGCGAATCCCGGTACACTCTGCTATTGCTTAAAGCAAGCGTCTGTCCATCGGATGTAATGGCGATCTTTGCGGAATCCAAATGTATTTGACCAAAGCTGAAATCGTTCAATCGCAGGTTCAATGCACCGGTCAGGGCGGGCCACGTACCATTTAAATTGCCGTGATAAGCAAATCCGCCCGAAACCGAATCGAGTCCGAACGGAAATGGTGAAGAATCTCCTGCGGTGCGGCTGCCTTCGAACGAGACGGATGTTAGCTCTATTTGCTGATCGCGATAGGCGGCATGGCCGTTCAATCGGCCCAGCGGGAAATCACGATAGCTAATCGGCCCGCCCTGAAAAGTTACGGCCATTTGCGGCTCTTCCAATGAGCCCGAAATCGTTCCGTTTGCCGAAATGCGGCCCTGTACATCCGGTACTTGAAACAGAGCGGCCAGCGCTCCGATATCGGTAATATCCGCTTCGAATTGTCCCTGCAGTGCACCATCAGAGCGTTCGAGATTCACCTCCATAAATGAAGCGGCATGGCTGTAATGCATATTTACCTTGCCGTTTTGGTAATGAAACTGCGCTTCAAAATCGGAGATTGCTTTGTTTTTATAGCGTACGTTCCGTAAACCGAGTGAGGACCGGAGCCGAACGTTCATGATATCCGCCAGCGGCCCTTGCGAATGGATGCGACCGCTGATATGTCCTTCATACAGGCCATCTTCTTTGTAAAAAAAGTTCCACAGACGATCAGCATCAAGATTCTGAATAACCACATTGAGGCTGTGGTCAAACGCATGACCGAGCGTTACAACGCCTTCAGCCCGGATCCGCCCTTCCAGAAACGGCAAGTCCGCCTGCTCGAGCATTACCTGCTGATCCTCATAGTTTAGCTCAACTGTACCGGCCGGCATTGTATATTCCGAAACGGTTAGCGACGGCCAGTTTAAACGCCCTTGTATCTGCGGCTGTTCGAGCGTACCGTTTATGCTAAAATCAGCTTCTATCTGACTTTGTAAGGGATAAAGGTACGGCGGAAGAAATTGCCGGAATCGATCGGCGAACACCCCGGCATCGAGACTTATATTGATCCGCCCCGAGATAGGGGACGACTCGCCAAAATGAATTTGGAAGCCGGAACGGCTTTCCAGACCGCTGAAATTAAGCACAAACTCATCAAGATTCAGTACATCCGGTCGCCACACTCCATAAAGCCCCATTTTTTGCAGTTCTAACGACCTTTGACGATGATGCAGACTTCCCCCTAAACTTTCGACGTTAAATGCGTAGCCGGTTTTTTCAGCGCCGCTAATGTGTACATCCAGTTGTTCCAGCCTTCCCTCGATCGGAACCAGCCTGTCCTGATAGTTTAGAGAGGCATTTTGCACCTGAAACGTTTCGATGATGAGCCCCAAACTTGGTTCGGTGTCGTCGACTTCTTCGGCCAATCCGTTCGTTGCGTCCGCCATCTCCGGCAGATTGAGAGCGCCGCTGCTGTCGCGGTACACATTTAACCTGAAATCCTCGATTAAAATGTTTCGAATGGTCGTAGGAGAAAACAGCAAATCGGAGATATTATAATGTACCAGTATCATGGGCGCTTCCGCGAAGGGTCTTTCCGCATCCGGCGATTGACTTGCGATGCTCAAATCGTATACACGAAAACGGGTAAGCAAATTGGTTTCGATTTTTCCGATGCTAATGTTTGTGCTTGCCCCCTTGTTAAGGGCCGCTTCGAGCATGTTGCAAATCAATCGTTCACCGGGCGGTAAAGTTAAAAAAGACAGGAAGAGAAAACAGAACAACACAAATAATACTACAATACGAAGCACCCAGCGCAGGATCGTCCGTTTTTTAGAAGTAAAATTCTTTGCCATATTTTCAGGGTAACATTATTGCAATATTCCACACGGTACGGGTCTGTCCATCTCAATAAGTCCATTAAACGTAATGCATTCCGGCCGTGTTTCAATCGTTTAAAGACCACCTTTCATAAGGATGATTTCCGGAACCGCTTGTTTCCACCCGGGCGTTACTTCCGGTTTTCAACTCTCTCATCCATCATGAAACCATCAACACCCGGCCGATTGCATGGATCACCCCGTTTATAGTTTCGATATCCGTCAGGCCATTATTCCCAGGAAATTCAAAATTTTCTTTCCCGGCATCGGATCTCCCTTGGTGATCACATAATCTTTCGCTTTCTCGGGCGGTATGATTTTACTGAACAGGCGCCACGCGATATCCTCCGGCATGGATACAACGGCCGAGGCATTGGATTCGTATCCTTTATAAATTTTCCAATCACGCTCTTCGAAGCGAAAAGACCATTGGCCGCCGCCCTCGCCATCGATTTCCAGGGTAATGGTCTGCCCGTTTTTAAATTTGAGGTCCCGGAGCACACGAGGAATGCCACGAACAAAGGTGTCCAGTACAGGATGGAGCCAATCCGGACTTGTTAGCAAAGGCACATCAACCGCTTCGCGGATCTGTTGCTGGTGGTGCCAGCGTTCCGTGAATTCACGCGCAATATCGAACCAATTTGGCGACGTTTGCTGGCCCGCCCAGGCAACGCCGAAGATTGCCTGTTCGTGGGGATCCAGAGATTTAAATAATTCACACACCTGGGGCGCGGTGTCTTTTATAAACCGTATCAACAGACGCGGACTGATACGTCTGGCAGCTTCAATCCACCTGGCATTGAGATCATTTAAATAATGAACCAGACTTCGATAGTTCACAATCGCCTGTTCGGGCGAGGGCGGCGTTATACCATCGCGTTGAAACGATAAGCGGCGGATATCGATATCGAGTAAATGGGCCGTCACGTCGCGTACTTCCCAGCGTGTGGCATGTGTTCTGTTGTGCCATTCGTCGTGCCCCAATCGTTCCAAAACCTCAAATAAATTTTCGTAAAGATCGGAAAAACGATGGCTCAGAAAAATCGGCTCTACGGGTTTCATAAATAATGCATCAATAAAATATGTTTGCGAAATTTCTTAATGCAGGTTACGCGTCTTATTTTTTTAGATTTTCCAAGATATTACTGATACGCTCGACCGCTTTCACCAGCCGCGTCGCTAAAACCAATAAATAGATCACCACACCCAACCATAAAAGGAAAACAAGTATCGGGAAGCCGGCAGATAAGTTGAACATTGCTTTCTCCCTTTATTATTGATTGTTGAGACAACTTAGCATAGTATCGTAAAAAAACAAATCCATTTTTTTAATTGTGCTTCCTGTGGTCATGTTATCAATTCGGCAATCGCATTAACTCCTTCTCGATGTCAGAAAGGTTTCTATTTTTACAAATATTCAAAGCAGGCGTTAACTATAAGAATGGGGTGCACAGCAAAAAAAATTTTGAATACGGATATATTTTTTTATTTTGAGGCAAATAAAGGCAATAATAATAAAACCTCAGGGCTTATCGCTATTACTCTAACCACCATTGAACTTTCCGTAATTTATATTGATTGAACAAAATTTGCGGATAATACAATTTCAAATGAACACACGTTGATCAAATAAAGGAAGGATGGAAATTATGATCGAAGCAAAAACGGGTGATACCGTTCAGGTACATTATACGGGTAAATTGCAGGATGGCACCGTGTTCGATACTTCTGAAGAACGCGATCCCTTGCAATTTAAGCTGGGTGAAGGGAAAATTATCCCCGGATTTGAAAATGCCATTGTTGGAATGAAAAAAGGTGAATCGAAGTCTTTCAACATCAGGCCCGAAAACGGCTACGGAGAATATAACGATGAACTGATTTTCGAAGTGGAACGCAATCGTTTACCCGATGATGTTTCCCCCGAAGTCGGTATGTATCTGGAAAGTGTTCAGGATGACGGACGTCGCGTCCCGGTAAAAATCACCGACATCGAAGAGGAGAAAATAAAACTGGATGCCAATCATCCTTTGGCCGGCCATGAACTGATTTTTGAGGTTAAGCTGGTCGATGTGATTAAAGACGCCTAAACATGCTCAACCTATAAATATTTAAACGGCTTAAAATGAAAAAGGGTCGTATGTTTTGTCATACGACCCTTTATTTTTATCCCTGTAATCTTCAGGTTTCATTCAACAATCGGCTTTTACAAACGTTTGAAGTATTACCGCCGATGGCCTTCGCGTCTGCCGCCTCTGCGCGGCCGCGCTTCGCTTACCACCAGATTCCGCCCTTTAATGTCCTGTTGATTCAAGGAACGAATGGCTTCGAGAGCTTCGGGTTGATTTGGCATTTCCACGAAACCAAAACCCCTTGACCGGCCGCTATCCCGGTCTGTAATGATTTTGGCGGAAGAAACCTGGCCGTACACTTCAAATGCCTGCCGCAAATCTTCATCCGTTACTTCATAGGCCAAATTACCTACGTATAGATTCATTCAAATTCTCCTTACATAATCTTGGGGCAAAACATGTTCGTCCGCCCCAATATGGAATAAACTTCCGTGTCCTGTTAGCTTTCCTTGATGCCGCCTGTCTGGCCAACGTTTAATGTTCGAATGTCGACGCCGTTTCAAATCAAGACCATGCAGGAATAAACGTAGGTCATTTGACCGGAACGGAAAGATTCGATTATTCGACTACTTTAACGTTTGCCGCCGCCGGACCCTTGGTACCCTGAGTTATCTCAAACTCAACGGTTTGCTCTTCTTCCAGTTTACGGAAACCAGATCCCTGAATGGCGGAATAGTGAACGAAAACATCATTTCCGTCCTCTAACTGGATAAATCCATAACCTTTTTGTGAATCAAACCACTTTACGGTTCCCGTGTGACGCTCAGACATAAATAATTACCTCCTTAATTGGTGTTCTGCTACACGAACAGGCCTTTTGAATACATTAATTAATTAACGACCTGTCTCTTCTATTTTCCTGTTTTTATTGGCTCTTTTTTACGTTTATTTCACAGAACTTTAACGCCGTTGAGGCATCGCTCAATACCTTTGTTGGGGTTCTCTTTGCACGTACGAGGGTAGGTTGAATTAACTGACACGCATTTAATTGAGCAATACTCGTGTGGCTTAAAGAATTCTGCTTGCTTCTTATTATTGAATACTCAAATAAATCCTTCTCTGAAAATATTATACTACCTGTGCCCGGAAGTTTCAGCGAATCAGTTTATAAGTGTTCCGACCACTCATTTAAATAAAGTGGTTAAAAATAGTAACTTAATTTTTTATTGTCAAAAAATAATTGTATTTATTTTGAAAATTTTCAATTCCATCCCTGTATCTGGCTATGATTTAGAACTGTTCCTCGTCGAATAACATATTGATATGCCGAACACCGGCGGTTTCTTTCAATTCCCGAATCATTGATTGGCTCTGAACAGGGTCTTTTAAAACAATATGAAATGAAAGTTCCAGCTCCCCGTTATCTCCCAGCGCTTTGGCGTTGATAAGTCGGTATGTTTTACAATAGCGCTTGATGATTTGTTCGTAAGTTTCACGGACGGCCGAAGTGTCATCTGAGATAACAAACTGTATTAAAAATTCCTGACGCCCCCCTCCGATTTTTTCCCATCGCGTAAGAATGAAAGCAATACTACCGATTATAATGGAACCCGCAATAGCGATTGAATGCAGTCCGACGCCTGCCGCCATTCCGATGGCAAGAGCAAAAAATATGAATATGATGTCCTGTGTCTCCTTAACCGCCGTCCGAAAGCGAATGATTGACATGGCCCCTACCAGACCGAAAGCGCGCGCCAAATTATTTCCGATCACCATGATAACGACGGTGGTAATCATCGCCAAAATCACAATGGAATGCACAAAGGATGTTAAATAGCCGGGCCCACGATACGTTTTGCGATAGAACCACGCAATTAGTAGACCGCAAATAAAGGCGACCAAAATGTTCTGGATAAAATCGTTTAAACTAACCGAGAATTGTAATACCTGTTGAAAATCATTAAGCATTATGGGGTCCTATCGTTTACCTATAATTACCGTGCTATACCTTGGCGGTTAAGATAAGCAAAATCCGTTCGGCCAAAGAAGGGATTGCGTTGATACTTTTGGTATAAACTGATGGTATACTTTGACAGAGCTCGTCGTGAAAGACCAAAGGTTTCGAGGATGCTTTGGAGCCATAAAGCAAAGCCGCCATAAAATTTCACCTCCATGATGAAGTGATGGGGCATAACATGAACAAGCTGATTTTCTTCATCAATTTGAGTAATCCGGGGGAACTGCAATGAACGTAAATTTTTATCCAGGGTGATCCTGAGATTACTGTTGCTTTTGGCGTAAAATGCTTCTCGCTCATATACCGTCAAAACAGTGGGCTGCAAATTGTAGCGTAAAAGTTGATACAAAAATTGTCGTGCGTTCTGCCAATCCTTTTCATTCATTAAAGCATCTTTGTCAAAGTTATCTAAATCCAACCGTTCCACTATTTCCGGTAAATCATCATAGGGAAATTTTGAGCGGTTTTTGTAAATATAGTTTTCATATTTACGCTTGATTTCAAGAAAGACCAGCCGCCGGTCGCTCTTCCCGTTATAAGCGCGGATACGGACTTTTTTACGTGTACGGATGCCTTCAATTTTATCATGATAATGGGTCAGACCCAAGGTATCGAAATAGATACTTCGGACGGTATATTCCTTATTTTCCTGAGCGCGACTGAATTTATCGTGCATTACGTACGGTTTTAACCGATTACGCAATGCATCCATACAATTGTTAGGAACTAAAAATTTATATTCCAAACGCATTATTTATCTCAACATCCCTTTCACAAAATCCCATACAATCTCTCTCAATAACTTGCCCCGCATCTTGATCGTTCCGCGCACCATCATGCCCTTTTGAAGGATCTCAGTTCCAGCCGGTTTTGTTTTGGCTGTCACCAACACCATCTGTTTGTTGTTTAACCGGTGTACTTCATTACCGGTATGTTCCACAACAGCTTTAAACGTTTCGGAGGTAGCGGGATTGCGAAAGCTTACTGATGCGGCCCCCTTAATCGCACGCAAATCGCCGATTTCCACAGGAAATACAACGATGTAGGCGTTATTCCTGAGAATTGTACAAAGGGTGTCGGAAGCGCCGTAAGTTTGGATAACTCCGTCAAAGGGCGCCTGTAACACCATAGCTTCTTTCTGTCTTAACAATGCGGCGATTTGATTTTTGATACCGTCAATCTCACTGCGTTTTTGCTCTATCAGGGAAGGTTTACCGCCGCTTTTAAGGTTTTGTAATTGCGAACGCGCAACGGCCTCATTGGCTTGCGCCTGCTCGTAAGCGGATTGAGTTGTCTCGTATTGTTCACGGGCAGTTAAATTCTTTTCATACAATTGGCGAGCACGATCCGCCCGTTTTTGTTGATACTCTTTATGCACCCGCGCCGCCTGCAATTGCTGGCGCGCTTCTTCGATCAATGTCTCCTTGGCTCCGGTGGAGATTACCTTCAATTCATTTTTTTTGGCGTCATGCAGCGCCCTTAACTCTGCCAGTCTCTGTTCGATCAGACTGGAGTGAATAACACCCACCGTATCGCCGCTGTTAATACGGCTGCCTTGTTTGAGCTTTTGGTTGATCTTAAAATTAAATGCATCACCACGGTCAGGCACAAATTGCTCCAATTGCCTTTTAAAGCCCTCCACATGGTTTATGTGTTTTGTCATAATGCCGTCATTACCGGTATGAATCAAAAGCCATTCCTGTATTGGCATAACCTTGCCAATCACATCCAAAGCGCCTGGTATGCGCCATGGTAACGCTAACATGATTAACGCAAAAAAAAAGACGCCCGCAATAAGCAGATTACGTCTGATTCGCCATTGGTTCAAAATTTGCAACGCTTTCCATCCCGTTATTTCAATTCCGTTTTATGTTAGTAAAATGTAAGGATTCTATTAAGAATAAACAAATAGGTTTACTGTGTTTGCTGTAAATTCACACGTAAAGAAATCAAACGTCGCTTTGAATACAATGGGCCTATTTTAAAAAATCGATCCGGGCAAGCTTTACTCGGAGGTACTATCCGGCTCCTCCTGCAAATCAAACCAAGCTTCCCGGGATTGATCATAGTAAGTGAGCTTAAGTGTATGTAAGTCATAGATCAAGGCTTGAATATGCATAGAACCTTGCTCCAACCGTTCTTTAACGCAGGCATACGTCTTTAAGCGTTCACTCTGCACGATCGTATTTGCTCTCACTGCCTGCAATAACGTTTCATCTTCAGACCGAATCGTCCCTCCTGTTCGGAAATCGTTCAACGATGCCGTCTGTCGAATCCAATTATTTAAATGTTTATTCTGATCTTTGCCGGGCACGCCCTCAAGGGCCGCACGAACGCCTCCACAACCGGTATGTCCGCATACAACAATATGTTTAACGTTTAACACGTTCACCGCAAATTCAACGGCGGCGCCCACACTATCTTTTTGCCCGTTCGCCTCCGGTACCATATTGCCGACATTCCTTACCACAAAAAGGTCGCCCGGCTCTGCATTGATTATGTGCTCCGGTACCACGCGTGAATCGGAGCATCCGATCCATAATATTTCCGGTTTTTGACCTTTACTCGCCAGATGTTCATAGTGTTTACGTTTCCCGCGCGATTGTTTCAAAAATATCTGATGCCCATTCGTGATTTTTGCGGTTGGCATTTCATACACTCCGTTTTATTGCAATTATCCATTTCAATTCTTGCTACGAAAATAACCGCATTAACGCAGTATTTAATCCATCTCATCAGGCGTATGTATAAAGTTATATTCATCACCGTTTATCAAAAAGGGCGTCTGCTTGGAAAGACGCCCTCTTGGAATCAACGTTATTTTTTGAACATCCATATTTGAGAAATCAGCGTAGTAAAAACATTTTTTTCACTTCCCGGCGATCGGCGCTGCGCAACTCGTAAAAATATAGACCGGATGCGACGGCGTTTCCGTTTTGATCAATACCCCGCCAGGTGATCACATGCTGACCTTTTGGTAATACACCTGGTTGAAACGATTTAATACGCTGCCCCCGAACATTGTAGATATTCAAAACCGCCTCGTCGGTCTTTTGTAAATTAAAGCGGATTTTTGTGGAAGGATTGAACGGATTGGGATAATTTTGAAATAATTTCATGGATTGAACGACGGTTTTCGTGTTTTGCTGATCGATATCGGTCGGCGTGTAGTTGGTCTGTGTTGCGCTGAAGTTGTCCCAGTAACTTTCGTCGTTTCCGTGGCAATAAAGGCCGGCCTTACCGGTTGCAAACGTCGAGTCGCTGAACTCAAACACCAGAGCGCTGTCCACGTAACATTTAAATAGCGCACCGTCCGTTACCAGGCGTACATTATACCAGGTATTTTGTTCGTAGGCCACGCTATCCACTGCAAGATCCGTCTCCTGTCCATCTTTAAAGCGTTTGATGTAACGTCGGCTTCCTTCTTTTTGCCAGGTAAAGAGGTAAAAATTTTGGTCGTCCTGGTAACGAAATACAATACCGATCTTATCGTTATCGGTGGAGTGCATATCTACAGTTATGGTATAATCGCTCCATAATTTTGATCCAACAATGGCATAGGCGCCATTTATGTAGCCGCTGCTGTAATAATTGCTGGTTTGTTGCATGATTCCGTCGCTCTCTTTCCAGGCGCCATTTCGGAAGCTCCAGGCCGGATGAATGGCATCATTTTCAAAATCATCGAAAAACAATATCGAATCGGTGATGCTCGCGATTTCGACAAAATGTTCTTTAACAAGCGTATCGGCGCCGAAAGAATTGGAAGCCTTTAACGATACGTCATAAACGCCGGGATTGTCATAGTAATGCACGGGGTTTTGTTCATTGCTCATTGCACCGTCGCCAAACGACCACGCCCAACTTTCCGGAACAAATTTTGTGCGATCAAAATATTGAATACTGTCTCCCATAAAGGCAAACGTCGGTTCTGCCTCAAACCCGACCAGCGGCGGATCATTGCTAAGTCGGAAATTATCCAATCCGATCACCTCGTCTCCGTCGAAAAATTCGGGATAGACGGAGACCTCGGCTACATTGCTCATAAGTTCGCTCCAATTGCCTGATTCAACCGTCCAAACGGTGGGATTGAGCATAAATGAGAACGATTGCCAGCGATCAATAGCCGATAAAACGCTGCTATCCAATGGTACGGTTGCGCGGCCGCCGGGTCCGGACAACCGAATGAGTTCATGGTTGGGCAAAAAGTCGCCGCTATTACTAAAGATTTTTAAATCAAGCTGGATGGCGGCGGCATTCGTCAAATCTTGCCAATTACCCAGATATGCACTGGAAGCAATCGCTTTGGAGATCGTATTGCTTTTATCACTGATACGAATGTAGCCTTCCGGATTACCGTCGCTGTTCTTAATCGAAACTCCGCCGGTGTTAACAAACGACCAGCCGTCCCAGCCGCCGTCGTCAAATTCGGAATAAACAGGCGGCGTAACATCAGTAATTTCCGGCGTAAAGGTTAATGAAGGATTATCGAGCCTCACATACTCATCGCCGGTAATGAATTCGGTAAGTATCTCCACCATGGTGACATGTTGCATCAGGCTTTTCCAGCTCCCTTCTTCAATCATCCATTGCGTCGAATCCAGCGGTGCGGCAAAGTGTGTCCATTCATCGCTCGGTGGACTGTAGTCACTGCCTCTTAAAGCAATGGCCTGGCCGCCGGGCCCTGAAATGCGATAAATCCAGTCAGGGTTAAAGGCGCTTCCACCGATACGGTGCAGAAAAATATCGGCGGTAATGGAGTCGGATTTGGCGGCGCTGCTCCAGTCGCCTAAAAATTTTGCCGGCGCTACGGAAATCAAAAGATTGCCGGTGGCATCATCATCAACGCGCATACAATTGCCCGGATTGCCGGTTCCTTCCTCATAATAAAACGTACCGTCTCCAACGGCTCTCCAGCCTTCCAGCGAATCGGCGGTTTCAAAATCGCTTGTCACCTGAGCAATGGAAATGAACGGGAAAAACAAAACTAATAAAAATGGCATTATCGATAACGTCAACGGTCCGAATTGCTTCATATATTACTCCTTTAAATGTTTGTGTTGTCATGATAATAACGGCTGTAATGGCCTTATTAATGCATAAACCCCATACACAGGGATTGTTTTGTTTCAAAATCATTTGTAAAAATAAGTGAATTTGGATGATTGCATAGGATGCACATCACATACGATACTTTTTGTTATTTGAATTTCAATCTCATTTTCCTTTTTTTGCGTTTAGCTCCGCATTGGATAGATGCAATAACCGATCCTCCCTTCGTAAATTGTCACACATGTTTGTTTGCGGTTCGATTTAGCCCTCTTCAAATTTTTGATTTTTTAAAACCCGCTTTTTAAGGCCTTCTGATAATCGGCACAATTTCAATTTCTCAAATTATAATAAACAATAGATTAGATATTTTTTTGATTGAATGATTTGTTCTATGAAATCAACAGAGCGATAAAACAATCATTCGCTCACCAAATGCGTTATTCGTTGATCCAATGACGCGTTTCATAATCGTTCAAAAAAAGGGCCATACATTTAGTTTGCAGGGACAACGTATTCGGCGCTCTCATGTCGCACGTTGTGATTTATCTTTTCCTGTTGTTCGGTGCTTTTTTTTACTAAATTTCCGTAAGAAGCTCCAAATTAAAACTTAAAAAAACGCCATTTTCCGGGCGGTTTGCAGGGCCACCATATATGACGGCTTAAAACAACATGAAAAATGATCCAAAAACGCTGCCGGTTAGCCAATCCGAACTTATCATCAAACATCTCTGGGATTTATCTGCCGACGGGATGCGGCTGACCGATAGCGAGGGAATAATCCGGGCCGTTAATGAAGCATACTGCCGGCTGGTTCGTTTAAGACGTTGTGCATTGGAGGGTAAGCCCTTTACCATTGTATACGAAAACCGTATCCGCAAACAAATACTTCAACAATACAAGCGTAATCTTAGAAACAACAGCATACCAGACCGTTATGAAGTAAGGCGAAAACTATGGGATAACCAGGAGCCGTGGTTGGAATTCGCCAACACCGTGATTTATCCGGACGGTCCATCGCCAATGCTGCTCAGTGTGATTAAAGATATAAGCCAACGTAAACAGGCGGAATACGCTCTCCAGCAAAACGAGGAACGGTATCGCCTTCTGTTCAACAATGCCAATGACGCCGTTTTCGTCAATCGTTTAACGCGTGATGGCGAGCTCGGCCGATTCGTCGAAGTAAACGAGCAGGCCTGTGAACAGTTTTTATATTCCCGCGATGAATTGTTGTCACTACAACTTTACCAAATCGTACCCAACCATAGCCGCTATAAATTGAAACAGATTATTTCCGATTTAAAAGATAAAGCGCATATTATTTACGAAATCGAATTACTCACAAGGGATAAGCGCCCCATTCCGGTCGAAGTAAACGCTCATCTCTTTAAAATGGAAGAACACCTTACGGTTTTATCCATTGCCCGCGATATTACGGAACGCAAGCGTACCGAGGATCAAATCAAACACACTTCACAACAATTACGCCGCCTTGCCTCCCGTCTACAACATATTCGTGAAGAAGAACGGAGCCTTATTGCCCGTGAAATTCATGATGAACTCGGGCAGATGCTAACCGCTCTTAAAATCCAGCTTTCGCTTTTATCCGGCCGGATCAATGATAAAAATAAAGAGGTACGAAAAAAATTCGATGCTTTGGGGGGCTTGATTGATCAGACAGTGGAAACAGTACAACGCATTTCCGCTAAACTACGTCCAGGCATTTTGGATGAATTGGGGCTTATACCGGCCATTGAGTGGCAAATTAAAGATTTCACTGAAAATACGGGTATTCCGTGTAAATTTTCACAGCCTGCGGAATCGATCGTTCTTAGCGGCGATCAGGCTACGGCGGTGTTCCGGATTTTCCAGGAAGCGCTGACGAATGTGGCGCGTCATGCCAACGCTACGCGGATTGCCGTTTATTTAAGACAGGAGCAAACGGCTTTGATATTGGAAATAACAGACAACGGTCAGGGTATAACGGAACGCCAAATCAACGATCCCAGCGCATTGGGTATTCTGGGTATGCGTGAACGGGCTTTGCTGTTCGATGGCAAACTCGAGATCAGCGGCGTTAAAGGCAGCGGTACGCATGTAAAGTTAACCATGCCCACGGATACATCGCGGGATTCATGAGTTAGAATCCTCAATATTTACAATACCTTATGAAAAAGGACGGCTCATGATTCACATCTTAATTGCGGACGACCACGCCATTGTTCGCGAAGGCTTGAAACAAATTGTTGCCCAACATTCTGAGATGAAGGTAAGCGGCGAAGCCCAAAACGCCTCGGAATTAATGATAATGCTTTCCCAACAGCATTTTGATGTGGTTGTACTGGATATCAGTATGCCTGATAAGAACGGCCTTGAGGCACTCAAAGAAGTTCACAGTCGTTTCCCTACCATACCGGTGCTTATCTTAAGCATTCATAGCGAAACGCAATACGGCATCCGGGCCATTAAAGCAGGCGCCGCCGGTTATTTAAAAAAAGTCAGCGCACCCGATGAACTTGTAAAGGCAATCAATACCGTGGTCGGCGGTAAAAAATATATCAGCACAACGCTGGCCGAACAACTGGCAAACTCCGTGCATAACGGAGATACACGCCCTCCTCACGAGTCTCTTTCCGATCGCGAATACGAGATACTGTGTCTGATCGCTTCCGGGAAAAGCGGAGAGCAGATCGCTTCGCAACTGGCGATTAGCGTGCACACCTTTTATTCGTACCGTAACCGTATTATGGAGAAAATGCACTTAAAATCCAATGTCCAGCTGACGCAATACGCCATACAAAATCAATTGATCGATATATAGCCCGGCCCTGATTTAACATGAACATCAAAGTGAACCCAACCACATCAATACCATTTATACAGCAAGCATCTGAATTGCCATAAATTGAAATAAATAGCCAAACCAGTCCGTTTTCACTGAATGTTTTAAATTCTTTTATTGAGAAATCACCACGCTTCCATAACACGAGATAAAGAAAGGAAACCGATGAAGATTCTACGTATTATTTTGGTCGCCATTCTGATCGTTGTGGCAATCGTTCTTATCACCGCAATCTTCTTACCTTCCCAGTATCATATTGAAAGACAAACCATCATTAACGCTCCTGTGGATACGGTTTTCGCTCTGGTATCGGATTATCATCACTGGCTGGAGTGGAATCCCTGGTCCCAGATGGATTCTCAGGCAGAACACACCATTAGAGGCGAGGGCATCGGTTCTTCCTGGCAGTGGAACGGGGATAAAATCGGTCGCGGGAAATTAACGCTCGAAAAGATAAAAGAAAATCAATTCATTCAATCCGAACTGGTGTTCCTCTCGCCTAACGAAATGCACGCCGACGATTTCTGGTATTTCAAATCACAGGATCAACGCACCCTTACCATCTGGGCGCAGGAAGGCCGTTTATCGTATCCCCTCGGGCGTATTATGGGGCTTTTTCTCGATGGCATGATTGGTCCGGACTTCGAGCGCGGTCTGAATAATCTGCGACAACTGGCAGAGCAAAAGCATCAAAAAATATAGCTGCCCTCGAAATCGTGGATTCCAATTGCGGACGAAGCAATGGAGTGCGGAAATGCTACCTTAAACGCCCACTCCGCCGCACCGAAGTTCACCCGATACGCCGCATTTCATGCAAATTCAACGCCGTTGTAATAATTCTTATTACAATCGATTGCTTATAATTCGTACATATTTTTCGCAAATATTGCGCTTTTATCCTTATCCCCTTCACTCTACTTTTGATTCGTTTTTATAAATCCCTGTGATATAAACCGAAGTCGGATAAGTTGCACGTGTCCGGTACGTTCAAATTCTCTTAAAGGAGAACCTTTCGGGCGCACTGTTTTGAGGAGGCCCGATTCATTAAAACCTGTAAAAAAGGAGCAACTATGAGCGACTATGTGAAATCTTTAATGAATGAAGTGCACGCCAAAAATCCCAGCGAACCCGAATTTTACCAGGCAGTGGAAGAAGTGGCCGTATCCATCAGCCTGGTGCTTGAACGCCACCCAGAATACCGATCCGCTAAAATTCTGGAACGCATCATCGAACCGGAACGCATTATCCTGTTTCGAGTCCCCTGGCTGGACGATCAGGGTGATGTACAGGTAAACCGCGGTTTCCGCATTGAAATGAACAGCGCCATCGGGCCTTACAAAGGCGGACTGCGTTTTCATCCTTCCGTGAACCTGGGAATCTTAAAATTTTTGGCATTCGAACAGGTCTTTAAAAACAGCCTGACAACCCTCCCGCTCGGAGGCGGAAAAGGCGGCTCGGACTTTGACCCCAAAGGTAAAAGCGACAATGAAGTGATGCGCTTCTGCCAAAGCTTTATGACCGAACTTTACCGGCATGTGGGGCCGAATACCGATGTACCGGCCGGCGATATTGGCGTAGGCGGCCGTGAGATCGGTTTTCTGTTCGGACAGTACAAACGGTTGCGCAATGAGTTTACAGGCGTTTTAACCGGAAAAGGACTTAACTGGGGCGGCTCTTTAATCCGGCCCGAAGCCACCGGATATGGCGCGGTTTATTTTGCTTCCGAAATGTTGAAGACGCGCGGGGAAACATTAGAAGGCAAGAGCTGTTTGGTCAGCGGATCGGGAAATGTAGCACAATATACCGTTGAAAAAATATTAGAAATGGGCGGCCGAATCATTACCCTTTCGGATTCCAGCGGTTATATCTATGATGAAAAAGGCATCGATGCCGATAAACTGGAATACATTAAAGAGCTGAAAAACTTAAGACGCGGCCGCATCAAAGAATATACAGAAGAATTTAAGAACACGGTTTATACGCCGCTGGATGCCAATCAGGATCACAATCCGCTTTGGGATCACAAAGCCGACTGCGCTTTTCCGAGTGCAACCCAGAATGAGATCAATGCCAAGGATGCTCAAAATCTGGTCAATAACGGCGTGTATGTGATCAGTGAAGGCGCTAATATGCCAACCACGCCCGAAGGCGTTAAAATATTCCTGGACAACGATGTGCTTTACGGACCAGGGAAAGCCGCCAACGCCGGCGGGGTTGCGGTTTCAGGCCTGGAAATGGTTCAAAACAGCATGCGCATGCCGTGGACCCGGGATGAAGTTGACAACCGTCTGCACCATATCATGAAAAGCATCCATAAAATCTGCGTCGAGAACGCCGAACGGTTCAATACGCCCGGTAACTATGTTAACGGCGCTAACATCGGCGGATTTCTGAAGGTGGCCGACGCCATGCTCGATCAGGGTGTGGTTTAGCTCCGGGAACGGTTCAACGCCGCCAAAGACGGAAGCCCGCCGTTATGGCGGGCTTTTTTTGTAGAAAAAACGTTTTATATTAAATGTGTAATGGTTAAATTGACATCGGAATTCGAAACAATCATATGTGTTTTGATTGAGCCGTTGCCATGAAAAGTGTCGCCAAAACCACAGAAAAACCTACCGAACCCTTATGGGTGGAACACGGATACGGAACGCGCTTTCAGGGTTTTCAAAATTTGATGCGCTTCCGCATCCGGGATATTCTCCTCGTCTCCAGTTTGTATGATTTATATGTGTTCGAAGAAGACGGGCGGTTGTATGAATTATTGCGTAACGAATACCAGGGATTGAACCTCAGCCATTCGCCCGAAATTACGCGCGTCTCAAATGGCGAAGAAGCCCTTACCCTTGCTCACGAAGAAAAACGATTTGATCTGATCATCACCACACAACACATCGAAGATATGACCGCAACACGCCTGGCTGAAAAGGTTAACGCTTCCGATCTGGATATTCCCATTATTCTTCTGGCTTATGATAACCGCGAACTCGTGGAATTAATGATACACAGCGACACCTCGGTATTCAACCGCATTTTTATCTGGACCGGCAATTTCCGTATCCTTATCGGTATTATTAAACATCTGGAAGACTTGCACAACGTCGACCATGACACACGTATCGTCGGCGTACAATCCATCATCTTAATTGAAGATAACGTACGCTTCTATTCTTCCTATCTACCCATATTATATACAGAAATTTTAAAACAATCGCAGCGCCTGATTCGTGAAGGGATCAATCTTTCACACAAGTATCTGCGAATGCGCGCCCGCCCCAAAATACTCCTCTGTTCCACATACGAAGAAGCCTGGTCTTATTTTGAAAAATATGAAGATTACATTCTCGGAGTGATTTCCGATATCGACTTTTACCGCGGCGGCGAACAGGACCCAAGAGCAGGTATCACCTTTGCGCGCAATGTGCGCCACCATCATAAAGATATTCCGGTTTTGCTGCAATCCAACAATGCCGATATGAAAGCCGAAGCGGAAGAAGCGGGCGCTTCGTTCCTTTTAAAAGACTCTCCGACGCTGCTGCACGAGCTGCAACGTTTTACTTATGAACATTTTGGTTTCGGCGACTTTGTTTTCCGGACCGAAAACGGCAAGGAAGTCGGACGCGCGCGTGATCTTGTCTCCCTGGAAGAACAGATTAAGGTGATGCCCGACGATGTGTTGCGCTATCACGCCAAACACAACCACTTTTCCAACTGGTTAAAAGCGCGCACCGAGTTCTGGCTGGCCCATAAATTGCGTCCGCGAAGGGTTTCCGATTACGAGACGCTCGACGATTTGCGCAATGACCTTATCAACTCTCTCCGAGAGTACAGGCGGTTGAGACAAAAAGGCATCATAACCGATTTCAATAAGGAGTCGTTCGACCCCCAAAGCGGATTTGCCCGTATCGGCGGCGGCTCCCTCGGCGGCAAAGCACGCGGTCTCAGTTTTGTGAACACGCTTATCAATAACTACCAGATTCAAAACCGTTTTGAAAACGTTCTTATTCATGTACCGCCGGGTATCGTTCTGGGAACCGATATTTTCGACGCCTTTTTGGACGAAAACAATCTGCGGGATTTTGCTCTGAACTGCGATGATGATAAAGAAATTACCCGCCGTTTTTTACTGGCCAGCCGCTTTCCCGAAGAAATTTTAGGCGACCTGGCCGGTTTTCTCGGTTTAGTACACGATCCACTGGCTGTACGTTCTTCCAGCCTGCTCGAAGATTCCCAATACCATCCTTTTGCAGGGGTGTATCAAACCTACATGATTGCCAATAATCAAAAAAATCCCCTGGCGCGTTTAAATGAACTGTTAAACGCCATCAAAAGGGTTTATGCCTCCACCTTTTACCGCGGCACCAAAGACTATATCAGAATTACCACCTACCGTCTTGAAGAAGAAAAAATGGCGGTAATCATCCACAAAATGGTCGGCGCCCGGCACGACAATCGTTTTTATCCTGATTTTTCAGGAGTGGCCAAATCCTATAACTTTTATCCGGCGCCGCCACAGAAATCCACAGACGGCGTGGTATCGGTGGCGCTGGGTCTGGGTAAAACCGTGGTCGACGGCGGCAGCACGGTTAAATTTTGTCCGCGCTTTCCCAATCATCTGCCACAATTTCATTCAATCAAAGAAACCCTGCGTAACAACCAGCACAAATTTTATGCCCTTGATCTGAACCATGAATGCGAGGATTGCTTTGAGCCGTTCGATTTAAGCGTAAAACAATACACTTTAAAAGAAGCTGAACAGGACGGCACCCTTTCGACCCTGGCTTCCACTTATTCGCCGGATAACGACACCATCTACGACGGCATCTCACGGAAGGGCGCCCGCCTTGTAACGTTTGCTCCGGTGTTAAAGCACAAGTTATTTCCATTGCCACAAATTCTGGAATTGCTGTTGGAAATGGGCAATTGGGGAATGGGCACGCCCGTCGAAATTGAATTTGCCGTTAATTTGTCCGTTCCGCCCGATCAGCCAAAACAGTTCGGATTATTGCAAATCCGGCCGCTGGTACTCAAACAGGAATTGGAAACCCTGGATATCGAATCGGAGGCCCAAGAGCCCGAACGCCTCATATGTCAGAGCCCCAATGTGCTCGGTCATGGTATTATTAACGAAATTTACGATCTGGTATTTGTCGACAAAGAACGGTTCGAACGAAATAAAAGTCATGAAGTCGCGGCTGAAATCAATACCCTGAATAGCCAGTTATTAAATGAGGATCGACCATATATACTTGTGGGAGTGGGGCGCTGGGGCACAATGGATCCCTGGCTGGGCATCCCCGTAAACTGGGATCAAATTTCAGGAGCTAAAGCCATTGTGGAAACGAGTTTTAAGGATTTCAGAGTCAGTCCGTCGCAGGGCTCGCACTTTTTTCAGAACCTAACCTCCTTTATGGTGGGCTACTTCACGGTGAACGCTTTTAAAGAGGAAGGATTTATCGATTGGCATTGGTTATACGATCAGCAGCCCCTCGAAGCGCTTAAATATACCCGGCATTTACGCTTCAACAAACCCATAACCATAAAAATGAACGGACACAACAATAATGGAATTATCCTGAAACCGGAGAATAATTTTGAACAAGCATAACCATGATGATGCATCCCGATCCCAAAGACGCGGCTCTTCACTGACCCATTGCCCCCATTGTGGTAAAGAACTCAGTCCCTGGCAACAGGTTATTTTAAGCGTCGATCGAGTTCTGGTATGCAAAAATTGTTGGTATAAAATTATACTGGATGTTTTTGACGATAAGAATAAATCCGGGAAATCGTAATTATGGAATCGTACAATTCATTTAAGGTCGCTCAAGCCCAGGTTGTGGAAGCGGCCAAACTCCTGAATCTTGACGCGGCTACCATTGAACATCTGAAATGGCCTCAACGGGAATTCAAATTTACCATTCCGGTGAAACGGGATAATGGACAGATTGAAATTTTTCACGCTTACCGAATCCAGTATAATTTTGCGCGCGGCCCGGCCAAGGGCGGCATCCGTTACCATCCCGAGGAGACGGTGGATACCATCCGCGCCCTGGCAAGCTGGATGACATGGAAAACAGCGGTAGTCGATTTACCGCTGGGAGGCGGGAAAGGCGGGGTGGTTTGCAATCCGCGAACGATGTCGGAACGCGAACTCGAAAATGTGGCGCGGGCCTACATCCGCGCTGTCGCCGACTATATCGGTATCGACCGCGATATACCGGCTCCCGATGTGTACACCAATCCGCAAACCATGGCCTGGATGATGGATGAATACGAGACCATTATCCGGCGGCACCAACCGGGCGTCCTTACCGACAAACCGTTACCCATCGGCGGCACGGAGGGCCGTCGAGATGCGACTTCGCGGGGCGGTGTCTTTTCCGTAAGGGAAGCCTGTAAAGCCATGGGCGTCGATCCGACAGGGAAATATGCCATTCAGGGCTTCGGCAACGCCGGTCAACGGGCCGCTCTTCTGCACCAGGAAATTTTAGGTGGAGGTCATCTGGTTGCAGTCTGCGATTCGCGTGGCGGTATCTATAATGAAGAGGGCCTTGATGCCAAAGAACTGGTGATGCATAAGCTGAAAACAGGATCTGTGGCCAATTTTCCAGGCGCCCAACCGATTCCGCGCGAATCCGTGCTGGAACTGGATGTGGAAGTCCTCTATCCGGCAGCTCTGGAAAATGCTATCTCCGTTAAAAATGCCAACAATGTCAAAGCTAAAATCGTGTGCGAATTGGCAAATGGGCCCACCACGCCGGAAGCCGATCTCATTCTATACAGAAACGGAGTATTTGTTATCCCGGACATATTGGCCAGTGCAGGCGGCGTCATCGTATCCTATCTGGAAATGGTGCAGGATAGCTATAAATATTTTTGGGAACAGGAAGAGGTACACCAACGGCTTGACCAACGGATTACCAAAGCTTTCCATACCATTCAGGAAGCTATCCGGGACAAAAAAGTGCATCCGCGATTGGCAGCGATGGTTGTCGGCGTTGCCCGTGTGGCTGAAGCCTGTAAGTTACGCGGTTGGGTTTGATTCCGTATGATGCCGGAACGGCGATGGTTATTCCATAACCGTTTTGCATTCATCCGCAATTACGAAGCTTTAGTCCCCATGAATTGAAATATCACCTCTCTCCTGCGTGGCCGGTTATCAAAATCTATTAAGATAATCTGTTGCCACGTACCCAGCAATAACATTCCATCTTTCACAGGCGCCGTAAACGACGTGCCTATCAAGGAAGACCGCAGGTGAGCGTATCCGTTGCCGTCGTGCCAGGTGGCATCATGATGATAACGGTCTTTGATCGGTGCTATTTTTTCCATCATTTCCGGCAGATCTTTCAGTAAGCCGGGTTCATATTCAATCGTGCTGATCGCAGCCGTCGAGCCGTCGATGAACACCAGTAATTGGCCTTCGCCCAAATTCTCATCTTTAATAAACGCCCCGGCCTGCGGGGTGACATCGATAATGTCGTTATAACCGTTGGTTTGCACTTGATAACGGCCGGTACGAACAACCCAATCCATCCTTCAACTCCTTTTTTTGCAATTGTCTGCGATATTAAGATGAGCAGCCAAACTATGAATGCTAAATGCTGTAAGCAAAATAAAAAAAGGGAATACACCTCAGATGCATTCCCTTTTCGTTTTATTATGAGTTTACGTTCATCTACATTAACATTTTCGCTAGGATAATACCGAGCACCAACCAAATCGGAATGGAAATAATCAAAGCCCAGATAATGCCGTTAGCGGTCTTCAGGGAGCGTGTTAATCCTTTCTTCTCCAGAGCACGGTTGATTTTAAGACGAACTTCCTCTATATGAAAAGGTTTGGTGAGGTAGTCGTACGCCCCCTTTTTAATGGCTTCTACAGCCGTTTCAATGGTTGGGTGCGCCGTTATCATTAAAAACACCATTCGGTTATTAAAACTTTTCACGCGTTTTAACAATTCGATACCGTCCATTTCCGGCATATAAAGATCCGACAATACCACATCAATCTGGCGGCTTTTAATGATCTGCAAGGCTTCTTTACCGTCTTTGGCAACATGAGGGACATAATTTAAACTTTTCAACACGCTGGAGAGGGTCTCCCGAACTTCGGCCTCGTCGTCGACCACTAAAATGTGCCTGTTTTCACTCATTTTATCTCCTTAACAATGATTTTAATTAATAATCGGATGTGTGCGGTAAATGTTTAATAATTTTCTTTATCATTAGGAGCATCCCGATTTTCCAGATAATGTCGGAAACTGGTCCATCGAAACGCGCTCAGCAATTGCTCCAAACGCCCCAGATTTTTATCAATATTGTGGTAATGGCGCCAACTTTGAATTTTACCCAAATTGAGCCTTGGCTGTTCCGTATCAAATTCCCAGGGATGCATATACATGATGGCAGGCTTTCCATCATTATTAAATCGCTTTATAGCAAACCGTGTGTACCAGAGTGGCAAAAGACGTAAATAGCCGCCGCCGCCAAACGGTATGTTACGTCCTAATAAACGTAAGGTCGGCATCGGAAATTCGATTAAGGTACCATAATGGTTTTCACAGGCTACATAGCTAAAACGCGGAGAATCGGGCATACCGTAACGGTCGTGGAAAATGGGATAAACTGAAGAATCGTATTGTATCCCTTCAGCAAGCATGATATCCCAGGCCCATTGCGTCGATGCCACCAGTGAAAACGTCGGCGCCCGAAAACCGATGATCTTTTGACCGCTGCTGTCCTCCAACACTTTCATCGACTCCCTGAGGTCTATCTCGAATTCCTGCGGCGTCATTCGTGTTAACATCCGATGCATGTCGCCGTGGGAGGCTACTTCGTGCCCACCATCCGCAATTTTTCTTACCATTTTGGGATGTTGGCGGGCAATCCATCCCAGTATGAAAAAGGTTGCTGTTAGCCCCTCTTGGCCGAACAATTCCAGAAGAAGGTCCACATTGTGTTCCACCCGCGCCGGCTGATTTTGCCATGTATTCAACGGATAACGATGCTGAACGGCTTCTGGATGAAACCACTCTTCGACATCAACCGAAAGGATATTATCTATGGCGGGTTTTGAATGTTGCATGCAGGGAAATATTTAACGCTTAATTTTGTAGTTGTTTCTTATATTGGGTGGGCGAGACGCCTTTACGGTTTTTGAAGGAGCGGCAAAAACTGGCAGGTTCGCTATATCCCAAAATATAAGCAATCGTTTTCGTGGATAGTCGGTTACGCTTGAATATTTCGGATTCGTAATGATTGAGAAGACGCTGCCAGAAAATACGGAAAGAGATACCCGTCTCTTTTTTAAATTTCTGGCTGAAATATGAAGGATTTAATTTTAAAAATCTTGCAATATGTTCAACATTGCAGCGGGCTATAGGCGTACTCTCCACAAAATACATGGCGCGCTTAATGACCGGAGACAGCTCCTCAAATTTAATTTCGAGCTGTTCATAAGGAATGGATCGCCAATACTGTTCTTTCAACTGGTTCAGGTGTTTTTTAAGAACAACCGTGCGATTTTCGCCAATGATGAGATGCAAATCAGACTTTTGTAGATAACCGTTCAATGAATCCATGTCCAGGGAATGGTTATAGAAAATACGGCTGGTGATCGGTAATTCTTGCTCAATACCCTTAATCGCTCTCAGGGTTGGGGAATCCGTGTCGGTAAAAAGAATGAACAGATAATCAACCGCATCCCTTGTTTTTTCCAATAATGAAGCATTATCGATAAACTTAACCCTGAAATCGTGCAACGGCTCAAAAAGCGACTGTAACTCCTTCTGAATCGTTGCCTCCTTGCTTATAATTATGCCGCGATAGATCATGAAAACGCTGCTCCGCCGTTTGATTTTAATATGACAATCATATTATTGTCCAAAAACGACGGGTGTTGTGATAGAGACAACGAAAGCGCTATATTTTTAACGTACGATAATCAATTTTCCCTCGGCGACGGAATTTTTGTTCTGATCCCGGATTACATATAAATAGACCCCGGACCCGATATACTTACCATGATTATTAGTCGCCTTCCAGGTAATACTGCGTTGATTGTATTCTTTTTTAAATACCAGATCGCCGAGCAGATTGAACACCATAACTTTTGAGGGTACGGGAAGGTTGACAAAGTTGATGCCTGAATGTTGATCTGCGGCACTGTTTGGACGGTATGGGATCGGAAAAACATTCACATCCTCATCCGCTTTACCGGTAACAAAAGAGCTGTCTCGTGAATAGCTAATATTTCCGTCCGTGCCCTCGGAAACAATCCGGAAATAATAGCGCGTGTTCGGCTCCAAATTGTTAAGCAATACACTATGATTAGTGGATAATTCGGTATCTTTTTTTGATGCCTGATCGTACGGCGCCTTTAATCCGTATTGTACAAAATCCCGTGAAGCGGATAGCGTTTGCCATTCCAGCTTCATAGTCGTTCCGGAGCCAAAAAAATGATACCCCACGTTTGCAACAAATTGCTTTAATTGAACCTCCACCGTGAAAACAGCTTCGCTTTTTTCATCCTGATGGTCAATCGCTCTCATTAAAAACGTCTCTTTGCCCATATAGCCACGCGGCGTAAAAAACGTCAACTGCCAGCTCACCAAATCCAAATAATGCCCGATAAATCCATTGCCGCCGTTTAATACCTCAACCTTCTTAATGTCGGAAATACCGTCGGCGTCTTTCACGTATTGTCTTAGATTAATTGAGTATACGGTGTTTTCATATAAAGAAATGGTACCGGGGGACAGTACCTGCGGGAGATCGTTAACGCTCAGAACGGTTACGGCTAAAGTATCGAAATCGACGTTATTGTCGGGATCGGCGGCGCGGATAAACAGGGTTTCCTTACCATACCAATTGGATTGAGGGGCCAGATGCATTGTATTTGCGTTATTATCTATGGTAACCTCAATAAACTCGTCGCCCCGCACTTTCCAGTTGATTTCAACGGCGTTATGATCGGAGTCCTCTACTTTTTCATTGAGATCGATCAGACGTTCTCCGTCTTCCGTAATTTGGATCGTGTCCAGACCGGAAATTTGCGGCGCCAGCGCTTCATTTTGGCTGTATACCGATGTCATCGCCGTATCGCGTCCTCCCTGCGTATCGCTCACATAAAATTGGATCTCCTCCACGCCGTTCCAATTGTCGTCGGCCGAAAACTGAGCTACCCCCTCATCATCGATCTGAATTTGGACCGCCGCATTCCCGGAATATGTCCAGCTCAGATCGGAAACCGGATTGTCAACATCACTTGTATAATCCTGCAAGTCGAGCGTTCTTTGTTTATTTTGAGACAGGTTTATATTGGGAAGGACCCGTAATACAGGCGGATCATTAACCGCAGATACCGTTATCGTAATCGTCGCACTATCCGAATTCATCGACGGATCGCTGACTTTCAATATGAGTTGCTCGCTGCCATACCAATCTTTATCGGCTTTAAACATGGCTCTGTTGGCGGCGTGATTTATATACACGGTAACGTGTTCGCCCCCAACCGATTGCCAGTACAATTGTTCCACATTGTCGTCTTCATCTTCAACATAACCGTTCAGGGGCAAGGTCGTCGAATCGTCTTCGGCAAACGTAATTTCCGGTAGTTCACCGATAACCGGCGGATACGATTGATTGAGGACCTGAACCACCAGCGTATCGAGATCACTGGCAGCGGAATCATCCATAACGTTCACCCAAATATATTCAAACCCCTGCCAATCGGGGGGACTGGTTATGGAAAGGGCATCCGAGGCATCATCGAATTGCAGTTCCAATTTATTGTTGTTGGAAAATTCCCAGCTTAAATCTTCACGCGCGTCATCCACATCCGACACGTAACCTCCGAGGTTCGTAACCACCGTTGTATCGCTTTGCATCGTGATGTTTGGAAGATCGAATATTTTCGGGGCGTCGTTTTTGGCATACACATTTACCTCAAACGAAGTACTATCTTGCAGGCCGCTTTCATCTTCCACAAATACAGAGATTGACTCTTTACCGTACCAGTTTTCGGCAGGTTCAACGGTAAGACGTTCTTTATTCAAATTAGCGCCAAGGTGTTCGCCGGCCGACATAGTGAATGTTAAGCTGTCGGGCGGGGAATCTTCATCGTTTACATATTCAAACAGATTGATCGTTCGATTACCGTCTTCGGGTATGTTTTGTCGAGAGATTTGAGTAAAAACGGGCGCGTTCGCAGAGGAAGCCCCGGCGTTCACTTTCAGAACGGTGCGATCGTAAAGGCTATCGGGATCAAATACCTTTATAGTGAGCGTTTCAGTACCCGCCCAATCGGACGGCGTCTGTATTTGCAGGGTTTGATTATTATCGATGACATTCACATTCAATTTTTGTTGGCCTTCGATCTGCCACTGGAGATCCGTGTAACTGTGATCGGCGTCCTGCACCATCCCGGTTAAATCAAACAGAATGGTGGTGTCGGGCGCCAATGTAATTTGGCCGGGCCATCCGATTAAAGCGGGTATGGAAGCCTGGACGGTTTGTGAAAAGGGGCTTACATTCAGAGAATAATCAATGGCTCTAAGGCGGTAATAATAGAGAACGCCTTTATGCACATCGTCATCAATGAACTTCGTCTGCGGATGGATCAGACTGTCAATTTTAGTATTGGGATCGGGCGACTGGCTTCGATAGATACGGTACAGAAATACGTCATTTTCAGGATTCGCCTCCCAATTCAGTTGCAATCGCTTCGTTTGGCCGAATGTCCCGCTTATAAAAACGATCCCAACCAGGAGTATTGTTGCCAGGTGTTTAAGGAACATGTATAACCACCTCTTGTGAAAAATCGCTTTCCCGGTCTCCGGCCACACTGGTTACGACAATGGTATAGACGGTGTTTGAGGTCGGACGTTTGAATTGCATACGGTTGGCGATAAGCGGCGCATAATTCAACTTTTTCCAATCCTTCTGTTCGGCGCTTCGCCCATACACATTATAACGAACGCCCGGAATCCGTTCCCAGCTAATACGCATAACTTGCGTCTCAATTTTATATGCAATCTGCTCCGGCGGTCGAAGTACTACAATCTTATTTTGATTATAAGCGCTGTTATTTTGATTGGTCGCCGGAATATCAAAACGAAACGTCAGACCGACCTGGTGTATATCGCCCAGTTCCCGATTGCTAATATAGGCATAATCGATGAAGATATTTTCGGCATAAGTGAGTCCTATTCCATACACGGGATGGAACGCTTCTTTGTTTTGAGAGTAACTTCCGGTACGGAGAACAAGCTGCCGGAAAGGCTGGTACTCGAGACCAAATGAATAGTTGATATCCGTATCAATCGATTTAAAGGCATCAACAGCCGCTTTAAATGGCAAACTGAACGGTTTATACCCAATACCTGCCCGATACGTAAACGGAATTTTTTCTTTTTGCCGTTCATATTGTATTTCACCGCCGATATTTTGAGCGGCGAGTCCGATTGATATGCCGGGAAGCATTGTATCCATGTAAAATCCTATATCCGCCGCCATGCCGTTGGCGGTAAATCCGGCCAGATTATCGTAAAAATACTTGACGCTTATTCCTGCAAATAGCGAGGGATGCACACGATAGCCCATACCGAGATTCAATAGACTACTGGAGACGGTCAACTTTTCGGTAGGCATGCCAAACCGGTCTTTGCCCTGAATATCCGGCATACCAAGTTGCGCAAAACCGAGGGCTATACCCAGATGACGATCAAAATTGTAGCCGACATTGATATGGTTGATATTAATATCACGAAACCAGGCCGAATGTGCCAAAGTGACGGAGCCCCGGCGTATATGGGCCAGGCCGGCGGGATTATAGTATAGAGCGTTTTGATCGTCAGCAATAGCCGTAAAACTGCCCCCGAGAGATGAAGTACGCGGACTCATATCCGTTCTCAAAAAGATCAGGCTTGCAGTACCGGCAAACTCGGAACTCTCTTGGGCATGAATAGCCGACAGGCTAAGGATCAATACAAGTCCGGTTAGCCACTTCATGCCCCGGCCTCTTGCGATTAAACGATGGATCGATCGAATCGGTTTTACCTTATATTAATCTTCCGCTGACTTTCGTTACGGATTTGGGATCAACCAATAGGTTGGTGTAACTTGCATTTGCCAGCGGACAGGCGCATTCACGGTTTTTAATACTTTTTCGGATTTTTCTTGCTGCATTTGTTTTCCAGACCGTGGGAAAATTGTAATCGTTTTCGCGGAGATTCCCCATGGAATCTGCCCGAATACAACAGGGCCAAACATCGCCATCCGGCGAAATCTGACAGGAAGCGATGCCTGCAAAGCAGGGTACAATCTGCTTTTTCTGTAATAAATATTTTTTGACGAGTTGATAGTATTCAAAACGAAAGGATTGTGCAATTTTTCCCACTCCTTTCAATTTATTCTTCTTCATCTCATCCATAAGGAAATCAATCGCTTCAAAATATTGCGGTTGGGCGGGTCCGATCGCTTCGCCCATTGTTCCCAATTCTACCCGCTCTTCAGCAATCTCCGTGATATAGGAATCCGGCTCTAACGCCGATAGTTCCCGATATATTTCAGGAAAACGCTGGACGTTAAACGCGGAAATAACGGTATGGATGCCCAGCGTGAAATTGGGATAGATGCGTAATTTGTCCAATTCATTATAGGTTTTCATGGCACGATCCCAATTGCCGGGATAGCCCCGGATTTTGTCATGACGCTCGCCGATATCATCCAGCGAAAGATTGATCACAATATCGGTATTCGGTGAATTTTTCACGATCTGTTCGACCCGTTCCGGAATGACGTTATATAAACTGCCGTTTGTCGGGATATTGATAATGCCGGGCTTACACCGATCATAAGCCACACGGCAAACATCGACAATATCTTTACGTAAAAACGGTTCGCCGCCGCTCATCGTGAACCAAAATGGCGCCTCCCCCAGCGTTGCAAAAGTTTTATCATACTCTTCGACCGTAAAATTATGAACCCGTTTTTCATAAACATTACAGGTCATACAACGGGAATTACATGAATAGAGCAGACTGATCGTAATATTAACCGGCAAAGGCGGTTTTTTGCCGGCAAATCTGTAAAACCGGTGATAATTCGGTATTTTTGATAGTAGTTGTATACGTTTACGGGTACGCGGTTGCATACGCCCTCTTTCTTATTTGATCAACTGCAATTTGCGCGTTTGGCTGACTTCGCCCACTTGCAAACGGTAAATATACATCCCGCTTGCTACTTGCCGGCCATTATCGTCGCGACCATTCCAGCGCATGATATAACGTCCAGCATTCAAATTTCCGTTATAAATGGATTTAATACGGCGACCCAACATATCGTAGATTTCCACAACAACGTCGGAAGCACCTTTCTTCGGATCCGGTACGGCAATTTCAAAAGAAGTGTTGTTGTTAAACGGATTGGGATAATTCTGCGCCAGTTCAGGCCTGGTCGGCAAACCGTTTTCGATGATCTTCGCCACATTTTCCGGTAAATAAGGAATATCAATAGCAGGATGTTCAAAACGGCGGCCGTCGAAAGACACATCAACCAAGCGGTAATAATAAACATCGCCTCTTTGTACATTAACGTCAACATATTGATATTTGCGGCCGCTGCCGGTATTGCCCTGACCACTCAAAGCATCGTGGGTTTGGTAAGAAGCAATTTTCTGGAATACCGTGTCGCGATCCGTCTTGCGCCATAATTCAAAACCCAAATTTTCCAACTCGCTTGCGGTTTGCCACTGCAATTGTATGCCGTGTGGCTCCGCTTTTGCGTTAAAGCTAACCAACGCGACAGGCAACGGATTATCGGAAGAGACCGATCCAAGCGTGAAGAGCGAATACTTGTGAAGCTCAATATCCACGCCGGTTACGGTTATTTTTTCATTGGTTGGATCCACGCTCTGGGGATCATCGGAATCAAGGACGACCCAGGCGCCGTCCGTTCCGCTATCCACATCCCAGTAGCAAATACGTAAATCACCATCATTATCAATCGCCGACCACTCCTGAATATCCCCGTAATAGAATTCGATGTCGGCGCTGTAGCTGCCGGCGTCCGTGACGATCGTGTAGTAGCCGCTCAGGGCAACATGATCCAATCCGCCGGCGACCTGATTGCGGTTATCATTTTCTCCCTGGTTAAAGAACACCGAAGTGGTATCGCCATCATACAGGCTGCCGTAATCGATGATTACTTTACCGTCATTGAACGGCTCAGACGCGGGATCGCCGTCGGAAGCGATATATTTTTCCTCGGCCTGGTCATTCTCCCACCAGGCGATTTCATTGTCATCCTGAGAACTGGCCGCCACATCCACGTCGCCGTCGCCGTCCATATCAACGGGAAAAGCATAATAAGCGTAGGTAAAAGAAGTGGAAAGATTGTGCGTGGTAAAATTTTGGTTGCCGTCGTTTTCATACCAGGCCACCGTATGATCTTCATCGGCTGCACCGACGATATCAATGTCGCCGTCGCCGTCCACGTCGCTTCCATACATACTGCGTGCATTGGTGAATCCCGTAGCCACGACTTGTTTGGTCCCAAAATTGCCGTTGCCGTCATTACTCCACCATGCCAATTCATTCTCATAGTAACCCGCTACCAAGATATCCCTATCGCCATCCCTGTCCATATCCTCCGTTGAACAGAACCAGGAGCCTGCGAAATCCGTTGAGATCGTATTTTTAGTAAAATTTTCATCTCCGTCGTTTTCCCACCAGGAAATATCCCGTCCGGTATTATCGGCGTCAAGCTGCAATAAATTGCCTCCCGCGGTACTGACAATATCCCATTCGCCGTCATTATTAATATCATCGATATAAACGGAAGAAGCGGCTTCGTAATTCTCGACTAACGTATCCGCCTCGAATGATCCGCTTCCGTTGTTTTTGAAAATACGTATCTTATCTCCGTCTGTATCATTATTAAAGTTGGCATAAGTCGCCGTTATATCATTACGACCATCGCCGTCAAAATCTATAGTTCTGATAGAATAGATACTGCTGTCTGTAGGTCCGATTGTGGCTTTTGTCCATCCACCGTCAGAGGGCGTCCCGTCATTGGCCCACCAGGTTAAAGGATTAGAACCATCGCCGCCGCCCAGAATATCCAGGTAAGTATCGCCATTTAAATCGGCCGCCCGGGCGGCTCGTGCGCCGCTTAAATCACCTTCCACATCCCGCTGGGTAAACACTTCGGTGCCATCGTTTTCGAACCAGGCGATATTCACCGGGGTTGCCGTGGTATCATTGGCGGAAGCAACAATATCCATATCGCCGTCGGAATCGAAATCGATCAGATGCATTTTCTTTGCCAGCACCCATGTATCCGTTATGGTACGTTTGGTAAAAGTCGGTTCCTGTGCCCGACTAATACCCACCGCCACAAAGATGATGAAGAAGACCTGCATTATTCTTAACATTTCAGCCATCCTGTCTAATAAAGTCCATTTTGAATATTATATTGATCCTATTCCAAGTGTCTGTTATACTCATCTATAAAAGAACACCTTTAACCAGAAAAGTGGATTCCAGAAAACGCCTTTGGGCAGGGGTCTTCCGTAAACAAAGATAAAAAAATTTGCAAAAGGCCTGAACCGTGCTGCCAGCGATAAAAACCAGGCGCTAAAACGTTCAGAAGCAAAGCGTTTTTTCAACCATTGGCTGTATACAAATCCCGGCAAAATTTCTTTGCGCCACCATTTTTCGTAAGGCATCAGCGCGTTTAGCGACATGTCTTGTTTCTCTATGGCCCGGCTGCCCACTTCCACCGCCTGCTTTGCGCTTAAAATGCCGTAATAAATGCCCCCTCCGGTAATAGGATTAATAAAGGCCGCCGCATCGCCGATCAAAATTAACCCTTCAGCGATACGCCTCCCGGGTAGAGTCCCCAGCGCTAACGGTGCACCTTTTATTTTATCAAATGGCCTTGAATTTTTCAAAACATTTTTTACAGCAGGATTTGTTTCCAACACCTCTAAAAATATTTCACGAATGTTTTTTTTATTGCGTTTTGCGGTCCTCTTATCGATCATGATGCCGACATTCGCTTTGGTTTTTGATACGGGAAAAATCCAGACGTAACCGGGCAACGTGCGTTTATCATAAAACAAATGTATGGCGGGTTCAAAACGGCCGCCTTCATAATACAAGCGTAAGCCGTCAAAAAAGTGCGTGGAGCTATTGTTTAAAAGGCCGATTTTATGGGCGATCAATGATTTGGATCCATCGGCGGCGATCACCAAATCGCATACGATTTTTTTAATTTGACCATTCTGCAAATTTTTTATTCTGATTATCCGTCGTCCTTTTTCCAAACCGATATCCAATACCTTATGGCGCAATAAAACCGCATCGGCCATACTTTTTGCTTTTTGAAAAAGAACATCGTCAAAGTAAAGGCGGGGAATGCAACCGCTTTTGGTGCTGGCATCGGGTTTTAATTTGCCATAGCTTACTTTTCGATGATCGGGAGCGTATACGTGTAAATGATTGATTTTATAGCCATTGCTAAACAACACTTGCTCATCAAAACCCAACTCCTGTAATAAATGAAAGGTTTTTAACGGGATGCCGTCTCCGCACACTTTATCCCGCGGGAATGCGGCTTTATCGATCAAAGCAACCCGTAGATGACGCCTCTTCAAATGGATCGCCGCAGCCGCTCCGGCCGGTCCTGCACCAACCACCGCCACCTGCGTTTCCATTATTTCATGCCTGGACAAACTGCCGTACCTTTCCAAATATGTCTCGATCCAACAATTTTACGTAAATCGTATAAATCACCACGCCTGTTGTAACCAAAACGCCGATTTGTATACCCTCCGCAATGGTCCCGGACATCAACCACTGCAAAAAGAAACCAATTGAAATCATAATCAAAGAACCGCTCAGCGGTATGCGAAACGCTTTCGTCAGGTCTTTGAACGGTAAACCAACAAGACGTATCGCCACGATATATAGGACGACTAAAATCATGAACATAACCGAAGCGATCGTGATTGTTACGGTAATAAGATCCCTTTGAGCCGCAATATAGAGGGCCGGAATAAGAAATAGGCTGTAAAGCAGGCTGATGCCGAATTCCAGACGCGGCTTGCCCTTCGACAGGTAGACGACGCTACTGGTGGCCCAAAACGAGCGCAATATACCCGTAGCCGTGAGAATTTGCAATGGGATTATGGCATCATGCCAATTATGACCGTAAGCAAAACGAACAAAGTCCGGGGCAATCAATAAGATCCCCATAAAGAGAGGGAATATAATTAAAGCCAGATGGTACAATGTTTTTCGATAAAGCTGATGATAACCGGCGGGATCGTTCTGCAGTTTCGAAAAAGCCGGAAACATCACTTTCAATACATTTTTTGAAATTCGTTGTACCGGAAATTCCACCAATTGATAAGCGATTGAATAATAACCCAACGCCGTGGCGCCCAGCATGCGGCCGATCATAAAGTTAGGAACGTTGGCGTTCAGATAACCGATAAGGCGCGTCCCGAAAACGTTGGATCCAAAATGAAGCAGTTCACGAAACGTTTGTACATCGAATCGTAAACTCGGCTTCCAGAAAGCAAAGAAGTAAAGCAGAAGCATCATGGAAAATTGCTCAGAAATACTGCCGTACACAAAACTCCAAACGCCGGCGCCCATATATGCGGCGCTTATAGTAACAACGCCGTAGATGAAAACGGACAGCGCCTGAAGACTTCCGAATCGTTTAAATCGCATGGCCCGCATTAACTGTACGCGCGGAATGGCGCTAAAAGCAAAAAAAAAGAAGACGCACGTTAATGTACGTAAAATGTCCACTAACTCGGCATGATCAAAAAAACGGGCAATATAGGGTGCGAGAAAATAAATAAGCGCCGTAAAAAATACGGCGGTGAAAAGATAAACAACAAAAGTGGTCGAAAAATGTCTCGACGAAACCTCTTTTTTTTGTATGAGGGCCGAGCTGAAACCAAGATCAAAAACCACGTAAGCAAGTTGTATAAAAACAAGGGCAAGATTAATGACGCCGAAGTCACGCGGTAAAAGTAAATGGGCTAACACCACCGTGGTAAGGAACTGGAACGTCCGGATGAATATTTCGGCGATGCCCATCCATTTGATGCCGCGGGATGATTTACGTTCGATCTCCTGAAGGGTTGGGTCTAAAACCAAGGTTGCATCTTTCGTTCTATCCAATCTGTACTACATAAAAATGATGCCACGGCACAAGATGGCAGCGGTAATCTTTGATCACATCCATATTTCTGAATAGCTTTTTACGTACATAGCCGGCGTTATAAAGACGATTCTCCGTTCTGACGCCGATTTCCCAGTGATGATCCTTGCCAAAAGTTGCAGAACGGCGGCGCCATCGCGCCGTACTCAGTAATTTTTCCATATGCAACGGCAGGGTTCCGAAAATACCAAAACGTAAGGCGATAAAATAACGCATATCAGGAACGGAAATCAGTACATATTTGCGCGCGATGCGTGTCAAATTTTGCACAGCGGAGACCGACTTCTCAAAGGGCATGTGTTCCAACACTTCAAAACAAAGCACGCTATCATAAGACTTTTCATGTATTGTCTGCGGAGCCTGAATATCATCGACGATATCCGGTTTCAAATCGGGATTTACATCCACAGTCGTAACGTTTGTGTAGGGCAAATAATTATTTAGGAAATGGCTCAAAAATCCGTTACCCGGTCCGATTTCAAGTACCTGATCTTCGGCTTCTGCGTATTGTTTGACCAGTTCGATCTGTTCCACATAAGAATACAGCCGCTCACGACGCATATATTTCTTACGAAAATAATGATCTTTTTTTATTTGCGCTTCCTGAGGCATGTCAGCATCCTGTTTTTTGTTGGCGGATTCTGTCATATCGCGATGGATTTAAAGGTTTGGTAAGCGGCGGCAGCTTGTTCCAGACAGCGACTTTCTTCAATTGAAGCCGCCAGTTCCCGGCGTTTTTCAGCTCTCTTGTTATCCGGCAACATGGATTTGTTTGCCTGTCCCGAGAAAAAACGCTCATTGACCGCTTTCAATTTGGCGCGAATGTGATCCTGTTTATGTTCAGGGTCCTCCAAAATATTATAATTGGCATTAAACCGTCGGTTAACTTCTCGAATCAACTGATTAATATCCCGGATTACGGTCTCGAACGATGCCACGAGCATGTTATGTTTGTATGGACTAATCACTTCATAAAAGAATCGATACAATTTTAGGTATAAATCCACATTGCGTGATTGTTGAAAAATTAAGAATGAAGCCACTGCGTCGCGAGGCTCACGAATAAGAGTAATCACCGGAATATTTCGACGGCAGGCCGCTATAATCTGTGCGGGCACATGCAAATGGTGAGCGGGCCGAATGTCCGGGTTGGCCTGTTTGAACGCCACGACCGCATAAGAATTAGCCGAACGCGGAAAGCCTTCGATACAAATATTGGTATCGTGGCGCACCGTCATTTGATTAAAGGGATATTTACGGGCATATATTCGGTAGTAAATGGCAGGCCATTGCCCGAACCAGGTTTGCATCCAGTAATGATAATCACGGATATACCGTTGTAGCGATTCAGCGTTCATATCGTATTAAGCCGGAAGTATATCTTCAATATGAAATTCATCACGCGCCTGCTTTAACCGATCGGCAAAATGGTTTAATGGCTCATAAACACCTCCGTAAAGGAGGCTGCTTACCGCCTCGTGAATAGCTTCCTGATTCAATTCAAATTCAAACGCCGCCTGCATTTGATATTCGCCATAAGGCCAGTCATAATGGAGTGTTTGCAGCTGCCCATCCGGATGGTACGGAAGAATCACACGGCCAAAGCCCAATTTTTCCAGCCTTCTTCCGTTGCCTTCTTGTTCGGAATGGAAAGGAATAACGATTGCCGGTTTACCAGAGAGTAATACTTCCATGGTGGTACCGTATCCGCCGTGAAATATCACGAGATCGCTTTGCTGAATCGCAGAAACACCGTCGATCCAGTCCACAAAAAGCATATTAGCAGCCCGATTTTTAAAGCGTTTTGCCGGCACGCGGGCTGCGGTTGAGATCAATACTTTATACGGCAAGTCTTTAAATATGTCGATGAGTGATTCAAAAAGCTGATGTTCCTGGCCACGCTGAGCGCCGCCTCCGATACTAATGTATATGTGCGGCACCTCATTTTTTTCGGCAAAAAACGGGATTTTTTGTGTACGGGGATAATATTCGCTCAACGGGCCGCTGTATATTAACGTTTCATCGGATTTGTTAATCGGTTCCATCTCAGGCAGGGCCGGTATGATATAACGATCGCCCCGGAGTAGATTTTCCGCACGCTTCATTCCACCCATTTTCAGACCCTCCAATAGTGAACGAAACGGTGCGCATCCGTCCGGTCTAACCATCGCCGGTGGTTGTTCTTTCCACCAAAAAAACTCGGGAGCGGGAGCAAAACCGATCTGGCGCGTTAGCTGCACAACCGGCAATTCGAGTTTTCTGCCCAAAATGAACGTGAGGGAATGCCCATCCCCGATGAGCAGATCGGGTTTAAAGCGAGCGACAAAACGTTCCAGCCAACGTAAGCGGAACCGGGCGATTTTATCACTCAAATATCCGTCGCGCGGTACCTGATAATCCAGACCATCAAATTGAACGAAAACAGGCGGACGCCTGAGCGTTTCCTTCAATTCAAGTTTCGGTAAAAATGGCCTCTTTAATTGAAACCGAATCCAACGCTCCCGTTCCGTTGGCAAAAGATAAGTGGTCAATCCGGCGTTGAGTCCTTCAGAGTAGTGTTTTTTTTCCAGAACAATCGCAGAGGGATACCCGGCCGCCTGCGCTTTTTTAGCCAGATACAAGCATCGATTGACGTGCCCGCGGCCTCCGCCGTGATCACTGGGTAGAAATAATATTCTCGCCATGGTTGCGCTCTTCTTCTTTCATAATTATCACTTCACCCGAATAGCCGTTCAGGCGGACAACGTCGCCCGTGGACAGGCGTTCGCAAATGTCCGGTACGGCGGCCGCCATGGGGATACCGTACTCCCGGGCAATGATGGCCCCATGGGAAAGGGCTCCGCCGATTTCGGTTATCACGCCGGCGGCAAGCACAAATAACGGCGTATATCCCGGATTGGTGGAACGCGTTACCAATATCTCGCCCGTCTGCAAATCCGCCAAATCCGATTCTTCGGTAATAACACGAACCTTACCTTCAATAACCCCGCCGCTGCATGGAATTCCTTTGATCGCACCATCGGCTCGGCGATCGCTTGAGTGCAATGGGATCCAATCGTCGCCAATTTGCTTCACCTTAGGCGGATGGTCGTATTGCATATTCTCAGCGCGTGCTTGTTTACGCTCCTCAATAATTTGCTTGCACTCTGCATGCGGTTCTCTGCTGTTATTCAGCAATATCGATTTACATTCAGACAACGTTAAAAAGAAGATATCCATATCACGTTCTATCTGACGATTGTTCTTCAACACATCTGCCAGGTCCATGATGTGTTTCTTTAATTCGTAATGGGCTTTTAATAACGCCTGTTTTAAATTTTCACGCCGTGTATTGTAAAACAGGGCTTTTTTGTAGAGTAAGTTAAATAAAGCGGTTTTAATCCACCGGAAAGGCCCCGGCATATCGTTTTTGATATCCCGCAAAATCCGCGCTTGTTGTTCGCGCAAGCGTTTTTCTTTTTCAACGGGATTATAATCATCATCCGTTTGCAAATAATTTCTGACCGTTTCTATGATATAGGTCCAATCTTCATCCCATCTGGGATAGAACAGTTCGAACTCATGCAGTGCGCCGTAGCCATAACGATTAAAGAATGACAAAACGTCTTGATATTCCGGAAATGCTTCTAACCGTCTTATTACGTTTTCGGTCGATTCTTCAAGAAACAACGTTCGTAATGATGCGTTTTGCTTCACCTTTTGTGCTAGTTGCCATAACGCCCGCCCGCTTCCGGCGCTCTCCGATTCGCCGGTTCCCGTTAACAGATGCTCCGCCGAATAATCCTGCGATCGGCGCGATAATCGGCGGGTCCATTTATCAAGCAGTTGGTAAAAGAGTTCTCCCCAAATGGTGCCCGCCACATGGAGCGCCATGGTTCTTTCATGCAGTTGGACAATACCTGAGATTTTTTGCAAAGACGTTTCAATCTGATCCCTCGACGGCGAGTTACGGAACGGTAAGAGCTTACGTTCGAATTGTCTCAGGTGTACACTAATGTTATGGGGTAGTGTAAAATTTAAAAGAACGATTTTAATGATTACCCGTGCGATCGCAAAACTGTTGGCGACAAACCGAACGAGAGAACGCGCTCCGCTTTCTTTGAGCAAACGCAGGTGATTGCTGATATACAATTTTTGCAGAGAACGGTTGAACAAGGTATGATTAAAATAGACCTTGCCGCGATAGAGGCCGAACAAATGATCCATATTACGGGAAGGCAATCCGGCCGCCTTTAAAAATCGCACAAATGCTCGATTAGTGATCGGCTCCAGAATACTCCAACTAAGCGGTGTAACGATATCCGGGATCACCTCGCCCACGTTCTCATCGCTCCAAATGACGGCGTTCGTATCGGAGTCAGCAGTTGTGATGGGCCTTACTTGCAAAATATAGATCGTATCTCCTGCGCATGCCCATTCAATGTCCAACTGCTGTTTAAAACGACTCTCGAGCTTCAGTGCAACCGCCGCGACTTTTTCAAGCATCGGCCGCTTCGTCTCATCCAAATTTATCCAACACTTTTTTTCGCGGTCGTAAACGGCCTGTTCCGGCGTCTGTTTCCCGCCAACCAATGAATCGGAAACGCCCGTAACATATTCGACCGAAAGGGCATCGCGCCCCTCAACCGCCGTCGCCGATTTCGTAAAGCACACGCCGGAATAATCCGCCGGAATCATAGCCTGTATGAGCACCGCCATACCATCGTCATGCAGATCTAAATGATTACGAACATGATATTGCACCAGGCGCTCCGTCCATTGCGACGCCCAAACCGTTTTAACGGCCGATTGCACGGCTTCCCGGTTCAACGGGACATCGAGAACCGACCTGAACATTCCGGCGAACGAATGAGTATGCGAATCTTCGTTAATCCCCGAAGAACGCACCGCCAAACGTTCGGTATTATTTGCAGATGCCTCTTTCAGGATTTGATCAAAAAGCCTGGTTTGGGAGCTTTCAAAGGCGCCGTTTCGAACGAACTCATGAATCTCATTGATCGTTTGCTTCCAATCACCCTGCGTTCGATTTTCCCGAAAGGTGCTCTCAAAATCATCAATCCGAGATTGAATTTCGTTCTGTTTTATAAACTGGCGGTAAACATCAACCGGCAAAACCCATGATAACGGAATCGTAACACCAAATTGAGCCGCCCGTAAAAGATTGTATGCTTTCCCGCCTGCCTCTATTACAGATCGCTTTTGACGTTTCTTAAGCATCATTATGATTCAAATTCGATCATTTCATGGAATCCGTTCAGCCTTTTTTCCCGGGCATCCCGCCCGTTACTTTTGTACCGACGATAGACCGTATTTGCCAGGCGGCGGTTGATGCCATTTAGCAAAAATCTATCCCGGGAAATCGCGGAAAGCACCTCCTTTATCTTACCTGTCTTTAAATTTCGGTTTGAATAGGGGTGCATATAAAAATCCACCTCATCCAATTGCCGGAATTGCTGGAATTGATATTTCAATGATGGATTTTTTATTTCAAGGTATTCCGTGCTGAAATCTATTGTACAATCCTTTTCGACCCGGTGCTCGAATCCGTCCGAGCTCACATAAACCTGCTTTTTATTGCCTTGGCGATCTTCAATTTCGCCGAGAATATGAATATGATTTGAATCGTAAATTTTATCCCATCGCCAATACTTGAGCGTGTTGTTCAATCGAAAGGTGCCCGCATTATAATCATGATAACCGTAACCGGAACAGTTGATCTCAACATCATCATATTTGATTTGTACCCCGGCTTCTGCCAACGGTGCAAACACCCGCCAGTAAAAATGCGCATCGCCTGTGGTATATGGCAGGAGCTCCAGTAAGGGTAGCTCAGGCGTGCTTTGGGAAATCTTCAGTTGCAACGCCACACGTAATGAAGCGTCATTGAACTGTACTTTAATGTTTTCGTCATTTAATACAATCGTATTTTGTTCATCAAAAGACAGACTCCCGGTATATGGATCGTATCCTAATTGATGGTTTGCAATGGTCTGATATCGGTGTTTAAGCAATCGTTCGTTTTTGTAGACGAAACAATCGAAAATAGCTACCTCGAACAAGGACATAAACGGACGCGTGTGGGCGATAAGCACCACATCGTAACCGTCCTCACTGTGCATATCAAAATAAAACCATTCGAATTGGAAATTAATGTTTGGCGGATGAGCCCACATACGGTGTATCTTTTTGATTTGATATTAATAGAAGTAATCGGTAACCCAGGTAGCTGCCGATTATATAGTAGATAAAATCGGACCAGATAAAGGTTGTACCAATTAATGTGCGTCCCAGGAAAAAGCTCCGCAGCCATTGCAAAAACGGTGGGCGCCATAGTTGCAGAAATTCCAAAGCGGCGGTAATCAAAAAAACCGTGAGCGCAATATGCTTCGGTTTCCAGCGGGGTTGAACCAAGAAGAGCAAAACACACCAGAATATTTCATATAAAGCGCCGCCCAAAGACCCGTTAACCCAGCTCTGCAAGGGCCCCTGATAGAACTTGCTTGCGAAGCCAAGCGGCGCCAAAATGAGAAGCACGATAATCAATCGGAGTCTCAAAGCCGGTCGGTTTACCATCAACGTATCAGCATCATCTTACGTGTTTGCTGTTCACCGCCCGATAACATGCGGTAAAAGTAAACACCAGACGGCAACGGCTCCGAGCTGTCATTGTTTCCGTCCCATTTAAACTCATGAAAGCCCTGCGGCAACACTTCATTTAAAAGATTCCGCACCTGCCTGCCATTAATGTCATATATTGAAAGGCGTACGCGACGCCGCTGATTCACTGCAATCCGTATCGTTGTGGAGGGATTAAAGGGATTGGGATAATTGGCTAAAAGACGCATTTTTTCAGGTGGATTCACGGCATGTTTGTTTTCAGTCAACGGTGCTACAACCACCGGTCCGTATTCCGTATGAGCTCCGTTAATATCAAATTGTTGCAAACGATACCAGAGATAATGAACACGACCGGCCAGGGTATCCATAAACGTGTAGGTATGTTGAACGGATGTATTGCCGTGTCCGGAAATCACCGAATCGTTTATCTTTTTATATTGCGACACGTCGGGCTTGATACTGTCGGCCGTTTGCGCCTTCAAAATATGAAAACCGCGGTTCTCAATTTCGGATTGTGTAATCCAGCTCAACAGAACGCCCTCGGCCGTTCTGTTCGCTTCAAAGCTGCTTAACTGGACGGGCAGACTATAATCGCCGGCTTCGGCAAATACCACAACTTTGTAAACGGTTGGCGTTTCGCGTACATATAGTTTCAATGAATGGCTTCCGCCCGCTACCGTTTCCCGTATCAGAATTGTTTTGGTATCGCCATAGAGAGCATTACCGACCATGGAACTGTCCGATCCCCAACCGTAATCGATTTCATCAAGAACAACCTTTAGTTCATCATCATCCGTACTGTCAATTTCAGCGTTTTGATGATTCCAGCCCGGTTCTTCATCGGCGCTGCCGCTGATGTATATAGTTACTTCGCCGGCATCGCATGAAAAATTATACGTCTTCCACAGATCGCCGGAACTGCCGGATGGTGCCGTTTCGTTTACGGTTTCATTCAACACGACGCTGCCCTCGCTGCTGCCCAGAACCGTGGCGTCGTAAAGGATAGGCGTGACCTCGCTGTAAAATGAAAGCTGGTGCGTCCCTGCCGATAGGGATGTATCGATCATAATCGTTTTTGGCATACCCTGATCGGCGTCGCCGTCCCAACTGCGATCGGTATCGTATCCAAAGTCGATGCCGTTTAGCTCCATTTTCAAATCATCGTCATCGTCGTAGCTGTCATACTCTTCGGCCTTGGCCGTCGCTAAAATAACGGCTGGCCCACCATCTGAATCGAACGAATAACTTTTCCACAGTCCATTATCAATCCCATCATCAATTTCCGTAGGGACCTCTCTCAGTAAAATCGATCCGATAGGATTTCTGCTGTAAGAGGGATCATAACCATCGCTTGTTATTTCCACAAAGTCAACAAGGAATTCTATTTGTCCCAACCACCCATTCTTATACACTTCAATGGTATCATTGCCGCTAAAAGAGTTTGTCGTAAAATGGTAAACTAAATTGTCGTTCCAACAATTAAAGGAGTAATCTTCGTTCAAAAAACCATTGTCCAATTCCGATGCATCGGTATGTTGTACCAGTTCACCATCCACATAAAATTCATAATAGGATCGGGCATGCCGGTGTACACGATAGGTATGCCATTCCATGTTATCTATGGGAGGTGAAAGCGTATCTAAATTTGTATGTACTTCGTTTTCATTGCCAAGCCCCTTATGAACCCGGGATCGCCACCAGGTTTCTTCCGAAGCCCAGGCCGCTGAATAGCTCGCTGCCGAATCCGCGACTTGCTCCATAAACCAGCTGGCCTGATTAATGGTAACTGGCGGCGATTCTGATTTCCAAAAACCGGCGCCGCGGGAGCCGGGCCTTAGTTCATCTAACATTTTAATGCGTAAGGTAACGTCCATAATATCGTCTTTACCATAGATGGGACGCTGTTCGGCGGTCATAATGCCGACATTTTCCATGCCGTCGTTAATATCCGTAAGGGAGCCGCCCGTTTGACCGTTCAGCGGATCGATTAATTGTGCAAGAAAATAGCCGCTATATACCTGAGGCGCCGACTGGTTGCCATGATTTTGCCATTTCCACCACGTTTTTTTGCTGGCAAAATCGTCCCGCTGCAAATCCGGGATGATATAAGTCTGCCCGAACAGGTTCGCTAATAAAATAAAACAGAAAACAAGTATACGCTTCATTGTTTTAAACCTTCGATAAATGTTTTGCCGATACGATAAACAAAACTTTGTTTAACCATGTCAATAGAATAAATTTTTCTAATCAAAATAAACGTTATCAGAATCACAGAAAAAAGGTAATTAAATGGAATTAATATGACATTCAATCCACCCGCTAAAATGACCGATGGGAATGAATGGTGCAAAAACTGAAAAATATTCCGTTCGGATGTAAAGGGATTTACAACCACTTCACGTTCCGACCACAGGACAGAAACGATGGCATACCCATAAGCAGCGATATACATCAAAACCAGAATACTCAAAACGATAAGCAGCCACAATCCGCGTTCATGCAGTATATACACAAACCAAACCAAGATTAGAAGGAGTAGTATTTTTTCCGCTTCCAACGAAAATCGAAATAAGCGCTGAACACGCTGAATACCCGAATGAACGGCGAAGGTTTTGGTACCGGTAGCCCGATCACGTTGCCAGTCTTGTAACTGGTGATTCACATCCGATGAGACGCCGCGAAACAAAACATAAAGGCCGATGACTGCCAGTTCCCAGTAATGGCTAAAATGAAACGCCGCGAAAATAATTAGAACAGGTAAGAGGCGCTGGGCCAAAACCACAAAAATTAATCCAACCGGACCGCGTTCTTTCAGTCGAAGGGGGGGCAAACTGTAAAATGCACTGATAATAATCCAGGCAATCAGTAAAACGACAAAGGCCGGTTGCGATAAGAATGGCACGGCGCATATCAACGTTAATAATAACACGGTCCCAACCACAGCGAGAGCTTTCAGCCGGCTGTCATCTTCAAAGGTATTGGATTTGCCATGACGCCGGTCCAATTCGATATCCGCGTAATCGTTAACAAGATAACCGAAGGTGGTGGCAAAGGTGGAGAACACCAGAAATACGATCATGCTTGCCACAAATTCGTTACCATAATGTTGCTGCCGTAGCGCAATGTAGAAGATGACAAAAACATTTTCGAAGGCGGCGTTATATTCCAGGACCGCCCAATTACGCCAGCCCAGATATTTCCGAATAGGATTCCAGATATGCAACGAAAATCAGGCTACACGTTCGATTAAATATTGATTGAAGGCTTTCAATTTATCCGCTTTTTCGCCGAAGACCTCAAGCGCTTCTTCTGCTTTTTGCTGGTACTCTTTCAAATAACGGTTTGCTTCGTCAATACCGACCAGTTTTACAAAATTCATCTTATCGTGGGTCAGATTTTTTCCAACAATCTTTTCATCCCCGGCTACATCAAGCATGTCATCCACAATCTGAAAGGCAAATCCGATATCGGCGGAAAACTCTTCCACTGCCTGCTGTTTTTTCGTATCGGCGTCGCCCAAAACCGCCGCCATTTGTGCCGCCGCAAAAAAGAGCGCCGCTGTTTTCTTCTGATTGATAAATTTGATGATATCGAAATCCACCTGTTTATTTTTCAATTTCAAATCCACAAATTGTCCGGCAGCCAATCCATCAAATCCATAAGCGCGACTGATAATAACCGTCAATTTATTGTTTTCTTCCGCTGTTAAATTATTGTCTTCCAACAGAATCTTCGACGCCTCCGAAAGCAAAGCGATGCTTGCGAGCAAAGCCACATCCTGGCCAAATACCACATGGTTGGCCGGTTTGCCCCTGCGCAGCTGCGAGTCATCCATATAAGGTAAATCATCCATGATCAAAGAAGCCGCATGTACCAGTTCAATCGCAATGGATGGGCTGTTCAGCTTGTCTTTGGGTATTTCAAATAATTCGCCAATCAGATGTGTAAAAACGGCTCTTATACGCTTACCGCCCGTGGCCGAATAGACTGCCGATTTATACAAACCATCGGTCATGGGATTGTCATTATCCAGAATACGTTCGATTTCGACATCGACCATTTGTTTGATATCTTGCAGAAAATTTTTAATCGTTTCCTTCATGATTTGCGGCTCCTGTGGTTTAAGAGTATTAAATTTTAAACAAATAAAAGGTGTGCCCGTCACTGTTAAATATGCTTTCCAAACGGAAAGCGGTATTCCCTTTGAAGATCGGCGTTAACATGGGGCGCAGCTTTTTGTCCTTTTCTTCGAGCAACAAATAATCCACATTGTTCTTTTGTAAATATATGAAAAGCCGGTCGATAGATGCAAAAGGTAACACCGAATAATGGAGGTCTGCATAAAAAATTGCCTGCGGTTTGACCGCACTTACAGTTACGTCGGAAGGCACGTGCTGTTTTAACTTCTTGCCGGCCCGGTAATAATAATGCTTCTCCGCCAGTTCATCCGAAGCGAGGTATAAAAAGGGACTGTTCAAGATCAAGAGTAATATCAAAAGAGGCGTTAACCCGTTCAACATTACCGGTACACGTCCAAATAACGATGCACTCCTAACCAGAAACCATTTTAATTGGATCATGCCGCGTCCCATAAATCCCGCCGCAAGCAGTAAAAAAATGTACAGGAACCGCTCTTCCACATGGCTGATTAAAAAAGCAAACGCCGCCGCAGACATTACCAATATGTACACAACAAGCCCCCGCCGTTGTTTTGGTATCGGCAGGGCAAACACGCCTAAAATTAAAACCACTAAATAAAACGGAGGCAGAACGAGACCGTATTTTAGTTTGTCATAAACTTCGCTAACGTTTTGAAACGTCACTTTGATTAAACCGGTAACCACCTTTTTGAAATTTGTTCCGGATTTTCGCACCTGTTGATAATGTTCCAGCATGTTTTTGTCTTTCCGGAAAAAAGCATCCGCCGCCAATTGGGTATTATCAGGCGCCAGGGCATATTTAAACTGCTGATGGCGGAGCTCTGCCGGCGTATCAGGTTCCTTTATGGTAAAATATTTTTGTAATTTGGCATGGGCCCTGACAAACTTCACTTTAGGGGATATGGTATAGTAGCCTGTTTGCTGTGTGCTCCAGGCAATATAAACGCCGCTGCCTAAAAGAAACGGAACTAAAAGATAAACGAGCGCGGTCGGTTTCGATTTTCGCAGGATAATATCGATCAGCAGAACGAGAGAAAACATACCAAAATAGACCATACCTTCGGGACGCGTCAAATAAACAAGCAACCATATGATTGAAATCAACCATAGATACGTTTTGTTTTTGCTTATGAGGTAATACCATCCCACCGCCACGCCGCTGAAAGTTAAAAAAAGAAATAACGATTCCGTAGCCGCCTGCGCCGATATACTGACTAACGCCGGATGCAAGGCCAAAGCCCAGGCCGCAAGAACGGCGCTTAACCGGTTCATTTTGATATAAATTAAAAAGCGATAGACCATCCAAATTAAACATAACCCGAATATGAGCGATACCAACTTTCCGGCCAGTTCCTTTGAGAGCAAGATGGTAAATATGCCGCTCAAAAACGGATACAGCGGCGGTTGGATCACATCCGGAAATTGACTGCCATTACTCTCATAAGCTCCGTGATGGATCAAATTATAACCGATTTCAGTGTACTGCGTTCCGTCGGGTGATATGTAGTGGTAATGGAGCATCAAAAAACCACGCAGTATCAATGCAATCAAAATAATAAACGATAAACGGTTTAATATCTGCATATAATCGCTTTACATTTTCTTTGTTGTGGCGGAGATATCCCATATAAATGGATTTTTATCACGCAGATAGAAATCAATGGCGCCCGCCATGCGGGCATAGGCTTCAATGAATATAAGTAGACCCGTGTAAATGACCGCTTTGGGCGTCCATCGTTGTTGTCTCAAAACAAATTTTAAAATTTTTGCCGGTTTATAAGTTGCAACCTGATGCCCAACCGATGCTTTCAAATGACGGTGTCCGGAGGCAATGCGTCTTCTCTGTTTGATAAAATCTTTCAAAGTTTCCGGCCCTTTGTTGCGTACGCGCGCCTTGGGTGCATACGCAAGGGTAAAGTTGTTCTCTGACAAAATCGCCTCGATGGCCGCTTCATCCACCGCCGTAAATTTCGGGATACGCGTAACAATGTTACGGAACGCCACCATTTCGCCGCATTTTGCCTTTTGCATCGCCATATTGTGGTGGAGTTCCCATAATTTGTGGACGCAATATCCTACAAATGTTTTAGAATCATTAACCGGTATGGGATGCGAGCCCACCATTCCAACCTTTTCATCCGAGAACGGTTGCACCAGATATTCCACCGTATCCCTCTCGGGAATGGTATCGGCGCTTTCAATTATGGCGATATCGCCGGTTGCCTGTTTTAAAAATTCATTTATAGCGCTGGCTTTGCCCAGGCGCTGCGGCTGCGTAACCAGTCGGATCCGTTCATCCTGTTTAGTCAACGCTTCCACAATACGATCGGTTTTATCCGTTGAGCCCGACGACACAACAATAATTTCTTTTAAACATGCCGACTGCAAACTCTGTGTTTGTAGCGATCGGATACATTTCTCAATAATCGCTTCTTCATTATAAGCCATCACGCCGACGCTAACAGACGGGCATTCTGGATTTTCAAACCGGCCGTCGCCTTTCAATTCCGGTGGATTCAATAAATCTTCATATTCTTCAACAAAACGCTCATACTCTTTTTTGAGATAGGCCAAATGGCGCATAATTTCCAGAATCGGGGCGCGAAATTTCAAAATGTAAAGCGCCGTTTTCCGACGTGTACGCGGGCTGACTTTAGAGACGCCAAAATGCGTATCCTGATAAATGAAAGGGATTTCCTTAACCCGCATCCGGTTTTTGTAAGCGAGATGCAATAACTCGATCTGGATAATATAGGCTTCCGAATGGAGGCTATCAATATCGATGCGCTCCAGGAACCTGCGCCGGTAACACCGGAAGCCTGATGTAAAATCCCAAATCGGTTTTACCAACAGATACGACACATACATATTGGCAAGCTTACTAACCAGCAACTTGCGAAAGCGCCATCCTTCCACGCGCACGCCATCGATGTAACGACTGCCAATAACCAAATCATATTTATCGCTTCTGTGCAAAAAGTTTTGCAAATATTTTGGCCGGTGCGATCCGTCGCCATCCATCGTTAGTATGGGATCGTACGCATGTTTAAGCGCGTGTTTAAATCCCAGTTGTAACGCTCCGCCAAAATCGCCGGTTTTTTCCTGGTGCAGTAACACGATATTGTTATACCTTCCGGCCAATTCGGATACAATTTCCGGAGTACCGTCCGTCGATTTGCCGTCGACCACCACAATATCGGTGTCAATGTTCTGTTTATTGATATTCTCCAGAACGTTACCGATGTTATGCCGTTCGTTCAATGTTGGTATAATGATGACGGGTTTCATTATGCGCTCCATACCCTTTTGCTGAATCCTGTAATCCAGGGTAAAAGTCCTGCCGCCAAAATAAGCGCAGCCCGCGGATGCTTCTTTAGTGTTGCCCGTTGCCAGCGCCAGAAAATGGTAACGGTTCGCCACCATTTCACTGCCGGTAAAATGGGGCAAGCCAGTAAACATAAAAATTTGGATCGCGCCAGACGATGGCCTTCCAGTGGTAATTGCTGCAAAACTCGGGCCGTGATCTGCCCTACACGATACTGGTGGTTGTAGAAATCTTTCAACCGGACGCGATGATTATGATAGATACGGATACCGGGATCAAAACGGATTCGGCCGTTTCGCTTTCGTAAACGCCAGTTAAATTCCAAATCCTCCTGCGGATAATAATCGCTTTTAAAACCGTTCAATTCTTCCAGCCACCGGCGTTGATAACCGAGATTGCATGTTGGAATATGTTCCACGTTACGTTCCGGATACTCGGGTAAGAACTCACGAAATTCGGCCATATAACCAGCCCACGCAACGTGATTCCGGTGATCGTTGCCATTTAAGACGCTGCCGCCCACCGCCGCATATTCGCCGCTTTCGAAATTACGCACCATTGCTTCGATCCATCCGGATTCTGCTATACAATCGGAATCGATAAATAAAACGGGATCGCCGCTGCTTGCTTTTAATCCGATATTGCGGGCCGTGCCGGGATCGGTTTTCCGCTCCAGATGGATAAAGTTTATCTCCGGAAAGTTCTGCCGGACAATATCCGGCGTTCGATCAACCGAGCTATCCACAAGGATGATCTCATAATCGCCTTGGTATGTCTGCTTCTTTAGCGCCGAAAGACAAGAGGAGATGGTCGATTCTGAATTATAAGATGGAATGATTACGGATACCATAGCTGCATCGTATATGTTATGAGTAAATTTAAATGGGTGAAAACATTAACAAACGGATCGGTGTGAGACATTATTTAATCAGTGAATCCATTAAAACAGGCCGCTTTAATTCCCTTTCAATCAACGTTTCGTGAAGATGTAATAACGGTGGTGCCCCCATAATTGCTTTACTGGGAACGGCGCGTTTTCCAAAACGGCATATTTTAGAATTTCCGATTCCATGTTCGGCCGCCGACCGTTGAAATAATCGAAAATAGTAGTACGACTGATACTATCCGGTTGCCGGGTTGCTTTCTTCAATAAAAATCCTAATCCTAATTTGTCCAGCAAATCTTCCTTTTTCATAGCAATATCCGGCCAGGGTGGAATATCGAGATAACCTTTTTCCGATAAGCGCCAATCTTTATCACCGAATGTTCGCAGAATCTGACGGGGTTTTATATGTTCGGGGTAAAATCCTTCCGCCGGCTTTTGACTGAACCACCAGCGCAACTTGTAACCCAAACCGTTCGTGTTGGGGACGCAAATAAAAATAACCTTTTGGGTCAGTCTTTGAAGTTCATTTGCAAACGCCCGCAAATCGCTTACAAACCACAAGGCGGCAAAATTCCAGCTTAAATCGAAACTTTGATCTTCAAAGGGCAGTTGTTCAAATGTATTCGTAATACAGAAGCGGGCATTCAATTTCAAAGTGCGCCACATTTCCGCAGCGCGTTCCGAACGTCTGCGATGGTCATCCACTACCACGGTATGCGCACCCATTTTCGCCCACCATAAACTATTGATACCCGATATTCCGGTCATCCCAAAACTGGGCGCTTCCAATACACGTTCAATGGCATAGTAATCCCGCAATTTACGGAAATAGCGATGTAAGATAAACCGCTCATAAGTGGTGCCAAGCCCTTCATCCAGGGTCTGAAAATAAGACTCCCAATCGTGCAAAACCGTCAGAAAGGCGCTACTTTGTTTCTGATTCTCGGATTTCATTTTTTTATCTCTTGTTTCAAATATTGCGGTAAAACCATGGCCGTATCATCCGGTTGGTAATTTAAATTTTCACATGTAGTTGTAATATCAAAATACCAACTTTGGCTAATCAATCTGACGCTGGTTTCAAGTTGACGCCAACCCATAACATTTAGAAGCTTCGCCGCCGTTCCATACACAAAAGAGGGTAATCGATATAATTTTGAATGCGTCGTGTTTGCGTCCATTTGTTGTTTTATCAGGTTAACACAATGCGTCAGGGAAATGGGCTCCCTGTCGGCAACAATATAGGCGCCATTATCAAACATAACGCTGCCCGCAATTTGTCTTATCAAACGGACAAAGCTGTCCACATGAAGCAGATGAATCCACACTTCCCGGGTTGGTAAAACCAGATGCTTACTTTTTGTCAACGATACCAATTTAGGTATAAAGCCATCATCACCTTCGCCATAGGTGATTGTGGGACGCAACACCAGCGTTTTTAATCCCTTCTGTGCATATTGATCTACAAGCGCCTCTGCTTCCGCCTTGGTTTGATGATAGAGATTATCCGGCTTGAGCGAATGCCCGACTTTCGCCGGTACGCTCGCCGGGATTGTTCCGAATACGCCGACCGTACTGACGTAAAGAAAATAATCGACGCCCCGTTGTAAACATAAATCGAGCAGGCGACGGGTGGCTTCTACATTGAGCCGGCGATATTGCTCCTTTTCAGCCCTTCCTTCACCTCGGACTGCCGCCAAATGCAGAACCATATCAATGTGATTAAACCCTACATCGTCCAATGCCGAAGGTCGGCTCAAATCAATGAGTTTAAGCTCGTAATTCTTATGTGTCGTTAATGCTGTAACGCGTTGTTCGGAATAAGGCCGCACGGGTGCGATCAATTGATGGCCGGCTGTCAGCAATGAAGCCGCCGTGTGATAACCGATAAAGCCCGATGTACCTGTGATTAGGATGTTAGCCAAAGACCTGGTTCCGGTAAGTTGATATGTATATGAGCAATTAACAGAAAATCGTTGAACGTTTCAATTTCGATTATCTGATTTTGAGGGATTTAGTAGCAATTCCGTTATATGGTGGCATCTTCAGGATTGTAATATCCATTTTCGCAAGGGCTGAATGTTCGATTTCATGCGATTGGATAAACGGTAACGCGTATCTTTCCAGTATAGGTGGTTTAAACGCTTTTTTATTTGGTTGTTAAGTCGCCAGTAGAGTCCTTCCATAGGATTGTATCCGGTTTTATATAGATTCCCGGCTTCGTAACCGTAATGCCGCAGCATGGAACCTGCGACACGTTCGAACAGGCGTTTTTGCCTTGATGTTAACTGTTTTTTCCACTTGTTGCTATTATCCCGCTTAAGATCATATGCAATATTTTGCTTAATGAATTCCTGCAAACGTCCGTCTGTATCATCAATGCCCAAAAAAGAAATCAAACCTGTAAAAACGTTCACAGGTTCAGCTAAAAGTTCCTCGTATCGAATTTCATAAAAATTGCTAACAGGAATCGTCTCTGCGAAATCATGAACCATTTTTATTTTTTTCTGCCATTCGTGTGCGGCGCAAAAAATATTTTTGGCTCCAAATGGCGCCTTAAATTCCGAAAGAGCCACATCCCTGCCGTCTCTCACTATATGAATGTATTGTGCATCCGGAAATAAATTGCAAAGAACAGGCAAATGATATAAATACTCTGGTGTTTTATCGCCCCAACGACGCATCCCATGATAATCGGCAAACTGTTCAAAAAAAGCATTTAATACAGAGCGATAAGTACTGCCCTGGATGCGATGCAAAACATCCTGGAGATGCACTTCAAAGTTGAATCGCTTCTTAAGGCGCTTAAAGTAGCGTTCCTTGCTTATGTCCGAGACAAGGTTTTTCAGATTGGATCGATTCTTTAAATCGCCGTAGTGCGTCAATTTGTTGTAATAACGCACAATAAACTGACTTTCAGTACCAAAATTTATTTTCAAATACTTTCGGAGAAGCTTTATTAATATGCTCGTCCCGGAACGTCCGTGCCCCAGAACCATAACCGGATTATACCGTTGATGATTAACCTGCAAATCATATAAAATTTCGCCATCCATGTCTAACACCTTTTTTGGGCATATAGATGACCAATTGATGTTAAACACGAATGAGTCGGGTATTAGAAGTTTGCTAAGTTTTTGCTATACCGTCCATTCTTCCTGTGGTCTGGATTGGCAGTAAAGCGCATAACTTTGTTTAAGTGGTTGGTAATCGATGGAATAGCGCGCATTCATCTCAGCAAAATATGCATCTAACCTGTCGAGATAGGCATTCACATCCTGTTGGGAATCGCAGTATTTGGAACCGCCTGGCATCAGTTCGTTGGAATGGAACATCATATTCAAAAACGTTGCGCCCTTTGCAATCATGGCATCGGAAAGCTGTAACATTTGTTTCAGGTTCGCATATGAAGGCCGCAACCAGTATAGATCGATATCCGCCGCTTTTTTCAAAATGCGACGCAGACCAATGTTGGGTAAATCGATATAGCGGGCTTCAAGCCAGGTGGGGATGGTCCTGTTAAACCCAACCGTTACCGGTACTTCCAGAATATCGGTTGCGCCCTCCGCCTTAACATTCACCGCGTTGAGCCGGTAAGGTTCAATGGAAGGTAAATATCCGAATTCAGGTTCATACGCCTTCTTTCGCTTCCGAAAGGGCACGACGCTACTATCGACCTTATAACCCAGTTGTTCCAGGATGGGGATCGTTGTATGATCAAAGCCATAGCGACCGGCGCGGTACGATAGCGGCGCCTGACCAAATGCTTCTGCGATACGATCGGTTAACACCTGCATTTTTTTCTGCTGTAAAGCCGGATTTAAATTAGAGGGGAACGTATTGGCCACCGTACGCTCTTCTTCGTACGGCGGATTGACCCAGGGATGAAGATGGGCGCCGATTTCGGCAACCCCTTCATCCTGGAATGATTTGAGTACATCCACGGCTGTATCGGAGGCTGCAACGGGATAATCGATGAGATAGGTTGGGATGACGCCGTGTTTGTTGAATACATCCTGTAATGCCGGTAACCATTCGATGTTTTTTACTGTATATTGTTTATGGTCCAGATAATCGCTTCCCCACTCGCGCTCTTCTTCAGTATCGATAGTCACAAAAAAACGGATCAACGGCTTACTCCTTTCCGCGTATATTTAAACCGGTTGGCTCGGAAGGCGGATCGCTATCCTGTTCACCGGATTTTACGATGGCAAATGTATGGCTACCGCTCAATTCACTTTCGAAATAGAGCACGCCCTGCGTAGGCAATTCTTTGATGCCTTTGTAATCCCATTTTTGAATGTTGGGTTCGGTCACTTTATTTCGAATGGCGGTGGAATCGGACGTAATATTCCGAATTTCATAAGTCGTATAAGCTTCCAATCCCGTGATAACGTGCCGGGTCGTACCGTTGCCCTCGACATTATAAGAGAAGGCATTGGTGTTAACAACATCCGAGGTATGAAATAACGCTACATAGTTAGGCCGACTGCTGTTTTCGCGCTGGATCCAAACGCCCTGCATGGCGCCGGTATCGATTAATGAAGTGGGCGTCATTGCAGAGACATTATTCGCGTCGGCGGTTTGGAACACATTTAAAAAGCGTTGATTTTCGCTTGAAGACTGAGGTTTGACCGATACCTGCCAGCGGTGGGATTTGATAGCGAGGTGATGCTGGCGTTTAATAACATCGCTGTCAAATGAGGCAACGCGCGATATTTCCACCCGTACATTCTTTGGCAACAAGGACTTCACAAGCGCAACGCCGTGAGCGCCCGCACCTCCCGTGTAATCTTCCGTTCCGCCGTCGTTGTCGCGTTCACCGCCCAGCCCGTTCAGTTCTTTGATGATAACGCCGCTGCCTTCGAAGGCGACGCCGATCCGATCGTTCTCACCGCTGCCGGTGGAAATATCTTCTTCGGTATCGAACTGCACGCCTTCCGGTCTCCAGGGCACATGATAAACCCACTCCGGCTCGGAAGGAGCGGTTGTGCGGTCAAAAACAATTAAAAAATCGGAATCCGACCAGGGATCTTCGCCCGGCAACCAAATATAATCACGACTGTGATGCACTCCGCTTTCAAAGTTCCGGCTACGGTCGACTCTTACGTAATAACATCTATCTTCTTTCGTTGTCACCTGTTCGATACCGCCCCAATCATAGTCGCTCTCGCCTGAGATGGCCGCTTGCAATTCGGAAGGCGTATCCATGGATTTTCCGCTTGTCGTATGGCCGCCATCGAAGTACACGATGTTCATTTGGCGACCGCCGGGATAGGCGTCAAGATTTCCGTATCCGCGATGCGCCACGTTTCGGGTGTTTACAAGGGTACCGAATTTGAGTAAGGCGAAGCCCGGAAAATCGTCCAGCCCTTTATGCCCATCGTAACGATAGTGTCCATCCATAACGGAAAACACGCCATCCGCGGGGCTGCCAAAACCGGTGCGGGCATAAAACGCGCCCAGGTTTCGGGTCCAGCTTGATTTTTTGAGATTGATATCCTGTGGCGTGTATGCAACGGGCATGGTATAAGCCCCTAAAAAGGCCCAGATATAGTGATGTTCATAATCCGGCCATCCCACATCATAATTTTCAATGATATGTCTCACCAGCCCGGCTCGCTCTTCAAGACCGGCGTCCAGTAATATACGCGGCAAAACATACATTTGCTCCTGCATAGAGCGGTGTGTAAAGGCCGGATCGGTTGTTTCCGCGCTACCGGTGCGTAAAAAAGAATAGTGGCTATTAAAGTATTTATGGGGATCCAATGCATACATCATCAGAAAAGGATAGTTTTTGATCGCATTCCCTTCAACCGTCGCGTTTTCCTTAATGTAGTTCTCACCGGTAGCGGTTCGCCAGGCGTCGATATTCAAAATATGCGTTCGGGGATGCCAACTGGAATAGCCAATCCATTCGCTCCAACCGCCGCTGTTGCCCGCCACAAAGTTATGGGCGTCCAGATAACCGTAATTCAACATAACATCATTGAATGATTCTACCGCCTGATCGGCCTGTTGATCAATATAACCGTCGCCCCAAAAGGCAAGCGCCGCATACCACGCATAGAAACATTCATAGTATTTGCTGCTAAACATCTGCTCCGGATCTATGGAAGGACTGGCTATGGAATGGTTGAAGACCTTATGGGTAATGGTGCGATCCACAATCAGATTGGCCACTTCCTGCCGTTCCGATTCGGTCATGAAATCGAATAACCAGTCATAGGTTAATGGCGCTACATAGGCGATTTGATCACCGCCTCTTAACCGTTCAAGCAAACGATCGATAGCGCGACGGGCATACTGGTCCAAAGATAACGGATAACTGATGCCGGGCACCCTTCCTATAGCGGCGATAAATGCCTGATGGAGCATGTGAGCCCGCAAAGGATCATGGCCTGCTTCCGAAAGTATATTGTATTCATCATCGTCATTCATATTCGCGGCCCAGTTCACATATTCCTGGTAGGCATCAAAGTAATCCATGGCAATGGTTTGTTGAATATCCGGAATCCGGTCGGGCGTTAGATGCAGTCTGGGATGAATGCCCTCCGCCATGGGGCTTCCGGGCTGCGGCGTAAATGCATAAATCTGAGATGTCATTAAAAGCGCCGCCAATCCGGCGAGAATAAGTTGCTTATTGTTGAAATGTCGTCTCATAGACCTCTGCTTTTTGGTTGGGATTATTTAATAATTGTTGAGCAATCGCTATGGTTTTCTTTGCATTTTGTTCCCAGGTATACGAACGCAAAACCGTTTGCCGGGCATTCTCGCCCAGCTGGTCTCGCAATTCCTGATTAGCGATCAGCGTCAGCAAATTCTTTTGTAAAGATCGGCTATCATCCGGTTCAAACAGAACGCCTGTTTTACCGTCTATTAAAATATCGCGGATATTTTCCATATTAGGTGCCAGAATCGCTTTTTTCATCGCCATATATTCGATGATTTTCATCGGCGAAGAATAAGGCGTAGCGTGGGGACTGATTGCAATATCAATCAGTCGAATATAACGCTGAATTTGATCATGAGGTACGCGTCCGAGAAAACGAATTGTTTTCTCGTTTCCCTTTTGTTTGTTGTAGCGAACCAGATCCTCATAACTCGGGCCATCGCCAAGAAAGAGCATCGTTGCATTCCATTGTTCCAAATCGATGGATTCCAGTACTTCAATTAACTTATCGATATTATGCCAGCGGCGTAAAATTCCAACGAATCCCAGTACCAGTTTATTTTCCAAACCTAATTCTTTTTTTAAGTCATCACTCTGCACGCCGGGATCAAACCGCTCGGGGAACGTCCCGTTCGGTAAAACCGTAATCTGGTGTTCATTGACACCGTAATCCATAACAATTTTTTTAAGGGGACTGGAAACGACAATAATATGGGGCGCCTTGCGGAAAATTTTCTCTTCGCCTTTTTTTGAAAGCCATGGAAAATAAAGTTTTTCCCATCTGCGCTTTTGTATCGAATAAGGTGAATTCACTTCCAGAATTAATGGTAACCCGTTACGCCGGGCAGCCCATAAAGCCGAGAAACTGAAATGGGCATAACGGTCGTAAATAATATCCGGTTTAAAGGAATCGATCGCTTTTTGCATCATGCGACGCCCTTTTAGATTATATCCGATTTCCGCAAGTTCGTAAATGGGTTTGGGTATCCAGTGCTTTATATTGTCCCAGCGTTGTTCTCTGGATTCCTGGCCGGACCGAAATCGCGTGCGGTCTCCGACCAACGAAACGACCTTCACTTCGTGACCCAACGCCTGCAAACACTGCACAATCGACTGGATATGTATACCTTCCGCACCGTCTCCCAATGTGCGATGGTGGTAAAGAATACGCATCTTTTTCAACCTCTTAGTACGGCAATTTCATCTTTAATGGTGTCCGGAATATCGGGCCTTACAATCTGTTCAACGACTCGCTCCCGGTTTTGTACGGTATCCCTGATTTTTTCCACCATATCATCCACATTCCGGTTTTCATAGGTAACGGTTCCTTGCGGCCTGCTACCGTTTTCGCAGGCCACAACCGGCACATTTAATGCGAGCGCTTCCAGCACGGAAGATGCAATACCATCTTTGAACGGCGTTCGCAAGTAGAGCGCCGAGCGCGTCATGATGCTTAAAAAAGAATCATGATCCTGATCTCCCGCCAGTAGAATGTGGTTCTCCAGATTTAATCGGGCGATCAATGTTTGAATATCTTCCGATCCCAAATCGGACCCCATAATAATTAAACCGAAGTTAGGAAATGTTTGCACCAGTTTTGCTATGGCATGTATCATATCTTCAATAAAAAACTCGGGACGAAAAAACACGTAACTGCAAATCACCGGATCATGTTGCCTGAAGAATGTTTCCACTTCCTGTTTAAGTTCGACCCTATTAAAGTTGAGATACTGTTGGCTAAAGGCTTGTATGGGAATGATTTTTTCTGGGTTAATGCGGTAACCCTGTATGTTGCGTTTGACCGCTTCATTATTACAAATGATATGGCGCGGTAATGTAAATATCAGTTTATAGAGGGGCATAAGTAACGGCGCCTGACTTTGAGGAAAATATTTTTGCACCGGTCCGGCATGGAATGTAATAACGGGACGCCGAAACGTTAGAATGGAGACGATCAGTGCAATAGTTGTTAGTACAAATCCTTTCGGCGAATCGCCGTTCAAATGCATATGAATTAAATAACCTTTAAACCGATGCTTTATCACTTTGAGGGTGTAATCTATGCCATTAAAAACGGGTATAAAGTCGCGTCCTTTTAAGAAACGACCCTTACCAACATTCAACACCTCACAAATATGTCCCGCCTGTTCCATTTCGCGTTTCAAAAAGAAAATGCGCATACCCCAGCCGGCCCTCGGCGGCGGATAAGAAGAAATTTGCAGTACTTTGATTTGTTCATTATGCAATAGAGCCTCCCGTGCCATGTTCTTCTAATATAGGATTTCCATTTCCATTATCTTCATTTGATCTTAGCCGTTTGAACGATGCAATCACTTGATTCGTATTCATATCTTCTATGATGAGCTCTTTACGGTATTCATGCAATCCACTTGCTGTATAATCGTTTTCATCAGCATCATACGTAATGCGATAGCGTTGTGAACCGCTACGAATCGTTATCTGTTTCATTGCCGTTTCCATATCCGACGCCTCCTGATCGGCGGCTTTTTGTGGTAAAAATATCATGCTCCATCGCACGGGCAGAAGGGTATCTTTCACCGTCAAAGCAAGCGGAGCGGCCTTCCTAGCCAAATAGGTCGGCGATATCCAACCATCCTCAGGATTGGCGCCGCCTTTTTTAATGGAAAATGTCAGCGGTTTATTTTGATCGTCCAATGCCAGAATGTTGAGTTGAACGTCTTCCTTTTCGGCTGTCAGATAACCGTTTCGATTTCCATTTTTTGCATTCACATCTTCATCAAAGTGCAGGTAAGCGGCCACCTTGTGTTTGTTTTGATGATCGGCTTCGTTTGCAAACAACCAGTCCAAACTTAACCAAAATCGCTGATCCACATACACGAATAAACGTCGGTGTACAATTTCACCGGGCAAACGTATGTATCCGTAATGTTCCGCGCATACGCCCTGGATACGATGCCCTTTGTGGACCTGCAATAACCGATAGCGCGGAGCGTAACGCCATTGCAGAATTTTCCCCTGTTCCGCCTGAGAATAACCGTCTACCTCCAGGGTGTTGTGCGCAGCCGTACTGCGGAAATAGGCATGCCAGTTAAAATCGCCCCTGTAATTGGAAAAACCGGGATCAATCAACATCGAGCGGCCGAAAGGAGCCAGTTCGAAAGAGAGTAAATCGGCGTGTCCGTGGGCTGCCGAAGGCGTCTCATCATGGAATACGCCGTCCGCCAACGGTCCGTGATCCATAATGGCAAAGTGGGAATCCGGTTTATATCCGGAACGCATAACGGTATAACCGGAGCTCGCAAACCGAATCGTATTAAGTTCAGGCGTTTGGGATTGCAAAACCTTGAATTGTTCTCGTTCCTCTTTCGACAATAGCCAGAATGCATCTTCGGGTAAACGGCGGGCCATATATTTCATATCGCTTCGCTCGAACCACACGGCCCCGATGGCCTGAAAGGCACGAAAATCCCAATGTGTGGGATGGCCGAAAAGGATGGAGCGGGCGTCGTCAATATCGCCGATGTGCGGTAAACTTCCGTCCGGTCTGGTCAGGTACATTGCAAACTCCAGCGCCTTCTGAATGCGTTCTAACATTGACGATGGTATCACATCATTATTAAGACGGCGCCATTGTATAACTTGGATGTAAAATCCGAGTGTAAAGTGATGATAAAACGTCGCCTGCTCCACGCTTCCGCCATCTTCATGGAATTGCCGTCCAAGTTGTTTTTGTAATATGGTCCAGGCTTTTTTCTGCCACTGTTTCGCCTTTTTAAAGAACGGGAACAGATACCCCACCGCAAACAAACCCGCTGTTTCACCGATCAGATGGTTATAGGGACTGAAATAAATGGATAAATTATCTTCAAGATACTGACCGCTGAGATAGAGCAATTTCAAAATTTGCTTAATGGTTTTTACCTGTTGACGTTCCGAAGCCAAATAAAACTTCAGGATCCAAACGAGTGCAATCACGCGAACGCCCACTTCCAGTGCGCTCGTCCAGGCTATCCCGGTTTTGTAAGGATTCGACCGGACCCAATCGTCGATCCATGCTTCAATTTTATCACCATAACGCTGCTCGCCGCTTACAAAATAAATTTTTGCGGTTTCGATTATAAATTGCAGCCGGTTTATCTCCCAAACATGCTTTACATCGCCGGCATTTTCATTCGTAAAGATATCAATTTCGTTATAAAACCCTGTTGGATACGGCCTTAACGATACAGGATCGCACTGCCAGGGAATGGGATCAGGCAGCTCAAATGAGAAGCCTAAGAAATCAAATTGATGTTGCAATAATTGCTCAACGCGCGCCCTACTCTGTTCATATTCCTTCGCATACTGTTCGATAAATATTCTTTTCTTAGATTCGTCCAGCGTTTCGCAAACCGGAGGTGATTCCGACAAGGAATCCAATAATCCCTGCAAATCATCATTAAAATAAGCCGTCTTTATCTGTGAAGCATCTTTGAAAAAATTGAAACGCTCATCGGTTACCTTTTTCAGTTCATCCTCATACCGTATGGATTCCATGCGGCGACGCAAGGTTTCTGCGATTCGAAACGCAATTTCCGCCGCTGATTTGTGTCGCAATTTTTTAATAATGGTCTTAAGTGGCATTGATATTGGCTTTTTTTATATCTCTCAGTGTATTATAAACCACCCAACGGTTATAAATGTTTTCTATCGCCGAATGCTCCCAGAAACGTGCATTTTTACCGAGGTGTGTAATTTGATGAATGAGCATGTATATTTTGAACAACGGATGCTCGGAAAGATGCACATTACCATAACCTTCCATAAATTTCTCCATGAGTTTATGAATGAAACGTTTTTGAAAGGTGGGTTTATACATCATGAGAGAGAGTTGATGATAAAAGCGCGTTACGTCTTTAAACAACGAACCCGTTTTGAGGCGAGGAAAATCGAGCACCGTTACTTTGTCGCCATGAATCAATATATTGGATAAGGTCAAATCCGAATGTACGAAATAGAGGCGTTTATCCTGATCCTCCACGTATTGCCACATATCCATAATGGTTTTTCCGATTCCCTCTTTGCATTTTTTGTCGAATTTTATTTTGGGATTGGCTACCAGTCCATCCAGGCGTAAATTGACATAATCCATCAAATATTGAATGGACAGTCGCTCATCATCGGCGCGCGGCGCCACGGACTGAAAATAGCGAAGCCACTCGCCAGCTTTTACGAGCATCGCCATCATTTTCTTTTGAGCATATAACGTTGGAAAAAACTGACCATGGCTTTTCAAATAAGCTTCAAGGCTATGCCCTTTACTTTCTTCTGTGATGATCACATGTCTGTCAGTGTCATAATAGAGCGGTTTAATAACTTGAAAATGATTGTTATCTTTGATTCTATCATACCAGAACTGTGTTGTTTCGTACTCTTTTGTGATTAATTTTTTCAGATCAATATTATTTTTTTGATGATAAGCTTTCACATAGATGTTTTTAGAATATTTGAGATCAAAATTTAATCGGATTTTAAAAACAACGGACAGGGGCCTTTCCAAAGCATCCTGCACTTCATAATTTATGATCCTTTTACCGAGCGATTCCGATAGATCGTTCATGATGGCATCAAACGGTAAGCGCTTTTGACGTATATATTTATTGATATACTTTGTACTTTTCATATCTTAATCATTCTTATCATTATTAAGGCAATTTCCATGTTTTACAGCAGCATGTTAAATTTAATCGGATTCAGCTCCGGTGGGATACGCCATTTGTCCCTTACTAAATTCAAATATCGGAGAAGAGGCTGATTTGAATCTAGTAATCGTATTAGTAATTAAATATCCTTAGATTACCATGAGGTGTTTTTTCACATGTCATAATGATAACGTTTCAAATGATTACGAATCGTCTTCCCGTATAAGGGATCGTTCAATAAGTTTGTAATATGGCGTTGTGAATCCGTTTTACCTTTCCATTTACCAATGCTCTTGCTATTAAAATTTCTTAGACCGTGCATATAAGTAGCCATATGGCGGTCTTTGAGCAAAATTTCGACATAATCCTTTAGCCGACTCCAATCTTCGATACCCGCACGAAGTTCTAGACCATTCCAATCAAAAAGCTCTTGAAGCACTTTGTTATGATTTACAGCAACATCTTCGTAACGGAGAGTCATTTTATAGGGATAATCCTCTAATTTCTGCCAGAGCCACTCAGCCGCTTCTATTGAATTTTTCCATAGTTCGGGAGATACATAATATTGTTGTTTGTCGAGGGGGTGTTTACTAACCATAACATCTCTGGGATCACGAACCAAGTGAATAAGCCAAGGTCTAAAGCGACGGCTGTACCTGTAGAGTTCTTGTATGTATGGCTTCTGCCACCAACGTGACGCTCTTTTAGTTACAAAAAAATATTGCTCATCTTTATTACGATTTTGTTTGTACAGCTGGTAACACACACGGGTCTGTGGATTACTCCAGATATTTGTTTCACGATCATGGGCATAGATATTTCGAAAAGCCAGCATGGCATAGTGTAACATGGTTGTTCCGGATCGGGCACAACCGATGATATGAATGCGCTCGATCCCCGCTTTTTTTAACAAATAATGCCTTAAAAAATCCTTGACATGTTCAGAATAGGTGCGAAGGGCCATGTTCAGTGTTTATTATATTTACCTGAGAGATATGCTTTAAAAATGGATAAATTAACTTTATTGGTAATATTAATACGATTGAGTGCATACCGGTTGCTTCTTATATCATTCATACCTGAAATCTGCGTAACCGCAGAATGATAGCCCATCTTTCGCAATTGCTCATAATGCCTGGAAAAGAAGTTGCCGGAGGCGCCATTCGGATACGAGAATGAACGGCAAGGCCGGCCGGTATGTGTTTCAATTAATTGCTTTGAGCGGCTCAACTCAAAACGACTTGCATTATCGCTGAGCATATTAAGTAAAATATGATTATGCGTGTGAGACCCGATCTCCATCCCCTCCTCCGACATTGCACGCACTTCTTGCCAATCCATGAAGCGGTAACGTTCAACATCGCGGTCCATGAGCGATTCAACATCATTTATTGCCGCTTTAATTAAATCAATGGTTGGCTGCAAATGTTCAACAGGTCTGTTTTTGAGATAGGTGCGGATTATAACGGAGGCCTTTTCTCGCTCTTCGGGCGTGCGGAGATTGAAATGGTACGGTTTTTCCAGATCGATTTTAATGCTTTTTCGTTTGGTGAAAATCAACAAAGCCGTTATTAAATCCGTCCACAAAATGTCGTTACCGCCGATAAAAGCGGTGGAAATATAGAAGGTGGCCGATACATTATTCGATTTTAATACAGGCAGCGCATATTTGTAATTATTTCGGTAGCCGTCATCAAAGGTTATGACGGCATAGGGGCGGTCGATCGTTTTATCTATCATGCGTTCCACGGCTTCCTCTAAGGAAATAATTTTAAAAAACCGCTGCAATAACTTTATCTGGGCATCAAAATTTTCAACCGTAACACAATTCCGATAATCAAATCGGTTAAATGCGGGGGAGGAAGGCAGAACAGAATGATAAGTTAAAATTACCACGTTGTGTCTGTGTCGATAGCGGTAAAGGGCGTTCATACCGCTATACTGCAATAAGCTATAGTAGGAGTCTTTAAACCATTTACGCAGGTTCATGATTCTTGCAATCCTTTGCGTTTAAACTTTTTCAGTTTATCCAATATATCCCCGAACACCTCATGAAAAATTTCGATCATCTCTTTGAAACGAAACAAGTAAGCGCCGCCTAAAAAGCCAATTAACGCCGCCAACGATACCGCTGTGGCAATAATAAAATCGTTATCCTCAAATGGAATTTTAATCAACGCTCTCACGGAAAACATGATGCCCCCGGCAAACAAAGCCAATAGAAAACTGGGTTTTATATTTTTCCAGAGGTTGATCCAGGGCCAGCCGGTATCCCGACGAAACATGTAACCATTGAAAAAGAGCGTAAAAAACGAGGCGCCTGCCACGGCAATAGCCACTCCATTTATGCTGTAACGGGCGCCGTAATAGACGCCTCCGGCCAATACGAGCAGAGACAGAAAATACGCCTGCGTTCTTTGTCTTACCAAACCCTTAGCAATGAGCGCCGGATTGAAAATCATGGCAAAAGATTGTATCAAGCCTGAAATACACATGATTTGCGTGGGCAATACCGTTGGCAACCACTTTTCGCCATATAGGAGTGGAATTAACGACGGGGCGACAAAATATAACCACGTCATCACGGGAAAACTGATAAGGGCCACCGAACGCATCACTTTGTCGAATGCTCTTAACAAGCGTTCATTTTGATCTTGCATACGCGAATATGTGGAAAACAAAACCGTCGATATCATATTGCCGATACGTTTACGCGGTGCGTTCATTAAATTGAAAGCGCGCTCATAAAAACCCAGTTGCGCGGCGCCCAGAAACTTGCTGATCATAAAATAATCGATGTTATTGATCATATAGTTAACATAACTGTAAATATTCATCCAGGCGCCGAATGAAAAAATTTCGCGGACGATATCGCGCTGCAAACCGAATTTCGGTTTCCAACGGGTCGTGATATAAAATCCGGCGACGGAAGCGGTGTGGCCCAACAGGCTTCCAAAAACCATGCTCCATACGCCGAGACCTGCAAGCGCCATGGGGATGGGCGATAAATATCGCACCATATCCGCCGACATACCGATAAGCGACTCTTCCCTGAATTTCATCTCACGTTTGAGCAGGGAATTCGGAACGTTATAAAAACTGAGCAGCAGGAACTCAAACGCAATGACTCTTAAGATATCCGTGATTTGAGGCAACAGACGAATATCCGCTTCATTGGTTACAATATTCGCCAGGAAGGGCGCTGAGAAGAATATAGCAGCGGTTATGGCAAAAAATACTAGAAAATTTAGAGTGAATGTCGTACGGACGACCGAATCGTCAATGGTCTTACGTTGCACCAGAACCTGTGTAAAACCAAAGTTTCCCAGACGCTTGGCCAAACGTGTGACAATGAGCACCATGCCCATCATGCCAAAATCTTCCGGGAAAAGGATGCGGGCTAATACAATAGAAGTGACAAAACGGGAGCCCTGGCCGCCCAGCGTTTTCAGAACATACCAGATCACGCCCTTTTTCGCTTTGGAGCCCAGCGACCGATCGTCATGATCGTTATATTGTTCACTCATGATTCATGTGCCTGAGGTAGAGCGATTGATAAGAGCGAACCATCGTGTCTAAAGAAAAGTTCTTGAGCGCGTGTTCGCGGCCTGCTTTGCCTAATGTATCCATAAGCTCGCGATCTTCTATCAATCGTTCCAGTTTTGTCACAAATTCTGAAATATCGTTGGATTTAAACAACAATCCCGTTTTTCCATCTTCGATCAATTCCGGGTTGCCGCCTACGCGAGAAGCAACGACGGGCAGCCCCGTGGCCATAGCTTCCTGAATCACATTGGAACATCCTTCACTGAGAGAAGGCAAAACAAAAATATCGAAGGCGTTTAAATAGCCGGGAATATCTTCCTGAGGTCCCCAAAACTGAAATTGGTCATCAAGATCGTATTCATTCACCATGCCTTCCAGCTCCGGTCGATTGGTATGGAGACGCGATTGGCCGATGATCGCGGCGCGTACGGGATATCCTTTTTCTTTTAATCGGGCTATTGCACGGATAAAGAGCGGATGGTTTTTAACAGGCATAGTTCTTCCAACCGTTCCTATCAGTATCGTATCTGGACTTAAATTATGCTTTTTTCGATAATGCTGTCGCCATTCTTTGTTGATTTGAAATCGGTCGGTATCCACGCCGTTCAAAATGGTTGTAAAATGATCGCGGTTCACCCCAATGGTATCGCTTAAATTGTCCGCCAGGACCTCGGACACCGATAAAACCCGATCGGACCATCTGAAAAATATTTTCTGTACCATACGTCGTTTAAAATCTTTGTGAAAGCTGCCGTGCTCACCGTGGATCACAACGGGAACCCGGGCTAACTTTGCCCCCAGCACGCCCTCCACTAATGTCCCCCAGGCGTGGCCATGCATTATGTCAATTTTGTGCTCTTTAAGGATTCGGGCCAGTCGAAAGGGCAAACGCCAGTCGTTACCGGGACCTTTGTCCAATGATATCATTTTGATTTTATCAAGATTAAGATCGAGCGTTTCGAACACACGGTCGAGAACGATGAGATAGCTTTCGAAAAGCTGATCATCCAGTGCATTCAAAAGTTTAATTATGCCCATCTCTTTTCCGGCTGACGATAGATAGTTTACCAAATGAGCAATTCGGATACGCCCGGCCATCTATACCTCATCGATGTATTGTTGAAAGGTTCGAATGGAATGTTTCATATTAAAGCGATTAATAAAATCCGTATGGACCGAAGGGGAGAAATTTTTTTGTTTTACCATCTTTAACAGTGCTTCAGCTATGGCCGATACATTATCGGCAGCTGCAAAATAGCCCAGTTGTCCGTTTCGTATTATTTGTTCGGTAGCGCTATTAGTCTCGGCTATCGCGAAAATTGGCTTTCTGGTATACATGTATTCAAATAATTTTGCCGGAATCTGTAGGTCGGTGCCGGGCTGCAATAATAATAATATATCGGCGTCAAACATGCGGCTTACACTTTCATTAAAACTGACGGGCGGCAAAAACCGAATCATCCCGTCAATTTTAAAATCATACACCTGATTTTGCACACTCCCCAACTCTCTCGCCACAAATCCGATAAAATCAACCTGTAACTCCTTGGCTGTAATTTGATTATTGCTGACTAATTGTTGGATCGCTAAAAGTAAGCCGAGCGGATTTCGTTTTTTATACAACGTTCCCAGATGTACCATTTTAAGCGGTCCACGGTCATTATCCCTTTCACGCACAGAGGTCGGATAGCCATTGAAATCCTGCGGATCGAAACCGTTCGGGAAAAATTTAAATTTGTCTGCGCCAAACTTTTCGTAATGTTTTTTATATGCATCACGCATTTTTTCGGTAACAAATACGACCAAACGGGCATTCTTTATCGATAGGGCTTCAAGCCGATTTTCCAGAGCATAAAGAGGCGAAAATGTCTTTTTCTCTTCCCGGTCCCAACGCGAAAGGGCCCAGGGATCGCGAAAATCCAGTAAAAGTTTGGCGGATGTCCATTTTTTTATCAACAAAGCCATAACAAAAAGCGAGTGCGGCGGCGCCGTTGTTAAGATAATATCGATATTCTCTTTGTTTACAATTTTAATCCCCTCGCTAACCGCTTTCGGTAACCAGCCGATAAATTTGTCCGGAAATTCCAAAATGGCAAAAAGAGAGTCCCTTATTGAATTTAACCTGCCATGAACGCTGTGTTCAACCGTTTTACGTTCCGATTGACGTTCTGCGCCCGGACCTGCGCCTTTGGATCGATTTTGGTTTTGGTTTTTCTGCCTGATCTTTTTTAACCATGCCTTACCGCGCGTAAAGATATTGGTAAAATCCCACTTATCCGTTCGATATACTCGGACCACATTAGGAATTTTCGAATCATCTCCGGTTTTCTTACCCAACTCCTTTTTAAAATAAGCTTCTTTCAGAGTGAGCACATGGAATTCGTAGCGATCGTGATCGATATATTTCAGTATTTTGGAAACCCGCCGCGTTCCCACTGAAGGATTGGGCGGGAAATTGGTGGTTAAAAAGAGTATTTTGATTTTATCCATTGGACGAATTAATTTGATTTTCAACTAAAGGTTGCTTATTGGGCTCAAAATCATCTTCAGCGGCCGTTTGTTCTTCCTCTTCGAGTATCTCATCAACCTGTATATTACGTAACGCGACGCCGAAGGCGGCAAACCAATATACCACTTCCGAATAAGAACGATTGTGGAAAATGCCGGCGGTTAGGATGCCAATCAATCCCATTTGAATGGCCATAGCATCCAGGTAATAGCGGTAATTCGGGGAACGGGGTTGATCCCGTCGTATCTTATAGAGGATATATAATGTGTGTAAAATAAATCCTAAAAACAGCAAAATGCCCACAAAGCCCCATTCCACCAAAACCAACAAGAATGTATTGTGTACCGTCTTCGCCCCTTCTTCGCGCATTTGCGCCGCCAACTCCGGAACATAGTGGATCGCAAGTCGCTCAAATCCTTCACCCCCCAATCCCATAGGATGCTCCGCCCACATTTTCAGGGCGCCGTTCCATAAATAAAAGCGACTCATTGCCGAACCTTCTTGTTGATATTCATCAATTGTGCTTTGTCGTTCCCAAAATTGTTCGTTTGCAAGCATAAGTACCAGGAAAACACCGCCAACCAGTCCAAGCAGTACGCGCCAACGGAGCCTTCCTTTCACCCAGATTAACATTAAAACGCCGATGACGACAAGCGCCAGAAACGAAGCTCTGGAATTCGCCAGAATAATGAGATTAATCAGAAAAGGCAGGGAGATAAACGTGATGATTTTTTCCCATTTTTGACCGGTGAGAAAATATAATCCGAAAAACCCGGTGATAGCGGCAACGTGGGCGGATATGGCATTCTCTTCCGTGGAATTCGGAGCGATAACACCAAGATCCCGATTGGAGCCTCGTTGATAAGCAATGCGACCAAAATTAGCTACGCCCAGTAACATTACCCAAATGACCACACGATGATGCAATACCGTCCGCACCAGAAACATCATCAGAAAGATCTGAACGGTTAATTTGCCATAGAATTCGGCGCTCTTAAAACTTTCTCCCGGATCAATGGCATAGAAGAAACTGATAAAATAGGTCCAAAGGGTGAATGCCACCAGCCACCAGATTATCCCGTAGTGCGGTTTTCTGAGCGGCTTTAATTTATGGTAATTAATGATCAGGCTGATCAGGGTAATTACCGAAACCAGAAATGCCCAGCGTAAATCCGGCAAATCCGCTCCCCACCATTGATACGGCGGATGGTTGTGCCATTCAAAGATGTAAGTGGCAATCCCGAAATAAGGGTGTTTAAACGTTAAAATAAGTCCCGTAAAATATATAATCAGAAAAGCAATCGTACTGATCGACATATTAATTATCCTGTCAATTGTAAACTGCCGTAAGGAAACACGGCGAGTTGGCCGGCTTGAGGTATCAAATCCCGAAGCGCTTTCATCATGGGCTCGAGCTGATTAAAAAACATATAGTCCGGGGGAAAGAGTTTATAAAAATCGCTTTCCGGTATGCTTTCTGCATACATACAAACCTGATACTTTTTTAATAACGGTTGCGGCCTGGGGCGCCTGTATAATTTCCCACCCGGTTCAAACAAGCCATGGCCTCCCATGCCTTCGGAACATGCAGAGGTTACAATAACCGTTCCTCCTTCTTTCACCAGCAGCTTTTTAGACGACTTGAGCGGGATCAGAGCGTTTTCTATTTGCAATAACTCAGTATCCTTGGGATAAGCATTGAGAAGGACGGCATCGTAGGGCTCCGGCTTTTGGACAATTGTACGTTGTAAATAATATTGACGGGCTTCTTTCGCTGCCTGCCGGTGAGCCTGTCTATAGTCGCCCACATGGATATTGCGAATGGAGCGGTCGCCGTTAATGACAACACCGATAAACATATCCAGACCAACCGATGGTACAAAATCCTCGATGGTTTGCCTGAAACGGTTTGCATCCGTATCGCCCAGTTGTCCCATAAATCCCATCAAAACCGATTTATGTGTTTTAGCGATCGTTTCCATATCGGCTAAACCGGGATAAAGCATTTTGGCGCCGCCGCTGAAGCCTGCAAAACTGTGCGGCGTTAAACCGCTTATTACAATTTTGTAATCGGCGTTGACATAATGACGATTTAAATGAACAGGCGTTTTGCCCCAGGTTATATCAACCGGGATGGTATCATCAGGATGATGGTTAATCCATTCGATTTGTTCAAGAACACGTTCTCCCAGTTTCTTTCGAACCTGATCTTTATCAAGCGGTCTGTGAGTACCCAAACCGATCAAAATTCGGATGCCGTCCAAATTAAGATGCACGTGACGGAAAATCGCCAACAATTCATCCATCAATATATCGAGCATAACGGGCCGGGTAAGGTCATCCACCACAACCACAATACTGCCGGGCTTTCTATCGTTCAAATCTTTCATCAAGGGAAGCAACTTTTCCGAAATGGAAGATGCCGGTAATTTATAATCGCTCTCAAGAGTAAAAATTTCCGGATCCCAGGTAGCGGGGAGCTCCATCGTTTTCATTTGGTCGCCGTACCAGGCGCCCCAAGGCAATGTGATTGTCTTCATTATTGTTTGGATTCTATATAGTTGGTAATGGCATTGATCGTATCGAAATTTTCGGGATAAAGATCATCGTCATCGACCTTAATACCGAAGTTATCTTCGATATAGCCAATTAATTCCATCATTTTAACCGAATCGATAATTCCCAGCTCTAATAGCGAATCATCATGATCCAGGTCTTCAAATTCATCTTTTAATTGATCGTCATATAGAAATTGAATGATGCGTTCTTTAACTTCCATTTATGTATTCCTCCTGATACGTAAGATCGGCATACTCATTTACTTTCCGGATTAAATCGCTTGTTGTGAAATAGCTCAATTGTACGGTGTAATAATGGTTTGAGGTCATCGATTGCAAAAATCGGCCCGTGGATTGTTTTATAATAATGGCTGAACAGGTTTATCATCCCGGAACCGTTATTCCGGAGCGTGTAATAAACGGCTTTCAGCTCCGGCCAGGCATAAGTCATTCTCTTATTAGTTTGATATTTTAACATCGGTTCGACTTTCCGCCCAATCATATCATCAAAGGCGATTTTTATCAATGGTAATCCGCACAGAAGCGGAAAAATATTATACCACCAACTACGTATATTTATTTCAATAAATTTATAATCGGCGTCTCGTTCGTCGTATTTCACTTCTGCACTGAAAATACCGCGCAAGCCGGACTTTTCGAGGATCGTAAACAAATGATCGATGGCCGGTTGTATCGATTCCGCATCGATTGATACCATCGATGTGCTGTTTCCCCAGAACGGGGGGTACATGTGGATGCGTTTGCGGGCCAACAGGGCTTTTACCTGACCATCCTTACCCACATAACCGTCAATAAAATAATGATGATCAGAGCCGCCCGTAACGATTTCCTGGAGCAATAAGGGAATGTTGAGCACTTCGGCCCGCTGGTATTGGCGTAACACTTCTTCGGAGCTATAGCAGGTAAAACCTTTGAGTCCTTCAAAATGTCTGCGAAATTTATGGGATTCAAGCGGTTTTAGAAACACGGGATAACGGATTTTTCCCAGTGTTTCTTTCAGACTTGCCTTATCTTCTATACAATAGGTGCGCGGATGGGGAACGCCCCAAACATGAAGCATCTGATAAAAGCGGCCTTTATTTATAAATAGTTCGATGTTCTTCCGATTCGGCAAATTGCTTTTAAATATCTCCGGTAAGTCATTGCGAATACGATCCAGTTTATCGATGCCATCGTCCGAGCAGGGGATAATACAAAAGAGCGGAGCTTTAATTTGCTCGGCTACGTTTATAAGGACTTCCAGTAAATGGGACTCGTCATTAAAAAGCGTTTTATCGATGTAACTCCGTTCACAATATTTGGATTTAAACGCGAAACTGTCTTTTTCGGCAATACAATACGCTTTAATACCAGCCCGGCCTAAATTGCGCAACACGCCGAGGGCATTGATGCCCTGTCCCAGAATCAGGGCATGGGCTTCCTGTTGTGTTCTTCCCTGTGTTTTCATTTTGGACACCTAACTTCCCTGTTAAATGAAAGAATCGTTTTTTCAAATGCACCCAACGTACACCATGGTTGGGATTCACATATACCCCCTCAGGCATCCCGGTCTCCAACGGTCATAAACCATTTGTGTCCGTCGAGCACTTTATCAGCCAACACTTTATCCTGTGTTTTATTTGCATACACAATGACTGCTGAAGTGGCGTCATCCCTGTATTTAAATCCCAGTGCCTTTAATACCGGCACATACGGATTGAATTCCTGCAAAATAAATGAGATGGATTTTATATCGCGATAGGTTTTTACCATGACATTAACAAAATAGCGAAACAACTGCTCCGAAAAACGTCTGAAATCATCCAATAAAATATCGATTACATGAATGGTATTACCTTTCTTCACAAAAAAAATCGTACCCACCAGATGATTTTTGTAGTACATATCAAATTGTTTATAGGTGTGATTTGGATTCCGGCTGAATTTCCATTTCAGATAGGCTAAATCCCTGGAACCGATTACCTCAAAAGTCTCCGTCATTTGTGCGAACATTCTTTCATGTTGTTCGCCTAAATTAACCTGGGAAAGGATATGACCCGAGACGCCCAAAAACGTACGAAAGCGGTGTTGAAAGGTAAGTAATATATTGATAGGCAGCGCGATAGCATCCGCAAGCGGTTTAAACGGTACCTTATTCCGAATAACTTCATTAACCCGCACCGGTAAAGCATATCGAACCATCCGCGCCACCTTGTGGTGGCCCGCTCTCAGATGAATTAATTCCATGCGTTCATTGGGATGTGCATAGAGAAATGGAATTTCGCCCAGATCAATCGCCTCTTTTGCTTTTTTCCTTAATTTCAATGCCACGCCGAGCGTTCGGTATTTTTTTTCGATGGAAAAATCGCCGCAATTCCATCCGAGCCTCTTACGTCCGTCGATATAAACCTCTCTCGGAAAAACACCCGTAAATCCAACCGGTTTATTGGTTTTATCATCCCAGATTATCCAGGCCCGGGCTTCACCAAGCGGATTTTGCAGATAAGCCCATTCGAACCGCTTGTCATAATCCATGTCCTCCCGGGTTCGATTCCGGTTAAGGATATCGATCATGATCTTTCGATCACGTTCAAGATGCGCTTCGGTCACGTTATAAGCCATGACTTTTCTCTCTCATTTTATCTTTCTCCTGGCGTATGGTTCGCCATGTCGTATACGTCTCTCCGCGGAATGCATCCACAATACCCTGTAGCGATGCGATATTTACCAAAACAAAATAATAAGGCAGCTCCAGCAATATTGGCGCTTTTCGAGAACGAGAATCAAACAGATATCCTGCCAGCGCCAAAAGGTAAAATCCAATCTGAACGAACAATAATATTTGATAAAATGCTCCGCTGTTAAAGAGAAAGGCATTAGCAATGAAAAGAACCAAAACAAACAGCCCCCCAACCCAACGCAACAATTTGTGAGAAATTAACTGCCACGCAAATAAACCTGTTTTAAAGGGATTAAGAACGGCGGCATTCTTCCAAAGTCCGCGCCAGCTGCGATTAACAATCCGTCTTTTTCGCTGGTATTCTTTGCTGAACGTATCGGCAGTGTGTTCGTAACAAACGGCCGCCGGTTGGAAAATGCCGCGATAGCCTTGCAAAATAATATGAATCGGATTCACGAAATCATTAATATCATCAGGGGCCAACGGATAGTATAATTCTCTACGTATTGCATATATGGCTCCGTCTCCTCCCACTACTGAACCCAGCCGCGATTCATAGATCTTCAATCGCACCTCAAAGGACCAGTACTGATCTTCGTGTCGGCCGGCCCGGCTTTGACTATCTTTGTAATATTTTGCAAACCCGACTACATATCCCACCTGCGGGTCTGCAAACGGCGCCGCTAACTGCCTCAATGCATCGGAACGGTACATGGCATTGGCATCAGAAAAAACGACAATGTCAGCATCGATTTTATCCATCACCATGCTAATGCCGTACGTTTTGCCCTTGCGCTCGGGCGGCCGGTAGAGATGTACATTGGCTTGCTTAAATCCCTTAACAATTTCATCCGTTCCGTCATCCGAAGCATCCGAAACCACCCATATATCCAGTTTTTCCATGGGGTAATCGAGTTGAAGCGCGTTCTGCACTTTTTCTCCGATGACGGCCGCTTCATTGTAAGCCGATATAACAAGCGCCATGGAAGGTTGATAATTATCGTTTTGTTGAGTTCGCCTGTTCAGAAAGCTTCCCCAAAGCAGAGTAATAACCGGGTAACCAAAGTAGACATAAATTAATATAACGAATGTAAACCAGAATCCGATTACCAGCATGGGCTACATCACCGCTCTATTAAATTGATCGATCACATAATCGAGATGAATTTGGCTCAGGTCCTGATGGATAGGCAACTCCAGAACACGTTCCCGCAAACGCGCAACATGCGGGAAATTATCAGCGGGGATATCTTCGTGTGCAATCCGCCAGAATCGTGCACAATCCACACCTTGTGAGGTCAAAAAGCGAAATACCGATTCCCTGTTTTCCAGAACGGCAGGGAAAAACCAGGGAACCGTTCCTTCCGGTAAAGAATGGAAAAGTTGATAACGTTCCGGGATATGGTGTAACATATATTCGAAATTCGTACGTCGTTTTTCAGCGATCTGTTGGGGATCGGTTCGCAATCGAATGAACTGGGAAAGGCCCGAAATGGTCCAGTTTGCCGAACGCGTATTAAAGCCGGAATCCAGCACCGCTACGGGCTCTAAATCCGAGTTATCGAGTAATCCCGCAAGCCGGCTTTTAAGGTTTTGCATACGTCTTCCGAGCCCGTTAAAACGCAAGTCTAACCAGCCAAAAAATTGCCCGCTCATACGACTCAGGGTGGAAATGAGCTGCGGTTTCCGTAAGGATACGCTTACGGACAAGTCGGGATTATTGATACACAATACCCCGCCGTTGGGAATGGGCAGGGTTTTATAAAGGCAAAAAATGGAGGCGTCGCCTAATTGTCCCAACGCTTTTCCGCCGTATTTGGAGAACAATCCCAGGGCATTATCTTCAATGAGTAATACATTCCATTTTTGCTTTAATGTCATCAAACGATCCGAATCCTGTGGAAAGCCCACATAGTGAATAAAATAGATCGGTGCAGGCGCTTCCTTCAGTTTTTGTTCCAGTTCATCGAAATCAATACTTGTATCCTCATTGATATTATAGTAGTCCAGTGTGATGCCGGAAGCCAGCAGAGCCCTTATTTCGTTGCCGTGATTGTATGCCGGGAAAAGTATTCGATCATAGCCAAGCTTTTTTAGCTTTTGACCAAGATAGTATATCCCGTTGCGGGCAAAATAAAAATATAGGCTTCGATTCTGATTAAACGGAAAGGTTTGTTCTGCCTTACCATTTTTCGTTTTAAAAAAGAAATGCGGGGGCAATGATTGCATGGATGGGATATACATAAAATCTTAACTTTGTATCCGTTGTTTAAATTTGGTCAACAGATCAGACTTTCGAAGTCTCGGTAATAAATGCCGGTTTTGCCAGGCCAGTAAACGGCCCCGCCAGGTTGGCCAGTAAACTAACAGCGTATGCTGACTTTGGGTTTGCGACGTCCATTCCAGTTTCCAATCCATGGCCGGACCCAAAAAATCAAACCGACGCCATCCCTGCTCGTAAGCCATCTGCAGCAAGTAATACATCATAATCTGCCCCGGCGAAAATTTACTGTAAGATTCATCGTATGCCACTTTGAGCAGATAAAATGTACCGTCATCGACAATTGACAAATTGAATGCGACCAATAGGTCGCCGAAATAAACACAACTGGTAAACAATTTACCCTGGTTTTTAAATACCTCTGCTATTCTAAAATAAAACCGGGAAGTGGTCGAATTGCTCAAAATAGAAGAGCCTTGCTTGCCTTTCCAACCGCTATGCTCCAACGACAAACCTCTTTGTAATAAATCCTCAAGATCACCGGATTCGCGGTTTAAGGGTATATGTTTGATAGGCCCGATCTTTTTTTCGGCGTTTCGCATACGGCGTCGCAGATTTCGTCGAAAATGGCCGCGTCGATCCGCAAAATACGTCTCCCAGTCTTTTTCCAATTGCAGATACGGCGGTGTTTTGACCTCCTCCAGAGAATACGTTAACCCTTGTGATTCCAAGCTACTCTGCAGCGCTAAAAAAACAGGTGAATCATCACTTATAAATTCTCTGCACTTCAGATAATCAATTTTATGCCGCTCGTTTAAAGCCTTCCATAAAAATGCGAATATTTCTTCAAAACGTCCGTTTTGGTCAATAAGCACCGAACTCCGAAACGAATGGGAATTGGCCGTAAACTGTAATACACGGAAGGCCAGACCCCCGCCTTTTTCCCTTAGTTCCAGGAGCGGTAATCCTGCCACCAGTCGATCCTGCTTATCATAAACCATATAAAGGTTAAGTCGATGACTGGCCACAAAAGCCGTAATCCATTCGACCAACCATTCATGAGAAATAAAAGGACTGTAGTTCGGCGATTGCCGGGCCAGAGCATTCCACTCTTCCCGATGCTCGTGAAAAACGGATAATGAATCGACGATCTTCAATTCGAACGCTGGCATACGTTCCATAACACAATTTTAATTTGTAATTACAGTTAATTAGGGAAGCTCTTTTACGATAGAAGGTCCGAGACGGTTGGCTACGGCTAGTGGCAATTTTTGCCAGGCCTTTATTGCAAGAGCGTACCTGGGATTCTCTTTCTGAACAGCAGGAAGCGGATTCCCTTCCTGCATCTGATAATACCAGTATAGTTGTACTTCCTCTGCGCCCCACTGTTTTTTAAAGCGATATGTACCGCCCTCTTTCGTACAGCGGCCAAAATCAAATCGTTTATAACCGGCTCTTACAGATTCCGCCAGCACCTCCCAGTAAAGCAACATATTGGGGCTTTGGCGGTTATAGGCCCTCAGCGACGACGCCCAGGGGATCTCCATTGTCTTTTTATAACCGATCATAAAAGCTGCGGCGACGATTGAACCCTGCGAAGAATACACGGCTACAATGCGGGTATTGCCAGGAATCTGTTCAAAAATATGTTCAAAAAATTGGCGACTGTAAACGGGCGTACCCAGATCGCGCATATTTTGACAAAATACATTGTAATAATCATCAAGCAATTCCAATCCGCCCACTTTGGCATACATACCTGCCTTTTGCGGTCTGCGAATTTGGCTGCGTAATTTGGATTTAAATGATTTCCATAATGCTTCTTCATCATCCGGTAGGTCCATAAAAAACGTGACCTTATCTTCACGTACAGGATAGGAAAAATGCGTCTCATTGGCCATGCGTAACTCGGTAGCTTCCATGCCATGTTCATTCCTGATGCGATCGGCTTCGTTTAACAGAGTATCCGCCGCCAACTGTGTTTTGTAAAGCGGCCCTCCATAATTTACATGCGGCATCGAAACCAAACGTTTTCCCGACAAACGCGAATCAAACTTGAAAAGTGGCAAAATACCGCATATTTCGCCTTTATCTTCGGCCATAATATAGAAGGCCTCTTTTGCAAAGCTGTGTTCTATGATCGTTTTCCATGCAGTCGTATGATAAATACTGCTATCGGGATGGTGGTCGACAAAGGCATCCCAATCTGCATAACGTTCGTTTGCTAAATATTTAATTTCCATATTCGGCGTCTGATGTTGATTCCATTGAAAAGAAAGCGACAGCATATTAACGTGGGTTTGTAGAGATCGACTATTAGCAGGTAACATTTAACGGCAAGTCGTGCCGTGAGGGCACAACTTGCCGTTTTCCGTTCTCTAATAGTTATAGTAAGAATATTTATAATTTTTCTTTTCCGATTCCAGTTTGGCAAAGTTGAGAATTATACCGCTAATTTTACCAGTAAAATCTTTATATTCATAAATCTTTTCACGCATCTTATCCACATTGGACTTACCTGCACGAACGACAAACAGACCCGTATCGGTGTATTGTGATACGATGACCGCGTCGGAGGTCAGCATAATCGGAGGTGTATCCAACAGGAGAAATCCGAAGCGTTTTTTAACAAATTCGATAATCTCTCTGCCGCGTTGACTTCCGAGAATTTCCGAAGGATTGGGCACCGGCATTCCGCTACTCATCAGATACAGGTTCGGAATATGGGTCTGTTGAATGATCTTGCGTAAATTTTCATCGGTAATGGAAGCATCACTGTAAAGAAAATCCGATAATCCCGGTTTCTTTTTACAGGCAAAGGAATGATGCAAAACACCTCTTCGCAGATCGGCGTCAATAAGCAGTGTGGGTAATTTTTGTTGCGCCAGGGTAATCGCCAGATTGCTCACATTCAAAGACTTGCCCTCGCCCGGATTAAGGGAAGTAATAAACATGGACTTCACCTTGCCGTCTTTGCTGCTGGCATTATTGAACAGGATTTGTGTTCTCAAGCTGCGGTACGCTTCGCCCACAGGCGTCGGAGAATAATCCGTCGTTACCAGTTTGGGGTCAATACGGGATGGGTTCTCCACATCCTGTTCATCAATCGTTTTTTCACTGAAAATGACTGGGATTTTGGCGACCACCTTTATGGGAATGGCTTTTTCCAGTTCATCGGATGTGCGCACGGTTTTGTCAAAAAAGTTCATTACCAGCACAAATGCAATTCCCAGACCAAGGCTGAATGCCATACCCATGATCATGAACTTGGCGTAAGACATTAATCCACCGGAAGAAGGCGGCACGACAGCTTTATCCAGCACAATAATATCGCCCACTTCAACGGCGTCGGCGATTTTGGCTTGATTGTAACGCACCAGTACGGAAGAATAAATATCATCCGCGACCGACCGTTCTCGTTTTAATTCGGCCAGTTGTAACTCTTTAGCAGGTAAACTACGAATTTTGCTGTTAGCCTGGCGGATTTCCTGGTTGAGACGATTCAATTTCTCCTGAAGGCTTTTTTTATGATTATTGGCTGTTAAGATGATCTTTTCTTCCAGATCTTTCAGCTTTTTTTGGTTTTCCTGTACCACCGGATGTGAGCTGGCATAGTTACTCAATAAACGATTTCGCTCTGCGGTAAGCGTGCTTAATTCAGAACTCAATGCGGGTACAGTCGCCGCGCCCTGAGCGCCGAGAAAAGATAGAATCTCACTGAGAACCGAATATCGTGAATCTCCGCTGGCGTTGTTATAGCGATTCAGGAGCGATTTCAATTCATCAAGATTATTATTCAAACTTGTTTTTTGCGATTCCTGCGAAGACAGCTCGCTCACAACACCACTGGCATCTGCAGTCAGACCCACCCAGGGATTGCGTTCCCTGAATTCTTTCAATTCTTGTTCCGCACTATCTAACTGCTCTCTTGCCTGATCGAGTTGCTCGCTCAGTATGTTTAGAATTTCCCGCGTGTGGTACTTTTTAAACTCAATGTTTTGTTTCACAAACTCGTCAATAACGGTGTTTAACACTTTGGTAATAAAATAGCGATCGGTTCCCCTAATCGTGACGCCAAGCAGCGTTTGAGCGCGGTTACGAAAGTTCGGAGTAAGGGAATTTCGCAATGATTCCACCGCATTTTTTTCCGGTATAAGGGCGTAACGTAATTCATTATGCTTTTCCCAGAAGGAACTGTTGAAATAAAGATCCACCCCGCCATAGGCCAGATGGTGATCCTCGGGATAAGTAGTGTCTAATACCAGTTTTTCTTTGACTACCTCCCGGGGATCGGTATAATAAAGTTTAAGGTTATCGTCTTTCCTGACGAGATGAAACAAACCCATACGGTGGTCTTCCGTGAGCTTAACGCTGTCCACAGCCGTATGTCGTTCCACGCCTTTGATAACCGTCTCCATGGCCAATTTGTCAACCACTTTGGCGAGAAATTTACGGCTCATCAATAAACCAATCTTACCGGAATTTTCAGCACGTCCGCGATCGCTCATGGCTGACAGGGCGCGCCGATCTTCCAGCTGTAGGAGAGCGGTTGTTTCGTATTCCGGCTGGGGCGAAAACTTAATCACGCCGGCCGTCCAAACCATCAGAACCAATATGAAGATGATTAATATGGTCCACTTTTTCCGGCGAAGTAAACGCAGATAATATGCAATATCCACACTACTTTCGGAAAATCCGGTATTATTATTTCTTTTTTCCTGCATGGCTCAATCCTCAAAAAATACATTATAAATCATTGATAAACGGAAATCTCTTTTAAAATCCGTTAATGTCACCCGACCATAAATGGTTATTATGAATGAACAAGGTTTTTAATAACGTCCTCTCAGTAAAACAACATCTCTTTGATAGGTATTGTACATGGCCCATATGGTCGTCGCAAATGTTAATATCGGCATCACGTCTCCAACCGTATCCCAAAAAGTACGACGATCCGGCGAAGGCGTCCAAATCTGATCGCCGGAATTGAATCCCATCTCTTTTAACGACACGCCTTTTTCAAAGTATGGCGTCAGATCATCCACCTGCTCATCATGGCGGCGTTCCCACTTCATTTTATAGATTCCGTTTTCGCGTAAGGTTCCGCCTGCTCTTTGCACCACCTGCCAGAGTGAATTATGAATATCCACATAATAAAGTCCCGGACGCATAAAACCGCCAAGCAAGCTGACACGCACCATGGGTTTTACATAAATATTGGGATAACGCAAATAATTTCGGAATTGAGTTTTTAGAAACTCAATCAGTTGAGGACGTTTCATTTCGCTTACTTTAACTTTACCGATAATCGGGAATTCCGCATAACCGCGATCATCTATGGCATAAATACCCATGAGCAGATTTGTGGTATCCGGCAAGGTGCTTACCATTAAACCATAGCCGGGTTTAAATGGATATTCGGCCATATCGGGGTCGCCCATGAGGTTTTCATACTTGCTTGTATTTTGCGTCGATTGCGCCGTTGCCACCTGAACAGCAAACAGCGTCAATACGATGATCAAAATTCTTAGCATTGAGAGTGTCGGTTTCAGCATATTCAGTTCCCTTTATTAACACGACCGGTAATAACGATAACGTTTTTCTCTTGTATTTAAATCCAAATCTTTCAATAACTTCATCAGTTTAAAGATGCTCACCTTAGTATAACCAAAATGTTCGTGTTTCAGAATTCTCCGGATACCAAATACGCCAATCAACGGATTTTCTGCGATCACCCGTTTAATTTTCTCCGGAAGCGGTAATTCCGCCAGTTTTACGTCTTTTTTTAACGTTCGGGGTACAAATTCGGTCGGCGCCGATCGAAAGTTTTGATCGCTGGTAATATCTAAAATTTCCGTGGAGCTGCGATCTTGATTATGGGATGCTTGCTGCCAATCATTATTTGAATTGTCATCTTCAATTTCGATTTCCTCTTCTCCCAAAATTTCCTGTTCTTCGCTTTCGTCTTCGGCTTGTTTTTCGCTTTCGTCTTTCGATGTTACAAGGTCCAGCTCCTCTTCTTCTTTGCGAAAAGCAGCGGCGGCTTCTTCTATGGTGGCGTAATCTTCCAAAATATGGTAAAACTCGAGCATGGAGTAAACATCGAATATATCGTCATTCATATTGGCCAGTTTTATATCGCCGCCGCCATCCCTAAAGCGTTTAATCTCTCCAACAAAAATTCCCCAGCCGGCGCTGCTCATATAATAGAGTTTACCAAAATCGATGATTACCTTATAGCAACCGCTGTCTATGATATTATCAAACATTTTTTGCAATTCATAACTGTTGCTCTGATCCACATGGCCGCCCAACTCCACTACCATTATTTCACCGGTCTGGTCGGCAAATTTTGAATCAATGGTCATTTTTTCCATTGTGATTACCTTTGATTTATGTACAGCTCCGCCCCGTCAATTACAGTGTAAAACTGCAGGGCTATTAAACATTGAATTAAAAACCTTACAGACCTTCCGCCCTAATACGATGCGAGACCTGCTTTTATTTCCGTAAATACTTCGGAAATGTACGGTATAATTTGCTATGATTGGGCGCATTTCGGGTATATTCTTGTTTGTCTGTACCCCGCTTACATACCTACATGCGCATTTTGATTTATCGGCATGCATGGGGCTTAGATTAGTAAAAACTCGCCGGCACGGGTTTATTGACCTTCTGCCATCAGAACTGTGATAAAAGTCCTCCACATAATTCTGAGGTTGAGCCTTAAACTGGAGGAATTTTCGATATATTCAATATCACGCGCCACTTTTTCCCTTACGTCCTCAATGGTTTCATCATAGCCGACTGTTACTTGCGCCAGTCCTGTTACACCCGGTTTTGCTTTTAACCGGTTCATATAAAACGGAATTTTCCTTTTAAAGGTATCCGCAAAAAAGGGCCTTTCGGGTCGCGGCCCAATAAAGCTCATATCACCGCGTAAAATATTCATGAGTTGTGGCAGTTCATCAATCCGCGTTTTCCTCATAATCCATCCCGTGCGGGTAATGCGCGGATCGCGTTTTTGCGCCCAGGTAGGACCCGAGCTTTTTTCTGCATCCTGAACCATGGAGCGAAATTTGTAAACAGCGAAGATGGTACCATTTTTCCCATAACGTTGTTGCGAATAAAAAACCGGTCCCTGTGAATCCAATTTTATCGCAATCGATACAATCGTAAACAATGGGAATAATAAAATCAACAAAATGGCGGCGCCGACAATATCAAAAATCCGCCTCAGATTGTATTCTCTGATGGCCAGGGTTTTGCTTATGACATCGCGGATAACATAGCTGTAATCCTCTTCATAAGCGTCGGAGACAATATTATAATCGACCTTAACACGCCGACAGATCGAGATAATTTGGCTGAGATAATCCTTTTCCGAAGGTGAAAGAACCACCAGTACTTCTTCAATCTCATAATCCTGTAACGCATCGGAAAGATTGGATAAATCGGCGACAATCGGAACATTTTTGTAGTGCTTACTCTCCTGAAAACCGCTCGGTCGAACAAAACCGCGCACATCATAACCCAATGCCGGGGTATTCAAAATGATATCGTAGAGACCTACCGACTCAATATTCCAGCCGATGATTAAACTTTTTTTCAATTTCGTCCCTGATTGTAAAGAAATCTCTTTACGAGCTAACACTCGCACTCCTTTTCATCGTATCTAAATTAAAGCAGGTCTTCACAAAAGCTTTCATCGCACTTTAAATATTGAAATCGATACACGTTGTCGCTTTCGCAAAACCGATTTTCATGATAGGAACAATCCCTCGAAAAAATTGTGCGGTAAATCATATTCGTTCGTTTTTTCGAATATTTATGCTGTTCATTTTTTTCTACAAAAAAAGCCGAACAAGATATTCTTATTCGGCTTTCTGCAGGAATTATTGAGTAAAAATATCAGACTTCCATGATTTCAACTTCTTTGTTCTTCATCAAGCCGTCGATTTCTTCAATATGTTCATCGGTCAATTTTTGAACCTCTTCCAGTGCAACGCTGAGTTCGTCTTCGGAGATATCATTGCTTTTTTCTTTTTTCTTTAACGTATCATTGGCGTCTCGGCGAATGTTCCGCACAGCGATACGCGCATCCTCTGCAAATTTATGCACCAGCTTTACCATTTCCTTTCGCCGTTCTTCGCTTAATTGTGGGATAGGGATACGGATCACATTGCCGTCGTTATTCGGATTGAGTCCCAAATCGGCTTTCATAATCTCCTTTTCGATTTCCGCCAACATTTTCTTTTCCCAGGGCTGAACCATAATGAGCCTCGGCTCGGGTACGTTAACGGTCGCAGCCTGGTTTAAGGGCACTTTTTGTCCGTAATATTCCACGCGTATGCCATCCAAAAGCGCTGGCGTTGCCCTGCCGGTGCGGATTTTATGCAGTTCATTATGGAAAGACTCTACCGCTTTATCCATACGGTTCTTTGCGTCTTTTTTAATTTCTATTACCTCCATACATCACCCCTGCACTTTAGTTCCTATAGGTTTGCCCTGAATAGCATCTTTCAGGTTATCCGCTTTATCGAAATTAAAAACGATGATAGGCATCTCATTTTCCATAGCGAGTGTTATGGCGGTCAAATCCATCACTTTCAACTCTTTTTTGATGACTTCCATATACCGGAGTCGATCGAATTTGATAGCGTCCTCCACTTGTTCGGGATCCGCATTGTAAACACCGTCAACGCGAGTGCCTTTCAGGATCACATCCGCCTCAATTTCCACCGCACGCAAAACGGCGGCAGTATCCGTTGTAAAAAAAGGATTACCGGTCCCACCGCTGATCAGCAGGACTTGCTTATCCTCTAAAAACCGCACGGCTTTTTCCGGAGTATAATGATACGCAAAGGATTCCATGGGCGTTGCCGTCATAACCTGGGCAGGAAGGCCCTGGCGTTGCAAACGATCTCGAAGGGCTATGGAGTTGATGACGGTGGCAAGCATACCCATATGATCAGCCGAAACGCGGTTCATTTCTCTTGCGCCTTCGGATAATCCGCGAAAGATATTGCCTCCTCCGAGCACAACGGCAACCTGTACTCCCAAATTTTGCAACGTTTCCAATTCAGCAGCGAAATGGTCCAATACAGCAGGGCTGATGCCTGTTTTCTGATCTCCCGCAAGAGATTCGCCGCTAAGTTTTAGCACGATGCGTTTGTATGTTAAAGCCGCCTTCGGCATGAACTTATTCTCCTATGCGAAAACGGGCAAATCGACGGATATGAACATTTTCACCCACTTTGGCAACGGTTTCAGTAAGTAAATCTTTTACAGTCTTATCCGGATCTTTTACATAGGGCTGCTCCATAAGAACCACTTCGGCGAAGTATTTTTCCATACGTCCTTCGACCATTTTTTCAACAATATTTTCTGGTTTACCGGAATCAATGGCCTGCTCTTTCAAAAGACTTTTTTCTTTCTCTATGGTTTCCTGATCCAGTTCCTCGCGGGTAACCGCCAGTGGATTCGATGCAGCAATATGCATGGCTATATTTCTGGCAAACGCACGAATATCGTCGGTATTTGCAACAAAGTCGGTTTCGGTATTTACTTCTACCAATACACCCAGTTTATCGCCGGGATGGATGTAAGAAGCCACAACACCTTCATTTACATCGCGTCCGGCGCGTTTAGCTGCCTTAGCCATGCCTTTTTTTCTTAAAAATTCCAGCGCCTTGTCGAAATCGCCTTCTGCTTCCTGTAATGCCCTTTTACAGTCCATCATTCCCACACCGCTTTTATCACGCAGATCTTTCACCATCTGAGCGGTAATTTCAGCCATCGTGCATACTCCTTTATTTCAAACTTATGATTGTTCCTGTTTTTTATCTTCTTTTGGTTCTGGTTGTTCTTTCTTTGAAGTCGCCGTGCTTTTGCTTTTCTTCTCGCCCGTCGCCTTCGAAGTCTTTTTCTCGCTTTTTTCGGCTTTTTCAGGTTTTTCGGCCTTCTCCGCCCGGGCCGCCTCTTCGAGTGCTTTCTTTTCGTCCGCTTTCTGTTTGGCTTCAATAACCGCATCGGCAATCTTATTGGTTATAAGGCTAATACTCTTTGCCGCGTCATCATTACAGGGAATCGGATAATCGATCAAAGTGGGATCGGCGTTGGTATCCACCAGGGCCACCACGGGGATATTCATTTTACGGGCTTCCTTTACCGCAATGTGTTCGTTTTTGGTATCAACGATGAACACAATGCCCGGTAAACGTTTCATCTCTTCAATACCGCCAAGCACACTGTAAAGCTTGGCCTTTTCGCGCTCAATCATCAACACTTCTTTTTTGGTAATTTTATCATACGTACCGTCGGTACTCATTTTTTCGAGATTCTTGTAGTGTTTAATGGATTTACGGATGGTCGAAAAGTTTGTCAACATGCCTCCGAGCCAACGATTAGACACAAAAAACTGGTTGCACCGCTCCGCTTCCGAAGCGATAATTTCCTTGGCCTGCATTTTGGTACCGATAAAAAGCACCTCGTAACCCTCGGACACAACCTGTTTGACCGCCTGTAATGCACGGTCCAGATTGGCCTGTGTTTTTTTAAGATCGATAATGTGAATCCCGTTTTTTTCCATGAAAATATACTCTTTCATTTTGGGATTCCATCGGCGTGTGATGTGTCCGAAGTGCGCTCCGGACGAAAGTAACTCTTCAAGTTTTACGGTAGGCATAATAACTCCTTTTTAGAATTTGGGTTAAACCGCCACCGGCCTCTATTCCATTCTTATCCCTTTCGAAGCGGACACCCATAATGGCAGCAACCGGTGTGTGTTTTGACTTTTAAGGATCGCTTAAAATCGGATCCTGTAATAGGAAAACGATTGTTTTAAACGTAACTCTCCTCAATATTACATATTTCTTTTATATTTGATCACAAAAAAAGCCAGAAGCGGTGTCTGGCTTTTCTTAACAAAGTGATATGCGCTTAACGTTTGGAAAACTGGTACTGTTTGCGCGCCTTTGCCAACCCGTATTTTTTTCGTTCCTTTTCACGCTGATCACGTGTCAGGAAACCGTTCTCTCTAAGCGTTTTACGATAATCTTCGCTGTACGCCAGCAAAGCGCGGGCAATACCAAGCCGCACTGCCCCGGCTTGTCCTGTCAATCCGCCGCCATCCACCCGGACTTTAAAATCAAACTTGTTTAAATTTTCCGTTACTTCAAGCGGTTGCTCAATATCCATTTTCAGCGTTTCCCGCTTAAAATAATCCAGCAAAGATTGATTTTTATTGTTAATATTAAACTGCCCGTTACCGGGTATCATGCGTACACGTGCGACAGAGTTTTTTCGTCTTCCCACCGCTACATATTCTTCCATTCACTATACTCCTGCGAGTTATTTAAATTCCAGTTTTTCCGGTTGTTGTGCCTGATGCGGATGTTGTTCACCCGCATAAACTTTTAATTTTCGAAACATGCTTCGCCCCAAAGCGTTTTTAGGCAACATACGTCTTACAGCATATTCGATAACCCGCTCCGGATGCCTTTCCAACATTTGATTTGCCGGCGTTAATTTCCCGCCGCCGGGATAACCGGAATGACTAAAATAATGTTTTTCTTGTAGCTTGTGCCCTGTTAAACGAACTTTTTCTGCATTGATTACGACAATATAATCACCCGTATCCTGATGCCGCGAAAATATTGGCTTATGTTTTCCGCGGATAATCTGTGCAATACGACTCGCCAGTCTTCCTAATATCTGATCTTTCGCATCCACCACATACCACTTCCGCGATCCGTTAATCTCCTTTTCAGGCGCGATGTATGTTTTCAAAACGGAACCTCCTGCTGCTCTGCGTTAAAAAGTTGAGCCTTGAATTTAAAAAGGCCTTAACAGGTAGTCAAATTTTTTTGGAAGCCCCCACAAAACAAGATTCAACGTTATGTTCGAAACCGCCGCTTCTTGGTGTTTATGCAATTTTAATGAGGCAATAACCGTGATAAAATCATTCATAGGCGAAATTCCCCTCTGACCCTAATCAATAACTGTTTTAATACAGAGGGCAATCCTGACACAGTATGATTGGATGAAAAAAATCCGGTTAACAGAGAATCGATCAGACGTTCGTTATCTCATAAATCGTTAACGCATTAAACACATTTTAATCGCCTTACTGAACCCATCTGTTTTTAATTGAGCAATATAGATGCCCGATGTCAACATGTTTCCCCGTTCATCTCTACCATCCCAACGAAAACGATAACGCCGATTGCTTTCGAGTTTCTCGTTATAGATAGTTCTTACACGCTTTCCGCTCACATTATAAATGGCAAGCAGAATATCAACGGATGATTCATTTAACTCAGGAATATCAAATACGATGGTTGTCGAAGGGTTGAAGGGATTGGGGAAATTCGGATACAGGCGAAAATCCCTTATTGTAAATGGTTCGGTTTTTTCAAAATCTTGAGCTTCGGAAACATGAATTTCTATAGGAGCATGCCAGGTACGCTTACCACCAACATCGACGTCGGCTAATTTATAAAAATACGTTTTACCGGTTTCCACCGAATAATCGGCGAATTGATAATCATTTGCAGCGCTGCTGTTATGCTTGCCTTTAAGCGCCGGGTTGTTTCGGTAACTATCCAGCAATTGATAATCGTTATGCGCTTCGAACGAACGATACAACTCAAAGCCGAGATTATCCACTTCACTCGCCGTACGCCATTTCACAAGAATATGATCGTCTTGTAATAAGGCATTGAACGCTACCAGATTCACCGGAAGCGACATATCGCCATCATTTTGATTTTGATTTATTTGGCCGGGCGTGGCTGCAAACAGGGCCCAACCGGTGCCGTCATCAGACAAAACGTCATCCGGGGCCTGCAGACTGTTATCGCCGGCGTCATCATCAACAGTGACATGCAAGTAGTTGTTTTCGCTTGTTGAACCTGAAGTGGTAACGGTACCGGGATCATCCGTCGTTAAATCTCCGGGGCCTTCCCATGCCACCGCATCAAGAATGTTATCTTCGCTATCATAGAGTATGACGCCGTCTTCGCCATTCTGAAGGTTATCCGAACTGACTTCATCGGCGTTACTTAAAGCACTATTTCCCGTTAGTGATAATACATAAAATCCAAGCGGATTACCGGCGTTGTCTGTTACCCCGTCATCGGGTACGGTGAATGCGCCTATTGTGTGCGTAAAAAGGGCGCCGTCAATGGATTCACTGCCATTATAGTGCTCGATTTTAAAGCCGCTTAAGTCAGTTCCGGCTGGTGCAACTAGCTCAATAAATTCCGCATCGTCGGTACTGGCGTCATTTGCTCGTATTTCGTTAAAATAAACCTGATAGGCATTTTGCCCACTAACAAATCCAATGAGAATCAGATTAATGAATAAATACCTGAATAAAGTCACTTGAACGGACTTCATATCGCCTCCCAAAAAATTAAGTGAATTATGGCTTAATAAGATACTTTTTGATTGAATAAGAAATGAAGATTTCCTTAAATATATAAAAATAAATGGAAAGTACCAATCATTTTATGGCTTTTTTTCAAGGTTGATGAAGGGATCAAATTTAAGGCAATGGTCGGGCACACGCATCAATAAATTTATTGAAAATCCATAAAAAAAATCAGCTTCCGGCGCCATGAGAGCGCTCTGTAAAAGCTGAATAGAGGACAAGTATGAAAGCGCCGATTAATACCCCGCCGATATTTGCGAAAAGATCATACCAGTTGAAGGAGCGATAGGGCAGGAAACATTGAACGACTTCTAACATTACGCCATATACAATTAAAACCCCTGACCATAAAACCGTCTTACCCGGAAATGCTTTATCGCTTATCACGATGAGTATGGCGTAAACCGCTGTATGCCAGAGATAGCCGCGATTGAACAAGTTATCGTTTCCAGCCAGAGATGTACCGAAATACGGCATTAACGACATAATGGCAACGGCCAGCATTGCCGTACCCCATAACCATCGGTATTTGTTGAACGTCATAAGGTTCTCTGTTTAGTCGGAGATAATCATCATTGGTGTAATTTGTTTATTTATTGAGACTTATAGTTTTAAATCAAAGAAGCCGTATATGCCTATTCTTGCAACGACCATCCGCCCCACAGATTAGCATGGATCGCCAGAGAAAATATCCACGGACCGTTCTCGCCATAGCGATTGCTATAATGATCTTGCACTTCGCGATAAGTGATCTCTAACTGAGCATTCCAGTGATGGCTAGGTGTGAAGTGCAGTTTAAAACGGTTAAACCAACCCTTTTGTACAGGCTTGACGGGATAGGGCTCGTGGCTCAGAGGATAAACATCCGTCAAGTTCACATTTCCATAGCGGCCATAAATCGTTTCATTACTGAACCATAACGGGAACCATTTCCAGAACTGCCATTCCCAGCGCCACTCTTCGCAAGAGGCGCGGGGATAAGCCAGGCTATACTTGCGGTAATGATAATTCTGCCAGGTGAATTTTGCCTGGTAGGTGCGGTTCCAAACGCGGTTGTAGGTTAGGCGGCTGTTCAATCCCCCTAACGGCCAGTCTGCAAAACGCAACGATGCCATAACACCGAGACGATCGGGATAACGCGCCCGGTCGTCCACCCCGGGATCGTTATTTACGATTATATCGTCAATTAAAAATTGACCGTAGATCGTCCATCCGGGCCAGGGTTTGTAAAACAGATCCACGGCCCACAGCCCGTTCATCTCTTCGCGGTCGTTGCGCTGAACGGGGTAATAGAAACTCATGGGATTGAAAAACTCCGGCTCCACGTCGCGTTGCAGGCCTCCGTAAGTAGCCATTTCGGTGAACGCCAATTGTAAATGGTCAAAAATACGGAGATCGAGCCGGTGTCCGACTAAATATTTGCGCGCATTACGAAAGACGCTATCCGGATAGAAAAAATTGTAACCATCCACATCTTCCAGTTGTGCAAATATCAACGATAGCCTCAACCGCCCGGATTGATACCTGACATAAAGATGATCGTAACTGTAGGGTTCGTCTGACAAAATGAGACTGGGGCTCTTAACCGGACCCCAATTTCGTTTGATGCGCCCGAAAAACAAGGAGAATCGTTTGTTATGTACATTGATGTAGGCATCGTTAACGCGGCCGTAGAGCCAGCTATCAGCTTCCGAAAGATCGCCCGCAAAATTGGGATCCCGTTTGTAATCCTGATCCACGGTTGTCTGATTAACCAATGTGATGTTATCGTTGATATAATGAACGCCTCCGTTTATACGATACCGGTTAAATGCTACTTTATCGTACTTAAGCCGTTCCGCAGCTTCAAGATTAATAACAACCTTTTGTTTCTGAAAATAGCGTCGGGATAACGCTCTGAAATAACGGCCCGCTCTCTCCTCCTTTGGCAGGATTATGTCCGAAACCGAATAAGGTTGCTGCAGGACAAATTCCGGTGTAAAAGATCCGCGATTAATAAGGTAGTCCAAATATGAATAATAGGATTCATTCCGGAGCGTAACCGGAGCATACTCCGTTTGAGCATTAAGACCAGTATTAAACAATAAAACAAACGTACCAAATCCAAAGATAATGGAAGCTATGAGTTCTTTCATTTGATTACCAGTGTTCATGGAGCAATTGGCGGGCTTTTACGTGAGAAGTACATCGCAATGTTTTAAATGCTTCGGGATAAATGTTAATTGTCTGCCCATTTAAAAGAATTCTGTTTGCAAACAATGTGATGGATTCTGGCACTTCATTAGCGGCTTCGTGCATTTTTAAATACAATATTGTATAACGCTCGGAAAAAATATATGACATCGGTAATAAACGGACGATCCACTTTTTGAAGCAAATAACGGCGCTCCGATTCTACAATTTCGTCAAAATCCGTTGGCATATCGGCGTAATAGGGTGGTATCAATCCCGGTTTAAAACGAATACGTAATTGTTTCAGATCATCGGGATAAAGATCAAAATAATGCTGGCTCAACGCCCGTACGCCTACGAGTCCGACGTCTCCGCGCATAAAATTATACAATTGCGGCAATTCATCGATCCATAAGCGTCTGAACCACTTGCCCCATTCCGTTATCCGAAAATCATCATTAAATTTACCGTTGTTTTGCAGTTTATTTTGTTCATAAATATAGTCCTGTAAAAATTCGGAATAAGGGTGCATGGTTCGAAATTTATAGATATTGATGATCTTCCCGTCCAACCCGATCCGTTTTAATCGTATAAGCGGCCCATACGATGGATTTTGACTGGTCGACGGGTATTTAACGCGTTTGGCAATAAAGTATAAACGTTTATTGATTTCCTCGGTAGCAATGATTTTAAATCCCGAAAAGGCCAGTCTGCCTAACGTTTCGGCTCTTGAAATCATACGGTTTCTGCCGCGCGTGATAAAGAAATAGAGTTCTTTGAGGCCGGCAATTTTAGGACAGGCGCGCCGTATAAAGAAATCCAGGGGATAGAGGGCGCGTGCTATAAGAAACGGAAATTTATCATAAAGCCACTTGCGATGGGTTTGAATGGTATGGGCGTGACCTACCAGATAGCCGCCGTTGTAAATTTTACGGTAGGCATCCAGAAAATAGCGATTCAGCCAGCGGAAATCGTTTATTTTATGAAGATTAATTAAAAGCGTCAGAGAATGATCATCGAAGACATGAATGTTAAAGCGCGTGCGGGTATCCATCACCTTTGTTTCGGCGTGTTCAATGGTTTTCAGATTCAAGTGGCGGTCTAGAAAATCAAACAAAAGGGCGTCGTTTTTGAGGTAACGGTGTTTGAGCGCATCGCGAACCGGATCGTGAACCGTACCGTTTTTTTTCCAGCGCAAAGTATCAAGTGGCTCTTGTTTCCAGTGATCGCGAAGCCCATTTACCGTCTCCACATCGCCGCTCTGTTTAAAAGGTTTACCTTTGTACCAGTAAAACAACGGCATTTCCAATACAAAGAAAAACAAAATGATACCGAATACAAGGGTCCGGGGCAGATCGTGCAGCTGCAATCCCAGCATAAAGATCGCCATAAGACTGACCATCAACAAAGCTGCTTTAATGAGCGGTGTCAACGCATAATAGATGTTCTTGTAATTGCGCTTCTCGAATTTGCCCGTCAACATGCCCGTTCCAATCCAGAGGCCAAACAATAAAATGAGCATCCGTTCTGAAATAATCGACATGGAAAATGGTTCATAATACCAGAGATGCACTGCAATAAAGGATGCTATAAACAACACCGCATCCCAGATCAACAATTGATAGGAAAGCCCTTTCCCGTTGCCGTAAGTTTTTTGCAGATATCCGTTTAATCGGTGCACCATTTTCTTTTGCAATGTGCCCTGTGCAAGACTGAATACGGTGAGATTCAGGGCAAGATAAATTGCAAATGTACCGAAGAAATGCAGCCGGGAATAGGTGTATAATTTTAAAAATACCAAGCTAAGTGCTGCAAGATATAAAACCAGCGCCACCGACTGAATTAAAAAAAAGGTTCCTTCGCGCCAGGATGTATAGTAACGCAATTGATATTTTTTGTAGAAAGAAGAGCCCACCAGCCACACACCCATCACAATAAACCAGAGTTTTTGGTAATCACCGCTTGGTAAAAATTGCTCGTATTTAAAATAATTCATCGTGATAAACGCAATGTTAAGTAACAGGGCATCCAGCAAAAAAGCCATAATAGTAAAACGACGTAAACTCTGCTCTGCAGCATCCTGGTTATGAATAACCGAAAGCTCGTCCAGCGGATTTACCTGTTCTTGCCGGTTCGTAATTTGTGTGCGATCGATACTTTCTTGCATAATCAATTAGATTGCGTTTTCTAACAGCCAGGAAGTTGTGTCAATTGATAAATAAGTAATGGGAGACTTAACAATATGATATCTAATCAAATTTGCCTCCGGCGCAACATATACGTTAATATAAACACTAAAGTGATCTTCGGCAAAACTGAAACAAACTTTAAAGACGACAATGACAAAACGCGCCGTAATAATGGAAATAAACGGTGGCATATTGATGGCAGTCTTTATCGAAATTGAGCCGGATAATCGTACAGCCTCCTTTAATAAAAACTAGGCGTTTGAATTATCCAAATAATAGGATTTGCGATCATAAATGTTATATTTACGTGTATGCTAATGATCATGGGTACATTTGTATTTATGACGGCGTTATTCTTTACCCGGGAAAATAAGTAAGGGGTATTCATTGCTTAAAATCTTGGCTTTTACAAATAGAATTAAATCATTAGCTCATGAACACGGATTTCATATGGTGGGCATTGCACCTGCAAAGAAACTTAAACAATCCGTTTATTTGAAACAGTGGATCCGGGAAGACCGGCACGGCGCCATGAACTGGATGGCACGGAATTTCGAGAAGCGTATGGACGTAAAAAGGCTGTATCCGGAGGCAAAATCGGTCATAGCTGTGGCCCATAACTATTACACGCCATATCAACACAGCGACAAGACGCAAAAAGCAAAAATAAGCCGCTACGCATGGGGAAGCGATTATCATCGCATCATGAAAAAGAAACTCAAAATCATGTTGAAACGAATAAAGGAAGTCGATGCTGAGATTGAAGGTCGGCTGGCAGTGGACACAGCGCCGATACAGGATAAGCTTTGGGCGCAGGAAGCCGGCATCGGCTGGCAGGGCAAAAACACCAACATTCTTACCAAAGACTATGGTTCTTGGGTGTTCCTGGGAGAACTGATAATCAACAAGCCATTGACGTATGATGATCCCGGCGAAGATCACTGCGGTACGTGCACTGCCTGTATTGAAGCCTGTCCCACCGATGCGCTGCAACCGTATAAAATTGACGCCACACGATGCATCTCATATTTAACGATTGAGCACCGGGATAAACCCTTGCCGGAACCATTTAAAGATAAACTTCACGGATGGGTGTTCGGCTGCGATATTTGCCAGGATGTCTGTCCCTGGAATCGTTTCGCCAGGGAAAGCGATGAACCGGGATATCATCCGCATGCCGGTAATGTTGCCCCTTCATTACAATCATTGGGAGAGATGACCCCGGAGGAATTTAAACGTCGTTTCAAAAAAAGTCCCGTCTACCGCGCCCGTTATGAAAATTTTATGCGGAACGTAAAAGCAATCAAAGAATCGACTCCGGGAGAATAAAAGCCTGAAATTTGCGTTGCAAAACCCAAAATCATGAAAATGAAATTAAAGCTCTATATTTGTGGCGTAACGATTTACGTAAATTAAGTGGACAAAGACAGATGGATTCGTGGAAATGATATACCGTCATCCGCAATAATTCAGTCATTCATAAAAGAAATTTGAACATTATGAAATGGATAACACCCAAATTTATAAGAGAGTGGGCCCAAATAATACGTGAACGGGGCTGGCGTAGCTTTTTAAAAGAAAAAGGCTGGAAAATTGTGTTTGCAATTATTCTCTTTTACCTGATACGCGACACCATCATTTACATTATCCTGCCCTATTTAATCTTTAATAATTTTTTACAATGAGAATTAACGTCCTCCTGTTTTTAACAACTGTCTTTAAAATACATCCATATGATTAAAGCAGCGTAGTTCAGCAAAACGGCTGTTTATAGTGAACATTCGTCTCATATCCATATATATCACACAAATAAATCCGCTTATGGAATGTGTTCAACCAAATACAATCAAAGGTCTGCCGGGATATTCGACAATCCTGCTGATCTATTGCAAAAACAGCATTTTTTTTATCGCTGTTTCTTTTCCCGCTGTTAAACGGTAAAAATACATGCCGCTTGCCACCGGTATTCCGTTCGTATTGGTTCCATTCCAGATCACCTCATGCACAGAGCCGCTTTTGTATTCCTTTCCATCAATTAACGTTTGCACGCGTTGACCGGCGGCGTTGTATATGATCAAAGTAACGGGCGCTTCTTGCCGGATCGAAAACCGGATACGGGTTACAGGATTAAAGGGATTGGGATAATTGTCGTACAAATGGAAACGTCGTACCGGCGCCGATGCATCGGCAATGGTTGTAGTCACATCCATATTTACGTTGATATTGTCGATGGCCCAGCCCCAGCCGGTTGTATAATCATCGGCAAACAGACGGAATCGCAGATAAACACGCTTCCCTTTTTCGTAGAAATCATGTAAATCAATTGCATGAGAGCGATACATGGCTTCAGTGCCATTGTTTTGGTTTTCGTAGGTTAAATTCCAGATCGTATTAAATCTACAGTCATAAGGTTCAATTAAAATATCCCAGTTTTGGCCATCGGAGCTGCCTTCGACGGTAACATAATCCCACATACCAAAATCGGGATAAACCGTACCGCTTTCGCCTGATTCTACGATGGCCACATCTTTATAAGTTAGACGGCTTTCTTCACCAATGATAATTGGTTCATGCAGCAAAGCGGTATAGTCGCGTTTATTGGCGTAAGGATGCGGCGTATGCAAATTGGGCGAGTTGAATCCACTCTGTTTTGAAATCAGAAAGTCGCCTGAAAACGTATGTTGAAGATCATCAAACGTTTCGGCCAGGCTGTCTACAGCCGTGTAGATAAATTGTTCCCGGTTCTCCGATGTCAAAACCGAATCGTCCTTGAAGGCTTCCAGCAACACTTCCACCTGCTGCGGCGGCTCAACGGGATACACCACACTGGTATCGCGGTAAACCGGCAATTCAGTGAGTGTTTCGATCCGATCACCATTGACGCGTACAATAACCGAATCATAATCGCTCCGGGGCATAAATCGAATGAATAGACGGTTCGTGTTGGGATTCGGAGGATTAAGCGCATGCAATACGGGCGTCCGTAATGGTATAACCGGTTCCGGTAATTGGTCGTAATGGACGCTCCAAACGCCGCGACCGTGCGTAGCGGCCACAACTTCCTGGCCTACGATTTTTAAACGACGGATCGATACCGCCGGCAAATTATGATCGGCATAGGTCCAGGACTGACCTGCATCCTGCGAAATAAACAGGCCGATGTCGGTTCCGATCCAAATCTCGGCTGAATCCTGCGGCATGATGACGCCGCAATGGACCGGCACATCGGGCAAATTAGCGGTGATGTCTTGCCAGTTGTTGCCGTAATCCTCTGTCCTGTAAATTTTTCCAAAGCCTGATACGCCAAAAAATATCAGAGCTTCCCCGGCATCGTGGGGCGAAGTTGCTATGCCTGTTACCGTATAATTTGGTATACCATCCGGGGCGGATACACTCTGAAAGGATTTACCGCCGTCGATCGAAAGATTGATATGTTCGGCTCTGGAAGACGCCCACACCACATTGGAATCCTTTTGAGAGAATGCCATTCTAATGATACCGAAACCGCCTAAATCGGCTGAAACCGGTTGCCAGAAATCGCCGCCGTCTTCGGTATAGTAGATCCGATCTTGCCCCGACGCCGTCAATAGATGATCCGAATCATGGGGCGACATAAGCAACGGCGTATGGAAAATATCGCTTTCCGGCAAACCGTTATTAATCGAGGAGAATGAACGCCCGCCGTCGTTCGAACGATAAATATAGGAACTGTACAACGTGGCGTAAATGATACTTGGATCCGATTTATGCCAGGCGCAGTCGAATCCGTCGCCGCCGACCACTTCTTGCCAGCCGCTGTTCGATACGCTTTGTTCGGGCGACAGATTGCTCCCATTATCCTGCGATCCGGCAATAAACTGATCCGAAAAGGGATGGCGGTCGCCGTCGTAGAACTGCGTCACGTTATAATTGTTATTACGACTCTCCCAGCTCACACCGCCATCCGGAGAATAATGAATGCCGCCGTCATTGGCGGCCACAACGGCAAACGTACTGTCCGGCCTTGGTATGGTTAATAAAAAATGTTGGTCGGCGTGTACGTAAGGTAATCCATTGCCTCCATACCAGTGGCTAATCGCTTTGGCCCGCATACTCCCATCGGAAACTTGAACTTTGTAAAGATCGATGCCGCCCACAAAAACGGTTTTGGGATCAAATGGATGGACGATCAATGTGTTATCATACCATCCCTGATTGCGAAACCAGTTAGGCTGTGTCCCCAGTAGCTGCCAGGACTCCCCGGCGTCAAAAGAGCCGTAAAATCCTTTGAGCCCGCCATCACCGGCTACAAAAGAGGCATAAAGGGTAGTGGTATCGGTTGGCGCCATAGCCAATTCAATGCGATAAAAATCGGTTATGGAATCGGTCGTATAACGCCAAGTTACCCCCATATCCGTCGATTTGTAGATACCGGAACCGTTTACGGCAATAAATTGTGTTCGGAAATTCAGCGGGTTGGCAATGATTTGCTGAACGCGGCGATCGTTATTGAACACTTCCAGCCAATGTTCGCCGCCGTCAAGGCTGCGATAAAGGCCGCTATTGGTCGCAGCCAGCAAAGTATCGGCATGCCTGGGATGAACGATAATGCGGTTAACAAATCGAAATTCCGGTTGGCCTGACGTTGACGCCAGTTGAATCCACTGTTCGCCGCCGTTTTCGGTCTTAAAAATACCGTCGCCCACAACCGCATCATAATTATAAAATCCTTCGCCTGTGCCGGCGTATAAAATGTTGGGCCGAGCCTCGCAATGATCCATCGTGGTAACTGAAATCACCGGCATATCATCCGATTGAGATCGCCAGTCCATCCCGCGGTTATCCGTTTTCCAGATACCGCCGCCCACAGCGCCGACCCACCAGGTATCGGGATCGTTTGGATGTACCACTATGGTTCGCGAGCGACCGCCTATGTTATTGGGACCGTGTTCGGTCCATACCAATGGTTCCCCAATTTGTTTATGCAGTGAACGCACGCGCTTCTCAGCTTTGGCATGCGCCTTAAAGCGCCAATCTCCGCTGTAAGAAAACGTGCCGCCTTTCTCAGAGCGCAACGCTACTTCGTATTGCATGGCCTTGTCCGGTTTGTCGTAGCGTTTCCTTCCTTTTGCTTTTTGCTTCTGTTCGAATAAATATTGCTCAATGCCTTTGGGGTGTTTCATCCAATATGAACGGCCCGATTTATCGATATGCTGATCATTCGTTAAAATTAAATAACTCGTAGCTCCAATCATGACGGCAAATAGTATTATGATACGTTTTTTCATAAATGCAGACCTTTATTGTTATATTTACTTATGAATCTTGTCGGCCGATTGTTTTAATACCCTAAACCGGACCTGAGATGGGAAGACATCGCTGTGATAAACGCGGTGCCATGCGGGCCTGAAATCCGATTCTTCCGCTTTATAGATATCACAGAACATTTGCGGGTTACGGTCGAATAACGGGAACCAGCTGCTTTGAATCTGCAGCATAATGCGATGACCGGTTTTGAATGTGTGGAAAATATCGTTTAACGGGATTTTGATTTCATAAATGTTTCCGGGCTGCATGGCTTCCGGATTTGTGAAACTGTTGCGAAATTTCGATCGCATGATCTCCGCTCTTAACAATCGCTGATATCCGCCCAGTGGAGTGGACGCCCCTTCATGGTCCTCTGCTTTAAGCGTATCCGGATAGACGTCGATTACTTTCACTACCCAATCCGCCGCACTTCCCGTTGTCGAAACATATAACCGAACATCGAGCGGTCCGGCTATGGTGATGGATTTTTCCAGGGGCTTGCTTTCAAAAACCAGGACATCGGGTCGGCGACTGGCAAAACGCTGATCTTCTACCATAAAGGTTTTGCCCCAAGTGGACGTTATTTCGTTTGTAAAAGGCACGGGATGTTCCGGATCGCTCAAATATTCGGAATACAAATGGTCTTGAACAGAGCCGGGTTTATTGAAAGACAATGCTTCCTCCGGGTGCAAATACAACGCTTGTTGCCCGACTTGCTTTGCGGGCGGCCACTCTTCGAACGCACGCCAGTTATTGGCGCCGGTATCGAAACAGAGCGCCTCGGATAGTTCCGGTCCGCCCTTACCCTTAAGATGGTGATTGAAAAAGGGCAATTCCACATGTTGCTGATAGTAATGACTTGTCTTTGACCCGAACGTTATGTCTCCCAGTCGTTGACCGTCGGATCGCGCCCAGCCGCCGTGATACCAGGGCCCCATAACCAGCATAGCTTCGTTGTCAGGCGTTGTTCGTTCGATTTGTTGATATATGTTGAGCGTGCCATATAAATCTTCAGCGTCATACCATCCGCCGGTTACAAGCACCGCCGGTTTGATGTTTTGCACATGGGGTAGAATATTGCGGCTTCTCCAAAAACGATCATAGGTTCCGTGCTGCATCGCAGAATCCCAAAAAGCAATGTTATGTTTAAAGTAACGCCGGTTGGCATTGGAAAGCGGACCTAAATTCAAAAAAAATTGATATGCATCCGGCGTGCCGTGATCAAATCGTTCCGGCCACTGTGTGGTTAATCCGGGCCGCGGTTTTCCGAACACCGCAAAAAAATTAAATGCCAACAACAGTCCGAAAGCGCCGTTATGGTGCATATCATCGCCTACAAACCAATCGGCGATCGGCGCCTGCGGCGAAACCGCTTTGAGCGCGGGGTGGGCATCGATCATGCCCATGGCTGTATAAAAGCCCGGATAGGAAATGCCCCACATTCCCACACGCCCATTATTATTGGGTATATTGCGTAATAGCCATTCAATCGTATCGAACGTATCGGAACTTTCATCCACTTTTTTGTCGCTTTTCTTCGCAATATAAGGACGCATATTAACGAATGTTCCTTCCGACATAAACCGGCCGCGCACATCCTGGTAAACAAAAATATAACCTTCTTTTGCAAGCCAGGGCGAAGGACCTAACTTGTTCCGTAACGAATCATCGCCGTAAGGCGCCACATTATAAGGCGTGCGGTTCATCAGGATGGGATAAGCACGCGACGTATCGCCGGGAAGATAAACCTGAGTGAACAACCGCCTGCCGTCCCGCATGGGTATCCGAAATTCTTTCTTGATGTAGTGTTCCTTAACCTGCCAGACATCGGCAGGTTGTGTGGATGTTTGACAATTCGAATTGGCAATAAAGAGAAGGATAATAAAGAGATGATATAGCGGTTTATTCATAAAACAGCGATCCGTCGCTTGGCTCCGTTTAAAACCCGAGCTTGTCGAGAATCATATTTTTTAAATGCACGGCCGGTTCGAAATCGGATTGAACCTCCAATGCCTTCTCGCAATTTTCCAGCGCTTCGGAATAATCGTGAATATCTACATACGTCAACGCACGCAAGTGGTAGGTCTCCGCCTGATAGGGGTCTAAGTTAAGAGACTGATTGAAATCGGATAAAGCATGGTGGTATTCCTGAAGCATCCGAAAAGCAAGACCCCGATGGTTATAAGCCCGTACGTTTTTGGGATCGTGCTTGATCGCACGATTAAAATCCTTAATAGATTGACGGTAGCGTGATCGAACAAAATAAACCATACCGCGGTGGTTATAAACAATACCGCGTACATGCGGCTTTGGCCGCATCCGTAAAATTTCGGAATAGGTTTCCAAAGCCTCTTTATATTCTTTTTTGCTGTGTTGTTCCAGAGCTTCGAAAAGACGTTTTTCAAGCTTACTTTTCGGTTTGATCGACGTTTGGTCCTCAACGGGCGTTTGCTGCTCGCGAATTTCATATTGGCGGCCATTGGCGTTATCGCTTCCGATGGCTTTTTCCAAAAATCGCTCATTACATTTTTCCCTGCGTCCCTCTATCTCTTTTTGATAATCGCGGATTTCCTGAAAAATGATATCCGATAAAGTAAGCGAAGCGTTTAACGATGCTAACTTGCGTTTGATGGAAGCATTCAGAAGCGAAAAATTGGCTTTATAGATTAGTTCATGTTCCACCTCGGCCCAGGCTTCCTGCAATATTGTACGCAGCTGAATTTCACATACATCACGCACATAGGGCATCGACGCTGGTATATCGCGCCTGGGTATATCAATCAGTAAATGAATGGAATCGTAGCTGAACTCTCTAAATGAATTTTTCTCTCCTTTGCGCTCGATCTCTACCACGTTAAATTCGCCCGAAATGAGGCCCTCGATTTCGTCAAGGTCTTCCAAAAAGGGGCATATAATTCGAATACCGATAAAATCGCTGAGCTCAATGGGATCTTCGTTCATATTCCGTAAACGAATGAGTTTTTCGAAATAACTGTCAAACATTTTAAGGCGATATTTGATCGTGAAATTAATTTCACTGTTTATAAGTAATTTTCGGATTTTGCGATGGATTCGATGTAATTTTTTTTCGTATTCGGGTCGATACCGATCATATAGAATGTGTAAACGTTGTCGTTCACTCATAGAGGATTTAATTGTTTTCGTTTTCACGGGTATCATCGTCAAAAATCACCATTTCCGTTTCGGTTTCACATTTCTGAATGCAGTAAAATAAAATACAAAATATAATAAAAGAGTGGCAAAACCCACATATTTTTTCTAATTTTTATTCGAAAATCGTTCATTGCCCTATATATATGAATGATTTATTTTTGCCGAGTTAAAAACGTTACCAATCCATATCCATTCCAATTGCTGCGATGTTACATTTTAATAAACATACACGCATATTTGTTCCCCTCATTTTATTATATTTAATCATCTTACTACCCACTGTTGTCAGTTTTAGCGACGATTTGTATGTCCATTTCGATCATATTACGGTCGAAGACGGCCTCTCCGACAATGTAGTGCATTCTATCCATCAGGACCGGGACGGGTACATGTGGTTTGGAACAAACCAGGGTCTCAATAAATACGACGGTCATCGTTTTGAAATTTACAAATCGGATTCCAATAATGCTCGATCGCTGAGCGGTAATATTATTTACGACATTGAGGAGGATCCCGATAATCCAGACATATTATGGTTGGCGACCAACCGCGGTTTTGATCGGTTTGATAAAAAACACGAAACCGCCAAGCACTTTTATGTTAACCGACATGCGCAGCGGATCAAACAAATCACCAAGGGTCCTTCGGGATTAATTTGGCTTATAACATTTAATTTTAAATTATACCAATTCGACCCAGAAAAAAATCGCTTTTTCACCGGTTTAGGCGTTTCCTTTAAAAGCGGAGATTCACTCAAAAATGCATTTTCCTCTCTGTTAATCGACCATGAAGATCATCTCTGGTTATTTGCCAAAGGCAAAGGACTGGTAGAATATAAAATCCGTACAAATGAACTACATCTCTACTCTTTAAAATCGAAAAAGCATCCTCACAAAAGGGTTACTCAACTTGCGCTGGATCAGACGGGCGACATTCTTTTAGGCACGTTGTTCGGAGAAGTGTACCGTTTTGACAGAAAACAACAAACATTTGCCTTTTATAAAAGGGGACGGCCAAGAGCCGCGTATCCGGAAACGCAGGTTAATGCATTGACAGAAGATTCCGATGGAACGCTTTGGGTGGGACGGTTCGCAGCAGGTCTCGAACGCTATGATCCAAACACAGGCAAAAGCCGCTTTATCAAGCACGATCCGCAAAATCCGGGCAGTATTGCTTCCAATAATGTTTATACCATGTTTAAAGACCGCTCTGGTTTGTTCTGGATTGGGACAGGCGGAAACGGGATTTCTAAATTTCGCTTACACGGCGCTCCCTTCAAAACCTTTCGAAAAGAGGAAAATGAGACGCATACCCTTTCCAGTGAACATATATTATCGATCTACGAAGATACGTTTGGTTTTCTGTGGATAGGGACCAGAGGCGGAGGCCTGAACCGTATCAATCGTACAACCGGGCATTACAAGCACTATATTGCAAACACCGAAATGGCGTACGGTTTGAGAAATAATCGTATTGCAGCCATAGAACCGGCAAACAACGGCGATCTTTGGATCGGAACCCTGGGCGGAGGATTGCAACGATACATCCGTTCCCGGGACCGATTCGAACCTTTTTCACGATCAACCATTAACGGCGTTGATCTCAACGATAAAATCGTTTTTTCCCTGCTTCGCAGCCGCAACGATTGTTTGTGGATCGGTACCGTAAAATACGGGCTTTTTTGCTACAATTTTAAAGAACGTTCATTCCGGCGATATAGGCATCAAGCGGGCAAAACGAATAAGCTGCCCAATAACACCATCTTATCATTGTTCGAGGATAGCAGGGGCTATCTCTGGATCGGCACGAAAAACGGATTGAGCCGTCTCAATCCGCAGAACAATCGATTCCGAAATTTTTATCACATCCCGGGCGACAGCACCACTCTTTCGAATAATCATATATCCAGCGTGAATCAGGATAAGAAAGGTTTTATCTGGATCGGAACTCTCGGCGGCGGGCTAAGTCGCTTTAATCCCGATAAGCAATCATTCCAAACCTATTTGGAAAAAGACGGTTTGCCGAGCAACCGCATTATGGCCATCGAAATCGATCATGAAGGCCATTTATGGTTAAGCACCGACAAGGGCTTGTGCGGGTTTGATCCCGCCCGTGAACGCTTTTTCTCATTTCGTCAGAAAGACGGATTACCGGCCATTGATTTTCAACAAAAATCCAGTTTTTTTAATGAGCGTTCCCGCGAAATATTTTTCGGATCGCAAAACGGCATGATCGCTTTCCATCCATCGACAATCACGCGTAGTAGCTACAAACCGCCGGTTGTCATCGCTTCATTTAAGATTTTCAATGAATCGGCGCTTGGCCAAAACGACCGGATTTACAGACGCTCCTATAATGAACCGGATCAAATTGAGATCTCTTATGAAGATGATATCGTTATGGTCGAATATGCGGCGCTGGATTTTTCAGAACCGGATAATATCGAATACGCCTATATACTGGAAGGATTGCATAAGGACTGGCAATATACGGGAAATAAAAATTACGTAACCTTTGTAAATTTACCGCCCAGAGATTACACGTTTAAGGTTAAAGCCACCAATAGCGACGGCATTTGGAACAGCGCTATTGCTTCCTTGCATCTCAATGTAAAACCGCCCTTCTGGCAAAAACTATGGTTTCGCATCGTTACCGGCTTGTTTTCTTTCCTGATCATCGCAAGCCTTGTACAATGGCGTTTACACCGTATAAAACGCCGGAACCGGGAACTGGAAATCATTAATCAGAAGCTTAATAATGAAATCCGCTTTCGCAGGCAGGTGGAAACTTTGTTACGTGAAGGTGAAGAAAAATACCGCACTCTGGTGGAAGGCATACAGGAAGGTATTTTCACAATTGGTGAAGACGGCGCTATTATTTTTGTGAACCGCGCCATTGCAAAACAGGTGGGTAAAAGCATCGATCAACTGGTAGGCCTCCGTCTTGAAGAAATATTGCCCGAAGAAACAGCGGGAAAATATATGCGCCATATCCGTCAAATATTGCAAAGCGGCGAAGGCATGCGTCTGGACGAGACCATCAATAAGAACGGCAAAACTTATTATTACCAGGTCCGTATGTTGCCGCTGGAAACGGCGGAAGAAAAGCACGGTCAGGTAATCGGCATCATTTCGGACCACACCGAACGAACAGAACTGGAATCTCAGTTGAGACAATCTCAGAAACTGGAAGCCATCGGGCAACTGGCGGGCGGCGTTGCGCACGATTTTAACAATCTCATCGCCATTATTCAGGGCTATATGGATTTGATCCAAACCGACATGGACGACCGGGAACTTCTCGAGGAAAGCGTTCAGGAAATTGATAAGGCCGGAAACCGTGCCGCCGGCCTCGTGCGTCAACTAATGGCTTTCAGCCGGCGTCAAAAATTGAATCCCAGTATCATCCATTTGAACGACCATATCCACGAAATGGAAAAAATGCTGGGCCGGTTATTACCCGAAGATATCGAGCTTTGGACCCATCTCGATCCCAACATACGCAATATCTATGCCGATCCCGGACAGATCCAGCACGTGATCATCAACCTGATCGTTAATGCCCGTGACGCCATGCCTACCGGCGGCCAAATCTTCATTGAAACCCGTAACATCCGCACCGATAAACATATAACCGCTCACTTCAAAGAAATGCAAGCCGGCGAATACGTTTTACTTAAAATTAAAGACACAGGGACGGGCATCACGCCCGAAATTCAGGAAAAAATATTCGAACCGTTTTTTACCACCAAAGAAGAAGGCAAGGGAACGGGGCTTGGGCTTTCTACCGTGTTCGGCATCGTCCGGCAAAGCCAGGGCTTTATCCGCGTGGATAGTACGCCGGGTAAAGGGTCGGTATTCGAAATTTATTTTCCGGTCGTAGCCTGGCAAGCGGAAGATGAAATTGCACAAGATGCCATACCGGTAAAAAACGGAGAGGGAGAAACCATACTCATCGTGGAAGATGAGAAAGGTTTGCGCAGCATGTTGAGAAAGCATCTGGTAATGCGCGGATATAAAGTACTTCAGGCCGCCGACGGCGACGAAGCCCTGCATTTGTTCGGGCAAAACAAAGACCGAATCCGATTGGTTTTAACCGATTTGGTTATGCCCAAAATGCGCGGCCACGATTTGATCTCCAAATTAAGGCAATTAAAACCCAACACGCCAATCATTTGCATGTCCGGTTACAGTGAAAAAGTGCATATTCCAGAAAACGGCGATTCCGAAACCCTGCGTTATTTACAAAAGCCATTCAAACCGGAAGCGTTGCATGCACTGGTACAAAACATGTTACGGCAAACGGAATTCCTCGTATAAATCACGAACATTTTCCAAAACCGAGGGAGCACGTTAATATTGATTGCTCCGCATCGCCTGCCGCCGGATTCAGACGCTTCCGCATTTGGAATTCCGCCCTATCCTTTAATTTATAACCGGACAGGCCTATTCCGTATTGAGATTTTCAGGCAATTTATTATATTAAGGCTTGAGTGAATCATAAATCAAACACTGAGCAATTATGGCCAAACAACAACATTCCGCATATACTGAAAAGAGTATCAAATCATTAAACTGGCGCGAGCATATCCGCATGCGTCCCGGCATGTATATCGGGAAGTTGGGCGACGGTTCTTCGCCCGACGACGGTATTTACGTGCTCTTAAAGGAGACCATCGATAATTCCATCGACGAATACGTGATGGGATACGGCAAACAAATTGAAATCCGCATCAGCGAGCACACAGTAACCGTACGCGATTTCGGACGCGGCATACCGCTGGGCAAGGTTTACGACTGCGTCGCCAAAATCAATACCGGCGGTAAATACGATACCGAAGCGTTCCAAAAGTCGGTTGGTTTGAACGGCGTCGGTACAAAAGCCGTCAATGCCCTTTCGCAATATTTCAAGGTGCAATCCATACGCGACGGTAAAACAAAAATTCAGGAATACGAATACGGCGAACTCAAAAAGGATCACAAACTTAAACAGTCCGATGAAAAAAACGGAACGATCATAACATTCACGCCGGACGTTCAAACATTTAAAAACTACCGTTTTCTGCCGGAATTTGTGGAAAATCAACTCTGGAACTATGTTTATTTGAATTCCGGTTTAACGATTATCTTCAACGGCAAACGCTTTTATTCCCGTAACGGCCTGCGCGACCTGATCGAACGTAAAACCGATCCTGAGTCGCTTCGTTACCCCATCATTCATTTTAAAGATACCGACATCGAAGTGGCCATTACCCACGGCAACCAGTACGGCGAAGAATATTACTCATTCGTAAACGGCCAGTTTACGACCCAGGGCGGCACACATCTCACGGCTTTTAAAGAAGCGGTCGTAAAAACCATTCGCGAATTCTTCAAAAAGGATTACGAAGCTCAGGACATTCGCTCGTCGATTATTGCCGCCTTCAGCGTTCGGATTCAGGAGCCGGTGTTCGAATCCCAGACCAAAACCAAACTGGGTTCTGCCAATATGGCGCCCAACGGCCAAAGCATTCGCGCCTGCGTGCTGGATTTCATCAAGCGTAATCTGGACGACTACCTGCACAAGCATCCCGATGCTGCGGAAGCAATGCAAAAGCGTATCCAGCAATCCGAGCGGGAACGCAAGGACATGGCCGGCATCAAGAAACTGGCCAATCAACGGGCCCGTAAGGCCAATCTGCACAATAAAAAGCTGCGCGATTGCCGCATCCATTTTAACGAAACCAAAAACGAGCGGCGGCACGATTCCACCATCTTTATCACCGAGGGGGATTCCGCCAGCGGCTCCATCACAAAAGCACGCGACGTTCAAACGCAGGCCGTTTTCAGTTTGCGCGGCAAACCGCTCAATTCATTCGGTCTCACCAAAAAGGTGGTGTATGAAAACGAAGAATTCAATCTGCTGCAACACGCTCTGAATATTGAAGACGGGCTGGAGGATTTGCGCTATAATAACGTGGTAATCGCCACCGACGCCGACGTGGACGGCATGCACATTCGATTATTGCTGTTAACATTCTTTTTGCAATTCTTTCCTGACTTAGTACGGGCGGGACACCTCTATATTTTGGAAACGCCGCTTTTCCGAGTGCGCAACAAGAAAGAGACCATCTACTGCTATAGCGATGAAGAAAAGCAAAATGCCATCAGGCGTCTGGGCAAAAACGCCGAAATCACCCGCTTTAAAGGCCTCGGTGAAATCTCACCGCAGGAATTCGTAGAATTTATAGGCGAACACATGCGCCTGGAACCGGTCGTGATGGATGAGAACACTTCGATCCAGAAATTGTTGAAATATTATATGGGTAAAAATACCCCGGATCGCCAGGATTTTATCATCGATAATTTACGCATTGAAAAGGACGTTATTGAACCGGTTGCCGTAACCGCATAACCAAAGGACCGATCGCACATACCATGGATAAACATAAATCGCCGAAAAACGACAACGATATTGTAAGCAGACTCCGGGCAGAATTGGAAGACAACGGTTCCATCCAGGAAACCACTCATGTAAAAGGTATGTATGAAAACTGGTTCCTGGACTACGCTTCCTACGTGATTCTTGAAAGGGCCGTTCCGGCTTTAATGGATGGTTTGAAACCGGTCCAGCGCCGAATTCTGCACGCCATGAAAATGATGGATGACGGCCGGTTTAACAAAGTTGCCAATATTATCGGCTATACCATGCAGTATCATCCGCACGGCGACGCGGCCATCGGCGACGCCATCGTTATTATGGGGCAAAAAGAGCTATTAATCGAGCCGCAAGGCAATTGGGGCGATATCCGAACGGGCGACCGGGCGGCCGCGCCGCGCTATATCGAGGCGCGGCTGTCCAAATTTGCGCTCGAGGTTGCGTTCAATGCCAAAACCACGGAATGGCAGCTTTCTTATGACGGCCGCAAAAAAGAACCGCTTCACCTTCCCATGAAATTTCCACTGGTATTGGCTCAGGGCGCCGAAGGCATTGCCGTCGGATTGGCAACCCGCATCATGCCGCACAATTTTAACGAGCTGATCGAAGCCTCCATCGATGAACTGAGAGGCAAACCGTTTCAGATATTACCGGATTTTCCCACCGGCGGCATGGCCGATTTTAGTAATTATAACGAAGGGAAAAAGGGCGGGCGCATTCGCTTGCGGGCGCATATCGATATTGCCGATAAACGCACCCTGGTCATTCGCGACATCCCGTTTTTCACGACAACAACGGGTTTGATTGATTCCATCGTAAAAGCCAATGATAGCGGTAAAATCAAAATCAAAAAAGTTACCGATAACACGGCTAAAGAAGTGGAAATTTTGGTGGACCTGCCGCCCGGTGTTTCACCGGACGTTACAATCGACGCCCTTTATGCCTTCACCGATTGTGAAATCTCCATCGCGCCGAACGCCTGTGTCATCGTCGATGAAAAGCCGCAATTCCTGAGCGTCCATGAAATTCTGCGCCGCTCCACCCATAATACGGTTCGCCTGTTGAAATGGGAACTGGAAATCAAAAAGGAAGAATTATCCGAAAAGCTCTTCTTTTCATCGCTGGAAAAGATTTTTATCGAAAACCGTATCTATCGCGATATCGAAGAGTGTGAAACCTGGGAAGCCATTATTGAGACGATTGACAAAGGTCTGGAGCCTTTCAAACCGCAATTGTTAAGAAAAGTAAGCGAAGATGATATCGTTAAACTCACGGAAATCAAAATTAAACGCATTTCCAAATACGATGCATTAAAAGCCGATGAATTGATCCGAAGCCTCGAAGATGAGATTGCTGAGGTCGAACACAATCTAAACCATCTTACGGAATTTGCCATCCAATACTTCGAAAACCTTAAGAAAAAATACGGCAAAGGGCGTGAACGCAAAACCGAAATCCGGTCGTTTGATACAATCCAAAGCGCTCAGGTGGCGGTTGCCAATGAAAAATTATACGTCAATCGCAAGGCCGGTTTTATCGGCTACGGCATGAAAAAAGACGAATACATCGGCGAGTGCTCCGATCTGGATGATATCATCGTTTTTCTGAAAAACGGTAAATTCATGGTTACGCGTGTTTCGGAAAAAGCGTTCGTCGGTAAGGACATCATCCATGCCGCCGTTTGGAATAAAAACGATGAACGCATGATTTACAATGTCATTTACCAGGATGGTAAAAGCGGGATCAGCTATGCCAAGCGCTTTGCGGTTACATCCGTCACGCGCGATAAAGAGTACGATTTGAGCACAGGCGCCTCAGGCTCCAAGATTCACTATTTTACCGCCAACCCCAATAGCGAATCCGAAGTTGTAACCGTCTATCTGCACCCTTCCTGCCGTGCACGCAAAAAAGTTTTCGATTACAACTTCGGCGAGCTGTCCATTAAAGGCCGCAGCGCCAAGGGCAACATTGTAACCCGCTATCCCATCCGTAAAGTAAACCAACGCGAAGTGGGCGCTTCCACGCTGGGCGGCATCGATCTCTGGTTCGACGATGTCGTCGGCCGACTGAACACGGAAGAACGCGGCGTCTATCTCGGAAATTTTGACGGCGATGACCGTATTTTGGTGCTGTATAACGACGGCGCCTATATGCTGACCGATTTTGACCTGACCAATCGCTACGATATCGGTAAACTGGTCGCCATCGAAAAATTTGACCCTGCTACCGTTGTAACCGCCGTACATTATGATGGCCAAAAAAAGAATTTTTATGTGAAGCGATTTCAAATAGAGACCCAGATGCTGCAAAAACCGTTTAGTTTTATCAGTAATGGTAAAGATTCCCGGCTGGTACTGGCGACCACACAGCAAAAACCCGTCGCGGAGGTGGAATATCTCAAAGGCCGTGCTAAAAAGAAATTCAGCGAGATGCTGGAACTGGACGCCGTGGTGGATGTGAAAGGCTGGAAATCCCGCGGTAAACGCCTCAGCCCCTATCGCATAACGTATGTGGGTTTGGTTGATAATCAGGAGCCGGCACATACTGAAAATGAACAGATTACGGATGCTTCTGATGATCCGGATAATAGAACTACGACAACAGGCTCTCATTCCCAGCGCACCCTGTTCGATGACAATGATGGTGATGAGGACAACCAATAAGGCTTCTACGAACAATGACCAGCCGGGGAACATACCGTTCATAAAACCAACCGGTGTGAGGAAACCAACTGAAATTAAAAACCGTTCATTCACGTTATCTCATCGCCAAAAATCTTTTACCCATCAAAGGGCAAATAAATACATTATTTCAGAGTTAAGCAATGAGGTAAAACTTTAGTACGGAGAACCCTTATGCACGATTTGATACGAGTTGGTCGAATGACATTCATGCTGTTATTGTTCTTAGTTTCCACACTCCCGTCCGATGAAGGCAAAGAACTCTTCATGCCTCTCAATTTGCAGAAGGCCTACGAACAGGACACCCGCTCCAAAACAGGCAAACCCGGTCCGGCCTATTGGACAAACCGCGCTGATTATAACATAGATGTTGCTTTTGAGCCGCACACCGGTCTGTTGCGCGGCCAGGCCCAAATTACCTATCATAATAACAGCCCCGATACACTGCATCGCATGGTATTTCGCATGTACCAGGATATTTTCAGAGAGGGCACATTGAGAGACTGGCCGGTTGCGCCCGGCGATCTGCACGAAGGCATCCGCGTGGAGCGTATTCTGGTTGAGGGGGATAAAGTTGCTCCGGAAGGAGACCAAAAAGCGATCCGCCGGCGTGGCGCTAATATGTTTCTCTCACTGCCGCGTCCGATCGAACCGGAAGGAAGCATCAATTTATTAATCGATTGGCATGTGTACATCGCTCAAGAATCCAACATCCGCATGGGACGCTACGACAGTAGTTCTTACTTCATCGCCTACTGGTATCCGCAGGCGGCCGTCTATGACGACATCGACGGTTGGGATACATATAATTTTAGCGGACTCCAGGAATTTTATAACGATTTCGGCGACTTCGATGTATCGATCACCGTACCACAGGACTTCATGGTGTGGGCAACCGGAACGTTACAAAATCCGGAGAAACTATTAACGGAACCATATCTAAAACGTTACCTTCGTGCCCGCAAGGCCGATTCCATCGTCCACATCATCCGGGAAAAGGACCTCGGAAGCGCGGTTCTCCGGAAAAGCGATAACGGTTTAAACACCTGGCGATTCTCGGCAAAGGACATTCCCGATTTCGCTTTCGGCCTCAGCGATCATTATCTGTGGGACGGTACCAGTGTAGCGGTTGATGAATCCGGCAACCGCCGCGTGTTTGTGGCCGCCGCTTATAAAAGAGAGTCGCAGGATTTCTACGACGTAACCGAAATCGCAAGGGAAGGCGTTGCATTCTTTTCAAAGGAACTACCGGGCGTACCGTTCCCCTACCCCGAAATCACCATCTTTAATGGCGGCGGCGGCATGGAATTTCCGATGATGGTTAACGACGGCTCCGTCTCTCAACGTTCCGGAACCGTCGGAGTAACAACCCACGAAATCGCACACACCTATTTCCCATTTTATATGGGAACCAACGAACGGAAATACGCCTGGATGGATGAAGGCTGGGCTGTCATGTTACCGCTGGAAGTCCAGAAGCGACTGGCCGATTACGATCCGGAAAGGAAAGCGATCAATCGTTACCTGCCTTATGCGGGACGGGAAATGGATGTACCAATGATCGCAACCACCATCATCTACGGAAGCAACGCTTATCGTCCCGCTTACCGTAACGCCGCTTACGGACGTCCGGCTGTTGCTTATTTGATGCTCCGGGATTTACTGGGAGAAGAAATGTTCAAAAAAGCCCTGCAAAGTTACATCGAACGCTGGCGCGGCAAACACCCAATGCCCTTCGACTTCTTTTATACTTTTAATGACGTGAGCGGTCAAAACTTAAACTGGTTCTGGAAACCATGGTTCTTTGAGTTCGGTTACCCGGATTTAGCCCTTACCAGCGCCCGTCAGGATGACGACGGCGTCCATTTTTTGGTCGAAAAAAAAGGCAAACTGCCCATCCCTGTCAAGGTCACATTTGTGTATGAAGATGACAGCCGGGATTCGCTGCAGTATAACCTGTCGGTTTGGAAAACGGCCGAACCCCGACTCGAAAAATTTTTTAGAACCAACAAAACGGTTAAAAGCCTGGAATTGGGCGATCCTCACATACCCGACGTGAACAAGGAAAACAACATTATTAAACTGACTAATGAGTAAACAGAAACACATGGGGGAGCGTCGACAACCGATATCGTATCATCAGTTTACCTGGAGGCATCCGGTTAAAAAAAAAATTGGTTTCCGTTCGTGAGCTTCACGGTATTAACACTTAATTACCAACCATGAAGATCATAAGTAATCGAAAATATTCGGAGGCGCCAATGCATGTACGATATACTCTATTCACCCTGTTTATAGTATTATTCTTAATATTGCCTGCATGCGCCCGGCAAAGCGATGAACCCGAAAATGAGACGGCCGTCAAGCTTCCTGAAAATTTTGAAGCGACGGTGTTTGCCGACAATCTCGGCCGGGCCCGTCATATAACCGTCCGTTCCAACGGCGATGTTTATGTGGCGCTGCGTCAACGCCAGCCCGAGGGCGGTATTGCGGCGCTCCGGGATGAAAACAATGACGGCCGCGCGGATCGCATTGAATATTTCGGCGATTTTGCCGGAACCGGTATCGGCGTTCATAAAGGATATCTCTACTTCGGCTCCGATACGGCGGTGATGCGCTATCGATTTAAAGAGCATAATCTCCTGCCCGAACAGAATCCGGAATTTATTGCGGGCGGGTTTCCGCCGGAGCAACAGCACGGCACCAAACCGTTCGCTTTTGACGAAGAGGGCCATGTTTATGTTAATGTCGGCGCGCCTTCCAACGCCTGCCAGAAACAAATGCGCACCCCCGGCTCGCCGGGTATGGATCCGTGTCCGTTGTTGCAACGCTACGGCGGCATCTGGCGCTTTGACGACAGCGCGCTCAATCAAAAACAGATGGTACACGGATTCCGGTACGCCACCGGTATCCGCAATGCTGTCGCCATCGACTGGAATCCGAACAGTCAAAAACTGTACGTGGTTCAACACGGACGCGATCAGTTGAGCCAGCTCTGGCCGGACCTGTACACCGTGGAGGAAAATGCCCGACTGCCTGCCGAGGAAATGTTTATGGTGGATGAAGGCGATCATTTCGGATGGCCGTATTGCTATTACGATCATCTTAAAGGTAAAAAAGTCCTGGCGCCCGAATACGGAGGCGACGGCGATAAAGTGGGACGATGTGCGGAGTTCGAGGACCCGATTATTGCTTTTCCGGCCCATTGGGCGCCTAATGATTTGCTATTTTATACCGGCGACCAATTTCCGGAGCCGTATCGCGGCGGAGCTTTTATAGCTTTTCACGGTTCTTGGAACCGGGCGCCGCTGGAACAAAGAGGGTATAATGTGGTTTTCGTACCCTTTGAAGGTGCTTTGCCTTCCGGAGACTATGAAATATTCGCCGATGGTTTTGCCGGTAAAGAAGTGATCAAAAGCCCGCGCGAAGCGCGCTTTCGCCCGATGGGGCTGGCACAGGGACCGGACGGCGTGCTTTACATATGCGACTCGGTGCGCGGGCGCATCTGGCGGGTTACCTACACCAACGGAAATTAAACGATCAATCCTGTTTACGCATTAACATAAGCGTCTTCGAAAACACGTATTGAACGGTATCAATGGAAATTTATAAGAACAGATAAACAGCATCATGAATGATCAATTTCAAAGATATCCTTCCCGAATAGGATTTTAAAGAATAACCACGATATGATTGGTGTTATACGATCTCTTTATCATGGGGAGGGTAAATGATGCTAAAAACAAATAGTAAGAACACCCATTATCGAAAGGACAACAAGATGCGAAAAGGTTTATTGTTCATCGCTGTTTGGGCGCTGGCTGTGGCCTGTGCAACAGTGCCCATTACGGGGCGTAAACAGTTTGCGGTCATCCCGGCTTCGCAAATGCATTCCATGAGTTTCAGCTCTTACGAAGATTTTCTTTCCCAGCACGAAGTGGTAACGGGAACGCAGCAAGCAAATATGGTCAGACGCGTCGGCGTGCGCATTCAACGCGCCGTTGAAAAGTATTTCGCTCAGGAAGGCATGTCCGACCGATTAAAAGGTTATGACTGGGAATTTAATCTGGTCAAAGAGGACGTTGTTAATGCCTGGTGTATGCCCGGCGGTAAAGTGGTGATTTACACCGGCATCCTACCGGTAACACAAAACGCCGCCGGTTTGGCGGTGGTGATGGGCCACGAAATTGCACATGCCGTCGCCGGGCACGGCAACGAACGGATGAGTCAGGGTCTGGCGGTACAATTAGGCGGTATGGCGCTCAGTAAAGCTTTGGAAGAGAAACCCCAACAAACACGGGAACTGTTTATGGCGGCGTTTGGCGTCGGCGCACAGGTGGGCGTGTTGTTGCCATACAGCCGTCTGCACGAATCGGAGGCCGATCATTTGGGATTGATTTTTATGGCCATGGCCGGATACGATCCCGAAACGGCTGTGAACTTCTGGCAACGCATGGCGGAAAAAAAAGGCGGTGCTTCCCCGCCGGAGTTTCTAAGCACCCATCCTTCGGATGAAACCCGGATTGAAAATCTGAAAAAGCTTCTGCCCGAAGCGAAGGAATATTACCGGCAATAACGAAGTACAAATGCTTTAGTATCGGGAATTATGTTTTCTTCGTGTCGTACAAACGCGCTTCATACGTTAACGATACCTGTTCCGATACAACGCCGCCGCAAACATAACTACTGAAAGGATTCTATTGCAGAAAAGCACGCGCGCACAATTAACGGAAGGAAATGTGGACCGGCAGTTATTCCGGATGGCGATGCCGATGTTAATCGGCATCCTTGGCGCGGTCGCTTTTAATCTGGTCGACACCTATTTTGTAGGTCAATTGGGGGCCAAAGAACTGGCCGCCATGGGTTTCAACTTCCCTATTGCCATGATCGCCGGGGGCATATCGATGGGCCTGGGCAACGGCGCTTCCGCTCTTATTTCACGGGCGATCGGCGCCGGCGACATGTCCCGCGTTCGTCGCCTGACTTCCGACAGTCTGGTATTGGCCACGCTGATTGTAAGTCTGTTTATCGTCGCCGGTCTGTTAACCATCCGCCCGCTCTTCACCGCCATGGGCGCCGGAGAATCGGTTTTAATCCATATTAACGCCTATATGCGCATCTGGTATCCGGGCATGATCTTCCTGGTCATCCCCATGGTGGGCAATAACGCCATCCGCGCCACCGGCGACACCAAAACGCCCGCTATGATTATGCTGGTCGCCATCGGATTGAATGTAATTCTCGATCCTTTATTTATCTTCGGGCTGGGGCCTTTCCCGCGGTGGGGCATCGCCGGCGCTGCGTTTGCCTCACTGGTCTCCCGGGCGACGGCTTTTTTCTTTTCGCTCTGGATATTGATACACCGCGAACGCATGATCACCTTCACCCGTCCGCTGCTCAGGTTGGTGTTACAATCCTGGAAACAAGTACTTTACATCGGCATACCAACGGCCGGTACCAATATCATACGACCGGTGGGCGCCGGCGCCGTTACACGGCTGGTATCCGATTATGGTTCGGACGCCGTAGCGGCGTTCGGCGTTGCGATGCGCCTCGACGCCTTTGCCCTGGTGGTGATTATGGCGCTGGCCAGCGTATTATCGCCTTTTATCGGACAAAATCTGGGCGCCGAAAAATTCGACCGAATACGCACCGGGTTGAACCACAGCCATCGCTTTGCCTTTTTTTGGGGATTGTTTGTCCTAATTGTGTTCTGGCTTGCAGCGCGGCCCATCGCATCTATTTTTAACGACGATCCGGCCGTAGTGAGCGCCATTGTACTCTACCTGCATATCGTACCTTTCGGCTACGGTATGTTCGGAATTTACGCTCTCTCCAATTCGGCTTTTAATGTGCTGCATCAGCCGCTTAAAGGTTTTTCCTTAACCGTTATGCAAATGTTTGTTCTCTATATTCCGCTGGCCGTGTTGGGATCGACATTTATCGGACTCCAGGGCATATTCGCGGCGTTTGCGTTAGCCAATATCATCACCGGTACGCTGGCTTATCTGTGGATTCGACGCTCGGCCGAGCAGCAATTTACGGCCATCGCTTCGGAAGGCAGGCAGAACTGAGAGGCTGAGAACAGTGGCCGTGGTTTTAGTCCCGCCGCGCTAAAGTACGGCGTCAATGGTAAAGGGCGTCCGAGGGCGCTACCCGCTTCATTCCTCTTTCCTCTTTTCTCTTTTCGCTTTTTTACTATCTTTATTCATGTCCATCTGTGGTTCATTCTTTTTTTCTCTGCGTTCCCGGCGTCCTCGGCGGTTATACGTTCTTTTACGCCCCATCCCAAACCCTTGCCCGTCCCGAAACTTCGGGACAGGGAAGGGCTTCACACCGCCGGCAATTTTTTACTACCTCGCCTCTTCCCGATATCATTTCCAATTCAGCTTCTTCGACTTGCCCGGAATGCAATTGAATTTATCAAAACAGTTTGTTAAGTTAGTTTATTATCTAAAATAAACCGAGGATGTTCATGAAGCGACTGTATTTTTTATTACTACTATTATTGATGGCAGGTCTCATCTCCTGCGAAAAAAGCGATGACTTTTATATCGAACAATTTAACCGCTCCGCCGAAAATCTGCAGGAACGCTTTGCACCCGATCCCAGCTTAAACCGCTTTACGGCAACGCTCGATAAAAAAGACGGCCGCTGGCAGGTCGCAGGCGAAAGTACACGCCCCAAAGCCGAAGAAGCTGTCCGCCAACTGGCCGATTCGCTCCTGGGCGAAAATCAATACCAGCTTGCCTTTACCGTGCTTCCGGAGCCCGCTCTTAAGGATTCCAGCTATGGACTAATACGGGTCAGTGTAGCCAATCTGCGCGAAAAACCTTCCCACGCCGCTCAGCTCATCGACCAGGCCATTATGGGCGACCGTCTGCGTTTGTTAAAAGAAAAGGGATACTGGTATCTCATACAAACGCATTACGGCTACATCGGCTGGATGACGCGTGCTTCATTTCACCGCACCGATCAAAGCGGCGTCGATCAATGGATGAATGCTAAACGTGTACGCTGCAATAAGCTTCATGCCATGATTTATGAGCAGCCCAATGCTCAAAGCATTCCCGTCTCGGATCTGACGCTCAACGGCCGGCTGCAAATATTGAATAAAGGAACCGCATGGAGCAACGTTAAATTAGTCGACGGACGCGAAGGATTCATAAAAAACGACCGGATTACGATGGCGTCTAAACAAAACCCCGAGACCTCTGCCAAGGCGATTATTCAAACCGCAAAGCAGATGATGGGCGTTCCCTATCTTTGGGGCGGCAACTCCTCAAAAGGCAACGATTGTTCGGGATTTACACAGACCGTCTTTTTCGCTAATGGCGTTCAATTGCCGCGGGACGCCCGACAGCAGGTGCATAAAGGCCAGGAGATTGATTGGAAAGAAGATTTTGCAAATGTACACGCCGGCGACCTGCTTTTCTTTGGAAGCGGCGAACGCATTACCCATGTGGGCATCAGTTTGGGAGGACCGCATTTTATTCATCAGGACAGTTGGGTGCACATTGACAGTTTTGATGAAGATGATGAAAATTTCAATCCCTATCGTAAACGAACGCTTAAAGTTATCAAACGCATTTTAAAATGAGGTTATTACCATGAAAGTCAACCGTAAAGAGTTCCTATCCCTCTCGGGTAAAGGTATTGTCGGCTTTTCCTTTTTTAATGCTTTATCCGGCGCGGGTTATGCAACACCCAAACGTCCGAGTAAGGACAATGGAGAGGTCATGATCGATGTTAAGACCAAAAAATTGATTTTAAAGCATACCTGGACCATTTCACGCAACTCAAGCGATTTCAAACAAAACGTTTTCGTACGTATTAAAAAGGACGGGATCATCGGATACGGCGAAGCCGCTCCAAATGTACGCTACGGCGAGAACCACGAATTGACAACGCAAAAAATCAACGCCGCCAAAGATCTTTTCGACGAACATCCGCTCCGGCACTTCATCGACATCAAAGAAACACTTAATGAGCGTATTAAAAATCAAAGCTGCGCCAAAGCGGCCGTGGATATCGCCGTGATGGATTGGGTTGGAAAAGCGTACGGCATCCCGCTATACCGTATGTTCGGCTTGAATACCGCCAAAGCGCCGGTCACGTCCTTCTCCATCGGCATCGACAAACCCGAAATCGTCAGGCAAAAAGTCAAGGACGCCGAACCTTACCCCATCTTGAAAATCAAAGTCGGCAAAGAAAACGATAAGCAGATGATCGACGCCGTACGCAGCGTTACTGATAAAACCATTCGGGTGGATGCCAACGAAGGCTGGAAGGATAAACACGAGGCGTTGGATAAAATCCAGTGGCTGATATCGGAAGGCGCGGAATTTATCGAACAACCCATGCCGTCGGAAATGCTTGAAGAGACGGCGTGGCTGCGCGAACAGATCAATGTGCCCATCATCGCCGACGAGGCGGTTAAAAGCGCCGCCGATATTCCGAAGCTTGCTACCGCTTACGACGGCATTAATATCAAATTGATGAAATCGGGCGGTATGCTGGAAGCGCTGCGCATGATCGAAATGGCCAAAGCCCTGGATATGAAAATTATGCTGGGATGCATGATCGAAAGTTCGGTGGCCATCTCAGCGGCGGCGCATCTTTCGCCGTATGTAGATTACGCCGATCTCGACGGCAATCTTCTGATCAGCAACGATCCCTTTAGCGGCGTCAAAGTGGACCGCGGCAAATTTATTTTTAACGATAAACCCGGCCTGGGGGTTGAAGGAACCTTCTAAGATGTCTCGCCGTTGGGAAAGGCTGTGTGTGAGATGCACACACAGCCTTTTTAATGTTCAGCGTCAATTTCTTCGAACGTTTTATCGGTAATCGGGAACCGGCGCCACCCCTGTAAATCGTAATGCCACCATTCCGTCCGAATCGGTGAAAATCCATACTTCATCATCACCGTTTTCAGAATCCAGCGGTTTCGGCGCACTTTGGCGGGTAAGTCCTGATAATCATGGTGCGCCTTTGGGCTAAAATCGTCAAAATCGGTGGGCATGGCTAAATCATTCCCGGCAGAATCCACCAGGCTCACATCCACAGCGGCGCCGCGGTTATGGCGCGAGCCGTTAGCGGGATTGGCTACATAACGGTTGTCCGGAAGGATTTTCCACATCTGTTTTTGAACACTCAGGGGCCGGTAGCCATCGAATATTTTCAATCCCAGACCAATACTTTCCAGTTCCTGTTGGATAGAATCCAGTTTTACGGCTGCTGCGTAACGCACAAAACAGCGCGCTTCATCATAAACGGGTTTGTTTAAAAAGTTGTCGGAAGCGGCATAGCGGATGTCGAGGATTATATCCGGATTGATGTTGATTATTTCTACAAAATCATGCGGGGCCTGCGCCCTGGCAAAGCTTACCGCTAATGCGACAACGACAACCCATCGCAGAAATTGCATACGTTTTTCTTTCTTTCCTTTCGTGAATTTCTCGGTTTTATAAACCACCCTATTCACTTCTCCAAAGGTTTTGTGCTTTCGGTATCTTCCGGCGAGACGGCAGGATACACCGGTCGGGTTGTCAGACGTTTCTTGCCCCGGTCCAGCAATTGGCGGCCCATATTCAGAAAAATATGCCGGGCGTCATCCAAATCGGTGCTGCGGCGATAAATAAAATATAGACCCATTAAGGCAGGTAAAACGGCGTTCACGGCAAAGATAAGCAGAGAGACGCCCACCGCGGCATAGGGCGGGATGCCATACTGTGCCAAAAAATAAGCGGCAAAATTTTCGCGGACGCCCAGACCGGAAATCGATATGGGTATCAAGCCGGATCCCCAAATAAAAATAACGGCGAAAGCCGCCTCCATAAAACCAATGGTGTGCACATCATTTAATAAAAGAAAGTACTGCATCATCAGAAAAAAGAAAATGACCAGCGTATAAACCAACGTCCTCAGAAAGATGACATGGTGATTGTTATCTTTTTCGTGAAAACGCTTTAAAAAAGGCGCCCGAATAAGATTCGGCAGGAAAAAATAAGCGGCAACCGCAATCACTAACAACGGCCAGAGCCATTGTCTGTATTGTGTAAATACCAATGGCAACGCCATTAAAACCAAAATTAATTTGATATAGGTTTGAAAAAATTTTTCGATGCCAAAGGCCATCACTTTACCGCTTTTTTTACCGGGCATCAAAAACACTTTGGAAATTTCGGCGTGTCCGCCCGGAATCATCATACGAAAGGCAAATCCCGCAAAAAAGGACGGTAATAAATCTTTAACCCGATAATGCATCGAATGCTGCATCACCAAATAGCGCCATAAAAAAAATTGGCCCGCCAGATTTGCAAAAGCCAATGCAAGCATGAGCATTAGAACCGAAGGATGGATATCGGTCATAGCGACAAGCATTTGTCGGCGGTCGATTCGCGATAAAATCCAGGCAAGCAGAATGAACCCGATAATATACTTAACAAAAAATGTTAAGCGCTGTTTCAAAATCTCTCTCATAGGTGTATTGAATTTATACAATTCACGCATTTATGGCAATCAACACCGTTATTTTTTCCAGCGGTATAGCTGCAGCGAGCCGATTAATCCAAAAAAGATAACATATACGGGGTAAAATATCTGTAAAGGTATAAAAAACGGGATGAGATCGTGGTGCTGAAACTTGCTGGCGGCAAGCATTAATCCCCCATACTCCAAAGCTAACTTCACCACAATCACAAACAGCCAAATTTTAATCCATGCGGGATAGAGAAACGGGAATCCATAAAAAAACACCACCGCAAGAAATAATAAAATAGAAAGTATAACCGTTGGCCAGCTTTTTCTTAAAATTTTACTATGATAGCGGATTTGTTGTTGAAAAATATCACCGGCTTTAGAAGGCGCCCGGGTGATTACAAACGTCCGCGGATCGGCGCAAAAATCGATTTTGCCTACCTTGCGGGTCCGAAACCGTTCGGTGAGATGCACATCGTCGCCGCTTTTGTGTCTCCTCAGGGCTTCAAATCCGCCGACCCTCTCATAAGCGGCTTTACGATAAGCAAGGTTTCGTCCCACACTGGTCATGGCAAACCCCAGTTTTGTACTGGCCGCCGACAGGATGGCCGAGAAAAAGGTATCAAATTTCAACAGAATACCCAGTATACCCGGTTGAGCGATGACCGGCGAGTGTCCCATAACCATAGCCGTCCGGTCATCAAAATACGCGGTCATCACTTTCAGCCAGTCCGCGGGAAGAATACAATCGGCGTCGGTTGTAAAAATGATTGCACCCGAAGCCGTCTTAATTGCCTCGTTCAGAGCATATTTTTTGCCGCGAAGTGTGCGGTTCTTTTCAGAGATATGCAGCACCCGCCAGTGGGCGTACTTCGCACTAAATTCTTCCAGGATGGTTCCGGTTTCATCTTCGGAAGCGTCATCGGCCAGTATTACTTCGAAACGTCCGGGGGGATAGTACAACCGTTCCAGAGATTGCAGGGTGGGTATAATGCGGCCGGCTTCGTTGCGGGCGGTAATGACAATCGATACAAAGGGTAAATTTTGTGTGTTTTTTCCCCTCAGGCCGCCCAGACCGAAAATCACCAATAGGAGTAATAAGAAATAGAACGCGCTCAAGGCAGTAAATACATACGGAATTAAGTCGAAAAGCAACAGACCTCCGCTTCGGGTAATGTGTTATTCCGAACCCGCTTCAAAGTGTTCACCCACATTCAACAGAACCACGCGGCCGCGGCAACAGGCCATCATGCGGTGGATGGCATAAAAACCAGTGCAGTGCAATGGCGCCACATAGTCGGGCTTAATTTTTTCGAGATTGGCAACGATGGTATCGATCCGATCTTCTGCACTATGTTGCAGGTGCATTCCCCCCACAACCGCATGTACATGTTGATTACCGGTAACCCTCATAGCGTGTTTAATGGTATTAATCACGCCGGCGTGCCCGCAACCCATCAAAATAACCAACCCCTGCCCGGTATTGAGATATAAACCGATATCGTCATGGATTTCATCGTGGATATAACTTTCCAGAACCCGCTGCTGGTAACGCTCATCAATAAATTCGTATTCGGTGCGGCGCGGTATTTCACCGGAAAGCCAGGCATCAGGAAAAATTTCTGTGGGATGGGTTCGCAGAACAAAATGGGCGCCGATGGCGGCAAGTTTGTTCTTTTCCCAGGGAACGCCTATCTCGAGTCGACCGGCCGGATAAAGCGCGTATTTCTTATGCGTCAGAGAGGGATGGCAATAAATCTCCGTTTTGTCGTATACTTTGAGGAACGCCGGTAAGCCGCCGGTATGATCGTAATGTCCATGACTGAGAACGATTTTTTCAATTTCGGATAAATCGACGCCAAGCGTCTCGGCATTTTTTAAAAAGGCATCGGTTTGTCCGGTGTCAAAAAGAACATTCCCGGCGGACGTTTCAACCAGTATCGCCAGACCCTGCTCGGCAATCAGATTGGGATCGTTGGCGCGATTCTCAGCCAAAATGGTTAAACGTACTTTGGATAACATGGTTATCCTCCTGACTATATATGAAAGCGTAACCGTTAGCCATACCGTTGATCGGTATTTCTTCTGCTATCCGTTTTGTTTCCTGCCGGTCACTTCGCAGAGCAACAAAACAGATAAGAACGTTCAACGGCTGAGTTCTCACATGTATTTTACGTTACGATCCCGCTATGAGTTCTTACCATTTTCAGACAAGGGCGCTTTGGCGCGCCTTAAGATAATAATGCCCGCAATTACCAGCGGTATACTAAGAATCTGGCCCATGTTCAACAACATACTCTGTTCGAAGGCTTTTTGGTGTTCCTTCACAAATTCCACAAAAAAACGGAATCCGAAGACGGTAATCAAAAAAAGTCCGAACAGATATCCGCGCGGCGTTTGGCCCGCCTTTTTTTTGTAAATAAGAAAAAGCACAATAAAGATCAGTAAATATGCCAGCGATTCGTAGATTTGTGAAGGATGGCGCGGTATCGCATCCACCCGAACAAAAATAAACGACCAGGGTACATCGGTCGGCGCACCGAGGATTTCGGAATTAAACAGATTGCCGAGGCGAATAAGGGAGCCCGCTAATGCAACCGCAATCACCATTCGATCTACCAACCATATAAACGGCTGATCGGGATGTTTTTTGGCGTAGAGATAGAGTGCGATCAAAATGCCGATCGCCGCCCCGTGGCTTGCAAGACCGCCCTGCCAGACCTTTAGCACCTCAATGGGATGCATAAGGTAATAGTCGGCGTCGTAAAAAAAACAGTGCCCTAATCGTGCGCCGATAATCGTTCCCAACAACATATGTATCAACAGCGGGTCCAAATCTTTAACCGGTTTTCCCTCCCGTTTGTAAATCCAGTTGAACATGTAAATGCCGATCAGGAAGGAGAGCATAAACATCAAACTGTACCAGCGCAGGGCAAACGTAAACAGGCCAAATACATCGATACTGAAAATTTCCGGGTCCACATCCCAGCGAATCATTTAAACCTCGTTTTTTTTTGATAGCGTTTCCGGGTCGGTTCCCCGTCCAATGTCGCTAAAGAAATCCGGCGCTTCAGCATACAACCACCTTTACTCATCGAGCGAAATTTCCTGCAGTAATCGATCGGCGCCTGCGTAAACATCGAGCAGCCAAAGCACATACCGCATATCAACGCCGATGGACCGGCTGTACGATTCATTCCAGGCAAAATCGTTAATAGTCGCTTCGAAGGTGCGGTCAAAATTTAATCCCACCAATTGTCCCTCGGCGTTAAAAACCGGGCTGCCTGAATTTCCACCGGAGGTGTCCATGCTGTACAGGATGCAAACGGGTACGCCTTCCGCTTTTGTTTTGGCATAATCGCCAAACCGTTTTTCCCTGTATAATGTCCGTATCTGTTTTGGAGCATCGAAGGGCGGTTCGGGTTCATATTTCTCAATGATGCCCTTAAGGGTTGTAATGGGTTGCATCCAAACGGCATCGGCGGGAGCGTAGCCTTTAATGAACCCGTGGGTAAACCGGAGGGTACCGTTGGCATCCGGCACAAATTCCTCTTTTAAAAATTGTTTTTTGACATCCACCAGTTTGGCGGACAGCTCTGTCAATTTTCCGGAACGTGATTTGTCGCGCTCTTCCTGGGCATCGTATACAGGCTTTAATGCCAGCATCCACCGGATAAACGGATCAACCATTTCTTGCACTTCTTGGGGTGTTTTTCCCATCGCCTCCATCACATAATCCGGTTCATCGAGGCGGGTTTGGTCATAAGCCTCCTTGAGTTTTTGTTCCAGCTTGTCTGTATCGTTAAGGGCGAACGTCTCCCGGAGGGGATCGATCGTCAGAGTATCTGGAAGTTTGGCGGCCTTTTGCAAAAGTTGCCTTAAAATACGCCGATCAGCGGGAGCATAATGATTTTTCAGACGCAACCGGACATACTGTTTCGTACGGTCGAAATTACGGTCCATATACGCCGATTCGCGTTCCACATCTTCTTTTTGGCGCTCTTCAGCCGCCTTAACAATGCGCCGCGCCACATAAAACATATTTACATTATACGGCAGAAAATCGAGGATGAATTCACGTGAAGCGCGCTTGCTTCGTGTTTCATATATGGCATCGACTTCGCTTAGAACCGAGCCGTATTTGTTCGCACGGTTTTTATCCTGCTCGATAAATGCCTGTAAGCGCTGTTCTTGTTCTTTCTTTTGTTCCAGCAAAGCGATATTTTCGACACCTTTGATTTTACCGCGATAATTTTTTTCCACATTGGCCAGACTTTTAATGCGGGAACTCAATTTTAATGAAGCTTCCGGATTTTTACGGCTCATCTCGCTCATTAAATCGATTTGCCACTGATACCATTCTTTTATCCATGGCATCCGTACTTTGTATTGAAATTTTAGGAAGTGTGAACTGCGGTGGCGGTAGGTACGCGCGGGATATCCCAGCAAAAAGACATAATCGCCTTCGCTAACGCCGTCGGAATCGACCGTTAAAAACTTCTTGGGGGTATAGGGTACATTTTCTTCGTCATATTCCGCCGGAGAACCGTCGCGCTTTGCATAAGCCCGCATTAAAGCAAAATCGCCGGTATGACGGGGCCATTCCCAGTTATCCACATCGCCGCCGAAATTACCGATCGACTTTGGCGGAGCATAAACCAGACGTACATCTTTCAAGTAGGTATATAAGAAAAGCACGTAGGTTTTACCTATAAACATTTCCGAAACTTCGGCGCGCGCGCCCTCATGTTCCTCCTCCGCCTGTAATTCAATCTCTTTCATTTTGCGATCAATTGCTTTGCGTCGCTGTGCGGCATTCATCGTATCGTCCACCGCACGGAGTACTTCATCCGATACATCCCGGTAGGATTTGGTTATGCGGACGGTGTAACCTTCCGCGGGCGCCTCTTCCGAACGATCTTTGGCGTAAAAACCGTTTTTCAGATAATCATTTTCTGTTGTGCTGGCATTCTGGACGGCGCGGTATGCGCAGTGGTGATTGGTAAGAATCAAACCGTCTTCCGAGATAAACGAGCCGGTACAGCCGCTTAAGTTGACGATGGCGTCCACCAGACTCGCCTCATCAGTGCTGAAAATGGCCTCCGTATCCATCTTTAAGCCCCTGGCCTTTAAGTTGAGCTCGGAAAGTTCACTTATGGGATACATCCCTTCTTCAGAATGCCCATGACCCATCATAAGGCAAACGATTGATAAAACCAGCACGAAAGAGCGAAACATGTTTTCCTCCGATTATAACTTCTCAATTAGCAATCTGAAAATTAATCGAATTTCATACAAAAGCCAAATGGAGATCGCCCGGATAAATACAGGCTCACTGACTGTTTTAACTCAACTCCGGAAAATCCACTTTTTCGTGCAGGATGCATAACGGAGCTTCTTGGATTCCCGTTTCGGCGGGAATGGCGCTTGAATGGTCATTCCCGAATGCATTGCCTATCGGGAATCCAGGGTTGTATATAATGGGTTCTCGCTTTCCGCCAGTTGCTAAATTGGAGCTGTAACATGATGTTAAGGAATTGCTTCGGAGGAGGCATCAATAAAAAAAGGCGGCTTTTACCGCCCTTTACTATTGTACATCAAACTAAAATCAATGGAAACCGTTTACTCTTCGCAATAACAGGCATCACTTTGGAAACGGTCCCACTCCTGTTTGAATTGTTCCAATTCTTCTAAATGCGCCATGATATACTGTTCTCCTCTGAATACCGCTTTGTCATCATAAAGAACCGGTAATTCATCCCCGGTTAGTTCCGCGGGCTTTTCCGAAATTCGATCGATATCATGAATACGGTGCGAAAGCACAAGCTCTTTAAGGCGCTCCTCAATACGGTCGCCGGCGCGACTATCTGAGGTTCGATATAATACAAGCATACGGCCTCATACCTCGTGTTCATTGCATTAAATATTTTACAACGAAGCAATCGGCGCTCATCATCCCTAAGGGATTCAATTATGGAATGATTATAGTAGTTTTTCCAATTGATCGAGCAAGCGATTCATCCATTCCACCGTGTGAATGAATGGCTCTTCCGAGTCCATGTTTACGCCGGCTTCGGACAGGGTATCGATGGGATACTTACTGCGTCCGCTTTTTAGAAAATTCAGGAAACGGTCCCTTGCCGGTGCGCCTTCCTGTAATATGCGCGATACAAGCGTCAACGAAGCCGCAAAGCTGGTGCTGTACTGGAAGACATAAAAATTATAGTAAAAATGCGGCACACGACTCCAGAGGGCTTTGATTTCCCGATCGAGCACAAAAGTCTCGCCGTGATAATGCTGGTAAATTTCTCCGAACAACGCGTCCAGCCGGTCGGCCGAGAGAGCCTGTCCCTCTTCAACCAGTTGGTGGCTGCGCCATTCAAATTCAGCAAAAATAATTTGGCGGTAGAACGTTTGACTGAACTTATCCAGATAAGAATTCAGAAACAGCCGTTTCTGTTCATCGGATTCCGCCGTATCAATTAAGTATTTTTGCAGTAGCGCCTCATTGGCGGTAGAGGCCACCTCCGCCAGAAAAATGGGGTAATCGCCGTAAACATATGGTTGATTGTTAATCGTATAATAGGTGTGCATGGCATGCCCCATTTCATGCGCCAGGGTGAACACATCGCCGATGGTGTTATTGTAATTCATAAGCACATACGGATGTACGCCATAAGTTCCCGAGGAATAAGCACCGGTCCGTTTACCTTTATTTTCATAGACGTCAATCCAGCGTTCATTAAATGCCATTTGCAAATGTTCGTTATAATCCGCTCCGAGCGGCTGCATGCCCTCTTTACAGAGTTGTTTGGCTTCTTCCCAGTTATAATCACGGTTTTGCTCGCTAAAGAGCGGCGCGCGCAAATCGTAGTCATGAACGCCGTCGTCCAATTTAAGAACCTTTTGGCGAAGGCGATTGTAACGTTGCAGCGGCTCGAGATGCCTGCGTGTTTGTTCGATTAAATTATGATAGATTTTCGTCGGAATATTGTTCGCATCAAGAGCAGCCTCCAAAGTGTTATGATAGCCTCGTGCACGGGCGTTAAAGAGATGGCTTTTCACGATAGCGGCATAGTTTGAAGCCAGCATGTTACGGTGTTCAATAAACGGGACATACAGTCCCATATAAGCATCCTTACGTAGCCGCCGATCCGGAGACTGCTGGAATTTATTGTAAAGCGCGTTGCTAATGTGCACCTCATTCCCACGATCATCCTGGATTTTTGGGAAAACGATATCGGCGCTTTCCCAGACGCCAAAAATTTCGGCCGGCGCATGTCGCACTTCGCCGGACAATGCCATCAATCGTTCTTCTTTATCGGAGAGCGTGTGCGCTTTTTTTCTTCGGATATCATCAAAAAAATGACGGTACAATTTAAGATCGGGTTCATCGAGATAGTATTGCTCAAAACGACCTTCCGGAATGCTTAACACTTCGGGCTCGAAAAACGCAACTGTCTGATTGTATTCCACCAGTAAGGTACGGGAACGGTCGTATTGCTCCTGGTAACGTGTCGCGGATTTATCCTCATCATTACGCATATGGGCATAGGCAAAGAGTTTGCCAATCCGTTCCTCAAGATCGTGCATTTTATTTAAACATTGCAGCAGATAACCGGCGGAAAGCGACAGTTTAGCGGCATAGGAATTGACCGCCGGCAGTTTCTTCTTTACGTCCTCAAATTCCCTTTCCCAATCCTCATCGGTTGCGAAGATATCTTCCAGCTTCCATTTGTATTCGGGTGCGATGTCTGCGCGTGTTTTCTGCTTCGTCTCCATAACCAATCCTCCGAAGTTTTCTTTATGGCTTCATGCAGGCGGGCGATCCGTAACCAACGTTTGTACGATGCCTTAAATTCCATCATATCATTGAATGCGATAATCCAGGCCCAAACGCAGAGTCCCCGGCCCGAACATCAACTGTCCTCCGAGAGCAATACGGTCGCTGACAAAATAACGTACTCCAAACCCTAAATTCAGCGTCAAATCGATATCGCGTTGTTTGACATCATTTCTTTCTGTGGCGTAATACTCAATCCGTTCATTATCAATATGAATGCCAAGTGTGGTAATCGCATAAGGGTCCCATGAACTTTCGTTCAGGAAGAAGAGGTGATAATAAGCTGCAGCCAGCATCAGGATGTCAGAGTGTTCTATACGTTTCAGAGGCCATTCGCTGTCATACGAAGCATATCCGATCGAGCCGCCCACGCTCAGTACTGTGGGAAATTCGGAAATGTTCCAGAAATTACGCTTCCAGGCGTGGGTTGCATTAAAAAAGAGACCGGTATCGGAGCCGTACATATCACTCAGAGCGATTTGTCCGCCTAAAAACCAATGCTTCTCCCGAACAGGCGGATTGGTATTGCCTCCATATCCATCACTGCCTGTTAAGAATAGTATCCCCAACAATAAGCCTTGCATAAAGGTTTTTAGCACCGCAGTCACCCTATTTTTGTTACATCCCATGCTATTTGTTCTCCGATCAGAGATCACAGCTAAAAAATATCATATAAAATATACAAATGCACCGTCTCTCATCGAGCGCCGTTTAATGATTTCGGCGTTCGGGCTGTAAACTGTCCATCATTAAATTTACTGTTGATCCGAATGTATGACAAAGAAAAATGCCGTTTGACTGTCGTATCAATATCGGTTAATATAAAAGATGCTAAGGTGGATTCAAATTGTGCCGAATGGTTACACAAAATCGTAACTCTCGCGGCTTTGCAGGGCAAGAGGAAAATGTTAAATTTATCGTGTAATTAAAATTAACCGTCAATCAATAAAAAAAGCAAGGCTTCTGCAGTGCATTCGAACGAGGTTTCGCTGATTATTCCTACAAAAAATGAAGAGCAAAACATTATTGCTTTTTTACAAAGCATCCCGGCGGACTGCCGCTTAATTGTGGTCGATTCCGGCAACGATAATACCGAAGCCATTATCCGGCAGCATCGACCGGAGCAAAGCCTGGTTATTAAAGAAGATTGTAACATACCACAGGCGAGACAATTGGGCGCCAAACGTGCAAAAACCCCCTGGTTGTTATACAGCGACGCCGACATGCGATTAGCGCCGGATTACTTCGAACAATTAAAGGGATTTCAACCGCAAAGTGATACAGGGGCGATTATGGGCGCGAAGTTGAGCGATCAAAAATATCGCCGGTACTACCGGTTCTATTCATTGGGCATTAAATTCTGGGCCCGACTTGGCGTCCCTCTGGGCAGCGGCTCCAATATGTTGATTCGGAAACAGGCCCTTGAACATGTCGGTGGGTTTGATGAACAATTAACCCACAGCGAAGACAACGACATCCTCATCCGAATCAAAAAGGCAGGGTGGCGGGTTGTTTACAACGGCGGTCTTCGTGTGTTTGAAAACGATCATCGCCGCCTGGAGCGTGGCGTCAGCCGCAAATTTTTTCACGGTACCATACGTGCTTTTGCCCTTTACACCGGCATCGGCAAAAAATATGTAAGGGCTTCCGATTGGGGCTACTGGGATAAGCCCTCTTTGCGCGACAAATAAGCAGGGAAGAAACGCATTTTGTCCTGACAGATTGCGGCTCACAGGGCGTTTGCGCCTGCGATTAAGTTTTAAAAGATTTGTATTTTGAAAGTGAAAATAATATTTTATTTAAGAAGAGTTTTCCTAAATAAGGTGTATAGAGACCTCATGATTTATACGACAATTATTTTTCTTATTAACACCATAATTAGTGTACCAAATGTATGCATAAGAAACCCCTTATTCATGAAAATGAGTAAGGGGTTTTTTAATTGTATAAACCACATTTAAAGCGATAAAGGAGATGTGATTATGGAACGCGCGAATCTGGATTGGAGCCATTTAACATTCAGTTATACGAAAACCGACTATCACCTTGAATACCGTTTTAAAGACGGCCAATGGGATGAGGGCAAGGAAGTTGAAGATGACCATCTGCAACTGAGTATTGCTGCCACCTGCTTGCATTACGGACAACAGGCTTTTGAAGGACTCAAGGTTTTCGAACACAAAGACGGCCGCATTTCGGCATTCCGTCCGGACGAAAACGCCAAACGCTTACGGCGCTCCGCCGAAAAAATATTAATGGCGCCTTTCCCCGAAGAAAAATTTCTGGGGGCACTGGAACGTATTGTTCGCTTAAACAAACGCTTTATTCCGCCATACGGAACAGGGGCCGCTCTCTACATTAGACCGCTGTTAATCGGAACGTCGGGTATGCTCGGCGTGCAGCCCGCTAAGGAATATATGTTTGTACTCTTTGCCATCCCGGTAGGTCCTTATTTTAAAACAGGCGTTAAACCGATCAAGCTACAGGTGATCGATGATGCGGATCGCGCTGCGCCTGATGGCGTCGGCGATGTGAAGGTCGGAGGAAACTATGCTGCCAGCCTGCGGGTGGCTAAACGCGTAAAAGAGGCCGGGTTTAGCGAAGCGCTTTATCTGGACGCGCGCCATAAAGAGCATATTGATGAATCCGGTCCCGCCAACTTTTACGGTATCACAAAGGATAACACATATGTTACGCCCGACTCCCCTTCCATTTTACCGAGTATAACAAATAAAAGCCTGATGACCCTCGCCAAAGAAGAGCTGGGTATGACGGTTGAAAAACGCGAAATGGGTCTCAAAGAAATATACACACTTAAAGAAGCCGGTTGTTGCGGCACTGCTGCCGTCATTACACCTGTTAAAAGCATCACCTACGGCAATGAAGAAACTGTCTACTGTAAAGGCGATCAGCCCGGCGAAATCACCATGAAATTATACAATATGTTAAAAGAAATTCAGGTGGGCGACCGGGAAGACAAGTACGGCTGGAATTACGAAATTATTTTGGATTGATCGGGACGTATCAAATGCCATTCAAACACAAAAGGGCCGGACCTTTAATAAGTCCGGCCTTTTTTTTACTTCGGGCTTTTGCGAAGGAACAACTTATTGAGTAACTGCAGTAGCGTGGCTACTGACTGAGCAATATTCTGTAGCGGCTTTTTAATCTCATCACTCAGTAATTTTTCCAATTCGGTAATATCCGTTACCGCCGATTTGACCTTTTGAGAGGTCTCATTGGCTGTTTCGCTGAGTTCGTTCAGATTTTTCAGAATATCCGGTAAGTCGTCGTTCAAAACGTCAAGGGTTCGGCCGGCTTTACGCAACATACTTTTAAACTGCAGCACCACCGGAATCGTCAAGTAAATAAGCACGGTAAACGAAAGTAAAAAAATAACTAAAGCAATTTCCCAGACCATTTCGCTCTCCACGTTTTAGTGTGCGGTTTACAGTATCAGCTACCTTCGCTCAGACTTTACTTTCTTTATCCTCGGTTTTCTTGGAGGTGCTTTTTTTCTGGGTTTTGCTCTGTTTGCTCTCTTTCTTCTCTTCTTCATTCTGCATTTCAGCCTCAAAATCCTTCTCTTCGCTGGAACCTTCTTCCTCAAAGACTTTCTTGCCGCGATCAATGGTCTCGGATATCTTTGAACGCAAATCCGTCAATTCGTGCTTTAACTTTTCCAGTTCATCCTTTGCTTTGTCCATTAATTCATCGCCTTCGCCCCGCAAGTTATTCCGCATATCTTTTCCGCTTTTCGGGGCGAATAAAATACCCATCGTGGCGCCCAAAAAACTTCCAACGATGAAACCCTTCAACATATCATTACCTGATGCCATAATCTCCTCCTCTTTATTGTTAGTTATCCAAATCTTAATACAAATGCCAACAACTGCTAATGTTCATTTATAATTCATATTATACTTTCAGTCAAGAAAAATCAAGATGAATCTCTATTTTGCCTGTCGGATTCACCGCCATCGGATGTTTTTATCAATATTATTCTTCTTGCTGTCCTTGTCATATTAAACACAAATTAACCGCTTCAATGATACGAATTCAATCGCATTGTTCAAAAGAATCCCTGTGGAACGTAACGAAAGCATGTCTTGATTTTATTCTTTATTTGTTTTTTAACCGATTATTCCCGTGACTCGTTGTAATGGATCGTCTCTGCGAAATACAAAACGCCGAAAATAATTTGACAAGATTAAAAAAGAAATTTACATTAAGAGGTTAAAATATATAATTGGAGGAACGTTATGGCCATCGAAACGCTGGATTTGCGCGACATTAAAAATAAAAAGCTCACGCTTTATGAAATGTGTCTTTATATAGCAGCACGCGCCCGACAAATCAACGGTGAACGCATTTCGAAGAAAAAAGAGAATGAAATGCTGGACGACATGGACATGTACGACGAAACCGATATTTACGATCGCGAACTAATGAAGGACATCAAATTCGAAAAGGAAATCAATCCCACCGTTATTGCGCAAGAAGAATTACTCGAAGGCAAAATTCGGGTTAAAATGTCTGAAGAAAAACAAAGTTCTATCGAAGAATAAGCCCTTACCCGCCCGGTAGGGCTTTTTTTATTCCTAAAATCTCAAATGGGATCTGGCTGTGCCCCCAACCCATCAATCAAAAAAAATATCAATATTCGAAACGAGCCAATGTTGGCAGGGCCATTAAAAAGCGTCATTAAAGCCAATGACGGTTTTTTGGTTTTTGTTATTCGGATTTTGTTTTTTGAATTTTAACATATTGGTATTCCTAATATTTCTGGAAATTAAATTGCCCACCGCTTAATAAAACCCTCGTTTGGTAAAATTTTTAACTTTTTTCCTTTCGCATTCCTCCGCCGGGAATGTTATCTTTAGCTGTTACTTTGCACTGTTAAAGGATTTGCATTGAAATACGAATTTTAACAATATTTTTGATCCCGGTATTAAATATAAGGAATGTAATGATCGATTATGAATTGGACGTACTTTTACAACGGCTGCATTGAATCCATGACGCCGCAGCAAACACGCCACGAGGCCCTCTTATTGTCAGGGAATACCATCATGGCGTTGGATGGGGAAGCAAAATCCATTCTAAAAGGTCTTAAAGATTACAAAAGCATCGATTTACAAGGCATGACCGTTCTGCCCGGCTTAATAGATGCCCATTTGCATCTTTCCGATTATGCCGCCAATTTAACTAACGTCAATCTGAGCAATGCCGCCTCCATCGAAACGACTTTGGCAATGCTGCAAAAGCATACAAAACAATTATCTGCGCATGAATGGATTACCGGCTACGGCTGGAATAGTAATCTGTGGAATGACGGCAACCCACACCGTCGCTATTTAGATACCCTTTTTCCGGACAGGCCGATGGCGCTCCACAGTCAGGACCGGCATAGCCTCTGGGTTAATACCGAAACGCTTAAGCGCGCCCGTTTGTTAAAGCAGTCAAAAACTAATAACCACACACTCATCGAATATGATCGCGATGGTTGGCCAACCGGCCTGATTTTTGAAGATAAAATCGATGATATAATGAAACTCATTCCCCCGTTGTCTTATAATGAACGGAAAAATGGTCTTCACAACGCGGTTTACCAACTTGCATCGTATGGAATTACGGGGGTTACTACCTTCGAAGATATCCCTAGCTATCGATTTTATCAGTCGCTTTGGCAAAAAAGAGAATTGGCATTGAATGTTTGTGTTTATCTGCCCGCCAACGCTCTTGATACCATTATCCATAGCGGAATGATTTCAGGATTCGGAGATACCGGCCTCAAATTCGGAGGAATCAAATATTTCGCAGACGGATCGCTCGGTTCGCAAACGGCCGAGCTGCTTGAACCATATCAAGGCCTGGGTCATAATGGCGTTGAGGTTATGACGGAAAACGATTTAGGCGAACAGATACGCAACGCCCTGGAAAACGGAATCGGAGCGGCGGTCCATGCGATTGGAGACAAGGCGAACAACAAAACGCTCAATGTATTCCAGTCCCTTAATAATCTTATATCGCCACAAGGCGGGCCAAGGCAACGCATCGAACATGCTCAGATTGTCCATCCCGGGGACATTCACCGTTTCAGGGAAGCAGGCGTCATTGCATCGATTCAGCCTCTGCAAATTGCCATGGATGTGAAATTAGCTGACAACTATCTCGGAGAACGGGCCAAAAACGCATACCCAATCCGGACGCTAATGAATTTGGGCGTTCCGGTTGCTTTTGGTTCGGATGCGCCTGTTGTCGAACCCAATCCCTGGAAGAGCATTTATGAGGCTCTGTTTCGGAAATATCAATTAAATCCCGATGAACCGACTTGGAACGAGAACGAAACCATTTCCCTGCGGCAGGCGCTGGAAGCATATACACGTCATGCTGCCTTTGCCTGCTACAATGAGCGGCACACGGGCTCCATAGATAAAGGCAAGAAAGCCGATTTCATTGTACTTAATCAAAATCCGTTCAAAGCCAACGGGAGTGACATTTTAAATATCAGCGTATTGCAAACCTATATAAACGGCCACTGTATTTACGCTCAAGAAGATTGGGCTTAAAAATATTATTGACTATAAATTCAATAAGATTTACATTTAGGCTCGAAATTAGCACACTTACACACAGAGGGGAACTCATGAAGATTAAAGAAAAAATTGAAAATCATGTGGCAGTGTTGACCCTTTCCGGTAAAATGATGGGTGGACCCGAAACCACGGCGCTTCATGACCATGTGAAGGGGCTACTCAGCGACGGTATAAAAAATGTAGTGGTTGATTTAGGCGCGGTACGATGGATGAACAGTTCCGGCATGGGCGTATTAATGGCCGCCATGACAACCCTTAATAATCAGGATGGGCGCCTGGTATTGGCCCGGGTTTCTGAAAAAGTAAATAGTTTGCTAATGATTACGCAACTGATCAAAGTTTTCGATACCTATGAAACCGTAGAACGTGCAGTCGCGTCTTTCGATAACGCCTAATCACTTTCCGCAACGAAACTGCAACAGGAAACCGGGATTTACCCGGTTTTTTTATTGATCCGATCCGGCCACAGGCTTCTACTCCCGCCAATATTGATTCCAAAACAAATCTAACCTATATTGTTCAATAGATTTATGGAGCGAGATGAAACGGTTCAGAGTGAGTTTAAAATTCTTTCTACAAGCGATGCAGGATTAAAACATGCATTCACACAATCTATCGAAAGAAGATATTGAGCGTCGACTTCAGGGCAAAGAACTCCAGATGCAATCAATCCAATATATTGCCCGGGTATTAAGCTCGGAGCTTAATCTGGATCGATTGTTGCCGCTGATTATGGATGAAGTTACGCGCTTAATGCAGGCGGAACGAAGCACTTTTTATATTGTCGATCATGAAGTGGGGCAGCTATGGTCTAAAGTGGCACAGAAAGCGGAAATCAAAGAAATTCGTCTGCCCATTGGCAAGGGCATCGCCGGACATGTGGCCAATACCGGTGAAATCATAAATATAGAGGACGCCTACCAGGACGATCGTTTCGATCCCGCTACCGATAAAAAGACCGGCTTCCGGACCCGTAGTATATTATGTATGCCTGTTTATGAACTGGTTAAAGAAACCAATCGCGAGGCGCGTATTGTCGGGGTTTTGCAAATATTAAACAAAAAAAATGGCGTCTTTAACCATGACGACGAAGAACTGCTGAAAAGTCTTTCATCCCAAATCGCCGTGGCCTACAGTAATTCCAGTTTGTATATGGCACTGGAACGACGCATGCAGGAGCTCAATCTGCTGTATGAGGTAGAGAAGGAATTGAATCAGGCCGATGAATTGGAGAAACTGCTGCAACTACTTATGGATATGCTGCAAAAAACGCTTAATGTTGAAGCGGTTTTGCTGAGTCTTAAAGAATCTTCCGGCGTTCATTTCAATCAGCGTGCGGCCAAAAATATTGATTTATCCGATTTATCGGAGGACGGACTCAAACATTTTGAAGATATCCGTACACAAGTTTTAAAATCCGGCGAAACTTATGTCAATAACGACGTTCACGGCGATGAATCCGTCCCAAAAGCTTTAAGTAGCGAACTGGGTTTGGAAATACGACAAATCGTAACCGCTCCTTTGATTATAGAGAACCAGGTTATCGGGTTACTGGAAATATTCAACAAAGCAGAGACAAACGAAATTTTTCGAAGTGAAGACATTCGTCTTGTTACCTCTCTTGCCAGTCAAATCGCCCGCACGATTGAAACATTACGTTTGCGTGAAGAAAAAATGAAAGCCGAACGCCTGGCTGCCATCGGCAATATGATGAGCGCCATTGTTCACGATCTGCGTACGCCAATGAACAACATTTACGGATTTGTTGACTTAATAAAAGAAGAAGAGGATGGCGAAACCCGAAGAGAATTCGCCGATGTGGTTATCGATCAAATCAAGCTTATCAACAACATGGCTCAGGATGTATTGCACTTTTCCAAAGGCGAAACCAATGTCCTACCCGTTAAATATCCGGTTAACAAATTGCTGGACGAATTTTCCAGGCGTTTTGCCAAAGACATCGAAAAACAGGGCTTCCAATTCCAAAGCGCTTGTCATGTTGCCAGTAATGTTTATATTGATCCCGAGAAAGCTACCCGGATTTTCATGAACATCATGAAAAACAGTTTAGAAGCCATGAAGAAAGGAGGACGTTTTTCTATCGAAGCGCACGACCATAACGGCGAAATTGAATTTCGGCTTTCCGATACCGGTAAGGGAATCCCGCCAGCGATAAAGGATCGCTTGTTCGAATCTTTCGTTACCAGTGGAAAGAAGGAAGGAACCGGATTGGGGCTGGCTATTGTCAAAGAGTTAATGGATCAGCACAATGGGCGTATAGAAGTGGATTCCAAAGAAGGCGAAGGAACTACCTTCAAATTATATTTTAAACGTATTTAATTTTTAATCACAGAAAGACAGGTTATTATAATGTGAATCTTCTTTTCTGCTCACTTCAATATATTAAATCAATGATTATGTAACATTTTTTGAGAACCAGAAATGCAAAAACACAATAACATCGTCAAAGCAGTAATAATCCTGTTTTTACTGCTCAATTTTCTATCATGCAGGCAGGAAAAAACTATGGATCAGTTTGAAGAACGTATGGCCCGTCAACGCGAGTTGATGGTAGAGGACCAAATTGAAGCGCGCGGTATTAAAGATAAAGATTTAATACAGGCTATGACCAGGGTACCCCGCCATAAATTTGTTCCTGAGGAAGAGCAAAACCGCGCCTATCGCGACGAACCGCTCAGCATCGGCGAGGGTCAAACCATAAGCCAACCCTACATTGTAGCCTTCATGAGTGAACATCTGGAGGTTGAACCGGACGATCGTGTACTCGAAATCGGAACCGGCTCCGGCTACCAGGCCGCCGTCCTGGCGGAAATTGTGGATTCCGTTTACACCATTGAAATTATTCCAGAATTGGCCCGACGCGCTTCGGATGTATTACAATCTCTCGGATACGATAATGTGGTGGTTAAGCAGGGCGACGGATACCATGGTTGGCCGGATAAGGCGCCCTTCGACGCCATCATCGTTACAGCGGCGCCGCCCCGTATTCCGCAAACTTTGCTGGAACAGTTAAAAATCGGCGGTAAAATGGTACTGCCCGTCGGTGAATTCGTGCAAGAATTGGTCGTTGTGGATAAAAGTGAAAGCGGCGTTAATATGCAGAGTGTGCTACCGGTGCGCTTCGTTCCCATGACAGGTGAAGTTCAGGAATCAGAGTAAAACGTTACGGTATAAAACAATAGTGCCGGGAGCCCAAGAAAAAGGAATTTTGAATTGACCATTCGAGAGTTGATACGCAGATCGAAAAGCGCTGTATCGGGCAAATTAAAGTTTCAGTGGATCAGTCGACTTTACGGTTCTCCCTTATTTAAACGTAAAAAAAATAAAATTTCGATAGAAGAAGTGAAAGATGTGCAGGAAGCCCTGTTACGGAAAGGCATCTTTTCACAGGTGGAAGAAGGGACCCGTAATTATTATCTCAAAGTGATCCGCGGCGCCAATGAACAGCCCAAAAGGCGTTATCTGGTCAACATATTACTGTTTGTATTAACCATCTTAACGACCTCCATGACCGGCGCCATGCTGAGAGGACACAATCCGTTAGAATCTTACCAACAGCTTTCGACCGGTTTTGCCTATTCCTTTGCACTGTTAGCCATATTACTCGTTCATGAAATGGGCCATTATACGGCCTCACGGGTGCACGGCATTAAAGCCAGTTTGCCCTATTTTATCCCCTTCTTTCTCCCGGTTTTTCACCCGGGCACACTGGGCGCCTTTATCAAAATGAAATCTTCCATTCCCGATCGCCGCGCTTTATTCGATGTGGGCGTGGCCGGACCTCTGGCCGGTTTTGTCATGAGCGTCATCATGTTAAGCATCGGCTTTATCCGTTTACCCGATGTTCAGGGGCTTTGGGATTATATCGGCCAAATACATCCGCCCGATGCCCACGGCATTAATTTGACATTGGGCAACTCACTGCTTTATGATCTATTAACTCTGATTTTCAACGCTCAACACCTGCCCATGAACGAAATGTATCACTTCCCATTTTTGTTTGCGGGATGGTTCGGTTTGCTGGTTACCGCCATAAATCTGATGCCGATCGGACAACTTGACGGCGGCCACATTACCTACGCCATGTTTGGCGACCGTGCCCGTCTTGTGGCTATTGGAGCGTTCCTTCTTTTCATCGTGCTTAACGCTTACGTTATCTCCAATTTCCAATCATTCATTTGGGTTTTATGGATTTTTCTTATTCTGATCTTTATCCGTTTTCGCCACCCGCCGACCTTGAATGAATACATCGATCTGGATATAAAACGAAAAACCCTGGGCTGGCTGGCCTATGTTATTTTTATTCTTTGCTTTGTTCCATTGCCCGTTTATATTCCTTGATGGAAGGGATCAAAAAGAATGCTTTATGTTCTATTCGCCTTTTTGCTTATTATCGCTATCTGGGGTCTGTTGGTTTACATCCGAAAAACCATGTGGGACGCCGTGCATCGCAACCTATTGGATTTGGAAGATACTTATGGCGGCAAAGTCATTCGGCGTAGTTTTGCTGCACGCCCTTATTACCACGGTAAAATTAAAGGCATTGAAACAACTTTAAATTTTAGCACACAAAAAATTTCCGATCGCCGCGTTACCTATATCGATATAAGTTACTTCAACCCGAGTTCGTTCAGCTTTACCCTGTCTTCCCTGGAATGGCTGAACGAACAGGATGCAGGTGAACTCAACGATTATATGACGATCAAAAACGATCAGGGCAAAGAGTTCATCATCCGGCCCGTATCCGATGATAACGTGCATGCAATGGTGAATAACGACCAAATAAGGCAAATTATCAATACCTTTAATAATCTGGCCTATATTTTTGTGGGCCGGAGTGGTATCATTTGTGAATATATGACCGAGGAAGTGGTTAAATCCACGGAAATCGATACTTTAAAGCCGCGTCTACAACTGTTACAACAATTGGGGGAGAGCGTCCGGCGATGAACCAACTTCCCGCAGATTACCGAGCCGGCTATGTTACCATCATCGGAAGACCCAACGCGGGTAAATCCACATTGATGAACGTCCTTCTGGAAACAAAACTTTCCATTATTTCACATAAACCGCAAACGACCCGTCGCCGCGTGGTGGGCATATTGAATCGGCCGAAATACCAGGCGATTTTTCTTGATACACCCGGCATCATAAAACCGCGTTATCGCCTGCAACAAAAAATGATGGACTACCTTCAGGCGGCGCTTAAAGACGCCGATTTGCTTTTTCTGATTGTCGACGCCGCCGAACGAAGCCATCCGCAAGTAACGAATCTTGCCGACCTAAACCCTTCCGGAACGCCCGTCATTCTTCTGTTAAATAAGATAGATCGCATCAATAAAGAGCAAGTTCTGCCGCTTATTGATTATTACCGCAATCACTTTCCGTTCGAGTGCCTGATTCCCATATCAGCTATAAAACACGACGGACTCGATCGCATCGAAGAGGAGATGGTGCAACGTTTACCGCTAAGTCCGCCCTATTATCCGCCCGATCAGATCAGCGACCAGCCGGAACGCTTTTTTGTTGCCGAAATCATTCGCGAAAAGGTTTTCGAATATTATCATCAGGAAATCCCTTACTCGGTGGATATACAGATCGAACAGTTCCAGGAACGACAAAACCGCAAGGATTACATTTACGCCGTCATTATGGTCGAACGTAAATCGCAGAAAAGTATTCTAATCGGAAAACACGGCGAAACGCTAAAACGCGTCGGCACAAACGCCCGTCATGCCATCGAGACCTTTCTGGGACGCGGCGTTTTTCTGGATCTCAAAGTAAAAGTAGCGGAGGGTTGGCGTAAGGATGAACTTAAACTTCGCCGATTGGGATATTAATAAATCACAAGAAAACCCAAAATTTAAAATCAGTTTAAAACACGAGTCCATTTTAAAGGAGTAAGAATATGCGTATGATTCATTTCATTTCAATTCTCATCATAATTGTGTTATTCATTGCCTGGCAAAACAAACAGTGGCAATATCCCGAAACAAAGAAGGTTGACGTCGTGGATGATTATCACGGAACCAAAGTGGCCGATCCCTATCGCTGGCTGGAAGACGCCGATTCCGAAGAAACCATACAATGGGTGGAAGCCCAAAACGAACTTACCTTTGGTTATTTACACGCCGGTAAAACCTATGAAAACATCAAAAAACGCTTAACCGATCTCTGGAACTATCCCAAGTATTCAGCGCCTTCAAAAAAAGGCGACCGTTATTTTTTCAGTAAGAACGACGGATTACAAAATCAATCGGTGGTTTATATGCAAGAATCACTGGATGGTGAACCACAGGTTCTATTTGATCCCAATCAATGGAGCGAAGAAGGTACGGTAGCGCTTTCCGGTATGAAACTCAGTGAAGACGGACGGCTGGTCGCTTACGCCAAATCCAAAAGCGGCAGCGACCGCCAGACCTATTACATCAGAAATGTTGGAAGCGGAAAAGAGTACGATGAAGCGATCCGGTGGTGTAAATTCACCGGCATTGCCTGGAAACACGACAACAGCGGCTTTTTTTACAACCGCTTCCCCGAACCCGGCACAGTTGCCAAGGAAGACAGAAACAACTTTAATAAAGTTTACTGGCATCGGGCGGGAACGTCCCAAAGTGAGGACAGCCTTATCTATGAGGACCCCGACAATAAAGTACTCACCTTTCATCCCATCATTTCTGACGACGGCGCGTATCTTTTGCTGTATGTATCCGAAGGCACCGATCCCAACAACCGCATTTACTACCGGCCGGTAGATAGCAACAAACCGTTCGTTAAAATACTCAACAAAGCCGACGCCAATTATTCACCTATCTATAACGAGGGCTCACTATTCTACTTCAAAACCAATCTGGATGCCCCCAGAGGCCGCATCATTGCTATTGATTTAGAGAAACCCGGAAGGGAACACTGGAAGACAATCATCCCGCAGCAAGAGGATGTCCTCGATTATGTAAAAGTAGTCAATAATCATTTTGTTACCGCTTATATGAAAGATGCGCATCACCAATTAAGCGTTTACAATCTCAAGGGTGACCTGGTAAACACAATCGACTTACCCACGATTGGCTCCGTGCAAGGCCTTTCCGGTAATCCGGAAGATAGCGACATGTTTATAACATTTGCCTCTTTTACTTATCCGCCCACCATATATCACTACGATTTCGATAACAATGCCATGGAAATCTTTCGTGAATCCGAAATCGATTTTGATCCCGACCAATACGTTAGCAAACAGATATTTTACCGCTCAAAAGACGGCACACGCGTTCCCATGTTCATCACGCATAAAAAGGGATTAAAACCCGAGGGAGATAACCCTACCCTGCTTTACGGTTACGGCGGGTTTAACGTCAGTTTAACGCCTTACTTTTCCATCTCAAGGCTGATATGGCTTGAACAGGGCGGCGTGTTTGCCTTGGCCAATATCAGAGGAGGCGACGAGTACGGAGAAGCCTGGCACAAGGCCGGCATGTTGGATAACAAACAAAATGTATTCGATGACTTTATTGCGGCGGGCGAATGGCTGATTGAAAACGATTACACCCGCCCCGAACAACTGGCCATTAACGGGGGCAGCAACGGCGGATTGCTGGTGGCGGCCTGCATGTTGCAACAACCGGAATTATTTGGCGCGGTAGTCTGCCAGGTGCCGGTCATCGATATGCTCCGGTATCATAAGTTTACCGTAGGCCGCTACTGGGCGCCGGAATACGGCAATGCCGAAAAAAATCCCGAACACTTTGAATTCTTATACGCCTATTCCCCTTTGCACAACGTGGAGAGCGGGAAAGATTATCCCCCGACGCTTATTACAACCGCCGATACCGATGATCGGGTAGCGCCGTTACATGCAAAAAAATTCGCCGCCACTTTACAGGAAAAATACAAAGGCGACAATCCCATATTCCTGAGAGTGGAAACGAAAGCCGGGCACGGCGCGGGGAAACCGACCACCAAAGTCATCAATGAAGTAAGCGATATTTATACATTCCTGTTTAAAACCTTTGGTATCAACTATTAGGACCGTAGGTCTTTTCGGGGAACCTCGACGAACATAAAAAACGCCTCGCTTCCTAACGGGGCGTTTTTACTTGAATAGCAAAAATCATTTATGTATATTCTACCAGGAGGTAGGATATGAGGTTTTACAAAACATCGGAATACGCCATCCGTGTATTGGTATTCCTGGCCAACAACGATCAGCGCTTATATTCAGTACGGGAACTGCACAGCACACTCAACATTCCCTACAAATATTTGAGTCGTCTGATGCACGATCTCAATACTGCCGGGCTGGTTATAGTGGAACAGGGCAAATATGGCGGCTATCGTCTCGGCAAAGAAAAAGATCAAATCCGATTATCGGATATTATTGACGTGGTGGAGGGTCTCGACAATTACAACCGTTGTATTCTGGGCTTTGCGGAGTGTTCCGATGAAAATCCCTGCTCCCTGCATTCGTTCTGGGTGAAACATCGCGAGGGTATCAAAAACAGTTTACTTACATTAACGTTACAGGATTTAAGTAATCATAAATATCTAAAATTTTAATTTTTTTAAGATTAATTACTACATAATAGTAGTATTTTGATAGAAAGGAACAGGTATGCTCATTTTGAGATTATTACCGCTGATCATTTCCACTCTCCTCTTTGCGGCCCATATCATGCGTTTTCATGGATTGAACTGGGCGGTTTTACCGATTTTACTGTTGCTTACACTATTTGTGCGTAAAAACTGGATTCGTCGCATGTGGCAGGGTTTGATGTTGCTTGCGGCTCTGGTTTGGATCGACATTACCATCGACCTGATCCATTTCCGAATAACGGCGGAACAGGATTATTTGCGGCTGGCTGTTATTATGATCGCGGTTATTCTGTTTACCATTTTTTCAGGTGTGATGCTTGAAAATCGTAAACTGAAAGAGCGGTACGGTGCGCATGCAGAGGCGTAACCGGAAAAACAACAGGAGTCAATTTTCCGCCGCATCCGGTTCGTATTGCCCGCTAACGCTCAAATCAACGGTTAAAATGTGGTATAAAATAATTTCCGCAAAAATAAGGGGACGTTTCGTTTTTTTGAACTGCGCCGATTTCAGCCAACTCTTGTAAACAATACGCCGTACCAGCGGGATGAATTGCATCACCGAATCGATTTCAGCCGCGTAACGATGGCGTTGTTTATTCAGAAAGGAACGCAGTTTTTTGAGGAAAAACGGGGCAAGAATAAAATACCAGGTCGTCATGATCACCACCGAGCGAAATACCATGATCAGCGCCTGAGTGCCCTTGTTTTTTTCAAAAACAGGCAGAAAATAGGAAAGAATAAAAATACTGACGGCGATGCCGAACAAAATCGCAAGCGTCAAGCGTTTTTGCCAGCGGCTTTTTTTCTTTTTTTGAACCAGGGCCTCCCGGTCGGAATGCAAAGACAACTCATACATATCGGGATGATTCTGCAAGCCCTCTTTTATGTTCCGGCTTAGTTTCGGCGCCACCACACCGGCGACAACACCCGCGGTCAGATGCATGACAACATAGGTGGAAATGAGGATGAAACTGATATTCAATTCTTCAAACGATCCGCTTAAAAACGGGAATTGAGCGAGCACATAATTTCCGAACAGATCGATCGACGCCCAAAGCTCCATTCCAAACACCACCGTTAACACAATCAGTTTTTGCAGCGCCGATTGCATCAAACTGCCGATCCCGAGCAATAAGGCGGCCGTTTTGTGTGATTTGATATAACGGAAAAGAAGTTCGCCAAGCATGCCCTGAAAAGCCACCGCCGCATAAGCATTGATCGGCGAGTGCGGGCTCACCAGCGCTTTTACCGCCATCACGATCAACGTCGCTTTTAAAACGGCGCCCTTGCGGCCGCTGAAGGCCGCAATCAGGGTTATAAATATGACCGCGCTGCCGCCGATCACGAGCCCTGTAAAAGGAATGCGGAAGGCATGCAACACGCCGCCCAGCGCAGCTTCGCTCAAGGCCCATAAAGCCGTGATGCGCTGACCGGCATGCAACTCCAGAGGCGGAGTGTTTGTTTGCATGCTAATGTTAGCGGCATCTGCTGATTGTGATTCTTGCACATTAAACTCCACGGATTCGAGCGTAATGAAGTTCCGTTGCCGGCGTCTTTACATCACGTCAATACGCCAACCGGCGACAATTTCTCTACCCGGCATGGGAACGCCGTATTCGCTGCTGTATGCTTCATCCAAAAGATTATTGGCGCGCAAATACACATGCATACCGTTGACGAGCCGGTAACGCATTTTAGCGTTTAATATAAGATAGTCGTTTAAAGCCTCCCACTGCAAATTTTGCGGATTTTGATAATGCTGTCCGCTTGCGGCTTCCGTTTCGGCCATGCAATGCCAATGGCGCGTGATTCGCCATAAGGCCGTTCCTTTGAACAAGTGGTCCGGACGATAGGCAAGATAATCGCTGTCTCTGTTGTCCGATTGATTTTGGGCGTCCATATAGGTGTAATTGGCATAGAGATCAAACGGCTGCAAACGCCAGTTGAAATCGACTTCGAAGCCCGTAATACCCGCTTTACCGATGTTCTGCATCTGCATCTGCTCGTCGCCGAGTTGCCTAACTTCGATGAGATCGCGCATCCGGTTGTGGAACACAACCGCTTGTATATAATTATGTTTCTGTTGATAACGCAGGCCGATCTCGCTGTTATAGGCATGCTCTTCACTGAGTTGTGGATTCGGAACGGTGCGTCCCAATCGTTCGGAATAAAGTTCTTTGAGCGTTGGAAAGCGGCTTTTCTTCCCTATCGCCACATGCAATTGTAAGCTCGGACGCTGCTTGTATTTCCAGGCGATTTGTCCGTTTGTTAAAAAAATAGCGTCGCGTAAATCGCTTTCGGCCGCCTCCGTCGGTTTTAAATAATTGAAGTCAAACCCGGCCACAAGCGTATTGCGTTTATCTATTCGAATATCCTGCTCCAGACCGGTCGTCCAGGTGACCATAGCATAGCGGTCAAATCCGAAATTTCGAAATTCCTCCCTATGCACATCCTGTTTGATGGCCAGAATTCCATTAGTCGTGCCGAAGGGAAGCAAATCCAGAGAAGGATAAATCATTCCGCCGAGCGAATGATCGTCATAGGTGGATTTCCAGCGGACAGTGTCAAAAGAAGCATCGGAATACGATCTTAACAGATTATAATAATTATCGTAATAGAAAACGCTTCGAAGGGCCATGAAATCCGTAAGCACATGACGGCTGTTTAAACTGACAATATTCTTGCGCCATTCGGGAAACCTCCAAAAACGCGGACGTCCGGACCGGCTATCCACGGGAACTTCCTGCCGGTTATCGATACGGCTGTAGTTCAATCCGAGCGTATGCTTTTGATTTATTTGATATTGCATCTTAAACCGGCCGCTCAACTTATCGCAGGCGCTGTTTTCGCGGCGGCCGCCGTCTTCGTTTATTGTGGGAGTAAAGTTGTGGGAGAGCTTGAATTCATCGGCTTTTTCCCACGCCACATCCAAATTGAAGGAAAGTTTTCCCACCCTATGGTTGGCATAAATAGATGAAAAATAACGTCCGTGATCGGATCCCTCCAGACGCCAGTTTACACGCGTTGTGTTAGCCGGCGACGTCGTTAAAATGTTGACGCTGCCGCCCAGCGTATTCGTACCGTAAAGAGCCGATCCCGTACCACGCGCAACGCGTATGGACTGTAATCGATCGCCCACAAGCTGCGAAACATCCAATTTTCCGTCATACGGCAGGGAAATCGGGATACCATCCAGAAAAACACTGATCTGACGTTGGCCATAACCGCGCAACTGGAAGCCGGCCTCACCTTTGCTGTTTTTTGTCATATGTAAACCCGGAATGAAACGCAGTGCCTGCGAGGGATCACTCACATCAAGCCGTTCGATTTTTTGGGATTGGATGCGATGCATGGTCGTCGTGGTTATGAGCGGTAACCGTTCCCCGCTCACAACGATCTCATTTAACCAGTAGGTAGTGAGCGAATCCTTTTCCGTCGCTGTTTCATCCGCACATACAAGATTACCGGAAAGCAATACGAAGAAAAGCAGTAACATTGCTGAATAGCGCACAAAAACCTCCTTTTGAATAATGGTTGATCAAGAAATATCCGTACAACCGACGATGGAAGGCCCGCAGACAAAGTCAATCCGGTTAAAATAAAAAAACCTCCGGACGCAGAGTCAGGAGGTTGCAGGGATAAAGACCGATAAATGAGTCGATTACCAAGTTTTTTCGAATCTTTACTGCTATCCAGACTCCTTTGCCAATTCAATTCCGCCAAAGCGGAATATCGGGCCAGGCAACCGGTTGCCCGGCTACCCTTAACCGCCTGAAGTCTCCGATGAGGGAGAACAACAGGTTCAGAGTCGCATTATTCGATTTATTGTTTTGTTATGATGGCTCCTCTTTTTGAGATTTCACTTGATAACCACATCGTTCAACAGAAACTCAACCGTCTTAGAGTATCCTCCGGCCCTCTTTCCACTCAAGAGCGGGGAGGCGATTCGACCATTGAATTATTCATTTTTGGACATCACCTGCAATGTAAATGGACCACTTCGAACCAAAAATCCGAATCCGCTATTATCAATCATGTTCTTGATTATCTGTAAAATACTATCACAATTTAACAAATTTTATATGGATAAAAAGACCGTGGTTAGCGAAAATAAACCCATCGCCAACCACGGTTCGCCGTCCTTCAAAACGTTACTTTTCGTAGAAGGCGCCGCCGGGCAGTTCAAAATCGATAACCTGTTTCCGCATCTGTTCCAGATCGTATTCGTGATGCTTTTTGTAGTGGTTCCAGGTAGAATCCGCTTCGTATTTCAATCCTAAATGGTGTTCCCTGTTCTCATAGCGATCCAGCCAGTATTCCCATTGTTCTTCGGACAGCAATTTTTGATCATAGGCCGCTTTAACGTTGCTGTAAACACGATCCCAGTAGTCGGGGTAGTTATTGTACACAAACGGAGTCGTATTGGCTTTCACGTTGATGCCCCAGGCCGTTCCCGGAATATCGTAGAGGGCATAGTTTGCAAATTTTGAGGGATGGTTGGAATCGACCCATTTCTGTGCTTCACGATCGCCGTGCTCTGCAGCCCAGGTGATCATTTCGATCATGTCTTCCTGCACTTCCCAGATGCCGTGCCACTGCGTAAAATCGGCGCCCATCATTTCCGCACCGTGCCGAAAACGCCGGCCTTCATGGTGCCAGGCGTAATACACTTCGTGTTCAGGCACTTCATCCCAGCCGTTTAATACAGGGTCCGAGTAAAATTTGCCGTTTGCTTCGATGCGATCGATGGTGCCGTTGGCGGTTAACTTCTTGGACCAGCGTACAAACTCGCGGCGGATTTCATTGTATTGCAGATTCACCAGATCGGCGGTCAACAGGTAAGTATCGATGAAATCCGGAGCGTGGCAACTCTTGCAGATCGCCTTCATACGAGCACGTTTGTCTTTCCAGGTACCCAGTTTTTCTTCTTTCCAAACCGTCCGGAAACTCCATGTCATCTGCGATTCCCAGGCCAGTCGTGCACTTACGTTATGAGTCATAGGCTGTGTTTCGTTACCGTCCATGTGGCATGTGGTGCAAACAGGCACTTCAAGCGGAATGGGATTGTCGGTATTGATGGTGGTATAGCTCAAATCCCAGTTTTTGCCCTTGGCCTTAAAAATATTGCCGTGTTTGGATTCATTGTAAATTTCGATATGCGGATGGTCGGGTCCGATATGACACTCACCGCAGGTTTCGGGCTGGCGCGCCACCTCTTTGCTGAAGGAATGCTTGGCGTGGCAGGCATCGCATTCGCCGACGCTGCCGTCGGGCCACAAGTTGCTGATATTATGGCACTGTTCACACCCGTGCCGCGTGGAAATGGGATTTTCGAATATAGCGCGGTCGGCGTTTTTGAATAGCCAGAATTGGTGGGCGTGTTTACTGTTGGCAAATTCCGCCACTTGCCGTTGATGACATTCGCCGCAGTCTTTGGGCGTGGGGTGCCTGGCAATTATAAAATCACTTTCGGGGCATTTCTGAGCATCAAATTCGCCCTCTTTGGCATCATGGCATTCCATACAGCCAATACCCATCACAGCGTGCTCGCTCTCCTTCCAGGCGTCGATCTGCTTCACCGCAATATTTTCTTTTTCGTGGCAGGTAATGCATTTACCGGTGGTTTCATCTATCTCAATATGCGCTTTAGCCTCGCGCGTTTGCTTCATCTCCACGCCGGCCACTATAATCAATACGACGATGAGCAGCACACTGAAAATACCGATTAACCATTGCTGTGCTTTAATGGTAGGTTCCATACTTCCTCCTATAAAGATATCGTTTATCTGAATATTGATTTTCGAAACAAATCATGCGAAAAACATCTCCCAAACCGTCAGGGTTACCGTGAAGACGATGGTGAGCGAGCCCACAAAATAACTAATGGCGGCGCGCTTTTTTAAACTCTTTGATAACAGCGGTTCAATAAACGGCCAGAAGATCAGAGCGATAACAAAAGCGGCCGACAGGGCGATACCCGTTAACAGCGGCACCAGCTTGAGAAAACGATACGTCGGGAAAAAATACCACTCGGGACGAATATGCAAAGGCGTCTGCTGAGGATTTGCCTCCACACCCAATCCCGGCGGAAATATCACAGTTAACGTGCTCAGTAAACTCAAGACGAACAGGGTTAGTATAATGATCTTAAAAAAATGATGCGGATAGAAAGAATAATGACCTTTCGGGAATCCTTCCGGCTCGGAAACGCCGTGGATGCGTAGAATGATGATATGTACCGCAATGAGGAGAATGGTTAAAAACGGCAATAAACCCACATGGATCATAAAAAACCGGGTTAAGGTGTTTGCCGTTACCTCTTCACCACCACGCAGAAAATCCAACATAACACCGCCAATCAGAGGCACCTCTTTAAACATATTGGTACCGACGGTGGTGGCCCAGTAGGCTAACTGGTTGTTGATCAACGAATAACCGGTAAAGGAAAACGTTAACGTCAGCAGAAACAATAAAGCGCCGACAACCCAGTTGATTTCCCGCGGTTTACGATAGGCGTTGGTAAAATAGACCCGTGTCATGTGTAATAACAGGGCAATCACCATCAGATTCGATCCCCAGCGATGGATACCGCGGACCCAAATGCCCATACGCACATCCTGGGTGATATGCCGTACGCTTTCATAAGCCATATCCGGCGACGGCACAAAATAAAAAGTGAGCAAAATGCCCGTTACCACCTGAATACCGAATAAGATCAACGGCATGGCGCCTGAACAGTACCACCATTTTTTCATATGATTGGGAATGGGCTCTTTGAGAAATATCTTTTCATTGATATCCACGAACTTCTGATAATCGATCGGAAATCGTTCTTTAAACCACTCCTTCGCTTTCATGACCAGGGCCCCTCCGTTTTATCTTCAACTTTGATAAAAACCAGTTGGCGGTCGCGTTCGATTTGATATTCATCAAGCGGTCTCGGCGGCGGGCCACTGACAACTTTGCCATTCGGATCGAAAATACCCTGATGGCAGGGGCAGTAAAAACGATTGTTTTGCTCTTCCCAGCGTACCAGACAACCCAGATGGGTACAAACCCCGGAATAGACGCGGTAACCGCTTTTTAAATGAACCACAAAAACGGGTTTACCGCCCAGACTGATTTCTTTTGCTTTACCCAAGGGTATCTCCCCTTCCCTGGCAACCAGATATTTATGATAACTCTTGGCCTTTCTCGGCGGGAAGAGATAGGCAATAACATGCCGAATGAAAAGTCCGATAGCAACGACCAGAGCCCCCACAACACCAAACCGTTCCAAAAACTGGCGTCTGGTCTGCGGTTGTTCATTCTGAGCCATATTTCCTCCTCTTTATATTATGCGTTGTTTCGTCGGTATTGTCGCCTTTTGGGCGCCCTTTTAGCACAACCGGCTTCGATCTTACGGTTCCGAATGTAAAGGACAGGGCGCCGCTACCCGATTGCTGACACACTTCGACACAGGCTCCGCAATTGTAACAGTAAGGGTGGATACCCCGCTGCCTGGGATCGAGATCGAGGGGACAGGCGACATTACAGGCAAACGATTGTTTATCCCGGGAACACTGGACCTGGCAGCGACGCGGTTCGTAGTGGATATCCAGCGTACGACGCCAGCGCGGTACGGCGAGCATTGCGCCGACAGGGCATACATACTTGCACCAGAAGCGCTTGCCCCCTGCCTGCTCCAGGACCAGGATGAGAAAAACGAGCGCGATCTCAATACCGATCGTACCCGAAAACAGCAAATCCGACAATTGGGATGATATCAAGCCGGGTAATGAAATAAACGCAATCAACGGCAGACCGCTGACGGCGATTACTGATAAAATCGCCCCCAAAATGAACCAGTAATAATGCATCTTGGGATTAATGTTGTGTCTTTCGTCCCTATCGCGCTTAAAAATGGATTTGAGGCGTGTGGCATATTCAGCAATCAAGTTATAGGGACACATCCAACTGCAAAACACTTTCCCGAAAAAGAAGGCGAACAGAAGCGGAATAAAGCCCGCCAGCAATAGAACAAACGTCGCCTCCTTGCTCAGCAGAATGGTTTGCACCATCATCGCCGGATCGATAATATCCAGATTCCAGAGGCTGATGCTGTAATAAGTACCCGTCAATTCATGATACCCCCAGCGATTTAGCAAGGGAATCAGAATAATCAAAATGACGGCGGCCCACTGAACGCTTCGCCTCAATATCGTAATATGTCTTTGTATAAACGCTTCCATCTTACTCAGGTATTATTGGATTTGTGTGCGCTTTTAACCGTAATTGCTTTAGGCTCGGTGGGGCACACCTGTTCGCAAATGCCGCAGCCCACGCAGCTCTCTTCGTGCACTACGGGATAAATTTGTTCTTTAAGGGTAATGGCTTCGCGATAAATCGGGCACCGTTCATAACAAGCCCGGCAAATGATGCCTTGATACGGAAGGCAAAGCGAATTATCGATTACCGCAATCCCCATGCGGACATCGCGTTTGTCTTCAACTTCACTTAAAGCGCCTGTGGGACAGGCTTCGATGCAGGGGAAATCGTCGCAAAGGTAACACGGTATGTCCGCCGGATAAATGAAAGGCGTCCCCATTCTTACGCCCCATGATCCGTGGGCGCTGACGATACTGTCGTATGGACAGACCTGTCCGCATTTTCGGCAGCGAATGCACTTATCAAGAAAATCCACTTCATGTAGTGCGCCGGGCGGCCGAAGCGGCATCCGAATATTGGCTAATCGATTTAATAAATTTAACAACATCGTTACAGGTTTGTCCTCTGCGTTAATGCACCAGATTAATTGAAAATCAGACTGAGCCGGCGCCTATTCATGCCTTGCTACAAATGCCTATGTTATGTCCGTCCATGGTCGTTTTCACTTTCCAATTCATTTTCAAAATTAACATAAGCTGGATAAATACCCAGTACGCCTTCAATGTTCTCCTGAATATCACGGGTCAGCGCTTCCAGGTTTTTGGAATTTTCGGCTTCAAGGACGGCAATGATGTAATGCCCTTTATGGATACCGTAGGTTGTTACATCGTCCATCTTTTGGAGCGCTGTCAAAACCGGTTGGGTTTTTTCGTTTTGGGTTAAAATGACTACACCGCTAATCGGCATAGGTATACCTCAATCTTTGCTTGCGTGTATTGTGATTGCCGGCGGCTCCGAAGGGCAATAAAGGATACAAATGCCGCATCCGCTGCAATTATCTTCATTCACGGAGGGCCGGCCTTGCGAGTCCAGGTTAATCGCTTGCTCCTGCGGCGGACAATGCTGAACACAGGTCATACAGAACAGATCCCGGTAAGCGAAACAAATATCCGTATCGATCACGGCGTAACGTTCGGAAAAATCACGGTAAGCCCAGTCCAGCGCCGGTGTGGGACAGGCCTCGATGCACGGAAAATTATCATTTTTCAAACAGGGCTGTATTCGCGGATCAATGTAAGGATAACCGTACAAAGCGTGATGCTCATCCCGCCGATAAACGGCGATCGCTTCGTGCATACAGGCCGCAACGCAGGCATAACAATGGTTGCAGTTATCCAGAAAATGTTCTTCCTTCCGGGCGCCGGGCGGCAATACATAAGCCGGAGGTTTTTGTGTTCCATGCTCCGCCGCATCATCGGCGTCCGCTCCGCCGCGCAGTATTTTAAAGAATGATTTGATGAATTCTTTACGGCTTACCTGTTCCTGCGTGTTCATTTTTCTGAATCATTCCTTTCGTTCATCCAGGATAAACTAAAAAGGAAAGACCGGACTCCACATCCGGTCTTTCCCGAGGGCCATCATGCTTTGCTAATTTGAGCGGCACAGACTTTGTATTCCGGTTCCTTGGAACCCGGATCAAAGGCGTCGATCGTGAGAACGTTGGCCATCCACTCTTCCCAGTGCCAGGGGATAAAAACCGTACCCGGTTCGGGGCGATCGATTACACGCGCCGGCAGTTTCAGATCGCCGCGACGTGTTTTAACGGTAACCTCCTGACGATCGGAAATGCCTAACGCCCTGGCGTCATCGGGATGGATTTCCACATAACATTGCGGGACGGCCCGTCTCAATTCCGGCGCCGTACCGGTCATTGTCATCGTGTGCCAGTGTTCCAGAACGCGACCGGTGGTTAAGGCAAACGGATATTCCGCATCGGTGGGCTCTTCCGGTCCTTTATCGGGCCTTGCCCATACGATCGCCCTTCCATCCGGTTTGCCATAAAAGTACATGCGGCGTCCCGCTTTCTTCTCCGCGGGTAGTTCATCAAACAACGGATCGCCCTCGGTATAGCGTTTGTATGTGCCCGGATGATCCTCGCTCGGCACCGGCCAGGTTAAGCCGCGCACCTTTTTCAGGCGTTCATAGGTGGCGCCCCACAAATCCATGTCTTTACCTTTGGTGAGCACGCGATATTCGTTCCAGATATCTTCGGCAGTATTGTATTTACGGAACTCTTTTTCGAAGCCCATTTTCTTCGCCAGGTCGCGTAAAATAAAGGCGTCCCAGCGGGCTTCGCCGGGTGCATCCTTAACTTTCGGCATATACTGCGAACGCCGCTCGGTACAGCCGTAAACGCCCTCTTTTTCCGTCCAGAAAGATGCCGGCAGTACAACATCGGCATATTCCGTTGTGGCCGTCGGGAAAAAGGACTCGGCTACGACTACGAATTGTTCTTTTAATCCTTTCCAGTATTTACTGGCGTTGGGCAGGGACTGAGCAGGATTGGTACAAAGGACAAGAATGCCTTTGATTTCGCCTTCGTTCAATGCCGTGAACATGGCGATCGTATGTTTGCCCGGTTTAGGCTGAATCTTGCTCTCGGGAACTTCCCAAACCTTTGCTACTTCTTTGCGGTGCTGAGGATTTGCAACAACACGGTGTGCCGGCAACAAATGACAGAGGCCTCCGCCCTCACGTACGCCGCCGCAGGCATTGGGCTGGCCGGTTAAGGAGAATGAATCGCATCCGGGTTTTCCGATTTTACCGGTGAGTAAATGCAGATTGGTGATCAGATTATTGGCCCATACGCCGCGGGTACGCTGATTGATTCCCATCGTCCACATGCTCATGACGGCAGAAGATTGTCCGAACATGCGCGCCGCTTTAACGATATTTTTCGCCTCTGCTCCGCTCTCTTTAGCGGCGTATTCCGGCGTAAAGGTCTGCAGGAATTGTTTATATTGGGCGTAGGTCAAATCCTTTTCATTATCCTTAAAATTCACATGGTTCCGGATAAAATCTTCATCCACATACCCTTCTTCGATCATAATCTTGGCCATGGCATGCAACACCGCCAGGTCGTATCCCGGTTTTACAAACAGGTGCAAGTCTGCCACCTGATCGGTGGGCGTTTTACGCGGATCAATGATCAAAATTTTGACATCAGGATTCTTATTTTTGTGGCGCATGATACGTTCGAAAACAATAGGATGCGCTTCCGCCGTATTGGAGCCGATCAGCATAAACATATCGGCCTTCTCGATATCTTCGTAGGTGCCGGCGGGTTCATCCAAACCCAGGCTGGTCAGATAGCCGCCCACAGCGCTGGCCATACACAAACGGGGATTGCCCTCCACATTGTTGGTGCCGATACAGCCCTTGAAAAGCTTATTGGCTATGTAAGTCTCTTCGGTCTCCGCCTGTCCTGAACCATAAAAGGCCAGGGCATCGGGACCATGAGCCTGACGGATATCATTAAACTTCTTCGCCACATAATCGAGCGCCTCTTCCATGCTCGCTTTCCGGAATTCTCCGTTCTTTTTAATCAAGGCATGATCCAGACGTGTTTTGGCATGGACCGCCTTTTGTAAATAAAACGCTTTTATGCATAGATGGCCGTTGTTTATGGTATTCTCTTTATCCCCTTTCACCGCTGCAATTTTACCGTCTTTTTCTCCGACCATCACACCGCAGCCTACGCCGCAATACCGGCATACCGATTTATGCCATTGCATGTTATCCGCAAACAAGGCATTGTTCATGCCGGGAAGCAGATTGACGCCGATACTGGCAGCGGCCGTGGCAGCAGCCGATTTTTTCAGAAAATCTCTTCGGGAAACCGCCATGGTTGCCTCCTCTTTATTGTGCTTGATGAAACTTCAATGAATGCCCCTGGTGACAGTCGAAACAATTGCTCAGTTTGGTTTTGCTGAAATCCACTTCCTGATCGGAGTGGCAACTTACGCAACGTTCACTGCCCGGTTTAACGTGGAATTCTTCTTTACCGTCGCCATGACACATATAGCAGGCAAAGTTCATTTTACCATGAGCGCTGGCCTTCCATTCATCATGGATATCCGGGGTAACCGTTTTATGGCACGCCTTGCAGCTCATGGAGAAGTCCACCTCGGGATGTTTTTCCTGCTCTTCACCGGCCGTGGCTTGAATCGTAAAAAATAAAAAGACCGGCGCCAGTAGTAAGAGCACTTTTAACAGGGTGTTTTTTTTCATCATGATTGCTCCATTTGGTTTAATCTTACTGAAAATAAAAAACGGGTATGACGTTATAACGTCATACCCTTTCATATGGCTACGATCAGAATTTGTAAAGCACCATGCCCTTTAATTCCCAGGCGGCGTCGCTGTTTTGGGTGTTACCGTTGAGCAGGTATCCGGCTGCGTCGCCGGGCATGAAGTAGCCGCCGCGTAACAGGAAGTTCAATCCCGGTTGCATGGCGTAATTAAATTTAAAATCAATCTCCTGGCCGATATCGCTGGCGGATGCACCGTTCATGTTTGGCGTTCCATCAGGGTTCCACTCATAAACAGGTTGGGTTGCCATGATGTAAGTATATGAGAGGAAGGTCGAAAATTTCTTTGTCACTTTATAATCGCCGTTTACCTGAAAAAGCGTGGAATTTTCCAGTTCGCGGTAACCGCGGACATTGGGTGCGCCCAATCCCTGCGGGGTGATGCCTTCTTCATCGGGCATAATGGAATCTTCCCAGACCTCGGTAATGTAGAAAAAACCGGATGTGCGTAATTTATTGACATTACCGGCGCCCGAGGTTACATCATCGTCGCCCGATCCCATACCGCCAACGGCGCCTACCGTAAGCTTATCGGTGGCGGCGTAATTCGCCTTCAGGTAAAGATTATAACCGCTTAAATCGCCGTCGTTAATATCCACCAATTGATTGGAGCCGTGCGTCTGGTTGTCGATATCGTCCTTACCCATCAAATAATCCAATTCCCCGTCAACCGTGAGTTTACCGGCTTTATAAGTTCCGGCCAGTCCCAGGGCGGTCAATTGCGTGATTTGCGGAGTGAAACGCGTTCTAAAAAATTGAAGATGATGCGGCACATAGGCATTCATGTCATCGACGCTGCGATCGGTATAATAAAATCCGTAAGCATTATATTTGAATGCTCCGGCTTCATTTTGAAAATCAACCGTAATCAAATCGGCGTCGCGGGCGTCCTGGAGTACATTGCCCTCCGCATCTTCGGTTACAAGATCGCTTAAGCCGTCGGCGCCTTCGGAAACTTTAGCCCACCCCAGCGTAATTTTTTTGCCGATCACATCGTTAAAATCGATTTGTATTCCATCGTAGTTATTATCCACCATGATTTTGTTGCCGAGGCCGTACCACATGCGGCCGATACGGGCGCTTATGGGTAAGTCAGGTACATTGAAATCCACATAAGCCTGGTCCACATGAAAAAGGTAATTGGTGTCTTTGTAATCGAACAGACTGCTGCCGCCGTAAGAACCGTAAGGACGCTCTACGCTGCGGAGAGCGTTATCGACACCCCACCATCCCTGGGCAATATCAAAGCGAGTAACCACTTTCAGGTTATCACTCGCTTGAGCCTGGACGTTAAAACGCAGCATCTGAACTACGTAGTTATGGTCATAGACATCGCTGTTCAGGTTAAAAGCATGCTGCGACTGGGCCCATGCGGTGTACACGCCGTTAACTTTAAAATCAACCGCAAAAAGCGTTGGCGTTAGAATAAAAAGAACGATTAAAGTTTTGGCGATAAAACGTTTCATTTTGCCTCCGTTTGGTTTGGTTCAACCTATTGCATTCTTATGAAATATTTCACTTTATTCTTTTCAACAACCATACCATAAAAATATATTAGATATAACGTATTGTATTATTTAATTTTATAAATGAATTGAAATAAAATATTGCAAAGGAAAATTGACGTTATGCAGTCAGAGTGACTATATTTCGTCAAAACAGGCGATCAAATTACTGCTATTCAGTCGGGAAATGAGGTTTAAAAATTCATGCGATTAACCTTGAAAATCACCTTACTGGTCATCATCATCGTTACTTTGATTATCACAACCATCTTCTTTATCATGGCGCAGCGCCAGCAGACTTACATCGAAAAACATTTGTTAACCACGGCCCGTACCGTTTACAACAACATTGTCATTGTACGTAAGTGGATTTCGGATCACGAAGGCGTATTCGTCGTTCAACGTGATGAAGTGAATCCCAATCCCTTTCTGGATCATCCCATTTTAAGAACCACGCACGGCGATACCCTGATTCTCCGCAATCCGGCCATGGTGACGCGCGAACTGAGCGATCTGAGTTACATCATCGGTAAAGATTACTCGTTCCATCTGACAAGCCTCAAATACATCAATCCCAACAACCGGCCCGACCAATTCGAACGACAGGCCCTGATTCATTTTGAAGAAACCGCTGCTTCCGATGGAAAGACGCCCAAAGAATTTTACCAGTCGGAACAACATGATGGAAAACCGTACTTTCGCTATTTCGCTCCGCTTTATACCGAAAAATCATGTTTAAGCTGCCATCGCCAGCAGGGATATGAGTTGGGCGATGTACGCGGCGGGATCAGTATAATGTTGCCGATGCAGGATCATTTACAGAACAAACGGGACAGCATCATTTTTATCCTGGTGTCGGCTTTATTGACTATCGCCATTTTGTCGCTCTTTATTACGGTTGTGATGCGACGCATCATTATCCGGCCCTTACGCAGTCTGGAAGTTTCGGCGGAAAATATCACCCGCGATAATTACGAGGCGCCCGTCCCGATTCCGGGCCAGGATGAGCTCGGCAGACTGGCCTCCGCATTTGAAGCCATGCGGAACCGTATCCGGCAATACACCAAACAGCTGATAGCATCGGAAAACAAGTACCGCAATTTGATCGAACACTCCATTGAGGCGGTTGCCATCACCAGTGAAAGCGGGGATATCATCGACTGTAATCAAAAACTGGTTCAGTTGACAGGCTATGACGAAGCATCGTTGAAATCCACTAATTTTTTTGAATTGATCGACTGGAAAAATAAACGCGTTATTCATCAGCCCGCCGATCATCGTTCCGAACATTTCGAATCATCACTTTTAACCAAATTCAATCAAAGGGTTCCTATTGAAATTTACCGCTTATTTGGATTTGAGCTGGGCCGTCAACGGAACCTTTCCTTTATTTATATCCGTGATATCTCAGAACGGAAAAAGATCGAACAGTACGCCAACCAAACCGAAAAAATGTTCGCCCTGGGACAATTATCCTCAGGTATCGCCCATGAAATCCGTAATCCGCTGTTTGCCCTGAACAACAATCTGGACTATTTAAACAAGCATTTCGAAAACGCTCCGCACTTCAAGGAGGTCTATCCCGAATTCAAAGACAGCATCAACCGCATGCAACACATCATCACCGCCATTCTGGATTTTGCCAAACCGCACGAACTCTCTTTTGAACGGCTTTCACCGGATGTGATCATAAACAAGAGTTTAACACTTGTAAAAAAACAGTTCGAAAAATCGGCGATTACGATACAAACTCATTTCCAGCATGATGGTACGTTTATCGAGGGCGATGAACATCAACTCGAACAGGTCTTCGTCAACCTGTTCTTAAACGCGTTTCAGGCCATGAAAAGCTCGGGAAAGTTAACTGTGAAAACTTTTATCGATGAACCTTATTTGATCGTTGAAATAGCTGACACGGGCTGCGGCATTCCGGCCGATGAAATCAACCGCATCTTCTATCCCTTTTACAGCAAGTCGCCTCAGGGAACGGGATTGGGCATGGCCATTGTTCAACGCATTCTCGAACAACACGATGCCCATTACGAAGTGCAAAGCGAAGTTGGACTGGGAACAACGTTTCGCATTCATTTTAAACGTGCGAAAAAGGAGAACTGATGCGCTTTAATATTTTAATTCTGGACGATGAAAAAGTGGTTTGCAACTCTCTGAAAAGAGTGATTCAAGACGATGAAAAACGCGTAATTACGGCGACAACGGTGGAAAAGGCATTACAAATTTTGAATGAAGAAGAGATCGATTTGATTCTGTTGGATTACAAACTGAGAGACCGGGACGGCATTAAGGTTCTAAGCGAGTTACGCGAAATGTTTCCCGATCTGGCCGTGGTAATGATTACGGCCCACGGAAGTATTGAAACGGCTGTTGACGCCATGAAACTCGGCGCCATCGATTTTATCCAGAAAAAAGTCGACGCCGATTTTATCCGCTTCACCGTACAGCGCGTACTCGATAATCTCCGTTTGAAAAAAGAAGTGCAAATGCTCCGGCAGGCTTTCCGTAAACGGAACCATTTACCAAAAATTATAACGGAATCGCCGGCAATGAAAGAGGTTTTAACGCTTGCAGGAGAGTTTGCCAAATCCGATTCCATCGTATTGATTGAAGGTGAAACCGGTTCCGGCAAAAATTTTGTCGCCGAAATCATCCATAATCAAAGCGACCGCTTTAACCGACCCTTTGTATCAATGAATTGCTCCGCCATTCCGTCGGACTTATTGGAGAGCGAACTATTCGGTTATGCGCCCGGCGCCTTCACCGGTGCGCGTAATAAAGGTAAAAAAGGATTGATCGAACAGGCCGACGGCGGCACATTGTTTCTCGATGAAATCGGCGAGCTCAATTTCGATCTACAGACAAAGTTACTCCACATTCTCGAACAAAACGCCTTCCTTCGGTTAGGCGCGGAAAGCCAGACCAAAGTGGATGTACGCTTTATTGCCGCCACCAACGCCCGTTTACAGGAACTGGTTCAGGAAAAGCGTTTTCGAATGGATCTCTACTACAGGCTCAATGTGGCGACCATTCATGTCCCTCCGCTCAGAGAGCGCAAACAGGATATTTTACCGCTAGCAAAATTGTTTATCGAACACTTCAACCGCAAATTCAACAAATCCATATCGCAAATTTCCGATGAAGCAAAACAATACTTGCAGGATAATGAATGGCGGGGCAACGTTCGGGAACTGCGAAATTGCATCGAACGCGCTATGCTGGTTAAAAAAGGGCTAACGCTTCAAGTGGACGATTTTACCACGCCCTTCCAGAAATACGAAAACAGCCATGCCTCCGACAATGCCTTTGCACTTAATTTGCCGGTTCAATCCGGTGTTAATTTATTGCATGAGGCTCAGAGGCAGGTGATTCTGAAAGCACTGGAATTAACCGATAATAATATCAGTAAAGCCGCACAACTTCTCGGAACGCCAAGGACGTCGCTCAATTCCTGTATCCAAAGGTTCAATATCGATTTGAAGCGTTAATCCGCGGCAGCCGCTTCGCCCTCTTCCACTTTTGCAAAGTAGCACTCCAGCTCACAAACATCACACTCTTCGAACTGGTTGCAATGGTAAGTAAAATTGTGGAAGCGTTCGCGGAATTGTTTGGCCGACGGACTCTTGGAGAGATAAAAACCCATAAAACTCATCAAACGTTGACCGGTGTCTTCCTCCAACAAATGCTCAATTTTACATGCTTCGGATTCCGCCAGTTCTTCCGAAAGATTAAGCGCATGGGTGAAAAACATACGGATAATGCGTCGCTTGCTCAATACGCTGTTGATTAGTTCTTTGCCGCGTTCGGTGAACTTATAAAATTTGTTCTCATCTTCAACGATGTACCCTTTGAGCTTTAGCTTCTTCATGGTTATCGAAACGCTGCTACGGCTGATTTCGAGATAATGAGCGATATCAATACCACGCACATATCCATGCTTTTTCAGCAGTTCATGCATCGCCATCAGGTGATGCACGCTGCTATGTGTTAATTCGACTTCATCGAATTTTTTCCAAACGTCTTTCATTTGTTATTCCTGCGCTAACAAATGTTATACTATCATAACTTTTTAAAATATACCATTCTCATACATGTATGTCAATAAATGATTTTTTTAATTTACTCTCTTAGCACTCCGAGCTGTAACAGTATATCCCGTGCTGCATACAAGTAAAAAGCAGTGTCAATACTTCACTCTAACACAGGTAAACATTAATCTATTGGATTTTATAACAATCTGAAGCCATTTAAAATCATATTTTTATTTATTATTTGACTGGCTCAATACCATGCAATACACTATTTTACAGACGCCAATCAGTTAAAAGTCAAACCTTGATATCACGGAGACACAACATGAGACGCTATTATTTGCTGGGTATTTTATTGCTAACTTCCATATTTACCATAGCCGCAGCCAAACGTGCCATTACGTTTGAAGATTTTTTCGCAATGCACCGCCTCGGCGACATCGCCGTTCAACCCGACGGCGAGTGGCTGGCTTATGCGGCAACGGTTCCGGATATTGAAGGCAACAGCCTTAAAACCGATATCTGGCTATTAAATATGAAATCGCGTGAAAAGCAGCGCCGGACCAACCATAATAAATCCAGCTCCAATCCCGTGTGGTCCCCCGACGGACAAACCCTTTACTTTAACCGCGACGGTCAGATATGGAAAACCCGGATCGAAGACGGTAAAACCCAACAAATAACCGATATCGCCACGGGCGCCAGCGGCCCCGTCTTGGACAGGGACGGGAAACGCATGATGTTTGTCAGCAATATTTTCCCGGAATGCGAAACCCTTGAATGCAGCGAAAAGAAATTAAAGCAGCAACAAGACAGTCCGGTAAAAGCGCGCGTTATCGATCACTTACTTTACCGCCATTGGAATCACTGGCGTGAAGGTCGCATCAAACACGTATTTATGGCCAATGTTAACGGCAAAAACGTGCGTGATGTTACGCCCGGCAAATTCGATGCTCCGCCCGTCAGTCTTGGCAGCGGCCAAGACTATACGTTTTCACCCGACGGCAATACCATCTGTTTTGTACGCAATACGGATGACATCATAGCGGCCAGCACGAATAACGACCTGTTTTTGCATGATCTCCAAAGTGGAAAGATAAAACGAATCACTCAAAATAAAGGCAATGATAATAATCCTCACTTTTCGCCGGATGGCCGTTATATTGCCTTCACTTCCATGGAGCGCGCCGGATTTGAAGCCGATCGTTACCGCATCATGCTTTACGACCGTGACACACAATCCATTCGTGAATTAACGAAAGGGTTCACCCTCTCCGCTTCATCCATTGTCTGGCATCCATCGGGCAATGATATCTACTTTACGGTGGCCGAGGAGGATAATATCAATTTGTATAAGGTATCGGTAGAAAACGGAAAAATTCAGCCTGTTTTGAAAGGTCACTATCTCCACCATGTTCAATTTCTCGACGATCACACGCTGGTTTTTGCCAAAGAAACGGCTTCCATGCCGCGCGAAATATTCAGTTATGATCTTGATCGCACTCAACTGAAGCAGTTGAGTCGAATTAATAGCGAACGCCTTGCGGATCTGACGCTTCCTACCTACGAAGCGTTCTGGTTCGAGGGCGCAAACGGCGATTCCGTTCAGGGCTTTATTTTAAAGCCGCCGTTTTTCGATCCGCAAAAAAAATACCCCGCTATCGAATTAATCCACGGTGGACCGCAGGGCGCCTGGGGCAACGATTTCCATTATCGCTGGAATTACCAGATGTTTGCCGCTCGCGGTTATGTCGTCTTCTTTATCAATTTTCATGGCAGCCGGGGATACGGACAGAAATTTACGGACGCCGTTTCCAAGGACTGGGGCGGCGCCCCTTATGAGGATATCCGGAAAGGCACCCAATATGTATTAAAACACTACGACTTCATCGATGGTGAACGGCTCGCCGCGGCCGGCGCCTCATACGGCGGCTTTATGATCAACTGGATCGCTGGCGCCGACAACCCTTTCCAATGCCTTGTTTCACATGACGGTGTGTATGAACAGGTCAGTATGTACGGCGCTACCGAAGAATTGTGGTTTCCTGAATGGGAATTCAACGGTCCGCCATGGGATGAAAATTCATTATATCAAAAATGGAATCCCGCGAACCGCGCTGAACATTTTAATACCCCCATGTTAGTGATTCATGGCGAACATGATTATCGCGTACCCTATACGCAGGGCTTGCAGCTTTTTACCGCATTACAGCGGCAAGGTGTGGAATCCAAGCTGCTTTTTTTCCCGGATGAAGATCATTTCGTACAAAAACCGCAAAATGCGCGTTTGTGGTGGCATACCGTCCACGCCTGGATTACCAAATATACAAAATAATCCTTTCCTTCAAACCACAGATGGAGCGGCCGGCTTGATGGGCAACAACACAAGGTATCCAAAAAGGCCGGCTGCTCTTATGAATATATGTATTTATTTAGATTCGTCAATTTGTGATTGCGGTCGGTTTGATTTAGCAAAGCAGTTGCTCCGACATCATTATGGAATTAATTTAAGCGCCGGGACATTAGCCTAATTGATCGCGGATAAAGACCAAACGCAGGTATGGTCATAAATATATGGAAAAATCCCAAAATAAAATCCAGCCGCACCGAAATTTCAAATTACTCTATACATCAGGCGGGTTCGTTATTTTATTAGTGCTTTCTATGATCTATACGGCCTGTCAAATGCTTGACCCGAAAGATAAATCGATGCATTGGTACGACTCTTTGACCCTCGTGCCGGAAGAGCGTGATAATCATGCCTATACCTATACCAATAAGCAGGACGGTTTCTGGACGGGATTGTCCCGAAAGGTGCACCGATCCGGTTACCAGGGTTGGACGGTCAATGAGTTTCATTATTTGAAAGATTATCAAATATTTCAGGACAACAAACTATTAAATCGTGAGAAAATTAAAGCGTTTCGCTATAGCCCACACGGATTCGAACGGGTACACGCCGATGGCAGCGTAGAGACGTTCGTACTATTGGATTCCATCGACGCCATCATCCTGACCGTCGAATCAAACAAATCAGGGCCCGTGCATATTATGCCGATCTGGCATCAAAAATTATTCGAACAACCACAGGTCGTCGGAAAAGATCGCCCCGAATTGATCGTTTCCGCCGAACAATTTGCCGGCGGCAGTCAGATGCCGCTGCAATGGCTGGGTATCCGTCATCTCCGGCAATCGGAGAAACACACCTTGTTTGTGATGGCATTGTCCGATAGCGCCGCGTCTCTTCAAAACCGGCTCGATACGTTAGCCGGTAATTGGCAGAAGCTTATCGTAAAACGCAAACAGCGTATCATTAAACTTCTGAATAAACAGTATGTGAATTTCTTTAACGACCGAACCAACAAAGCACTGCGATGGGCTATCATCTCGCTCGACGCCCTGATCACCAAACAGCGCGGCCGCGGCATCTGGGCCGGGCTTCCCTGGTTCAATAATTACTGGGGGCGCGATACCTTCATCGCATTTACAGGAGCCGTCCTTTACGCCGGTAAACCGGCCATGGCGCGTGAAATCCTGCGCAATTTCGCCCGCTTCCAGGAAGACGATCCCGAAAGGCGCACATTCGGTCGCATCCCGAACCGCATTACCAACACTGAAATCATCTATAACACGGCCGACGGCACCTGGTGGTTTATTCGCGAATTGTATGAATATTATCTCTTCAGCGGAGACCGGGCGTTTTTGCAAGCCATGTACCCCGTAATCAAACGCGCAATCAATGGTGCACTGCAAAATCGCACGGATGCTTCGGGTTATCTCATCCACGAGGCCGCAGAAACATGGATGGACGCCAAAGGTCCGGATGGCGCCTGGTCGCCGCGGGATAACCGCGCCGTGGAAATCCAGGCTTTATGGTACACATCGCTGCAAATCGGCCTGCACTTAAGCAAAAAATTCGGTTATGAAGAAGATTTCGAAAGATGGCAAAAAATCAGTGATCAAATCAAAGCCAATTTTACCACAGATTTCTGGAATAATAAACGGGCGTGTTTATACGACCATTTGAATCCCGGCGGACAACCCGATACTTCTATGCGTCCCAATCAAATTTTTGCCATTACCGTTCCAAATCTGGCAGGCATCGCTCCGCTCCTTTCACAAGAGCAACAGGAATCCGTCGTTCAAAATGTATTCACAAAATTGACGTTTCCTTATGGCGTCGCTTCTTTGTGGCAGAGGGATCGAAACTTTCACCCCTGGCATCATTATCCGCCCTATTACGTACCCGACGCCGCCTACCACAACGGCACGGTATGGACATGGTTGGCGGGACCCGTCGTTTCGGGATTAAAAACGGTTCAACAATTTGACGCTGCCGATTCGCTATTACATAACGAAATGCGGCAAATATTAGAAAACGACGCCATCGGCAATTACTCGGAGTTGTTGGATGCCTTACCGCGCAAAAAAGGGCAACCGCCTCAGATATCCGGGACGGTCTCCCAGGCCTGGAGTCTGGCGGAGTTTATCCGTAATATTTACCAGGACGTGGTTGGGTACACACCCATCGCTCCGGAACACCGTTTCAGGCTTCGCCCAGCCCCTTCGGAGAACAAAAAACGCCGTTTCGATATCGCAGCGCCGTTTAAAGATGGCTTCATCGACATAAACTGGCAGGAAAACGCGCGCGCCATTACGATTGGTCTGCAATCCCGTGCGGGAGACACCAACCTGGTCGGTGAAATTTATCTGCCGGGTAAACGGGAACCGGTGATCGCCAAGTTGCCTCACAAAGGCGCACACTGGAAATACCATTATATTAAAGAATCTGCAGAGGAAAAAGAGAAAGAAACATCTACGAACTGGGCATTTGCCCGACCACGCTTTAGTCGTTCGTTTGCCGCCCTGCAACAAATCGATTACGATGTATTACCCAAAAAACAAATTTACTTCCCGCCCCAGGAAGACCGACCGGTACTAATCTCGGCGGACGATCCGTTGCAGGATGATCGCGGGCCGAACCGGCGCTATGTTTACCCTCAACATCCCATGTTCGAAGATGGCATTTTAGACTTACGCCATTTTGCCGTCTATGACGATCAAACGCACTGGGCCTTTGAACTCGCCTTTGAACGATTGGTGGATCCGGGCTGGCACCCGGCCTATGGTTTCCAATTAACATACGCCGCCGTCGCCATCCGGGATGATTCGCTCACGGAAAATCGCTCGCCTCTAATCGGTAACAACGCCAATGTGCGTTTGCCCTATGAACGGGCCTATAACCGTATTATTTACATCGGCGGCGGTTTTGAGATTCGCAATGCGAACGATGAAACGCTGGCCGCCTATGTGCCCATGGACGAACGGTATCCCATCGGCTATGTAAATGTGGCACAAATACGTTTCCGGATTGAGAAAAAGTATCTGCCGGGCCTGAAAAAAGACAGCCCGATTTCGGTATTTATCGGCGGACAGGACGATCATGGCGGCGCAGGCATCGGAGAATTCCGGGCGGTTCGGAAGGAAGCCGGTATGTGGCACGGCGGCGGCGCCGAATATGAGGAAGGGCAAAGCCGCGTTTACGATCGGTTATTTATTAACTGAATAACCGGCGGGAGTTCAGATAACGATTATTGCCGTAAAATCGGCCGTTACTCCATAAACTCAATCCCAACGGTAAACCAATCTATGGCAGGCAATTCCCTGTTTAGTCCAGCCAATGAATCAAGCGCGATTCATGCTTGTTGATAAAATCCTCATGGGTCGGTATCACGCGGCAGTTCAAACGATAACTCCCGTCGTTTTTAGCTTTCACCACCGCACGGTACTCGAACGAATCGCCGTTCGTACGATTGACCAGCCCCATGGGATAAATTTCCACATGCTGGGCGCCCTGTATGGAATCCTGGCGCTCGAGCGTGATTTCCACCCGTAAATCTTCCGGTTCGATCTGTTGGGCATTGACGAGCACCGTAATCTCTTTCGCCTCGCCAGGGCTGAAAATACGCTGATCTTCTTCGATTCCGTTGCCGTTTTTCACATATAAACTCATTTTATGCCAATGGCGTTGTATCCGGTTTTGCCAGCGACTGAACCGGAACAATTCGGCATAATCGTTTTCTTTGTAGCGCAAACAGCGCTTCATGCCGGGCACGTAGTATTGCTCGATGTAATTCCACACCATGCGGTGGGTACTAAATCGGGATATAACCGAACGCAGTGACTCCCTGGCAACCTGTAGCCACTGCCTGGGGATACCGGATTTATCGCGGTCGTAGTAGAGCGGAAGTATCTTATTCTCCAGGATATCGTACAGGGCGTCGGCGTCTTCCTGATCCTGACGATTTGGGTCGGATAATTCCAGGTCGGATCCGATGACCCAGCCGTTTTGACCATTATAGGCTTCGGGCCACCAGCCATCCAGAACGGAAAAATTGACGCCGCCGTTTATCGGTACTTTTTGGCCGCTGGTTCCGCTGGCTTCCAGAGGCCGGCGCGGATTATTCAGCCAGAGGTCCACACCGGATACCAAAGAGCGGCCAATATCGATGCCGTAATTTTCCATGAAGAGGATTTTGCCTTTAAGACCCTCCTGGCGGGCGTAATGGTTGATCGTTCGAATCAGTTCCTTGCCGGCATCGTTATGGGGATGCGCCTTGCCGGAAAAAATGATTTGCAGAGGACGGTCCTCGTCGTTTAGCAATTTCTTTAAGCGCTCTAAATCGCTAAAGATCAGCGTCGCACGTTTATAGGGTGCAAAACGGCGGGCAAAGCCGATCGTCAGACTTTCTTCATTTAGTATGTTTTCCGCGGCCGGGAAATCATGCTTATTGCCCTGAAGGCGTTCGAGCTGTAATGCATAGAGACGACGAAGATGGTCGGCCATATCCTTTTTCATGGTCTGCATGGCCTGCCAGAACACATCCTCCGGCGCTTCTTTGATTTTATCCCAGTAATGTTCATCCAGTATATGATCACGCCAATCCTCGCCCACATATCGGTCAAACAACCGGATCATTTCCCTGTTCAGCCAGGATTCGGTATGTATTCCGTTGGTAACATGCCCGATTGGAACTTCCGAAACCGGGATGCCGGGATAGACCCGTTGCCACATTTTCCTTGATACTTCCCCGTGAAGCGCGCTGACGCCGTTTGCCATGTGTGAAAGATTCAGCGCCAGAACCGTCAGTGAAAAATTGGCGTGCTGGTGTTCATTGATATTACGCCCCAGCTCGAAGAAGAAATCATCCGACATCTCCAGCTGCGGCCAAAAGTTCTTGAAGTAGCGTTCGATCATATCAAATTCAAACGCTTCGTTGCCGGCCGGAATCGGCGTGTGGGTCGTGAAAAGCGATGTGGCTCTGACATATTCAAGAGCCATTTTAAAGTTCATTCCTTCGTTCATTAATTCATAAAGCCGTTCCAGTCCCAGAAACGCTGAATGGCCCTCATTCATGTGAAATACCGCCGGTTGGTATCCCAATTTACGCAGAACACGCAAACCGCCGATACCAAGGACAATCTCCTGTTTGATGCGCGTATCACGGGTTCCGCCGTAGAGGGAATGTATAATGGTGCGATCATCTTCTTTATTATCTTCAACGTCAGTATCTAAAAGATAGAGCGAAATGCGACCGACTTTGGCCTCCCATATTCTGATGAAGACTTCACGATCCAGAATGGGAACGCTAACAAGCAACGGCTTGTCTTCTTCATCTTTCACCAGAGTAACCGGGAGCTCTTCGGGATTGAGTGTTTTATAATGCTCTTGCTGTTTTCCTTCGGCGTCAATGGTTTGATCAAAGTAGGCGTGTTTATACATGAGTCCGACCGCCACAAACGGCAGCCCCAGGTCACTGGCGGTTTTACAATGATCGCCCGCAAGGATTCCGAGTCCACCGGCATAATTGGGCAGCGATTCATGTATGCCATATTCAGCCGAAAAATAAGCCACCCACTGTTCGCGCAAATGAGTGTAATTTTTTCGGAACAGCGTGTCATCCTGATTGAGATAGCCAGTGAGGCGTTGGTACACTCTATTTAGTTCATCTATGAACGATGTATTTTTCTCGAATTGTTGAAGCGTTTCGGCGGAGATTTGCTGTAAAAAAGCAACCGGATTCCGTTCAACCTTGCGCCATAATTCCAAATCCATGGATTTAAACAGGTCGCGGGCGTCGGGATTCCAACTGAACCACAGGTTCATGGCTATGGACTCAAGCGGCTTTAATGCATCCGGCAGAGAAAATCGGGAAACCATTACAATACCTTTCCAAGGTTAAATTAAAACAACCTTTCATGTTCGCTATAAAGATAGTTACGTTTTTTCGTGTTTTCAAATTGAAATTAATATTGATACTCATTTATGCCGATTGTTATGATGTAACGCACGAGTGAAGAATAAAAATACCGGTTCTGACATATTTGCAGAAAAATATTACACTGGTCTTTTTGCTAACGTTATGTTTTATCTGACAATACGCATGCTTATAATTCATGGCACATTAGTTGCAAAAAATTATAGTTCTCATAAAACATGAAAATGACAGAAAGCCAAATAGAAAAAGGAGAGGATAAAGTGGCAGAAGAGCAAAAACAGTATCCCGTTAATTCCGAAGTGCTCCCCATTATGCCGTTACGAAACACAGTCGTCTTTCCGAACCAGGTGTTACCCCTGGCAGTCGGTCGTGAAAAATCTTTATCGCTGTTACACGACCTTGACGAGGAGACGAAAGTTATTGGCCTTGTCGCCCAACGCGATGGGCGTGTTGAGGACCCCGTACATGAGGATCTTTACGAGTGGGGTACAGCCGGAATGATCTTAAAGAAATTTAAGATGCCCGACGGCAGTGAACAGGTAATTGTCCAGGGCATGTATCGCTTTAAAATCGTTAACATGGTGCAAAAGGATCCTTATTACCAGGCAGCCGTGATGCAGGTGGAGGAAAGCTACGAGGAAGATGTTGAAGTGGAAGCCCTCATGAACACCATTAAAAATGTCTTCCAGAAAGTGGTAGACCATGCGCCATACCTGACAAATGAGCACAGGGTTATGATCCTCAATACGGAGGATCCCTCTAAATTGGCCGATTTGGTTGCCGCTCAACTCAACTTCAACGTATCTGACAAAGAGACAGTTCTGGAAATTACCGACGTCAAAGATCGCCTGAAAAAAGTGAACTATTTACTGAATAAAGAGCTGCAAATCCTTGAGCTGGGCTCCAAAATTCAAAGCGATGTTCAGGGGGAGCTTAACAAAACACAGCGCCATTATTATCTCCGCGAACAGTTAAAGGCGATCAAGAAAGAGCTCGGCGAATATGAAGATGAAAACACGGAGGTCGAGGAGCTTCGCGAAAGGCTGGCCAATACAAAGATGACCAAAGAAGCACGCGAAGTTGCAGAAAAAGAACTTAACCGTTTATCCAAGATGTCGCCGATGGCCAGCGAATACACCGTAACCCGCACCTATCTGGACTGGTTAATGGAAATGCCATGGAAAAAAAGCACCCGCGATCGGCTGGATATCAAAAAAGCCGAGGAAATTTTAGATCAGGATCACTACGGATTGGAAAAAGTCAAAAAGCGCATACTGGAATATCTTGCCGTACGGCAGCTCAAATCCAAAATGAAAGGCCCCATCTTATGTTTTGTCGGCCCTCCGGGCGTCGGTAAAACAAGCCTGGGTAAATCCATTGCCCGCGCTCTGAACCGTAAATTTTCGCGTATGTCGCTGGGCGGCGTCCGTGATGAAGCCGAAATTCGAGGCCATCGCAGGACGTATGTAGGCGCTTTGCCCGGTCGTATCATACAGGAGATCAAAAAAGTGGGCTCCAATAATCCGGTGATTATGCTGGATGAAATCGATAAACTGGGTATGGATTTCCGGGGCGATCCATCGTCGGCGCTGCTCGAAGTTCTGGACCCCGAACAGAACCATACCTTTGCCGACCATTATCTGGAAGTGCCCTTCGATCTTTCCAAGGTGATCTTTATCGCAACCGCCAATATTACCGACACCATTCCGCCGGCGCTGAAAGACCGCATGGAGACAATCGAGATAAACGGATACATCGAAGAAGAAAAAGTCAATATTGCTGAACGCTATTTGATTCCGAAACAGTTATACAACCACGGCATTGACGAAGATCAGTTGAGGATTACCGAGAGCGCCATCCATACGGTTGTAAACAAATATACCCGTGAGGCCGGCGTGCGCAATCTGGAGCGTGAAATTGCTTCTATTGTGCGCGGCGTAGCCAAGGAAATCGTGGAAGGTAAAATCAAAAAACGGCGTATTACGTCTAATAACGTATACAAATATTTGGGACCGGAACGCTTCTATTCCGAAGTGGCCGAGCGGGTTTCAAGGCCGGGCGTGGCGACCGGACTGGCGTGGACACCGGTTGGAGGCGATATTCTTTTCATTGAAGCCACTAAAATGAAAGGTAAAGGCGGACTTTCCCTGACCGGCAAATTAGGCGACGTAATGAAAGAATCGGCGTCCGCAGCGCTGAGTTATCTGCGTGCCAATGCCGAACAATTCGGCATCGATGAAAACTTTAACGAAACCTTTGATACGCACATTCACATCCCGGCCGGCGCCATTCCAAAAGACGGGCCCAGTGCGGGCGTCACTATTTTCAGTGCGCTTTACTCATTGTATTCCGGTAAATGTCTCAAGGATAACCTTGCCATGACCGGCGAAATTACACTGCGTGGCATGGTCATGCCGGTGGGCGGTATTCGTGAGAAGGTTATCGCGGCCCGTCGAGCCGGAATTGATTCGGTAATTTTACCCGAAAAAAATAAGAAGGATGTGGAAGAGATTCCAAAAAAGAATATTGAGAATCTGAAGTTTCACTACATTAAAGATGTGGACGATATTTTGAAAATCGCCTTCGATACCCAAAAAAGTGAAAAGGCCGCAAGTTAAAAACAAAAAAGGCGCATTGCATTGAGCGATGCGCCTTTTTTTGATTTCATCAGGAAAACGGTTTATTATGTACGCCCCATTTCCTTTAAGTGATAATATCAGAAACTATTTTAACAACACCATCTTGCCCGTAATCTGCTTAATGACGCCCTCTCGTTGAGCATCTTTGAATTTTAAACGATAAAAATAGACGCCGCTGGCCGCCGGGACGCCGCTTTTCGTTTGATTGGCGTGCCATTCAATCGTGTGCTGTCCCGCCGTTAACACGGTTTGCACCGGGTTCGCCACCATCTGTCCGAGCGTATTGAATATTTCCAGTTCAACAAGAGCTGCTTTCGGCAATCGAACGGTAAAACGGGTGTTCGGATTGAACGGATCGGGATAATTATCACTGAGGCTGTATTGCCCGGGTAGAACTAAATCGGCTGCCGACGGATCGTCTATGGCGCTTACCTGGCCGATTTCCAGGGTATCCAGTTCGCCTGTATGCCGTATGTTGGCAAAGGGCTGATTCCAGACCAATTCAACGGATTGATTGTATTGGGCCGGCGCATCCCATATATGCAACGTACCGCCGTGATCGGTGTAAAGAATATCCAAATCGCCGTCGCCATCCACATCATTGACCTGCGGCGAATGGGCATCCACAATATTCATACCGGTGGGAATCGGAAAGCCGCGGATATTTTCGCCGCTGTTGGCGTCCCAGGCGTGTAATATACCTTCGACAGTTACAAAAATAATTTCGGGTATTTCATCACGGTTAAGATCAGCCAACACCGGCGTACCCACAATGTTGTTTTCCTGAAACTGGCTTTTTTCAATAACCAGTTCCCGGGGCCAGCCTTCTTTTAATGTACCGTCATGTTCGAAGATATATACATGACGGCGGCCCACATAAACCACTTCCCGCATAGCATCCATATCCAGATTGCCGACTACAGCGGGCGCGCCCATGCCCCAGATGTTCGTTACTTCGGCCGGCCGGCCTTCTTCCCAGCCCGTTTTATACCGGCCGTCCGGCGTGATCACAAAAATTTTATCTTCCTGAATCGCCGGCACCACGATCTCTTTACGATCATCCAGGTCCAAATCGGCAATGCTAAGCGCCGAATTAATGATTCCGCCCAATTCCAGCATCCATTGTGCATTTGAAGAGTCCGCCGGATTAAATTTATACAACCTGCCCGCCGAAGTTCCGAGCAGGATACTGACCGTGCCGTCTCCTTCCAGATTTGCTGAAGCCGGTACGCCCAGACTAAAACTCGATGATTCCACAAAACCATCCGGCGGCCAATTACCGAATGTTTTCCATTGACTGTCTTCATACTCCCAAATATACAAGCGGCTTACCCGCATATCTTTATCGGGATGATTATTGCCGTGGGTCAATACCATAATCTCGTTGCGACCGTCATGGTCAAGATCATTTAGAACCACCGCTGTTGGCGCATTGTATCCCAAATCAAATGTATGTATCAATTCCCCATTATTGGGATTTATCACATAGACAAAATTAGCCTGCAATCGCTCACGATATGCGCTGACGACGATTTCACGGCCTGCATCGCCCCAAACATTGCCCACCGCCGGTTCGGTTAACTCGCCGTCCATTCCTTGCACCGAAAACAGCATATTGCCTTGCGGATCGAACATTTTTAGGACGCCGCGTGCGCCACTTGCAACGATCTCCTTTTGTCCGTCAGCGTTAAAATCAAAAACCGCCGTACCATTGCGTCCACTGGAAATCGCTTTTGTGCCCAATTCTACCGGGAATTTCGACTGATAGGGCAGGCTACTCCAGGCCGGCCTCGACGCCTTTGAAAGAGGGCTTGGATATCCGCTGGAATCCACGCCCTGTAATTTATAGTAATAGGTTCCGCCGAATATCGCCTCATGATCCACGTAATAGCCGGCATTCGGTACAAGGCTTTCATTGATCTTCTTAAAAACCGTATCGCTTGAGGAGCAACGATAAATGTTATACCCCAGGATACCGCCTTCAGCCGCCGGATTCCAGCTCAGTTGGATGGCGCCGGCAGTCAGCGGTTCAAAATCAATCTGTTCCGGCGCAGAAGGCGCTTTAAACGACAGCACCTGTTTCCCCGCCTGGAGTTTGCTGTTTACTGCCAGAGTCAACCGGAGGGAATCGACGGCGATATTGTGCCTTACCAACAACTCGGAATCCGTAAACCGGCGCCGGCCGGGTTGAATATCTTCCAGGCCGGTCGTTGCCCGGCTTATGTCGGCCGGTCGGTTAACATCAGTGATCGTTGCGGAAATCTGATAGGCGGCGCCCCTCCCTGCGTTATACACTTCGGGCCGGATGCGGCTTAAATAACGCCATTCGGCGTCCTCGCCAAAATCGGCGGTATGCACTTCAGGTTTTTGCAGCAGCAGATTCGGCCGGTAAACCGGCAGTTTGATTCCGAAAGCGCCGTATTGCATTTGATCCGTTTCAACCGCAAGCGCCAAATTTAATGTTGTATCCTTTTGAACGGTTGAAGTAACCTCCATATCAAATGTGTCAATCCACAAACTATCGCCGGGAGCTATTTCCGGAAGGGCATCGATTTTTTCATTGGTCACCTTCAAGGCCGACGGATACTCCTTCAGTATCAAACGGCCGCCCGCCGGCAAACTTTCGTCGCCCTGGTTTTTTAGCAATAGTATAAGTTTGAACGATTCGCCCGGTTCCACCTGACCGTTGCTGTACGAACCCTGCTCCTCGATCCGGAGAGCGCTGCTTGCAAGGGCTACCTTACTGACGCCCTTTAAAAGTAAGCCCTGTTCATGCGGACGGTAATTATGCTTACTGACCGTCAGTAGAAATGCGCCGGCATCCCGACCATTAAAACTGGTCCTGGCAATCCCGTCTGCGCCGGTCTTCATAATAATGTAGGTTTGATTGTCTTTTTCATAATCTTCGGGGTAAATCGTAACGGTCGCCCCTTCCACCGCTTTTCCGCTTGCTTTGTTTGTAACCTTTAATTTTAGCAGACCGCTCTCTTCCTGCGGCTCTTCGAGAACCTGCATTTCGAAATCCTGGGGTTCTTTGGTCCAAACCGGCATCTGCGGATCGCCTAAAACAAGCGTGGAGTAAACGATGATCTGGTTTACTTCGCTCCACAAATAGCCCAGATTTTTCAGGCGGGAAAGATAGTGGGCTTCAGAAAGATGGAAACGCCCCTTGTTAAAAATCAGATTATAAAATTCCGATTGCATGGCGAGACTTTGCCGCGGATATTCGTAATCGGTATTCGCAATATAGGCCGCTCCTCCACCGTTTTCACCGAGCAGGTATAATTCCGAAAAAGCCCGTTTTCGTATATCATTCGTATAGCAACTGGCCACGTACCAAACCCCGGGGCGTGTATTGCCCATATCATCAAGCTGATAGGTGTAAATATTGGAGCCACGCGCGCCGGGCCTGATGGTGTGATATAGTCCATGGCATTCCGTGAAAATCAGCCCGTAATTCTGCCGTAAGGCGTCCAATGCAACCTGCGGATCGCTGCCCACATGATCATCCTGCGTCAACCAGGTACGTTCAAATTCAGGTGCAATCCGGGGATCAATATGATTTGTGATCCAACCTTCGCTGTCTCCACTGTAACTTAAATTGGCGGCCATATAAAGCGCATTGGTAGGATAGGCGCCGTCCCGGAACGGCATTTTTACATATTGAAAAAATTTATCAAAGAAGCGTTGGACCTCTTCTTTGGTTTTGACCGGCAGTCTGCCCACATAAATCTCCGGATAGCCATCCACCTGATCGCCTTTTTCAGCAAATATGTCATCTTCGTCAGCATTCCAGCTTCCGTCCAGGTCGGCATAATAATAGTCGCTTGGGAAAATTTTGCGGCCCGCCCGGATGATTCTTGAAGGTACCAGTTCGGTGTCTCCGGCCAGCAACACGTATTTTAATCCCCGCATCTGGTAAGCCCAGCGGATAAAATTCCGGACACGCTCAGCCTGATCCGCACCCCTGGGAAACTGCGCCTCGATTTCGCCTATGGTCCAGATTGCCGAGGGGACGCCGCGGCGGTTTTTCCAGTGCCGTAACGTTTGCATTTCATCTTTCAATGCTTCCGTCGTGATGATGGCATAACGAAAAAATTGCTCCGTCGAAATAGTTTGCTCAACGGGCGCGCTAACGTCGTACTCGATATTGATTTCCGCTGCACTCCGATTGTCCGCATCCGTAACGGACTGCGGTATTTGTAGCAAAGAACGGTCGCGTGTGTCATCCTCTGTTTGTGAAAACGCCTTTTCACGTTCTATGCCTTTCTGCCTCTGGCCAGAAGTTTGCAACGAAAACGAGATCGATTCAATAAAGTAAAGCTCTTTTTGTTCGGCATCGTATTGAAAGGGACGAACCAACACGTGGGCAATAGGGACGCCGTTGAAAAATTTGATGCCTGTGAATTCTAATATCCGGGCGGGATATAATCCTTCGTAATTATAACCTTCGAATGAAATAACACCCGTTGATTTTGCCATACCCTGATGCCAGGGTTCCTGCCTTGGAGAAATACGAAATTCGCCTTCAAGTTTACGACGGGAAACGGACTCAATGGAGATATCCTGCCCTGCGGTGCTTCCTTCCAATACGATCCTGAAAACATATTCCGGAAGATCCGGCTTACCAAGCGCATCATTCAAAGCGGAAAGATTATGGATACCCTGATAATCCACGTGGTGGAAATCATTTTTCCGTTCGATTCTGATTTGATCTTTATCATGATTGATAGTAAACGTACCGGATAATAAAAACGGGGCCCACAAAAAGATAAAGAGTATATGTAATTTAAGACGACTGTACTGCATTGAGTCTTCCTCGATCTGTTTTCTGCAAGCCAATTTTATTGATCTTTTAACGGATTGCAAATTAAACGAATTATTTTTTACAGTGTTGATCTGCATCATGCATTCTCTGTGCGGAATTCCTGTTTATTATTTTATAATCGACGCCAACCACCTATTTTTTTACCGTAATAAACGTACACTACATGTAATGTTCTTTAACTTAACAGCCCAAATATTTTAATCCTCAAATTTATCTAAAGAAAACTTCACAACACTTGAAGTTTAAAAAACGCATCGCATATTATGTTCGGAATCGATTTAAACGTTCCGGAGGCAGCAAAGGATTCATTTCGTTATAACGGTCTCCAACCGGTATTTAAAATTCAAATTGCTCTTGACCGTCATCTCTTTGTATCTTGTATGTTAATGCTTGATATGGAAAGCGGAGAGGGAACCCTTGCCAACTCTAAAAAGAAGTTGTATTATCCGGCGTTTTGAAATGCTTAAAAGGCGACTGAAATCGATACTTCCAATGATTAATCTGAAATTGCATTTTATCAAACGGAAAGCGTTCAATCCAAATGATCTTTTACTATTGTATCACAAGACTAAGAACATCCCACAAAAAAATTTACCTGCTTATGTGAACGATAACATATTCAAAAAAGGAACCAAACGATCGTTCCATTTATACAGACCCCAAAATCCCCTTGTCCTTCCTGCCGGGGTCGTCTGGTTTTTTATTAACTGTTTTAAAATAAACGCACGATCATTAATGGTTAAGGCTGTCAAACGCGCCATAATAACCAAATGCAGGTTATGCGATTCAGTATTGCTACAAAACGGAACGGCTTTACTTAACAAAGGATATTTCATCTATGTTTAAAATTGAATCAAAAATGCAAAACGACTTGCATGTTGTACGTATCGAAAATGAATCCACACTTGAATCCGTCTCTATTGTCCCGCAGTTTGGAGCCAATGTGAACGGCCTGGCTTTATTAAAGGACCAACACTTGTTCTCTCTTTTGGATGGGAATTATAATAGAAAAGATTTTTTCGAAGATCGTAATATTTTCAAAGGCGCCAAGCTTGTGCCTTTTGCCAATAGACTGAAAGACGGATATTACATATTCGCGGAACAATCTTATCAACTTGATCTGAATTACGAGGATGAACATCACGCCTGCCACGGCTTTATATTCGATAAACCCTTTACGGTGGTGGACAGTCATAAAAACAGCCATTATGCTGAGGTCCGATTACGATACGACTATGACGGGGGCATAAGCGGCTATCCGTTTCCGTTTCGAATCGAACTTAATTATCAGCTATGGAACAATAATGGTTTCGCCTGTAAAACCCTGATATGCAACAGGGGCAAACATGATCTACCGATGGTTGACGGCTGGCATCCGTTTTTAAAACTCGGGTCATCCATCAACCACCTTAAACTAACGATGCCGGTAAAAGACCGAATTGTCGTGGATGATCGTCTCATACCGACGGGCGAGAAAATACCCGCGCCGAAATTCAAGGAAGGTATCATCCTCGGGAAAACCTTTTTGGATACCTGCTTTACAATGGAGCCGGGAGCCAAGGGTTCGCAAAATATCGCGTTACAAGACCCTCAGCAACATATCACATTAAACCTCTGGCAGGAGACAGGGTCTCAAAAATATAATTTCATTCATGTTTATACCCCGCCGCATCGAAATTCGATTGCAATTGAACCCATGTCCGGCAATATTAACGCTTTCAATAATGAAGAAGGTTTGGTTATACTAAAAGCCGAACAAACATTCGAAGCGTCATACGGCATTTACCTGAGTTAACAATCGAACCCAAAGGAGCCATTTATGCCTTTCGATTTTGAACTTGCCCATACGATATTTAATAAATTGTACGGCAATCAAAGCCATATCCTGGACAAGCAAAAAGAACGTTACACCCGGCTCGTAACAGCATTCGAACAAACGTTCGGAAAGGCAGAAGACCTGCATTTTTTTAGTACGCCGGGCCGCACCGAAATCGGCGGTAATCATACGGACCACAATCACGGACGAGTTTTAGCCGGAGCGATCAATCTGGATTCCATTGCAGTGGTGCGTCCGAATCAATCCCGGAAAGTCAACCTATACTCACGCGGATATCCGGAATGCTTTGAAGTTGGCCTCGAAGATTTATCTTTAAGGCAGGAAGAGAAAGGATCGACCAATGCACTCATCCGCGGCATCGCGGCACGTTTTAAAGAGCTGGGTTTAACTGTGGATGGATTTGACGCTTACATCGCCAGTGATGTTCTGCCTGGCTCCGGCTTGAGCTCTTCCGCATCCATAGAGGTATTAATCGGTACTATATTCAACACTTTATTCAATGAAGGGAAAGTAGCGCGCACGTCGTTGGCGCAAATCGGGCAATTTGCAGAAAATGAATATTTCGGGAAACCGTGCGGTCTGATGGACCAGATGACCTGCGCCGTAGGCGGTATTATCGCAATCGATTTTCACCACCCTTCCGAACCGGTCGTTAAAAAAGTGGATTTCAATTTCAGCGATCACCAATACCGCCTGCTTGTTGTGGACAGCGGCGGAACCCACGCCGATTTAACCGAAGATTACGCAGCCGTGCCCGAAGAGATGCGATCCGTTGCCGCAGCGCTGGACGCCGATGTATGCCGCGAAATCAAGCTCGAACAGCTTTTAAAACACATGCACATGTTACGAACAAAAGTAAGCGACCGCGCCATCTTACGCGCATACCATTTCATACTTGATAATGAACGCGTCATCAAGCAGATAGATGCGCTGGAATCCGGTGAACTCCAATATTTTTTAGAAATGGTAAGGGATTCAGGAGATTCATCATTTAAATGGTTACAGAACATTTACCCCATTAAGAATCCTCACGAACAAAGTGTTTCGCTTGCTCTGGCATTAAGCGAAGCGTATATCAACCGGATCGGAGAAGGCGCCGCACGCGTCCATGGCGGCGGTTTCGCGGGAACCATTCAGGTGTTTCTTCCCGAAGACGCCCTCGCGGATTATCTGAAATTGATGCAGCCGGTTTTTGGCGAAAAGGCGGTCGATATTTTAAATATCCGGCCGCTCGGTACGCTGCATCTGAATGAATATTTCGATTAATGGGGTTACGCATACTCAGGTTATTTCGAAATAAGATGTGGTCTTAAATGCCTAGCAATCAATATCAAAATACAGGAATCCAATACTTAAAGCGGATGGGAAAATGCAATCATCAACCATACTCGTAACCGGCGGCGCCGGTTATATCGGAAGTCACGTTGTCAAAGAATTATGCGACCTTGGACATGAAGTGATTGTCTTTGATAATTTTTCGTTGGGACTGCCTGAAAATGTCGATGAGCGTACAAAGCTGATTGAAGGCGATGTGCTGAGCGAACACGATTTGAGTTTTGCTTTTGAAAATAATATCGATGTTGTTTTTCATTTTGCCGCCTGGAAAGCCGCGGGCGAGTCCATGGTAAAGCCGGAAAAATATGCATACAATAATATTTGCGGAACGCTGCTCTTGCTGAACGCCATGATAGCGAACGATGTCAAGCGCTTTGTATTTTCATCCTCGGCGGCGGTTTACGGCAATCCCCAATACTTGCCGATCGATGAAAATCACCCTACTGTCCCGGCCAACTATTATGGCTACAGTAAACTGGCTATTGAAGAAAATTTGGAATGGTACAGCCGGTTGAAGGGATTGAAGTACGCCGCTTTGCGTTATTTTAACGCCACCGGTTACGACATCAACGGCAGAATTCGCAGTAAAGAGAAAAATCCTGCCAATCTCTCGCCCGTTGTTATGGAAGCGGCCGCCGGCATGCGAAAAAAGATGCAGGTATTCGGCGACGACTACGATACCCGCGACGGCACGTGCATACGCGATTACATCCATGTCAACGATCTGGCCAGCGCGCACGCAAAAGCCATGGATTATATTAAAAAAGAAGACAAAAATATCGTGGTAAATTTAGGGACAGGCAGCGGCCAATCCGTCTTCGAGATGATCGAGACCGCTCGAACCGTTACGGGAAAAACCATACCCTATGAAGTCGTCGGACGCCGCGCCGGCGATCCGCCGGAGCTGGTGGCAAGCGCCGACCGGGCGAAACAACTCCTCGATTGGGAAGCGCAATACTCCGATTTGCAAACCATCGTAAAAACGATGGCAAAGGTTTATTTAGGTGAATAAAGTTTTCGGATCGGTCCTATTGTTTGGGCGTTGAAAACGAAACAGCATCACAAGACTTTTTATCACGTTACGGTCAGTGACTCCGGGCTAATCATCAAATTGTTTCCAGAAGCCGTGAACCTCTTTCTTAATTTCTTTTGTGATAACCACATCGCCCTCGCGCTCAAACCAGTATTGGGGGAAGACGGCATTGAAGGCATCGCTGGCAAATCGTTCACCGATCAATACGATGACGCCGCGATCCGTGGCAGAACGAATCAGACGACCGACGGACTGTATTACTTTATTCATGCCCGGGAAAATATAGGCGTACTCCATACCCATCTGCATCTTCTGCTCATAATACCGGCGCTGCAATTCCCGCTCATAACTGATCTGGGGCAGCGCCGGACTCACGATAATCACGCCGATGGCCATGTCGCCGCTGTAATCGATGCCTTCGCTGAAAATACCGCCCATAACCGCCAGTAACAATTGCGGTTGATCCGGCTGCTTTAACCGTTCGATAATGGCCTTACGATCGCTTTCGTTCATGCCCGGTTTCTGCATAATCTTTTCATACTTGACGCGACCCAGGAAGAGATTGACATGCTGGACAAAATCGAAACTCGGAAAAAAGACCAGATAATTGCCGGCCTTTGCCTCAACGGTTTGCCGGATGACCTCAGCAATTTTGGGATAGTTATTCATGCGGTCTTTATAGCGTGTGGAAATATTCGGAACAATGATGATTTTGCGATGTTCGGCCGGAAACGGCGAGTCGAGTTGCAATTCTTTGCTGCGATACTCCGGAAAACCTAGCAAAGTGCGATAAAACGGCATGGGATCCAGCGTGGCCGACATCGCCACAACGCTGTGAAAACGATCGATCCGTTCTCCCAAATAAGCTGATGGATCACAGCACTGAATCTTTAGCGTTCCCCTGTTTTCTGCATTGAAAAAGGGTACAAATGCCTCATCTTGAAAGCGGCCTACCTGCACAAAGCGCCGTAATGTGAAATAAAAAGATTCAAACGGGTCGTCCACGATCAACCATCGTTTGCGTATTTTCTGGATGAGATATTTGATGAACGCCGCCTCGTAAAGCGCGAGGACGTCCTGCCATAGGCTGTAATTCAAATCGGTTTTAAAGTATTGCCGGCCGGCAAAATGAATTTCACCCTCCAAATTCAGGGCGTCCATTAAACGTGCAATTTCACCGAGGGCCTGAGCAAGTTTACGATGTACCCGGGTATTTCGACGTTCGGCCTGCTGTTTCAGGCTTGCGACGGTTTCGTTCTTGATTTCCGGCGACAGATATTGCGTGCCGCGTTCGTATAAATTATGGGCCTCATCCAGAAGGATGATCCAGTCGGCGTTATCTTTTTTACGAAAAAAGCGTTTCAGCGCCACGGCAGGATCGAAGACGTAGTTGAAATCCCCCACAATAATATCGGCGTGCGCTCCAACATCGAGGGCGACTTCGAAAGGGCAAAGCGTCCTGGCGGACGCCTGCCGGTAAATATATTCCGGCGTTATAAGATGCTCATCAAACATGGAATTTAACACATTACTTTCCAGGAGACGCTCCTCGTAATCCCTGGCATAGGGACAATACGCCTCATGGCAAAAATACACTTCATTGGCGCACATTTTCTCGGCGGCGCGCAAAAACACGGCATGGATATCGAGTCCTTGTTCAATTAAAGGCTGCAGCGTTTCGCCTACCATGTTCTGTTGGGTGGTTTTCGAAGTGAGAAAGAAGATCTTTTTGTTATGACGATAAGCGTATTGAATGGCCGGATAAAGCGCCGCCGCAGTTTTGCCCGTCCCGGTCGGCGCCGAAACCATCAGGTGCTGGGCTTCGTGCAACGCTTCCTCTACAGCCGCCATCATGGTTTGCTGCTGAGGACGTGTTTCCGGCAGTTCAAAGCGGATTTCTTCGATGGCTTTGCTGCGCTTAACCCTTTCTTCTTCCTCCCGCTCAACCGAGGTCAAAATCCCGGCGAAACGCTGAAACAATAACTGTTCTATCCGCATCCGCTGGTAAGGTATTTCGAACACGCGACGGGCGTCATTCACAAGATTGAGCAAAACAATGTAAGCGCCCACTTCCATGCCATTCAATTCATCCTGTAAAAGGTAAGCGTAAAAAAGCACCTGTTCCTGAAACTCGGGGTAACGGTCGATCTGCATCCGCCGGAATTCCTGCGCAGTGAGAATGACCGATTTTATTTCTTCGATCTCGACGCGGTGTTTTAACTGGTATACGCCGTCAATGCGGCCCTGAATCGTAAAAGTATAGTTCCGGTAATCGTAAGAACGGCGCAGAAAATATTCGCTATGGAACATGCCGTGTTGACGTCTTTTTTGATCCTGCACTTCGACCTGCGCCTGTTTACCCAGCATACCGCGTTGCGGCAAAGGAAAGGATGACAACATTTGCGGCGGACGAGCGGGTTGCAGTAAATCTTTGACGCTTAAAGATATATGCTGATTTTCAATATGTATGGCCATAGACGGAGCGCTCAGGATAAAAGCTGAACAATCTCGGAAAGACCGCGGGCAAACGCTTTATAAAAACTCAGATTGGTGCCCTGATAAATCTGTTGTCCCAATATCGGTAAAACGGTTTTTATATACTTATTATAGAAGTCTTCTGTCGCTTCCGCGTCGTTCTCTAACAACAGAGAGGAAAAGTACTCCAGCACATTGGTGATAGAGTCGGGATAATCCTCCATTTCGATAAACAGGCTGCTTTCATACAAATGATCCATAAGGCCGTATTGATCGGTATGCGGCGCTATTTCGCTGAGGCGAAGGGAGATAAACGGCTTCCGGGCGTTCACGGGTGAAAAGAGGCGGGCGTACTCGGCCTGCAGGTCTTGCATCTCTTCACCCTGGTAATAGTTGAGGATATCCAGAACGGTGTTGGCCCCGGTGGTATCGATATCCGTTTCCACATAAATTTCAATCTGCCGGAAAAGGTGTTGGAGCTCGTGCGTCAATTCATCATACGGAAAGGCCAGAACGCGCGCGTAAAAACGGAAAATCAGGCTCCACACTTCATTGTTAAATTCGTCGGTCTGCATCGTTTATCATCATTAGGTTTATTTTTATCGCTCTCTGAAAAGGTAAAGAATTTGCGGTTGATACGCACATATATTTGGGCCCTACAGAACAGAAAAGCGTTTGTAAGCTCTTGTTAACCAAGGCTTAAATCCAATCTCTAATAACGAATGTCGCATTTCTCTCTTTAACATTAGCTCAATATTCGACCCGGTTACGCCACATTATTTTCATGTCGTAGGGCGCGGGCTTGCCGCCCAGATGTTTGTGAAACCAATCCAGATGCGCATTATAATAAAACGGCATGGATTTAACGAAGTCTGGCCAGTGCCCGTCGTTTTCGAAAACGATCAGGCGGGAGTCCACATTTTGCTTCTGTAACGCGGTAAAGAATGCCAGGCTCTGCGTGTAGGGTACTCGATAATCGCGTTCACCTGTGATAACCAGACAGGGCGTGTTGAACTTTTCAACGTAATTGTGCGGGGAATGGCGCTCGTACAAGTCCGATTCCCATGGCGTACCGCCCAGATCCCATTCCGGGAACCATAACTCCTCCGTGGCGCCGTAAAAGGCGGTAAGGTCATAAAGTCCCATCATGGCGGCCAGCGCTTTAAACCGTTTATCGGGATTATGACCCTCCAACCACATCATAAAGTAACCGCCGTAGGACCAACCCATGGCGCCCATGCGCCGCTCGTCCACATAAGGCAGCCCGGCCAGATAATCGCTCACTGCCATAACGTCCGTATATACTTTGCCCGTCCAGTCTTCGGAAATGGCCCGCGTAAAGGCCTGGCCGTATCCACTGGAACCGTGTGGATTGGGAAACGCCACTACGTAGCCCGAACCCGGATATACCTGCCAATCGCCACGAAAGCCGTCGTACCACTGAAACTGCGGCCCGCCGTGAACATTGAGAATCAACGGATAGCTCTTGTCGGGATCAAAGTTGTGCGGTTTAACGACGAATGTATGTATTTTTTTACCGGTCGGGCTTTCGATCCACATCTCTTCCGCCGGACGAAAATCCACGCTTTCCCGCAGCCCGTCATTGAAATGGGTCAACCGGACGGCCTGTTTGTATTGCGCCGCACCGCGCTCAGCAGCCCGAAAGAGTTCGGTGGGGCGTTCAACGGCCTGGCCTATCGCAGCCACCCACTCGCCTTCGGGATCGATGTCATATGCATTGATGGTTTTTAAATCCAGTATTTTTGTCGTCTGGTTTGTATTCAAATCGATCCGGTAAAGCGGAAAGTGCGCTTTTTCATGGGCGATGAAATAGATCGCCGAACCATCGGGATGCCAGCGATAATTTTGAACCCAGTTATTGAAATCGCCGGTCAGGATTCTACTCTGTTTCCTTTGCCGGTCGTAAATCGCCAATCGTTTTAAATCGGATTCGTAGCCGGGTATGGTCTGCATCTGATAAGCAATATACCGCCCGTCCGGTGAAAAAACGGGATTGCCGTCGTAAGCTTTATTTCCTTTGGTAATATTGGTGGTTTCGCCGTCGGCCAGATCGATGAGAAAGAGATCATTGTTGGTGCTTTCCGCCGGATTGGCGACCTGTTTCGATTCGTAACAAAGCCAGCGGCCGTCTGCGCTCACATCGAACGAACCCCAAAGCGAAGGTGCGTCATACGGACCGGGCGTCAGATCGACGGTCGAATCGCGGACGATGTCGTAAAGAATGATATGCCGGCGTTTACCGTCTTTATAAAACGTCCAGTGGCGGTATAGCAACTCATCCGCCATGTGCGCCTGAACGGGGCCTTCATCCATACGCTTTTGAATAGCCTGATTGCAGGAATCATCGGCGCCGCATTCAGGAAAAACGGTGCTGCTGAATACGATTTTATTTTTGTCTCCAACCCATTCCGCCGAGGAAACGCCGGTAGAGATGTCCGTCAAAGATTCGGCTTCGCCGCCGTAAACCGGTATCTCCCAGGCCTGTGTTCCGTTTTTTCGATCGGAGATAAAAAGGAGATGGCGCCCGTCCGGGGACCAGCGCGGATGAACATCGTTGGCGGGATTTTTGGTCATCCGTCGTAAATTGTTGCCGGTTTTATCCACCAGATAGACTTCGCTGTTGCGACTGCCTTCCTCCAGATTATAGCTGGTAACTACAAAGGCGATGCGCTCGCCGTCCGGCGAAATCTGCGGATCGCTGACGTTTTGAACCTGGTAAAGGGTTTCTATTGTAAATGGAGCTTTTTCAGCCGGCAGCAAACCAAGAGCTAAAAATGCAAAAATTAGAATGCGTTTAATCATCGCCTATCTCTCCCAAGGTTGAATCTTAGCAAAATTATGCCAATATCGAGCTAATTTCAATGGTTTGCAAACATGAAGTCGTCTTGAAATCCAGCCGTTGTAATCCAAATAATCGCATGGAATCATAACAAACCGAGCGGATCAGGAGTTGAGATCACTCTTTTTACCGGACATTGATTGGAAATTGTAAACAAATACACCCCGATCACAAGATTTTTAAGACAATGACGTCCAATTTGTTGAAAGGCGCAATCAAGATTAACGCAACCCAAACCACAGGAGGTTTAACATGAAGAAGACCATGCTTTTCACGCTAATAACACTATTCGCGTTTACCGTGGCTGCCAATGCACAAAAAGGACGCATGCACCATCCGCCGACGGACAAAGAATGCGGTCCCGCTATGCTGGGTGAACGCATGTTCGAGCGTCTGCCCGATTTAACCGACACCCAGAAGGATAAGATCGGTGAGCTGCGCACCGAACATCTCAAAGCCACGCTGCCCATCAAAAATGAAATGGCCGAGAAACGCGCGGAATTGCGCAGCCTGCAAACGGCCGAAAATGTGGATACGGACGCCGTTAATAAAAAAATCGAAGCCATCGGCGCCCTCCATATTAAGATGATGAAAAAACGGGCCGCCCACCATCAGGAAATTCGTAATCTGCTCACGGAAGAACAGCGCGTCATCTTCGACAGCCGTTTCGGCCGTCATAAAGGGCGGCGTCACGGACCCGGTAAACGTTTTTAAAAGCGCAGTAAAAAACAGAGGCCGGCCGGCATTATAGCGGACCGGCCTTTTTGTTGGTTCATCCATCAACACACCACTCTAACCTCCCGAATCCATCAAAAAATCACCCTTCGCGACATTGATTAAGCAAATATTTTGTATTTTGATTGTAATACGGTTAAATTTTTCAATTACAATCGGCGGCATATAAACGTAAGGAGGATACGTGTCACGATTAATGATTTCGATTTCGGGTTTACGCGGCGAGATCGGTACGACCCTGACGCCGCAGTTGGTACAGCAATATGCGCTGGCGTTCGCCTCCTATCTCAATGGCGGTAAGGTCATCGTCGGACGCGATTCACGCGTCTCCGGGCCGTTTATCGCCAATCTGGTCAAGGGCGCCCTGCTCGCGTCCGGTTGTGATGTGATCGATATCGGGATCGTCCCCACCCCGACCGTTCAATTGGAGATCGAGCACCATCAGGCGGCCGGCGGCGTGGCAATCACCGCCAGCCATAATCCCATCCAGTGGAACGGTCTCAAGTTTATGGGCAGCAACGGGCGGTTTCTGGCGCCGGATGAGGCGGAAAAGGTTTATGCCATGGCGGCCGAACACCAATTTCAGATAAAACCCTGGCAGGAACTCGGACGGGAAATAAGAGATGAGCGCGCTATCGCCCGTCACATCGACAAAATACTGGCGCTGCCTTACATCGACCGTGAAAAATTAAAAGAGCGCCGCTTCAAGGTAGTGGTCGATCCGGTGAACGGCGCCGGAGGCCGAATGGTCCCGCAGCTTCTGGAAGCGTTGGGCTGCGAGGTCGTTACCATTAACGGTGAACCAAGCGGTACATTTGCCCACACGCCTGAGCCATTGGCCGAAAATTTAAAACAACTGGGCGATACCGTAAAAAAGGAGCAAGCGGATCTCGGTTTTGCCGTCGATCCCGATGTGGATCGCTGTGCGATCGTGGATCATAACGGCGAACCGATCGGCGAGGAATACACCCTGGCGCTGGCCGTAGAGCTTGTACTCAGTAAGAAGATGGGCCGCGTGGTGGTCAATATGTCCACATCCCGGGCTTCGGAAGATATTGCCCGCTATTACAATTGTATGTTCATGCGCAGTAAGGTGGGCGAAATCAACGTCGCCGAAAAAATGGTGGAAGTGGACGCCATCATCGGCGGCGAAGGCAACGGCGGCGTCATTTTGCCCGAGCTGCATCTCGGCCGCGATGCTCCGCTGGCGTGCGCCCTTACGTTACAACATTTGCTGGAACACGGCGGCACATTGCGTGCATTACGCGATAGCCTGCCGCAATACGTCATGGTCAAACAAAAGGTGAATATCGAAGGCATGGACCCGGACAAAGTGCTGAAAGCCATTGCCGAGAAATATCAGGAACAGCAACTGAATCGCCTGGACGGCGTCAAAATCGATTTTGAAGACAGCTGGGTGCATCTGCGTAAATCCAATACGGAACCGATTGTACGCGTTATTTCCGAAGCGCCAACGGAGGAACAGGCCTGTAAATTAGGCGAGCAATTCATGGAAGAGATAAAAGCATTATAAAAAGGCGGTATCCATGACCATATGCCGGGTACTGGGAGATATTGTCTCGACCGTAAAAAACGAACGCTTTAATTCAAAAAAGATTTTGATCGTTCAGCCGCTCGATCTGGACGGTGAGCCGCAGGGTGAAGCGTTTCTGGCGCTGGATACCGTGCAGGCCGGCAGCAACGACCGCGTGCTGGTATTAAAGGAAGGCGGCTCGGCACGCATTATTTTCGACGATCAGGAAATTCCCGTACAGGCGGTCATCGTGGGCGTCATTGATGATATCGAATTGCATAATCCGGAACAAAGCCCGTAGGTAAAACGACATGTCCAATGTTACAACACAAATTATCGAACAGATCATCTCTCAGGTGATCGAAGAATCGCATCTGAACGAATGTCCCAATGGCCGGCGCGTGCAATACCAGCCGTTTTCGTACGATGCAGCCAATGATCTCATCTCATTCGGCGCCAGCCGCATCGGCGCAGTCGCGCCGACCTGTCCGCCAAAGTACGAACTGGCGAAATGGATCGACCATACCTTTCTCAAGCCGGACGCAACGGAAGAGGATATTCGGAAAATTTGCAGCGAAGCCCGCCAGCATCATTTCGCTTCCGTATGTATAAATCCCACATGGGTGGCGTTAACCTACCAATTGCTGCAGGGCGCATCCACAAAGGTTTGTACCGTGGTGGGCTTTCCTTTGGGGGCGACGCTTCCCGAAGTGAAAGCAACCGAAACCCAACTGGCGATCGAACGCGGCGCCGAAGAAATCGACATGGTCATGAACATCGGGGCGCTGAAATCGGGAAAGTATGACCTGGTCGAACGTGACATACGCGCTGTGATCCGTTCCGCAGGACGGAAGACCGTTAAGGTTATTATCGAAACCTGTTTGCTTACGGACGAAGAGAAAGTGAAAGCCTGCGCCATCACAAAACATGCCGGCGCGCATTTTGTTAAAACCTCCACGGGATTCAGCAAGGGCGGCGCAACGGTCCACGATGTGGCTTTAATGCGCAAGGTCGTTGGCACAGGAATGGGCGTTAAGGCAAGCGGCGGCGTGCGCAGTTATGAAGAAGCGTGCAAAATGGTCGAAGCCGGCGCCACCCGTATCGGCGCAAGCGCCAGCGTGGCCATTGTCGGCAACGGACAGGGCACTCCCGAGGCTTATTAAAAGTTGAATTTTAAAAACGCATAACATTAATGAATCAGGTCCAGGTTGAAATATGTGAATTATGGAGTGATGAGCTAACAAATTATTGTCGGGGTGGATTTTGAACCAGTGAACGGCTGAATGATCAAATGACTGATTTAATGAATGCGTGCATTATTGCATACAGCATTACCATGATATCTTTTTGATGATCATTAATTCATCGTTAAAGTTAATAATATTTAGCGGGCATTTCGCTAAAATGATAATACGGAGCTTCAACACCTCATTCACTCGCTCATTCATTAATTCATAAATTTGATCATGACAGTCGAAACAAAAAACATCTTTGTTTGCATTTTATATGCACACAGAACGGAAATGTTGGTATGAATGTATATGAACTGATCAGTAAAAAACGCGACGGTAAAAAACTCAGCGATGCGGAAATACGTTATCTGATTCGCAACTACACATCGGGTGAAATTCCCGATTACCAAATATCGGCGCTGTTGATGGCGATCTACCTCAACGGGATGGAGGAAAATGAAACCCACGCTCTTACCGAAGCCATGCTCCATTCCGGAGAAGTGATCGATCTTTCCGATATTCCGGGGGTCAAGGTCGATAAGCACAGTACCGGAGGCGTGGGCGACAAGATTTCGATCATTTTGGCGCCCTTAGCCGCAGCGGCCGGCGTACCCGTGCCCATGATTTCCGGACGCGGACTCGGACATACCGGAGGGACGCTGGATAAACTGCAAAGCATTCCCGGTTTTCGCGTGGATTACTCCACATCGGAATTCAAGCGTCAATTGCAACAAAACGGTCTGTGTATGATCGGCCAAACCGCCACACTGGCGCCGGCCGATAAAAAAATGTACGCCCTGCGCGATGTAACCGCGACGGTGCAATCCATTCCGCTGATCATTGCCAGCATTATGAGCAAGAAACTCGCCGAAGGCATTGACGCCCTGGTTTTGGATGTGAAGGTCGGTCGCGGTGCCTTTATGCAAACGTTTGAAGACGCGAAAAAACTGGCCGAAGGGTTGATCGATACCGGCCGTCGCTCGGGTAAGCCCACAATCGCCTTTCTGACAAATATGGACGAACCACTCGGTTACCGGATCGGCAACTGGCTGGAATTGTATGAGTGCATCAAAGCCTTGCAGGGCGACGGACCCGAAGATATCATGGAATTAACCCTGCAATTGGGCGGCGCCATGATTTATTTAGGACGAAAGGCGGATTCCATCAATGAAGGCGTTGACATTGCCCGCAGCCTGATCGAGAACGGCCGCGCCTGGGCAACCTTTACCAATATGGTTCGGGCGCAGGAAGGGGATCTGTCCGTCGTCGAAAATCCGGAGCAATATCCCCGCTCCCAATACGAGCACGTTATAAAGAGCGCGGGGCAGGGATATCTCCACCACATCGACGCCCTGCAGTGCGGTTTGCTGGCGGTCGATCTCGGCGCAGGCCGCCGACGGGCGTCGGATGACATCGATCCCAAAGCGGGCATCGTTCTCCACCACAAACGCAGCCATTACGTTGAAAAGGGCGAGCCCCTGATGACGCTTTATACAGACCGAAAATCAGCGCTCGAGAATATCGATGAAAAAATCGAAACGATCGTTACGCTGTCCGAAAAGCCCTGGAAAGGGCAAGCGCTCATCTATGAAACATTAAACGATTATAACAAATGAAATCTCATATCGCATAAACGTATGGGTAAATTATCCAAACGCCAACGGGAACGCATCAAGTATTATCTTCGGGAAAAGGAAGAGCGCAGGAAAAAACAGGAACTCATCCACAATGAAGATAGCCCCAAGTATATCGATCGGCATATTCCGTTTATCCGCAGGCTCGCACCCAATTTAGACCAACTGCTGATTGTCGCTTCATTCGTCTCTCCACCGCTTAAAACCGGCTTAATCGATCGTTTCCTGGTACTCACCGAAGTGGAAGAAATCCGCGGCATCGTCTGCCTCAACAAAGTGGATCTCCTAAACGATCCTGCCGAAGCGCAACCTTATGTGAGCATGTACCGAAGCATCGGTTATGATACACTGGAAACGTCGGTTACGGATAAACACAATATCAACCTGCTGATGGAACGCCTCAGGGGGAAACGGACGGCCCTGGCGGGACACTCCGGCGTTGGGAAGAGCAGTTTACTCAATACCATTGCGCCCGATCTGAACATCCGCGTCGATGAAGTGAGCCGGACGACCAATAAGGGCCGGCACACGACCACACAGATCAAAGTGTATCAACTAAATGGACAAACGGAAGTGATCGACTTACCGGGCATTAAAGTTTTGGATTTTATCGATATCAGTCGAAAGGAGCTGCGGTATTATTATCCCGAATTTTTGAATTTTAGTGCGTACTGTAAATTCCGGGATTGTTTGCATGTGGCTGAAATTGAATGTGCGGTAAAACACGCCGTGGAGGAGGGACACATCCATCCTTTACGCTATAAATCCTATAAAAAATTCCTCGAATCGTTAGCGTAACATAATCATAGCTGTAAAACACCTGACTCGCATTGAGCAGTAAAGCGACCTTTGACGACCGTTCTTCGTTTTGTTTTAATCCATTCGGTAAATTAAGACGGACGTATAAGGCGAAGGAAACAGTTCGATACAGACATCGACTTGTCGATCGGGGTGCCCTACATCTCCGGCCCCATAATGCCTTTTAATAAGTTAAACTGTTTCTCAACATCACGGTGATGATCGGCTTCCTGATCGGCCAGGCCCTGAAAGAGTTTCTTCAACTCCTCCTGCTGCACCGAATCCCGTATGTTTGTGTACAGACGCTGCGCCTGGTATTCCCGCTTTAAGGCGATTTCAAACACATCTTCGATGGAGTGTTCTTTGTCAAAGGCGATGGAATCATTCCCATGGGATTGTTTAATCTCGTCCAGGATGGAATCATTTGTTATTTGTACATCCAGGTCGTAAAGGCCCGTCTCCTTAATGTTGAAAATCATCTTCTCATGTTCTTTTTCTTCATTTTCGAGCCGATTAAGAAATTGTTTGGTTTCCTTATCATCGACCATATCCGCGCCGCGGCGATACAATTGCTGGGCGTTTTGTTCCTCTTCGATGGCCGCTTCCAGTAAAGTTTTAAGGGTTATCATACGCTCTCCCTTGTTTAAGCTGTGTAAACCCGGCGCCCGCTTCCGTGAGCCGGGAACGTTAATATCATTTTAATATGGCTCATGAATGAGCGAAGCGAATACGCGCTAAATCTATTCATAATTTTTATGAACATCAATCTTCGTTTCGATATCGTTGCATATTGGAATTCACTTTTCTCCCATATCCATTGATACGGTGATAAAAAAGCCATGCAAACCGGGAGGAGTAAGTTGCATGGCTTTGATAGCGTCTTTAATCGTTATTTGACCCTTACGGGATCTTCAGGCTTCGGCGGATGGCTGACGGGCTTTTCCTTCAATGCCTTCATAATTACTTCCACCGCTTTTTCAAGTTGCGGATCATTGCCTTCAATAACCGCCCGGGGTTCCATTTCAACTTCAATATCCGGCGGTACGCCAACGTTTTCCACTTCCCACTCGCCTTCCGGGCTGTATATCCCGATGCGCGGCGACGTCACAAAACCGCCGTCCATTAACCGCGGATAATCGAAAATCCCGACCAGGCCGCCCCAGGTGCGTTTACCAACCAATTTGCCCAGATCGCGACGCTTAAAGAACAGCGGCAGAGCATCGCCTCCGGAACCGGCGTACTGATTGATAATCATCGTTTTCGGACCGAAGATGGAAGCATTGGGCGAAGCGATGGATTTGCCGTTCCGGGTGGCCCAGTAACTCAGCAGCGGCCGGTCCAGGAAATCGATGATATAATCCGCCACAAATCCGCCGCCGTTAAACCGTTCGTCCACAATAACCGCTTCTTTATCGAGTTGAGCAAAGTAATAACGGTTGAAATATTCAAACCCAGCACCGGCCGTATTGGGAAGGTATACATACGCCACACGACCATCGGTCAATTCATCAACACGTTTACGGTTGCCTTCGATCCAGGCGCGGTTACGCAAACCGGCTTCACTGTTGATCGGTACCACGGTTACTTCGCGGGCGTCTTCCATTGTCGGGCGGTTATTCACGGTGATGACGGTCTGCTTACCCGCCGTATTCTCAAATGCCCGGAAAAGGTTTTGAGGCGGTTCAAGGGCTTGACCGTTCACCGCCAGCAGATAATCGCCTTCGCTCACCTTCACGCCCGGTTCGGTAAGCGGCGCACGCAAATCGGGATTCCAGTTTAAACCGCTGTAAATCGTTTTAAAGCGGTAGTAACCGTCTGCGATCTCGTAATCGGCGCCCAACAATCCGACATTGATCTTCTCGCCCTCGGGCATATCGCCGCCGCCAACATAATTATGTCCAACGGTCATTTCGGCCATCATCTGCGCAAAGAGATAGTTGAGATCGTTACGATGCCCCACATGCTTTATAAACGGTTTGTATTTTTCGCGGGTAGCTCGCCAATCCAGTCCGTGCATGTTTTCGGCATAAAAAAAGTCGCGCTCAATCCGCCAGACTTCCCGGAACATTTGCGCCCATTCGGCGCGCGGCTCCACCCGCACTTCCATCTCATCCATATTCAGTTTACCGTCCCCCACGTTTGCATCACCTGCAGCGTCTACAACACCATAGATGGTATTCGGCCCTTGATAAAGCACTTTCTTGCCATCAGCCGAAATCCAGTAATTTCGGATGCCATCCAGGAAGGGCTTGTTTTCGCGTTTGTTCATATCAAAGCGGTGCAGCGTTAAGGTTTTTTTATCGGGGATATCTTCCAGGTAAAAGAGATAACCGTCTTCTGCGCTCTGCAAACGATGATAGGTACGGTTTGGCGCCGGCAGGTCCACAATGCGCTGACCGATGCCCTCAAAATCGATTGCCACCTGAACCGTTTGCGCTTCTTTATCCTGCTTTTCATTGTCCGCTTTGTTGTTGTTCTCATCCCTGTTTTCATCATCGCTTTCCGGTGCAAACGGCGAGGGTTGGTCTTTCTGCAAAACGACCGCATACAAACTACGTGTAACGCGCTGTTTGTAGGAGGACAGATCCAACCAGGCCGTATTCAGCGCAAAATCCGTACTGGCCGCAAAAAAGAGATATTTGCCGTCGCGGCTGAACGAAGCGGCGGTAGCATCGCTCATTCCGTCGGTAATCTGATGGCAACGACCGTTTTTCAGATCATAAACGAATACCGCACGCATGTGGTTTTCCAGACGTTTGGTGAAGGCGATCCAGCGGCTATCCGGCGACCAGACCGGATCCATGCTGCGGTCGGGTTGGCTGTAAGTATCGGAATCGATTTGATGCAATTGTTCCGTTTCGAGATTCAGATAATACAGGTTCTTCTTCTTATCGGTGAAGGCGATTTTCTGATTATCCGGCGACCATAAGGGTTTGTAAAAAAACGTCGGATTGTCGATTTTGATGATGCGGGCTTCCTGAAGCCCTTTGGGATCGCGCAAACGCAAATGATATTCGCCGCCTTCATCGGAGAAATAGGCGATGCGGCTGCCATCGGGCGACCAGGCCGGATAACGTTCACAAACACCCGGCGTTTTGGTGATATTGCGGAAATTGCCTTTTTCAGCCGGAAGGGTCAAAATATCGCCGCGCGCTGAAAATACGGCGCGGACGCCGGTGGGCGAAATTTCGGCCTGCTGTATAAAATCTTTCGCTTTCACGTAATGCGGCCGCGTCCCGGGTATATCCGCATCAATAGCCACATGCAGGGTCTCGCGGCTCCCGGTTTTCGTGCTTAACAGATGCAGCCGTCCCGCCTGCTCGTAAACCACTTCGTCTGCGTAAACATCAAAATCTTTGACATCGAAATCGTCATGCCGGGTGAGCTGTTGCAAACGCTCTTCATCGACATGATAGGCGTAAAGATTCATATCGCCGCCGCGATCCGACATAAAATAGACGGTATTCCCGACCCATTTGGGACGGGCGTCGCTGGCGTTTTCGTGCGGAATTTCGACTTTTTCATGCGTTTGCAGATCGAACAGCCAGATGGGCGTGGTCATCCCGCCGCGATAATTCTTCCAGGTATGGAACGCTTCGCGAAGCGGCGTATAGGCGATGCGGCCGCCGTCCGGCGCGAACGAAGCGCGCTCCGCCATGGGCATCGGCAACACGTCGGGCAGACCGCCGCTGATGGATACGGTAAACAAACGCCGGTAGCGCTGACTCACCGATTTGCGCGACGAGGCGAAGAGGACCTTTTTCCCGTCCGGGCCCCAGCCGCGCACCTGATCCGCATCGGGATGATACGTCAGGCGGAGCGGATTACCGCCTTCCGCCGGGACGAGGTATACATCGGTATTGCCGTAATAATCGCCGCTGAAGGCGATCCATTTGCCGTCTGGTGAAAAAACAGGATTGGATTCGACGCCGGGGTGGACGGTCAATCGTTTCGGCCTGCTATTGTCATTTTTAGAAATCAACCAAATATCGCCGGCATAAGTGAACGCAATGCCGTCCTGATGAATGGTCGGCGAACGTAACAATAAGGCGGCGTCGCTTTCGCCAGGCTGTGCATGTAAAAAGGGAATACACAGTATGCTAAGCAATAGTACAACAATTACGTTTTTCATGGAGCTCTCCGTTGTTTATTTAACGCCGATCTCTTTGAGTATGCGTTCGGCCTGTCCAAACTTTTCGGTTATAAACAATACATAGCGTATATCCACGGAAATGGTGCGTTGAATATCCGGCAGGTATTTCCAGTCGCTGATCAACGCTTCATAATTGCCGTCGAATGCGATACCAACCAGATTCCCTCTGGCGTTCAGAACGGGGCTTCCGCTGTTGCCGCCGGTGATGTCGCACGTATGGGTAAACGCAACCGGAACATCTTTCAAATGTTCGGCTTCCCAACCGCCAAAATTGTTGTTGCTATGGAGCGTTTTCAATGTTTCCGGTACGTCGAACGGCGGTTCGCCCGTATCCTTCTCCATAACGCCGGAAAGGGTTGTGAACGGTTTATACCAAACCGCATCTTTGGGGCTATAGCCCTTTACGTAGCCGTATGTGAAACGCATCGTACCGTTGGCGTCGGGATAGAGCATTTCGTCCTGATACGACTTCAGAAGCGTCATGTATTTACGCCTGAGCTCCGTCAATCGCGCTTCTACCATGCGATCCCGTTCTCTTTTCGCCTTGAATTCAGGATAGAGGGCTTCGGCGAATTTTAACAGCGGGTCGTCGCTGTCCTGCAATTCTTTCAGGGATTTGTCGTACAGGGATTTAACGTGGGCGACGCTGTCCAGCTGCGTGTTTTCAAATACCGTTTGTACGAACCGGTCGAGCGATTCGTACTCATCCTGTACGTACTGAAGCGTTTCGATGCGTTGTTTTTCAGGCAGGTTGAACACTTTGTTCAGCATGCGCGTGAACAACATTTGATCGACGCCGGCATTGTAGTTCATATACGAAAATTTCAGGCGCTGCAAACGGCGCTGCACATCTTTTTCGGAAAACTCGGGGTCCCGCTCATCTTCGGGCAGGGCCCGTTGGTGCGCCACATACATGATGTTGTTGGCCATGCTGGTCAGCGTACCCGCGGTCCACCGCATGGAGCCCAGAATAAAATCGCGTTCGCGATGGGCGTTTATTTTGTCATAGACCGCTTCGATCTCTTTAAAAAGATTTCCAAACCGTTCCCTGTGCTGCGGGTCTTTTTGGATAAAACGCCGTACATCCTGTTCAAAGGCCTGCTTTTGTTTGAAAAAGTTTTGCTCCCGCATACCGTCCAGGTTGCCTTTATAATTCTTAATGACGTTATTCAGGCCCTTGATCAGACTCGCCACCTTTACCGCAACCTGTTTCGATTCGTCCGATTTTTGTTCCAGCATGTCCACCAGTTCCTTGTAATTTTCAATGGCGTTGGGGTAGTGATAATTTTGATAATAGTCCACGGAGTATGAAGTGCGGTAGCGGGTGGTCCGGCCCGGATAGCCCATAATAAAGGTAAAGTCGCCGGGTTTCAGCGGCTGCGATGCTATTTTCAGCCAGGCCTCGGCCTGGTAAGGCACGTTGTTTTCATTATATTCGCGGCCGCGGCCTTCCGGACTCATATAAATCCGCATAAAGGCAAAATCACCGGTATGGCGGGGCCACATCCAGTTATCCACATCGCCGCCGTAATTACCGATCGATTTCGGTGGTACATAAACGATGCGGATATCATCGAACCGTTGATAGAGATACAACAAATACTGCCGGCCGTTATACATCTCGGCGATATTGGCGTCCAGATCGTCCCGGTCACCTTCGATTTGCTCTTCCATCTCTTTTATTTTGGTTTTAACAGCCCGTCGGCGTTCCACCGGATCGTCGATATTCTCACGGACTGCGATGACCGCATCGGTCACATCACGCACTTCTTTCAAAACTTTGGCATAATAGCCGGGCGCCTGTATTTCATCCTCCCGGGTTTTGGCCAGAAATCCTTCCTCAATGTAATTGGTTCCCTTGGTGGAGGCGCGTTGAACAGCGCCAAAGGCAACATGGTGGTTGGTGAGAAGCAATCCGTCTTTGGAAACCAGTTCGGCTGTCCCGCCGCCTAGGTTAACCACGGCCTTTGCCAGTTTAGGTTTACCATCAATGAAAAGCTCGGCCGCTTCGATTTGCATGCCTTTTTCCTTCAATGGCAGATCCTTGATTTGGGTGGGCAGCCACATGCCTTCCTCGCCAAATACAAGCAGGACCGATGTTAACATGAGTAATATTAAACTGCGCATAACGAACCTCCGTCATTTGATGTATTGATCCGTTCAATTTTCTATTTCCGAATGATCGCCGGCCTTAGGCATTTTTCAAACTTCAGCATTCAAGTCCTTTCTAACTTGGCTTCAGACTCTTTCCCGATATGTTTAGTTTCTCATCAGAAGAAGCTATTAAGTACCGTCAAAGTAGATCGAACAGGCCTTCATCAACTCAGGGACAAATGTCATGAGGGCTCCCTCTAAAATTGTTGTAACAACGATTCCACGGCATCTTTATGCACCATAAACGTTAACATTTTGAGCTTAACAAAATCGCCGCGGAAAAAGTAGTAACCTTTGTAATCCCCGTAATGGGAACTGGAACCGGAATCTTTTATCAGAAACCAATCCCGCCCGTTCTGCTCTGTGTAACCGACCAGATGCACGCCGTGATCGTCGGTGGTCGTTTTATTGTAGAAGCGCAGTTCGCGGGCGCTCTGATCGATGTCTTCGCTTTTGATATCCCAAGGCACAACTACGGCGATGTCTTCCCAACCGTATTTGCCGGGCTCGCTCACATCGCCGCCAATACAAACGGAATAGCCGTTTTGAATGGACGATTTGATCGCCTGGTAAAAATCATCTAACGGTATATTGTGATAATCGTCGGAATGCCACCAGTTATCGGGCACATCAAATTCACCTTTCTCGTAGAACGGCGTTTTAAGGGTGGACATAAAGCCCACATAGTCATCGGGATTGATCTGACAGACTTCTTTCAGAAATAATTTCGGAGTGTAGATTTGCCCTTCATATTTAAAGGAATTCGGCGGTTCGCCCATATATTTGACCAGAATCGTTTTGATTTGATTAAGGGCTACCGTTTCATCCCAGTAATCGTAGTCTTTGAGGTATCGCAGATAATCGCGCATCTCTTTAAACATCTGTTCGTGGTTGTGCACCGTTTGATCATCTAACAACCCCGTATAGGCTTCCGCCGGCACGCAGCCGTATTGTTTCATACGAAGAAGGGTTGCGTTGGCCTCAGAGCCCTGTCCGAACCTGGAATCGCCTTCTTCTTTGATGAATCGGCGCGCTTTTTCCACATACTCCCAGAAGACGGTATACAATTCCGAAAGCTTGATTTTCTTGTCGTGCAAACGATAGATCTCGGATTCAATAAATGACGTACTGGCAAACGCCCAGCACGTGCCGGCGGTGTCCTGCCGAATGGGATCGAAATGGAACACCTTTCGTTCGAAGTCCGCCAGTTCGGGATGTTCGACATCCGAAAAGTCCGCCGTTAAAATGGTGCGTTCGCGGTCCCAGATAAATTTTTCATCGTATTTTGCCTTGTCCTGGGCTTGTAACAACTGCAATGCCAGTAACAGGAGCAAAATCATTTGGATTGTTCGCATAATACATCCTCCGATTTTAAAGGCAACTTATTTTATTGGAATCGATTGTTTCGGAAAAACATTCGTGCCGTATGCAGTCGCAGACAGTGTCTTCCCGAACATCGATAACATCCCTTGGTCGCATCTTTCCCGCCGGAATCGACGTATGCCTAAAAACGTTGCATATAACAAATTTATTATTTTCAAATCAAAATTGAAAGCGCTTATTGTGTGATTTATTATACACCATCTATATTGCCATCATATTGGAATCAGCGTAAATTGCATAACGACTACAACCGAAATAGTTTAATCCTTTTCACGTGGAGCTGAAATGAGCGAAGACACCGTATGGAGCAATATCTTTAAAAAAAGCGATACCAAACAGGAAAGCATTTATACCGTCCTGCGACGCATCCCCATATTTCAGGATTTGAAGAAAAAAGAACTCAAGGCCGTGGAACGTATCCTGCACCGGCGCACATACCGCCCGGACGAGACCATCTTTTCCGAAGGCGAGCCCGGCATGGGCATGTACATTATCGAAAGCGGCCAGGTGCATATCTGTATCGGTAATGAGCAAAAATTACTGGCGGTTTTAAGCGACGGCGACTTCTTCGGAGAGATGGCGCTGCTTCTGGAATCGCCCCGCACCGCCTCCGCCATCGTCAAAACGCCGTTAAAGATGCTGGGATTTTTCCAGCCCGATCTGTTCAGCTTGCTGGAAACCGATCCCCGTACCGGTAACAAAATACTACAGCGGCTTGCGCAGATGATCGCCGAACGCCTGCGGCAGACCAATATGGAAAACCGGCAACTAAAGCTTAAACTGATGGAACGCGAAAACACGCCGGAAGGAAACTGAAATGGATCTTACCATAAGCCGCGTATTCAAATTTTTCATCGCGCTGCTCTTCATCGCAGCCATTGGCTGGCTGCTTTTCGCCCTGCACCAGACCATTACCATCCTCATCATCGCACTGCTGATCGCCTACATTCTGAACCCGGTCGCCGGTCATCTGGAATACCGGGGCATGTCGCGGTTACAGGCCACGGCGACGATTTTCCTCGCCCTTTCCTTACTCCTGATCCTGCTGGGCGTCTATCTGATTCCGCTGCTCATCAAGGAGATCGTCCATATTCAGCATGGCATTACTTCGGGCGCCGGTTCGGTTTACTTCGAACGCATCAACGCCCTCATTAACGACGCCATTCCCATGGTCAACGCCGAACCCATCGACGTGCAGGCCTATATCAACCAGGGCTTAAAGCAGTTTTCGGAGTCGTTCTTCTCGATCGTGGGCAGCGTTGTCTCGCTGGTAACCACGCTGGTGATCATCCCGTTTGCCGTGTTTTTTTTGCTGAAGGACGGCCGCCACATTAAAAAATCGTTGGTGGGCCTCATTCCCAACCGCTATTTCGAGATGAGTCTGAACATTATTTATAAAATCGATCTGCAACTGGGCGGCTATCTGCGCGGCCAGTTTTTCGACGCCCTGATTGTGGGCGCCCTGTCGATCATCGCATTGTGGATTCTGAACGTGCGTTATAACGTCCTGATCGGGATGTTCGCCGGGCTGGCCAACTTAATTCCGTATGTGGGACCGCTGGTCGGAGCGTTAACCGCCATGGTGGTTGTGCTTCTGAACGGCGGCGCCACCGAAACCATATTACTGGTGGCGGCGGCCTTTGCCGTTATCCAGTTGATGGACAATGTGCTCATCCAGCCGCTGGTGGTGGCGAAGAGCGTTAATTTGCACCCGCTGATCGTCATCTTTGCGGTTATTATCGGCGGACAGTTTTTCGGCATTCTGGGCATGTTGCTGGCCGTACCCGCTACGGGCATCCTGAAGGTATTATTCGGGGAAGTTTACAACGCTTTTCGCAAGTACCGGCTTGTTTAAAAAGAGGTTGCGGGACGGATGCATCCTTTCCTGAGCCGCCATTGGTTTTCGAGCTTTAAATTAATTTCAAAAAGGTGCGTATGATTTGTAAGTTTCATTCCCTGAGGCTCAGCGCATTGTCTTGAGCATTGTATGAACAAACAAATCGGAGTCATGATGCATTGGACCGAAGAGTTCTTTGATGAGTATTATCTGAAATCCATAAGCCCCATCACCACGGAGGAACGCACCCAAAAAGAAGTCGATTTTGTCATGGAACACACCGGCGTCCAGAAGGAGAGCAGCATTTTGGATTTGGCATGCGGACACGGACGCCATGTGCTGGAGCTTGCGCAGCGCGGCTTTAAGAATGTCAACGGACTGGATTTGACCCATCTCTACATTCAGATGGCGCGTGAAAAAGCGAAGCAACTGGGCGTGCATGCGCAATTCATCGAAGCCAACATGCGCGACTTTGAAGCCTTCAATCAGTATAATCTCATTTTCAGCCTGTTCTCGTCGCTTTTCTACTTCAAAGATAAACGCAATCTCAAGATCCTGCGCCGCGTGTATCACGCCCTGCAACGGGACGGATACTTCATCGTGGATCACTTCAATCCCATTTCATTTCTGCAATCCGAAAGCTATAAAGACTGGTATCTGACGGACGACGATTACATTATCCTGGATAAATACTCGCACAATCCCATTTCGGGCATCATTACCGACGAGCGCCTCATTATTACGCCGGAAGGCCAGCGCATCAACCGTGTTTTCCACATTCGCGATTACACCGTAGCGGAACTGCGTTTCCATCTCGAAAAGATCGGATTCGAAATCATCAACGTTTTCGGCAACTTCGAAAGCGAGCCGTATCACATCGAATCGCCGCGCCAAATTTTCGTTACCCGTAAACCGGTTTGATTTCCCTTCGATTTTGTTTGTTCCTATATTGAACGCGGCGACGGTTATTTAGCGGTTGGGAGGTACCATGGAAGAGCGGCAGCGCAAACAGTTAATCGAAATGCTGCCCGTCTGGGGTTTTGTCTTGTTCTACTTTATTTTCCAAACCATCGACTGGATGGAAGTGACGCGCTTTATCTGGGCGTCGCTGATCGGCGTGATGATATTTTTCGTTATGGCGGCTAAGTTTCGCGAAGAATACGGCGACAAAATCCAAACGCCCAAACTGAACTTCTTCACGGCATTGCTCACGATTTTATTCGTTCTGATTTTCGCCAGCGGATTTTTGCACTGGAACCGGCTGGTCTCGTATAACCTGCGCAACGTGCTGTTATTCGTGTCGATCCTTGTCTATTTCATCATCCTGTTTCGCTCCATCCGGGTGTTGAAGGATTATAAGACCATGGTGGAAAACAAAAAATCCTGAATAAAACGGGGAGTCCGACTGTATGGTGTTGCTGGAATTCAGTATGAGTCCGCTCGACAAAGGCGAGCATCTGGCGCCTTATGTAGCGCGTGTGCTCGACGTGATCGACGGGAGCGGCGTCAACTATCGGCTCAACGCCATGGGCACGATTCTGGAAGGCGGTTACGACGAAGTGATGGAGGTGGTGCGCCGCTGCTTTGAAGAATTGGAAAAGGATTGCAACCGCATTTCTGTGTCGATCAAGATCGATTACCGCAGCGGACGGGAGTCGCGCCTGGACGCCAAAACAGAGCGCCTGGAAACGATTCTGGGCCGGCCGTTAAAACGCTGATGATTGCTTACCGGCTTCCGGTATTCGGTTATCAGTTTTCAGTTATTCATCGATTCAACAAATCCACAGGTTTTAAATGAACGTTAATCTTGAATTCTTAATAGCGGGAGCATGGTATGAATTTATTGAAGGCGATTTTTGACAAGCAATACGACCTGAACAAACGTATTTTAAAGGACCGGCACGGGCAGGACTACGACGCGCTCTGCGACCAGGAGCGCCAGGACGAAGAGACGGTGCAGCGCCGCGTGCAGTGGCTGTTGAACTACAACCGCGCCCAGATTCACGAATCGGTGGAGCTGGAAGACTCCCTGCCCTGGAAGTGGTGGAAGGACATGGACGAAATCGACTGGGAAAACATCCGCGTCGAGCTGATCGACGAGCTGCACTTCTGGGTGAGCAAGTGCCAGCTGGTGGGTTTGGACCCCGATAAGTTGACGGAACTGTATCTCAAGAAAAACAAGCTCAACCAGGTGCGTCAGGATAAGGGATACGGCAGCGGCTACTCCAAATACGACGAAAACGGCGTGGAAGACAATAAACGGATGGATGAGTTGTTTGGGAAGGATGAGTGATGTATTATGTATTATATTGAGCGAATGGACTGCCATTTTGTACGGTATCTTTAGTTTACGCTTTCTCATATCCCAAACAAAACATTGATTTATGATAAAGCGATTAAGACTTTGTTCTTTTTTACATTCTCTATTTCCTCTCTACTTCGTGCATAATACCAATGTAGTGTTACTTTCTTTAGCTAAATCAAGCTCTCTTCCATCCAGCCCAGCCGCAGCAATTCGATTTTGTCCGGATCGGCTGTACCCAGATGGTGGCGCGTGTCGGCCAGAAGAATGTGCTTGGGCGGCGGATTGATCGGCCGCTCTTCGCCGAAATAGGCCTTGCGTTTGGCCTGGATGATGCGCACACCAACGGCATCTACTGCCACGGGATCGCGTCCGACCAGCAACCCGTTATAGGCCCAGACGTATTTGGGACTGAAATGGTGCGGTCCCACGCCGTGGAATAACGGCGTCAACATCACCAGAACGTTGAGCCGGGTCTTGCCTTTCACCGGTGGCTGCTGCCAGATTGACGCCAGGTCGGCACAGGAATCGCCGTGGTAGGCCGGCGGACTTTTCACGAACATAATGTAATTTTTAATGAGGCTGCCCACGCCGGACCAATCGTGAGTGCGCATGGGCCGGGTATTGATCAGAGCCGTGGCGTTCATAAAGACGTCGTCGGAAAGCAATCCGCGGTCACGCACGCTGATCTTGTCTTCGGCGACGCCGCAGTTCAAAACGCGCTCTTTCAACAGATCGTTCAACGCCGGCGGCGTTGGTAAGTGGTACCAGACATTGGTCTTGACGCCCACCACGTCCTCGGGTTTGATCAACTGCCGCCAGGCTTTGTTCACATCGTTTTCATCCAGAAGGGTCGTAACCGCCTCGTCCAGCATATCACCAAGAACGGCTTTACGCGGACGATTCGAATCGTTCAGCACATCCCTGCGCCGGACCAACACCACCCGGCTCTTTTGTTCCTGTGAAGCAAACACGGAGGGCGATGTGCTCAGATAGAGTGCTCCGGCGATCGACGCCTGGGCGGTGTGCTTCAAAAAGTCGCGACGTGTTAACGGTTTTTTCATGGCTGCTCCTTTATACGTTTCCATTGTTTTTTGAACTGCTCCTTGAATCCCTCCGCTGCGGTTCGGCCGGAGGCGTTGAAAACGATAGCCACCACCGCGTGATGGTGTAAAACGGAAAGCCAGGTTCCGCCTTCTTCTTTAATCGTGGATCGCTTCTGCAACGCCGGATTATAGGCGTTTACAAACGAATCATAGGCGTCTTGCGCCCTTGCGGTGTCGGGATATTCGATCAGCAGGAGCACGGGTTTTGGATTGCCGCCTTTATATTTGGCCAGCGTGCAATGGGTATCGTCGCCGATGTTGAGGATGTTATCTTCCGCGATAAAAAAGTAGCTGTTCAGCCACACATGCTGCCGGAAATAGCGGATACTGGTGCTATCCAGATTTTGCTGCGGCAGGAGGCGAATGATTTCCGGCAGAGCACCGTCCTGACCAATGCTTTTTTCGATGTAACGGGCCAACCCGAATACCGCCCGGCGGGAATGTTCGTTTTCGGGATAGGCCAGAATCGAAACGAAATAATGGTCGCGCCAGAAGTTGAGCATACCTGCGGCGTATTCACTACCCTGACCGAAGGTAGTATCCACCGATTCCCGGGAGTGCATGAACACGCCGAAGGCGCTGGCGGCGCTGCCCATATCGAAAACATCCACAATGATATCGGGCTGCTGTGGCCTGGTGTAAAGACGATTGAGCGATTGCCGGAAACCATAGGAGCGGTAAAGTTCGGCGCCGCCGTTGATGTGTTCGTACAAATTATCGGGGCTGTATATAGCACCCTGACCTTCCGCCTGCCAGCCGTGTATCGTATCGGGGAGTAACGAACGAAGCTCTGCGGCATTGGCTTTAGAAATCATAAGCGCCCCCACTGCTTGAACGATTAGTATGAATCCTATAAAAGACCTGTTCATGGGCACCATACGCAATTGCCTTTAATCATGGTTGTTCAAACACAATGTAGGCTCTCCGGCCGAGCTCATGCAATCTTTTTATAAAATTGTGACGCACCGTTCCGACTCTATCGCTGGTCATCCCAAACCCTTGCCCGCTCTCCCCCAGTGGGCGGACAGGCAGCAGGGAAAGGCTTAAGGATTCAGCCCGAACAAAGGCCTCTCCCTTTTGCGCGCAGCGGAATGGGCAGAGGTCGGGAGAAGGGTTATTTTTCCTTTTTTCCTTTATACTTCGATGTTTCTCCTTAATAACAACTTCTGTCTAATTGATTATGAAATTTTAATTGCATTTACCATTCACAGGCTTAAATTATGGGCGTAATTATAAAACATAATTTCAGTAACGGGAAGCGCGGTGCGAATCCGCCACTGCCCCGCAACTGTGAGAGCCGACGAAAGCCGGATACACGCCACTGTCGCGAACGAATCGGGATGGGAAGGCCCGGCCGGTAGAACGACGCTCGAGTCAGGAGACCGACTGAAATTGAATGATCCCTTTGTGTACCGCGCGGGCGGGTCAATGGGAACCGGCATCACTCTTCAAAGACCCTTCCAAATCCGGCCATTCAATTTTAGTTGGATTTTCCTTGCCGCAGTGAGCTTCCCTCGACATATCCGAAAGCGAGCAAACCATTGGTTATGCGCATTGTCCTGTTTTCTTTATTGATGCTACCGCACGTTTTAGACGCTGCGCCTATGCAAAATACAGCGTCCCGGCGCGTCTTTGTTCGGGATTTGTGGAGTGGCCGGGCGCTGTCCGGCGTAATGGTTATTATCAACGGTGATACGCTGTATACCGACGCATCGGGCTCATTCCAATGGTTGTCGGCTTCCAGAAAGGATCAACGTTCCATTCAATTGCACAAGGATGGTTATTTTGAAGAGACCATGTCTGTGCAGAGGCTCAATCGCCGGGCGATCTATCTTGTTCCTATCGAGGCGATTGAGGCCATACCGGCTATTGTGCCGCGGGCGTCGGATCGCAGCCCCACGCTTCCGACCCATGTGGAGCGTCTCGATTTGCAACAGGCCCGGAACGCCGGTTATCAATCCCTTGCGGATGTACTTCAAAATCAGGCCGGCATGATGGTAAAGACCTACGGCGCGGGCGGACAACTGCAGACGATCGCACTCCGCGGAATGGCCGCCGAACAAACCCGTGTGCTTTTCGACGGTGTACCGGTAAACAATCTGCAAACCGGCAGCAGCAGTATTGCGCAATTCAATAACGGTTTCCTGAATCGTATCGATATTTACCGTGGCGGGCACAGTCCCTTCGGCAGCAGCGGGGCAATCGGCGGGACCGTTAACCTGAAGCCCGAACCACTGCACGATAAACTCTTTTACCGCGTCCGGGCCCGCTATAATGCTCTTGATAACCGCGTTCTATCCTTTCAAAGCGATGTGCCTTTTCTAAGCGCTAATCACCGAATTTATATCAGCCAAAACAGCGGCCACAACGACTATTCCACTTCATACGGAGACAAAACCGTGGCGCTCTCAAACCGCGATTTCGATCAACGCCGACTCGTTTATCAAAATAAATTTTTCCTGAACAAGCGCTGGACGCTCTCCTTATACGGAAGTCAATGGTTAAATGAAGCCGGCGCAACCAAACCCTTTACTTCGCCTGCTTCCGAAGAAGCCAATAAGGCGCGCATACAACAGGATCATAATCTTGTGAAAATGAAGCTGGGGTACCGCCGGCTCAAAAAGTCCTTCATAAGCCAGGCCTATGTCCGCAACGAGTGGATGGCTTACATGGATCCGGTACTTCTGGAGGCCAACGAACCTTTACACAGTCTTCATTTTAATCAGGCGCGGGGGCTCCAGTTTCGTTTTCGGATGCAAACCGGCGGAGGCTGGCTCTGGCAACTGGGCGGCGCCTGGACACAACATCGCATGAAAAGCAGCGATGCCGGCGTACACAGAAGGAATAAACAAACTGCTTCCGCAAACGTGTCCCGCGGCCTCATAGAAAATCGACTGGGCTTTAATACGGCGCAACTCGACGGCAGCCTCCGAATAGTTTCAATCCCGGAGCAGGGGATTACGGTTCTGCCGGCTGTCGGCCTGAGTGCGGGCACGGATCACTGGCATTGGTTCGCATCGGTGGGGCGCAACTACCGCGCGCCCACTTTTAATGATCTTTACTGGCAACCGGGCGGCAATCCGCAGCTTAAAGCCGAGGAATCCCTGAACTGGGAAGCCGGCGCTGAAGCCTCATATATTCTGATCCGTAATATTGTGGCGTTCACGGGCGCGCTGAATCTGTACCAAAACCACGTATCCGATCAGATTAAATGGCTGCCGGACGGCGCCTACTGGCGTCCGTTCAATATCATACACGTTCGTAGCCGCGGGCTGGAACTGGAAGCCGACCTGCATTCGTTGGACCGACGCCAGCAGTTACTCTTTCACTACACGTACGGAACATCGGAAAACCGCACGCCGTCGGGCGACCATTACGGCAACCAGCTGCCCTTTCTGCCGCGCGAAAGTTGGTTCGCGCAAATACGCAGCGGCTGGGAAAGGCTCTCCACCGGAGCATCGCTATCCGGGATGAGCTTTCGCTATACTACATTGGATAGCGATGCCGATCTAATACTACCGGCCCATACGGTAAGCCGTGTCTGGTTTGGATTGGAGCATACCGTTTCCGGCCATCGCCTCCGCTGGCATTTGAGTCTCAACAACGCTTTAAATGAAAACTACGAAGTAATGCCCGGCTATCCCATGCCCGGCCGCCATTTTTCGCTGGGTTTCACAATGGAAAATATCATGAAGCATCAATAACACAATAACACAATCAAGCAGAGGAGTTAAGTATGAAGTACATGGGACAGATTTTAACCGCAATGATTTTAACAACCCTTTTGTGGACATGCGAGAAAAATCCCACGGGCAACAACGGCACGCTCAAACCGCCGCAATACGACGGGGCTTTTATCGTTAACGAAGGCGCTTGGGGGGCGTCGAACGGCTCGTTATCTTTTTACGAATTCGGAAGTGGTGCGATTCAGAATGCGATTTTCAAAAACGCCAACCCCGATTATGACGAGCCCCTCGGCGATGTGGTTCAAAGCGTCGCCGTTATCGATACATTTGCCTGGGTGGTTGTCAACCAATCCCACAAAATCGAACTGATCGGTCTACGCAGCTGGAAGCACGTGACCACCATCAATTTGCCCGGCGGCAGCAGTCCGCGTCAAATCGTCGATGGCGGCAACGGGAAGGCGTATGTTACCCTATCGGGCCAGCACGCAGTCGGTGTGATCGATATTGAACAGCGAACACTACGTGATGAAACTATTGCGGTCGGCCGCTATCCCTACGAAATGCTCGTCATTAACAACCGCGGTTTTGTGGTCAACAGCGGCTGGGGCAACGACAGCACCGTTTCCGTTCTGGATCTGGAAAACGACCGCGTCAGCACGACCATCAACGTGCGCCATAATCCCACCGCTCTGGCTCTCGATGAATCCGGATTGATCCACGTCCTTTGCACCGGTCGATATGCGTTCGGGAATCAAACCGCCACCGACGGCGCCATCTACACGATCAATCCCGCCAATGCCCGCAAAACGGATTCGTTGCTCATTGCAGGCCACCCCACACATATCACCATCGGAAACAAGCAAACAGGCTATTTCATTCACAATAACCAACGTATCGTTTCATACGCTACCGACGAACTTACAATTCTGAACGACAGCCTGGCAACGGAGCCGGATTATCCTTACGGTCTGGAGGCCGACATTGCCAACGATCGTATATTTGTACTGGATGCGCTCGATCTCTCGCAAAAAGGTTTCCTGTACATCTATAATCCGCAGGGCGTACTCCAAGAAACGCATCGCGTCGGCATCGCGCCGGGTTCGGTTACCTTTGTGACTTTACCTTAGCTTCTGCAGCACCGCAATGGTAAAGCGCTTGACCATAGAACGAAAGGAAGTAACGATGCATAAAAAAAGCAATGGTTGGTGCCGGCGGTTTTGGTTGGGCCTATTCGCAGCAGGTATATTGTTTGCCATAGGTTGCTCCGGCGATAAACCCTCCACTTCGCCGCACCCCCCGCAAAGGATCATTTCCCTTTCGCCTCATATCACCGAAATTCTATTCGCCCTGGATCTGCAGAAGCGATTGGCGGCTGTAACCGATTACTGCCGCTATCCCGAGGCGGCGCGCCAAAAAGAACGCATCGGCGGATTGCTGAATCCCAACATGGAAAAGATATTGCGTTTACGGCCCGACCTTATTCTGGGCGTACCCTCCTCCCATGAAACAGCGGCAAAATTACAATCTTACGAGATTCGGACGGTTCTGTTACCCAATGACCGGGTACAGGATATCTTTACCGCCATCGACTCGATCGGGCGATTAACGGGAGAGGAGGCATCTGCGCAGGCATTGCAGAAAGCCATCAAAGATTCATTGCAATACTACCGGCGTAAGGCGCAGCGACTCAACGCCGATAAGGCCCGCGCTATGTTGGTGCTCGGCCGCGAAAGGGGGACCACACGTAATATCTCTGTGATCGGCTCCAATAATTTTAACGATTCGCTCTGGACCATGCTGGGCGGCCGCAATGTCTTTGGCGATATCGATTCCAAATTTGCAAAAATTACCAGGGAAGCTGTGATCAATGCCCGGCCCGAACTCATCATCGAGTTTAAATTCAACGAACAGTGGTCGCCTCAGAAAGAGCGCAAAAACCGTCGTGATTGGCAGGAGCTCTCGATGCTTCCGGCTGTTAAAAACGATCACATTTACGTCCTGACCGGCAATTATACCTTAATTCCAGGACCACGCATCACGCTACTCGTCCGGGATTATTTTGAGATTTTAAGAGCATATAATTCAACACATTAAAAACCAAAAATGTAGGAATGCGGGTATTTTTATTTTGGTTATCAAAAGCATAACCAGAGATGCGGCCGGCAAAAACTTCCATGAAATTAAAAAACGGATATGTACAGGTCTATACCGGAGACGGTAAAGGAAAAACCACGGCGGCCATCGGGCAGGCCATCCGGGCTATCGGAGCGCATCTTCAGGTTTATTTCGTGCAATTTATGAAGGATTATGGCTACAGTGAAGTCGCATTACTCGAATCATACTCGCCGAGACTGGTATTGAAGCGATACGGCAACGACCGCTTCGTTTTTAAAAAGCAGCCGCCGGATGCCGCTATGATCGATGAAGTCCATGCCGGCCTCCTTGAAGCACAAAGGCAAATGGCGGGCGGGCAGTATGATATGATCATTATGGATGAACTATTGGTATCGATTTACTTCAAATTATTCAATACAGAGGAGGTGATGCAGTTTATTAAGCGCAAACCGCCGAATGTGGAAATGATTCTTACCGGACGGTATTGCCCGGAAGCAATTATAGAAACCGCCGACCTTGTAACGGAGATGCGGGAAGTTAAACATTATTACCAGAAAAATGTTAAAGCACGGCGCGGAATTGAATCATAATTCGCTTTGTAATGCCGTTCTTTTTTTCTTAAACTAAAATCCGACAGAACGAATAAATCGTATGGATAAGCACCTTTTTAAGTTTCAAATAATCAAATACTTAAAACAGTAACATCGCCTTCATTGAATATATGATTGATTTATTTGCGCGAATGTATGAATGTTAAGCAGAAGGAGAATCCTTTTTATGTTCCTGGATATGTTTAAACATCAAGGTAAATTTGCCAAACTCAGCGGCAAAAAAAATTTAAAAACCTATCAAAACCTGTATTTGATGCTCCGGAAAAAACAGAACAACGGAGAGGTGCCGGTCCATCCGGAGGGAAATTATCTGGGAGATAACGAGCTTGCAGAGAACATTTATAAAAATAAATATTTTGCCAAGGACCTCGATAACAACCTGCTGGAAAACACACCGGAAGATTTATTTGTAAGGGTGGCCTCATTCATTGCTTCCATCGAACCCGACAAAGAGAAGGCCGAAAAGTGGGCCATCAAATTTTACGAAGATATGTACAACGGTCATTTTGTTCCCGGCGGTCGTGTACTGGCGGGCGCCGGCGATTTGTATCGCCTTAAAACCCTGGCCAATTGTTTTGTAACGCGCATCGAAGAAGATAATATCGAATCCATTTATAAAGCTTCGTACGAATGTGCGCGCACTTACTCTTACGGCGGCGGCATTGGCGTGGATATTTCGCCGTTACGCCCCAAAGAATCGGTTGTGCACAATGCAGCCGACAGCTCCACCGGCGCCGTTTCTTTTATGGAACTCTTCTCGCTCACCACGGGATTGATCGGTCAAAGCGGGCGGCGCGGCGCCCTTATGCTTACCATCGACGTGAAACATCCCGATATTCTGGAATTCATCCGGGTTAAAAAAATACCGAACTGGGTTACTGAACAGATCATTCAGCAACTGGGCGCCACCAGCCAGTTCAACGATGATGAGCTCGGGGAAATCAAACGCCAGGTAATGGAAAATACCCAGGTACGGTTTGCCAATATCAGTATCAAGGTTTCCGACGAATTTATGCAGGCGGTGGACGAACAACGTCGCTTTGGTCGCAACAAACTGATCATCTATAAAAAATTCAAAAAAGATACGCTGAAAAAAGCCTTCCAGGATGAAGGATACCACTACTCATTTGGCATTCCGGCCAAGAATGTGAATGATTACGAGCTGTTACAGGTCTTTGAAAATGTCAGTGCACTGAACGATCATCTCTATAAAAATTACGAATTGATGGTCACCGAAAACGACCTCAAAGATCCGTATAAACGCGACCTCTTCGGCGATATCGTTAAGCCGCTGGAAGATGAACCTTACGATCTGGCCATTCGGTACAGCGGCGACTTTATGTTGTATTTTGCTTCGCAACCAACCGGCGAAATTCGTCGTATTGTCAAGGCGCGTGAAGTATGGGACGCCTTTGTCGAGGGCAACTACAGAACGGCCGAACCCGGCCTGATTTTCTGGACACGCATGGCGGCTTACTCGCCGTCCAACTATGTGAACCGCCCGATATCCAGCACCAATCCCTGCGCCGAGGTGCCGCTGGAAGACGGCGGCGCATGCAATCTGGGCTCTTTAAATTTATCGCGGTTTGTGAAAGACGGATTCACTCCCAACGCCAAAATCGAATGGGATAAGCTGGAGACGGTTACGGAGGATCTGGTGCGATTTTTAGACAACGTGGTCAGCTGGAACGAAATTTTGAATCCACTGGAAAAACAACGCACAGCCGCCGCCGAAACCCGCCGCCTGGGTTTGGGCATCATGGGCGCCGCCGACATGCTTAATCAACTTGGCATCGCCTATGATTCACCGGAAGGCATCGAACTGATGGAAAGAGTCATGAAGATTATCGCCAACAAGTCCTATCAGGTTTCCGCTCATCTGGCGGAAGAGAAAGGCGTTTCACCAATTTTCGATTATCAAAAATATGCCAAAGGCAGTTTCTTTCAGGAAGCGTTGACGCCGGAAACCCGGGCCGTTATCCAGGAGAAAGGGCTGAGAAATATCGCCATCCTTGCAATCGCTCCCACCGGCACCATCAGCAATATTGTACTGAATTATGTGAACGGCAACAAACACTACATGGGGGTATCGAGCGGTCTCGAACCGATTTTTGCCCTCTTCTATACCCGGCGTTCGGAATCTTTCGGCAACAAAATGTTCAAAGTATTTCATTCCACGGTTCAGGCGTATATCGATTTGCACGGACTGAGCAAACAGGTTGAAACAGCGCAGACCGAAGCCGAATTAACGGACTTTTTACCCAGTTTCTTTTTTCGCACGGCCCACCATATTGACGCCGATAAGCGCGTTGACATTCAGGGACGCTGCCAGCGTTATATCGATCACAGCATCTCCTCGACCGTCAACCTGCCCGAAACCATCGAACCGGAAGTGATCAGCAACATCTATGTCAACGCCTGGAAAAACGGGTTAAAAGGCATCACGGTGTATCGCGACGGCAGCCGCTATCCCATTTTGAGTCTGGAATCGGAAAAATCGGAATTTCAGAAAATGAAGGAAAAAAGGTATAAAATTCGTTTGTCAGACGATAATGAAGAAGTTACATTACGTGGAGATGATATCATCGTAACACCGGATGAACGTCTGACCACCGTTTATCATTATATTAAAAAACGTAATAAGCAAGAACATATCACAAAAGCTTAGAGTTGAGGGGACGGGCTTATGTATAAGATCAAAAACAATAATTTTAAGATTGAGGAGGTGAAACGGGAAGAGCCGCTGGACAATACCACAGATAAAGTGGTGAAGCGACCGGAAATTGTCAACGCCAAAGTATACAAAATCCGCAGCGGTTTTGTTAAACACAGCGTTTATGTTACGCTCGGTTATATCGAACAAAACGGCCGTAACCGTCCGATCGAAATCTTCATTAATAGCAAGGATCTTACCAAAAACGCCGAATACGCAGTATTGACGCGTTTGATCTCAGCCATTTTCCGTAAATCTTCCAATCCCGTTTTTATCCTCGAGGAATTAAGCAGCATCCACGATCCGAACGGCGGTTACCACAAAAACGGAAAATATATTCACTCCTTTTATTCCGAAATCGCCAATGTGATTAAACGGTTCTTTAAAGAGATCGGATGTATGGAACAGGATGAAAAAAGCCAATTATCTCCTGAAGTTGAAGAAGCACTGACCAGCCCTTCCCCCGGTGAAAATGAACAGTTTCAGATTTGTCCCGATTGCAACCAACGCAGCGTTAAAATGGAAAACGGCTGCCTGACCTGTATCGATCCGGAATGCGGATACAGTAAATGTGATAAATAAACCCAAACCCACCGTCATAAAAACCCTGTTTGTAACACCAAACAGGGTTTTTTTATTATGAAGATTCACATTATGTACGAAACCGTACTTGAATTTGAAAACGGAGCTTTTGCTTACAACCATGCGCCGGTGCTCGAAGAGATCAATGTGAGTATTAAAGCCGGTGAATTTGTGGGCATTATCGGTCCGAACGGCGCCGGTAAAAGCACACTCATTCGGTTAATGGCCGGACTGCTCCCTTTAAAATCGGGCAAACTGTCGCTGTGCAACCAAGCGTTGCATCGCTATAACCAAAAAGCCATCGCCAGACTGATCGGTTATGTACCGCAGCAAATGGAATTATCGTTTCCATTCTCCGTGGAAGAAGTGGTTGCCATGGGACGTTATCCTCATTTACAGGGTTTAACCCACAAAGACCGCGCTTCCGGAGCGATACTCGAAAAAGCGCTGGAGTGGATGGATCTACAAACCCTGCGCGAGCGGCCGTTCAAGCAATTAAGCGGGGGTGAAAAACAGCGGGCGGTTATCGCCAGCGTTTTGGCTCAGGAAGCGAACATCCTTTTACTCGACGAACCCACGTCGGCCTTGGATCTCAAACACCAGCAAGGTATCTACCGTAACCTCAAAGCCCTTTCGCAGGAACAGGGCAAAACCGTCATTATCGTTACACACGACGTTAATCTGGCCTCGCAATTTTGCCCGCGCTTATTGCTCATGCACCATGGCCGAATTAGTAAAGACGGATCACCGCGACATGTTTTACAATTTCAAACCCTTCAGGATGTTTACGGCGTCAAAGTCTACATCGATATAAACCCTTTCACAGAATCGGTTTACATATTGCCCTACGATACGCAGTAAACCGCCGGAAATTTGTCCGGTCAACAATCGTTTCATATATTAACGTTTTTCAAAGAACAACAGGCGTGTAACTTTGCACTATTTGTAAACATCAATTAGAGGAGATACCGGTTTCATTGGATGAATCAAACGTAATCGAAAAAGCTAAAAAGGGTGATAAAGCGGCGCTTGCCGAATTAGTGAATGAATACAGCGAACGCATTTTTAATTTAGCTTTACGCATATTGCGAAAAAAGGAAGATGCCGAGGATGTACTGCAGGAAACATTTATGACAGTGGTCGAAAAGCTGCACACATTCGACGGACGTTCCAGTTTTTTCACCTGGCTTTACCGGATTGCAACCAACGCCAGCTTAATGCGCCTGCGTAAAAAGAAAGTGGTTTTTCAGGAACTAAACGATGATCCGGAATTTCAGGAAAGCGTCGAGAGCCGTGTATTTATAGATTGGTCGCAGGATCCCTCGGTTAATATATATGACGAGGAAGTAAAAGCAAAAATTGACGAAGCCATAAACAAACTGTCCGATATTTACCGCAGCGTGTTTATTCTTCGCGACATCGAGGGATTATCGATAAAAGAAACAAGCGCTATCCTTAACATTACACAGGAAAATGTAAAAATTCGATTGCGCAGAGCCCGGCAGTTTCTCAGGGATTATCTGTCGGACTATTTTGAAGAAAGGGTCGTGGGATAAAATGAATGACAAACATCTCAAAGATCGCATAAAGCAGATATGCGAGATTATGGGTGAAGATGTGGATCATCCTGCATGCAAAGAAGTAATGGAGCATATCGAAAAATGCCCGACGTGCAAGGTGTATTACGATACCATGAAAAAGACCATCTTTCTCTGTCGGGAAAACGATTGTCCCGAAGAGTTGCCCGACGATGTGAACCACCGCTTGATGAAACGCCTGAATCTGGAAGAGTTCGAATTTAAAACACGTAAAAAGGATTCCTGAGGCGTTCTGTGAATACACCGTAAATGGTTTTGAGCACGCCGGCCGTGTATCCTTATCTGATTCCTCGCATCCAAACCTTTAAACATTTATTTTGCAGGGTTCACAGAATAAGGGAAAACAACCATGGGATTTCTGCAGGAAAAAGATAAAACATACATTAAGGACCTGTTTAAAGGTTTACAAAATGAAGTTACGATTACCTATTTTACTCAGGAAATCGAATGTCAGTATTGCAGGGAAACGCGACAGATTCTGGAAGAGTTAACGGAACTTTCCGGTAAGATAAAATTACAAGTGTATAATTTTGTAAGCGACGAAGAAAAGGCAAAAGCCTATAACATCGATAAAATTCCGGCAACCGTTATCGAAGGAATAAAAGATTACGGAATTCGTTATTACGGAATCCCCTCCGGTTATGAATTTTCTTCATTACTGGAAGATATCGTAGATGTTTCGAAAGGGGAAACCGATCTTTCGGATGATGTAAAACAGATGTTAGGCGAAATCAATCGACCATTACAATTACAGGTGTTTGTAACGCCCACATGTCCTTACTGTCCGAAAGCAGTTAGACTGGCACATAAACTGGCAATAGAGAATGAACACATTACTGCCGACATGATTGAAGCCACGGAATTCCCGCATCTGGCAATGAAATATAATGTGCGCGGCGTGCCGCGAACCATGATCGGGGATGAAGTTCCAATTGAAGGCGCTCTTCCGGAAATGGTTTTCGTGCAGCGGGTGGTCGAAGCATTCAGGCAAAATTAAGTGGCTAATAAAGAAAGGATTAATTTTATGGCTCAACAATCCAATAATAAACTCTGGCTCTCACTGGGCGTGGCGCTTGTCGCCGTACTCGTTTTATTGTTTGTCTTTGTCGGTATGAGCGATAAAACGGCACAAGCCGATAAACCGAACGCTTCGGCGGCGGATAAGATCAGCCGCCAGGAATCAGGAAGCAGCAATCAAAAAGCGCCTGATTTTACTTTGACAACGCTGAACGGAGACGACATTACCCTGAGCGATTACAGGGGTAAAGTAGTATTCCTCAATTTCTGGGCGACATGGTGCCCCCCCTGTCGGGTGGAAATTCCGCACTTCGTTGATTTTATGGAAGAATATGAGGATTTTATCGTTCTCGGTATTGCGCTTGATCCCCGTGAATTCGATAAAGTCCCGGCCTTTGTAGATAAAATGGGCATCAATTATCCGGTAATGCTGGATAAAAAAGGTGTTTCCCAGAACCAGTACGGCCCGATCCGGAGCATTCCAACCACCTTTGTTATTAACCGGGATGGTGAAATCGTGCAAAAGATCGTTGGCTCGCGTCCCAAAGAAGCATTCGAGAAAATTATTAAGAATTATTTGTAATAGAACGTCAATACGTCTGTAATAAGTCAAATATGAATCAACATATAAAAAAAGCGGCGATCCTTTTGATCGCCGCTTTTTTTACGTTAACAGGCATCGCCTTTGTTGTAGCGCCTATAGAGATGACGGCCCGACTTTTCAACACTAACCGATTACAAATGGTATCGCCGGTACTGCCTTCCCTTTTGGGCGCGGCATTCCTTGGCGTGGCCATCATGAATTGGCTGATACGTAACGCGCCGCTCGGAGGCATCTATGGCAGAGCGATCGTTTCGGGCAATCAGGTACATTTTTTTGCCGGTACGCTTATCCTGATCACAAGCAACGCGGTTAAAACAGCAACCATCCTCTATGGGGTCTTATTAAGTGTTTACTTACTTTCGGCTATTTTCTTTACGCTTCTGTTGTTTTTCAATCCGAAAAATAGTACAGGATAAAGGAGCATCCCTTAATTTTGCGTTAATTTATGATATTCGTTATGTTTGCCCATAATTTTAACATGGTAAGATTGCCATGATTAACAGGATTCCAAATACGATGCAACCAACCATAGAATTTGAACAATACTATCTGCCCAACGGTTTGCGTGTCATTCTGCACCAGGATCGCAAAGTGCCTGTTGTGGCCATTAATATTTGGTATCATGTGGGCTCCAGAGACGAACGGAAGGGTAAGACCGGTTTAGCCCATCTCTTCGAGCATATGATGTTTCAGGGCAGTGCACACGTCCCCCCCGATATGCATTTTAAGCTGATTCAGAGCGCCGGCGGTACTTTGAACGGCTCCACCTTCTTTGATCGTACCAATTATTTCGAAATGTTGCCCTCCCATTATCTTGAAATGGGGCTGTGGCTGGAAGCGGACCGAATGGGTTACCTGTTACCCGCGCTCAATCAGGAAAAATTCGATCGTCAGCGCGAAGTCGTCATGAACGAACGACGGCAACGGGTGGATAACATGCCTTACGGGGTCTGGTTCGAAAAACTACTGGAAAGCGTTTATCCCGAAAATTTTCCTTACCATTGGCCGGTGATCGGTTACATGGAGGATATCCAAAAGATGAGCCTACAGGACGCACGAGATTTTTTTAAACGTTATTATGCACCCGATAATGCATCACTCGTGGTGGCCGGCGATTTCGAACGGGCACACACCAGGGAATTAATCAAACGTTATTTCAATGACATTCCGCCCGGGAAGCCACGGCCGCAACGAAACGGCCTCCTGTCGCAACCGTTAAACCAGCAACAACGTCTGGAAGTCAAGGATCGCGTGCAATTGCCGCGATTATACATGGGCTACAGACTGCCGCCAATGGGATCTCCGGAATCGTACCAGGCCGAAGTTTTAACCGAAATTCTTTCTCATGGAAAAAGTACGCGCCTATATCGGTCCCTGGTTTACGAACAGCAAATTGCACAGGATGCACAGGCATTTTCGTTAAGTATGGAAGCCACTTCTCTTTTCATCTTTGTCGTGGCTGTAAAACCGGATATTAAACTGGAAACCGTCGAGGCGGCGTTACAGCGTGAATTGGAACGTTTATACATCGGCGATATTTCAGAGCGGGAGCGGCAAAAGGCCCTCAACCGCATTGAAGCCGACCGTTTAAGAGAGCTGCAATCCGTAACTTCCAAAGCCGACAATTTAAACCTTTTTGCGGTTTATTTTGACAACCCGCAATTGATAAATGATGAAATGAATCTTTATAAAAAGGTTAATCTTAAACAGTTGCAAAATTTGGCAAACAACTACTTAAAAGAAGAAAATCGTGTTGTGCTTCACTTTATCCCCGATAATAAGGGCTAAAGAATAATGACGGAGAAGTATAAATTCAATACATATGGCAAACGAGATAAACCGGGACGTAGATGAATTCCGCAATTGATCGCACGAAAATACCCAAACCGGCGCCGCCAGGCTCGTTTCACTTTCCTGATTTCCAACGTAAAAAAATGGACAACGGCCTTCCTCTGATTGTAGCTGAAAAACACGATCTGCCGTTGGTCAATATAAAATTGTGCATGCACACATCCACTCTGACCGAACCCGAGGATAAAGAGGGTCTGGCGCAAATTACGGCGGAAATGATGACAGAGGGCACGGAACATTATAATGCGGAACAACTTAGTGAGGCTTTGGAATTTCTCGGTGCTCAATATAACGCCTTCGCCGACTGGAATGCCATCCATGTGGAGATAAACGTTTCGCGAACTAATATTGAAGATGCCTTCGCCCTGCTTGCAGAAATGGTTCGCAAACCGATTTTCCCGGAAAATGCATTAAAGAGGATAATAAAGGAAATACTCGTCAACCGCATGCACGCCCTTGATAATCCGGGAAAACTGGCGGGAGAACAGTTCGCCCGTATGCTTTATGGCAATTTTCGCTTCGGCACACCCATGGAAGGTACAAGTAAAACGATTCCGGGCATCACGATCGAAGACGTGCGTCAATTTTATGACAAGACGTTCATGGCAAACAATGCCAGCCTGATTTTCGTGGGCGCGATAAATATGTCCGAAGCGCGCAGGCTCGCCGAAAAACATTTCAAAGACTGGCGCACGGGCAAGCCGCCGCAGCTACCCGTTATGAATGTAGAGATACCTTTGCAAACCAAGGTAACGCTTGTGCATCGTCCGGGCGGCGCCCAGTCCGAACTGCGCATGGGGCACCTCGGCATAAGCAACGATAACAACGATCGCTACGCAGTCAATTTAATGAACGAAATACTGGGCGGATACTTTCTCTCACGCCTTAATATGAATTTGCGAGAACAACACGGATATACCTACGGTGTACACTCCGGTTTTTTTTATCGCAAACGCACCGGCCCCTTTGTTATTGCTTCCGCTATCCAGGACGAATTTATCACCGATGCCATTGCGGAGATCATCAACGAAATCCGAATGCTTCGATCGGAACCGGTGTCGGACGAAACCTTTGAGAATGCTCGCGGCTATCTGATGGGCGTATTTCCCATCGTTTTTGAAACGGCGGATCAGGTGGCGGCGGGGCTTTCCAACATTGTGATATTTAATTTACCGGACGACCATTACCAAACCTATCGCGATAAAATCGCAGCCTTGACAAAACAAGATATACAACAGGCCGCGCAGAAATACCTCCACCCCGACGCGTTGCAAATTGCCGTTGCGGGCGACAGAGACCGGATCGAACAAACGCTGGCTGACCGGTTTCCATTGCACATAGTGGATGTGTACGGAAATCCGATTGAATAGGAATTCATAAAATGGCCACCATCGAACACGCCTTGCAAATTGCGATAAAAGCCCATGAGCATCAGAAAGATCGGTACGGCCAACCCTACATATTTCATCCCATGCGGCTTATGATACAAATGGACACGCCGGAAGAAAAAATAGCGGCCATCTTACACGATACGGTTGAAGACAGCGACATCACTCTTCAGGACCTTGCCAATAAGGGATTCAGTGCAACGGTTTTACAAACGGTGGATCACCTGACGCGTCGTAAAGAAGAAACCTATAGCGAGTATATCAACCGATTGAAGGACCACGCCATGGCAAGAAAAATTAAAATCGCCGACCTGGAAGATAACATGGATTTACGTCGTCTTACAAAGTTTGACGACAAAAGCCGGCAACGTTTAGAACGTTATCATGAAGCATGGTTAAAACTGAAGGCGCTGTAATTCCGAAAATCTTTTGAATATAGATTGCGTTGGCCGTCCCGCGCCATTATCTTTTTTCTATATACAATTCTTCACAGCTCCCATTTACCATTAGTAGCACCGACGGATAACATTATGGATAATACGGCAACATTCGAAACAAGCGGCAATGTGGAGCTCCTGAGCCAGCAAAAGATTGCGCTCTACGCTTCCAAAGATGCTCCAAAAGCGCTCTATCCGCAGGCACTGCGAACATTTCAAAAATTATCACAAATGCCGGTATCGGTTGCTGGCGGTTGGCAGGCGCCACTGGAGAAGTATTTATTCAGAAATATTTCGATGAAGGCCAAAGCCAATTATATTTTCTATCTGGCACGTAACATTAATTATGTACAACCCAATGAGAAGCAACAGCGTCTTTTGGAGACCGGCAAACTTCTGTTTATCTCAACCGGCACAAAACAGCAGCGGATATCTCAGAACACAACTAAAGAACGCGATGCGCTCCTCTTTGCTCAAATCAAAAAGATATTTTTTCTTTATATTAACCGCGGCGGCCGTTTGGAACGCTATTTCAATCAATTAAGCGAGCTGCGTTACCAACTGTTTGTACTGGACCACAGCCTCAATGCGGAGTTTATCACGGAAGACGTCATCGCCGTCAGTGAAGACAACGTGGCGGAATTGATCAAAGTCTGACGCTCCCGCATCCCTCAGTTCAGCCGCTTGCCGCCGAACCGGATGATTAGAATCACCGCGATAACACCGATCGGGAGGGAAATCCAATTATTCCATCCAAAACCCACCGGTAAATACCCGATTAAAACACTCACGATGGCCACAATCAAAGCATAGGGCATCTGCGTGCGCACATGATCGATATGGTCGGCGCCCGAAGCCATTGATGACATAATGGTCGTATCCGAAATAGGCGAACAATGGTCTCCGAATGTGGCGCCCGCCAGAATGGAAGCAATCGAACTCAGGAAAATAGCCTGAGCGGTTGCGGAAGATATGCCAGCATCCATCGCCGGAAGATGGTGCGCCAGGGGGATGACGATCGGCGTTAGAATCGCCATAGTGCCCCAGGAAGTGCCCGTCGAAAATGCAATGACGCCCGCAATGATAAACGTAAGCAGCGGTAACAGATGTGGCGAAAGCATTTCGCGGGTGGCTGAAATGACGTATTCAGCGGTCTGCAAATCCGTACAAATATTACCGATCGCCCACGCCAACACTAAAATCAATGCCGCCATCACCATGGCTTTGATGCCGGCTACCCATGCCATAACCGCTTCATGTAAATTGAGAATCCGTTGTGCAAGCGCCAGTATGATTGCCACAAAACTGCCGATGAAAGCAGCCCACATCAAAACGGCAAACGAGTCGGCGTTTCCGATAACGATGCTTATATACCGAACGGTGCTCAAGCTTTCATATTCCGTTGCGCTGAGCTGAGTGCTCTGCCAGCCCGTGAACCATAATCCCGCCAACGTCGTAAATATAACCGTTACAATGGGAATCATGGCATTATACCATCGTTTGCTTGCGCCCTCTTTGGCGGCCAGTTCGCTGCTGTTCACATCGGCCAGCGGCACCGCATCCTCTTTTAAAACCCCGCGCCCGGAAGCGCTGCGTTTCTCGGCTTTAAGCATGGAAAATAAATCCCGGCGTGTCAATGCAATGGTCAATCCGAATGCCAGCGCAAAGATGGGATAAAAATTATACGGTATGGTCTTGAAGAATGTGATATAAGCGTTATCACCTATTCCGAGTTTGACGAACGATTCGTTGATTAAGCTCAATTGATACCCGATCCAGGTTGATATTATTGCGATATTCGCCACCGGCGCTGCCGTAGAATCGACCAGATAGGATAGTTTTTCACGGCTGATTTTTAATCGATCGGTTAGAGGGCGCATCGTATTACCAACAATGAGCGTATTGGCGTAGTCATCAAAAAATATTAGCACTCCCATCAACCATGTGGCCGCCTGACCGCGTCTGGAGTTCGATGCAAATTTTGCCAGTTTATCGACGATGCCCTGCGTACCACCGGCCCGCGACATGACGCCTACCATTCCGCCGAGGGTCAAGCTGAAAATCAGGATAGCGGTTTGTTCGCTATCCACGGGCGCCTTGCCGATGTACTCGGTCAGCGTATGTAGAAAACCGGCAAGGGGATTGTAACCGTAAATAAAGGTCGCGCCCAACCAGATACCCGCAAACAACGCCACCAATACTTGCCGAGTAATCAATGCCAGTATAATGGCGGCCAGCGGCGGAAGCAGACTTAACCAGCCCGGAATAACGCGAATTTTAGCGGTAATTTCTCCGTTGGGGGCTGTTATCGTGTATTGCCCCGCCTTCGAAAACGTCACCTTTGATTCCAGAATATTTCGATCCTGATCCGTACCCGAATGGCACTCGGAAAATACTTGTCCGTTGTGTTGAATGAACCATTGGGAAGCCGAAACCTCCGAAGTATCATCTGTTGCATAACGGAGTTGGTATTCAACGCCCGTCAGATAGACGATACGTTTTTCAAGGAGGCGTCCGCTGTCCGGGCTCGCCTGCGTCGCAGAAATGAAGACTAAAAGAAAAAGAAGCGCTGATCCGAAAGACCGCATTGCCATTTCCATTCCTTAATTAACATTCAAAGTATCTGGGATTAAAGATAGGGGTTTCATTAACTTATGTAAAGAAAAACGCTTGTGGAGCAGCGGATTGAAAGGGCTTTAAAAACAGGACGCCAGGAACGAATAGCCATACTGCGGTATCCCTCGCATAAACACGTTTTAACAATGGCATGCAACCTGACCGATCGCGAACAATAACGGATATGATCGGATCCCATTGGGCAGAGTGAAAAACTTATTGAAAGAGGCCTTCCGGAATTTCAGGCCCTCTCCGGAAGGCCTATAAGGGCATTATTGATTCTGTTCAACTTCCGAATCAAACATGTGGGCAAATGAGAGTGCGCCGCCTGCCAGCGCCAGGTCTTTTAGAAAGTTCATCATGGAAGATTGCATCGTCTCGGCATTAAACAATCCCGGCAAATGAATGGTCAATACAAATATGAGCAGGAGCAGGGCCAGTAATAAAGCGGCCAATTTTGCCTGTTTTTTGATAATAAAACTAATGGCCGCCAATAGATGGGCGACTCCAACTAAATACACTCAGAAAATGCCGCCCGGTATGGGAACCATTGCGCTCATCTGTTGACCGTTGACAAAATGATTGATACCAAAAACGGCAAACGGAATAATGAAAACATAACGCGCGACGGTTGTTGTTAATGTCTGCATAACGCTCCCTCTTAAAGGTTTTTAAAATATCTTACGGTGCACGACATATTACCGTATACAATTTGAAACAGACACATGTCCGTCAAAATTCTAATAAATGTAAAAAACGTTTGTCAATAAATTTTTAAAATAGTAATAAATTGAATAGAAGGTAGCAGCTGAATGTAACAATAAGAAAGCTTGTAATTCGGTTCATCATCACGAAATGGCGTTCGGTAAGTCGGTATCGGCCCCATTCCAAAAGATGACCTATAATAAACCACAAAAAAAGGGCGCCGAGAAACACCGTAAACGAAAAGTACAAACTCAGGGGCAACGCTCCGTTTGGATGGCTTACCTGGATAACTGTAAACAAAACCGTAAACGTAATAAAGGTTGCAGGACTGGTGATCACCGGAATAAAGGTAAGCCAGAATTCACGCAGGCGGGAATTTGCTTTCTGCTTCAACGCCGGCGTCTTCGGTTTAAATGTAAAAGAATGCAGTCCGAACAACAACAGAAATACCCCACCGAACAATTGCAACCAGTAAGCTTCCTTAATAATTAAACCAGTGATAAAGGTTAGGCTGTTCAAAAGAATGAAAACCCAGATGGCAAAACCCGTCGCGATACCGCCGCCGGAAAGAATCCCGGAAATCCGCCCGTTTGCCATAGTACGCTTTAAACCCATCAAACCAAAAGGGCCCACGGGCGCCGCCGCAATAAAGCCGATGATAAAACCCTTAATTAAAAACGTAAATACAATCATTGTGCTTTTATTCGATTATTAAAATGCGCCTAAATATATTCATTTTTTATGAATTTGCAACAAAAATAATACCTGCAAGCCGAATATGTTTTGCATGATTGCGGCTGCTTCCTCTGATACCGATGAAGCAACAAGTAACGGACAGCGGCTACCCACAATCCATTTAACCTTTTCGAGTAAAAAACCGTGTTGCAACCTCGATAGTGGTTCAAAACTGGCAATACTTCAGCATCGCTTTAAAGATCGAAATGATCATTACGAATACTTTAATATGTTATGATCAATGATACGGAAAGGAATACGACCTTTGAATCTGTCCATTAGAATCTTAGTCATAATGGTATCGGGCTTAATGATTTTCGCCTGCAGCGCCGGAATTCTGCAAAAGAAATCCGCCATGGACGAAGCGGCGTCCGCGACTTTTATGCCTGACCGCTTTGAGGGTATGGTCCACATACCCGGGGGATGGTTTCGTATGGGCAGTAATAAAAAATCCAATGAATCGCCTCCGCATCGCGTTTATGTGCGCGGGTTCTATCTCGATGCGACCGAAGTAACCGTGGGAGATTTCCGTCAATTCTGCCGGCAAACCGGTCGTAAAATGCCCGAACAACCCATTTGGAGCAGCGACGCTCATCCCGTTGTAAATGTAACCTGGCATGAAGCAAAAGCATACGCCAACTGGCAGGACAAACGGCTTCCCACCGAAGCGGAATGGGAATTCGCGGCCCGCGGCGGTCAAAACAGCGTAAAATACGCTTACAACGCCGAAAAAGTATATCTGCAAAGTTACGGCAACATTGCCGACGAATCGATATTGAATGTGAAAGAACGATTCCCGGTCAAAAGCCGATACGATGACGGATTCCCTTTTGCGGCGCCTGTCCGTTCGTTTCCGCCCATCGATCTTGGATTATACGATATGGAAGGTAATGTGCTGGAATGGTGTAGCGACTGGTATGGTGAAGACTATTACGGCAAAGCAGATAAACTGAATCCCAAGGGTCCCGAAAATGGTCATTACCGCGTTGTTCGCGGAGCATCCTATAACCGAAGCGGCCAATACCTCCGCGCAACATATCGCAGTTGGTTTCCTGCTAACGTACGCTTCGAATTCCTGGGATTTCGGTGTGCCAAAAGTGAAGATGCCAAAAAGAATATAAACGCTTCCACCGCATCCTCCGATGGAAGCGTCGTCAATTAAACGAAAGCTATTCGTTCTCCTGTGCTTCCAAATATTTTTCAGCATCCATGGCAGCCATACAACCGCTTCCCGCTGCAGTTACCGCCTGCCGGTAAATTTTGTCCTGAACGTCGCCGCAGGCAAAGACCCCGTTCACATTGGTGTTGGTAGAACCGTTTTGCGGTATTATATAGCCCGCCTCATCCATTTTAATTTTATCTTTAAAAATTTGCGTATTCGGTATATGACCGATAGCCATAAAGACGCCATCGGTTTTAACTTCGGTAACCTCACCGCTGTTTGTATCTTTCAATTTCGCGCCGGTAACAAACTCATCGCCTAGAATATCAACGACAACTTTATTGAGCGCAAACTCAATTTTGGGATTCTTCTCGGCTCGGCGTACCATGATTTTGGAAGCCCGCCACTCGTCTCGTCGGTGAACAATGGTAACCTTCTTTGCAAACTTTGTAAGAAAAGTTGCTTCTTCCATAGCCGAATCGCCGCCGCCAACCACAAGCACCTCTTTGTCTTTAAAGAAAAAACCGTCACACGTGGCACAAGCGGATACGCCGCGTCCGCGTAAGCGTTTCTCAGAATCCAGACCCAACCAGCGGGCCGAAGCGCCTGTTGCGATAATAAGGGCATCGGCTGTGTATTGACCGCCGTCGCTTTCAACCTTAAAGGGCCTCGTTGACGTATCCACTTTGGTTACCGTTTCAAATTTGCTTTCCGCACCAAACCGTTGGGCCTGTTTACGCATCTGATCCATGAGTTCGGGCCCCATTATACCCTCGGGAAAGCCCGGGTAATTTTCAACGTCGGTGGTGATCGTCAGTTGGCCTCCCGGTTCACTTCCTTCAAGTACAAGCGGATTCAATTCCGCACGTGCATTATAAATTGCGGCGGTTAATCCTGCCGGTCCCGATCCGACGATAATCACTTTATAATGTTTCGCCTCTGCCATTGTAAACTCCTAGTTTTTACTATACGTGTTACTTCGTTCAAACAGTTTATTCTAATACATTCTATCGTTTAGAAAAAATTTGATGCATAACTTCCGCTCAGGATACAAAGCTCTATTGCGTCAGCCATGTTAAAGGATCGTAGGTCTTTTGCCCGCCATAAATACCAAATTGTAGCTTGGATCCTTCCAATGATCCGGAATCACCAACGGTAGCCACCACCTCACCGGTTTTGACGATATCATTCTTTTTAACATAGATCTCATTCAGGTGGGAATAGACGGTATAAAAACCCTTGCCGTGATCGATGATTAACGTATTGCCATAACCGGGTAAATAGGTGATCATGCGTACCACCCCTGAAAAGACGGATTTAACAGGGGTTCCCAACGGACTCTGTATCTCAATATCAGTATTTTTGATGTAGGTTTTCGAAAGGGGATCGTGCTGTTTGCCGTATCGACTCACAATTTTACCCTGAACCGGCCAGGGCAATTTCCCGCGTGCTTTAAGGATGTCTTCATAATCGAATTGTACATAATCATCGTCTTTGCGCCCCGATTGTTGCTGGTAGCGACGTTTTCTTTCCAGAGCCAGGATCAGATTATCGAGCCGCTCTTTTTCCTTTTGTTTTCGGGCCAACTGTTTTTGATACAGGTCCTGGTTCCACTGTAATTTTTTCAACAATGCCCGCTTTTGCGCTTTACGTGATTGATAATGCTCCTCCTCCGCCTCCTTTGCTTTTATGTTGGCACGTTTCTCCGCCAGATCCTCTCTGAGTTCCTGCTGTAACTGTCGGATCTTTTCTTTTTTCTCTTCGATGGAATGTATCGTTCGTTCATCCTGTTCGGCGATTTTTCGTAAATAACGATACCGTATCAACGCTTGATTAAACGAATCGGCTGTCAGGATCAATTCTAAATTACGGATTTTTCCGTATTTGTACGCATATATCACCCGTCGGGCGTATAAATCTTTTAAATCACTGAGGCGTTGTCGAGTCTTTTTTAATTTGCGGTTATTCGCCGCGATCTTGTTTTCGATGATACGCCGCTTCTGCTCCAGTAAGCCCTTGGAGCGGGCAATCAGAGACATCTCTTTATCGATAAGCGCAATTTGCTGCATTACGGAAGACTCCCGCTCCCGGGATTGACTGAGTTCGCTCTTTATTTTGCGTATCTCATCCTGCAGTTTTTCCAGCATGGCGCGGTTTTTAGCCAACTGTGCATCATAGTCGGTTTGAGTTTGCGCCAAACCGGTTGAAATGACGAACAGGGCGACAACAATGGTTTTAAAACGCATAACCGAAACTGACGGAATGATTACCTCCTAACATCATATGATATTCAAATCCGTATGCCAAACGGTAGCTCCCTCGCCTTATTTGCAATCCGAAACTAAATTGATCCGTTAATTGCCTTAAACCGGCCGATAAAGACAGCCATTCAATAACATGGTAACTTAATCCCAGGCGATAATCAAAGTCAAATGGTTCCTGCCGTACAACATCAATGACAAGCTCCACTTCTTCAAGAGGGGTATAGGCCAATCCGCCGGTCAAAGCGGGCCAGATGGTAATCCCGCCGTTGCCCATCGACGGTTCATTCAGATTGGAAGCCACAAAGGCAATCCGCAACCGGGGATGAACGTTATACGCCGCTGCGATATCAAAACCAAAGGCGCTCGCATGGCCATAGTTTTCGATGGCCAGTTGATAGCCGTTAAAGCTCAAGCCGAAACGAATCGGAGTGAAAGGCTCGTAAGAAAAAGCAATGCGCCATTCCGTTTCGGTGTATAATTCGTTGCCGAAACGGGTGATACCGATGCCCAATGGCAGCGACTGCAGTTTAAAAGAAGATGCAAGCGTGATTTGATTGAGGTCTTTTATGCCGTAAAAGTTACGATAATACAAATCCACATGAGGAAACGCTGAAAGCGCAGCGGCGTTATTAAAGACCGCAAATGGAACATGGCGACCCGCTATCCCGCCGGCCCGGCTGTTAAAATAGCTACCGTGACCTTTCTGCTCAAAAGACGCAAAAGAAGTAGTAGTAAATATATATATAAATAAAATAAACGTACAGACGAACCTAAATAAATGTAACATCGTCTTAGTTCCCGGGCTATTTTATATTGAACGAAACATACTTGCGGTAAACGGAATATATATTAATTTACATCGTTGGCATAGAAATACCAAGTCGTAAATATAAAATTCAATGGTTACGTCATGCAGGTCTATTTAGATTTCAGCGCTACAACTCCGATGGCGCCCGAAGTTAACGAAGCCATGTATGCCTGGAATCGGGAGCAATTCGGTAACCCCTCAAGCATCCATCGTTTCGGCCAAGCTTCAAAAGTTAAACTTGAAGCTTGTCGGGAGCAACTTGCAGCCCACCTGAATGGTTTGCCTAAAGAGATTGTTTTCACAAGCGGAGGCACCGAAAGCAATAACCTGGCGCTTATCGGTGCAGCTCAAGCTTTTAGAGAGCGCGGTAAACATATCATCGCTTCGGCCGTAGAGCACCCGTCGGTATTAGAGAGCTTGAAGCATTTAAGTGATGTCGGGTTTGAAATCACTTATGCATATCCCGATAAAGACGGACGGATCGGTGTATCTCAAATCGAACCGCTGTTCAGGGATGATACCATTCTTGTTTCTTTGATGATGGTGAACAATGAAACCGGCATTATTCACGACGTACCATCGGTTGCTGAATCTTGCCGTGCACACAATGCTCTTTTACACGTGGATGCTGTTCAGGCGTTGGGCAAAGTATCCTTCGATTTAACCAAGCTACCGGTTCATCTTTTATCCGTATCGGGACATAAAGTTTACGGCCCAAAAGGCGTCGGCGCGTTGTTCATTCGCCAGGGCACGCCGATGGAACGGCGCCATTACGGAGGCGGCCAGGAAGCGAATCGCCGTGGAGGTACGGAGAATCTCTCGGGCATCGTTGGATTCGCTAAAGCACTGGAACTGTTGGAGAGGAAGAGCAACGATACAGAACATGCGCGCGCCCTTCAAAAACACTTCGAAAACGAACTGAAAGTCCGGTTGCCCTTTATAGAAATTATAGGTCGAGACGCGCCGCGTTCGCCGTTTATCAGCAAAATCAGTTTTCCCGGCACTAATAATGAGATGATGCTTCTGAATTTGGATATGGCCGGCGTGGCCGCTTCCGTGGGCTCCGCCTGTAGTTCCGGAAGCATCAAACCTTCACATGTACTGGAAGCCATGCATCTACCCGATGTAACGATGAACAGCGCCCTTCGTTTTAGCTATGGTCGTTATACAAGCTTCGATCAAATGAACTTTGCCATTGATAAAATAACTGAAATTGCCGAACGTTTGCGTACCAGCAACAAAGCATTGCATGAATCCTGAGAAACATCTAATTTAGTTTTCCATTTGGAATCAAAAGGCAGTTAACGCATGTTGCATGATGATGAACTCCGGGGAAAGGTTTACGATCATACGCTGCTAAAGCGCATGTTGACTTATACCCGACCATACAAATATCTTATTTTAGGCGGTGTGCTCCTTGTTATTGCAGCTTCTTTTTTACAACTTTTGGGGCCTTATATCACCAAATTGGCTATCGATAAGTACATTAAGGCGGGCGATTTATCCGGCCTGAACCGCCTTGTTATTCTTTACGTCGCTGTATTAATCGGCACCTTTACCATCCAATATGCCCAGGTATTTGTAACGCAATATCTGGGACAACGCTTAATGTTTGATTTACGCTCCCAAATATTCAAGCATTTGCAACGCCTGTCGCTTCGTTTTTTTGACAAAAATCCGGTTGGTCGTTTGATGACCCGTGTAACCTCCGATGTGGAAGCGCTTAACCAGATGTTTAGTCAGGGCGTGGTCAATATATTCGGCGATATTTTCCTGTTGGCCGGTATCGTGATTGTCATGCTATCCATGAATTTGGAACTTGCTCTGTGGACATTTTCGGTTATACCGATCTTATTCATCATTACTTCCGTTTTTAAACGCAAAGTCCGGGTTCAATTTCGTAATGTACGTAAATGGCTGGCGGAAATTAACAGCTACCTTCAGGAAAATATTACGGGTATGAATATTGTACAGATATTCAACCGCGAACGCCTGAATTACAATAAATTCAAAGATATCAATCAGGGACATGCCAACGCCTATGTAAAAATGATCTTTTACTACGCCATATTTTACCCCGCTGTGGAACTGGTTGGCGCCGTCGCACTGGCTATTGTAATCTGGCGCGGCGGCTTGCTTAAAATCGAAGGGATTGCGACTTACGGAGCTCTGGTGGCGTTTATCCAATACGCACGTATGTTTTTTATGCCCATCAGCGATTTATCCGAAAAATACAATGTTCTGCAGGGCGCCATGGCCGCCTCGGAACGTATCTTTAAATTACTCGATACCAATCCCGACATTGTGAACCCTGTATCCCAACCACAAGAACGACGCATCAATGGCCGTATCGAATTTGATCATGTCTGGTTTGCTTATAATCAGGATGAATATATTCTAAAGGATATTACCTTCAAAGTCGAACCCGGTCAAAGCATTGCGATCGTCGGACATACCGGCGCCGGTAAGACCAGCCTTATCAATCTGTTAGGCCGACAATACGATATCCAGCACGGACATCTGTACATCGATGGGAAAGATGTGAAAAAATGGGATTTAGAGGCTTTGCGATCATCCATTTCACTCGTTCTGCAAGACGTTTTTCTGTTTTCCGGCTCTATCCTGGAAAATATTCGGCTGCACCATCGCGAAATCAGCAAAGAGCGGGTAATGGAGGTCTGTAAACAAGTGAATGCGCACGATTTCATAAACGAACTACCGAAGGGTTATGATACAATTCTCAACGAACGCGGCGCTTCGCTGTCGATGGGACAACGACAATTACTGTCGTTCGCCCGGGCACTGGTTTTCAACCCCGATATTCTTGTTTTGGATGAGGCTACCGCCAATATCGATACGGAAACGGAGATTCGCATTCAACAAGCCCTCAAGAAGATGATTCGTGGACGCACCTCTCTGGTGATCGCCCACCGCCTCTCCACCATTAAGAATGTGGATAACATCCTCGTATTTCACAAAGGCCGCCTGCACGAAATGGGAACTCATCAGGCCTTATTGCAAAAACAGGGCTTATATTATCAGCTCTATCAATTGCAATACAAAGATCAGGATCTGGCAGTGGTCGTTTAAATCGGCTTTCGAAGGAGGGAAAAAATCTTCCCCAATGTTGTGTAATCGTTCCCTGCCAAGCGACCAACCGGTTTAAGTTTACCTAAATCCACACGGAACTGATCCACCAGCGTATCTTCAAAATGAAAAAGTACAATTTCAGCGATTATCAAAGAGGCGCTGCCCGCGCCGCCCTCTCCTATTTCCACAATTTGATGTAACCGACATTCAAATTGAACCGGCGATTCGTTTACGCGCGGCGCCCGAACCTTCTGAGAAGGGATGGGTGTCAATCCGACCGCCTCGAACTCGCTTACTTCCGGAGGATATTCGGATGAAGATTGATGCATGGCCTCGGCAATATCTTCCGTTACGATATTAATCACAAACTCGCCCGTATCTTCAATGTTACGCCGCGTATCCTTTTTGTCGCCGCTGCGGCCTTTCCGCGCCGTGGATATGGCAATCGTCGGCGGATTGGAGGCAACCCCTGTAAAAAACGAAAACGGCGCCACATTTTGGCGGCCTTCCGCGCTTACCGATGAAACCAGTGCAATCGGACGCGGAACGATCGATCCGATCATCAACTTGTAAACTTCTTTTGTCTTCAGTTCTTCAGGCTCAAAAATCATATCAATGTCTTTCTCCAATTTACAACATGCGGCGCAAAATTAGCTTAAGACATAAACCAGTACAAAATTTAATTTACACCCTCCGGTAATACTCAGTTTTTTCTGATAAGTTGGATAGCAGCGGCAGAAAAATAAGCGGATTTTTACCGTAAGCAATTGTACGATTTTCCATCAATTTGTATATTGCTTTCATGAAAAAGAAGGCGAAAAAGAACAAGCCCATTGAAAAACGGGCACAAGATAAACATTTACAAAATCTTATAGATACGTATTTTTCGGATCCGGAGCGGGTATTGCATTTGAAAAAAGGCGACTTCCTAATGCGACAGGGCGCTTATAACGACCGGCTTTTCTTGGTCCGTAAGGGTCAATTGAAAGGTTTTGTAGAAAATGAAAACGGGGAGCGTTATGACATTTTACACGTAGGTCCCGATTTTTTCATCGGCGTGTACAGCTTTTTTTCGAAAACCTATCAGAGCAGCGCTACCGTCGAAGCCGAGAGCGACTGTGAAATCGCCTATATGGACAGCAACCAGGTCGAAGATTATGATAGCGATGGCGTTTGCCTGGAACGCCGCTTTATGCCGGTGGTTGTGACCGATCTGAAAGAACGGCAGGAGCGTTTGCAGGAGGTGGGTCAGGAAAAAGAGCAGGCGCTAAAAAAATTGATCGAAAGCGAGAAGATGGCTTCCCTGGGCCAAATGGCGGCGGGTATCGCTCATGAAATCAATAACGCCGTTTCCGTGCTCTCCCGCAATACCCACTGGTTAGTGGAAAAAGTGAGCGAAGAATGGTTCGGTCAGAAAAAAAACAACTCCGTATTCGAAGCTGGTTTAATGCGGGGACGTTTTTTTTCCAGCCTCGAAGTCCGGCGCCGTCGTAAAGAATTACAAAAATCCTATCACATATCGGAGCAAGCGGCCAGCTTACTGGCTCAAACCGGAATGAATAATTCCGAACTCGAACAAATTTCGGATGATTTGGAAACCGACGCACACCGCATTTATAAAGATTGGGAATTGGGCGCTACCTTTAACGATATGTTAATCGCTTCGGACCAAACCACCCACGTAGTCAAATCCATACGGGTAATGGGACACCGGCAGCAGTCGCGTCAATCAGGCATCGATATCAATGAAACCATCCATAATGCCCTGGCTCTTTTGCGGCATCGGATAAAGGAGTATCAGGTTGATCTTGATCTGGCGCCGGTACCGCAAATAACAGGAAATATAGGAGAACTGGTACAAGTATGGACCAACCTTATCAAAAATGCGATCGAAGCTTTAGGCCATCTTAAAAATCGTGAACCACGTTTGCGTATCCAATCCCACTCCACCGGGGCCTCAGTGGAAGTGATCCTTTCGGATAACGGTCCCGGTATTCCCAAGGATATTCTGCCTAAGATTTTTCAACCCAACATAACAACAAAAATATCAGGACTTTCTTTTGGCTTGGGCCTCGGTTTAACCGTTGTGCAACGTGTGATTAATAGTTATAATGGTACGATTGTTGTGAAGAGTTCGGAAGCAGGAACCGAATTTAATATAAAATTACCAGTTGGAGGTGAACATGGCTAAACCCAATATTGTCTGTATTGATGATCAACGCGAAGTTTTGGCCACAATAAAAAAAGATCTGCAATTTTTCGATCAGGTACTAACAATCAATGATTGTGAATCCGCCGCCGAAGCGGAAGGCCTGCTGGATGATTTATCCGCAGACGGGGAACAGGTAGCCCTGGTTATTTGTGACCATATTATGCCCGGTGAAAACGGAGTGGAATTTCTCATTCGTCTTAGTAAAGACAAGCGATTCAAACACACGAAAAAAATGTTGCTTACGGGTTTGGCAACGCATAGCGACACCATCAAAGCCATTAACGAAGCCCATGTGGACTTTTACATCGAAAAACCCTGGGATGAAGAAGAATTTTTTAACGCCACCAAACGCCTTATTACGCAATATGTGATAGACGCCGGCATCGATTATTCCGATATGGCCGACTATCTCGATCAAAGTACGCTCAGCGAAGCCGAATAGTTAATCGGAACGACGCATTGCGGACATTCCGTGCCAAGTACAGCATTTGGGATGCCCGCAATGTACGGCTCCGAAACCCCGTAACAGTTACTGGTAAAAGTTGCGAATCCAGCGTTGTTGCCCTAAAGCTTCTATGATATGCTCGGGCAACGGGCCTTTTTCAACGGAACGGACGTTATCCAACAAATGATTTTCTTTACGCATACCGGGAATAACCGAAGTTACGGCCTCAAACCCGATCACGAAACGTAAGGCGATCTCCGGAAGCGATTCGGCGGCATCCTTCGCTGTTTCTTTGATGCGCAGCACCCGTTCCCAAACCTCTTTTTTACGATCATCACGAAAATATCGGTTACGGAAGTCTTTTTTCGGAAAGGTTGTCTCGGGCGTCACATTACCGGTAAGTCCGCCCTCATCAAAGGGCACACGTGCAATAACGCTGATGTTGTTTTCCAAACAGAATGGGAATAAGGCATCCCTCGGCGATTGGTCAAAAATATTGAAAATGACCTGAAAGGAATCGATCAAACCGCTTTTACCAGCCTCTATACCGTTGTCGGGCTGGTGATCATTGATGGATATCCCGAAATAACGCACTTTTCCCTCTTCTTTCAGTTTCCTCACCGCTTCTTTCCATTCGTCCTCTTCCGCCCAGCGATCGTTCCAGACATGAAACTGCTGCAGATCGATATAATCGCGCTTTAAATTACGCAGACTGCGTTCGGTGCTCTGTATAATATGATCTTTTGGGAACGATTCGGCAAGCGTCGATCCATCCTTTGCCGGCCACTCGAATTTTTTTGAGGGAATCTTAGACGTTATGAACAGGGTCTCGCCGGACTCCCGTTCTACTTCGCCGATCAGTTTTTCGCTGTGCCCCATGCCATAAACCAGAGCCGAATCAAAAAAATTGACGCCTTTTTCGATGGCGCCCCGAAGGGCTTGTTTGGATTCTTTATCCTCTGCGCCGATCCACATGGTTTTACCGATGCCCCAGGCGCCGAAGCCCAACCGGGAAATTTGCTCGTTTGAATTTGCAAATGCGCGATACTCCATAATTGAAATACCTCCTTTTCTCAACCGTTGCAATCGTATCTGATGGTAATATGATTGTTTATGTTCGATTTCGATGCCGTTTCGATGTTACAGGCTATGAATACAGACCATGAATCGTTTGCTACAGACATTAAATAAACGCCAGTATTTTTACAAATATCATCATTAAAATCATGGCAAAGGGATAGACGGTGGCGTACATAATCAAAGGCGCCTGGGATTCGGTGATGCCGCTACCCGCAACCAGACCCGGCGTGGAAGTCATGCCGCCGCTGATCATGCCGACCATCTCAATCAGATAAATTCTGAATTTGAACCGGGCCAGAAGCGTTACAATAATCATCGGTACAAGCGTGATCAAGACGCCGATCAAAATTAATTTAATCCCTTCCTGATGAATCGTGGCAATCACCTCCGATCCGGCCTTTACCCCGACCACGGCCAGAAAGATCGTTAGTCCCAGGTCGCGAATAAAAGAAATAATGGGCACCGGCACCTGCCAGATAATCGGGCCCAATTTACCGCGATTGCTTAAAATAAGGCCGGCAATAAGGACGCCGCCCGAAATTCCCAGATTAAGCGAAATCGCCTTGCCAACTGAAAAGGGGATTAAACCAATGCCAATGCCAATCAGGATGCCGGCGATGATGGCAAAAATATCGCCGTATTCCACCTTTTTCATTTCATCGCCGAGCATTTCACGGATGGCCTCCATATGGGCGGCGTCTCCGGCCACACGAACGCGATCGCCCCAGTGGAGCCTTTGATCGGGTTCGGCCGTAAATTCCATGCCGCCGCGTCTTATACGGGTAACATTTACATTATAGAGGGCGGGTAAATTGAGCTCGGCGATGGATCGCCCCACTATTTCTTTGTTGGTAACCACAAATTTCCGGGACTCAAAGTGCTGAACGTTGGGTATTTCCTCTTCGGTCATTTCCCCGAGAAACGGAACGGCGCTTTTAATTTTGGATTGTTCGCCGACGATGCGTACCACATCGCCCTTATACAGTCGCGTTTCCGGACCGGGGATGATGACCTCATTATTGTGCATGATCCGTGAAATCACCGTTCCCGTCATCCGGTTGAAGTTTAGTTCGCTCAAGCTTTTGCCATCAAGCGAAGGGCTGGTAATGCGCACATGACGATGAATCACCTTCTCGCGGCCTGCCTGTCTCTGCTTGCTTTCCAGCTCTTCCTCTTTCCTGATGTCCACTTTGAACATAAACGGCAGCAATTTAATAAACAAAATCACTCCGATCACACCGAATGGATAGGCCACGCCGTAGCCGGTGGAAGTTAAGGCCGAACCAGTCGTTTCCTGCGCCGAAGCCAGACCCGGCGTGCTGGTCATGGCGCCAGCAAATAATCCGATGGCCAGTTCCATATCCAACTGCCACAGCCGGGCCGCCAGATAAGTAATGATGGCACCGCTGCCGAGCAGGAGCGTCACCAACGCGTTGATTCGAAGGCCCTGTTTGCGCGAGATATGAAATACAGAGGGTCCGGCCTGCAGACCGATGGCATAAATAAAAAGAATGAGGCCAAGGGTTTGGAATTCATCCAGAAGCGTGAAACCGAAATTGCCGAAAACCATCGCAACGAACAGAATGCCGGTGGATTCAAACGAAAATCCCCAAATGCGGATCCTTCCGAACAGATAGCCCAGAGTAATGATTAAAAAGAGCAGAATAATTTGATGGGTTTGCAGGAAATCGGCCATGTGTCTCAAATAAGCGTTTCGTTCTTGTCTTCAATATATCGTTACAATATTCTAAATCAATTATTAAATCCGGTGGATAACCTACGATATATTTGAATGTGAAAATATAATGTTAAACACGGACGATTACAAAAACGCTTATAGCGGCTGCTCGCTCTTGAATGAATATACAGCAGACCCGAGATCGACGGATTCCATCTATTGGATAGTTTAAAACAGGTTGTCTTCAGGCAATCGTTAGCTGGATTGGGCGATAAGGTTCTCTTTGCTGGAGCCGGTTCGATTGCTTAGAAATAATATACATAAATAAGAGCAAGGGCGATGATACCCACAATAACCTGTAACGGCAGACCTACCTTAACAAAATCCTTATAACGGTATCCGCCCGGTCCGTAAACCATCAGATTGGTCTGGTACCCGATCGGCGTGACAAAACTGGCTGAGGCGGCGATGAGCAACGCCATAATGAAGGGACGTGGATCCATTTGTAATTCCTGGGAGGCTGCGATGACTATCGGGAAGATAACGGCTGCGCTGGCGTTATTGGTGATGATATTGGTATAGAGCGTACTGACGATAAATATACCGATCAGTACGCCGAGCGTCCCAAAATTCCCACTCAACGCCACAATCCCGCGGGCAATGACGCCTGCGACCCCCGAGCCGGACAAACCTTCCGCCAGACCGAAGGACAGGGCAATAACCACTAAAACGCGAAAATCGATGGACTGCCGGGCTTCCACAGGAGAAACGGTTCGCGTCAACAATAGTACAAGCGTCGCCAGCCCCGCCGCAGCCAAAATGGGTATGATTTGGAAGGCCGCCAGCAAGATCATGCCAGCCACCGACGCCACAGACAAAATCATTTGCCACTGCGGCCGGGAAGGTACATAATCGGCTTTTGAGATCAGGTAAAAATCTTTGGAATGATACCACTTTTCATAAAAATGATTATCGGCCAGTATTAATAATGTGTCGCCGGAACGCAAGACGATATCGCCGATCTTTTTATTGATTCTGGTGCCGTTGCGGTGGATGGCGATAATAACAGCGCCGTATTTCTGCCTGAATTTGCTTTCACGCACGTTTTTGCCGATAAGAGGCGAACTCGGCGATACAACCGCTTCATAAGGTTTGATTCGGGAAGAATCGTATTGTTTGAGGTCAAATACCGCATCTTTTAATAATTGCAATCCCGGCGTCCGTTGCAATTCGAGTATGGTTTTGGGCAGCCCCGTAAAAAAGAGGCGGTCGTTCAAACGTATTTTTTCTTCGGGACCCGCCGGTGCAATAATTTGGCCGTTACGTTCAATTTGAAACAGGAATAAACCTTTAAGGTGTCGCAATCCGGCTTCTTCAACGGTTTTTCCAATATTTTGATAGGCACCGGTAACTTTCAATTCGATAACGAACTCGCGGGTATTCTCATCGAGATTGAGGAACACGCGTTTACGTTCGGGTAGCAAACGCCAACCGACAAAGACAACGTAAATCAAACCCACCAATGCCACCGGTACGCCGATTTTGGAAATCTCAAAAAATCCCAGCGCAGGCAGATTGAAATCAAGCATGAGGCCGTATATAATCAGGTTAGTACTGGTTCCGATCAGCGTACACATACCACCCAGAATCGCCGCATACGAGATGGGTATCAGAAAACGGGAGACGGAAATATGGCGTTTCTCGGCCCAATTACGAATAGCCGGTACGATGATGGCCACCACAGGCGTATTATTGATGAAAGCCGAGAAGGCGGCTACCGGAAAAAGGATACGGGTCAGCTTTCGAACCATGCCCGAATCGTTTTCTCCGAAAGCAATGCGTTGAATCTGGCTGACGGCGCCGGTTCCGTGCAGGGCGCCTGCAATCACAAAGAGAAGGGCAATGGTGAGCATACCTTCATTGGAAAATCCTACGAACGCCTTTTGGAGATCAATAACGCCCCCAATAAAAAGAAGTAAAACGGTTGCAAAAAAGATTAACTCCGTTTCAAGCCATTCGCGTATAAGCGCAACGGTCATCACAATGAAAAGAATCAGTGTATACCAAAAGGCAAAATCCATTTACGCCGCCAGTAAAAATACAAACGGGTAACGGCGGCTTAAAGGGAGGCCAGCCGTTACCCTAATGAAGGACTATTTCGAGAACAAACTGTTTGCGGTCATTTCGTTCGGAATTTCAAGATTCAGGAGCTCCAAAACGGTGGGAGCAATGTCGGACAACTTACCGCCGTCTTTCAGAGTCCTGCTGTGGGCGTCTTTCGCCACATAAATCAATTCGACCGGGAATGTGGTATGGCTGGTTTTAATCATATCGGTATCATAGTCCACCATCTGTTCCGAATTGCCGTGATCGGCGGTAATAAATATGTGTGCATCCAATTCGAGCAGACGATCCACAACGTTACCGACGCATTCATCAACGGTTTCGATCGCTTTTTTGGCGGCGTCGAATACGCCTGTGTGCCCCACCATATCTCCGTTCGGATAGTTGATCAGGATAAACGCATAGGGATTATCTTTGACACGCTTTAACAATTCATCCGTTATTTTGTAAGCTTCCATTTCGGGATAACTGGCGAATGCAGAGGCGTCAATGGTGCTCTTGATTTCAACCTGATCTTCTTCGGGGAAAGGCGTGGTTTTTTTTCCGTTAAAAAAACTGGTGACATGGCGGAATTTTTGCGTTTCGGATAAACGTAGTTGTCGCAAACCTGCTGCTGATATAACCTCTCCGAGCAATTTGTTCATTGTGCCGCCGCTGCTCATGGCGCCCATCAGATAATTTTCGAACTCATCATAGTACTGCGTAAAACCAAGGTATTCGGCGTTCACCCGGCGGGAAAGATTGCCCTCGTAATTCTGTTCGACAAAGGCCATGGATAATTGAATGGCGCGGTCCTGGCGGTAGTTAAAATGAAAAACGCAATCGTTGTCCTGAACGCCGTCATAACCTTTAACCACATGCGGTGGAATGTATTCATCAAACATTTCCAATTTGTCTGGCGTTTTGTCATGTTCGTAAGAATATTTAATGGCTTGTTCGACCGATTCCGTTTCCCTGCCTTTTGTATTGACGATACACTCATATGCCCGGTCGGTTAATTCCCAGTTGCGCGAACGATCCATGGCATAATAACGGCCCATAAAGGCGCCGATCCGACAACGACCGGTTTCTTCCATCACTTTGCGTAATTGGGTGATATACTCCAGAGAGCTGTAAGGCGGCGTGTCCCGGCCGTCCAAAAAAGGATGAATGACGATTTCACCTTCGGGATTCTCCTGCCGCGCCCGGGCCATGATTTTGAACAGATGATCCTGGTGGGCGTGAACGCCTTCATCCTGTAACAATCCCATTAAATGCAGGCGGGATTGTTTCTGCTTCCATTGCTGCATCAGATGTTTCCATTTCGCATTTTCAAAAATGGAGCCGTCTTTAAAACCGTCGTCGATGCGTTTAAGCTCCTGGACTACCACGCGTCCCGCACCCATATTCAAATGACCCACTTCACTGGAACCCTGAAATCCTTCGGGCAGCCCCACGGCTTCTCCGGAAGTTTCGATCAATATCCAGGGATAGTTCGACTTATATGTATCGATATTCGGCGTATTGGCCGCCATTACGGCGTTTCCTTTGGGATTTTCATTATAGCCCCATCCGTCACGTACAATCACACATACCGGTCTCATTCATTCACCTCATTTCTTATGTCTTGCCTGGTTTCAATTGAAATTTTTTCAAAACCACGCGGTTATTTTATAATCGCCTGTTATCTTCTGCGGACCACATCAACGCCATTCGACATCAATGATTCAACGGTTTAATTCCTGCCGCAACGTTTCCAAATGTTCGATTATGGTCTCATCCTCCGCCAAGCCGCCCATACCTTCGTCCCCGTCAGCCAAACGCTTGGCAACGGGATCAATCAGCCGCAAATTGTAGTTTTCACTCACCATTTGCAGATGCTTTTTGGTAAGCGGATTTTCCCACATGGCGGTGTTCATTGCCGGTGCCAGAATAAGATGCCTTTCACCCAGCGCCCGCACGGTGGATGTTAGCAGATTATCGCAAAATCCGTTTGCAATCTTGGCCAGCGTATTGGCCGATAACGGTGCAATTAGCATCGCATCGCACCACTTCGCCAGTTCAATGTGCAATACACCGGATTCACGGGTCCATTCGTCGGCATCTCTATGACAGGGTTGACGGCTCATCACCGCTAACGCCTGAGGCGCGACCAACGCTTTACTTTTCTCGGTAACGACGGTTTTAATTTCATAATCCCTTTTGCTCAACATCGACACCAGATTCGGCATGCGATAGGAGGCAATCGATGCGGTAATACCCAATAATAATTTCATATAACATCCGGTATTTTCAGAATTTAAATCGATCAGTCATTTAATCGATAAAAATAGTTATTTTTAGCAATGTAAGCAAAAAAAGGTCTGTAGTGACCCCAACGTTTTTAAATCACGATTTTGAAATAGCATTGTTCAAACACATACACGAAGAGCAGGAGCAGCTTTGTCCGGTTTATACCGGAATCAAACAAATTGTAAAGCCGGAGGCCGCCAATCCCGGCTCAATTACTAAATTTGGTCGCCTTCTTTGTGAACCATTATCGAACGCCCCCGGTACTTGGAATGTGAAGTCAGTTCGGAGCGGATTGATAAGAAATCTAAAATATCGATTGGTTTTCAGAGAGTCCGATTAATCCTCGTTGGGCGCAATCAAGATATCATCGCCCTCGATTTTGACCGTGAAGGTTTCGACCGGTTCAAAAGCGGGCGCCGTTTCATCGCCGGTAATCACGTTAAAACGCGCCCCGTGCAAAGGGCATACAATTTCATCATCTTCCAGTTCGCCGTCCGATAGGGTGGACGCCTCGTGTGTGCACATGTCCATAATAGCGTAGTATTTACCCTCAAGATTGATAAGCACCACGCCTTCATCATCATATTCCACCCGCATCTTTTCGCCGGGCTTCAGGTCGCTCGTTTTGGCTACTTTTTGAAACGCTGTCATAATAGCATTCTGTCCTTTTTGATTGTTTCAGGGAAGATCGTAACGGTAGAGCGCCCGCTACAATTCCTGAGCAAGTGTATTCTCATCAATATTCCAAATACGCGTGGATGCGATTTCGATGCTGTTATTGGCGGGATCGCGAAAATAGAAGGAACCGGCGCCACTCGGCCAGGTGACCTCCCGTTCGATGTCGATACCCTTGTCCTGCATATATGCCTTCCAGCGGTGGAGGTGTTTTTCCGGAACAGCAAAGGCCACGTGTCCGGAACCTTCGGCGCCATGCGGCGGCACCTCGCCCATATCAATCTGCGACTGATCGGGATTAAATATAAGTAATATGCGCTGCCCGCAACGGAAGAATACATGACGTCCTTCTTCCCGTACAAACGGTTTAAGACCGAGAACGTCGCTGTAAAATTTTTCCATCGCCTTCAAATCACGCCCGTATAAACTCGTTTCAAGAATAGTATTCACCTGCATGGCTTAACCTCCGTGACGATTTTAACCAAGAATTTGATAGATAGCCCGGTAGAGCGGTTTTAATTTGGGATAGAGATTTTTGTACACCTGACGAAAGAGGTTATTGTAAGTCTGATGCGTCGACTCATCGGGTTCGAACACTTCGCCTTTGCGCGTCATGGATGCAATGGCTGATTTGAAATCGGTATGGATTCCACTACCCACAGCCGCGCAAATGGCGGCGCCCAGTCCCGAAGCCTCCCAGGTATGGGGGCGAATTGCCGGTAATCCGAATATATCGGCGGTAATTTGCATGGCCGAATGGCTGCGACTGCCGCCGCCGGCGACCCGTAGTTCCCGGATGGTATTGCCGGTTCGTTTTTGTATGCGTTCCGCACCTTCGCGCAAGGCGTAGGCGATGCCTTCCAGAATGGCGCGATAAATATGGCCGCGCGTATGCACATCGCCAAAACCAATTATGGCGCCGCGCGCTTCGGGTCCGGGATGGCGCAAACCGGGCGACCAGTAGGGCTGCAATATCAAGCCATCCGAGCCGGGCGGAATATTGGCGAGCGTTTGATCCAGGATGGTCTCCGCTTCGACGCCCTGCTCTTCCGCCAGCAACTTTTCTTCCAAACCCAGCTCTTCTTTGAACCAACTCACCATCCAGTAGCCGCGATAAATCTGGATTTCGAGATTATACATTTCCGGAATGGCGGCGGGATACGGCGGCAGCAATGGGATAATCTCTTTATATTGTTGCGATACCACATTGATCGTCGCCGTTGTGCCAAGACCGAGACAGGCGTGGGAAGGACTCATAAAACCGCTGCCGATCACCTCGCAGGCCTTATCGGAACCGGCGGCTATAATCGGAAGATCTTTGGGCAACCCGCATTCCTTCGCCGCTTTTTTCGAAAGAACCCCCAAAACTTTGCCCGCTGGAACCAACTTCGGCAGCATACTCTTTTTAACGGAAACCACTTTCCATTTCCAGTCCCAGCGACGCGACCACTGCTGTCTTTTGAAGTCGAACGGCATATAGCCGACCTGTGATGCGACAGCGTCAACATATTTTCCGGTTAATTTATAAGAGAGGTAGCCCGACAGAAAAAGATATTTGGCGGTTTGTTCCCAGATTTCGGGCTGGCGATGCTTGATCCAGTTTGCCTCCGCCTCGGACTGCAGATAAGCCACGGTATCCGAAAGACGGCCCAGCTTGAACAGATTCCCCCAGAGGCCTTTAACGGGAGGCAAATCTTCCGTTCGCCGTTGATCCAGCCAGACGATGGCGGGCCTGAGCGGCCGGCCGTTCTTATCAAGATTGACGACCGTCGCCCGCTGTGTGGTTAAGGCCATAGCTCTGACTGTCGTTAAATCAACGTGTGATTTTTGGCGCAGTTCTGCTATCGCTTTGATTAACGAACGCCAGTATAAATCGGGATCCTGCTCTGCAAAACCGGGCCGGGGGGCAACATAGGGCTCGATCGGTACTCTGGATCGGGCAAGCAGATCGCCGCGCCCGTTAAAGATAAGCGCGCGCACGCTTTGCGTGCCCACATCAACCGCAAGGAGTTTTTCTTCCATGGTAACACGCTTTCATTAAATGGCCAACAAAGCCGGTTTATGCAAGTATAGCGAAAAAAGTATTACCATGAAACAGAAAAGTTAGGTTTATACGTATTCAAAATACAATAGCATTCGTAAGGATAACGGTTGTTCTGACAGTGTCCGGAAGTTATGTTTCCGCCTTTTCATGATTGGTAAATATACATAAGCGTTACATTTAAAGGCTATAGCTGAATGAAAATTTATGAATGGTATGTTGAAACCATTCGCCCGATAGCCGACAGATAGTGAAGTAAGCAGTGTGTTATCCCTATCATGGTCGACTTTGTGCCAGTACAAAAGGTTAACATTGACATTAAAACGGAGACGGGTCTTATATTCCGTTTGCATCCCGAAACTTAATGGATTGCGGTAAATAAGCAAAAGCCCGTTTGTGCTCAATATTTGCGAACCAGGCTGGCCGGATTTTGCTTTCCAATTGCAGAGCCATTCCAACCTCTGGCGCTCCGAAATTGGACAGAACCGCAGGATTGCTTGCGGCAATATTTTCAATGCCACGATTAAAATTAGGAAGCTAACCCTCCGGCGTCAGCTTGGATAATACGTATCCCTGCGGTTTAAAGGTGAAATCCTGGCTTTGTACAAGCTTATTCTCTCCCGGAAGGGACATACAAAAAAGCATGATGGCGGTAATGTTTGTAACGAAAATTCGCATGACTTTCCTAAGGATAAACGGATCATCGTTATCAAAAAGCTTACAAAGATGCATAACATATTCAATTAAAAAAATGGCTGCCCCGTAAGCAATGAAACAGCCATTCTCTAATTTAAATTAAGGAACAAAACTACCAGATTTTAACGATTTCATCCTCCGGCCGGTACATACGGTCGCCCTTCTGCACGTCAAAAGCTTCGTAAAATTCAGGCATATTGGATAGGACGCCGATCACCCGGTATTCGCTGGGCGAATGCGGATCGGTTAATACGCGCTTGCGCATTTCATCTTCGCGGTATTTTCGCCGCCAGACCTGCGCCCAACCGATAAAAAAACGCTGATCGCCCGTGAAGCCGTCGATCACCGGCGCTTCTTCGCCGTTTAACGATCGCTTGTAAGCCTGATAGGCGATGGAGAGGCCGCCCAGATCGGCGATATTTTCACCGAGCGTCAGCTCGCCGTTAAGATGCATGGTGTCTACGGGTACATACTGCTCATATTGTTTTACCAAACCCTGAGACCGCTTCGAAAAACGATCCATATCGTTTTCACTCCACCAGTTATTCAGATTGCCTTCGCCGTCGAATTTACGCCCCTGGTCGTCAAAACCGTGTGTGATTTCATGACCGATTACCGCCCCGATCGCCCCGTAATTAACGGCGTCGTCCGCCTCCATATTAAAAAACGGCGGTTGTAAAATAGCGGCCGGAAAGACAACTTCATTCATACTCGGATTATAATAGGCGTTCACCGTTTGCGGATACATGAACCATTCATCGCGATCGATCGGCTTGCCCAGTTTATCGATGTTCAGGTTATAATGAAAGCGGTTGGCGCGCAAAAAATTTTGTAACAGCGTTTCTTTCTCGATTTTAAGCTCGGAGTAATCTTTCCACTTATCGGGGTAGCCGATCTTGTAATTGAATTTGGAAAGTTTTACAAGCGCTTTCTCTTTGGTTTCCTCGCCCATCCATTCCAATTCTTTGATACGCGCTTCATAGGCTTTAAGGAGATTTGCCACCAGAGTTTCCATGCGCTCTTTTGCCTGCGGATCGAAATGTTTTTTCACATAAATTTTGCCCACTACCTCGCCCAGTTTACTGTTGACGGCGCTAACCGCCCGTTTCCATCGGACTTCCATCTGTTCCGTACCGCTCAAAATTCGGCCGTAGAAATCGAAACGGGTTTCGGCAAACTGATCCGGCAAGACGCCGGCAAATTCCGCGAGCGTTTTATAATACAAATAGGTTCTCCAGTCCTCAACGGGAACGGTTCTGTAAAGCTCACCGAAAGCCTGTAAGTAATCGGGTTGCTGAACCACCAGTGTCTGCGCTTCCGGGATACCGGCCAGCCGGATCATACGGCGCCATGAATAATCAGGTGTTAATGAATCCATCTGAGCGATGCTAAATTTATTATAGGTTTTATTGGGATCCCTGTTTTGAACCCGCGTCCAGTGATGTTCTGCCATACGTTTTTCCAAATCGTAAATCACGGCGGCTTGTTCAGCTGCGTTATTCTGCTCGGCAAGCGATAGCAGTTTTTCAATAAACGTTTGATATTTTTCTCGAATGCTCTTGAATTTCGCGTCTTCTTTAAAATAATAATCACGATCCGGCAATCCCAGTCCCGATTGCGAAACATAGGCTACATAACGGTCGGATTGTTTGCGATCCTGACTTACGTAGTACCGAAACGGAATTTGTACGCCGATCTTGCGCAGCTCGATCATTACCTGCTGGAGATCGTCGTAATCCGAGATCGCTTCGATTTGCCGAAGGGTCGATTGCAGAGGCTCCAGGCCCAATTTTTCTATGCGGACCGTATCCATATAACTGATGTAGAGATCGCCCACTTTCTGGCTTTCACTACCCTCTTCGGCGTCTTTTTTTGCCGCCTCTTGAATGATCATGCGCAAATCCTTTTGCGCCTGATCGTGCAGGGCGGTAAAAGCACCGTAATTGGATTTATCGGCGGGTATTTCCGTTTCTTCCAACCAGGTTCCGTTTACATGGCGAAAAAAATCGTCTTGCGGCCGGACGTATTCGTCAAAATTTTCTTTCTGCACTCCGGAGGCCAAAATCTGCTCTGAATTGCCTGCCCAGCCCAAATTGGCGGCGAGCAATACAACTAGAAAAATGCGGTGCATAACGACTATCCTTTCGTTATTAATTATGGTTATCATAAAGAAGAGAATTTAACACGCAATCATACATTGTCCAACGCAAAACAACACCAATAACCGATTTTAAATCTGCAACAAATAGGACAATTTCAACTGCAACATGCGATGCGACGATCCGAATTGCGGGCGGATTTCCATTCCGTTTTCGTTAAAATAGGGCTCGGAATCGAACTGTTCTCTGTATGCCAGATAAAGAAAACTACCGGGCAGAAAATTGTATGATAACAGATACGAGGTGTTCAATTCCTGTTCCATGCTGTTATATTGCATGATCAGACGCAAATGCAGATTGCGGGAAAAGTGGTAATAGAATTTGGAAAGGTAAATATGATAGTCACGGTATTCCACGCGGTTGTCGTCAGTTAACGCCAGTACCCGGCTGCGATTATGCTGCAATTCCAGGTTAAACCGGCTGCCGGGACGTAAATGGCTGGACGCAATGTAGCTCCAGTAATAACCGCTGCGGTAGTAGCCCTGGCTGTGGTGAAGCCGGAAATAAACGTCGGAGCTCCAGTTATTACGCAACCATACCCAGTAATTTTTACGCGGATAAAGGACCTCCTCGACGCGGTCATACGTTTTGCCTTGCGAACGCCCGGCGCCAAACATCCAGTATCCTGTTGTCTGCGCCCAGAAGTTATAATTCCAACCGCGGGTTAACGTCGCTTTATCGAGATAGTTTTTGTTCTGAAAATTTTCGCCCCAAAAATTGATATTGTTGCCCATTCTGCGAATGCCGAAACCGTACTTTTCCAATCTCGGTGCTATCTGTATCCAGCCGCCGCTGTTGCGGAAATTATTGTAATCATAAAAACCGATTTCGTTGCCGTAGAAATGCGGCGCCTGTTCCTGATACCAGAACGAGAATTTAAAAAAGTCGCTGTAATGGGAGAGGTAGACATTAACGGAATGATTCTGTGATTGGCGGTTTTCTTTGAATGATTGCACGCCTTCAAAACTGAGATGGTAATTCTTTGGGAAACGCAGCCGGCCATCTACGCCGACAATGCGGTTATAATCGCCCTCATACTCTTTACTGGTCGTAATCAATCCGATTTGAGAGCGGTCGAAGATATCGCGACTGAAGCGGGCCACATTATAAAATGCACGTTGCTCGACATCCGGAGCAATTGCACCATCTTCGGCCATCTGTTGCAGACCACGGTCGTTTTCGTTTAGAACATGCAACACGCCCATATCCCATTGACCGATTTTACCGGTGGTTTTCAATCCATAAACGGGATTGTTAATACGCCGGGAATAAAAAAGAGCGGTGCGATATTCTCCGTCCGACATGCTGTTGCCAGCCGTATTGAAAATCGATGCACCTTCCAAAAAGAAGGGTCGTTTTTCTTTTAAAATGAGCGGGTAATGGCTCAGGTTTATCTGATCCTCATCGGCTTCGATCTGAGCGTAATCGGGATTTACGGTTAATACGGCGGTTAAATTGGAGGTTATACCGTAGCGAACGTCCAATCCTGTAAGGCCGTTGGGGCTGTGCGTTTGTATGTCGCTATTGCGTTCTTGCTGTAAGCCGCTGGTTATATAAGGAAGAATTTGAAAATTCATACCCGGCTGAATGTTCTCCAAACCCGACAGTTGGCCGAAGTTGGAGACTTTAAGTCCTTCATCCCGTGAAACCGGCTGCCAGAAAGTCTCTTCTTTTTTACGTTCAATTTTTCGGAGGATGTTCATACCCCATGTCATCGATTGTGCTTCTTTGAAGGTAAGTGATTTGAACGGTATCCTGAACTCGGCCACCCAACCCTCATCGCTGCGTCCCGTTTCCACATACCAGACGCCGTCCCAACTCTCGTCGCTTTGACCGTCATTATAGATGCGTCCGTCCACCTTCGATCCATAAGGCGTGGTTCCAAAAAAATAACCGTTTCGGTCGTCATTAAATGTGTCAAAGGCCAGTGCAATGAAATCCGATGCGCCGCTTTCATCGCGACTGGTTAATTCACTCATGATTTTTTCCGGTTTTGAATCGAAGCACTTTACGCCCACATATAGATTTTTGTCGTCATAATAAAAATAGGCTTCGGTCTGTTCGGAGGCAGGTTGCCCCTCTTGGGGCTCCACCTGAGTGAAGTTCGTGGCTATTCCAGCCAAACGCCATTCACGTTCTTTAAAAACGCCATCAATAACAGGCGTTCGGGTTCGTACCGCCTGAACCGTTTTCAATGAATCCGAAGGCCATGCCGTTTCAACAACAAAAAGGCTTAAAAGGATTACAAGGCATTGAACATAATTTTTCATGTTGTTAATCTCCAAAATTTCCTGAACGCTATAAAATTACGGATGTCGGATTCAAAAGTTACATGGCCGGTTTCATTGTCGAAATTTTTATGAACCGTGTAACATTTATATAGTATAAACGTAACACTTTAAATGTGAAACGGTATGAGGCGTCTTGAAATCAACATAAATAAACGAAGAAATTTGAGGTGATTTAGGTATGAAGACCCTGTTTCAAGCTCTGATCATTTTGTTGTTAGCAATACCTTTTGTATATATGATTTACGATATTTTGCGTGAGCTCATAAATAAAATTCGTAAGCATATATTGGATAAACTCAAGCCGGTTTATATAGATACCCGATCTCAACAACGGCAACGGTATAATCGGTAACGGATTTAAACCGGAAAAGATTCTTTGGAAAGCGCTTTCAAAAAAGTAAATCCTTTGCAGAAACATGGAATATTAAAGAATCTCGCGGTTCCAAATTCAGGAGAATACTATGTCTAAAGAAGGTCGGGATATCCCGCTTATACTCAGTTTGGTAACGCTTTTTCTTATCACCATTTTTTTGATTTATCAGCGTTTTGATGGGTATTCAGTCGCCGACAATATGGCTTACCTGGGAAAACAATTCTTTGCCATGGTTCCCGAAAGCCCGGAAAAAAATCAATTAACCGAATGGTACGAGCACTTTCTGGATCGCATTGAAGATCGGGAGGTAAAACCGCGCCAAGTCCGCGACATGGCATCTCTTATGATCAATTATACCCACCTTGAAAGGGAACTGGATATTAAAGAAGCCGAACGCGTATTAGAGCCACTGCGACAAATTTCACGTTCAAAACCGGAAGAGCCTTCACCGCAAAGTATCAATCGTAAAAAGCAAGCGGAACAACTGGATCGCCAGTGGGATGCTTTGAACACCAGGCTTAAAGCAATCCGGTCCTTTTCCAAGGAGATCAGCGTCATCAGCAATTCCAAATCGAGGTCAATAAAATCTTCAGTGACCTGTATTGTCGATTCCAACCTCAACATATTGTTAAATAAAAAATTACAAAACGAGATTGAGAAAAAAGAATTAAAAAGAATCGTAGAAGAAATCAAAAAACTCGAAAAGGAAAATCTATTACGCTGGCAGGATGAAGCGCGGGTTAATGCTTATTTGAACTCCCTGCAAAATTTGGAAAGAGCCGTCATTAAAGCCAAACACAAAGACGCAAAAAAACGCGCCAGCGTTTCCGTTTCAATACCGCCAATGCCGGAGGTCGAGATTGAAGAAGAACGATTCTTAAGCGATTCCATGCGTATGGAATTGCGATCCATTCAGGATTCAATTCAAATAATTTTTAAGAACCGATAAAAAAACGCTCGCGCATTGCTCGCACCCGTTTTTCATCCTTCATAACCGCTTGAACGTTTCGAATCGATACTCACGCATTTGTTTGATTTTCGCCAATGGCAATTTCTTTAACAAGACCACCTTCCCGCGGCGATCTGTTCAACAAAAATGCTTCTTGCTTGCGCCGTTCATCAGAATCCTTTACTTTTACTAATTATTTTTAGAATCATAATCAAACAAACATGGAGCGTCTTTATGTTTTACGGATCGGATCACTCTTATCGTGATTCCATTATTAAGTTCGGTTTAACCGTATTCATTATGGGAATCATATTATTTACTTCCAGGATAGAAGGACAACCCAGCCGGGCCGATTGGGAAGGCAATACACCCGACGGCTGTACAACCATTACGATAGGAAAGAACGCCACGGCCGATGGTTCGGTGGTCACTTCCCATACCTGTGACAGCCACCGCACCCGCGCCTTTTTTGACATAATGCCAGAGAAAGACCACAAAGATGGCAGTATGGTAACCATGGTCAAACGCGTGAACGATGATTCTCTGGCTATGCCGGCATACAAACACATTCCGGTAGGTGAAATACCACAGGTACCGCACACACATGGCTATATAAACACACCTTATCCCGCCATGAACGAGTATCAACTGGCGGTGGGCGAATCGACTTTCGGCGGACGTAAATCGCTTCAAAGCGACAGCGGCTTAATCGATTGTCAGCAATTGGTGCGCCTTATGCTGGAACGATGTAAAACCGCCAGAGAGGCCATTCAAATGGCGGACAAGTTGACCGCAAAATACGGGTGGAACGATTATGGCGAATGTTTAACCATCGCCGATCCCAAAGAGGTATGGCATTTTGAAATCGTCGGACCGGGAAAAGGAAAAGTCGGAGCAATCTGGGCGGCTCAGCGTGTTCCGGACGGGCATATCTCAGTCAATGCCAACGCCAGCAGAATTCGAACTATCGATCCGGACAATCCATCGATGTTCATGGCATCGGATAATATTTACAAAGTGGCACAGGACAGCGGATGGTGGAATCCTGAACAGGAGGCGTTTGAATTTTGCTACGCATACGCACCCGAAAGCCGAACCTCGATGGCGGCAAGACGCCGTGAATGGCGCGTACTGGACTTGGCGGCGCCTTCTTTGAAACTGGATGCCAATTCCGAAAACTATCCATTTTCCGTAAAACCGGATACGCTTGTAACCATGCCGAAAGTGGTGGATATGTTTCAGGATTATTACGAAGGAACGCCGTACAATTTCATCAAGAACATCACCTGGACGACGGATAGTGGAAAAACGGAAATTTCCCCGTTGGCCAATCCATTTATGCCCTACGATATGAATCATATTTTCGATATAAACGGCGGCTGGAACTGGCGCGGCGAACGCACCATCGCACGCTGGTACACCATGTACGCCACCATCACCCAATCCCGCGATTGGCTGCCCGATCCCATCGGCGGCGTGGTCTGGTTGGCCTGGGACAATGTGGCTTCATCCGTTTACACGCCTTTGTACTGCAGCATCACCGATATTCCCGAATCGTATAAGACCCCGGGCCGCCGAAATGGATACAATCGCCAATCGGCGTGGTGGGCGTTCAACAGACTGGGTACATTAACGGCGCAACGATGGGGTGATATGCGACACGACGTTACCGCCGAGTGGGAGCCTTTACAAAAACGTTTATTTAGCCAACAGGATTCACTTGAACAGCGTGCATTGCATATATATAAAAACAATCGCGAACAACTTCCGGCCATGTTAACCGATTACAGCATTCGTTGGGGAAAACACGCTGTCAGGAAAGCCTGGGAATTGGGCGATTATCTGTGGACAAAGTACGACGAAAAGTTTTAATTCGTTATAAGAGGTTCTGATGTTTATGGAGAGCGTTTTTTACGGTAATACCATTTTACAATGGAGCATTGCGCTTGGATTATTTCTGATAATCCTGCTTGTGCTGAAGCTCATTAAACGGATTTTGTACAATCGTATCCGTAAAATGGCCGATAAAACCAGCACCCGCATCGACAATGCCATAGCCGATATGATTGCACAAACCAAGTCCTGGTTTATAGTGCTCATCTCTTTGTTTCTTGCCTCGTTATCCCTGGTGCTTCCGGGAAAAATTGATACGCTTCTCAGCCGGCTTGTAATCATAGCCTTACTGATTCAGTCTGCGTTTTGGGGCGGACAGATGCTCAATTACTGGCTTGAAGGGTATCGTCAGCAAAAGATTAAAGACGATACAGAGAGCCTGACCACTTTCAATGCCCTCGGATTTGTTTTGCGTCTGATGCTTTGGGCGGTGGTGTTGTTGCTGATCCTCGATAATCTTGGCGTGGATATAACCGCACTGGTGGCGGGCTTTGGCATTGGCGGGATTGCGATTGCCCTGGCGGTACAAAATGTATTGGGTGATCTTTTTGCTTCTCTTTCCATCATCTTCGACAAGCCCTTCGTAATCGGCGATTTTATCATCATCGATCAGTATCTGGGAACCATCGAGCATATCGGTTTAAAGACCACACGTATTCGCAGCCTGTCCGGAGAGCAATTAATCTTTTCCAATACGGATTTACTTTCCAGCCGTATCCGCAATTATAAACGCATGAACGAACGCCGGGTGGTCTTTTCCGTTGGCGTGGTTTATGGCACGCCGGTCGAACAGTTAGAGGCCATTCCTCCTGTAATAAAAGATATCATAGAAAAACAGGGGAACATCCGTTTCGATCGCGCCCATTTTAAACAGTTCGGTAACTTTTCGCTTGACTTTGAAATCGTCTATTGGTTACAGACGCCCGATTATAACGCCTATATGGATACTCAGGAAAGCATCAATCTCGAAATTTACCGCGCCTTTAAAGAACGCGCTATCGAATTCGCCTACCCCACTCAAACGTTGTACGTAAATCCGCCAGGCCCCGCGGCGGAAAACGACCGGAGTAACCAATAGTCGATTCGTTTACGGGAAAAACTTATGCGCCAAGCAAATGCCTTGCACAGTGACGATGAATACTGGATTCCGGCTGCAGCCGTTACTTCGGAACTTAAAGTGAAGGGTTCCAAATTTATTGCTCACATCGAAGCGACTGCAAGCGATACCGCCGCCGAGGAACATTGCCTCCGCTGGCGGAAACGCCATCATGACGCCACCCATAATTGTTTCGCATACCGCATAAATGATGCTGCATTTCGATATTCGGATGACGGCGAACCATCCGGTACCGCCGGCAAACCGATCTTTCAGGCGCTTGTGGGCGCCGGTCTATACGAGGCCTTGGCTGTGGTTACCCGCTATTTCGGGGGTACGAAATTAGGGACCGGCGGTTTGGCGCGCGCTTATGCCGATGCGGTAAAAAGCGCCATAGAAAATCTTACCTTTAAAAAGAAGACCGTAACCGTTCCCTACCGATTGCAATTCGGCTATGAGCTGGAGCCTATCGTGCGTCATTGTATTGATGATTTTAAAGGGAAGATTCTGGACAGCCGTTACAGCGAAGACGTAAGCCTGTCCATTGCCGTCCCAAGAAGTATGAGCGATCATTTCAGGGCAACGTTAACCGATCGTACCCATTCCGCTGTACATATCGGCGACTAAGTATAATCAGATCAAGAGTCCGTTTATGAACGAACAAATTCTGGAGCTCAACAACGTTTCCAAATCCTTTGCCGAAACCCAGGTGGTTGAGGACCTTTCATTCAAGGTGAACGGCGGCGAAGTATTCGGTTTGTTAGGCCCCAATGGCGCCGGTAAAACGACGACCATGCGTATGATCATGCACATTATTCAGCCCGACAGCGGCGAAATCCTTTTAAACGGGACGCCTCGTTCAAAATTGAAACGTCTCCATTTCGGTTATTTACCTGAAGAGCGCGGCTTGTATCCGCGCGCCACGGTGCTGGATATGCTTATTTATTTCGGTACTCTGAACAACCTTTCCAAACGCAAAGCCGAAGTGGAAGCGATTCGCTACCTCGATCGGCTTGGCATGGTTGAACTGACCGATACCCGCGTGAACCAGCTTTCCAAGGGCATGCAGCAAAAAATACAATTTATCGCTGCTTTTTTACACGACCCCGATGTTCTCATACTGGATGAACCGTTCGGTGGTTTGGACCCCATAAACCAGATCGTTCTGCGTGAAATTCTGGATGAATATAAAAAACAAAATAAAATATTGATTATCTCAACCCATCAGATGGAACAAGCCGAACGTATTTGCGACCATATTTGTCTGATCAACCAGGCTCATGTTATTCTGGACGGGCGGATAGACAAGATTAAGAAACAATACCGTGAAAACGCCTACATACTGGAAACCGATGAACCGGTCCCCAGTATTCACGACATAAAGGCTATTGAAATCCTGGAGGAAAACAACAACGCCTATAAATTCGCCATTAATGACAAATCGATGTCCTTTGTGAATGTGATGGAAATGATCAAGGGTAAAACCAATATTCGCAAATTCGAAATCGTACAACCCTCGCTGCACGATATTTTTATCCATTTAATACACGAACAAGCCAGGCAGGAGCGTTGAGATGAAAAACTTACTACGTATCGCCCGGTGGGAATTTACCACGCGTTTTCGCTCCCGGTCTTTTATCTTCAACACCTTCATAACACCCTTATTATTTACGGCGGTATTGACCTTGCCTATTTTTTTGTTTTATTACGAACCGGAAGTTTCCACCAAACTCATCGGCGTGATCGATCTTTCCGGCGAAAACATTGAAAAAGAATTACAACAGGAATTAAACAAACACTATCGCCTTAAGAACAATTCGCCTGAATATATGGTCCTTAAAGTATCGGTTGATAATTCCAGACCGTATAAACAGATGCTGGATCAATACCGGCAGATTAAAGCCCGTCGGGATTCTATCACCGAAACATATAATCAGATCAAGGAACAACGAACCGAGTATTATAAAAGTCCCAACATTCCCAATCGCGAATATGTATTAAAACGCTCCTATGAACGCCTGCAGGCAACGCGCGAAGAAAAAGAGCTGGTCGAAATTGAACTAAACCGCTTTAAATCCACGCTGGATTCTCTTTATAAAAATGAGGCCGTACAGATGGCCGACTCCCTCTTATTAACCGACGTGCTTAACGCTTATCTGGTTTTTCCCCATGATTTCACGCGCACCGGAACGGTTCAATACCATTCGAAGACGCCCGGCGATTTCCGTGAAACGGAACGAATGGAAAAAGTGCTGCAAACCATCATCATCGAAAAACGCATTGCCGAAGCGGATATCCGGCGTAGTAAAATTGAACGCTGGCTCAGGCCGGTTCAATTTAAAAAATACCGGTTGATGGCGGCCGGGCAACAGGAATGGAATTTTTATGTACAATTTTACGGACCGTTAATCGGCGTTTTTCTGCTATTTATGGCCATATTCACGGCGGGCGGTTATCTTTTCAGCGGCGTATTGCTCGAAAAAAGTAATCGTGTAATCGAAGTTTTGCTCTCCTACGCCACAAGCCGCCAAATTATGGGCGGAAAGATCATAGGGCTCGGATTTTTGGGGTTGTCTCAGGTGTTGATCTGGTTCACGCTTACCATTTTACTCGCCTCGGCCGATCTCATTCCATTGCAAAAAATCAGTTACCTGAACTGGATCAACGCCCTCTACTTTTTGCTCTATTTCAGTCTGGGCTTTCTGTTCTACGGCGCCATCTTTATTTCCGTGGCCTCGTTATCGCCCAATGAATACGATGCGCAGCAGATCAATCAGCTATTGCGGTCCGTGGCCATTTTCCCGGTACTGCTGTCTCTGATCGTACTCACCGAACCCAATTCCACGCTCATTCGCATTCTAAGCTACATTCCATTTTTAACGCCGTCGTTTATGATTATGCGTATTCCGCTCAGCAGCGAGCCGATCCTATTCGATATTTATTTGACAACGGGCATCATGGTGGCATCGATTATCGCCATCATCTTTATTGCGGCGCGGATATTTCGCATCGCTACCCTTATGCAGGGCAAAAAGGTAACCTGGCAGGAACTCTGGCACTGGCTGCGTGTATCGTAACGATTAAAAGTCGATTTTTATCTGTAAACGGAGTTCGCGACGGAACCGACCTTCGGGTTCGAAACCTTGAACGGCGGGCATAATATCCGTAATACGGAAGTAACGGTATTTCATCCATATCGAAAACCATTCCCGAAAACGCCACCGAATCCGGACATACCATTTATAACCACGACCGTAAAGGGCATAGTTGGCGAAACTGGCCGGAAGATCGCTTTCGTACTCGTATAAACGGCTCTCATACGAATCCGTCAGAAAGAATGTCATACGTGTATCGATAGTCGTTTGTTTATTCATCCGGTAACGCACATCTTCGAACAAATAACGACCGCTTTCATTATGATGCGTTAACCGGGTTGCCTGCCAGCGTGTGCGAAAGCGCCAACGACGATCCGCGCGATGATCCAATTGAAGACGGAGGATTATTTGAGAGGGTTCATTCCGCACATAACGGTCTCCGATGGTATTGCTGTAATCTTCCCGCTCTTTACGCCGGACGCGTAATGTGATACGACTTTCCGCCCATTTGTAATCCGTTTGTACCAGCCATTCGTCCCGTGCAACGGGCATGGGATTAAAATAGCTGCGCCAGAGATCCAATTTCAGCAACTTGTAACCTTTAATGTTCAGGCCTTCGGTTGGGCGGACAGCGGCCGCGGCATAGATGCCTTTTTCGGCGCCGGGGAACGGCGACCGGTCATCAAACAGACGACCACCCGGTGACTGTAGATTTCGAGTGGCATACCAGGCTTTTACGCCGGCTGCAAATGTATCCAGATCAAACATTGCGGTTTGCGCATAGGCAGGCGAACCCCGATCGCTTGTAAGAGCTTCTCCGCTGACAAACAAACGTTTCCATTCCATAGAATAGGAAAAACTCAACTGGTTTAAGCGATGACCGTTAAAATGGAAACGCTGTCTGCGCCAGGCGGCATCGCTCACCACCGATTTCTCAAATGATACAGAAGGATCGTAATGGTATCGGGCATACGCCACCGAAAGCTGCACACGTTGATACGGTTCGATACGTAAAATACCGCCAACAACCCGTTCGCGTATTTTATCTTTTTTCGCCTCTTCGCTTTGAGAACGATGGTAGCCGTCGTAATCAAAACCGGTAATCGTTTGTCCGTCATCCGCAAAAATAGCATCCAGATTTCGGTTGGAATAAAACAGAGAGAGGCTGCTCCCTGGTAAAATGGCGCCTTCGGCGTAAACGCCGAAAAAGCCGGTGTTTTCCGCGGAGCTTAAATAGGCAAAACCGCCCTGACGAACACTATGGAGGGGCAAGAGCACCATCGCACTTTTCTGACTGCCGAACGGGTTGTAGAAGGCCAAACCTTCGCCCGTTTGCAGATAAAACTGGCCGACTATCACTTTACCGAACGTGTTACGATAGGAAGCATAACCATTATAATAATCCAGATAATGCCTTTCGCCGGCATCCTTTTGGGTTACAAAACCCAATTCTATTTGCTCGTTGGGTTGATAGAATAGTTTGTTATAGTCGTATAAAAAATCTCCGCGATATTCTTTCCTTTTTACCTCCCGGTACGTTTCGGCGTTTACGTAATTTTTATGGGCGTAATAGCCGCGCCGTCGTTCGGGCGGTCGCGCTGCGGTAATAAAAGTGCGCACCATTTCGTATTTGTGTTCACCGAGAAGCGGGCGCAAAGCCCGTTTGGATTTGATGCGACCTCGTGTCTTTCGCCAGTTTAAAATCGTATCCACCAAAGCAGGCGTCATATATGGTAAACGTAATAACGCATCCCGATCGGCTTCATTGAGATACACCGGCCGGTTTTGCCATTCCTGTAATAGTTCGATGAGTTCGGAATCCTCTTCCAAAAATTCTGCCCATTGCGATGCCAGGCTGTCGCTCTGTGCAAAAGCCCGCTGCAAACCGACGATGTATACCACAAAAAAAACACACGCAAGGGCACTGGATAGGTAACTCGTCATAGCTTTGTCAAACTTCTCTTTGGTGCTTTAATATTGAATCAGAGCAATCCTTGATGTTTAACGATTCTTCCTGAGTAGCGGCAATTGTTCGACGATACCAAACAATCTACAAAAAGAATTTTGAATTTGATGAATAGGATGATTATGCGTTTTCGTTGCTTTTAAAAAAATGTTGAATTTCCGGGATTGTTGATTGCAGCGCCTCTTTAAGGGTTCCGATAAAAACGGCCTTTCCCTCATGTAGAAACAGGACACGATCGGCGATACGTTTGATACTGGCGACCTCGTGGGTTACAACCACCATGGTCATACCCAATTGTTCTTTTAAAGACAAGAGTAATCGATCCAGGGCGGCTGCGGTTACCGGATCCAAACCGGCGCCCGGTTCATCGGCAAACAGAATGGCGGGATCCAGCACAATGGCGCGGGCCAATGCGGCGCGTTTGCGCATACCGCCCGAAAGCTCCGAAGGCAGATAATGGTAATAACTGTCCAAACCCACCATCTGAAGCTTCAGTTGTATAAGCGCTTCCATTAAATCCTTCGGAAGCCGACTGTGATGTTCCAACGGAATAGCAACATTTTCACCGACGGATACGGAATTCAGCAAAGCGCCATTTTGAAACAACACGCCAATATGTTCCATTAGTTTATTAAACTCCAATTCATCCAATTGATGCAATGCGCTGCCGAAAAGTTCTACCGATCCCTTTTGCGCCGGCAGTAATCCGATCATATGTTTGAGCAGCGTCGTCTTGCCACAGCCGCTGGTCCCGAGAATGACCATAATTTCCCCGGCGTAAATATCCAGTGAAATGTCTTCGAGAATGTTCAATCCGTTATAACCGCTGTGTAGCCCGGCAACACGGATGATGGGTTGACTTTTTTCATTCATGTTTCAAAATAGAATAATAGACCGATGATACTGTCGGCGACGATAACCATAAAAATAGCAAACACCACGGCGGCGGTTGTGGAACGTCCGACGCCTTCGGCCCCGCCTTTGACTCTGAAACCAAAAAAGGCGCCGCTCAGCGTGATAATAAAGGCAAATACCAGACTTTTGAGCACGTAAATCAAAACTTCCTTATAACGCAGGACCGACAATACTTCATTGACAAAAGGCATTACATCCAGATCCAGATACGTAACGCCGATCAACAGGCCGCCCAAAATACCGATAACATTTGCGAACGTGGTAAGGAGCGGCATGGTAATGGTAAGGGCATACAGCTTCGGAATGACGTTATAAGGAACGGCGTCGATGCCCATAACCCGCAGGGCGTCGATTTCCTCGGATACTTTCATCGTCGAAAGCTCGGCGGCAAACGAAGAAGCCGAGCGCCCGGCGACCATGATGGCGGTCATTAACGGCCCCATCTCACTGACCATCGCCACGGCCACCAGATCGGCGACATAGATATTAGCGCCAAATTGACTGAGCTGCGCCGCCGATTGTAACGCCAGGATAAATCCGATTAAAAAAGCAATAAGGCTTATGATCGGCAAGGCGTTTACACCGACTAAAACACTTTGATTAATGACCTCGCCTTTGCGGCGCAGCGACGGCTTAAACATTGCCGCCACACTAAAATAGGATATGTTTGATAATAAGAATACAAAATCGCGGGCAGACTCAATGAACGTATAGCCGGCGGCTCCCAGTCGTTCAAACATGTTACCCGAACGCGCCTTTGGAAAAACGGCCTCCTCCCTGCTTTTAAAAAGCTCGAGCGTCTCCCTGACCGCGGCCCCCAATCCTGTTGTTTCAACCTTTATTTCATTCCTGAAGGACCATTCTTCCATCTTATGGATCGTTACGGCCCCGGCGCTGTCCATTTCCTGCACCTTGCTGAAATCCAGAATGATTTTATCAATCTTCGATTTTTGTCCGGTTTTATCGCTGAAATCCTGATAAACGGCGCCGGCATTTTGAAAAGTACAGTGATCGGGCAATACGATATGTATGGATGACATACGATTTATGGCTTTACGTGTCTGTAAATTTTATTGATGAACCGGTCCGTCTCCTGGCGCAAAATGTCTGATATAACCGCCGCAAACGTATTCATATCCGTTTTGGCCTTCATGGTTTCGGTGCGGTCAAAGCTGTGCCTGAAAACGGCCTGACCCGTCTCGTAATCGTAAAGAGCAAGGGTCATTTTTAAGTGCGCACCATGGTTATTTTCAAATCCCGTTCGTTCGATCTGATCCACCACGCCGATAACGCGGTATTTCGGCAACCGGTTGACCACTTCGAGGATGGTTTCATCAAATATCTGCCTTTCGAACAAGCGTTTCCATACAAAGTATCGAATCGCCGTTGCCGGGGGCTGTGCCCATAAATGGTAATAGTAGTAATTTAGCTCATGGCGCTTCGTGCGTAAGGCAATGCGCTCGCGGTTATAAGCATCCGAGATGTTAATGCGGCCCATTTCGGCCACATACGGCAGCGTCTCTTTTGCCATCGAATCCGTTGCAGATGCCGGCTCACTCTGATCGCTTAAAATATAATACCTCGGAACAACGGTAGAATGGGAACAGGCCAATATTATCCCTGCCATTGCGGTTAGTAAAATAATATGTCTTAACTTCATTGATCAATGCTCCAGTTGTTCGTCCGGCGGATTTTTGGGATTCTGGCCCCGGATCAGAATAGAAGGATTTTCATCGATCTGTCGCGCCGCATCTTTAAGCGACTGCACCGTCTGATTCAGATCGTTCACGGTCTGGTGAAACTTCAACCGGTTGCCCCGGATAAGGTTATTAAGTTGATTCAGCATTTTATTGGCTTCTTCGGTCGAAGCGCGCAGACGTTCGATCAATTGGTAAATATTGGCATCGTTTACCTTTTTAACGATACGCGCAATATTATTGATGGTAACATCGATGGTATCAGAATGAATCACCCGTTCCATGGCCGTCAAAGACCGATTGGCCGAACGGGTGGCAGCCAGCAACGTCAGCGACACAGAATCCAGATTCGCCACTGTTTTGGCGACGTTCGTGCGGTTCTCCTGCAACAGGCTGTTAAGTTGGGTCATAGAACGGTTGGAATTTTGCAGCAGATCGGCAAACGCTTTTTGATTTTCCTCCGCGGTAATGGCAAGCAGATTGTTTAAAATAAGTTCGATTTTGTTTGCTAAAACTTCCGCCTTTCCCGTTATTTCTTCGGTAAGCGAAGTGCCGGGCTTAATAAAGCCGCCGGGCTTTAACAGAGGCGCGTCCTGAGAGCCGCCGCTTAATTCGATAATTTTTATGCCGGTTATACCAATCGTAGAAATATCGGCCCGTACATCCTTTTTAATCGGCGTACCCTTCTCCACACCAATGCTCACGATCACCCGGCTTATATTTTCCGGATCGATTTTGATCTCCTGAATGCTGCCTACCCTGATACCCAGGTATTTAACGGCGCTGCCTACTTCCAGTCCGCTCACGGATATGTTCTCATACGCAATGTGGTAGATATCTTTCTCCTTAAATAAGCGATTGACGGAAAGCGATACCACAAGCGCAACAAACACTACCACGGCGGAGAATATGAAAATGCCCAGTCGTATTTTTTGGGAACGGGTGACCATGTGTTCTTCCAAATTGAATTAATGTGTTGAGATGCGGGTAAGTTAAAGCCGAGCTTCAGGAATTGCAATTTGAAATCTACAAAATTACTTGGTTTCAATCGGTGTCTTTGCGGCATAAGGAAGAAACTGCTTCTTTTTCCACAAATAACTGAGCTTTATCGAATACTATAAAATCTGGTTCGAACCGACCGTTAAATGTTTAATTTTTTTTGCTAATAAAAAATCAAAATTGTAAATTTGAGTTTTATAATTAAATGAGGCGATTTATGGCCAAGGCAATAAAGACCAAGGGTAAATCAAAAAAGAAGCACATCGAAGCACTGATCATCGGACGTAAAAAAATTACGTTCTTCCTGATCGGCCTCATCACTATTGTGATCGCTTATATTCTAATGGCGCAGCCGCCGGTAAACGGATTCTTATCCCGAACGCTGGCGCCGGTGCTTCTGGTCATCGCCTATCTGGTCATTATTCCCATCTCTCTACTGATTAAAGATAAGCCAGAAAATCAGGGCGGTTAGCTGGGTGGTTTAGAGCATCCCGACAAGTCGGGAGGGTCACTGATTCGGATGATCATGAAGCACTCATTTAGTTAATTTTTGTCAAATATATAATCAAATTGGGCGGTTAGCTCAGCTGGTTTAGAGCACCTGCCTTACAAGCAGGGGGTCACTGGTTCGAATCCAGTACCGCCCACTACAAAGCTTCCGTTCGTTTATTGCGG
>CAZIVP010000001.1:0-319172 GCA_964542915.1 uncultured Calditrichaceae bacterium | reverse complement strand
GAATCATAAAAAGGCTGGTTTAGCGCATCCCGACAAGTCGGGAGGATCACTGGTTCGAATCCAGTACCGCCCACTACAAAGCTTCCGTTCGTTTATTGCGGAAGCTTTTTTGTTTCCCAATGCCCTGCCTGATCATGCATCTTCTCGATGGCACATTCCTGAATCATAAAAAGGCTGGTTTAGCGCATCCCGACAAGTCGGGAGGATCACTGGTTTTCGGAAATTCAGATACACGAGGTCAAGCCCTCCCCAGTTTAGCTTTTTAATATTCATTTTTCGCTTTTCTAAGGGCAAACCAATCAAAAACAATCCAATATATTTTCATCATGACTCAGATTCTTGAAGCTGAGGGGTAAATTTACACTCCCGCCCCTAAAGCCCGCATATCCGGTTCCGATAATGAAAAACCATGGTTTCGAATTTAACCCAATGTGTATGTTTGAAAAGCAAAGGAGTTGAAACATGAAAAACATTGTTTACGGAATGTGCATCCTGATGTTATTCCTCGTCTTTGGCCTACAGAGTGCAGAGTCCGATTCGCTGCGCGTGTCCATTCAGGACACCATCCTGACAGGCGACTATTACTGGAATTTCAATTCCGCAAAGTACAATGCGGATGGAAGGATTGGTTTGGCTTACTTTAACCGATCACAGTACCGGGACACCGTTTATTACATGGATGATGTCGCTGCGTCGCAATCGGAGATTGCTTATATTCACGAGCATCCCGACGCCTATAATTATCCCCGCTATCGCCTGAGAAGTCTGTATGTCATGGACAGGCCGACGCAGGCGGTACACCTGGCGATCGCTTCCGGTAGTCGTGAAGTTAGCACAGGTTCGTATAATTCGTATGGGCCTTATCACGCCTCATGTGCATCACGAGTAAACGGCTCTTGGTACAATGCATACCGCGTCCTGGAGGATTCCACTATTCACGCTTCGGAATATCCCACCTGTTACATTAATGATCCGCAAATCTGGGCTGACGACTCCCTACGGCTCATGATTGCAAACGATTACGCCTGGTTTACCGACCGATTTAATATTGTGATTACCGAACAGTATAAAGATCAACCTTGGCAAACGTCACGTTCCATCTATACGGCCATCTCGTCCACCGATCACCACTCCGTAAAAGGCGCTTCCGTCGCCGGCGATAATAATGGATATTACGCCGTGTGGTTCGATCGTAAAGAGGGCCAGGTTATCACTGCAAAGCGCGGTGACGGGAGCTGGTCGCAACAGACAACGCTATTCACGTCGGAATATAAGGGCGATCCCGTGCCCGACAGTAATAACGGCGTTCTTTTCGAATATAAGACGGAGCCGGTCTCCATTAACGGCGTATTACACTTTTTGATGTTTCGCTTCGAAACAGCCGTTCGCCCCGATGACCGCTATCTGATGGAAATATATGACATTAAAATCGATGACGGAAATGTTCAGCTTGCCAATCACGCAATCATCGATACGGACAACGATGATTATATTAAAGCTTATCCCGTAAAGTTTGTATACTCCGAAGAGACGCTCAAACTTTATTTAAGATTGACTCGTGATAACAACGATCCTTTGTTTTACATCGTAGGCGAAAACAACGGCGACTGGAATGCCTTTACCAAACTCCTATTCGACGCACATCGCGTTACTTCCCTTACTACATCCGTTTACGACGATGCAATACTCATTTACAGCGGTAGGGACGCGCTCGACCAACAACACACATGGATCGGTTCAACAGAATCCATTACCGACATCTCGGAGGCAGCTGAAACAGCGCCGCTTGTCAACCGGACGTTTACACTGGTTAAGACCTATCCCAACCCCTTCAATCCGGTCGTCAATATTACTTTCAACCTCGCTGAAAACCAACCCGTTAATATTACCGTGTTTGATATCCACGGAAGAACAATTGCGAACCTGATTGATGAAACATTGCCGGCGGGTCGGCATCGTTGCCAGTGGAAGGCGGTCGGACAGGCATCCGGGGCATATTTTGTCGTCCTGAAATCCGCCAGTGAACACGTTGTTAAAAAAATCCTGTTAATGAAGTAGACAATATCTTAACTTTGACCAACTCATGATTGCCGCTCACATCCGCTCTGAAATAGAATTAACTGTTGCAGGGCGGATTTTTATTTGCTTAGCTCTTGTGAATCCCGACCGTTTCTGATTTGTAACCTTTCAAACATTTATGAATCCATTACAAAAATTCCAAATCAATAAAAACGAGGAGCGGCATCATGCGTTATTATTTCAGCAAGGTTTTGGATCTGGGTTTTGACGAAGCGATTAATACCGTAACCAATCGCCTCAAGGATCAGGGCTTCGGCATCTTAACCGAAATCGACGTACAAAACACCATGAAACAGAAACTGGATGTGGATTTTCGCCGCTATAAAATTCTGGGCGCATGCAATCCGCCCTTTGCCCATAAAGCATTGACCGCGGAAAACAAGATCGGGACCATGTTGCCCTGCAATGTAATCGTTCAGGAAACCGATGATAATCGGGTGGAAGTGGCTGCGATTGACCCCATCGCTTCTATGGCTTCAGTTCAGAATGAGCAGCTGGAGGCCATCGCCAAAGAAGTGAGCAGCCGATTAAAGAGCGTTATTGAGGCGCTGTAATAAAGAAAACGGGATAATGTATAACCTTAATATTCATTTGATACCGGATAACAGACGCACCGATTATTTGTTGCATGTCCAACCCGTATAAATTAAATTTAGATTTTTATGCGAAAGTGGCGGAACTGGCAGACGCGCTAGGTTCAGGGTCTAGTGCCCGTATGGGCGTGGGGGTTCGAATCCCCCCTTTCGCACCATATTCAAAGGCTTGCATCGCAAGCCTTTTTTTATTTGGGTCAATCCCATGGCTTACCGAATATCACAAGCGCCAAATGATAAATCTGAAATATTCGAAACGCCGAGCGGTTTGTGAACTAATATTTTGTTATTGATTATTATTTGTTTTTTGAATTTTGATGATTGTGATTTTAATATACTTTCCCCTGGCCTAATTTAATTTGTCCCGACGGGGCGAAAGGTTTTTTTGTTTCAGAATTAACAACTCTACGGCCCCCGCCCACATTTTAAAGAAGCGTATAAGGCCTATTAAACCATCAACGATAAAATTGCAAATATATCAATCACGATCAGCATGGGCGAAATCTGGTCGTATTTGCCCAGCGCGATTTTGATGACCGTCCAGCTCAGAAAGCCCCAGATAATGCCCTGGGTGATGGAATATGTAAGCGGAATGAGCACCAGCGCCAGAAATGCCGGTATGGCGTCATCCAATTGCGTCCAGTGAATGTTCGTCGCCGGTTTCATCATATAGGCGCCAACAATAATCAATGCCGGGGCGGTGGCAATGGAGGGCACAATGGATAGCAACGGCGAAAAAAACATGAACGGCAGAAACAGAACACCCGCCACGACCGCCGTTAATCCGGTTCGGCCGCCTTCTTCAATGCCGGTCGCGGACTCGATATAACTGGTTCCGGAGCTGGTACCGAACAGGCCCGAAATGGCCGTTGCAACCGCATCCACCGTCAACGATTCTTTGATATTGCGCGGCTCACCGTCAGCGTCGGTTAGTTTAGCAGCCTCGGCCACGCCGATAAAGGTCGATAAACTGTCGAACATATCCGTAAACAGAAAAGCAAAGGTAGCGGGCCAAACAGCGAGCGTCAACGACTGCATCAGATCCATCTTAAAAATCAAACTGAAATCCGGCAGCGACCACAAGCCCTGCCAGGCGACAAGAACGTCATTGCCATACCAGCGACCGATTGGGATAGCCAGCGCCGTCGTCATGATGATGCCCGTGATCAGCGCGGCTTTCCGGCGGGCGGCCACCAGCATGGCGGTAATGAACAAACCGATCACAAATGTAATGGTTACGCTGTTCATGGCGCCGAGCGTGATCAACGTGGTGGTATCGGAGACCACAAATTGGGCGTTCGAGAATCCGATCAAACTTAAAAACACGCCGATGCCGGCAGCGACTCCATAACGTATCTGCTTGGGGATGGCCTTCACAATGTATGTACGCACATTGAACACCGACAACAAAATAAAAATAACACCGGCCCAGAATACGGATCCTAACGCCGTTTCCCAGGGAATGCCCATGCCTTTAACCACCGAATACGTAAAGAATGCATTTAATCCCATGCCCGGTGCTATCAAAATGGGATTTTTGGCATAGACGCCCATGGCGATACTGCTGAAAGCGCTGACCAGGACGGTTGCCGTTAATACGCCGCTGAACGGCATCCCGCATGCGCTGATGATGCCGGGATTGACCACGATGATATACATAGCCGAAAGAAACGTGGTAACGCCGGCAAGCACCTCGGTTTTTACATTACTTTGATTTTCATGAAGATTGAAGTAACCGGACATTATTACTCCTTTATAACATGAATGTTGAAACCTTTGGAAAGTAAAAAATAAAACGGTAAAAGTAAAAAGTGGAACAAAGCGGTATGTAAAACCTCTGTAACGGGAATGTTTAAAACAACCTAGCTGCAATTGAAGTGTATTTTAACCCATTTCGGCGAGAACAGGAAACAACTCGACGCTCCCTGGATTCCCGATGAATGGCTGATTGGTTGTAGACACAACACAAATCATGCCTGCGACCTGTCCGCCAACAGGCCGGAAGCAGATGATTACCGGCGGATGGGATTGAGTCCGGACCATCGGTTTACAGTAATTATAAAAGCATACGTAAAAATCCTTCGCTACGACCAAACCAGATTTATGCGTCGTACTCCATCAATATAAAGCTAATTGCGTATTGCCCGCGCCGAATATGAGCGATACGTGGATGGTTCGGAATCAAAAACCACAAATCGGTTTATTTGTTTACGAATTTTAATTAAATTGCTCATGCTATCAATACAACGATTTACGATCGTTTGAAATGCAATACGGAAATACCGTTTATTGAACCGCTAAGAGGAGGTTAACATGCGAAAAGAAAAAGACGCCCTGGGTGAAGTCATGGTTCCGGAGGATAAGTACTTTGGCGCACAGACCCAGCGCGCTTCGGAAAATTTCAGGATCGGCGACGAACGTTTTCCGGCCGAATTTATCCGCGCCCACGCCATCGTCAAAAAGGCGGCCGCGCGGGTCAACAAAGCCATGGGCAGCCTGGACGGTAAAATTGCCGATACCATCGAACGCGCCGCCGATGAAGTGATCGAAGGCAAACTGGACGATCACTTTCCGCTGGTCATCTGGCAGAGCGGCAGCGGTACGCAGTTCAACATGAACGTTAATGAAGTGATCGCCAATCGCGCCATCGAAATGCTGGGCGGGCAAATCGGAAGTAAGGCGCCGGTGCATCCCAACGACCACGTCAATATGTCGCAATCCACCAACGACACCATCCCCACCTCGATGCACGTTTCCACCGTAATCGCACTGAAGGAGAAACTGCTGCCGGAGCTTGAGCGGCTGCAACAGGCGCTGGATGAAAAGGCCAAAGCTTTCAAATCCATTGTAAAAATCGGACGCACCCATTTGCAGGACGCCACGCCGTTGACGCTGGGTCAGGAATTTTCAGGATACGCGGCTCAGGTGGAGCAGGCAAAGGAAGCCATTGAACACACCCTCGCGCATTTATACGAGCTTGCGATCGGCGGAACGGCCGTCGGTACAGGCCTGAATACGCTGGAAGGCTTTGATGAAAAAATGGCAAAGGAAATCAGCAACATTACCGGCCATCCTTTTAAAGTGACGCGTAACAAGTTTGCAGGTCTGGCCGCCCACGACGCCATCGTGGAAACGTCCGGCGCGTTGAAAACGCTGGCCGCGGCGCTTATGAAGATCGCCAACGATCTGCGCTGGCTGGGCAGCGGCCCGCGAAGTGGTCTGGGCGAACTCGATTTGCCTGCCAATGAACCCGGCAGCTCCATTATGCCCGGTAAAGTCAATCCCACCCAGAGTGAAATGGTAACGATGGTCGCCTGCCAGGTATTCGGCAACGATATGTCCATCGGTATGGCCGGCTCGCAGGGCAATTTTGAACTGAACGTTTTTAAGCCGTTAATGGGACGCAACATATTACAATCCATCACCATCCTGGCCGACGCTTGCCGCTCCTTCCGTGAAAAAGCGGTAATTGGCGTGGAAGCCAGCATGAAAAACATTAACGAGCACGTGAAAAACTCTTTGATGCTGGTAACAGCGCTAAACAAACATATCGGCTACGACAAGGCTGCCGAGATCGCATTAAAAGCCTGGCGTGAAGATTTGACTCTTAAGGAGAGCGCCCTGGCGTTGGGCTATCTCGATGAAAAACAATTCGAGGAGTGGGTGCGTCCCGAAAATATGATCGGTCCCTCGAAAAAGTAAATCAAATGGTATAAATGAGGATTCAAACGCCATCCGTTAAATAGTGCGGATGGCGTTTTCTCGTTTATTGATCAGAAAACTTTCCTAGGGCCTATCCTTCGTTGCTCGAATAGTTTGATCAGTGCAAATCCCGTCACAAACCCGCCGATATGGGCAAACCAGGCCACACCGCCGGCCGTCCCCGGCCCCATACTGGCGTAGCCGCTCATTAACTGCATGATGAACCAGATGCCCAGTACAATCAGCGCCGGTACCTGAATAATGCGGATGATAAAAAAGAAGAAAAATAAAATGGAAACGCGGTTGCGCGGATACTCCAACAAATAGGCGCCCAGAATGCCGGAAATGGCACCGCTTGCGCCGACCATGGGAATGGCAGAATCCGGCGCCGTCGCGATTTGCAAAACCGCCGCCCCGATACCAACGAGAAGATAAAAAACCAGGTAACGCGCATGCCCCACCGTATATTCGATATTATCTCCGAAAATCCATAAATAGAGCATATTCCCGAACAGATGCCCCAAACCGCCATGCAGGAACATGGATGTAAATACCGACAAATAGTGAAGCGGATTCAGAGTAGCGCCGGTAATATGAGCCGGGATCAAACCATACGTGCTGAAGAACCCCTGCATCTGCTCGCCGCCGGTCGGTTGGATAAAAAAGAATACAAGCATATTCAGGGCGATCAGCGTGTAGTTGACAAACGGAATAAATCCTTTCGGACTTTCATCGGCGATTGGTATCATGAAGGCCTCACTCGTTTATAAAAACGCTCAGGGAACGCTTGCTGTTGTTGCCGGCCCGGTCGCTTACATGAATCTCAACTGCATGCCGGCCACCGGATAATCTCCAATGTGGTTTCGCCGTAATCAAATCTTTCTCGGGATCCCATTCCGGTATCACAAAACGGCCGTCCACCGTTACGCGAATGTTGCGGTCGCTGCCGATGCCGGAGAGTTCATCGCCGATACGAAACCGGATATAACGAAGCCGGCGCAGGTAGGCGCCATCGCGCGGTACCTGCACATCGATTTCCGGCGCCACGCTATCTGCGGCAACCACGAATCGGCCGAAAGTCGTTGCCCGCCCGCGAACGCGCAGGCCGCTTTCCTTTACCACCGACCGGGCCCGGTGCAATCCACCATCATCGTCCACTTTGTACAAACCCACCTGCTCTTTTGGGCCGTTCCAATTGTCATAATCGATTTCGATTTCGACGCCTTCTTTCATGATCTGATCGCCGGGCTCAACGGCGTAAACGGGACTCAACAGGGGCGCCTGCGGATCGCTTTCAGCAAAACGATCGGCGCTCTCCTTGCTTGTTTGTATGATCAGGGTGTCGTATAAACTCTCACGCCTCAGACGCATGCGAAAGCGGTCGCCGAAAAAGCGGTATTCGTTGACTTTTCCGGCGTTAAGCGCAATCGCCTGCACAACCGTATCGAGCATGATTGTATGGCTCCGGCGCAGGGTTAAACGAACGGAATCGCCGGCAATCGCCCGCGCAGGCAGCGTGTGTTCGAAGCGGTTATTGAAAATATAGGGCGTAATGGATTGATTGCCGCCAACCGTGCCCTCAATATCCAGCCGTAACTCCGGATGATCCTGCACGCCTTCAAACATACATAACAGGTATTTGCCCATTTTGTCGAGATCAAAATAAACATGGGGATGCGGATTGTCGCTCAGAGCGCTAATGGTATGGGTTTTGTCGTAATTGCTGGTTTCGACGGAAGTTTTCAGAAACGGAGCGTCTGTACGGGGCAACTTTAATTTAACCAGCATCTGCTGGCGTGCCGCGCCGAACGACCTGGAGAGAATCTCGTACTGTTGCAACGGCTGCCAGCGATTATCTTCATCTCCCTGGGAAAACCGCAGTGTTTTGAGATCGGCCGGCAAATCCAGGCGGGCGTACACCAGTTGGTTCTGTTTTTGTAACAGGGTCATGCGTGCCGGGCGCGCGCCGTCTTTGATCAGCGCGCCTTCCAAAACCGCCCCGTTCCCAGCAAAATCTCGTACGTCTACGCGGAACGGCGTCCGCTCGCGGGTTACTTCGATACGGCCGTCGCCCGCTTCAAAATCATAGATATCCAAAGTGCTGTACGGTTCGATGTAGAGCTTGTGAAACACCTGGCGGGTATTGGCCCGGGTCGGATAGTGGGTTTCGATATCGATTTCATCGGTATTGCTAAAATTGAGACGGTCGTATACAATCCGGAATACCGGGTCGCCGCCAACCTGCAGGCGGGTTTCATAGAATCCGAAGGTGTTATATATACCGTCGGCTTTATCATAGCCGCGAATGGCCAATCCGACCTTACCGTTCACACGGATGGCCTCTTTCACTTTGTAAATATTGTTATTGCCGCCGTATAAATCAAAGCGTCTCGGCCGCGCCGATCCGTTTACGCTGCTTCGATCAGTCAGCGGAATGACCATCAGCGATTGGAATCGCGGTGCAATGTTGTCTTCGACCTTATCGTAAAACTGCAACGGATTCATGGGGCGATGGTTTTCATCGCGAATTTCAAAATGCAAATGGGGAACGCCGATGCCTGTCTGACCCGTATAGGCGATGACTTCGCCTTTTTTTACCGGCCAGTTCTTGGGCGTCCATGTAACCGTATAGCGCTCCTGTCTTAATTGCTCGTTGCGGATTTCCTGTTCGATGCGATCGGGAAATCGTTGCAGGTGGGCGTACACAGCGAAGCGACCGTCGTTCAATTTCAGATAGATCACTTTGCCGTATCCGAAGGGCGATATGCGGATTTTCCAGATGCGGCCGTCGGCCACGGCATAGCATTTATAGCCTTCCTGCCCCCAGGTTTTGATATCGATCGCCGAATGATAATGGCCGGGACGGTATTCTCCGAAACTGGAGGTGAGGTGTCGGCTGGCGTCGGTAGGCCAGAGATAATCCCGGGCGCTTACCGTAACGGTTATCATGCAGGTCAATAACAGAGTGAACGAAATTAAAATACGACGGCGCTTCATTAAACCAAATTCCCTTTTTTTAGACTCTTTGGATTATCCGTTTTCAAGATACGATCCAATCTTTATTTGCTTTAATATCATATTACTACTGACCAAAATAAAACCAAACATCAATTGCAATATGCCATTCCACGTCCCACGCAGTGAGGAGTCGTGCAGGGCTGGGGTACATTATTGCAACGTGGCCCTTACATCCACGGCCACCGGTTTCTGCCTTTTGGCGTCCCATATCAGTGGATTCAAATCCATTTCGAGAATTTCGGGATGTTCGGCCATTAACAAACTGAATTGTTTGATGGTGAACGCCAGGGCGTCACGATTGACAACCGGTAAGCCGCGGGCGCCGTTCAATAACGGCTGCGCCCTCCATTCCTGAATCATTTCCTTAGCCTCGTAGGCATTGACGGGCGCTACACGAAACGAGACATCCTTGAGCACTTCCACGAAGACGCCGCCGAGGCCGCCCATAACCACCGCGCCAAATTGTTCGTCGCGCTTGCCACCCAGCGCCATTTCGACGGATTCCGGCAATTGCTTCTGAATAAGGAAACGCGGTTCTTCCTTCTCTTCCAGAATCTCCCGTGCTTTGGCAGACATGAATTCGAAAGCGGCGCGGATCGCTTCTTCACTGTTCAGGTTGAGCTTTACCAATCCCAGATCGCTCTTATGAATAATGCGTTCGTTGGCGATCTTCAAAGCCACATTGGATTTCAGTTGTTTATAAAAGGTCAGCAGTTCTTGCAATGCGCTGCTGATTTTAAAATCGGGCAACTCAATGCCGTACTCGTTAATAATCTCCAGCAACGCCTCGGGCGCGGCCTGCTTTGTCCCGCTATGGCTCGAAAGCGGCGTGGCGCGTGTTGTTTCTGGGCTGATGACCACCGCTTCCGATTTGCGAAAGCGTTGCTGAATTTGCTGATACCGCCACTGCGTGGCCAGAGCTTTAACCGCCGATTCCGGATAATCGTACACCGGGATACCGGCTTCCATAAAACGCTTCATACCTGCGGATTCATCCTTTTGCGCCATAACCACCGCCAATACGGTTTTACTGCAGCCCTGCACAACCGGTTGCAGATGCTCGATAATGCGCGCCGGCGTGGTATCGATCGGCGGTTTAACTATGATGACGACCACGCTGTCCACGCCGTCATCTTCCAGCACGGTTTCGGCAACACGGGCATAGGTTTCGTGATCGGCGCTGGCGATCATGTCCACAGGATTCGTTGTTGCAGCTTCCTCCGGTAAAATCGCATGCAGATTTGCCATCGTTTCTTCTTTAAAAGACGCCAGTCGTAAGCCCGTCGATTCAACGGCGTCGCTGGCCAGAATGCCCGGTCCTCCCGCGTTGGTGATGATTGCCGTACGACTGCCTTTTGGCAGCGGCTGAACGGCAAAGGCGCGGGCCGCTTCGAATAATTCCTGTAGCGATTCCATGCGGATCACGCCGCACTGTTTCAGAAATCCGTCCATCACATACTCCGGATTCGCCAGAGCGCCGGTATGGGACGACGCAGCCCGGTGTCCGCTTTCCGTGCGTCCTGCTTTCACCGCCAGCACGGGCTTCACCGCGACCGTCCGGGCGCAAACTTTCTGCAAACGTTGCGGATCGTCGATACTCTCCAAATACAGGGTGATCACGTGGGTATTGGTATCGTGGCGTAAAATATCGACGACATCGTTATCGTTGATATCAGCTTTGTTGCCTGTGCTGACAAACACCGAAAAACCCAGATCGGTATGCGCCGCCAGCTCCATAATGGCCACGCCCAGCGCCCCGCTCTGCGATACATAGGCCACATGTCCGGGCCGCGGCAACGTAGGCGAAAACGTACCGTTAAATGAAACCGTCGGATGGGTGTTGAAAATGCCCATGCAATTCGGACCCAAAAGATTCAGGTCGTATTTGTCTTTTAATTCCAGCAGTTTTTCTTCGCGTTTAATGCCCTCGCCGCCGATTTCCTTGAATCCCGCACTGATGATTACAATATTTGTCATTCCCATTTCTCCAAGATTTTCTACGGTGTCGAGCACAAATTTCTGTGGAAGAAGGATGACGGTCAAATCGGGCTTGTCCGGTAAAGCATCCACAGACGGATAGGCTTTGAGCCCCGAAATGGTTTCCGCCTTCGGATTGACGGGATAAATGGCGCCCCGGTAGTCCATGCCTATAATGGCGTCCAGAAACATCTTACCCAGGCTTCCTTCTTTTCTCGATGCTCCAATAACAGCGATCTTTTTCGGAAATAAAAACGGTTGCAAGCGGTTCATTCTCAAAGCTCCTTTAATTAAACATCTTATTCAGCAATCCAATGGCATAACCGTAAACGGAACGGAAATCCCTCAAAGCAATTATTTACCCATCATAGAGCGACAACCATTAAAATTGAACACAATCCCCCCAGTTCAACCTCAGGCCTTCGAAGAAACGGATAACCGGGGAAATTTTTGCAATAAGTAAAGTTAATAAAGGTAGGCGGCCGGAAAAAATGAATCAAGAAAAGATTTTTTCCAATTCTTTCCGGAGCGTTTGTAAATCCAGCGGTTTAAAAAGGACAGCCTGCACGCCCATATTGGTGAAGGAGCTTTTAGGGTATTTTTTAATAAAAGCGGTGATGATAATAATCGGAAAGTCCTTTTTCTCGTCTTTTATGGCTTTGGTGAGTTCAAAGCCATCCATGACAGGCATTTCAACATCCACAATAGCTACGTGGGGCTCTTCCGCTTTAAAGCGTTCGAGACCTTCCCTGCCGTCATTTGCCAGGATGGTTTCATAACCCTGCATCGTCAGGAAATCTTCCAGAATTTCTCGTACTTCATACCGGTCGTCGACAATTAAGATTTTCTTCATACCATTAACAATTGTTTAGATTTCGCTCTTTCACTTTATTCGGTATCTCAGATCATTTAATGAGTTTACAAGACCATTTTAGGTAAAAACTGGGCAGTGACCACTGACTGTAACCTTTTTATTACACGTCACGTGATGCTTCGCTCATTTAAAAAACATTTCAATAACCATTATTCAATTACTTTTACTCAACTTCAAGCGTACGATACTGGCATCGATTCGAAAGAAAGGACGCTTTTTGTTGTGAAATCTTTTCACCCGGCATGATCGTTCTCAGCTATTTAAATTGCATCCTTTGAAGTACATGCCTTATTTTATTATGTTCGTAAAGCATGTAATGATCGGAATAAACATCTAAATCGTTAGTAAAGAAATGCACATCTCGCGTTTTTTTACTAATCACATAATGACAGTTCAGTGGAATGACAATAAAAAACAGCGACCACTATTGACAAAAACAGCAATGCAGGCTCATCTGCCGTTTATAGCGAAAAACGGCCGATACATATTTTATGCAGCATGACTACACAGGAAGTAAACCTTATGCAACACGATATGCTCTCATTATTCAAAATCGGCCATTTCACGGACCTTGAGCGAGCGACCGGATGTACGGTGATCCTTCCACCTTCGCCAAACGTAACCTCCGCCTCGGTAAAAGGCGCTTCGCCGGGCACCCGTGAATTCGCCCTGTTAGCGCCCGAGAAAAAAATCAGTGAAATAAACGCACTCCTGTTTACCGGCGGCAGCGCATTCGGCTTGGGTGCGGCACACGCCGTTATGAAACAACTGGCCAAAGACAATAAAGGGTATCAAACCGATTACGGGGTGGTTCCTCTGGTTGCATCGGCCGTAATATTCGATAAAAACATTGGCGATGCAAAGGCCTATCCGGGTTCCGGGGATGCTCTCAAAGCTTTTGAATCCGCCGAATTCGATAACACGCAAAGCGGCGCCATCGGCGCCGGCACCGGGGCGACGGTCGGCAAATGGATGGGTATGAAGCATGCCATGAAAGGCGGGCTGGGGCTCGCTCACGTAAAGCACGGCGCTTTGGCTATTACCGTCCTCAGTGTGGTCAACGCCGTCGGCAATATTGTCGATGCATACGGTCGCACCATGGCAGGCGCCATAGATGAGAACGGGCGCTTTTTGGATCACCAAAACTTTATTCAAATCTGGTCCGAACCCGCTGCGGGTATGCATGGCAATACGGTCTTACTTGCCATATTCACGAACGCCAAATTAAACAAGCTTCAGGTTTATCAACTGGCCGACTATGCGCATTATGGTCTGGCCCGTTGTATCCATCCTTCCCATACGACTTTTGACGGGGACCTGGCCGTTACCATTGCAACACCAGAGGTGGAAGCGGCGCCCGACCTTTTGCAGACCTTAACGATCCATGCAACCGTTCAATCGGTGATGGATAGCGTACGAAACGCCCAGTCCATTCACGGCATCCCTTCTGTAAAAACCATAGGCGGAAACACATAATATGTTTGCCTTTATTTCATCCAGATTGGCGTTGATCGATATTCAGGTATTTTTAAGCAGCATTCTGCTTTTTATGATCGGATACGCTTTCGCGCCCACGGCTTATTTCAAAAACATCCGCTGGTTGCTTGCCTATCCGTTGTGGGTTGCAAAAAAACTGGAAAAGTGGTCAAAGCGGGACTGGAATCCGTATGCCCTGTTCGGATTCATATTCTTACTGAACGCTGCTTCGTTATTCATCAATTTATTATCGGGCTTTATTCCGCTGTTACCGGTACTGTTTGCAATATGGACGGGGCTCAATGTTGGAACGGTCTCGTACCACATGTTAAAAGGTCGCTTTTATTTTGCATCACTCTTTAACCCGGTATCGATTTTTGAACTTCCGGCGGCGTTCCTTTCCTTTACCATGGCGATGCAATATAATATCATTCAATTGAATTTAGGTTGGTTCAGTTTAAAGCCGGTAGCGTTTTTAAACTACATGCAGTTATTTTTAGCAACGGTTTTGCCGCTTTTAGTCATATCCGGGATTATAGAAAGCGCTCTGATAAAATACGCCCAAAAGTTCGAGGATATGGACGACAAGGATTAGGACGTCCTTATTTGCGGTTAAACGTAATTTTAAATTGTACATAACGGCCCTGTTCATGGATGAGTTCGTGGCTGGCATTATAATCCTTCAAGGCTGCTTCCATTTTATCGCCGCTCAATTCCGGTAATTTGTCGCCCTCGAAGAGTACCATAAAATTCATAACATAGGAGTCGCTGCGCAATTCCAGACCAATGTCCAGCGGTCGGTCGGTCAGTTGCTGCAGATAGTTGATAATGTAATTGATCACCTTAACAAGGGCGTCCGGTTGATCGGTTTGGATGGTACAGCCCTCATCCAGGTTGAGATGCATCCGGGTATTCTTGTTCTGATCGATTAAATAGAGAAGCTGTTTCAGATCGACTGTTTGTTGTTCACTCATACTTCCCCCAACTATTGATCATTCCTTTTGCTCAAAATTTCAGTATTCATTCTAACGCTCCAGACGGCTTATGATCGTCCGGTTCTGATGATTGCAAATATCTTTTGCCTCCGCACTGAACAGAAAATCCAGACGATTGCGGTAGTATTCAATGATTTTCGGACGCACCATTTTCATCGTACTATTCAACAAGCGGTTATCTTCGGTGAATCCCTCGCCCAGTACGGCGACGGCCGCCGGCAGCCATCTGCCCGGAAACATTCCGGCCTTGCTTCCGCCTTCTTTGTACCGGTCTATTTCACTTTGCAACATCTTCAACACCGCATCCTGTCCTTCCGGTGTATGGCAGGAAAGATTGTTGTCTTTCAGCCACTGCAGCAAAGCCGGTTTGTTGGGTACCAATAATGCAACGGTATAAGGCGATTGATTATTATACAGCATAATTTGATCGATATAAGGCGAATGGTCCGTAATGGCTTCCTCAATACCTTCGGGGCTGAATTTTTCGCCATCCCCTCCGATCAATAAACTTTTATAGCGGCCCAAAACGTACAAAAAACCATCCGCATCCAGATAGCCCAGATCACCCGTGTGCAACCATCCATCTTTTATGGTTTCATTGGTGGCCTTTTCATTTTTCCAGTAACCGGCCATCACGTTTTCGCCTTTAACCACAATTTCACCTTTTTCTCCCTGCGGCACGGCATGGCCCGCTTCATCACAAATTTTAATATCCAGCCCGATCACAACCGATCCCGAAGAACCCAGCTTGTGTTTGGCAGGCACATTGGCCGAGATGATCGGCGCCGCTTCGGTGAGACCGTATCCCTGTAACATCGGGATTCCAATGGCATAAAAAAAGCGCTGGAGTTCGATATCGAGCAATGCGCCTCCGCCGATGAAAAATTCCAACCTTCCGCCGAAGTTCTCACGAATTTTACTGAACAGGATTTTGTCATAGAACAGATATAGCGGTTTTTTTAATTTGCGTAAGCCCCTACCGCGATCCCAACCTTCGCCGTTATAATCGTACGCTATCTTCAGGGCATGCCCGAAAAGCCGTTGTACTTTCGGACCTTTATCGCGTATTCCTTTTTCAATGTTCTTGCGAAAATTCTTTGCCAACGCCGGCACGCTTAATAGAAAGGTCGGCTTAATTTCCTTTATATTAAGCGGAATATTTTTGAGGGTTTCCATGGGCGTGCGCCCTGTCTGAACGGAAGCCATGCTGGCGCCGTTTTTCATGATAGTATAGATACCGGCGGTATGGGCGAACGAATGATCCCATGGCAATATGAGCAACGTTGTATACCATTCTGGAATGGGCAGCAGGGCGCTCGCCTGCTCCACATTGGCGGTATAATTGCGATGGGTTAATATGATGCCTTTGGGATCCGCTGTGGTTCCGGAGGTATAACAGATATTGGCGTAATCGTTTTCATTCAATCCCTGCCATAGCTCGTCCAGTTTATCGGCGTTTTGTTCCAAATACGCATCGCCGCGTTCTTTTACGGTTCCGGCGGATACTTCGTCTTCTTCTGAATCAGATATCCCGGCCGTATCCAGAATGATAATCGTCTCCAGGTCAGCCAGATCGTTTTTAATCGCCTGCACTTTCGGCGCCTGTTTACCGGATACAATCGCCATGCGGCAGCCGGAATGCGCCAGTCGAAATTTCAATTCCTCAAGCTCTTCAATCTTAACGGAGATCGGAACACTGACGGCGCCCGTATAAAGGATGGCCAGTTCACTCATAACCCAATCGTTACGGCCCTCACAAATGAGCGCGATACGGTCGCCTTTTTGCCCGCCCATCGCAAGCAAACCGGCTGCAAACGAACGTACCTGAGCGCGCATTGCTTTGTAAGTTAGTCCCCCGTAAGCCTCGCCGTTTTTTTCCCACATTAAAACATTTTCACCGAATTGCTGCACACTGCTCTCAAACAGGTTTGGTATCGTACGTTCTGGCATGAAAAGTCTCCTCAGCATTGAAGCGGTTCAACGAAATCGTAAAATAAATATAGACATTAAACGGAACGTGCAACAAATTTTTTCGAAGAAATATCGCCCAATCATCAACCGGTCCGGCGTTTAATCTATTTCGACCGTATCATGGCATTCCGGATTTTTAATAGCGATAAGGTTTATAATTAATAAAAAATAAGATATTTCCGCGGGATTGTGTGTAGTCAATTACACAGGTTTGTGTTGACGGGACTAAAGCTGTACTTTTCGTTTTTTGATTTATATCGGCTTTAAAGACATCTTTCCGTCATTATCCGTAAAAAAAGCCCCCGTACGTTTCGTTCGGGGGCTTTACCGTTAGGGAGCCTGGTGAGCCGGTGCTAACGTTTCTCACCGGAGGCTCCCGTTAAACTTGGTCTGTCTATCAGGATCACCTCCTTCCTACAGGGCATCGAACATCGCACCCGAAACTTCCCTGGTTAAATTCCCGGTGCGGCACCTGTTGATTTCAGTTTACTATTTATAATGCTTCTGTGCAAATCAAATTATTGATCATTCTTCTCTTTCTTGAAATCCAGAGCCACGGAATTAATGCAATATCGAAGGCCCGTTGGCTTGGGTCCGTCCGGGAATACGTGTCCCAGGTGGGAGCCGCAGTTGGCACAGAGGACTTCAATGCGTTTCATTCCCAAACTGTTATCCTCTTCCGTTTCGATGTTGCCTTTATTAATGACATCGTAAAAACTGGGCCAGCCGCTTCCCGAATTATACTTGGTATCGGAATCAAATAGTGGGGTTTCGCACGCTGCACAGACAAAGACGCCTTCCCCCTTAAAATGTGTATATTTTCCCGAAAAGGGCGCCTCCGTACCCTTCTCTCGCATTACCTTGTATTGTTCGGAAGTCAGTTCCTGTTTCCATTCTTTATCGGATTTGAACAATTGTTTTGCCATGGCGCTATCCTCTATTATGGTACAATGATCCGCTTTGGGCGCCATTGCTTCCTGAGACCAGGATGGGCGCCACAAAACGAATACGCTTACGGCTATCCATAACGACAGAACTCGAATTGACCATTTCATAATCCATACCCCATTAAATGATGATTAAACATTTGTTTCTTTAATGGGAAAAGTGCATCGTTGTTCCTTTGCGTTCCTCACATTTTTCTAACAAAATATTATTTCGAAGCCACTTCGACCGTTATATGGAGCTGGCGAATTCTTGCCAGCGCATCATTGGAAAATATACGGATGCTTTTGCGATACTTACCGTGCCGGTTCTTGGTGTTAAAACGGGCTTCGATTTCGCCTTTGCCCTGCGGCGGAATAACTTCTGAACTCAGAAGTGCAGCCGTACAGCCTCATGACGCCCCGACCTTGGCAATATACAGGGTGTCTTTACCCGTATTCGTAAAAGCGAATACATGTGAAATCACCGTATCTCCGCGTACAACACCAAAATCGTATTCATCCTGTTCAAAGGTCATCAGAGGGCCGTTCACACCTTTATCCTCCTGAGCCTGCGAACATCCCAGGGACAATGTCAGCAAAATAAATAGCAGGCCGAAAAAAGCCTTATCCATTTTTTCAAGCACCATGTTTCCTCCTTCGTTCATGCTTTATCTATCTTGATCCTTCATTCTTTCCTGAAATAATTGGCATTACCATCCATGTAATCGCCAATTCATCCTTTCAATCATTGCAATGTGCTTATGTTCCAAAATGATCGTTTATTCCTCCGTAAGTTCGATCTTATCCAACATTTCGAACGCGTACCGCAGATGCGGAATCACAATGGAACCGCCTACAATCAGGGCGATATTCATGGTTTCGTACAACTCTTCACGCGTGGCGCCCTCGCTGACGCAGCGATCGAGGTGATAGAAGATGCAGTCATTACAACGCATTACCATGCTGGCTACAAGCCCCATCAGTTCTTTATGTTTGACCGAAAGCGCCCCTTCCACATAGGCTTTGTGATCGAGAGCGAAAAATTTCTTATAATCCTTAAAACCGCTCCCGAGTATTTTTTCGTTCATATCGCTGCGATAACGGCGGGTATTGGCTACTTTTGTATCCATAAAGCGTTCTCCTGTATTAAATATAACCGATGCAACATTTTCCGACAACTATTGAATTCTATCAATCGACCATACCAGTCAAAAAATTCCTATAGTATATAGTATACGGCGCAACTGTTACCTCACGGTAATTTCTTCTTCCAAAAGCCCAATACAAACAACAGCAAATTCAGCGCGCCTTTTAAGAACGTTGTTAGCGATATGGCCCACCAAATACCCACCGCGCCCCAACCCAGTGTAATCGCCAGAAACCAGGCCAGCGGAATCCTTATAGCGGTAATGGGTACGGTCACAAGCATTACCGGTAAGGTATATCCCGCGCCGCTGAACACGCCTTCCATGATCACCTCAAGCGCCAGAAACATTTCAAAAACGGCGATAATTTTCAGATAAGAGACGCCAAATTGTTGTACTTGCGGATCGGGCGTGAAAATCTGAATCAGTTCCGAACTGAACACGAAATAACATATTGAAACGAGCAACAAGGTGATCACACCGTAACCGTTGACCCACAGAGCGGCTCGTTTGGCTTCGTCATAGCGTCTGGCGCCGACGTTTTGTCCCACCAGTGTCGCGGCCGAAACCGAAAACCCCACACAAGCAAACCAGGCAATCCCTTCGATGCGATGTCCCACGCCCACAGCGGCAATAGCAGCGGTTCCAAAACGCGCGATAATGTGTGTAAGGAACACATAAATAATGCTAAAAAAGAACCCGCCAAGGGCGATGGGCAACCCGATACCGATAATGCGCCCCATCGTGGTAAAATCAACGGAAATTCTGCGTCTTAAGCGTAATTTGGGTAAGAACGATTTGCGGTTCAATTGGACATAAGCCAGTACAGTCGCCAATAGTTGCGCCAAAACCGTTGCAAACGCTGCGCCGCCGACGCCCATCGCCGGCAAACCCAACCAGCCGAAAATAAAAACGGGATCAGCCACGGCGTTAAACGTTAACGCCAGGGCCAGAATATACATGGGAGTTCTGGTGTCGCCGATGCCCCGGAATACCCCCTCCAGGGATGCAAACCAAAATAAGAAGATCAAACCGCCCAGAAGTATATTCAGATAATCCGCCGCTAATACCTGTACGTCCGGCTTAAATCCCATGATGCCAAACCAGAATTCCATACTGGAAAATATAGATACCGACAATAGAACCGCCAACACGGAACTGAGAAGCAAACCCTGGCCAGCAGAAAATTGTGCGCGTAATTCTCTTCCCGCACCAATATGTTGCGCCACCAAGGCGGTAATTCCGTTCACACTCAAAGCCGTTAACGCCAGTAACGACCATAAAATGAACGAACAACCGCCCATCGCAGCCAGCGCCTGCGGACCTATTTTGCCAACCCAGTAAGCATCGACCAGTTGGTAGAGAGTTTGCAAAACGGAAGTTATCATGCCCGGTAATGAAAGTTTGATGATCGAACGGTGCAAATTTTGCCGGATGATGGAATAGGAAGATTGGCGCATGGTTTATTTATTCCGTTTTAAAGCTTGCCTTTGCTTTTCACCCTAATTCAATTTATCTTATTGTTTTTAAAGCAGTTCATTTTACATAAATTAATAGAGAGGATAAAATGGATGCCATCGTCGAAAATCCCAGTAATATAACTTCTGCGGAAATCATCGTTGGAATACCGTCTTACAAAGAGGCCGATAACATTGCCTATCCCACGGACGTGGCCAGCAGGGGCCTTGTCGAATATTTCCCCTATAAAAAAACGGTGCTGATCAATGTGGATAATCATTCACCGGATGGAACGCGCGAGGCGTTCATGAATACACCAACAAAAATTCCTAAAATTTATATTTCAACACCCAAAAATGTAAAGGGTAAAGGCAATAATTTCAAAAATTTATTCAAGGCAGCGCTGGAATTGAACGCCAAGGCCATTATAGTGGTTGACGCCGACTTGAAAAGCATTACGCCGGGTTGGATTCGTTATCTGGGTGAACCGCTCATGGGTCGGTTCGATTATGTAACGCCGATTTATGTGCGCCATAAATACGACGGCACCATCACCAATCATATCGCTTATCCGTTATTACGAACACTATTCGGTCTGCGCGTGCGTCAACCTATCGGAGGCGATTTTGGATTTTCAGGCAAACTAGCTCGGGCATTTTTATCCGAAAATCTCTGGAATGACAAAATCGCCAATTTCGGGATCGATATCTGGATGACAACCATCGCCATTGCACGTGGATTTAATGTTTGCCAGGCGTTTCTCGGTACGCCCAAAGTACACAAACCCAAAGACCCCGCGGCCGATTTGAGTTCCATGTTTACCCAGGTCGTCTCGACCCTGTTTGATCTTCTGACCGAATATGAATATCTATGGATGGATACCTTCGAGAGCCGGCCCAGCAGTATTTACGGATTCGGCCTCGGCGTTGATGAAAAACCGCCCGAAGTTAAAGTGGACACAGGTAAGTTGTACGAAAGCTTTATGTCTGGATTCGAAAAATACGTTAAGCTCTGGAAAGAAATTATTCCGCTGCCGGAATATACGGAAATTGAAAAATTTAAGAAGATCAAAAATAAAGAGCAGTTTTACTACCCCAGCAATCTCTGGGCGCGTATTCTGTTCAATTTTGCCATCGCGTACCATACCAACAGCCAAGACAGCGGCAAACTGTTAGAAGCACTCATACCCTTTTACCATTCACGTGTGCTCTCGTACGTCAATAAAACCAATAATCTCGACATACGCGAATCAGAAGAGTATCTGGAAAACATCAACCGCGTTTTTGAAACCGAAAAATATTACATGATCGATCGCTGGCGCTCGGTAACCCCGGAAAAGAAAATTCTGGGATAATTTTGGTTCAAATAAAAAACGTCATCCGTAGACCAACCGCTGCGGATGACGTTCGTTTTTTTGATTTCTGCCCTTTCTATTTCAATGCGTTTATCGCGGCTTCGTAATTAGGCTCTTGTGCAATTTCGGGCACTTGTTCGGTATAAATCACTTTACCGTTTTCATCAATGATCACCACGGCCCGGGATAATAGACTTGCCCTGGAACCGTCCTGGATGCGAACGCCGTAATCATTGCCGAAATTGAAATCCCGTAACTCCGAAGCCGAAATGACTTTGTCCAAGCCTTCCGTTGAACAGAAACGGTCATGAGCAAAGGGTAAATCGCGTGAGGCACAGATGACTACCGTATTCGGCAGTTTACTGGCCTCTTCATTAAAACGCCTCACAGAATTAGCACATACCGAAGTATCCAAACTCTGAAAAATATTCAAAACAACCTTTTTACCGCTAAAATCACTGAGCGTTATATCATTGAAATCCGTGCCCGTCAATTTAAAATCGGGCGCCTGACTGCCCACTTCCGGCAGTTCTCCGACGGTATGAAGGGGCTTACCTTTGAGGGTGATCTTGGCCATGACTTCTTCCTCCTGTCTCACTTTATTGTTAATCCGATTTCGCAAAGACCAACAATAAAAGAAATCATTTTATTTCATGGTGCAGGCGCCTCGCTATCATTATCGCAGCGGCCGCAGCGCTCCTGATGAGGAAGATTGAAATAGTTGTGGATGAAGGCGCGCCGACATCCCTGTGTACGGGCATAACGCATCATCTGATACAATTTTTGTTGTTCGTTTTTCAATTTGTGTTGCAAAAAATTGTCATCGCTAAAGGCCGAAGGCAGTTCTCCTGTGAGTTTTAAATTTTTTTGTTCAACAGAACCTTCCGTTACCGCCCAGCGATCGAAGAGATTAAGGGTGGTTTCGGCACGGTAGTCAAAGCGATCTTTATAGGTGAGTTGTTCCTTGAAATATTCCATCCCCTCTCCGTTTACCCGTTCGATATCGGTTATCAGAATCTGATAGGCGCGGTAGATGAAATCGAGCGAGGGATTTTTCCATTTGATGAACTGCATTTGAATATTGAGATCCTCTTCATCATAGAGCAGGGAACAAAAGGAGGGCTTGCCGTCGCGTCCGGCGCGCCCGATTTCCTGATAATAAGCCTCGAGGGAACCCGGAATTTGAGCGTGCATGACAAAGCGGATATCCGGTTTATCGATGCCCATCCCGAAAGCATTGGTAGCCAAGACGAGCTGATTTTTGCGGTTCATGAACTGGTTTTGCAGGCGGCGACGCTTCGGCGGTTCCAACTCGCCGTGATAGATACTGTGCGGGATACGGCGCCGGCTGAGCAATGCGCTCATACTCAGCAAATCTTTGATCAATACAAAATAGATGATCCCGCTGCCCTCGGTCTCATTCAGACGTTTCAGAATTAAGGCCAGTTTTTCGGTTTCGCCGTAAACAGGCAACACTTCCAAATACAGATTAGGGCGTTCGATGCCGAGATGAATATGCTGCGTCTGTTCGTCCGGTAATTCCAATTGGCCGACAATATCTTGTTGAACCTGCGGCGTTGCGGTCGCCGTAAGCGCAATGGTTGTGGGATCGCCCATTATCTTTCGAAATTCATGAAGCCGTGTATAATCCGGGCGGAAATCATGCCCCCACTGGCTGATGCAGTGCGCTTCATCTACCGCAAGCAAAGAAACGGCGCGGCTGCGTAAAACATCGACAAATGTTTTTTTGCGAAACCGCTCCGGGGTAACATAAAGAATTTTGTAATGGCCGGATCGAACTTTCTCATAGCGTTCTTCGCGTTCTTTTCGGGTAAGGGTGGAGTTAATATAAGCTGCGTCGATGCCGCGTCTGCGCAAACCGTCCACCTGATCTTTCATCAGGGCGATGAGCGGTGAAATAACGATCGTTAGATCTGGCAGTGAAAGCGCAGCAATCTGGTATATCATCGATTTTCCGGATCCGGTTGGCATAATCGCCAGAACATGTTTCCCGGCAAGTAACGCCTTGATCGCTTCTTTCTGAAATGGCCTGAAACGGTCATAACCAAAATATTGTTCTAACAAAGCATTCAAAGCCATGCTGTTCTCCTCCCGTTAACCGAGTGTCATTATAACACCACACATATTTTATTTCAAACATTGTTACGACAAAAGCGCCTCAGAGACAAAAAGGGTTCAACACCCGTTAAAATCCGGCTTAGACCGCTTAACCTTTTGCCTAACTAACGAGCGATTGCCGTCCCAATTATATTAAAATCGATCTTTCTATGAAGCGTTTTTGATTGTATTTTAGACTGGTCATATAAAAAAACATACCCAAAAGGATGATGGTATGGACTTTGAATTAAACCAAGATGAAAAACGTGCTTTATTAGAGCTTGCCCGAGCCTCCATTCGGCTTTTTTTGAATGGAACGGATCCGATTTATCCTTCTGCCAAAACAAACAATTTGAAAACAAAATGCGGCGTCTTTGTTACGCTTCACAAAAACGGAGAGCTGCGGGGTTGTATTGGTTTTGTGGAGGGATTAAAACCCTTGCAGGACGCGGTTGTGGATTTATCGATTGCGGCTGCCGCCAACGATCCTCGATTTGAGCCTGTAGATTTGAAAGAACTTCCTGAAATTGACATCGAAATTTCCGTCTTAACACCGTTCGTTACTGTGTCGGATCCTTGGGAAATCGAAATCGGGCGCGACGGCTTGTTGATCAAACAGCATCACTTTCAGGGTTTGTTGCTGCCGCAGGTTGCCAGCCAACATCAATGGGATAAGGAAACCTTCCTTACGCAGACCTGTATAAAAGCCGGGCTTCCGGTCGATGCATGGCGATCGGACGATACAACCATCTATCGATTTTCGGCTATCATTTTCGGAGAAAACGACTTTACAACCGAGGGCTCGACGAATAATGAAATTCTCCAGCAATGATGAACGGCGTTCGAAACGCGCCTACCGCGTTACCTGGATCGGTTTTTTCGGAAATATTCTGCTGGCCATTTTTAAAATATTAATGGGCATTCTAAGTAATAGCAACGCCCTCATCGCCGACGGTATCCATTCCTTTTCCGACCTGATCAGCGATCTTGCCGTTTTAGCCGGCGTGAAATTCGCCGACAAACCCATCGACCGAACCCATAATTACGGACACGGCAAATTTGAGACGCTGGCTTCGGTGCTGATCGGTGTCATATTATTCTTCGTAAGTGTGGGCATCCTTTGGACCGGCGTCAATGAAATTTATGCTACCATCCAGGGAAAGGTCCTTCGATCGCCAAAGTGGTTAGCACTCGTCGCTATTGTGGCCTCCCTTGGCAGTAAAGAGTGGCTGTATCAGTATACGCTCCGGATAGGAAGAAAAATTCAAAATCAAGCTTTAATCGCCAATGCCTGGCACCACCGCTCCGATGCACTCTCCTCCGCCGCAGTGTTGATCGGGGTAGGCGGCGCCGTATTGCTCGGGGACGCCTGGGCGATACTCGATCCGATTGCCGCCATTCTGGTTTCCATCTTTATTATGTATGTTTCGTTAAAAACGATGATTGAGTCCACCAATGAAATGCTGGAAGCGGCGTTGAGCCAGGAGCAGCAAAGGGCAATTTTGAATCTCGCTGCAGAGGTGCCCGGCGTGATCAACCCTCACAATTTAAAAACCCGCCGCATCGGTAAAAATGTGGCGATCGACATGCACATAAAAGTTCGACCCGATTTGACGATCGTTGAAGCCCACGACATCGCAACCAACGTGGAAAATCGCTTGAAATCTTCGTTTGGAAATGATGTATTCATTTCCATTCACGTGGAACCGTTTGAGGATTAGAATGTATCGTTTGCATTCGAACCTGAAATGAAGTTTGGCATCGTAAGAACAAAAATTTATTTTTTTACACTGTTTTTTTCTATGGCTTCATAAAAGTTGCATGAGATCGCTTGATGATTCAATCGCTTTTTGAAAATACGGAAAGCCTGCATTGAGTGATCGATTCCGATTCATTTTCGGCCTAACGATTCGGCCGCAATCAAAGTGGGGCCCGAACCGGAAAACGCATCTAAAACAAGACTGTCAGGCCGGGATGAATGCCGGATAATGCGCTCCGGTATTTGATATTTTCTTCGGTCGGATATTCCGTGTAAGAAAGGCTACGGTTTTTCATCTCCCAGACATCCTGTAATTTTTTCCCGTTATGATCCCTGGCGAACACCATCTTCCGTGGATTGCCCGACGGCGACCACTCGATTTTTCCATCTCTATCCAGTGCGGTTAATTCCGCACGGGTGTAACGCCAATGGCGTCCATGGGGCGGCTTTAAGCCTTTCCACTCCAGACCGGTGTCGCCGTCTTTTGTCTCACCGGAAGCGTGAATCGGAGTGGTAGTATATCGCCCGTATTCGGGATATTGCTTTGGAAAGAGACGCTCAATCTCTTCTTTATTGAGTTTTTCTTTGATATCATTCCAAATTTGCCGCTCCTTCTGTTTTACATAATAGAGAATCATATCCGTTACATTACCGTAAGCCTTTCTCCGAAAGTTTTTGGGATTACATGTGATGCGCGTGATATCATTGACAAAATTCTTGTATCCGAACACTTCATCCATTAAGACTTTAACGTAGTGGCCGATTTTCTTATCGATATGTACATAGATACTGCCCCTTTCTGATAGAAACCGTTTTAACAGATACAAACGCTGCTTCAGAAAAGACAAAAAAGTTGCGTTAATCAGCATGTCGTCATAGGCATGGTTGTCATTGATATCGGCAAACGTTTGGCCTGTTCCGAACGGCAGATCGATATAAATCAGATCGATACGTTTTTCGAACTGCGGCAGCAGATGGTTTTAAAACCGCCTCAACGGGAATACGGTATTGTTTCCCGATTTTAAATGCTTTTATTTTATTTGTTTTGATGTAATGTGTTACCGTTTGTCGACCGACTTGCAGTTTTTCGGAAGCTGATCAATGGTCAGATAATCTGCCATCTGAATAAATCCTTTTCAAACCTATTTTACAAATTTTCAACGCCGGTTAAAAATGTTTCGATCGGATTCCGATTTAAAAATTAGGATATTCCTGTAACGTGATGTTTGAATTTAAATGTAATATTTATTGCGATGAGTCATAATGGATTGCAAAGCGGTTAAGAGAGATGATAGATATCCACTTCTTCTTTTTGACTAAGATTCACGAATACGATTTGACTGCTTTTTCCGGAAAGAATGTATTTCCAGTCGCCTTTTTCGTTGCGCACCACGGATCCCCATATTTTACGCTTGCGTTTGTCCGTAAATACTTCCCAGAACACATAGCCAAACAGAGCGGTTTTACCTGACACATGAAAGGCGGGTAAACGATAGCCCACGTCAATGTCGATCTTTTTTAATTGGATGGGGCGGAATTTGTAAATCTGCAATCGTTCGATGAAGCGTCCGGTCAATATTTTGTTGTCGTATTCCAGATCGTGAATGGCGCGCTTAACGCCGCGCCCCAGAATAATATCGTCAAAAACTTCGACGATCTCCCAGTCGGTTAATGTATCCATAATCGGTCAATATTCTATACGTTCGCCTCCAACCGTATATATTCGGCAATATTTGCTTACAAATTAGAGATTAGTTATAAAAATCCGTTCAACCCGCTGCCTTTTTCCATTGCAATTTGGACGAAACATCAACCGTCATCGTAACAGGAGCATCTTTTTAACACTAATGGATTGATCCGTTTTCAATCGGTAAAAATAGACGCCGCTTGCAGCCTGACGGCCGGCATCGTCTTTACCGTTCCAACGGATGCGGTGTCGACCGGCTTGTTGTTCACCGTCGGCCAGCGTTGCGATTTTTTGCCCAAGGGCGTTATACACATCCAGCGTAACATCAATTGCGCTTGGTAGTTCATAAACGATAAACGTTTCTGGATTAAAGGGATTTGGATAATTTTGATTCAGCCTGAACGTATAAAGTTGAGATTGGCTCAACTTCGGTAAATCTGTAATCAGACCCGCTTCCGGGAATTCTACGGCTTTGTCGGTATAAATATGAAACGCGCCGGGCGCCAGTGTGATTGCATCGGTTGAATTGCTAACGAAAATGGTATCGCGTTCGAAAAAATCGTACCACTCACCGGGATGCTGGAAATTGGGCGTTACATCCATGGTTTCCACCCCGAAATTTCCAATGATGGTTACACGCATGTCCGGGTGGGTTAAATTGATGCGGCGGTCGTATTGACCCTGGCCCACACGCATGTTGACTTCTTCCGGATTGGTGAAAACCTCATGTTCTTTACGCAGTTTCATCAATGCGGCAAAGGTTTTATACACTTTTTTGCGTTGTGGGTCCTGAAAATAATTCCATCGAATCGGTTTGGGGTCGGTACGATTATCTTCGGTCAATTCGTAATCGTAGCCCAGTTCTTCAAACTGCCACATCATCTTGGGGCCCGGCAGTGTTAGGAAAAACGCCGCAACCAGTTTCATGCGATTCAATGCCGTTGGCAATTCTTTGATGTCGTAACCATCACTGCTGCGGCCGTACTTTAAATTCTTAGCCATAAGCCATTGTTCGTCGTGGCTTTCCATGTAAGTTACCAGATGCGGTTTTGGCCAGCTGCGCGTTTCGTAATAGCCCCAGCTTAAATCGGATGATAAGTCATTATCGTTCAACCACCCCATGGCCGACTGGCTGTACTGTGTGTTCATGTTGCCCCACAACAGCATGCCGTAATTGGCCAATTCCCGCTCTTCCGTGTTGTCGCCCAGGTGTTCCAAAATAACGTAGGCGCTGGAGTCAACCGCCCACATGCGGTCGGCCATACGTTTCAGCAAGGCAACACGGGAACCGTTATAATCATAGAATGAACCCGATTGCATAAAACCTTTGGAAAGATCAAAGCGAAAACCGTCGAACTTGAACTCGGACAACCAATAAGCGTTAACGCGATCGACAAAGCCTTTGGTCGCCTGGCTCTCATGATTGAAATCATAACCGACATTAAAAGGGTGTTTGGCTTCCTGATTAAACCAGGGACTGTCGGCGGCCGGCCGGTTATTTTGAGCGTCCCAGTACAACCGCACCAACGGACACTGCCCAAAAGCGTGATTCAAAACCATATCCAGAATAACCGCCATGTCGCGACTGTGGCAGGCATCGATGAAGCGTTTCAGATCGTCCGCCGGACCGTAATATTTATCGACTGCAAAGTAAAAGGACGGATTGTAGCCCCAACTGATGTTGCCCTCGAATTCCATAACCGGCATCAACTCAATGGCGTTGACGCCCAGATTTTGCAAATAATCAAGCGTGTCCACCAACGTTTCGAAATCATGGTTGTGCACAAAATCCCGGACCAGTAATTCATAGATAATCAGCTCTTCTTTGGGCGGACGCTGATAATCATCCGTCTGCCACTCATATTCCACCCGGGCGGTTTGTAATATGCCCACCGGTTGGTCGGTCTTGCCATCAGGGTAGGGTTTTAAATTGGGATAGGTACTTTCGTCAATATATTGATCGTTCCAGGGATCGAGTACTTTTTCGGTGTAGGGATCGGCGATGCGCAGGTTCCCGTCCACCAAATACTGAAAGGCATATTCTGTTCCGGGTGAAAGATTATTCGGAAGCGTCAACCAGTAGTGCACGCTGTCGGCGTTAATGGAATCGCGCTTCATCATATACGCTTCATCGACCTGCCAGTCATTAAAGTCGCCGACTACAAAAATATGCTGCTTATACGGTGCAAACAAAGAAAGCGTCACCGTTTGAGCATCCTCATAATTGATGCCGTCCACAATACCCGCCGGCCTGGGCTGGTCGTCCGGCGGCGGTAAAATCATCAGCGCCGCCTGCAACGTGTCGCTTAAGCCGTCGGCGCCGATGCCCACTACGGAAAGTTCCCGCATACCCGGTTCGAACTCAGCGGTTTGTAAGTCATAATTAAGCGTGTCTTCAGTAGTGGATGCAATAACTTGCTCATCAAGGAGCAATTTTACCGAATCGAGCTCGGTGCCCAGAGCAGCCGCAGTGGCTTCTACCGGAAGCGACGATTCGTATTCGGCGAACATAGGGGACCGTTCTGGTTGGCCGTATTTCACTTCAAAATTGGGCTTGCTTAAAACGGCGGTTATGCCGGGTTCGTATAATTCATAAAAAATATCCGCGTTGCCAACATCTTTGCCCTCCTTGCTTCCGTCCGAATTACGGAAGACAAAGGCCAGTTTCAGTATTTTTTCATCCGGCGGCGGGGTTTGTCCCGACGTATGATCGACGTAATATTCCCGCGGGTAACCGATGACCAGTTTCCACAGGTTGCCATCGACGCGTGTGAGTTTATTTTTATTCCGATTCGCTTGCGCATCATTACTGCCGTCCGGCCAGGGCGTAACGACATAGCGCCAATCGGATGGCTCTGAACTTTCCTCGGTAATCAACCCCGTATGGGCGTAAACATCATCGCCCGCATAATCTAACAATCCCTCGTTACCCTCGGCAGCGTCAAAATAGACGATAATTGAATCATTCGCCGTGGCAAAGGGCGGTTCGGTTGTCACGACCTGGGCGCCTATGCCGTTTATAATGATAAACGTGGTTACAGCTGCATATATACCTATAGACCTCATATTTGTCTCCTAATTAACCGGCTATGCGATGGTTATTCCCTTTATGCACCGGCATTATTGTTTACGGCCACAATGACCGATTGAAACGGTAATAACTTGTTTATGTCTCCTTTGGTTTCATGATTGCTATAGCTGTTAAAGAGCCATTTGCCATCGGACAATGTGGTTTTTAACGCGCGCGATTTGAGTTCTACCGCCTTGTTGCTAAAGTTGATCGCAACCAACAGCGGTTGATCGGCATACTTTTCGAAAACCAGTACCCTTTCCCGATCCTCATCGTTATACCAGTAATACTGATTACTCCAAAGCGCTTTATACTGTCTTCGTAATTGAATCAGAGTCCTGTAAATTCGATAGAGTTGTTGATTGGATTGCTGCCAATCCACCGGTTGGCGGTCGAAGAGCGAGGTGTATTCGCGGGCCCCAATTTCCTGACCGTTGTAGATAAGGGGAACGCCGTCGATGCTGAACACAAACGTTAAATAAGCGATCAGCGCCTCGCCCTCAAAGGTTTTTCTCGCTCTCTGTTTATCGTGATTTTCAAGAAACCGCAAAAACAGGCTGCGCCCGGGATAGATTTGTTTTTTGACGTCGACCCATTCTTTTAATACAGCAGCGGGTTCCGATTGTTCGTGTACCTGCTTCATCAGGCTGAGAAGCGTCCAGTCGTAAGTGCTGTGGAACACGTGCTCGTGTAACAGCGGACTGTCCCACTCCGCCAGCATGTAAAAATCCGGTTTGATCGCCCGGATTTCCGCCACAACATCTTCCCAGAAATCTAGCGGCACCATACCGGCCACATCGCAACGGTAACCGTCGATATCGAACTGCTCAATCCAGTAAGTGATTACCTCCTTCATGTGTTTCCGGGTAAAAGGCTGGCTATAATCCAAATCCGCAATATCGGTCCAGTCTTTTACCTGACGCAACGGTTCACCGGTCTCATCGCGTTGGATCATTTCAGGATGATCTTGCAAATATTTATAATCGGGCGTCACATGATTGGCCACCATATCAAGAATGATCTTCATTCCGCGCTTATGTGCTTCTTCGACCAGATTCTTAAAATCGCTTTCGCTGCCGTACTCTTCATTTACCGTAAAATAATCGCTAATGGCATAGGGGCAGCCTACCCGGCCTTTACGGTTTAATTTTCCGATGGGATAAATGGGCATAAACCACAATAGTTCGATGCCCGCTTTTTGTAATTCATCCAGCCGCCTCGTTACGCCTTCGAACGTCCCTTCCGGCGAAAAAGCCCGCACATACACTTCGTACAAGGTTTGCCCCATCAGCCATTGTGGCGGCTGAGGCCCTTCCAGATCGTTTAAATTGATATAGCGCCGCTCGATCCCAAAGTCGGTTGTTTTTTGTACCAACATTTGGAACTGCTCTTGTAATGACATAAGCCAATATCCGTTTATTTTTTGAAAATACCGTTTAAATCGTCGTCGACATGATTATTAATCAAATGATCCAAATGCTGAAATCCGCTTTTTTCCATTGATGTTACCGTATCGCTGACGTCAATATTTTTTCGGATGCCATAAAGCGTGATATCCAGAATGATATGATTTGTCGCAATATCCACGATTGCCGTATTACGCGTCCATACCGTTTTCTTATGATAGCGATAATCAGCTTCGCCCATGATTAATTCTTTTTGATCACGCACCAGAATGATTTTGTGATCCCATACTTTTTCGAGTTCATCTTGGGGAAGTTGGTAAGAAAATAATTCCGCACCCTTAATATCTATCGGTGTAAAGGAAAAAATGACCAATTGGACTCCGCGCTTGATAGCACTTTTTAATTCCTCTTCCAGTAACTGAGCTTCCCGTTCCCAAAATGAGATATAAATGGATTTCTTGGCCCTGCTGATCATTTCCTGGGCTTTGTGTAACATATTCTTGTAACCTGTGATGTTCCACAAATGGCCGGGTTCGATCTCAGCATCAAAGTTTTTCAGAGATTGCCTGGCGTCTTTTATGTTTTCCTTGAAGCGTCGCTCCAGCAGCTGGAATAATTGTTCGGGAGGCAATGGTACGTATTTTTCAGGTTCGGTGGACATGGCGTTCACTGCTCCGTTGGCCTCGAGTTTGCGGATAATATCATAGATTGCGGAGCGCGGTACCCCGGAATTCTTGCTCAGTTCGTAACGTGTAACCGGATTGTTTTGTAACAACGATAAATAAGCTTTGGCTTCGTACGCCGTAAAGCCCAGTTTCTTAATGGTTGTGGCAATTCTATCGAAATTCATTTTTAAAGCTCCTTCTGCAATGCATACGTTAAGGCTTCATCCAGATGCGCCCGCCAATTACCCCAATTATGGCCGGCCGGATACATTTTTAATACGACGGGCGCCCCTTTCTTTTTTAAAATTGAATAGATTTTGCGGTGCACCTTGCCGTGGGATTCAAAATAGCCATAATCCAGCCAAATGCGCGTATTGAAACCTGGAAGCGCCTTCAGTTCCTGATAAACAGCGGTAGAATCCACCCAAAATGCGCCCGATTGGGAAATGACAAATTGTAAGCGTTCCCGGTAATGGTTAAGGGCATAAACGGAAATCAAACCGCCCATCGAAACGCCTGCCAACCCCAGTATTTGTGGTTCCGGCCATTCATAACGTTTTCTGATATAGGGCAACAATTCATTGAACAACATCGTAACATACCGGTCGTTTCTCATATATTCATTTATGCGATTGACGGGATTGACGAAAACGGCGTAGACGGGAGGTATTTTTTTATCCCTGGTCAAGTTATCCAAGATATTGCGAGCATAGCCGTATCGCAGATAATCAGCTCCGTCGTGGAAAACAATCATCGGTGCATTCGTCGATGCTTGCGGGTGTCTGTACACAAAAACGGTACGACGGTTGTTTAACAACGCGCTTTTAAACTGCAAAGAATCCAGCGAACCGCGCTCCGTCCGGCGATTCATTAAAATTTCTTTCGGGAAAACATAGTTCGGCATCATTACAACGGAATTGGCGCCATAGCCGCCTTCGGAGGTGATCGGATTCAATGAATCGAGGACCATGCTGTCTCCGATCACATACTTATATTCCACATACGCGTCCTGCGGGAAGGAAACCGCTTTGTAATACAAAGCCGTTCCTTCCACGGCATGCATGGTAAGGCTGTCCGGTTGCCAGTTAACCATATCGCCGGTCAAATAGACGGGTTTTTCGGCATTCGATCTGAAGAAGAAATAGGCCATCGTATCATGAACCATCGGAAAATTTTGGTACGTTCCGAAGAATGTTTCGACCACAGACGAACGCTGAGCCGGTGTTACTTTATTCAGCCTTTGAATAAACGTCGCTGCAATGTTTTTTTGCCCGCCGCAACCGGGCAGGCTCATCACCATGATCAGCGACGCCAACACGAAGGCCGTGTATTTCATCCGGTATTTTAGTATCGGTCTCATTAGCCTTTCACACTCCCCAAAGTAAGGCCGGAAATCAGCCATCGGCTTAAACTCAAAAATAATATCACTACGGGAATGCTGACCACAATGGCACCGGCCGCGTACAACCCCCAGGCCACTTCCATATTGGAGGAGAACATCTTAAGACCCATGGGTAAAGTAAACAGATCCTGATCCTGAATAAGAACGGCCGCCACCAGATACTCCGACCAGGCGGTCATGAAGGAAAAAAGTGCCGTTATGGCCAGCGCCGGCAGCGCCAGCGGTAAAACGATCTTGTAAAACACCGTAAATTGCCGGGCGCCATCGATAATTGCGGCTTCTTCCAGGCTAAAGGGTATGGTATCGTAATACCCTTTCATTTGCCAGACGGTAAACGGTAGCGCCGTCGCCGAATATGCGATAATCAATCCGATATAGCTGTCGTAAGCCCCCAGATAGATCAACATGATAAACAACGGTAAAAGCAACATGGTAACTGGAAACATTTGCGTGGTGATAATACCGATCATGGCGGTATTGCGCCCGCGGAATTTAAAACGGGAAAAGGCGTAACCGGCCGTTGCAGCAAGGACCACGGCGAACACCGTTACGGCAAGGGATACCACCAGGCTGTTGACCAGCCAGCGAAGAAATGGTTGGTCCATGAAGAGATCGACGTAGGTCTGAAATGTAAAATTGTCGGGGATAACCGCCAGCGATTTGCTAAGCAATCGGTCGCCGGGCCGCAATGAGATGGAGAACACCACCAGAATGGGATAAACGGCGAATGCCGTAAAAGCGCTCAGAATGATGTATGAAAAAATTTTCTGGGGCACGGTTAACTTATGAACATTCGCAGCCATTTTAATAGATACTTTCCGTTGCTTTGGTTTTTTGTATGAACTTCCAACTGAACACCAACAAAATGATAAAAATAATCATGGAAAAAGCGGCGGCGTATCCCATCCGGAAATATGTAAATCCGGCTTTGTAAACCCAGGATACCAGAATATGCGTTGTATCAGACGGTTCGCCTCCGTTACTGACCAGCCATACCACGTTAAAATTGTTAAATGTCCAGATTACGCCCAGGGTAATGGCAGGCACCATCACCGGTTTTAGCAGGGGCGCCGTTATGGTTTTGAACTGGGTCCAGCGCGAGGCGCCGTCGATTTCCGCCGCCTCATACAAACTATCCGGGATGCTCTGCAGACCGCCCAGGGCGATGATCATCATAAATGGAAAACCGAGCCAGATATTGGTAATCAGACAGGCCGCAAACGCCCCCCATTCCGTGGACAACCAGGAAAATTCGATGCCCGCCAGCCGTGTTAAAATGAGATTAACGGCTCCATATTCGCTGTTGAACATTCCTCGCCATGTCAATGCGGTTATATATTGCGGAACCGCCCAGGGTAAAATCAGCAGCGTCCTGAAAAACGATTTTCCTTTGATATCTTCATTTATTATCACGGCAAGAAATACGCCCAGACCCACGTGGAATACGAGATTAAGGCCCGTCCACAGAGCCGTTTTGAACAGGAAATACCAGAACATGGAATCGCTCACCACATCCCAGTAATTCCCGATACCGGTGAGTTCCCAGTCGCGGAAATGCGTCAGGTTCATGTTGGAAAAACTGATGGCCACATTGTAGAGAAACGGAAATAAAACCACCGCCGCCATCACAAGAACGGCAGGCATCACATACATGTATACCAGGCGGTTGTGTCTTCCGTAAATGTCCGCATACATATTACATCATTCCCTGTTCTCACGGATCAATTTTTCAGCCAGTTGCTGCATCTCCCTTGCCGCGGCTTCCGGGCTGACGCGGCCGGTAAAAATGCCCTGGTAGGCGGGACGCATAGCATCGAAAATCCAGCGCATTTCCGTTACCACCGGCATGGGTTTTCCGACCATTAACTGATCGATGGCGCTGTTAATCAAAGGACGGTTTCTCATCAGCGGGTCCCGGTAGGCTTCATCCATCGAAGGAATAGAGCCGCCCAGTTTGGTATATGCAAACTGCGCATCTTTACTCGTTAAAAATTTGACCAATTCCACGGCGATATCGAGCCGTTCCCCATGTAAATTGACATTGATAGAGTAGCCCATGGGGGAAACCAGCGGCGTGGGCCATAATCCCGTTTCATCGATCTTGGGAATACGGGCCAGTCCGATGTTAATATCATTTTTGAGATAGGTACTCCACGACCACGGACCATTTATGATCATGGCGGAGAGTTCGTCTTTAAAGAGCGCATTGGCGATTTCATAGTCACATTCCTGCGGAATAATCTTATGCTTATTGGCAAGATCATAAATGAGACGCGCCGCTTTGATCGTCGCGTCGGTATTGAGGGTTGGATTGTTGTTTTCATCAATTATCCAACCACCATAGCCGCCAATAAATGGTATGGCAAAAAACGGCTCCGTATAATTCCATGCCAGTGCATATCGGTCGGGATTGCCATCGCCGTCGTGATCTTTGGTCAGGCGCTTGCCGGTCTCTATGAGTTCCGAAATAGTTCGCGGCGGCTCGGCAATGATATCCTTATTATAAACGAGACAGAGATGATTGCCCACCCGGTCGGCGATTTGGTATAATTTACCTCGGAAGGTGGAATTGGCCTGAAGAGGCTCCTCCATAAAACGATTCAGGAAGGCCGAATCGAACAAGGTATCGAGCGGTTGTATGACCTTTAGTTCAACAAAAGGGCCGATGTTATCATTAGCGCCGTGGATGAGCTCCGGTCCTTTACCGGCAAGGGAGCTTATTATAAAATTGGTACGCGCTTCTTCGGGAGAATAAAAAAGCTGGTTAAACGCATATTGTGGATATCTTGTGGAAAACTCACTTAACAGTGAATCCAACACCTCTCTTTCCGCAGGCCGCATTGAAGACCAAACCACAAAATTATGATCATTTCGGCCACATCCTGTTGAAAATACAATAGTTATAGACAGCAGCATCCATAACATATACGAGCGTACAAATATGAGCATTTTGTTAGCATTTGCCTAAATTTTATACACGGATTGTGGATAACTACGCTTTTTCCACATCAATCCACCCGGACTTCATCCGATAAATGTCGATACCAGTTAAAATATAATCCGATGGAAAGAAGAACGAACATACCCAACAACCAAACAAACTGATCCCAACGTTGCATCACCACAGCCATGAAGGTCAGAAACATAACAATTTGCCATGGAACGGCAAAAAAGGTGGATAGAATATCCCGCCGGTTTTCTTTATGAATCGCTTCCAGAGTGTGGTGCGGAAGTTTTTCCCTAATGTGCTTCCAGAGGCCAAAGGGTCGTGTGCGTTTATAAAATTCGAACAAGACGTTTTCATCGGTCGGTTTGGCCGCATACGTGCCCGCAATCATGCCCACGAGAGAACTGAGCGTGGCAATGATAAAGGAAAAGTATTCGGGAATATCAGGCAGAAAAACACGCTGAACTACAGCAGCCGCCATTCCGGCCACCGTTCCGGCGGCGAAGCCGTATCCGTTCATGCGCCACCAGTACCAGCGAGCCAGAGTGGGGATCAACAATCCGGCGCCGAGGCTTGAAGTAATCCAGCCCCAGATTTCATTGATATTACGGATAACCAAGGTGAAAGCCAGCCCCAAACCGACGATAATAATAGACGACCATCGGCTGTGAATTAACAGCTGTCGCTCTGTAGCATTAGGATTGAGGTAAGCCTGATAAATATCCTTTACCCAGTAGGCAGCGCCTGCGTTCACTGTGGAATCAAATGTGGACATTGCGGCCGCCATCAGGCCGGCGATCAATAATCCTTTAATACCAATCGGGACCAACTGATTGATAACCACCGGCAAAACAGTTTCAGGATCGTCGATCACGCCCTGCTGGGTTCCGAGCACCACACCCATCATAGCGATGGCCGCAACAAAAGGCCAACGAAAGGCTAATAATATGGTCCAAAACATTGAAAGCAGACCCGATTCACGGTCGCTGCGGGAAGCAAAGAAACGCTGTATCATATACTGACTGGTTCCACCGCTGCCTTCAATGGTAACTTTAATCAAATAAAACAGAATGGCAATGCCGAACAAATTATAGATGGAATAGGTCGAATTGGCTGGCATGTTCAGCGTCCATTCCGGAATCATACTGGTCCATGCTTCGCGCGTCGTTTCGATTGCATGAAATCCTCCTCCACGGATCGGGACGGATACGTTGAAGGTTTCAGGCAGTGGGAAACTCACCATGGCTAATACACAGATAAATACAATCGTACCAAAAATAAGCATGCCCTGGAATACGTCCGTCCAGACCACGCCAAATAAGCCGCTGGCTACCGTATAAATCATAGATAAAACGATCATCAACGTCGCCGCCCAGAATTGAGAAGACAATCCCCAAAAGGAGGGAATACCCAAAAATTCACCGACAAATTTACCCGATCCGATAGCAAAATAGGTAATCATTGCAATCGTTGTAATGATAACAGAAAATGCTGCTATAATTCTGGCCACATTGCCCTGACGATCGGCGCCAAACCGAAAGCGCATCCATTCAGCCAAAGTCATCACCAATGCGCGTCGGTTCCATTTACCCTGAAAAATCATCAGAAATGCCATGATTAGTGTAACGCCGCCGCGTATTTCGATAAAAAAACCACTGGCGCCGAGAGCAAAAATAAAGGCGGTATTGATCATTGTGCCACTTACATCGAAATTTGAAGACATACCCGACGCGCCTAACGCCCACCATGGTAGTCCGCGCCGACCCAGGAAATAGGAATCGATGCTGCCGGATGCTTTTCTTTGGAAATACAACCCGATTAAAACCATTCCGGTCAGATAAACAACTACGATTACATAATCTACTACCGTCATGGGAAATGTTCCTCTTTTTTCAGTGGGGAAGGAATGCAATTCGTTATTGCCGAAGCAGAACATCGAATCATTTTGCTCGGGCGGCCAACCTCTTACCTGGTCATTACGCCCCGAGCCTTGCATAGCAATGGCCTGCTTCGGTAATAAAAAAGATGCCGGCCGAAGCCGGCATCCGAAACTTCCCTATTATTTCATCAGAATCATCTTCTTAACTGACGAAAATTCCTTGCTCTCGAGTTTATAGAAATACACCCCGGATGCAACCTGACTACCATTGTCATCCAAACCTTTCCATTGTACCACATGAGTACCGGAGGAGGCGTAGCCGTCAACCAGCGTACGTACCTTCTGGCCCAGCAGGTTATAAACGGTCAGTTTAACCTTGGCCCGTTCCGGAAGTTCGTAACTGATCTTGGTTTCCGGGTTGAACGGATTGGGATAATTTTGATTCAATTTGTACGTCTTCGGTTTCTGTACAGCAATGTCATCCTCGATATCCGTTACATAGGATTCATACGGATCCACTTCCTGGGCGTCACTCTTATCTTCACTGTTTGTCCAGGTATCCATCGGCATATCCCAGGGTATAACGGGGAAACTGCGGGCTTCATCCTGGCCCACATAACGGACACGATAGGCGAAATCGCCAAAACCGGACGGTTCATGGAACCATTCACTGCCGGTAAAATAAGCGTAACGGTATTCAAAGGCATTAAATGATGGCGTTGTAACATTGAGTGTACCCGAATAAATTGAATCGCCCTCTGTATCCGTCAGTTGCAACACCTGCATGTTATCGGTGTCTTCCCAACCCTGCGATGCTGTAAAGGTTGGTTGTTCGTTAATCCAGTAGAGCGTATCGTTTTCGGGATTAAAAGGAACGGCCTGTATGGCGGGATCCATCGCCGGCTTCATATCCACGTGAAATGTAACTTCCACATTTTTACCGTCTTCAATAACCCACTCGGGATGGACATCTTCATAGTAGATTGGGTCTACTTCCTGTTCGAAGGTGCCTTCGAACGGTACATCTCTGTTACCGCCGCCCTGGCTGAGGGGACGTTCGTAACCATCTGTCCAGATGGTTTCTTCATCGGCTTTATCTACAAAATACTTGTAGAACTGCACGTCGCCTACGCCCGTGGCCTCAAACGTAACTTCCAGAAACCATTCGTTGGGATCGAGGAAATACTGTTCCATAAACGTCATATCAGGATTACTGTCGTTCCAACCGTTAAAAGAAGCACGTATTTGCAGTGAATCGTTTTCGGGATCGAAAATGCCGATCTCTTCCATCACATCCATTTTAACGGTGAATGTTATGCTTCCGTCAGATAAATCGGTTACCACACTATCATTGTCAAAATAAACCGGATCGACGACCATATCTTCCGTACCGGTATTCAGGATACGGTTTTCTGCTTCGTCCTGCCCCCAATCGGTGCCGATGAGGAACTTGTACTGAACTTCGGCCTCGGCCGGCATTTGATACGTCTGCACATAAATCGAATCGCCGTCGTCGTCGAGCATATCCGGCGAGGTCGAAGGACTCCAGCCCTGGAACGAACCGGCGGTACGTACGACATCGCTGGTTGGATCAAACTGGCCTTCCAGTATCTGAACACGCATGTTGACCTGCAGGGTAACATCGACGGAGTCGCCGCCGACTTCACCCGGAACATACGGCTCGTTATCAAAATAAACCGGATAAAGCGCCGTGTCGTTGGTCGTTACGGTTATGGCGCGGTTCGGTTGTCCCTGCAATTCATCGCGACCCCATTCACTGCCGATAAGATATTTATATTCGTACGAAGCGCTTTCATCCACTTGGACGGTGGTTGTATAAACCAAATTACCATCTTCATCCGTTAATATCGGCGCTTCGGCGGGCGTCCAGGCCGGATCAACCAAATCGCCGGTTACTCTAACGGTATCGCTGGCGGGATCAAATTCACCGATCTGATCCTGCCGCGTCATATTGACCGACAGCATAAGATTGACTTGCCCTTCCGGGGCATCGGGAAAGTTGATTGCGCTTTGATTATCAAAATAAACTTTATCGAGCGTGGAATCCGATGTACCTACGGTAAGGGCGCGATTCGGCTGCCCCTGTAATTCGTCTTTACCCCAGGCGGCGCCAATGAGATACTTGTATTCGTAATCGCCCGCTTCAAGCTGCAAGGTTGTTGTGTAAACATAGTTGCTATCCTCATCCGCCAATACCGGCGCTTGCGCAGGATCCCAGTTCGGTTCTACCAAATCGCCCGTTACACGGACTTCCTGGGTAATCGGATCGAACATGCCCTTTTTAATCCAGATGCTCATATCGACCTGGAAGGTTACATTAACTTCGGTTGCGCCGACCGTGTGTTGTCCCAGGTCATCGAAGTAATCCTGATCGAACACTTCCCATTCGGAATCATCGGCATTGGTGCCTGCCGAAGCAGCCCAATCCGTATTACCCGTGGTAACGCTGTTTTTACGAACAAGCGTGTGCTCGCCCATACCATCGGCTACGCCGGCTACTTCATAATCACTGCCGTCCGGATTATTCGGATCGCCTACCAGATCGATTAATACGGTATCAGACTCGGTTATTTTGAACAAACCGCGGGCATCGTTTCCGTTAAAGGAAACGTCAAATCCGGTGGTGATGTAATCAGCCACATCCTGAAGAGCGGCGTCGGCGTCGTTATCGACGATCACATAAACATCGCCGGCCGCAATTTCCGCGCCCTCGGGGAATGTATAATCGAATTCCCAGTCGCTCGCGTCATTGGCGGTTCCCTTCATCATGTAGCCGGTCAGATCGACCGTAGCATCGGTGGGATTATAGATTTCCAATGCCTTGTTGTTGCTCGACCCTTCAATATATTCCGAGAAGAATAGATCCTGGGCCGAAATACTGCCGATCATCACGAATGCAGCAAGTACAACGGTTAATAAAATATGCTTTCTCATTTAGACCCTCCTAAATGTTAGTGAGTTAAGTTTCTTCATAAGCGCTAAAAACGTATGTCTGTTCGTTATCCACCTCCTTTCTTCCGGCTTAAAAGCTTAATAAAAATCCAAAGGTATGTACATCGTTTAAATACTTAAATTGCTGGAACGCGTAGTCCAATTTTAAATTGAAATAATTCATCTGGTTAAAATTGAACCCTGCGCCCAAAGCCAGGCCCTCTTCGCGGTCCTCCATGAACAGCGTTTTATAGCCGCCGCGTAAAAAGAACATGTCGTTGAGCATGGCCAGCTCGCCGCCGACATTCACATATTCCGTATTGTCATTGGGATGGGCGGCGTGTCGGCGGCCAGCCTCATCACATAGCCTTCCATAAGTTTGAAATCTCGGGAAATCCCTATTTGCAGCCGAAGCGGCAGGTCGTATTTATCGGTTCCGTAATAGGCGTCGATGCGTTCGTTGTTGCCCTCGCGTTGCGGGTCGGGATCGTGCCGGACCAGCAGATCGTCGCCGTTCATCTGCATTTTGGTGCCGAAATTGGATATACTGCTCGAAAAACGGACGCCGTAAAACGGCGTGATGAAGAGGGTGCCCAGATCGATCGCCAAACCCGTCGCCTTCGATTGATGAATGTCTTCGCGCACGTATTTAAAATTGGCGCCGATCATAAAATTTTGGGTAAGGTTACGGGCATAGGCAAAACCGAAAGCGTAGGAACCAGCCGAAAAATTCTGGCCCGTACCTTCGGGATAGTTTTCCGTCGTAATCTCCATCTCGCCCATCGTCATGGCTGTCGCATTCACTCCGAATGTACCGAAGGTACCGGCGGATAATACCAATCCCACATAATTGACATTGATATCCACCAACCAGTTTGCCTGGGTAAACAGTACTTGTTTTTCGTCGATGGTGGCGATGCCGGCGGGATTCCAATACATGGCCGATGCGTCATTGGCAATGGCCGTAAAGGAGCCTCCCATGGCATTGGCTCGGGGCCCGATGCCGATGCTTAAAAATTTGGAGGCGGTCGTACCCGTTTTGGTTACACCCTGTGCGCCGGCATGTTGCGGTATGGCAAACATCACCATGCTTAATACCACTGTATACAATATTTTCCGTACCACTTGATTCTCCTTCAAACCTTGATGAAACAACGTTTGGAGTTCTTTTTACTATTTGATAATGGCAAATTTCCCGGTTTTTTCGCCGATGCCCGGCGCCTCCACATGGTAAATATAAACACCGTAAGCCACGGACAGATTATCCTTCGTTAACAAATCCCATTCTGCGGAGCCGTCGCTCAGCGTACTTTTGTGTTCGATTGTATCGACAAGTTCGCCGTTGACCGTGTAAATGCGAATGGTGCACTCTGCGGGCAGATGGTTAAAGCGGATCAAACGCTCTCCGCGTCCGCTGTCGTAAATATTCGGCGGCTCCCAACGGGCGGCAGCCACATAAGGATTAGGCACCACCTTAATATCATCCAGTTCGTTTTTCGCTTTTTCTTTGTCGATCTTTTGAGCTTTTGTGACAAAGCGGTAAATATCGCCCGATAGAAACGGTTTGTTCAACATTAGGTTGATCTCGTCTCCCGATTGAGGCAGCATATTACTATCTGGGTCCGAGTCTTCTGTAAGATAAAACCACCAGGTATAAACAAGAGAATCCGATTGCTCTGAAGCTGGTTCAAGAAAGACAATTCTGTCGTTTGTTTTAGAGCCCTTCCTGGAAAAAACGCCTTCCCCGCCAAAACTGAGCTCTGTTTCGATAAATCCGGTTTCAAGATATTGTTCGGTGCTCATGTTATATACTCTGTAGTTGACCGGCTTGGAGGGAAATTCATTACGATCGATCGTTATGGTACGTGACGTATCCACGCCAACCTCGCCGAATTCGATTCGGTAATCGTACGGTTTAAATTCGCCCTCGGTATCGCGCCCGCGCAACACACTCAGGTTATAATCGGGAAGATTGTCATTATCTACCCAGCCGGATCGGGCTTTATCGAGCGCCACCCGATCTTCATTAAAGAAGTTCAGGCGAAAACCATGCGTAAGGGGGTGTTCAAAATCCGATTCCAGATTTCGGCTTTTATTAATCAGGGTATCATGGCCGCTGGAATCATATAATGTAAAACTTTTGGTCGTCAGCACATCCTGCTCATTTTGATCCTGAGCTTCGATCAGGGTGTCTTCGAAGGTAATTTTATAAACGTTGTTCTCTTTAATTTGGGTGAAGTCAACAATTTCGATCGTGATCTCGCCGGAGGAAGAACCCTGGGGATGCTCAAGCGTGCTGATCTGCGCCGGAACGTAGCCTGCCGGCGGTGCCGCAGGCGTAACGCGTACGACGTTTTTATCCACAATAACCGTATCCGGCAAAATTTTCACATTAATGGCGCACTCGCCCGGCAAAATGTTGCCTTCGGGAAAGCCGTAATCGTACGATGTGATGGCGTAGTAATAGGTATAGCCGTTTTGTACCGTCGTATCGGTCCAGGAGTGCTGAAGTCCGGTGTTTTCGCCGAGATCGAATTTCACGCCGTTAAGTCCGACCGAATCCAGTCCGGAATAGTTATTCACAATATCAAACTGTTTGATATATTCACGAAACGTTTTAATACCATAAGCGTCGGTGATTGTTTTAACATCCTCAAACGCCGCATCCGAAGCCCGGTAAATACGGTAGCCCTCGAAATCGTTGCCGCGGCCACCGATACCGTCGATAAAGCTGTCATAGGATTTTTCGGCCAAATCATCCCAGTATAGTGTAACTTTATTATCGCCGGGCACGGCCGTTAAGGTCGGCGTTAGCGGCGCTTTGGCGAACTGGTAATCCACGTTATAGGTTTCCTGGGCGCGGGTGCGGTTCTGCAGCACGTCCCGGCGTTTGGCCTGATCGGTTGGACCGTTGCCCAGAATCACGGCCAGTGATATGCGTTCGGTTTGGCCGGCCTCCAGCGGAAATAAACTGGAGGTCACAAACAAGTCGTATTCGCCGGGACGGATGGCCTGCGGATCGTAGAATTCACCGGGGATCATGAGATCAAACCACAGCTGCTGATCGCTATTGATGTTCAAGCCGCCCGCTGATATATATTGCACGTTGGTGATACCGATTTGATCCGATTCGGAAACATCGGTTACATCGATATTGGGCTCGCCGGGCAGGCCTGTACCGGCGCCGGATGTGGGCTTACCGTCGCCTTCGCCTTTATCGGGACCATCGTAATTGGGGTCGTCGGGGCCGACGCCGTCAAGACCCACATCATCGGCAAGCGGATCCCAGTCGCCGTCGTTATCGATGTGATCTTCCCGTGATTCATCGATCATCTCATCGATGCCCTCATCGATATTTTCATCCACAGCGCCGTCGCCGTCGTTATCGACGCCGTCGGCATATTTCTTGTTCAGATCATCCTGGGTAACGTTGTATAAGATGATTTCACTGTCGCGGACAACATACCTGAAATAGGGGTCGTCATTCGCGGCCGAGCCGATCATAGCCTGCGTAATAACCGGACTGTCATCCTCGCCGTCATCATCGTTATCGATAAAATCGGCGTATGCACGGCCTTCGTCGTCGCTTTCCATCATTAATAAATGGACGCGACCCTGCTGGATTGCGTCTTCATCCGGGTCCGACGGCCAGCGATGCCAGCGATCGCCATCCGACCAATTCACCATGTCGGCGGTAACCACAGGGCTGCCCTCCTCCGCGTTGCCGTTGGCGTCGATACGATCGGCATAGGTAACGCCTTCGCGTCCGGACTGGTCTTCCAGAAATACGTGAGATTCATTTTCATCAATCAGACCATTGCCGTTGTCGTCCACCAGGTTGGTCTGATCTTCGCCGACCGTTAGCGCTCTTGTAACCAGAGGTCCGCCGGCTTCGCCGTCGCCGTCGTTATCGATGCGGTCCACGGCATTACCGGGCGTTTCAAGAAACGCCACGCCAACGGCGCCTACCGGATCATTGCCAAACTGCGGCGCTTTGCCGTCTGAATCGCGGCTCCAGGCGATGTCTTCGATCAGATCGAATTCCGATATATCGTCTTGTGAGTCCCCGTCGCCGCCGACAAAATCCGCCAGCCAGATGGTGAAGGCCACTTTATCGTAATCTTCCGTTCCGTCGTTTTTGATGTTGTGTAAAATGTAAACCACATCCTCAACCAAAACCTGCGACCATGCCATTACGCGCACGTCGACTAGCATGCCCAGGCCCTTACGGCTCCGGTCGGTGGAATCGGGAAAGTAATAATTGTAGCGGTCGTAAAGGTCGTCGGAAGCTTTGTAGTAAATTTCCTGATCAGCGTTGAATTTATCCTTCCCAAAATATCCGTTCCATGATCCGGGCCAGCCGGGATCGGTGGAATCGGCCATTTTATCGGGCCAGAAATCCGGCCAGGTTTCGGGATCGATACTGTTGGCGATGTCGCCCGACTCCGGATCAAGATAACCGGCTACGGGTTCGAGGTTCCAGGTTTTACCCTGCGGAGACGTGCGGTAGTTCATCACATCCACGATGTGGTGCAGATCGCCGCGTTCGTCGATCGCTTCGGCGCCCACAAAAATACCGGTTAACGCCAGATACACCTTACCGGTATTTTTGGGCCATTCATACGGCGTTTCTTCATAAATGGGGAATTCGCCTCCCGTACGTCCGGTCTGTCCGAAATTGAAAACGGTGGTACGCACCAGATTGCCTTCCATCTGCGTTTTACGGCGCAGTTTGGGGTCGCCGCGTTCATCGCTGGGTACATGCTGCGCAATGGCCGTAAAAGCGAAAGCCAGAAGCAAAAGCACTGAATTTCTGAATTTGAATGAAGAATGCATTCACAGACTCCTTCTTTATCTAAAATGAGAATTCGATGCCAAATTGAAACCGCCGCGGTTCGCCGTAATGCCAGGGATAACGGATATATTCCGCGATGGTATTCGGACGTTCCTGATCGGGCTGGCGGTTCAGATATTGCGTTGTATAATCCGGCTCGCCGGTATCGCCAAACACATTGATCGGGATACGGGTATCCAACAGGTTAAAGACGCGTAAATAAGTTAGAAATCGGTATCCCATCCAATTGAATCCTTTATGGAGCTTTAAATCCAATGAAAACTGGCTGGGTTTACGCCGGCTGTTTTCCTGCAGCCCCGAGGATATACCGCGATCCGAAGTGTACTGCGTAATTTGCGGCGTATAGGGCAAGCCCGTACCGTAACGCGAGATAATACTGCCGCCCCAGGTCTCGCTGCCCACATAGAGGGATAAATTAAACAAATGACGTTGATCCCAGTCCAGCGGAAGCAAATAGAGGGTCGGTTCTGCGTTACTCCTCAGGGCGTTGAATTGATCTTCCGGACTGGAATTGCTTCCTTCCACAATTTGAAAGGTATAGCTCATGTCGAAGGAGTAGTAATCGCTGTACCGTTTTTTAAATACCAGCGTCAGGCCGCGTATATTGGCGTAATCTTTATTGATATATTTGGAGTATGAATTGCCCGCAATATATGTTTCAATGAAAGCGCTGGTCGAAATCCAGTTGCGTATGTCCTTGTAAAAGCCGGTCACATCAACTTTAAAATCCCTCATAAACTCCTGCTGCAAACCGATTTCATACTGCACGGTACGTTGCGGCTCCAGGTCGGGATTGCCATAGGGACCGTGTCTGGAACCGGTCTGGGGAACCTCATAATCGCCGCGGTTATACAGATACTGAAACGATGGAATTTGCAGGAAATGACCATAAGAAAAATGGATCACACCGCTGGCGCTGATGGGATAAGCGATGCCAAAACGGGGACTGAGCTGCCATTTGGGCGTTGCATCCTTGTAGAAGGCATCCTCTAAATTGGTCATATCCAGATTTGTTCGCAACGGATTATTGATATTGGGGTCCCTCGGATCTTCAAGAATCCTGGCATTGGAATTAAAATAATCGAGGCGCAAACCGGCATTGATGATCACGCTCTCGTATTCGATTTTGTCCTGCAGGTACGCCGAAAATTCGTAGGGATTTTGATTGTATTTGGTACGGTTGGGTTGGTCTTCATCCGGGATGGCCGGCTCAAACGGCTCAACCGGTACATTATCGACCCGTTTGGGTTCGAGGTTGTAATCGTCGAAGGCAAGCTCGTGCCACTTGAACTGCACTCCGCCCTTGATCAAATGCCGCCGGGTTACCTGGCTGGTAAAATCGCCTTTAACCACGAAGGTATTGGTTTCCCTGTAAAAACGGTGCAGGTTCGTGCCCCTGGTGAGGAAAGACAAATCCACCGGGGTAATCAGCGAATCCGGATGCATGTAACGATCATCATGTGGGTCCTCATACAGGTATTCTTCGAATTTCTTATTGAAGTAAGAAACGTTAAGCTCGTAAAAGGTGCGTTGCGAGAGCGTATGGGTCATGGAAAACCAGGTATTGTAACTATCGGAAAATTTATTTACATCGCCTTCGGGATTCCAGCGAAAGCCGTGGTTATAATCCTGAAAATCCTCCGCGGAAGCCAGAATTTCAGCGTTAAATTTAAGCGTTCCCGTCGGTTTGAACGTCACTTTGGCGTGGCCGGTGAACCGTTCGCTCCAGTCCATCGGAACCACGGCGCTATCGCCCGGTTCGCCCGTTGGTTCGAAATAGCGGGTTCCGTAAAGATGACCGTCGGAATAATTATAACGTGCGGTAGCAAAAAACGTGAACATTTCGCCGCCGCCCGGGATAACCGGTCCGCTCAAACTGCCCTGAAAATTATGATTGGCCACGGGATTGAAATCATCAATATGCGGAAAATACGAGGTGAAATCGCTGACGTAATCGCCAAAATACACTTCCAGATCGCCGCTGTATTTCTTCCCCCCTTCTTTGGTGGCCATGTTGACAATTCCGGACATGGCGTTACCATATTCAGCATTGAATGTTCCGCTGATGACCTGAAGCTCCTGAACGCTGTTGTTATCGATTTGAATGCCCTGGCTGTTGTCATACACGTCGGTAATGGACACGCCGTTTACCCAGTAAGCAATTTCGGAGGAACGGCCGCCGCGAATGTGGAAACCGCCGCCGGCATCCCGGGTGACGCCGGCCTGCAGTTGCAGTACATCGTCAAGCTCGCTCACGGGTAGATTTTCAATTTCCTCCGCATCCACCGAAGCCTGACTCGCCGTGATGTCTTTTTGAATGTAATCCCGGCGTCCTTCCACAACGATGGCTTCATCCAGCTCCAGTGTGGCTTCTTCCAGTTGAAAATTTCGGGTGGTGGTCAAATCGATTTTAATCGGTACATTTTCCATCCGCACTTCACGATAGCCCACGTATTGCGCCACCACCGTGTACTTTCCGGGCGGGATGTTCAGAATAATGTAATGCCCTTCCAGGTCGGTCGTTGCTCCTAGCGAAGTGCCCTCAAGAAAAACATTGACGCCTATAAGCGGCTCGCCGGTTTGTTTATCCACCACCCTTCCGACCAATTTACCCGTCGTACCGGCCCAGGATTGGGCGGCCAATAATATTACGATCAAAACAAACAGGTTAAGATATGACTTCATAACAGCTCCTGTTCTAATTAAGGATATGACAAACGCACTTGACGTATTAAAGAATCATTGATTGCTATGTGAACCGTTGTGCGCAAGCTGTCTACATAATCTTGCACATATTGACGCTCTTTGGTACGGCGCATGGTTTGGTCCACATATTCACGTATTTCTTCAAAAGGATAAGGCTCGCCTTCGCGCTTGCCCAAAATTTTGAACACGCCATAATAGCGGTCAAAACGCAAAGGCCCTACAATTTGTCCCACAGGCGTATTCCATAGCGTATCCTGAAGATTCCCAAACCGGCTCAAAGGGGCGTAGCCGATTTTTCCGTTATTTTCCGCCGACCATTTTCGTTGGGAGTGTTTGCTCGCTATTGCCGCGAAGTCCTCTCCTTTATTTAATCGCTTCATTAGATCAAGGGCAACCGGGCGACGCTCCACAATAACTTCCTGAATACTTAATTGCGGTTCGGCGGTAAACTGATGGATATGCGCCTCATAAAACGTTTTCAAAGCCGAATCCGGGATGGATTTTTCCTGTGCAATGGCCTGGCGTTTATAACGCAAAAAGGTATTTTTGTTGGCGATTTTCAGCTTGGATTGCACTTCCGCCGCTTCATGATATCCCTTTTGATAGGCTAAATCCAGTAACAATTGTTGCTTGATAAATCCTTCAATGGCTGCTTTTAAAGTAGGTATGGAACGGATCTTTTCGCCGTGAAACTGCGGAACTTCATTTAACGCTCGCAACACACGTTCCACACTCCAGGTTTGGTCCTGGTATTGGGCGCACGTTAAATCTTTATCTGCCGCTTCATCGCTCTCTCCGATATTTTCAACCCGGGTCTCTGTTAACCACAATTTCAGACACGCTTCCAATCCGCGTTGATTAAATGATAAATCCTTCTCAGAAAATATTCGATCCATAAAAGCCCTCTCGGCCCGGTTTTTTTTGTTGACCTTCACGGCTCGCTTTAATTTGGAACGCTTGCGCTGAAATTCGGATTCCGTAATAATCGGTTGCGTCTTTCGATCTTCCACTTTGATAATACTGTAACCCTGCGCCGTTTTGACCGGTTTGGAGATCCGCCCTATGTCGAGAGCGTAGGCGACTTCCTCGAAGGCGGGATCCATATCGCCCCAAGTAAACTGGCCCAGATATCCGCCGTTATTGCGCAATTTGCTGTCCGTAAATACTTCTTTGGCCAGAGCGTCGAAGGTCGCTCCCTTTTGAAGGCGGCGATACAATGATTCGGCTTTAGCGCGTGTTGGCGCGTAGAGGTGACGCGCCTCCACAACCTGGTTCAGCCGCAAGAACGCCTCGCGAATTTCCCGCTCGCTGGCTGTTATATTGGCATAGATCTCTTTGTCCTCCAAATATGCCAATACCATTTGCTTTTTATTCCAACGGCGCTCTTTTTGATACTCGGGATCATTTTCAACGGATGTGTTATCATCATAATATTGCAGGAGATTTTCGTTGATCATATTATCGAGGATTTCACGGCGGGTCTTTAAATTGTCCTCAATACCGGTATCCATCATAAACGATTCATATCGCTCGCGAAAACGTTCTACCGGAATGGCTTTTTTGCCCACAACCGCCACGGTGTGCGGACCAATTTCGGGCTTACGCTCGCATGATACAACTACCACGACGCCCGATAAACATATTATAAACCAGGAAACAAAGGCCTTTGGTATCATTGCTCTAATTTAAGTATCCGTCCTTCCCTCTTCGCAATGAGGATTTGTAGTTCTCCCTTCCGTGCCTTGTAGGTTTTCCCGTTAAGTAAATCTTTCCATGAACCGTTCTCTGCGCGAACGTTCAATGTATGCTTTTGTCTGCCGTTGTTAAAGATCACCAGAATCTGTTGCCCGTCGTATTCCCGCAGATAGGCAAGGCCATCGCGTTCGTCATCCGCCAATACAGCCTTAAACGTTCCGCGACGTAATGCAGGTTCCGCCCTGCGTAAATTAATGAGATTTTTGTAATATTGATACAGAGTACTGTCGAATGCAACCGTGTCCACCGGTCGCGGCGTAAGACTGACGTTTGCCCTCTCCGGTTCGTACTCCATATCAGGCCACACCATAGGCTTGCGGCAATCGGGATCATCCGCGCCCCACATACCGGCTTCCGTCCCGTAATATACCATCGGTGCACCGGGGTTCGTCATCTGAAACAGAGCGATAAGTCGTAATAGCCGCCATTCATCTTTATTGGGTTTTCGCACATCATAATCGGGATTATCATGTACGCCGACACGTTTATCGTAAAAGAGATCGGGATTGACAATGTTCGATGCCAGCCGGTCGGTATCGTGGCTGTCCATCAAATTCAGCAGGGTATAGCTCGTGCGGCGCGGGTAGCTTCGATCCTGTTGCTCCAGGCGTTCGAATAGTTGGGACGCTGTAATTTTTTCTTTTTCATCTATGAAATATCGGGTAACCGCTGCCGACCAGCGGTAATTCATCACGCCGTCGAATTGATCGCCGCGCAACCAGGGTTCAGGGTCCAGTAGCTGGTTGTTTTCCCAATCCTCCCAGAAAATCTCACCGGTGATGTAAGCTTCGGGATTGATGGCCTTTACATAGCGTCGAAAATCTTTCCAGAAATCATGGTCGATTTTTTCGGCGACATCCAGTCGCCAACCGTCGATACCGTCGGACGGATCGCCGTCGCCGTTGGGATCCATCCAGCGATGCACAACAGCAAAAATGTGATTTTTAACGGGCGGTATTAATCCCTGTTCATTTTCTTTTAACTCGGGCAACTCTCGTACACCGGCCCAACCTGCGTAATCGAATTCATCTTCCGGAGTAGCGGGATCATCCCACGATCTAATATGAAACCAATCGGCATATTCCGAATCAGGGCCTTTTCGGCGGACATCCAGAAAGGCCCAGTGCCTTATACCCACATGGTTGAAAACGCCGTCCAGAATAACCCGAATATCACGTTTATGGGCCTCTTTCAAAAATTCAAGAAAAAGTTCGTCGGCAGTGGTCCAGCGCCAGCTTTGCGGATCAGCCGGATTTTCCCCGGCGCGAATTCGCCGGTCGCGTTCGGGATCGGGACCGAAATTATCATCGATATGAATGTAGGTGGCGGCATCGTATTTGTGCAATGAGGGCGACTCAAAGACGGGATTGAGATAAATGGCGTTGATGCCGAGCTCCCTGAGGTAATCAAGTTTTGCCATAATACCCTGTAAATCGCCTCCGTAGCGACGGCGTTGCGCATTGTAAAAAAAGCCCTTCCCGTTTTTTTGCTCCCATGGCTGGCGTTCGTACCAGTCCGAGGTCCAGGGGCTGATGTTCCAGGGCGATTTAATATCATGGGGATAGGAACCGAGGAGACTCTGTACATCGGGATCATTGGCGGGAGTGCCGTTCCGGAAGCGTTCCGGAAAAATTTGATAAAAGACGGCATCGCGAACCCATGCGGGGTAATGTTCGGGAAGTTCATTGGCAGACTGGATGCCCTGAGCATTAACCGTCGCTATACATGCCATAGCGACTATCATTCGAAAATATTTAATCATGCCCTTCATACCATTTCGCATTTAAGCACTTGTCCTGCTATTGGGTGAAAAGGGTAATTAGTAATACAGAATATAGTTACTAATTTGCAAGGATCAAAAAAAATTTTAGCTTTTTTTACCAATCAGCAATTAAAACGTTATTTCATTAATTTTTAATATGTTACAAATTTTATTTCTGCGGTTTCTGCGATGAAAGCCAAGCGATTAAAACACGAAGCAATCATCCGTTTTCAGATTGAAACGTCTGTTGAGGGTAATCGCATAGTCAAAAAAACTTTATTCTGAAATCAAAGTTCATTAAGCTTTGTCGACGAGAGATTATTCTTATTTATGACATTTAGTTGGAAGCTTAGCGGCTAACATGAAACAAAAATTATTTTTTGCTTCGCTGTTTCTGATACCGCTGATGTTCTTCATACTGCTGGAGAGCATCCTGAGGCTTAGCGGCTTTGGAACCGGCTACCCACTCTATCAACCTGTGAATGATCGTCAGTATCGGATAAACCGACAGTATCCGCGATTGTTTTTTACTTCGGCAAGGATCGCCACGCCGGAAGCCATTACCCAAACATTTCTGAAGCAAAAGCCTGCCGACGGACTACGACTTGTTTGTCTGGGCGGCTCCACGACCGCAGGTTTCCCCTTCGAAGTTAACATTAATTTCCCGTATTTTCTGCAAAAAAATCTCGAACGCCAATTTCCCGCCCCTACAGTTGAAGTGCTTAATCTTGGAATGTCGGCCGTTAATTCGCATGCGGTACGCTTTATGATCGATAAAATCGTTAAGCTGGAACCCGACGCCGTCGTGATCTATATGGGCCACAATGAGTTTTACGGCGCCCTTGGTCTGGCATCAAACGAATGGTTGGGGCAGTCACCGACTTTGATTCAGAGCTTACTGCACATCCGAACCCTGCGCACATACCAGCTTGTCAGTAGTGCCGTAGCAACGATAGCACAACGACTGAAATCCGACGCCGGACAAAGCGGAAACCAACCAACGCTCATGGAGGCGATGATCGGCAAAGCGTATATTCCACCCGACGGTGCAATCGTCCGGCGAACAAAACATAATTTCGAGCAAAATCTGGATCACATCCTGCGGACATTAAAGCAGAATGAAATCCCGGTCCTCCTGAGTACTTTAACAAGTAACCTCAAAGATCAGCAACCATTGGATGATGGAGACAAAATAACAAAAAACGCACATTTAAAGGAACAGTTTGAAGAGGGGCGTCAGTTGCAAAAAAGCGGCACGTGGCGCCGTGCCATATCCGTCTATAAAACGATGCTGAAATCGGATTCTCTGCTCGCAACGGTTCACTTTCAACTGGGCCGCTGTTATTTGCAAACCGGTCAAGCCGAACGAGCGTACATTCACTTTCGAAAAGCACGGGATTGGGACGCTGTTCCGTTCCGGGCACCGACCTATATGAACGCCATTATCCGTCGCACTGCGAATAAGCACAGCTGTAGTCTCGCCGAAATCGATTCGTCCTTTCGAGATTTCTCGCAGGATCACATACCGGGCAACAACCTCTTTCTGGAGCACCTCCATCCCAACGATCTTGGTTACCGCCTCATGGCGCGAACCTTTTTGAGACAACTGGCGGATATATTAGCGGGGCAACGGATTCAAAAGACTATTCAAATGAAGGATTGGCAAGCACTGTACACCGAGCTGGATGTGTGCATCGGTGCACTCAAAATTGAAGAACTGTTAAACAGGCCCCCTTTTGTCAAGCACAATCGTTTTACATTACCGGACATGCCCTATCCTGAAATCCGTAAAGTCGCTTCTTCTTATCTTGCAAACGACCTGTATTGGGACGGCGCTCATTTTCGACTGGGCGATTATTTCACAGAACAATCGTTATTGCATCGCGCGATCAGGGAATTCCGGGTAGTGCTGGATTACGATTCCACACACATATCGGCCTTAAATCGTTTGGGGAATAGCTGGTATCAGTTGGAAAACTGGAAAAAGGCGCTCTCTTATTACAAAAGAGCTATCCGCCATTACCCACAAAAAACCTTTTTGTATGCCAAAGCCGGACAAACCGTTCTGAGATCGGAGCAATCGCCCCAACGCGCCCTTCAATATCTGACGCGGGCATTGCAGCTTAACAAGCAACAAAACAGTCTTAACTCCGGAGCGTTGAAACAACTGCATTATTTACTTGCACTTGCCTACTTCCGAAACGAACAGCAACCTCAAGCCCAAAAACATGTTAAAGCGGTATTGAGCATGGACGCCCGCTATCAGCCTGCAATAATCCTTCAAAAACGATTATCGAAGCAACAACCGAAATAATTGGGCTAAAAAAGCGTTAACCCGCTACTCATAATTGTCAAACACCATAGCGAAATGTTTATAATATAAGGAGAATGATCATGATCGATGAAGGTCAGCAAGCCCCCGAGTTCAAGCTCGCGAATCAGGATGGCAAAACCATCGCGTTAGCCGATTTAAAAGGTAAGTGGGTCATTTTATATTTTTATCCTAAAGCCATGACATCCGGCTGTACAACGGAGACGCGGAACTTTCAGACAGCGCTATCCGACTTTAAAAACGCCGATGCGGTCGTTCTCGGCGTCAGTAAAGACAGCGTCGAACGCCAAAAAAAATTTGCCGAAAAAGAACAGATTGATTTTGATCTGTTAAGCGATGAACAAAGCGATGTGTGTGAGCGCTACGGGGTTTGGCAGAAAAAGAACATGTATGGGCGGGAGTATATGGGGATTGCCCGTTCCACATTTATTATCGATCCGGACGGCAAGGTTGTGCGGGTGTATCCCAAAGTGAGCGTTAAAGCCCATCATGAAGAAGTTCTTAACGATCTAAATGAATTACGGAAGGCTTGACCGAAGGTCTTCATGGGATCACATCCGATACATTTGAGCCATCCGAGGATTTAAATTCGTCGGATGGCTCATGATTTAGCAACCTTGGCACCCGCACTAATTATTAATGTAAAGCGGCGCATCCGGACCAACCGGAATACCTACCATGAGAAAAACGATCAACAGGATACTCCATATAACGAAGAACACCATCGTGTAGGGCAACATAGTCGAGATCACCGTCCCGATGCCGGCGTTTTTATCATAGCGTTCCATAAATGCCACAATCAATGCAAAGTAAGACATCATCGGCGCAATGATATTGGTGACGCTGTCTCCCACGCGATAGGTGGCCTGTACCAACTCCGGTGAATACCCGAGCAACATAAACATTGGAATAAATACCGGCGCCATAATGGCCCATTTAGCCGAGGCGCTGCCCATAAACATATTAATTACAGCCGACAGCAGAATAAAGGCGATCATTAAAGGCACGCTGCCCAGGCCCATCGCTTTTAGTAATGCTGCGCCCTCAATGGCCATGATGATGCCGAGATTGGTCCATTTAAAGTAAGCGACGAACTGCGCTGCAAAAAAGACAAGGACGATATAAATGCCCAGGGTCTCCATGGCTTTGCCCATGCCTTTCATGACCTGAGTGTCGTTTTTGTATGTCCGCGCTCCTAAGCCATAGGCTACGCCTCCGATACCTGCAAAGATGAAAATGAAGGCCACTATCCCGTTTAAAAAGGGCGAATGTAAAACGCTTCCGGTTTCTGCATGCCTTAAGTAGCCGTCTTCGGGCACGATGCCAAACAGGATGAAAACCGTAATGGCCAGTGTCGCGAATCCCGCATACCACAAACCGCGCTTCTCATCATCGGTTAACTTGTGTATGGGTTCCGCTTCGGCTTCGCCTTTATATTCGCCGAGCCGCGGTACTACAATTTTTTCCGTAACCCAGGTGCCCGCCGCGGCGATAAAAAACGTGGAAACAAACATGAAATAGTAATTGGCGGCTGCATTAACCTGATAGGTTGGATCTATGATACGGGCCGCTTCCTGTGATAAGCCTGCGAGTAACGGATCGAGCGTGCCCAAAAGCAGATTGGCGCTGTACCCTCCGGAGACGCCAGCGAAAGCGGCGGCCATACCGGCGATTGGATGCCGACCGGCTGCCAGAAATATAACCGCCGCCAAAGGCACCAATAACACATATCCTACCTCGCTTGCGGTATTGGAAAGAATTCCTGCAAACACAAGCACAAATGTTAGTAAACGTTTCGGCGCCGAGATGACCAACAGTCGTAAACCCGTACCGATTAACCCGCTACTTTCGGCAATACCGATACCCAACATGGAGACCAGCACGGTACCGAGCGGTGCGAATCCCGTAAAATTGTTTACCATTTCCGTTAATATTAAATGCAACCCTTCAACGGACATCAAATTAAAGGGCCGCACCGTTTCACCCGTGCCGGGGTGTTTTACGGCGATATCAAACAAGCTTGTTATACCCGATAGGATGATCACCAAGATAGCAAATAACAAGAAGAGAGTGGCGGGATGGGGTAAGGCGTTACCCACTTTTTCCACAAGGGCTAATATCTTGTTCAACGGACTGAAGTTGCCTTTTTTTTGTTTAGCCATAACGCCCCGCTGTTGATTTTACAAATTTCTGTAATTGCCAAGTAAACATAGCTCATCTCTATTTTATCCAGGTGTTGCACCATTAATCATATCGTAATGTAAAGCAAAATATAGAGTTTGAACGAATAGCCAGAAAATAAATTTTGTTTGAATTATTGCAGATTTAGAGAAGCTATATTTTTTTCTTTTTACATCTTCCATGCATTTGTACGGACAATCCATTTTCCCATTCTTCTTATTGGTTTTGAGATAACGCGCTCACTTCATTGTTTATTTAATAAATGTGTGTACAACCATAATTATTGCAATCATATTTCTTAAAATTCACAAGCGTTATTAATAAAAAACCTTCGCGGTTTACTGTAATAACCACGAAGGTTTCTTTTAACGATTTTTTTAGGAACGTAAAGGTTAACGATGTGAAAATACCCAGTCCGTGCCGTTATTATTGCTGTTAGCTTGTGCATGGCATCCGGCGCATGCGCCGCCTCCGGCGGTGGCATTATCACCCTGCGTCATAACCGTATCCAGATCGGTGGTGGTCATGAACCATTCCCAACCGTTGCCATCGGGATTAAAATCGCCGCCGCGTTTCACCAACATGGTTAATGCACCCACCACATTATCATTGGCATCCGTAAGCTCCTTTAAAATGATCGTACCCTTAGGATACTCGCCGTCCTGCGGCATGGCGTCGTCCTTAAAGTAAATGGAACGGGTTAACGGCCCGCCTCCATGAGCCTGTCCCAGAAAAGGGTCCGGTCCCATAGCGGTATCCACCAGAGCCCAGCTCTTATAGTCCTTGAAATCGTCAAGCGTCGCGATGAACTCACTTTCGCCGTCGTCGCCATTGTTTGAGCTGCTACAGGCAAGAAGCCCCAATCCCAGGGCGGCAATCAGTACTAATCTGAACAGATGCTTCATATTCTCCCCCTTTTGTTTTGATTCCTTTAATGTGACTTGTTTTGTTTACAATTAGAACTTGAGAATGCGTGTGATATTAAAGCCCAATCGTAAATAATCGCTGAATTTCTTGTCCGCCCCTGCCAAATATTGTGAGGGATTGAGCGCGTAATTATTGCCAACGAATATTTTAAAAAAGTGCCCGCCGGTTTCCAGTTCGAATCCGACATTGAATGAATCGTAGCGATCGCGGAATCCGGTTACTGTCATGTTGCCTTCAGCGATCAAGCTGAACATCCGGCCTATATACCACTGGACGTAACTACCGATGGTAAATGAATACTCCGGATTCTCACAATAAATGTGGCTGTTATAAAGATACGACGGAACAACGCCTATGCCGACTTTATCGCCAATGAGTGTATTGGCAATAAATTGTCCGTAGTATTGAAAATTTTTGGAATCGGTTTTGTCGCGATCAACAACTTCGGTATTCCATGCTGCACCGCCTCTCACTGCAAGGGCAAAAGGAAAGAGATGGTGCGGCATATCGTATAATTTATATTTGAGCCTCAAATCGATGTTATCCTGTAAGCTGCTGCGTCCCAAAGTGATGAGGGCGTCTTCACTTAAACCGTACGCAAGCGCCATACGTATATAAGCCGGCCCGTCAATTCCGAAAAAAGCATTTTCGGCATTTATCTTCGGCTGGAATCGATGGGCAATTTCATATTCAAATTCGCCTGCACGAATGGTTTGGGTGGTCGGAAAGTTTATTGCTTCAATGGAATGGAAAAGATCAACCTTGGTTTCCACATCCGATCGATCTCGTTCCCATTCAATATCTGGCTGGCTGTGCAGCGGTAATATTAAAATCAGATTTAATAAAAATAAAAGGGGCGTTTTCACCACAGACCTCCGGATTTCAATTTTATTCTTTGATCAAGATGATCTTATTTTTCAACTTTTTTAACATAAATATCGAGTTCCAATTGCATGGTTTCATCGATTTTATAAAACATAATCGAAGGAATTTCGATGTCATAATCCGACAGCTTAACGGGGAACGCGCATTTTATATGTAAGCGATCACTTTCTTTGGTAACATTACCTTCCACTTTTACTTTATTGCTAACCCCATGGATAAACAGATTGCCTTCGGTTACGACATTATATTGATTGGCATCGACCGAATCGCTTTTGATAATCTCACCTTTAAAATGTGTAAACCGGTTATTCTTTTTACCTGTCTCCAAATATTTTTCCCTCATATGTCGGTTCCGCAAACCGATACCGGTATCGATACTATTGAGATCCACTTCAAAATACAGCGCCGAAGCATTGCTTAAATCATCGCCTTCGTAGTACAAATACCCGTCTATTTTATCCGTGACACCTTCAAAACTTTCGATCGGGGCATCGGAAATAAACTTAACCATATTATCCGCTGATTGATCGACGTGATATTCCGCTGCGGAAATAATGATGGGCAACCAGATGAATAGGATAAACAATTTTACATAAAACCTTGCCCGCATAACCATCACCTCATTTTTAATTTTCAGAAGCGCCGCGGTCAATCCAGGCGGCAATGGAATCGATTACAGCCTGCTCAAGCTTTCCGCTGGGGGGCATAATCGCTACATCGTTCGCTCCGGTTAACCGTTCTATCAAGTGGCTGTTTTCGATGTCTCCGGGTTCGACGCGGTTCAAATTGGACGTGGTTGAAGGCGTCCCAACCAAATTTGCATAAGCATTTCCTTCCGAAAGATCAAGATCTGCATTCGTTAAGGCGCCCCCGTGGCATGATACACATTTTGGGGTGAAGACATTGTCTTGAATTTTTGCAAATGTAATGGGACCGTTTTGAGGAAATGACAGCTCATCCGTATTACAGGTAGATGTGATTTGATCTTCACAAGAACTCAGAATCATCAGAAAACCGAAAACAACAATTAGCCACATTAACAGGCCGGGACTATTTTTTTTCACGATCGCTCCTTTTCCGTTTTCATTACTTCACCTTAGCTGGCACAACAATGTTCCATTTAGTATTTTAAAAACTATAAGAAGCCATTAACGGCTTCATCACGTAAATTTCACAATTCTATCATATACAGACGGATATGAAAATACGACTGGCTGGCCGCACTTCTCCGCTCGCTCTGTTCCTTTTTTTCACAATCGGTCTTGACGCCGTATTGGCGCAAATATTGTTTATGCGTGAATTCATAGTTTTATTCCGGGGAAATGAGCTTTCTCTTGGCATTTTGTTGATTAACTGGCTTTTTTGGACGGCAGCCGGTAGTTATATTATTGGACGAATCGTTGAGGGTCTGAATCTCCATCGCTTATTTTTATCGTTTCTCTATGGTATGATGGCATTGATCATACCATTATCCATAACAATCATAAGGTCCATCACTCTCTGGCTCCCCTTAAGCCGGGGAGAAACAGCGGATATCTCAAGCATTTTTCTGATTTCCTTCATAACATTGAGTATATTCTGTTTTATTGCCGGAGGATTATTTCCTGCGGCAAGTCGCTATTTATCCGCAACAAACAATCATAGGCTTTACTTTTCAATTGGCTATGTATATGTATGGGAGACAGCCGGTTCTGCATTAGGCGGCCTTCTTGCAAGCTTTCTTCTGATCCCGAAATTTGATGCGTTAACCATCTCTTTGATACTTGCCGGCATTAATACGTTTATCGCACTTCATCTTTTAGTTCACCGTTCCCGCACTATCCTGATCCCTTTATATGGTTTAGCTGGAATTTTTCTCCTTGGCATTTTAAGCATTGGTCTTCAAAAACTCGATCATAAGTTAAGAACCCGGATGTGGCAAGGTTATGAGTTACAGGGTGTTGAACAATCACGCTATGGACGATTAGCGGTGGCTTCCATCAACGATCACTATACTTTTTTTCAGAACGGAAGCGCATTATTTACCGTTCCGGACGATCGATCTGCTGAAGAAGCCGTTCATTATGCCTTATTACTGCATCCAAAGCCCAGAAATGTACTAATTATTGGCAGCGGTTTTGTGGACCCCATTCACGAGGCAAACAAGCACGCTGCCATTACGCGCATCGATTATGTGGCGCTCGATGAATCTATCCTGGATTTGTATAGCAAATATATCCGATCCCTCCCAAAAAACAGAAACATACATTTTCAATATGAAGACGGTCGCCATTTCTTACAACGCACCGAACAACAGTACGATGTGATCATCATCCATCTACCTGACCCTTCAACCGCTCAATTGAATCGTTTTTATACCCGCGAGTTTTACCAATTGGTGCGATTAAGATTAAAACCGGATGGCATTTACAGTTTTCAGGTTTCCTCTTCTGAAAATTATATCAATGAGAACCAGGCCCGCTATCTGCAGTGTATTTATAAAACCCTGAACAGTGTATTTGACGGTATTCAATTTTTACCGGGCGAACAACTTCATTTATTTGCCGGCTCCAATTTAAAAAGTGGCGCCGTATATGCAGACACGTTAACCAGACGATTAAAAAAGAGAGAGATTCAAACCCGTTTCGTGCGTGAATATTTTCTGCCCTACCGTTTGAGTCCGGATCGGGTCCAAACGTTACGCACCGTTTTTAACCGACTCAGAGACGTACCGGTCAATACCGATTTTAAACCGGCGGCCTATTATTTCCATTTAGTCTTATGGAGCACGCAGTTTTCAGACAACATGCGGATGTTTGCACAAAAACTGGAACGGCTGGCGTTTCCATACAGTGCATCGTTAATTTTACTGCTTTTCATAACAATGTATATCATCGGTCGGCACATTACCGGAAAAAAATCCGCAAGACACGTCCAGGTCGTCGCCGCGGTCGCGGCTATGGGTTTCAGTCTTATCGGTTTTGAAATTCTCATAATCCTTGGCTTTCAATCCGTCCATGGTTATGTCTATTACCAGCTCGCTGTACTTATAGCTCTGTTCATGGCAGGGATGTCCATAAGCGCAGGGCTCCAATTGTATTTCTCTTTTAAGCGACCATTTTTAGAGGTTAAACATAATATTCGTTTGTTGATAGGCGTTCATCTACTGGCCATTTTCATTATGGGATTTTTGATTCTTCTTTTTATATGGATCCCACGATTGGAACCTGAATTATTGAATGAATTCCTCAGCCCGTTTATGTTCGGATTATTAACCCTTATAACAGGCGCCGTCGGGGGTTTTCAATTTCCCCTGGCCAATCGCATTTACATTCAATCCGTAACATCGAATAAGGTCAATGCCGGCTTACTGTACAGTATGGATTTGGTCGGTGCTCTATTGGGTTCGTTCTTATTAAGTATTTTGTTTGTGCCGCTATTCGGATTGGTGAACAGCGCCATTTTTATTGGACTACTGAACCTGTTGGTTGTTTTAGCATTGCTTAAGCGTTCCGGTATTCAATAATCCCCGAACACCTCCGCCGTAAAACGGAAGATATCGGTTTGTTTCTGTTTCCATGCCCACTCAGGTAAACCGGCCTTTGTACAGGTATGCTCCAGGAAGGTTGCCCGATCCCAGCCGTGGCGCTCGGCAACCTGAGGCAGCAACAATCCCGATCGCGCTCCACATTTGATGAACAACCCGTGTCGACCGGGATGGATCATCGTGATATCACGCACCAAATTAAACGGCGACAAGACTGAAATCTGATATTGAAGGTCGGGAAGTTCTTCGGGTTTTATAGGCGCAAATCTCGGATCGCGAACTGCGGCCGCAATGGCCGCTTCACAGACCGTTTTAAATAACGGCATAATTGGAGAGGTGTAGCCAATACACCCCCGTAAACGGCCATCTTTTTTGATCGTTACAAATGCGGCGCGGTCCAGTCTGAGTTCTTCAAATCCGCCGGCGTTTACATCCTTCGTATAGCCCTTGCACACGGCGGCTTCGACGGCGCTCCGTACAATCTGCATTAAATGTATTTGCGCTGCTTCTGATAGAAAAAAGTCCTTTTTGTTCCCGGCACGCCTTTTACCTTCGTCGTAAAACGCCATCGCGCTGTACCCCACCACCCGGCTACGATTCGCAGTAACATCGCCCGAGTTCGCGTATTTCAACAAACGGACGCCCTTAATGCCCATGCGCTGCAAAGCCATCATCATCGCAACCACCGGTCCGCCGCCGCACGCTTCCCAGGTTTTATTTTGCAGGTTTCGGTGTAAATTTAAAAAATCCCATTCCTTTATAGCGTTAATAACCTTTTGATCCAACTTTTGCGCTCCTTCATAAGTATGAAAGTGCGACAGATCCGAACTTGCAACGATCAGCGTATGTTTATCGCAAACAAGCGAATCCAGAGCGCAGGCCAACGCCCTGCAGGTTACATATCCCCGATCCCCCATAATTACTGCCACCAGTTGAAAATCGCTTAAAGTCTGTTGTAAAAACGGGAGTTGCACTTCCAGGGCGTGCTCTCCCCTGCCCCGGTAAGTATTCGTATGGCCACGTTCGGAATATTTGAACAGACGGTGCGATGCGGATAGTTTACGAGAAAATCCCTGATCGATGGGAATTTGCCCCAATGGTGTTGCATACGCTTTGCCGTTATAAACAGATACGCCCTTAAATGCATCGATATGGGATGGGGAAAGTACGATAACACGCCTGAATTGTGCTTTTTGCAATGTTTTATACGCACAGGCGGCTACATGGCCGGAATAAGCATAGCCGGCATGGGGCGCGATCAGGCCGTAAATTTGGCCATTGACCCCTGGCGGGTTTGCATTGTCCAGTAACAGATTTATCTCTTGCTGCAAGGCCTGTTCAGAGGCCGGATAAAAACGGCCGGCGTTTATGGCTTCGCGGATATGCCCACTCCCTTGAATAACCGTAATACCGGCCAGGAGTAAAAAGACACTTTTTATGATATCCGTAATCATAACCGCGCTCCCATTTAAATTGAGTCAATCTTGTTACTTTTTTCTCAATTTAATGCGATTAAATTGCCAATAAAAGTTATATTTCGAATATTTGAGGCTTCTTTCTCAAGATGATGCGGGCGAAAAAGCGCAGATACTTGGATGGGCAGTGAAACTTATGGAATCCGTTGAATTTGTCAGGAAAGTAAATTATACATGGTGTGAAACGTACGTCTATCTTTTAACGGATTATTTATGCAACGATTCTTTGAAGCCGTATCGAAATCAAATATTTTGCTCATCATAATGTCGATGCTCATCCGCATCTTCATAGTCACCATCGTTTTGTTTTTCGCTTTTTTTATCGATCCTGCCATACAATTCGGTTCTGCACTCGGGACAGATGCTATGGCTGAATTCAGCTTCGGAATGATCCCGAATGTAAGCATCCAGTTCATTCCAATAGCCTTTATCGTCGCGTATTTTTTTACAACTTGCACAGATGGGCAATAATCCGCTTAATTGTTTCACTTTTTGCAGCGCATGATTCAGTTCTGTATTCTTGCGTTCCAAATCGTTCCGTTGTTGAATAATTTTCTTATTAAAATGCGCCAGCAACCGATTCGTTTTCACCTTGTGGCGGTTTACCACAAATAACGCCAGTGTCAGAAAAACAAGCAAAATGGCTGCAATACTGATAAAGATATTCATTGATTGCTGTTTTTTAATGATCCGGGATTGGAGATTGCTTTGCCTTACTAAAAGAGCATTTTCCCGTTCTCGTTCCTTTGTTTCGTACTTCAATTGAAGATCGGATATTAAAGCCTGGCTCCGCACATTGAAGATACTGTCCTGGAACTGTTGGTGCTTTCTGAAATAGTGTAATGCCTGTTTATGGCGTCCCGTCTTTTCATAGATTTCCGTAATCATTTGGTAGGTTTCGATGGAAAGGGCGGGGCGTTTTATTTTTTTCGAAATAGACAGACTTTTAAGCAAAGTATCTATTGCCCGGCCGTAATCGCCCTGTAACTGATATGCCATGCCGAGGTTTTGTAACGCCATCGAGTGGTGGTTCTCATTTTCTTTGTTTATTGCAATGTTAAGGCCTTTGGTGGCCCATTCTATCGCTTTTTTCGGTTTCTGCATCATATTATACGTTTTTGAGATTTCATTGGACACCAGACCGCAGGCGGCCCCATAATTTATTTCTTCATATGCCTTTAACGCTTCAAATAAGTTATCCAAAGCCGCTTGATAGTGTTCCTTTTTGCGGTTTACCAAAGCGAAATTCATTTTGGAGTACGCAATACCATTGGTAAAGTCGATTGATTGACTTTTATTGAATCCTTTTTCAAAATAATCGAATGCCTTTTCGTATTTGCCCCAATCGTAATACGTGCGTCCGATATTGTTGAGCAACAGGGCGACCCCTTCATGATCCTTCTTGCGACGTCTTATTTCCATAGACTGCAGATAATACTGCAATGCTTCTTCATATTGATTCCAGTTATGATAGATAACGCCGATGTTGTTCAAAACCGTTGCCGAGTTCAGCTCTTCACCTATTTGCTGCCGCATTTTTAAGGCCTGCCGGTAATAATACAGCGCACTGTCGTCTTGACTGGTCCGCCAATAGAAGAGACCCAGATTATTATACACAAATGAAAGTCCGCTGGTATCCCCAATGCTATCTTTAAAGGTTGCCGCTTTTAAATACATCTGTGTAACCCGATCATGCCGATCTAATTTGATAAAGAGGTTGGCCATACGGTTGTACAGATAAGAAAGATGATAGAGATCTTTCGCTTTCAGGAACATGTCTTCTGATTGTCGATAGTGTTGCAATGCTAAGTGGAACCGTCTATCCCGGTAATAAAAGTAACCAAGATTATAATGTGCCTCCGCTTTTTTCCCCGAGAGTTTCTTTTCGCGTGCATAATACAATGCTTTTTCTGCATAATAAATACTTCTGCTTACGGAATCCTCATGGACGGCATTGCAAAGTTTTATGTACACATCGACCTTGTGCTCACCCTGCGTCTTTTCCAAAACGCTTTGCAGGGAGTCCACCTGCCCATTGGCCATCAAGGTTCCTGCGACAACAAATAAAATATTAAAAAACCATTTAAGCATTTAAATTTTCCTTACTGATCATTTTTTTACCCCTATGATGCCCATCATGCGGCCGGCATGTTTTCCGTCGCGCCGATAAGAATAATAACGTTCGTCAGCACAATGCGTGCAGGTCTTATCCTGCTCGATCTGCCTCTCCGGAATGCCTGTTGTAATTAACTGATCGACAATTTGTTGACGTAAGTTTAGTTTAAAATGCTTTTCGCCGTCGGTTTTCAGATAAGCCCTGTCAAAATGACGCGCGGTCACTTCATCAACCTGATAACATTCCTGTTGAACGCCCGCACCCACGGCAGCGATGACTTGCTTTACGTCGACTCCAAATTGATCGATCATAAATTGTACTGTTTTACCTGCGATATTTCCGCTTGTACCCCGCCAGCCGGAATGTACCAGCCCCACGACCTTTTTGGTGGGATCGTAGAGAAAAACAGGAAAACAATCCGCCGTTTGAACCGACAAAAATAAATCGGATTGATCGCTTACGAGTGCATCGCATTGCCTGTGGATACCCGGTTTACTTGCGTATTGCACGTTAGAGGAATGTATTTGCTCCGGTATCACCAATTGTTCGTGCTCGATCCCCAGAGTGTTAAACAGTAAACGCCTGTTTTTTTGTACATTTTCTATAAGATCGGGTGTGCTCAAACCGATATTGAGCGATTGATAGATGCCTTTACTAAATCCGATTTTGCGGTTGGAAAAAGCATGCAATAATTCCGGGAAGCCCCGGAATATATAATACGTTTCATAACTTGCGGATTTCATAATTTAACGCAGAGGAAATAAGCCTGCACTCTTAAAATACTGCAACATTTGTACAGAACGATTAAAACCTTCTGCTCCGATATTGATGCGTTTATAAATACCCCTGTAATGGGGAGCGTTCATAAGAATTTCGAGAAAATTCCCGCGGTCCGGTTTTTGTTCACTAAAATCAATCGCGTTAAGAATAAAATTGAAACTGTCATAACTGGTCAGCGCCATTCGGTCGGGCGTTTCGGAGAACATATTGCGAAAATTGTTCCTGAAATTCCGGTAATCCCAGTCTTCTTCGTTTAAATAGCCATTACTCGCTATAATTAAACTATCGACATAATAGCGGTTATTCTTTAACGTTTCCAAATCATACCAATCTTCGTTTCCGATCATCTGCGCCTGAATATTGGCATAAGCAATTTGCGGCGCTATCATTTTGATATCATCCCTGTAAACCGGCATGAAAATGGCATCGAACGCTCGCACGGCAATATCGGCCGAATCGATTTTGGCGTCATTCTCCTCCAACTTTTTGCGCGCTTTTTCCAAATGCAGCCGGTAAAGCGAATCGACCTCATGAGGTTCGACATTTAACGAATCGCTGTTTAAAACCGAATCTCTGTAAGCAAGTTTGAGCCCCCTTCGCTTCAACTTTCGAAATTGACCGGAAAAATCCTGATCGCCGGGATAATACCATTCCTGGTATAATGATTTCGTCGTATCGGTCTGAAAAGCAGCGCTAAATGCATCCGTCATATTAATAAAATAGTCGTCAAGGGGCGCGAAGGTGATAACGCGCTCAACCTGCAACGAATCCATTACAAATTGAGCAACATAGCGCCCGATCATATCAACAGGCGTTGACAATTGAACGATCTGCCCAAAGGATTCGTGCAATTCAGCGGAACTTGCGGTAGGAGTAATGACGGGCAGTTTTTCATAATCGGCCAGAGCAGCGCAGGCCGCGGTCATATCTGTGGATAACGGCCCGTAAATCCCAACAATGGAAGGATCGCGCGCCGCTTCTTTGTACTTTTTGATTGCTGTAATGAGATCGGTTTCGTAATCATAAGCCACAATTTCAACCGGCAAAGCATGGTTTGAATTATACTCTTTGGCTGCAAGCCGGGCTCCTCTCAGGATACTATTTCCAATATCCTTATTGGCGCCACTCAGAGGCAACAGAGCACCGATACGGATGGCTTTGCTTTTTTGGTTTTTAATACCCTCATAGAACGACTTCATTTGCTCATAATAAACGTGTTCGGTCCGGGCGCCTTCCATATATTTTTCAAGAAAGGGCAGAGCAACGGCCAATAAATTTTGTTTTTGATAATGTCTGGCGATGTGATACCAAATGATATGGCGGGCAAAAGCCCTCTCTGTTTGTTTTTCCAGATGAAGCAGATCCTGTTCATCCAAACGATAGCGTAACACATCTTCAGCGAGGGCGCGCGCCCTTTGAGCCAGTTTCTCGTTTGCGGCGTGTTCGGCCACATAAAGCCAGGTTCCCGCCGCCGTTTGCAGCCGGTTGAGTTTGTAATAATTTTTGCCCATTAAAAAATGAATGTCATCTGTATAACTACTTTGCGGGAAACGGTCCAAAAACCGCTTGCAACGGTCCAGAGAAGACTGGTATTCATTCAGCCGGTATTCAATTTTAGCCAACATCAAATGATTGGCGGTGAGCAATCGGCTATCGGGGTATTTGTCAATAAATGCTTGGAAGTATTGTCGTGCTTTTTCGTATTTGCCCTGTTGGTATAACGCTTTACTTTGCTGAAAAATGGTCCATTCCTTTTTAGGAGCTTTTTGGGCATCAACCGTGTGAAAAAGCAGTAATATTATTAGACACAGACCTACCGTACGAACCTGGATCATAACTGTTCCGTTTCCTTTCAATTGTAGACGTCGTCTTTGATTCTTATTCCACAGTAACGCTCTTGGCCAAATTACGCGGTTGGTCCACATCACAGCCGCGAAGAACGGCGATGTGATAAGCCAACAATTGTAAAGGAATAACCGAGAGTAACGGCATAAGTTCCTGTAATGTTTCCGGGATATAAATTACCTTATCCGCGTATTTCGCTATTGTCTGATCGCCCTCATTGGCAATACAAATAACGCGCCCTTTTCGCGCTTTTACTTCCTGGATATTGCTGATGACCTTCTCATATATGGTATCTTTGGTGGAAATAAAAACCACCGGCATATTTTCGTCGATCAAAGCAATGGGGCCGTGCTTCATTTCCGCGGCCGGATAGCCTTCGGCATGAATATAGGATATCTCCTTTAGTTTCAGGGCGCCTTCCAGAGCGACGGGGAAATTATAACCGCGCCCCAAATACAAGAAATTGCGTTCGTTTTTGAATTCTTCCGCCAATGCGCGGATTTTATCGTTTTGTGCCAGAATTCGCTCAACTTTATTCGGTATGCTTAATAGTTCATCGATCACTTGCTTACCCTGCACAACCGACATATGGCGTTTACGCGCAATCATCAGAGTGACCAGAATGATGGCTGTCACCTGAGAAGTGAAGGCTTTTGTGCTGGCCACGCCGATCTCCGGACCGGCATGAATATAAACACCAGCTTCTGTTTCCCGTGCAATCGTGGAGCCTACGGCATTGACAATACCCAGTACCATGGCGCCCTTGTACTTACCTTCTCGCAAAGCGGCCAGTGTGTCTGCCGTTTCGCCGGACTGAGAAATAGCAATAACGATTTCATCACTGCCGATGATGGGATTGCGGTAACGAAATTCAGAGGCGTATTCTACCTCTACCGGTATGCGGCAAAATTCTTCCATCAGATATTCACCAAGCAGTGCGGCATGCCACGACGTACCGGATGCGGTAAAATAGATCTTTTTAGCGTTGATTAATTTCTCTTCCACGTCCGCCAATCCGCCCAATTTAACCAAGCCCTCTTCCCTCAACAAGCGTCCGCGCATAGCGTCCATGATGGTTTTGGGCTGCTCAAAGATTTCTTTGAGCATAAAGTGTTCGAAATCTCCTTTTTCAATATCGCTTACCTGAAACGTAACTTTTTCCAGTTGCTTCTCGATAACTTTATTGTGGATCGTTTTTGTAATTACGCCTGTTTTGGTCAGAATGGCCATCTCATCATCTTCCAGATAGAAGACGTTGCGTGTGTGCGGTATTAAGGGATTTACATCCGAAGCCACATAAAATTCGTTATCAGCAACGCCAATTACGATAGGGCTGCCCTTGCGTGCCACAAAAATTTTATCCGGTTCGTAGTTGGAGATTACGGCCAATCCGTAAGTTCCTTCCAGTTCCAATAACGCCTTACGGAACGCGTCCTCAAAATCATCCTCATATAATTCTTCGATCAGATGGGCAATAACCTCGGTATCGGTTTCGGAGCGAAATTGATGGCCGCTTTGCTCTAACGCTTTTTTTAGAGAAGCGTAATTTTCGATAATGCCGTTGTGAATCAGGGCAATATTTTGAGTTCCGTCGAAGTGCGGATGGGCATTGCCCTGGCTGGGTTCGCCGTGGGTCGCCCAGCGTGTGTGCCCGATCCCAATACTGCCCCTTAAAGGATGCTGGCTGAGTGCGCTCTCCAGCGCGCTTATTTTACCGACTTCTTTTACCAGATCAATATGGTTATTATTTATTAAAGCCAGCCCCGCAGAATCATATCCCCGGTACTCCAGGCGCTTTAAACCATTAACCAAAATCTGCGTGGCATCCTTATTACCTAAATATCCGACTATTCCACACATAATTAATGCTACCCCCTCTTATTCCCATTCAATTGTTGCGGGCGGTTTGGAACTGATATCATAAACCACCCGATTAATCCCTCTTACTTCATTGATAATACGGTTGGATACGGCTGTCATTACCTCGTTCGGCATGGGATACCAATCCGCGGTCATTCCATCCGTGCTCGTCACCGCCCGTAAAGCAATGACATTCTCATAAGTGCGTTGATCCCCCATCACGCCGACCGTCTGAACCGGTAATAATACAGCAAACGCCTGCCAAATATCATCATAAATGTCGGCTTTTCGCAGCTCCTCAATGTAAATAGCGTCGGCCTCCTGCAATGTGCTTATGCGCTCGGGCGTTATTTCACCCAAAACCCGCACTGCCAGACCCGGCCCGGGGAACGGATGTCTTCCAATGATGGTCTCGGATATTCCAAGTTCGCGTCCCACGTTTCGAACTTCATCTTTGAATAGTTCACGCAACGGTTCGATCAAACGAAAGCCAAACTTTTCGGGCAGTCCGCCTACATTATGATGAGACTTGATCGTTGCCGAAGGTCCTTTAAACGATACACTTTCAATCACATCGGGATACAGCGTACCCTGCGCCAGAAATTCGAATGTACCCAATTGATCAGCTTCTGTCTCGAAAATGCGAATAAATTCATTGCCGATCCGTTTACGCTTTTCTTCAGGATCGATAACGCCGGTTAATTTATCATAAAACGACCGGGCGCTGTTGAGCGAGGTCAATTTAATATCAAAATGTTCCGAAAAAACACGTTTAACTTCCTGTGCTTCATTTTTACGAAGCAGACCCGTATCGATAAAAATGCAATGCAATTGCTTACCAATGGCCCCATTCAGTAGAACGGCCACTACGCTGGAATCAACCCCTCCGCTTAAAGCACAGAGTACTTGCTTGTCGCCGACTTCGCTCCGTATCTTTCGAACGCTTTCTTCAATGAAAGAGGCGGGCGACCAGTCGCCTTTACAGTGACAGATATCCAAAACAAAATTTTTCAGAATGTGTCGGCCGTACTGGGTATGGGCAACTTCGGGATGGAATTGAAGTCCGTACCATGGATGGGTTTCATGCCTGATGGCCGCTAACGGCGAGTTGGTTGTTTTGGCGATCGCTATAAAATCATCGGGTAAGGCGAGCACCTTATCTCCGTGGCTCATCCATACCGAACTTTCATCGGGTATCTGATTTAACAAAGCCCCCGCTTCATTAATAACAAGACGCGCCAAACCATATTCCTTATGATCGGCGCCTGCTACCTTGCCGCCGTTAAGATAGATCATCAACTGCAAACCGTAACAGACGCCTAAGACCGGAAGTCCCAACCCGAACAGCTGTCGATCAACCAGCGGTGCACCGCGGTCGTAAACGGAAGAGGGTCCGCCCGACAGCACGATACCCTTTATATTTTTATGTTTAATATCGTTAATGTCTGATGAATAAGGCTGGATTTCAGAGAAAACGCCGAGTTCCCGAATACGACGGGCAATTAATTGTGTATATTGAGAACCAAAATCGAGGATTAAAATCGTTTCATGCGCCTGATCGTATTTCAGGGAGTCATGTTCCATTTTTTCAAGTCCTGCAGAAATTCATAGTTGGTTAAATCGTAATGAATGGGCGTAACGGATACTTTATTCTGATTTACAACAACATCATCCACATCATCTTCGGAATCAAGCAGCATCCGTTTACCCGTAAGCCAGTAATACGTTCGTTTATTAGGATCGGTGCGCCTGTCGAACGCCTCTTCGAAGCGTCCCTTTCCCTGCCGGGTAACCACAACACCTTCTATTTCCTCTTCACTCAGCGGCGGCACATTAACATTGAGCAACGTGCCTTCCGGAAGCCCGTAGCGTAAAATCTCGCTGGTCAGGCGGCGCGCAATTTTACCTGCAAAAGAAAATTCGGATACGCTGTATGACGTAATCGAAACCGCCATCGAAGGTATTTGCATAATGATACCTTCGGCTGCCGCCGAGACCGTGCCCGAATAAATAATATTTGTTGCCGTATTGGAGCCCTGATTAATACCGCTGACAACCACATCCGGCTTTCTTGCCAATATAGAACGTGCGCCCAGCTTTACGCAGTCTGCCGGTGTACCGTTAACAGCATAACCGAAAAAGGCGCCGTCGCGGTCAATTTCCATGACCCTAAGCGGATCGGAAAGCGTAATGGCGTGTCCCACCGCACTTTTTTCCACCAATGGCGCCACTACGGTAATCTCTCCCAAACCCTCGAGGGCTTCTTTCAATTGTTTTATACCTTCGGCATAAATACCATCATCATTAGTAACGAGAATCGAAACCGTGCCCTGTCTCACGCCCCTCTACCTTATTCATCATATTACTATCGAAGCATTATTATAGATCAAAATTTCGGATCAACTTGCGGAATTTTGGTGCAAAAAGAAGTCCAAAACCTGGGCCACTTTTTGTTTAAGCACATGGCGATGTGCAATAAAATCGACAAAGCCGTGTTCCTGCAGAAATTCGGAACGTTGAAAACCCGGGGGTAAATCCTGTCCGATGGTTTGCTTTATGACGCGGGGACCCGCAAAACCGATCAGTGCACCGGGTTCCGCAATATGGATGTCCCCTAACATGGCGTAACTGGCGGTGGTGCCGCCCGTCGTCGGATTTGTCAAAATTGAGATATAAGGAATATTCTTTTTCGACAGGCGCGTCAATCGCCCACTGGTCTTTGCCAATTGCATTAAGCTTAAAATACCTTCATGCATGCGAGCGCCCCCTGAAGAAGACAAAATGATCAACGGTTGTTCCAGTTCCACCGCCTTATCGATCGCCCGGGCAACTTTTTCTCCCACAACCGACCCCATACTTCCGCCGAGGAATCGGAAATCCATCAATGCCATCACAACGTCGTGATGTTCAATTTTCCCCGAACCGGTTATAACCGCTTCATTAAAACCGGTTTTCTTCACTGTTGCCCGATACTTTTCGCCGTACTTTTTTGAATCCTTGAAATTGAGAGGATCGACGGATTGGATATTTTGATTAAATTCGCTGAATTTGTTTTCATCAAACAATATTTTAATATAAATCTCATAGCCAACACGGAAGTGATAATCGCATTTTGGACAAACGTAATACTTCTTTTCCAACTCTTTGCGATAAATGATTTCGGCGCATTGGTCGCACTTCACCCAGAGTCCGTCAGGCATATCCTTTTTAGGCGTTGCTTTTATTGACTCTTTCTTCCGTTTAAACCAATCCATAATTTCCCCTCGATATGATTATAAATCTTTTACCATAACCACGGCGTCTTCGCCGTCGGCGTAATAGTTTTGGCGTAAATAAAGCGGTGCAAATCCATATTCGCCGTACAATTTAATGGCGCTTTCATTGGAGCGCCTTACTTCCAAATAGATTATTTCGTATGTTTTAAACTTATCAAGAATATGCTCCATGAGTTGCCGCCCAAAACCTTTCCTTCTGTATGCCGGGGCTACCGCAAAATTGCCGATATGCGCCTCGCCGAGGTAATGCCAGACCACCGCATATGCCGCTAATTTGCCTTCATACTCTATAACAAAAGGGTAAGAAAGTTTAATATTTTTAACTTCAATCGCAAAACTTTCTTCCGACCAGGGATCGCTGAATATATCTTTCTCCAGCCCGGCCACTTGTGGTACGTCATCCTCAAACATGCGCCGTATCCGGCAGGTCATAACACTCCGGCAAATGGACGTATATACATGGGTTCTATCTGAGCCAGGTCATCGCCCTGCTTCGTCTTCCATTTTTGATATCCAAGTTGAGCAATGATGGAAGCGGAATACCGGCCCTGATCATAAATGACCACATCCCGGCTGTGTAATCCTTCGATTATGTCCTCATCCAACGTCATCCCGTGTTTATAAAGGATATGTGCACCTTCGGGAATAACGGCGTTTAAATCGTTTCGATCGACAATTTGATGATTGATCATTTCCGGATACATGTCGCCCGCTACATGGATTTCGGCCAGATAAACCTCATTGCGCCGCGCCTCAACCAGGGTATAAAAAGTGGGATATTTTCGTAAATGCTGGCTGGCAAGGACCTGGTGGCTCGAAATGCCCACAATCGGCAACCTTCGTGCAAAACAGAATCCCTGGGCATAACTCAGACCGATGCGCAATCCGGTAAAGGAGCCCGGTCCCACACCCACCGCCACTAACTTAATATCCTTTAACTGGTAATGTTTTTTCAGCGGCTTCCGGGATAAGAAGGTTAAACCGTCGTCCACCAATTTCGCCAGCAATTCGGCGTGCTGCATGGCAATCTCCACGTTATATTCGATAAGCGTTTTGCCATCTTCCCAGTATGCCACGCTGCATAGCGCGCCCGATGTTTCGATTGCCAGGATCATATCGCTAATTTCTTTCTCCGGTATGAGAAGTATTGAAATCATTAAGTGTGAATATACGGCGGTTTTCCTCTAACCGGATGTCAATTCGGTAATAATGATCCAAAAATGCTTCAATAAACTTGGGCCATTCGATAAACGTCACCGCTTCTCCCGATATCAGTTCTTCCCAGCCCAATTCATCCAGTTCACGTACGTCTTCGATCCGATAAAAATCCAGATGATATACCGGCACAGGACCGCGATACTGCTGGATAATGGCAAATGACGGACTGGAAGGTTCATCGCGGGTTTGCCAACGCCGGCAAATTTCCTTCACCAAAAATGTCTTGCCGCTGCCCAGTTCGCCGTTTAACAATACCACATCGTTAGGTTTGAAAATTTTCGCCAGATCGCTTGCAATCGCCTTTGTCTCTTCTATAGATTCCGAAATATATTCTCGCACTTTACACATGGTTCGTTTAATTTTAAAGCATTGAAAATAAAAGAAAAAGAAGCGGAATACAAGCACACACTGTGCGATTATAATGCAATATTGACCGATATATTCGGAAACATTTTGGTGTTTTCAACCCGTATGTAAGCAGAACGCCATCCTGTTTTCAGGCATCTCATGGCTATAGATGAAGACCGAACCGGCTAAGCGATATTCATGATTTCCTTACAACTTTGAAAACCATCCATTCTAAAAGGAGGATATAATGACTCGAATTGGTCTTATTTGGTTGTTTTTATTTTCTTTGATTTGGCTGCTTCAATGCACCCGAGAGAACGCACCCACCGCTTCCACACAAAATTCTGAAGAGCCGTCGCCTTCGATACTCTCGCAATCCGTAAGACAGCAGGGCGATTTAAAAATTGTCGAAGGCAAAATGGAATCCGGTGCACACTACCGGTATTATATACCGATCGATTGGAATCAGGATTTGGTGGTCTATGCCCATGGCTATGTTTCTCCGTTGGAGCCGCTCGGCATACCGGAAAATCAATTACAGCTACCGGACGGAACTTCGATACCGGAGTTGGTCACGGAGCAGGGTTATGTGTTTGCTGTAACCAGTTATCGACAAAACGGTTTGGCGGCGCCGGAGGCCGTTATTGATCTTGTGGAACTGACCTATCTGTTTAACACACTATTCCAAGATGCACATCATGTCTATCTGGTCGGCGCCTCCGAAGGCGGCTTGATTACCGCCCAGTCGATCGAGACCAAACGTATTTATGACGGCGGTCTGGCAACGTGCGGCCCCGTTGGCGACTTTCGTAAACAGATCAATTATTTCGGCGATTTCCGGGTGGTCTTCGATTATTTTTTCCCCGATGTATTACCGGCAAGCGCCGTTGATATTCCTGAAGAAGTGCAAAGGAACTGGTCCGGGCAGTATGTTCCGGCAATTATTAAAGCTATTTCCAGCGAACCGGAGAAGACATTGCAGTTGCTTCGCGTTACCCGCGCTCCTTTTGATCCGCAAAACGAAGAAACAATCGGCGAGACCGTATTGGGCTTATTGTGGTACAATGTTTTTGCAACCAATGATGCCCGCATTAAACTGGGCGGTCAGCCATTTGATAACAGCCAGCGCCGCTACCGGGGCTCGGCCAACGACGCCCATCTGAACGCAAATGTCGAGCGTTTCTCCGCGGATGCTGCAGCGCTTCAATCGATAAAAGAAGACTACCAAACAGACGGCGAACCCCGCTTTCCGCTCATAACCATGCACACATTAGCCGATCCGATAGTGCCCGCCTGGCATGCGCGTTTATACCGAAACAAAACGATTTCCAACGAGGACCGTTTGCACAAACACATCCCCGTTGTACGATACGGACATTGCAATTTTACTGCGGATGAGCTGATGCAGGCTTTCAATACCCTGGTGTTAATGGTAAACGGCCGAGAAGAGCTTTTACCTCCCGAACCGGATTTGGCAGGCAGAACGAACAGTGTTATAAAACATGAAATCGAATGAAGCTGCCATCAGCTTTTAAAAACAAAAGCGATTAAAACGGGGACGCCGGCAAATGGCTATAACAGCGTGTCCGGTGAATATCAGGATTTAAATTTGCTTTCCAACCGTACAATCGGAAGGATCATTTCTTCAATGGAGGCGCCTCCGTGTTGGAAACTGTCCTTATAATAATTTAAATATTTGTAATAATTGGTGGGATAGACAAAGTAAAAATCCTCTTTGGCGATGATATAATTGGTATTGATGCCGCGTTTCGGTAATTTCCAGTCGGATGGATTTTTCAGATAGATCGCGTGTTTTTTATCCACCTTAAGACTGCGTCCGTATTTGTAACGCAGATTCGTGGAAGTTTCGCGATCGCCGATGACCTTCGTGGCATGCAATCCACGTATGCTGCCATGATCCGATGTTACAAAGTTTACCGTATTCGGCAAATCGGCGATGCGTTTCAGTATATTGATAATGGGCGAATGTCTAAACCAGGAACGCGTTAAGCTGCGGTAGGCCGATTCGTCCGGTGCAATTTCCTTCAGTATCGGTAAGTCCGATCGGCTGTGCGCAAGTATATCTACAAAGTTAACTACGATGGCCAACATTCGGCTGTCCAAATAATTATTTAACTGCTTATCAAGCTGGCGCATATCATCGGTATTCATAATCTTGATATATTTCAAATCTTTCTGCAGGTTTAATCCATAACGTCTGAGTTGCAAATCCAACAACTCTTTTTCATATCGATTTAAACTTTCATCATCCTCGTTCATTCGCCAAAGTTCGGGATATCTTTTTTCGATTTCTTCCGGGAACAGTCCGCTAAAAAGAGCATTTCGCGAAAAGGGCGTAGCTGTCGGTAAAATGGAAAAATACAATTGCTGCTCCACCCGGAACCAATCGTAGAAAAAAGACTCCAGTGTAAACCACTGATCCGTCCGCATGCAGTCGATGACCCAGAATATAACGCGTTTATTTTCTTTCAAAGCCGGGACGACATAAGACGGTACGATATCCACCGAAAGCCTGAGCCGCTCATCCCGGTTTTTTTGATTCACCCAGTCGGCGTAATGGCGCTCGATAAATTTACCGAACTCCGTATTTACCTCCCGGCGTTGATCATAAAGAACCTGACGAAACTCCGCTTCCGGCACTCCATCGAGATCGCTGTCCATTCGAAATATCTTCATGGCCAGATCGATCCAACTGTCCGGTTCCATGGTATTCATTAATGAAAAGGATAATTGCGATAATTGCTTTGCAAATTGCTGGCTGCGTTTTTCCGTAATGATGTCCTTCTTATCGAGAAATTTTTTACATGCCATCAGAATTTGGCTGGGATTAACAGGTTTGGTCAGGTAATCATCGATGCGTTGTCCCAGGGCATCTTCCATCAGACTCTCTTCCTCGTTTTTGGTTATCATAATAACCGGCAAATGAGGATACAGATCTTTAATTTCATTTAATGCAGCCAAACCATCCTTCCCGCTCATCATTTCATCGAGCAAGACGATATCGAAATTATTGTTCTTAACTTCATACACCGCATCATCGCCATTGGTAACTGTCACTACATCATATCCTCTTTCTTTAAGAAAGATTACATGTGCTTTAAGCAGCTCAATTTCATCGTCGGCCCAAAGAATACGTTGCATAATTTTTCCCGTGTTTTATTCATCCAAAGATGTTATAAGTAATATAAACTACTCTACATTACTCGAAAGGCAGTCATTTGTTTCTTTAAAATATTCATCCGAGAAATCATTCCATACGCTGTCGCAGGATTTCATATAATATGACAGCAGTAGCTACCGAAACATTCAAGGAATTGACGCGCCCCAATTGCGGAATCGTCGCCCGCACATCACACACTCCTGCGATGTTCTTACGAACACCGCTGCCTTCGCTGCCTATGACTAACGCGAGCCCTCTTCTAAAATCCGTATCATAAATCGTGCTTCCAGCCCCAAGCGAAGTCGCAATCGTTGTCAGCTTATTATCGCGGCATTGTTGCAAAACGGTTTCGATACGATCGCTCTGGTAAAGGGAGCAATGGAACAGGGCGCCCGCCGAAGTCTTCGCTACGGTTGCATTCAATTGAGCCGTGCCTTTTTGCGGAAGAACAACCGCGTTCACGCCTACCGCGTCGGCAGTCCGTAAAATGGCGCCCAGATTATGCGCATCCTGAATCTGATCCAGAATAACGATAAGCGTATTGGGTCGCTTTAAACAGTCGTGCCATTGCCGTTCACTCAGTACGGCGTTTATTTGCGTATCGGCCGCCACGCCCTGATGTACCACGGCGCCCACATATTTTTGAAGATTGTTTTTTTCTACGGTTTCCACCGGTATCACCAATTCACGGGCGCGTTTTTTAATTTCAGCGATAACTTTTCCGCTTGTATTTTTCGCTAACCAAACTTTTTGCACCCTACTTCCGGAGCGCAATGCTTCCAAAACAGGTTGACGACCGTATATGTACATGCGTGAAAGTTATGGATAGGTAACCTAAGATACAAGGCTATATGATGGAATATGGAATCGCCCGTCATTCTATTTTCTCCACTTTTATTTTGGCCTCATATTCTGATTTTGTTTAAGTTTACAGTTAACATATTCAGAACAGAATCATTCGGACAGGTTCAAACAAATTATGCAAATTGGAATTGTCGGACTGCCCTTCTCCGGAAAATCGACCATCTTTTCCACGCTGCTAAAACATAAAAGCGTCGCAGAACCCGGTGGTAGAATAACCGCGGAACGGGGCGTCATTAAAGTGCCCGATGAGCGCCTGGATCGTCTCACCGAATTGTTTCGTCCCAAAAAACAAGTCAACACAACCATCGAATACGTGAAGGTACCCGGTCTCGAAAACGAACAATCCGGAGCGCAGGGCCTCCCGCCTCAATTTTTGAATAACCTTAAAACCGTCGACGCCCTTATGGTCATCATTCGCCGCTTCGAAAACGAGTACTATCCGCACCCTTTCGAACGCATTGACGCCAAAGCCGATATGGCATTCATTCAATCGGAATTTCTATTAAGCGATCTTGTAACCGTGGAAAATCGCTTGGAGCGGCTCGAAAAGTTGGTTCAAAAAACGCAGGACGAACACGATCGCCGCGAACTGGAATTAATGCGCAAGTTAAAAAGGCAACTCGATGAAGAAAAACCTTTGCGCGAATTGCAATTTCAGGAGTATGAAGAGCTTATTTTACGGAGTTTTCAATTTGTTACATTAAAGCCTGTTCTATTTGTTATCAATATCTCGGAAGACGATATCGGCAATGAACCTCAAATTGAAAACGACCTTTCCGAATTTAATACCTTTGGCTGCGCCGTAACTGCCTTGAGCGCCGAAATTGAAAGAGAAATTTCCGAATTGGATGATCAGGACGCCCGCATATTCATGAACGAATTGGGTATAAAAGAGCCGGCGTTATTCAAGCTTATTCGAACTTCCTATGAACTGCAGGGCCTTATCTCATTTTTTACGGTCGGCGAGGATGAATGCCGTTCCTGGACAGTACGCGAAGGCGCCAATGCCCGCAAAGCAGCAGGTATTATCCACAGCGACATGGAAAAGGGATTTATTCGTGCAGAAGTGGTGCCCTATAAAGACTTTATACAACAGGGCAGTATGCAGGCCTGTAAAGAAAAAGGGCTCTTAAGGCTGGAAGGCAAAGATTATATTGTAAAGGACGGCGATATTCTCAATATCCGTTTTAATGTTTAAACATTTCCGGTTTTCCATCCCATGGCAAAAGGATATTTAACGTGAAACTATTTTGAGACTCATTAGTCAAAAACCTTTAAATGATATGAATCATCTCTACAGATGGAAATTACGTTATATTTAAACGACCGTAATCGCTAATTAAATCGGCTGACGCCAGGGTAACAATAATAGGTATGGATCAAAATCACCTGCAATTAGACCCTTCGAATGAAGAGGACCAACGTTCGGCTTACATTCTTGACACGAATGTACTTCTTCATGATCCTTCGGCTCTTTTCCGTTTTGAAGAACATCTCGTTATTATTCCCCTTTCGGTTCTGGACGAAATCGACAGCAAAAAGAACGATCCGCAACTGGGATATAACGCACGTGAAATAAGTCAGAAGTTAGAACAACTCATTCAGCGCGGTAATACGCCCGAAGGCGGCATCTCCATTCCAAACGGTTATGAAGGTCTTCTGTTTTTCGTACATAACTATCTTTCAAAACATTTTCCCGGCGAGTTGTCCGACGGCTACAAAGACAACACCATCCTTTCACAAACCATGGGGCTCAAAGAGCAGTTTCCAAAGCGCAAATTTATCCTTGTAACCAAAGACCGGAATTTGCGCATTAAAAGCGGAGCACTTGATATCCACAGTGAAGATTATAAACACGACAAAATATCCGAAGAATATCTGGCCAGCTTCTTCCAACCCGTTAAAAATATTGAACTGGAGAATGAAGAGATCAATCATCTGTTTCAGTCACAGAACAAAAACCAATGGCAGCTGCAATACCGAAAGAAATGGCATCTTTCGGAAAATGAAGGAGCGGCTCTTTTTGATTCCAATAATCAATTTTTCGGCATGGGCATTCGTAAAGGCGATCGTCTCCAATATTTCGATTACTACAATACAAGGGTATTGGACACCGCTCCCAAAGTTCTGGATGACAGTAACTTCAAATTCAACTTCGAACAAGCGGTTTGCATGCAACAGGCGATGGACGATACCATTAAAATTCAGATCATCATAGGAAAGGCCGGTACGGGTAAAACCCATATCGCAATGGCAGCCGGACTGGAAAAAGTTTTTAAAGAACGCCGCTACGATTCAATTAAACTGATCAAACCTGTAATCACAAAAAGTCGTCTGGGTGAAGATCTCGGTTTCCTGCCGGGGTCCGTAAAGCGTAAGCTTATTCCCAAAATGCGGCCGTTTGTGGAAAAGTTGCGTCAGTTTACCACGGACATGGACAGCGATGAGGGATACAAAAAGCTACTGGATTCCGGCGTTATCGAACTATTGAATCTGGCCGACATACGCGGCTCGGACTTATCCAATTCTTATGTTATTTTCGATGAAGCGCAGAATGCCAATCCTTTCCAGATGCGCACGTTGGGCACGCGTCTGGGAGAAGATAGCAAGTTAATCGTATTGGGCGATCCCACCCAAATTGACAGCGTCTATCTGGATAAATACAGTAACGCCCTCATCAACCTTTATGAAAATGCCTTAAAGAATCCGACGCCTTTCACCTCCCAAATCTGTCTGGTTCAGATGGTGCGCTCCCATACCTCGCGCTGGTTTGAAACAACCATTCAATACAAATAATCGGTGGTTCAGATGCCCGCCTTAAAGGACGCCACGAATCCCTACCACAAAACCTCTTTCCGACACCGTCTGATACACTGGTTCGAACATAATAAGCGTCCATTACCATGGCGTGAAGAAAAGGGATGGTACCCCATATTTCTCTCCGAATTCCTATTGCAACAAACTCAGGTCGAACAGGCGCTGCCATATTATCTACGCTTCCGGAATCGCTTCCCGACCATTGAAACCCTGGCTCAAGCAACCGAGCAGGAAGTGTTAACGCTCTGGGCCGGACTGGGTTATTATGCTCGTGCCCGACACCTGCATAAAGCTGCCCAAACCATTGTTAGCCGCCATGGCGGACTTTTCCCCGATAACTACCCGGAAGCGTTGAGTTTACCGGGCATCGGCCCTTATACCGCTTCAGCGATTCTTTCGATTGCATTTAACCGTCGCCATGCCGTAGTGGACGGTAATGTGGTACGGGTCATCAGTCGGCTGTTCGGCATCGGGGCAGACGTTCGTCTTCAAAACACTAAACAAGTAATTCGCGAAACCGTTGAAGATTTACTCGATCCGGAATCGCCGGGTTTATTTAATGAGGGCTTGATGGAATTGGGCGCAACGGTCTGTAAACCGTTAAAACCGCACTGCACGAACTGCCCTTTGCAATCCTATTGTAACGCCTACCGCTATGAACGAACCGCTCAATTCCCCTATAAGTCGCCGCCGGCTCCGAAGAAACTTAACTACCATTATGTCTTCATCGTCCATAATAGCGGACGATTACTGTTAGCCCAGCGTCCTGGAAAAGGGTTACTGGCGGCTATGTGGGAATTTCCTGTTATCGCCGTGGAATCAATGCAACCGCGCAAAGAGGGCGCCATCCGGCAATTATTGTTTGATCATTACGGACTCGAAGGCGTCATTCACTCGCAGACGTCGTTACATCGTCAAACCTATTCTCATATTGAGCTGCATTACACCGCGTTTTTAGCCGATGTAAAGGCAAATGCCGCTCAGCTACGCCATTACCGGCAAATGAAATGGGAACCACTCGGGCGGTTACAGCAATACCCCATACATAATGCGCATAAAAAGCTCATACATTGGATTGAGCATGTATTGGAAGCGATGGGCTAAAAAGAAAGGAGTTTAAAAGTTAAAGCCCAGAGAAACGTAACCAATGCCGTTTTTCTGAGAAGTTTTACCCCAGGCAAAGTAAAGGGGACCGAGCAACGTGTCGAAGGCAAGAGCCGCTCCCAACCCGTTAAAAAAATCAACCGTAGAAAATACCAGCGCGGGATTTTCCCATATACCGCCCAGATCGTGGCGTAAAGATAGATATCCATCCTGGACAAGCATCATGTCGTCATTGATATGGAACGGAAGACGATAGCGATACTCCACGCTGCCTACGACCACCTGCCTGCCGTAATATTCATTTTGATGGAGTCCGTAGAAGCTGTGTAAGCCTCCGATCCGGAAGTTTTCGGAAAAAGGCAAGGTCTTATCGCCGACTCCAACAAAGCCGCGCAAATGCCAGGTGTGATCGTTCAGGAATGTATAATAGCCTTCCAGATTAATCATGGCTTTGGTATAGGATTCTTCGCTATCCAACAACAGTTTACTGCCATATTCCCACGCCCAGTGGTTGTAAATTCCTTTATAAGGGAAATCGACACGGTTGCGCTTATCGGTTACGGCTCGTAAGGCAAACGCCCGAAGTCGGAATTCGTTACCCACTGCCAGATTGCCTTCCAGGGTATGCACGTTGATATTTTCCAGACGGAGTTCCGCAATTAGTTGACCGATACGCCGCATCTGTTGACCCGCCTGGAACCGCAGCCCCCGCCGTTCTTCCCGATACCGACCGTGGGGCCCATGGTAAGCACGATAGGGATTGTTTTGCCATTTGTAGTAGCTTTGCAGCGAAAAGGTCAAATAAGTTGTAAAGATACGATCATCCCGTACGGTTAACCCGAACTGTCCGTCGCGGGCTCCGATGCGGCCGAGAAAGGAAGTTTTGATGCCCGTTCCCAAAAAGTTTTCATCGCCAAACTCAATATACGCCTGGGCTTTGCGTTCTGTGTCAGTTTTACCACCGAGGTGTAATACGACCGACGATTTTTCCTGAACCTTTACAACCATTCGGTTTTGCCCGCCCCGATCCTCCGTATTCACCGTGACCTTATTAAACAATTGCATGCCGTATACATTCTGAATAGCCCGCTGGACATCACGCCAATTAAAAATGGTACCTTTAAGAGAAGAAAATTCCCGCCGAATGATATAGGCGTGCGATTTTTCATTACCGCGGATCTCAATAGCATCAATAAAACCTTCTCTGATTGTAATGCTCAACCGGCCGCTCTTTTCATCCCAATCCACGTTTTCAAATTCCATTAAAGCATAACCGTCCCGGCGGTATAGTTCAATTATACGATCCAGGTCTTTATCCAGCGTATGCGTATTCAACGGTTTTCCGGCTTTTGTAAACATGATACTGAGTATTTTACGTTCCGAAAAAACAGAATTGCCTTCAATATCGATAGATGTTACGGTATCGTGTTGTTGGGCAACATATTTAATATGATGACCATCACCGTTCACTTCAATTTCGGCCCGCGCCGTGCAATAATTGCCGCTGTTTAAAATATGATCCAATTGATGCACAATGGCGGCGCGGCTTCTGCGCTCACCCTTTAAAGCCGAAATACGATTGTAAACCGGCAGCGGCATCTCTCCATCAGCAAAATTAAAGGAAATATGATTGACGTTATAAATACGATTCCGGTCATTAGCAGCAGGCAATACAATAGCTCTTTTAATAGCCACCATCTTTTTTCTTGTGGCATCCTCTCCGGCCTTGATAATACTATCGATATCTTCGAACCGGGTATTATCCATTCCCCTAACTTCGGGCGTAATCAAAATATCGGCTTTCTGTCTTTGCATCCGGTTGGAAAGTTCAGAAAGAATGGTCGTAGCCTGATCAACAATTTCCCACGGCGCCCAGTTCTCATTGTTCTTTCGCAAATGGGCCGTCATGTCCACTGCAATAACCACATCCATGCCCTCTTCCAAAGCTGCATCGACGGGCAAGTTCGTCTTCAGGCCGCCATCCACCAATAACATACTATCGCGTTTTACCGGAGAAAAAAGCAAGGGTACGGCGAGCGAGGCATTGATACTTTCCGCCAAATCGCCATCTTTTAACACCACCCGTTTACCGCTGATCAGATCGGTAGAGACCGCACGGAACGGCACCCTTAAATTGTCGAAATTGTCCCGCGCCTGATATTTGGCTTGTAGAAAGAGCTCCGTTAATATATTCAAAACCTTTTGGCCCGGCGTAAAGGCGTTGGGTATAAACGGTTTGAGATGATCGAATCGCAATGACAGCAGGTAGCGGTCCTGCACATTTTTCTGGCCCAGAAACAGCGAGGTGCGCTGTGTCTTATCCCGATAAATATCTTCCCAATTGATCGTTTTTGTGATATCCGCAATTTCTTCCGGGCTGTATCCCGATGCATATAGCCCTCCAATAACACTACCGATACTGGTACCCACTAACAAGTCGATCGGGATGTCATGCTCCTGCAAAACCTTCAGGACGCCAATATGAGAAAGGCCGCGGGCGCCGCCTCCGCTGAGAACAAGGCCTATTTTGGGCTGAGATTGTACGTTTCCGTTGCTGTAAATACGTACTTTACTGCCGTTTATTTCCACCCGTTTTTCAACAATATCAACAGCAGCAACGTTCACATGTAAATAGAATACGAAAGTGAAAAAGACGGCGACCGTAAAAGCAGTTTTCATTTTACAGAGGTTTCCGTTTCCATCAATTGTTTAAAATAGGCTTCGATAAGACGCTGATAATCCGTATTATATCCTTCATTTAATGCCTTCTGAAGGGCTTCCTGTAATTCGCGATTATCGCGGTCGTATGGGTTATCCAACGTTAATGGATCCCTGGTACGGTATTCCTTTGCTCTCTCGGCCATACGCTTCTTTGAATATTCCCGTTCACGCATGGATTGTTGGGCATCCAACATCCTCGAAAGTATTTTCTGCTGACGTTCGATGGTCTTTCGATCCACATTCTCTTTAAGCATATCCTGCACAACTTTATCCATCTCCTCGGCCAGCTGATCCATCCTTCCCATCACATCCTGACGATCGCCCATTTTAGAACTCATCTTTTGCAGTGCGTCGCGTAGCGCAGCTTGTTCCCCGGCAAGGCGCTGCATCTCACGTTGTTGTTTCAGACTTAGCTGGCCCTGATTGCCCTGACCTTTAAACAGGTTCATGGTTTGTTCATTGAGTTGTCCCTGAGCGCCTGCCATTTGTTGCAGTTTCTGCATGAATTGCTCAAATCCCGTTCCGGACTTGGCCTGCGCCAGTTGGGACAGGGAGCGTCCGAGCTGCAAAACGCTCTCGTTCAAACCCTGCATCGCCTTCTGCTGACCTCTGCCTGCCGCCGACTTATTGCGTTCGGAAAGATGATCCAAGCTGGAATGCATATTATTCAGCGCTTTACCCAGTGATTTACTAAGGTTCCGGTTGATAAAAAACGTCTGTTTGGAAAGCTCTACAAGTTGTGCAATTACTTTCTGGTAATTTTCGACCACATTGCCCTGCCGGGATGAAAGCGCCCGGAATTCATCACTATAGGGCGAAACCTGTCGCGTTTGTTCGTGTAATTTTTCCTGTTCGTGGGAAAGAGCGAGCAAATCCTCGACGGCGTTTTGCATTCTTTCCTGAATCTTACGTTTGTGCTGACTTTGCATTTGCGATTGCGCTTGCATTAACCGGCTTTGGAGGCGATTCATTTGCGATTGAATGTTGCCGGACATTTGCGACGCTTTATGTTGATTGTTGCGCTTCGCCTCTTCACCCATCCGGTTCAGAGAATCCCTGATCGCATCTTCACTTAATTGTTTGCGGGCTGAATCCAGCGTCTTGTTCGATTGCGGAAATTGGCCCATGCGGGGTTCTTGCAGTAAATCGTCCATATCCCGTTCGAGATTCTCCAGCATGCGTTTTTGTTCCTGCACTTGTTTATCAAGTTGGTCCGCATTCGGATTTTGGGATTCTTTCTGTTTTAAACGCTCGCTTATCTTTTGCTGTTGTTCGCTTAATTTCTGCGCCTTTTGCACCAGTGCATCCATTTTCTGTTCCATTTGAACTTGTTTCAGAAGCTCCATTGTGCGTTCAATATTCTTACGAAATTGTTCCTGTTGCATTTTAAAGCGGCTTAATGCTTTATCCATATCCTTGGGATTCGGCGACTCCATGGTTTGTTGAAGTTTTTTCATGGCCTCCAGTATTTCCGGCGTTGCCACTTCGCGAAAGAGTTCCTGTAATTGCGTGTATTTCTCTAAAACATCCTCGCTGATTACATTCTGTTCCTGAAGTTTTTTAACGACATCCCGGAGTTCTTTTTTGATTTCATCCGCACGTTTTTGTAATTCTTTCTGTTTTTTAAGCGACTTTTTGATGCGTTCCTTCGCTTCCCAATCCGTCTCACGTTTTTGTTTCATCTCACGATCAAGCTCTTTTAAAGTCTTCTCCAAATTTTTTGATTCTTTGGTTATATCCTCTAAGTTCTCGAGCTGTTCTTCCTGCTTCTGTTCGCTTTCACGAAATATTTCTTCCAGAGAGGGGAAACGTATGTAATACGTCTCGCTTTTACCCATGGAGGGTCCCGTAACATTATTATTGTCGCCAGCGCGGGCAAAATATTTTATCCCGTCGTCAAAGGTGAGCGGCAGGGTATTAAAATCCCATACATAGGTTTCCTTGATCTGCTTCTTTCGCTTTGATTGCGAAAGCAATGAAAGCGATTTCCATGTCGTATCCTCTGCCGATTCGGAGCTCCGTACAAATTTATAAACCAACGCTAAAGAACTGAACCCAAAGTCGTCCGAAGCCTCTAATTTTACGGGAAGTTTGGCATCCAATCCGCTTTCCACATCGTGGCCGGGTTGTGTTATTTCCACATACGGCGCATGATCAGGCAGTAGAGAGATTTGATAGGTAATTGCATTTCGGTTGTTTAATCCGCCCGTATCCGAAAGTGCAATCTGATAACGATCCTGTTTTTTAATTGTAAAATCTGCAGAAACACGGTCCCTGCGTATATTCATCGGAATTTCCCGCCCCGATGCAAATTTTAGCATCGCCGAATCCAAAGGTTTGTTTGAAGAAAATGTTACCGAAGCGCGCGTTCCCGGTAGCGCCACAATATCGCCAATGTTACGATCCAAACGTTTTTCGGGTAGTCCCGAATAGAGCGGCGGTTTTAAACGGATATCCAAATCCTGGACCACGGGCGGCGTTTTTACACTAATGTTATATATATCGGATTTTATCTGATTTTGCAGTGCTTCATTGCCGAGCGGCCTGCCGACTACCCGGTAAGTAAGGGATTGCCGTAAATCCTTAATTTGCAGTTCATAAGAAGTGCTTTGACTGTTTCGTTTGATATTCTCGACCGCTCGTAACTGTCTCATATTGGCGCCGCCGGCGTATTGAACCTGTACATAGCATTGCTCCAGTTCAGGACCGGCATAATCGATCTTAAACCGAATGCTGCTTCCCCGCAACACCTGGGTGTTGCCGGGTTCAATGTTAAATTGAAACGGAGGAATGCGCACATAAGCATTGGTAGGGTTTAACAACCGCAAGGTGGAATGAGCAATATCGTTGAACTTAAATCCCAAAATCGCAATGCCGCCTATCAGAATCGGCAAAACCACTTTCCAGTTCGGTAAAAATTGCGAAGCTTTCAAGCAATCATGAAACCGGTAAGACTGGAATGTATTTAAGTGCGTTTTTATGGCTGCATCACGCAAATCGGTTGAATACGCGCCGCCGGGCATTTGAATTAAATGGTAGATATTAACCAGATTATCTTTGACATCCGGATACTTTCGGCCTATATCCCTGGCATCTTCGCTTAAATCGCTCCGGCGGTCAAAACGTAACCAGCTTAACATCGGTCGGAAAAAATAACGATACAGAAGAAACAATACGACGCCCGCATGCAGAAACCACAAACCATATCGCGTAATCGTGGAAAAATAAAACAAGTCGTCAGCCAGAGCGACGCTTAACCATAATAACAGAAGTACCAGAAGCAATCTTACGGACGCCTGCATCCACAGAAGAAATCGCTTGTATTTACCGAATCGGTATATTTGATCTATGAGTTGGTGCTCTTGTGTTTGCATAAGGTTAATTCAACACAGCATATACTAAAATGTTCACGCCCATGCGCAGCGCCTGTTTTCGAACTTCGGGGGGATCGTTATGAATATCCGCATTTTCACATCCGTCGCTGATATCGGTATTATAACTGTAAAAACAAACGAGACGGCCTTCGTAAATCAACCCCAGGCCGGCAGGAGGACCTCCGTCGTGTTCATGCACCTTTGGAAGTCCGTTATCAAAACGATAATACACATCATAGATTCCGTGGGAGTATGGAAGTTCCACGAATTTTAGTTCCGGAAACACTTTTTTCATTTCCCGCCTAAACGCATCATCCATGCCATAGTCGTCATCGGCCCAAAGAAATCCGCCCTGCGTTAAATAGTTACGTAACAGTCGGACCTCTTCATCGGAAAAAGAAATATTGCCATGACCTGCGATATAAGCAATGGGATGATGCCGGAATTCAATATCGGTGAGACGGTGCTCCACTTCTCGTTTGGCGACATTGATTTTAAGCGCCTGTTCGGCTTTATCCAGAATATTCACCCATGTGGTTTTATTGCCGTACCAGTCGCCGCCGCCGTCATAATGAATCCGCACCGGCACAATCGGCTGGGCCTGAAGCACAGCGGAGCAACAAATTAAATATAAAATGATACGTAGATTCATATAAAAAACCCCGAAACGTTATCACGCTTCGGGGAAATTAGGATAAAACCAAAATAATCTCAAATTAAATCAGTTTGATGAAGATCATGCTTGCCATCGTCACTGCGCCGGTTACTTTCATAGTCAATCCGCCGAGGCGGCCTAAAAATGCGCCTAAAGCCGCATATAGCCCTTTCCTGACATTGGGTTCCCGTAAAAATTGTACACTGAACGTACCAATGAAAACGCCAATGAACGAACCGATTATGGCGCCCATAACCGGGCTAAAAAAAGCGCCGCTTAAAGCGCCGGTAACACCACCAACAATCGCGCCGCTGACGCCCCATTTCGAGGAACCATATTTGCGCGCTGTAAATGCGATGAGTAAAAATTCCAACACTTCGGATAACAAGACAATTATAAACAGGGTGAGAACAAAGGGTAAATTAATCTGGTGGAAACCGGTGGTTATGCCATAAAACAAACTGCCGAGGGCGATTAACAGATTGCCCGGCAGGCCGAAAAAATTGGATAACGTAGAAGCTACCACAAATCCAGCTAATAATATATCAAAAACAGTTTCCATATTGATCGTTCCTCACGGTCTAAGAAGACGTTGCAAATGTGTACCGCTTCGAACGCGAATTAAGGTTTAACTGATTTAAGATTTGCCGAACTTTGAACCATCCGATTTTAGTATAACCGTATTTGGCGGAATACAATTCCTTTTTAATTTTAAGTGCACCGAATGACGGGTTTTCTTTCACGATCATTTTGATTTTGTCATTGAGGCCCAATTCAGCCGGATTGATGCGCTCCATATCATGCGCTTCAACCGGTTTCTCAGCAGTTTCCTGCGCGGTTTCCTGTTCCGCTTTCTCTCCCGATTCCTTGCTGCCCGCCTCCGATTTTGGTACGGTCATCTCTTTGGCCACAGGCTTTCCGGCCGCTTCTAACATCTCGAACTTATTGACCGCTTCATCCACCGTATCGTACACATCCAATATGTGGTGGAATTCCAATAGTTCAAAAATTTCGTACACATCGGGCACCATGCGGACAAGTTTTAAATCGCCGCCATTTTCACGAATCGATTTGATTTCACTGATAAAAATTCCCCAACCAGCGCTACTGATATAGTCCACATTTCCCAAATCAACAATAATATAAAATCTTCCCTGCTTGAGCAAGGAATCCAAAGCACGTTCCAACTCGGATGAGGTGGTTGTATCGATATAACCACCTACCTTGATGATTGAGATGTGATTACGACTACCAGCGATTTCGGTTGAAACTTGAATGCCTTCCATCATTCCTCCTTCTTGCCGGGAAAAATACCACACTTAGTTGTATACTAAGTTGGTAAGACCGTTAGAAACATAAAGTTAAAAAGCTAACAACCACTCTGCAAAATGTCAAGTTTATGTTAAACGTCATTATTTTCGATTTCATTCAGCACATCATCATTCCTGATAACATCGAACTCAATTAGTTTTTTCCGTATCTGTTCAATATTCGAGGAATAGTCTTCAGCCTTTGTCCCCGAGAGGCTACGATTGAGCTGGCGGTCGATTTTGCCGATGTAATTGATGGTTTCATATAACTTTTGATAATCGGTTAATCCGTTATTAGGTTCTATGCAACCGATAAGCACCTTCGTGGATTTCAACACCAACGTACGGGACAATTCATCGGCATGCTCGTTCATAAACTGTATCGATTTTTGCGCCATCTCGAAAATGCATTTAAAATCCGGCACATCATTCAATATCGGATGTTTTAACATAATTTTCAGTATCAAATTCATTTTTTTTAGAATTTCCGTCGATTCTGTGCTTTTTTCGAGGGACGCTTGATGTTGCCCCAAGGCCTCAATGTCATCTTTTACCTGGGTGTAAAATTCATCGATCTTCTGCCGATCCAATTTGGGTGAAACTTCCCGAATGAGCTCCTCTTTTGTTTTTACTCCCGGTCGGCCTTGATCTTCCACCTCTTCTTCTGCGTCTTCAGTGGCTGCCGCTTCCCCGGTCATGGATTCTTCCCGGATGCCTTCTGCTGGGCTTTCATCTTCTTCAGGAACCGGTTCTTCTGCTGTTTTCGGAACTTCTTCGGCGGCCGCCTCTGCACCCTCTTCTTTTTCGGATTTTTCGGACTCTTTCTCCGTTTCTTCTGTATCGCTCCCCTTCGGAGATTGAGCTTCACTTTCGCTCAGGGTTTCCTCTTCTTGCGATGGCGGTTCAGCCTCTTCTGCCTTTCGGGCTTCCGTTGCTTCCGGCGCAAGTTTTGAAGGCTTTTCAGTATCGCTCTCGGAAGTTGCAGATTTCTCCTCCGATGTTTGCGAGGCTTGCTGCGTTTCTTCTTCTTTGTTACTCTTAACGATGGTGGTTTTACGTTCATCCGCCGGTTCTTTGGAAGGCGGCTTTATTGCCTCCGATGCCTCTTCTTCTGCCTTATCCGCGCCGCCAACAGCCCGTTCGGAAGATTCAAAGTTCAATATGACTTTCCCGTCCAGCGTCATAAGCGGGGTACCCGGTTCCTTGAGACGACGTTTGCCGCCCTTTTTGAGATATCGTTCCCGTAATTTCTGGGTATTAAGCCTCATTCGTACAAGTTCGTTGTAAATGCGATTGGGATCGATTTTCAGATTACCGTAGGCGTCGCCGCGCAATTCCGCCGCAATGCGATTAGCGCCGTAATCGGGATGTTCTTTAATGATATCAAAAATTTTGGCCTTGGCCTCGATGGAAAGATGCTTACGCTCCACATAATCGCTTCCTTCTAAAAATTCTTTCAGGCCCTGCATACCTTTGCGTTCAATAATTTCTTTATAGCGGTAATAGTGGTGCGGGGAAACTCTTAATTTCTCCAGCGCATCTTTTACTTTCATTCCTTCTTCATCGATTAAGCGCTTCAACTCTTTCTGCAGATTTACGATAACTTCACCCGGCATCATCTTCTCTTTTATGGCCACATAGGTAATATCATCATTTTGGGATGCGCCGCCGGTAAAGTTTTTAAGATCTTTGTTGATGCTTTTTATGAATCCGGTTACATCGAGATGGGCGTTATTTCTCACCGCATTAAGAAACCGCTCTTCGCGATAGAGTTCGCGTTTGGAATTCATAGCTTCCGTTATGCCGTCGGTATAAAGAACGAGAATATCATCTTCCCGAAGCCGTATGGAATCGGTCTCAATTTTACGATCAAAAAGATTGAGATCCGGCAACTGGATACCGACAGGGAAACCGGAAGGATTAAGATAATAGGTCTGTTTGGTGGAACCGCGATATAGAATCATTGGATTGTGGCCCGCGCTGGCATAGTGTATAATGCGGTTTCTGGAATCCAGAACGATATAAAACATGGTAACAAACATGCCGCTTTTCATATCATTAGCCACAAAGCGGTTCACTTTTGCCAGCACATCCGCCGGATTTTTATTGGAACGGGATTCCAGGCGCAGGGCGGTTCGGATCATCGTCATGATCATCGAACCGGGCACGCCTTTGCCCGCAACGTCTGCCACACAAATGCCTATAGTATCATCATCGATCTCCACAAAATCGAATAAATCGCCGCCCACTTCCTTGGCGGCTTCGTAAAAGGAAGCGATTTCATACCCTTCCACATTCGGGAAGTCGTTGGGAAGAAGCATCTGCTGAATTTCCTGCGCCACCTGTAGCTCTTTTTGAAGCTTCTGCTGCTCCATTAGCGTTACCTGCGCCTCGCGGAACTTATTGGTCATGTCATTAAACGCTTTGGCGATCTCCCCGAGCTCATCGGAAGCGTCGATATCAATTTCGTCTTGATCGACTTTGCCGTGTACAACCTGGCGAACCCAATCCGCCAGGCTGTGGAAAGGCGATAGAATGCGGTGTATCAGAAAATAAGCACCCAGATAGCCAATCGTAAGAATAATAACGAGTATAATGATCATCTGAAGTTTTTCGGTATTCGCCAAATCCATTATGGTTTGTTCTTTAACCCATAAATGGACGAAGCCTAACCTGACGCCGCCCCCTTCGATATTATGCCGAATAGTGGTGGTTATATCATATATCTTGGTGGTATCATTCAGATTGTATGTAAAAATAGCTATGTTTTTCATTGAATCCACAAGAACGGCGTTTTCGGGAACCTCATAGGTTTCCAAGTCTTCAAGCTTTAATGGATCGCTGATGGCGCGTATATTCTTCTGGTCATCAACTATAAACACTTCGGATATGATGTCACTATAATTGTTTTTGAAGGATCGGGATTTTTCGAACAGACTCAGCTCATCATCGTTTAGCAGATCGCCAATGGCGTTATCGGCTAACGCCCGGCAACCCGACGCCGATACGGTGAATACTTCCTTTCTGATATCCTGACCGATTCGTAAATAGATAGGTACGAAAATAAAAATGATTAAAAGGGTAAATACAATGGTGGCCACAACCGAATATTTCGCTTTCAAATTGAGAGAGTGCCACTTTTGAACAAGCCTGGACTCGTTAGTGGTCTCGCGATATTTGGTGAGACGTAACTCATTTCCACGCTCCGTGACCGAATACTGGATATCGTCCATCAGTTTGCGCATCATCATGATGCCCAAACCGCCTTTTTTACCGATATCCACATATTTCGCTAAATCCGGCGTATTGGCCTGCCGGATATCGTAACTCCGGCCCTGATCAATGATGATGATTGTAAGGCTTAAACGACGTATGATGGCCTTGATGGTTATCTCGCCGTTTTTGATATCGCGGTATCCGTGACGGACAATATTGGTGCAGGCTTCATCGATGACGAGTTTAAAAGAATTGATAATTTTGTCGGGATACTTATAGCGTTTACCAATATGTTCGATAAAATCCCGCACCTGTGTCAAATAACTCATCTGTGCAGGAACTGTAATTTCTTCTTTTTTTACATTTTTAAACATACTCTATACGAATCCCGTTTATTATTCATTGGTTTTCTTTAACCGTTCACGCGCGCCTTCAACGGCTTTTAGCACTTTTTTATTATAGGGATATTCATCCAAAATTTTCTCCCAAATTTGGATGGCTTCCCGGTATTTGCCGGCGAGGAATTTATCCACGCCCTCCAAATAACGTCGCTCGGTGGCGCGGTCCATAGCGCTATCCTGATCCGCCGTTTCAATCCTGCTACGCTCGTAGTATTGCCTTGCAAGCGAATTATCCGGATCAATTTCGAGCGCTTTTTCGAATACTTCCAACGCTTGTTCGTATTGCCCCACATCGTAATACTTTAAACCGCTTTGTATGTTTTCCGTAAGCTTGATGCGCTCGGTGAGCGCGGCAATTTCGGCCTGGATCTCCTCATTTTCCCCGCCCACAACGCGGGCATTGGCAAGCAAGCGCAATGCCTCTGCATAGTTCTGATTTTGAAATTCCTGCCTGGCCTGACCAATGAGGCGATCGGTTTCTTCTTCGATCCTACGTTGCGTCGTTCTGATTGCATTTTGGATGGTCGTATTATCCGGATCCCGCTCTAACGCCATGTTAAATTGGATCAAGGCTTCCGTAAACTGGTTTTTGTCTAGAAACATGCGGCCCTTCTCGAAACGTTCATCGATAAATTCACGGTTACGCTGGGCGCGCGCCGTATCCAAAGCACGCTGAACCGCAACTTGTTGTTCCTGATCCAGGCTGGCCTGTAACAACGTTTCGGCCGAATCCAGCATGGCCTGCGCCTGGCTGTTAAAGGGATCTTCGCCTATAACCTGCTGATATTCCACGATTGCATCCAGATATTGGTCATTTTGTAAATATTCATCGCCTGCTTCCATGTGTTTTTCAATAAACCGCTGGCGATCCTCTTCTCTGATTTCGGCAATAATACGTTCTTCTTCAGCTTTTCTTTTGCGTTCCACGATTTCACGCATTTCAACCCGGGTGAGGCCGAAATTCAGAGAAAGGGAAAATCGGTGCATAGCCGGGAAAATATCGGAATAGCCCGTCTGTCCGAAAGCGTAGTCTATTTGAAAAATGCTATAACTTGCGCCTGCGCCGAAGGTCACACTGTTGCCGTTATAGCCGACGCGTAAATTCCCCATCTGTCTGAATTTATATTCCGCTCCCATATTAAGCCGCATACTTCGTTTTTCGGAATAATCCATATCGGCAAGCAGATTGATACGATTGCCTTCTCCAAAGGCAGCGATTTTTCTCAGTAAACCGAATCGAATGGAGAGTGGAAACTCATCGATAACCACACCCTCTTTTACCTGCGGTGCAAACAAATTCCGTACATTAATACCCAGGCTCCAGTTTTTCAATAAAGTATTTTGAAACATATCCGGTCGGTAAAGCATCCCTAAATCCATGCCCACGCCCACATCGTTCAATTCGCCTTCATCGGCGAGATTATACCAACCGCGCCGGATAACGCGCACGGTCAAGCCGGTTGTAACATCCCACGGCAATTTTTTGGCGTAGGAAAAAAATCCATGGTATTCGTCCCAGGAAAAATTGCCGATGTCATTACCGAGATAATCCCTCTGAGTGATGCCCCCGACGCCAATTCTTCCAATACCCAAACCAAAGGTTCCCAAATTTAATGTGGGATAGGCGTAACCCAGAAAATCGTAACTTGTGCCTTCGAATAGCGTTGTATGGAAAAATGTTACGCTCTGTTGGTATACATATTCCAATCCGGCCGAATTCCAGAACACGGCGGTAGGATCTTCAGCCAATGCGGTATAGGCGCGCCCCAATCCGAGCGCACGGGCCCCGAAACCCATGTTCATGTTACTTTCCGTACCGCCTTCGCCTTCCTGAGCCATTGCATGGAAGGGTAATAGCAACAAGATTAACAGGATCATAGCCGGCGCCATTAACTGAACGTTCCGGCCAAAGCCCGATTGTAAAGATGTCCCGCCATTGGGACGGCAGGTACGGTATTGGATATTTATCGAACCTTTATTCTTTTTTTTCATATCGCATTCACTCACTTTATAAATGCTATTTTGGTTATATAGCGCTGGGAAGAAGACCCGTCCCCGGGCTTAATATCAATGGTGCAGATATAAACGCCGTTGAGCACCTGCTCGCCCTTATCATTACGGCCATCCCAGCGCGCCAGGCTTTCATACACGCCCGTTCCAAGATTTTCTCTTTGCCAGGTCCAAACCAATTCACCCACCAGTGTAAAAATGCGTATTTGCACATCCGAAGGCTGTTTGAGCGAAAAACGGATATTGGTAACCGGATGGGTGCGTCCGAAGGGATTCGGGAAGTTACCAAAATCTTTTTCTGGATTATCGGAGAAGATGGTCTGGGCATCGCCTTGAAAGTTAACGCTTTCCTCGATTTCGGTTCCGCTTGTGTCGATGATGGTCAGCGGGTTTTGGGCATCAAAATCGTATGCATAAACATTTCTCAGAACGGAACGGAAGCCGCGGCTCACCGCTTTGTCTTTTAAAGCCGCCGTAACCATCAGCGTATCATTTTCTCCGGGTGCAATGATTCCTTCTTCGCTAAAATTCAATTGTAACGGATTCAGTGTGCTGTCGGTAACATCATAATTAATGAACGGTTCGCCCTGTGCATGTTCGCTCTCTTTGGCTAGGGCGCGACCGCCATGCCAGCGCGATACCGATATACTCTGCAGCATGTTATTAATGGCAGCCGAATTAAGTAACGTCTGCTCGCCAATCTCTCCGACGGATGAATAGAGCGCTAACTGCAAACCCGCGACGTTCAGTGAATCATCGAATGGCTGGTTCGATACGCTGAATGCCATAATTTCACGATTGGTTGCTTCCGGTTGCTCCTGTAAAAGATTGCGCAATAATTTAACGGTAATGGCTTTTTCACGGATGCGCACCGGCAGGGAAACGCTTCCGGAATCCTTGTCGACAAGCACGTTTAAACCGCTGTTTCGATCATGTGGCAATTGTTCAAATTGGATTTTAATACCGGCCGTCAATTCTTTTTGCGGAGCTTTGATACGCCATTGTAATTCCTGATCGACTGTATTAAAGGCTTTCGTTCGCGTTTCACCGGCGGGTAATGTAAAGCCGCGATCAAACAATTTTTCATCGATTGTGATGCTACCCTCTCCGGCCAGAGACGCATACGGGATGGGCGAAGAATCGCCGGAATACACCGGTTTTACATTAATTAAAACCTCCTGGCCCTGATAAGCAATACCGCTTTCCACGAGACTGGGCGGCGCTGTCAAACGAACGCCCAGCGCCAGTACCGGTCTTTTTTCGATGGCGAGCACACGCTGTACCAAATCGCCATTATCGATACTAAAACCGGTATTGGCATCCACGCCGCTCAAATAGATAAACAACGTATCTTCCGCAAGACCGCTATAATCATCCGGGACCTCAAACTGGATGCTCGCACGACCATTTTGATCGAGAGCAAATTCCTGAGGCTCTGGATTGATGCCTTCGGGCCACTGAACGATTGCCGTGGGATTAATCAAATTGCCTTTTATCTGAGACCGGATTTGCATGGTAATGTTTTGAGCGGTGGATAAGGTATCCGGCAATTGCAGCGTTTGCATGGTAATACCGGCTTTCTCCTGGAGATAAACCTGCTTCCTGAAAGAACGATTCTGTAAAAAGGCCTGTTTACCGGTGTTCTCATCGTTGGGCCATGATAATAATTCTACCGTAACGCCGTCGCCGTTATCTTTTCGTTGTGTTGTATTCAGCGATTTGATTTTCTCGCGAATAATCTTGTTTACATCCGTGTTATGCGTCGGTCTTTTCGATTTGGTTCGATTATTCGATCTTTGTAACAATTCGGATGGTCTGGTCGGTTTATTCAACGTTGAAAAATTCGATTGATTCCTTACCCGAACCCACCAGTAAAAAGGTTCGCCGGTCGTAAATGTCCGTTGGTTATCCGCCGAGAAACCAAGCGTATCAATTAACTCGAACACGGCGTCGGTGTTAATCTCTGCCAAACCTTGTCCCACGGCCTCGGCAATATCGGGTTCATCGGCGTTGGAGACAATTCCGCGCAATTTAAAGGCCTGTCCGTACGATAACGAATCATCGGTTGCCCCGGCCGGCTCCACGATCGCCACATTTAATGACAAGCGGGCGCGTTCCACGGTTTTAATATAAAGCGTATCCCGGACGATTTGACGCGTCAATCCGGGGATCGATTTGCTTTCTCCCGAGGCTCGTATAACAACGGGTAGCCAGTCGCCGGGTGAACCGGGAGCACGGATCAACCAGTTAATATTGGTATTACTCTGCTGCTTCAATGTTTTGGTTAACGTCGTATCCAGGCTGGCATAACCGCCCCCTTCAGGCAGCGTCAATGTGACGGAACGCGCCGAATCAATTTGCGGATCATAGAACACATCGGAACGCAACTGAATGGAATCCTGCTCGCTGGAAACGATCAGGCTGTCTCCGGAAACGCCGGCATAAGCGGTCTGCAGTTCGATATTATCGATTTGTTTGTAATTGAGATAAATGGTATCAGCCTCGGAGGCGACATTCCGTATGGCGCTGAGGCCTTCGTTTACATCTATGGGATTGCTGTCAAAACGAACATAGATGCGCTCGCGTATTTGATTTTGCGGCGCCTTTACACTCCAACTTACCGTATCTCCCACATCAAACGCTTTGCGTGCAACGTCATCGTTTAATTGTAACGCACTGTCATTGAGATCAAGCGCCAACCATCGTGAGGTATCAACCGTTGCAACGCCTCTGTTTTTAACATAAGCGGCCACATTAAACGTCTGTTCCGTCGCCCTTACCAGTGTATCTTCAATGGCCGTAGTTCTCAGGAATTTAACAAAAAGATCGGCCCGTTCAACGATTTGAAGTGCAATATTCACTGAATCCCGGCGCACGTTGACGGGTAATCCGGAATTTTCATCGCTTGGCAGTTGCTCAAACGTCGCGGCAAAATTAGCATTCGTCGCCGTGGCGGGCATCAACAGCGTATCAAGATGGGGTACATTTGAGAATCCTTCAATCACAGCTTGTGCAGCGTCGGTTCGCTTAAATCGGACACCGTCGCTTGCGATTAAGCGAATACGACCCTGGTTGTCATAATGGGCTTCGCCGGCGTTCACCACCCGCGTTTCCAGCACCACTTCCTGATGCGTTGATACCGTGCGATCTTTAGTGCCTTCGGGCTCTTTTACGCTTGCAATCATAATAAGATCAGCCGCTTTCACAACATGAACACGGTAAGGCTCGGATTGGGCCGATAAAGGTTTTCCGCTATTGGCATCCTGCGCCGTAATGCCAACATAAATACTGTCGGCATCATCGCCGGCCTCATCCGGCGCTACCAGTCGCCAATATATGGTATCGGCTGCAACGCCGCTTTTCAGATTTCTGTAAGAACTGTCTTGTACCGCAAAGCCGGGCGGTAATACAACTGTTGCTCTTCGGTTGCCTTCGGCTACCGATGGATTGAACTCCACAACGGTACGAATGGAAAAAGGCTGCCGGGTTGATAGCGTATCATTCAGAGCTCCCGCGGGCTCCTCAATCTTGAGCGTGCTGCTTATGGCGCCCGATGGTTCCACACGCGCCTCGACAGGCGTCGATTCTTTTGATATTGCAACCGCATCCAGACTGTTGGAATCCGTGGGAATCTCTTTAAACACAACACGCAGGCTATCAAATCCGGCGCCGTCTGTTAAGTCGGAGGGCGAAACCTGCCAATGCACGGCAGATGTATCGGCGGTAAAGGTTCGCACCGAATCGGCCGTTTCTCCTTCAAAGCCATAATTATCCGGAAGACGCAGAATAAGAGTGCCCGGCGTAAAGGGTGAATTACCGCTGCGTAAAATTTTTGCTTCGACCCGGAATGTCTGACCAATGGAAACCACGCCGTCGCGGGCGCCTTCCGGCTGGGTAATATTTACATCAAGGCTGAGGCTCGTGGCTTGCTGTACAATAACATCTTCCACGTTGTCCACCGGCTGGCCAAGGTCGACGGATTTACCGGTTTTGTCCTCGGCCGATTCAATGACCGCTTTGAAACGTGCCGTGCCCATTGTATTTACATTTTGTACGATATAAAATACCTTGCCCGTATCGGGTGGGATGTTGGTAATCTGAAATAGAGGTTCAAGCGCATTATTATTCCGGTAGAGCCTTACCCTCGCCGATTGTATCGTATCTTCGCCCGTATTTTGCAAGAACAGGCCGAGCCTGAAATTATTGCCGAGATTTACTTTTGGCGCATTGGGCGCCAGGACATCGCGTATGGCAACCAGTGAGTCAATCCTGAGAAAAGCAGGCTGAATAACGCGTACCGAATCCCCGACGACCACCGAATCGGTCTGCAGGGAATTGGATGGGCGTCGGATATCGCTGTAAGTAACTTCAGGCCGCGGACGGTGAAATCCCGTTACGGCGTTGTTTGAAATCTCAAATTGTTTTGTAAACTGCAGCGTTTCGCCTCCCTTAATGGTATCGGTTATGGAGGGACTGCGCTGTAAGAACCAGCCGTTCGAAACGTCAGTCTCTTCTTTAAAGAAACGATAATCGATATCGGATATCATGGCGGCGGACTGGCCGATATTTTGCAGGGAGTATTGCACGGTCACATCCTGCTGGGCTTGCCTTACGATCGTTGCCGGAATATCGATGGCGCTAAAAATAAGTTCAGCCGGGGCGATCACGCTCAATGCGTTATTAAGTGTTGTATCATTCGTTACAAGCGAACCGCTGATCTGACGCCCTACCATATGAAACGTAACATTATAGTTGCCATTCTGCAGTGTATCCGGCAATTGAACGGTTTCAAAACTCACGCGGGTAGTATCCATACCCTCAATACCGTACGGCGAATTGAGATAAATATTATCGATCGTTAGACCGTCGATGGACACATAAGATTCGGAGGACAGAAGTGTAATATCCGAAGAACCCGTATTATAAAAATCCGTTGTAAAGCGGACGGTTTCGCTACGTATTACCGAATCGGGTGCAAAACTATTGTTAACGATTTTCGCTTCTCCGATGGTGCGTACGAACATTTCATCAAACACATTCGATTCTTCGACAAAGGTGCCGTTATCCAGACCAATTTGTCCATAGATTTCGGTGGGATTATCCAACGGGAAATTCTCACTGAGGTCGAAACGGAACTTCAACTGATTATTATCTTCTTTTTTGAGTATGGTGAGCGTATCCAGACGTGTTAAATTTTCCACATATACATCGCGCGAACCGCTTTTGCCCGGTCCGTAATAAATTAATTTCGTAAGAGTAGAATCGATTTCCCGCGGTTGCTGTGTATTCGAAACCTTCATCAATACAACAACCGAATCCTGCCCCTGTACCGCTTCGTAGGGATCGGGCCCTTCAAGTTTTATGGATGTTATGGAAATAATGCCTTCGCCGAACACCAAATTACCCGCATCCAGCATCTCCTCATAAACACTGTCGTTCGTCGTTCCCTGCAGATCAACTTGCAGCCGGTATTCCCCCTCCGGGATCGGCAGGGTGCTCTCACGGAAAACCAGCTCCGTCGTGTCCGGTTGTGAGGCAACGATAAGATTACTGGTGTCGGCCAACGGAATGGAATAAAGACTGGTATTGGAATCCAGTGGTTTGATTTGCAACGAAGTTAATGATGTATCCAGACGGATTGTTGCTTCGCCGTCGTTTTTGATTTTCACCCTGAATTGAAAGCTGGTCGTATCAACCGGCCAGGAAGAAGGCGTTGTCTCAACCCATTGAGCATCGGCCGGTTCTTCGATCAGGAAATAACCCGGTTGATCGGATTGAGCATCGACGGTCTGACCTGAATTTGTGTCCTCGCTGCTGATTTTGGCATCCACGCCAACTGTGAGCGTGTCCGTAAAGGTTTCCGGTATTTCCATGCCGTAGATCAGTGTATCTTTGCTTTGCCCTGCAATGGTAAACGGGGTAGTACGGTTGATCAGCATCTCATTGAAATTTAACGACGGTTGATCGAATATGAGTTGCGTACTGTTGATTGCAGCCGACGCCTGGCCTCTATTTTCAAATTCCACATAAACACGACCATGGGTTTGTCCCACACTCACGGTGTCAGGCACAATCCAGGGTTGGTTAACGACCAGATTCGCCACCGTTTGAACCGCTAATTGGTCAGGGGCGGAGCTGCCGGTAACCGAACGATCTTCGCCGTCGTTCACATCAACCGCTGCTACAGAAGCGTCCACTTCATAATCACCGGAGTCAGTTGACGGTTGCACATCCAACTCAAACTCAAATCGGTTGCTGCTGGCCGGGCCCAGCGTTAACGGCAGGGAAGGCGTGCTTTCACGATTAATGTTAAACTGATCGTTTTCCTCCGCGCCGCCTTTGCGCATTAACAACTGCACCGAGTCAATGCGGGCATCCGCACGATACGATGCCGCCGTATTGCGTACATAAACCGTTGCACGTAATCCCTGTTGACCCGTTGAGGCTAAATCAGGCGATACGCGTACACTATCAATGGATATATCCGGCCTTTGTTGTACCGTCCAGCGGTCGTTGATGGTACTGTCGGTAACCGAATAGTTCGTGCCGCCTGCGGATTCGGTAACATCGATTGATGCAAACAGAGTATCAGGGCCTGTTTGTGCATCCGGTTGAACGTCTACATCAATGGAAAAAATCTGCTCAAGGCCCGGCGCCAGATCATAGGGTAGGGCCGGCGAAGCGGCTGTTCGGGTGTAATTTTGTACTCCGCCGGTGAACAGTAGCTCAATATCATTAACGGTTGCCGAAACATCGCCTTTATTTTTAAGGCGGATTTGCATTTCAATTGCCCTTTGACCCTGCGATACCCGTTCGGGCTCGGTTTGAACGGAAATAATTTCGACCGGCGATTCGCCTTTAATGATGGTCCAGTCTAAGAATGTATTACTTTGTTTGGATTTCGTTTTATTACTGAAACGATCACGATAATCAAAAACCGTATAAAGCGTATCGTCGCCCGTTGCCGAATTATCCAGTACATCCAGAGTATCCACCACCGTTGTATCGCTGTTTCCGTTCACCGTAAAGGGAATTGGGGGATAACGATGCTTGTACAAACCGATTGCTTCCTCCAACATCAGCGATGTTACCTGAGCCGGTGCGCTTCCGTTGTTCTGGAAAGTGATTTCGACCGGTATATTATTCTGGCCGAGATTCACCACATCTTCCGTAGACGTCATTGCGGTTACTTCAAGGTCGGCCGCAGTATGCACATCCCATTGATCGCTTACCGTGGCGCCGTCATCTTCGAGCGTAGAATCGAATTCCGCCTCAACATAATTGCTGTCTCTCCCCACGGCCCGCGCATCCAGCGTAACCGTACCTAATTGGGCGTCTCCGGGCACCGTAAAGTTTATTTGAAACGATTGTTCATCGTCGCCGCTTAAATACATTGGCAGCGACGGCTGTATGGAAGTGTAGTCGGGATACGGTTTAAGCATTAAAGAATCAAGAATCAAAGTGGCTTCGCCGGTGTTGCTCACAACAACAGTAGCCACCGTATCGGCGCCGCGACTGATATTATTGGCGTCTGCGCTGACGGAATCAATCACGATGTTGGCAGGCGATTGAATAATCAGATCATTCGGTACCGAAATATCCTGCGTATACGGCTGCTTGTTTTCGGTGCCTTCGAGATGAAGCTCAAGCGTATAGCGCCCGGAGTTATATTCAATATCGTCAGCCTCAAAGGTTAGCAATACATTGTTGCTTCTGCCTTCGATAACATCGGGACTCACCAGCTTCCTGCTAAAGGAAGGATTGCCCAACGCCTGAATACGGCTGTTTTCTTTATCGATAATTAAGCGGGCTTCGCCGTTATTATCGATTGTAGCCGTCGGGGTACTCGGCTGTCCGGAAGAGACAACGCCGGGCTGGTTGTCAATCGTGACAATATCAACCGCCTTCTGAACAATCCAGCTATCGGTGGTATCGGATTGCTGGTCTTCGATAAAACGGCTGTCATAGGTGTCCACTCCATAAGCCCTGGCGTTTAAACTTGCGGTGCCGCTATTGGAACTTTCATCAACGCTTACAAAGAAGCGGAACGTATCGCTTTCCGCCGGTTGGAGGGTTTTAACGCTGCTTTTGTGCAGGGTAGCGGGGTCGTACTGACCCTTCGAAATATTTAATTTTACACTGTCCACCCGAACGGTATTTTCGCCGCTATTGATTAAACGCGTCACGACGAGAATACTATCTTGACCGGTGCTCACCGAATCGTATTGCGATTGAACGGATGTGATATTGATACGTCCCGCTCCGATAATCTCCCAACGATCATAAACGGAATTATCGCGCTCCTGATAATCAACTTCCGAATTTTCATCGTAATAACCGACTTCAACCCGGAATGTATCCGCCCCCAATGGCGCATTTTCACTGGTCTCGACGCCATAGCGCAAGGTGTCCGTTGCCCCGCCCGGGATTGAATAAGGGAATCCCTGCATGGATGTAATCACATACCTGGCGTCGTAAAAGATTTGAACGCTGTCATCATCCGAAATAACCGCGACTGCCTGACCCTCATTCCTGAGCACGACGCTCAGGGTGTCGTCGCTCTCGCCGCGACGTACCGTCGTATCGGACAATATCAGTGAAAGAAGGTTAAGGTTCGCCGTTTGCTGAACCCACAAACTGTCACCACCGTCAGCGGTATAAAGCGTATCGCGAAAGGGTTGATTATTCTCGGTGCCTTTAATATAAAGGGTACCTGCATATCGGGCATTTGCAGGTAAATCCACATTATCCCGGGAGAATGTAAGGATGCTGTTACCGTCCGCTGCAATGGTTTGTTTCGCGTTCAAATAAAATACCGAATCGCCGAAGACCAGACGCGTACTATCGCTTTGTGCAATGACATCAAAACGACCACTGTTCGATATTTCCGTTTCAAAAATCGTTAACTGATTCCGGGAAACGGTTTGAGGGCTAAAATTTACATACGAAAGCTCAGCATTAGGCATTATGGTGAACGTATCGGTTTGATCGGCGTCTGCATCCCTTACCGGGTCTCCGGAAGTCAATAAAACACCACTAATGTATCCATCCACCACGATATCGCCGGAATTGGCTGATTGAGGCACATCGACGGAGAAATAAAAATCGGCGATACCGTCGGCGCCTATTTGTCCCGGATTACCGCCTTCAGCACTTTGTGTGAATCCTTCATTGGGATTAAAGGTCAGCTCGGCAGCCTCCACATCGATGGTATAATTTCCGCTGTTTCTAACCCGCATCATAATGCGATCGAGGGCGCCACCGCGTTTCACGTTTTTATCCGCCGGATCCTGAACATCGATTAACACAATTTGAAGCGGCTCTACCGATAATTCCGCAGGACTGGTGGACAACACCCCGGCCAAAGAGCTATCATCGGCGCTGCCCTGTAATTGGATATCGGGCGTATAATTACCCCCCTCCAGAGCGCTGTCTATGACAACAGGCGCAAATTTTAAGGTTGCGGTCGATTCTCCGGCGGTTAATACGCTTGGCGAGTCCAATGTGGTTGAAATGAGGATATTCTCATCCGAAAAGCTGAACGTCGTATTATTGGCTTCGAGCTGAACTTCTTCTGTTCCCGGATTGGTAATATCAACGTAAAATGTCGTCGTATCTCCTGGATTCACCGCTTTGGGTTGCAGCGAGTTTTTACCATAACGAAGGCCATAGATATTAAAATAGGCTGTATCCGTCTTCCCTTCTATATAGGCTTTTGCCAGGGAGGAATCCTGATTTTTGGGAAGTGTATAAACCGTTTTGGCAATGCCTGAACGGTTTGTTTCGCTGCTCTGATCGCTCACCCGGGAAACAGGCAAAAATCGCACATTGGTTTCACTTACGACATTATTGTACTGGTCGGTCGCTTGTGCCTTAATGGTTTGATTACCACCCGCCACGTTCGTTTCATTATTCCCGCTATAAGCAATGACATTTTCGGCCGCATCGGCATCGGCATCGGCTGTAAAAACGGCCTGGCTTAAACCGCTGCTTCGTGCATATAAGGTGTCATCACCGGCTTGTGTTCGCAAAATCCAATTCGTTGACGCCAATCCTTCTGCATTGGTATAGGATGAATCGTTTGCAGCGGTTACACTGCCGTCTGCAGTCGCCGCCCACTGCACTCCGATATTTTCCCGCGGATTGTCGTAAGCATCAACAATCTTGACGGTTAACGGCTGTCCCAATTGCTGACCGACGGTTCCCTGTTGTTCGTTGCCGCTGTGAACTATAATGGTGTCGGGAGCGTCCGGAACGGCCTCTGCGGTAAATATTACAGGGCTGTTAAGCAATTGACTGTTATGGGCGCAGACCTTATAGGTGCCAACTTTACTGCCCAGTTTAAATCGTGTTTGAGCCTTACCTTCCGAATCCGTCAGATCGGAAACGGTGTAAATGGTAAAATCGCCTCCTCCCTCGGGATAAGCGTCCGCGCTATCGACGCTAAACGTAATACTAATACCCTGAACCGGATTACCCAGACTATCCAGTACCTGGACAACGAAGGGTTGATTCAAATCGGTATTGACCGTATCGGTTTGGCCGTCGCCGGAGACATAAGCCATGCTGTCTGCGGCTTCATTTAAGACATTGGCGAAATACCACGCGGTATCGGGAATTGCATTCACGACTGCATAAGCCGAGTCCAAACCAATGGTGTTTTTAACCGTCCATTTGCTTCGGGACACGCCATTTTCATCGGTTAAGTCCGTTGCTGGTGCTAAGGAGCCTTCGGCGGAAGGCGTTAACCATTGCACCTGGATGTCGGGGACACGGTTACCGTAAGCGTCGCTGACTCGTACCAGCAAAGAATCGCTCACCTGGCCGCCTACCACGGCGGACACCGTATCCGTCGGGCTGCTGGCCAATGAAGCAGCATCCCCCGGCGTGGTTTCAATGATTCCGGAATAATCCGTTAAGTTATTTTTGGTTATTTTGAATTGGGCTTTATTTACGATGCGATAGAAAAATTCATTCTCGCTGGTGTCGCTGGTACTGTTCTTAAAATACCCAATGCTGTCGCCTTCCCAACTCCAACGCACCGCCTGCAAACCCAGATAATTGCCTTCCGAATCATAACCGGCGGCGTAGAGCGTATCGGAGCTGCCTGCTTTTCCCTGCCGGCTGGTCAGTTCGGTTCCGTCCGCCCCCGGTTCGGTCTGGATACGAATACTGGCAAGGCTGCCTTCCTGAACCGTAATCGTTCCCGTCGAATCGTCCTGCCAACCGCTGCTGTTTTCTGTATAAACAAATCCGGATCCCACCTGCGAAGGGCTAAGCGTCGTAACATAGGTGTTCACGCTGTCGCCAAGGCCTGCTAAACCGGACGATGTATGCCAATCCACATTGGTATTGCTGTTGAAATTACGATCATTATCATAACCCGCCGCATACAGATTAAGGGTTTGCCCGGCAGTAATACTACGGTTGCCGATCTCCTGGCCGTTCCCATTTGGTTCATCTCTGATAATAATTTCTGTAATAGCACCGGCCTCGACGGTAATCAATCCACTTCTGGTTGAAACCGCCGGATCAGCGTCGGCCTCCGCTTTCAAATTGCCAGTTCCCTTTTCAACCGCTTCAAAATGGACACTATCGGTTGGGTTGGTCGGCGTTACATTATCGACCACCCCGCTACTATCCCAGTTCGAAGTAATACGTCCGATATAGTTGCCGTCGGCGTCGTATCCGACGGAAAACACCTCAAGAAATTGATCGGCGTTAATCGTCGTATCATTCAGTACAACGCCGCCAGCCTGCGGAGACAATTGCATTCTCAATTCCGCGAGGGCGCCGTCGTTAACGGTAATGAGACCGGTCGAATCATCCGATACCGACGCATTGCTGTGATCCGCGACAATCCTTCCGTTAACTTCGCTCACACTCGGATTGAAACCGAACTTGCTGCCTGTAGCGCTTACCGCTTCCAGTCTGCCTGTAGAAGACCAATCGACGGGTTCATCGGCAATAAAGTTTCCATAGCGATCGTAGCCCGCCGAATAAAAATAGGTGACATCATCCGTTGTAATGGTGGAATCTCCGAATTCAAAACCGCCGTTGTTGCTTTCCGAACGAACAAGAACATAATCCAGAGCAGCGGGATTAACAGTTATCAGGTCGCTTCTGCCGTTGACGCTTGCATCTGTTGTTTTCTCGGCCACAATATTAAAGCTTCCCGTTTGCGTATCTGTGACCTGGAAATTCAAACTATTACTATTGTTGAACGTTGGCGAGGCCGGTATGAAAACAGCCGTACTGCTGCCCGATGCGCTCAAGTTTACGGTATCATTATTTTTGACGGGGTTGCCATATTGATCTCTTCCCGTCAGGGTGTAGGTAAGACTGTCGCCGGCGACCATATTCTGCTCGCCTTGGGGAGAAAACGTGTAATAACTTACGGGACCCGCTTTCAACGGGAGGGTAATGCTATCCGTTACCGTATTAAATGAAACCTCGATGCGATCTTCTCCGAATCCCGTGGAGTCGCTCGCCGTATACAGTGCCTCCGCCACGCCGCCGCCATCCGTTACGGCTGTGATGTTCGCCTGATCGTTATCGCTGAAATAGCCGTTGCCCTGAACCCGTGTAAACGTTACCGTGCTGTCCGACAGGCGGTTGCCGTATTCATCTTCAAGACCAACACGCAATAATCGTTCGTTGCCGACACGGATGCTGTCCTGGCTCGATATTATTACAAAATGATCCGCAGATGCACCCTGTATCTGAATCGTGCCGCTCTCATCCCTAACGCTGCTCGCGTTCTTCTTTTGAACCCGAACCGTAAAATCGTTGTCAACCGTATCGCTCACCGAAAATGACAGAGTGCTGCTGTTATTGAATACCAGCGTATCGTTCGGAATAATCTGCGCCGTACCGGAACCCTCCGAGCTAATGATTACCGTATCGCTGTTGACAACCGCGTTGTCATACTGATCATAAGCCGTGATCTGATAATCAAGCGTATCGCCGGCCCGGATCGTTTGATCGCCCGGCGGCGAAAAGGCATAATAACTGACTGCTCCCGCTTTCAACGGGAGGGTAATGCTATCCGTTACCGTATTAAATGAAACCTCGATGCGATCTTCTCCGAATCCCGTGGAGTCGCTCGCCGTATACAGTGCCTCCGCCACGCCGCCGCCATCCGTTACGGCTGTGATGTTCGCCTGATCGTTATCGCTGAAATAGCCGTTGCCCTGAACCCGTGTAAACGTTACCGTGCTGTCCGACAGGCGGTTGCCGTATTCATCTTCAAGACCAACACGCAATAATCGTTCGTTGCCGACACGGATGCTGTCCTGGCTCGATATTATTACAAAATGATCCGCAGATGCACCCTGTATCTGAATCGTGCCGCTCTCATCCCTAACGCTGCTCGCGTTCTTCTTTTGAACCCGAACCGTAAAATCGTTGTCAACCGTATCGCTCACCGAAAATGACAGAGTGCTGCTGTTATTGAATACCAGCGTATCGTTCGGAATAATCTGCGCCGTACCGGAACCCTCCGAGCTAATGATTACCGTATCGCTGTTGACAACCGCGTTGTCATACTGATCATAAGCCGTGATCTGATAATCGAGCGTGTCGCCGGCCCGGATCGTTTGATCGCCGGCGGGGTTAAACTGATAATAAGCCACATCTCCGGCGGTAACGTCGACAGTGTATCCACCATCCTGAGCGCTGTGTTCAGCCGTAGAGTCCAGTATGGCGTCATAATTGCTACCAAAGGTATTTCCTGTCGAGGTTTGCTGGGGCATGGTTTGGTTAAACGAAACCACCATACTGTCAATAACATCAAAGTAAGAGGTTTGAATAACCAGAGAATCGGCGGCGTCATCATAGTACCATGTGGCATACCCAACTTGTGTCGGCTTATCCTGAGCGTTTCGGATATATGCACTGTAATTATTTATTTTTATTTCCGTTACGGTCGGGATATTCGTAAAAGGATTGGCAATACGTATCTGGTCCACTTTGCCAAGACCGTTTGGATTGCCCGGCCCGACATCGAAAAGCCGGTAGTCGAAATTTTCGTAAGTTCCGGCTTGCGTGGCGTTCGGAGTGATCGAAGCAGTAGCATTGCCTTGTATGCTCTTATTGTGAAAGAGAATGGCCAAACTCGCACTTACAGCTCCGGCTTCGTTGTAGGCATAAGTGATGCCCGTATTGCTGTCGTTTTTAATGCCGATGGTTGCACTGCTGCCGCCGTCATACGTTCCGTCTGTCAGATCGTATTGAAATTTAATCAGGTTAGAATGCTCGTATAATACAGCCTGAAAATGAGCCGAGCTGGTGTTGGCGCCGTTTCGTATGTCCCACTCCACAACGGCCTTACGGTTGGGGGCTTCGCCCACAACTTTGTAATATATACCGCCGTCATTGCCGGTGGTACTTTCCAGGTCATCCCAGAACGGGGCGATCATGGTTGAAGGGCCTGTTGTTGAAGGAATCGTGTCGTTGGTCGGTTCGGAACTGACCGGCGAATTAAAACTTAACCAGCCATTGGAAGAGACATAAAAAGAGGTATACTCATTGCCATAATAGCTAAAACTGAATGGTAATGTTTGAACACCGCTAATGCTGTTATTAAAAGCGGGGCCCATAATTTGGCTTCCGCTTTTGGCGTCAATCCAATCGTATTCAACCGACGGGGATAGTTGGCTATTGGTCCACATATAACCAAACGAATCGTTGCCTCCCTGTTCGGCGAATGCCAGACTGAATAAAAATAAAAAACCAAACCAAATACGTTTATTTTTCATCGATATCCTTAGATTCTTAAATCTCATTTCTTATCTCCACGGTTATCGGAGCTTAACGATCAGTTAATCATCATGTTCTTAACCGTTAAAATATTATTGTAAAACCAAATTTTGAGATGCCACCGTCTCTGTGGTTTGTAACGTCCCGCCGGTACCCACGGTAACCGTAGAAATCACAATCGCTGCGTTTTCCGGGAGTTGTTGCTGTAAACTGGATTGAAGTTGCATTTGTACCTGACTGCCGGGAGCAAGCAAAAGAGGCGCCATACGTAAGATTATTCCTTGTAAATCTTCATTCCATTGCCAGTGCACGCGATTCGATAATTCCGGCGTGTTAGCGCTTTTTTTCAGCCAAACGGATTCCTCATTGATGCGGATCTGCTGCGGAACCGCCTTTACACCCGCCGGCATTTGAATGAATAACCGGCCGTTGAAATCGTTGATATGACCTGTAAAGGTTAAGGTTAATTGCCATTGAAGGTCGGATTGGGATGCTTTTTCGGCATCAATGAACAGGGATTGATCCTGCGCCGGTAGAGACGCTGTAAAGAGTAAAATTAAAAAAAGTGATGCAAGGATACGCATTGCGAAACCTTTCAAATCTGATTTTATTCGTTTTGTATGCTTTTGTTTAATATTTGTCAATCGCGTCAAGGCGTCGGTGATTGACCGCACATCTCTCTATATAATGTAATGTTAATAATTTGTGACATCCATATTGTCTTAATTATATGCACCCATTTTGGGATTACGTTTTAATTCGTCCATAAATAGTTTAACCATTTCGGGATCGAATTGCTGTCCCACATTTTCCTGAAGAACGGTGCGGGCAACTTTTGGGGAGAGCGGGTTACGGTAGGGCCGTGCGGATATCATGGCGTCATAAGCATTGCATACCGATAAAAGCCGTGCACCAAGCGATAATTCATCCGAACCTATTTTATCAGGGTATCCGCCTCCGCCGTAAAATTCATGATGGTGTAACGCCAGATCGATAATGGCGTCATTAAACCCGGCGGATTTCAGTATTTTAGATCCTTCCACCGTGTGGGCAAGTATCTTCTCTTTTTTATCGGTATTGGCGGGGCTAAAGCGGCTGGGATCAAACAAATACTCATCCTTAATGGCAATTTTGCCGATATCATGCAATAAAGCGCCGTAACTGAAATCAATGATATCTTTGCCCGGCAATTCCAGTTTTCGGGCCAGTATATTTACCATTTTCGCCGTTCGATAATTATGCCCTCGCGCATAAATATATTTCGTTTCGAGCGACCTCAGTAGAGCCCGTATTGTACCGGAGTAGAATTCCTGAAAATTGGCGTTGAGGCGCCATTGTTCCAAAACAAAAACAATTTGCTGCGCAATAATAGCCACCAGATCCAAATCTTCTCTACTGAATGGTTTTGCACTTACCTTTTGTCCGATTATCAACAATCCGTGCAGATATTTTCGCCGCATGATCGGTACAAACAAATCTTTATCAAAGCGATTCAGCAACGCGATCTCATCTTCGTATAACGAAGAACGCGGAATTTTGCGGGCCGGCACCGGATCCTGAATGGATTGCAAAATATTGATAATCTGACTGTCCAGGTATATTTTAATCGATTTATTCTGACCACCCAGGCCTTTTTCGACCAGAGGGGCGATATAATTCTGCTTCTCATCGGGTCGGGTAAGAATCACGGCATGCGATGCGCCAAGCTGACCTACCGCCGTCAGCATAAATTTGGACAGTGACTTGTGAATATCTTCCCTCACGTTAACCTGACCGCTAAGGGTGATGATGTTTTTGATTTCCAGATCACGACGTTTTACATCCCTGCTTAACGTTTCGAGGGTCTGGCGTTTGCGGGCGATGTGTTTTTGTAAATGTGAAACCTTCTTCCGGAGATCCTCATTCTTCTTGATCAATGTTTCACCGATAGCAGTCTGCCGCAAAAAGCGCACATCAGACCGGTATAGTACGCCGGCGATCAAGAGCATGGAAAAAAGATTGGCGCCAATGGTTGTTCCGGCTTCCTGGAGCCGGTCTGTTACCGTAAACACGCCGGAAGCGACCATGAAAAGTAAAACGGATGTGATTAAATACCAGCGACGCTCATTCGGCCCTAAAAACAGGTATGCGCCTACCACAACCCAGACCGGCAGTAAAATATAGAGATGGTTGTTTCCGAACATCGGTAACAATAAAATGAAAATAATAAACATTTTGGTGTACAGAATTGCCGTGATCGCTCCGTAAACCCAGCGCTTAAAACCGTAAGCCGTACCGTAAATAATCGCCAGCAATATTTGTATTCCAAGCGCAAATTGCACCAATTTGGTATAAGCAGATGTCAATTCCTGAAACCAAGTCAACCATAACAGACCGATAATGAGGACGTCCGGGAGCAATACTAATAATAACCGCTGATATAGCGGTATATCTAACAAGCTGTGATTTACCAATTTTGAATGTGCCATTGTATTGCCATTCGTTTTATTTCAGTATGGCGCGTAATAAAATCAGAAACTCTTTGCCATCGTTTTCGACCAGTTTTTTATTCTTTTGAGCCTTATCAAATGAGGGATTGATTTCGAGTGCGCGATCAAACTCATTTAGCGCCTGTAAAAACAGATTTCTGCATTGGATAAGATGCACAATGCCGAGATTATTCCATAAATCGGCATATTGGGGATGATCTTGTAATGCATTCTGTAAACGCATCTCAAATTTGGAAATGATACCGTTTTCCAAACCCTGCCCCCCATACATGAATTTCAGATAAAAATCCATTCCTATCAAACTGGTGATTTCGGGCGGAAATATTTTTTTCTGTTGTGATTCCAGGATATCAAGGGCTTTTTCAAGATTGGAGCTTTGTATGTGTTCCCGGATATTCGGCGCTATCTTTTTAACGGCGTCTATATTTGATTCTAATTTTTGTAACTGTTGTATAGCGCGGTCTTTACGAATGGAAGGCGGGGGTAAAAATGCCTCGGAAGGATCATAACGGATACTTTCCAGATAGAGCATCATCATATAATAACGCGCTTCATCATATTCAGGGTTAATGCGTAACGCTTCCTGAAAGTTTTGCAGGGCGCGGTAGTGCAATCGGGATTGCAGATGAGCGCGTCCCAGATTGAGATGAAGGTCAGGGAAGTGGCTGTTTTTTTCGAGCGCCTGATTGAATATTTTGATGGCTTTCTTGGCATTGTCCATAGCGAGATGGACTAAACCGAGATTATTGAGCGCTTCCACCGATTCGGGGCTAATGGATAAAGCCGTTTCAAAATGTTCGATTGCATCTTTCATTAAATTGTAATGGAAAAATATCCGGCCCAATTTTATGTTCGAAGGTGCATGCCGCAACTTTTTCACCTTATCGGCAATATTGAATAGTAACTCAATTTCATTAATCGTATCTTCATGCAAACGCTGGACAGTGTGTTGTATACGATTGCTTTTTGATTTATCGCTATCTTCACGCCGGCGTTCAAATTGGATTTGCTCTGTTGTGATCAAACGACCCTGTTCAAATACCTCACACCGAACGGTGCCTTTTCTCAAATTACTGGCCGTTTGAACATGAAATTTCCGTTCGTTTACGGCAATATTATCGTTAAATCCAATATCCGTCATGACAACTCCCCTCTAAAAGAAACATGTAAGAATGAGTTCATTGCAATATCAGAATAAACATTTGAATGGAAGCATCGTTTACAAATCATACGGGTTGCGATGGGCTCTTTCTCCCTCTGCTGCGATCGTATCAAACGTCGTTTGCATCTGGCTCATTTAGAACTCATTATGCTTAATATATAGACGTGCTTTCAGCCCACGGAATCAACCGCTTCCTGACGGTAAAGCGTGAACATATTCCTCCCGTTTTGTTTGGACTGATAAAGGGCGGTATCAGCTCTTTTTATCAGCCCTTTGAAATCATCGCCGTCATCCGGAAACGAAGCTCCGCCCATACTTATGGTCAAAGTCCTCTCAGGCTGAATTTCTTCCCGGTAAAACGAATGGTTCAAAATACTCAAGCGTACCCGTTCGGCCAGATAAGCGATTTGATCCTTGGCTGTATTGGGTAATATAACACAAAATTCCTCGCCGCCATAGCGCGCCACCACATCTTCTTCTCTTAACGTGTTTTGCAATAGTTGCGCGACGATACGTAATGCTTCATCGCCGGCTTGATGGCCTAATTGATCATTATAATTCTTAAAATGGTCAATATCAATCATTAATACAGAAACAGACATGGAAGAACGGCGCGCCCGCTTCAACTCCTCATTCATACGTTGTTCCAGATAACGATAATTATACAGGTGGGTCATGGCATCGGTTAGCGACATCTTTTTGGTGTTTTCATACATCTCGGCATTACTGATGGAAACCGAAATGATATTCACAAGGATATTGAAGATTTGCATGTCGGATTTATCAAATGTGGATCCGTATAACTTGTTACCAATCCCAATGATTCCTTTAATACGATTGGAATAGATGATGGGAGCGATCACATCGATATTTTCATATTGTAACCTATCCAGATTTTCCTTCAGTTCTTTTTGCTTTTGCAGTTCCGATATCAATTTGGGCCTGTAATTTTTCCTGAAATAAGAGATCAGTGGGGCATCGAGCTCCAACTCGAAATACGAGTCGAACTCTTCGACAAATCCCTTCACAAACTGTCTGGAATATTTACCCTTCTCGGTATCGAGAAGCAGGGCAAATGCTTTCTGGCATCCAATCTGACCGACAAGGATCAGCAAGGCAGCATTGACTAACTGCTCCAGATCAAGTATGGAATAAATCTCGTTGCTGATTTCGAGAAGGTTATCGATCTCGTAAGCACGTTTTTTTAAGGACTTATTGGTTTGCTCTAAGTCACCTTCAATTTTATTGAGCTCCATTTCCAACAATTTTACGCGCTCCTTCCAGCGAAAATTAGAGCGCGTTAATTGCAGACGGTAATAAAGGTCTTCGAGCGTAGGCGCCAAAAATTCAAAAAACGGTTCGGTTTTGTGGTTACGTTTTTCAGCCAATATGAGATATTCGAAACGTTTAAACAGACTGAACAGCAGACCGATCTCCACGCGCCCCTTCTTAGTGCTTAAGGATAGATGGGCCGTTATCGGATGTTCATCCCGGAAAAGATAAATGGCATGCTTAAGAAACATCTCATCTACTTTTTTTGTTGTTTTCAACAACGTCGTAGAAGCTTCATGGGCATTTTTCCAGGCCGATCTTTCAGTACGATTGCGACTGAACACATAAACTTTGCCAGGCAGATAATTGGTCAGCAGTTTTAAATAATTTAACAGTAAAAGGTGCAGATGATTTTGATCCCACTGATTCTGAATCCGCTTTAGGGCGGCTTTATGCAATTCCAGATATTGGCTGTTAATTTGAAGATAGCGTTCGAGCTTAAACGTAAACATAAGATCAGAATCTCATCTGAACATCTAATTCACTATTTTTTCTTAATTTCACGTGAGTTAATATAAGATAATTTAATGCTTAAAAAAAGCCTTATCGTTTCTTTCTCTTATCGCTCGAGGCCAATAATTTTTGCAGAGTCTTTATATCAATTTGCAGAATACGGGCGGTTCGGTTTTTATTCCTTGTCTTTTCGTAAATGTAACGGGCATAGCTTTCTTTGGCTTTTTCCAGAGGCGCCCAACGTTCGGCTTCCTTTATTATTTGTCCCTCCGCCGATTGAAAAAAACGTTGCGGCATATGCTGTGGTTTAATGACCGGCACGTTCAGAAAAAGCAAACGATTGATTAAATTTTGCAGTTCACGCACATTACCCTTCCATTCATACTGTTGAAGCGTATGATAAACCCCTGTCTCCACCTTCGGTCTTCTGGCGCGATGCATCAGGGCAAATTTGTTTAAATAATAATCAAACAAAAGGGGAATATCTTCCCTGCGTTCTCTTAAAGGCGGGATATTTATTTCATAAATATTAAGCCGATAGTATAAATCTTCGCGAAACCGTTTGTTGCGAATTTCTTCCACCAGGTTTTTATTCGTCGCCGCTATTATACGCGCCTTTACAAAGACGGGTATCACATCGCCCACGGGATAATACATATGCTCATCCAGCACATTAAGCAATTTGGATTGCAGGGCCAGAGGCAATTCCCCGATTTCATCCAGTAAAATGGTCCCATTACCGGCGGCCTCAAATTTGCCTTTTGTATCTTGAAGCGCTCCGGTAAACGCGCCTTGTTTGTAGCCAAATAACTCTGCCTCGAGCAGATTATCCGGAATCGATGCACAGTTGAGATGCATGAACGGTGCATTTTTGCGGTTTGAGAAATCGTGAATATTACGGGCAAGCTCGGTTTTGCCGGTTCCTGTTTCGCCCGTAATTAACACATGCAGATCAGAATTTTTTACGCGTTCCGCTTTATGTTTGGTCTCGCGGAATGGCTCACTCTGTCCCATAAAAGTATCTTCGGGCAGAATGCCGGCTTGACCGTCGGGCTTAAAATCAAGTTGCGCAAAGTACTTCACCAGAACAGTTAAATCCTCATTGCCGCCGTCATCCGCATTGAGCATCATAACGCGATACGGTTTGATAAGAGCATTGTAGTCCTGAACCGGCTTGCTGCACACTCCGATTATCTGGGTTTTATCACTCAGTCTGGTCAGGTTTCGAAGCAATTCCGAAAGATAAGTTGCGCTTAAATCGTGAAAATCAATGATAATCAGCGGGTAAAAATGTTTTTCCAAGTTATTCAATAATACATTGAATGTTGTAATCCGTCGGATTGTTGCAAGCGTCCCGATGTTTTCCTGGATTCGAGCAGCTCTTTTGGAATCGGGGCCGTAAAGCAATACATCCATAGGATTTTTACCCGGCATCGATATTTTTTGAATAAATTAAATCGACACGCACATCACAGGATGCTGCGCACTTCAATCGAGATATTTTCCTTTAGCTCAGCAATCCACTCCTGGTACTCATCCTGCATCTTTTTATTAAGTGCAAATTGTTCGATTTTCTGCCAGTCATCTTTGATACTATAATTGCGACTGGCGCCCCGCTCATCCAATCGTACGATATGGTAACCGTAATCGGTCTTGAATGGTTTGCTGATTTCTCCCTCATCGAGATTCTTTACGATTTGCTGAAACTCCGGAATGGCAAGTTTATTCACTTCAAAGGTCCCCAAATGCCCTTTATCGTTGGTAACATTATCATCGTCGGAATACTCCAGAGCCAACTTTTCGAAGTCCTCGCCATTCATGATGCGCTTGCGCAAATCGCTGAGCGTCTCGATTATCTTTTGTTCATCCGATTCCGAAGGGGAGAGGCGCACCAGTATATGCCTTGTATGGATGCGCTCGCCTCGACGTTCAATCATTTTAATAATATGATAGCCAAATTGCGTGCGTACAATATCCGACACTTCACCCTCTTCCAGCTCAAATGCAGCCGCTTCAAACTCTTTCACAAAATCGCCGCGCGATGTCATTCCTAAATCGCCCCCGCGCTGGGCCGATGCGGGATCTTCCGAATATTTTTTGGCCAGCTCCGCAAAGTCCGCCCCGTTTTCAAGCTTTTCCTGAACCGTTTTTATTTTTTGAAAAGCCTCGGTTTGCGCGTCTTCCGAAGCTTCGACGGTCATCAAAATATGACTGATCTCAACTGTTTCTTCGCGCTTTGGCAGGCTGTCTTTATACGCATCATAGAATTGCTCGACTTCTCGTCTTGATACCTTAACATCCTGAAATTTCGCAGCCCGGACTTGTTCCACAAGCATCTGCTCCCGTATGCGCTCGCGGGCGTCGCGGCGAAGGCTCGACATGGATTTGCCGAATATTTTTTCCAGTTCATCCTCGGAGCCCGCGCGTTCGATCATATAATTCATGCGTTCTTCCAGACGCTGATCCACCATTGCTTCATCAACCGTAATGGTATCTTCCTGCGCTTTATTCAACAATATTTTTTGTTCGATTAAACTGTTCAGCACTTCTTTTTTTAGGCGCTCCAACATTTTCGGATTCTGTTCCACATTAATGCGGTTTTGAAGCGCATAATTATAAGCTTGCTGCTCCACTTCCGATTTTAAGATAATTTCATCCCCGACAACCGCAGCAACGCCTTCCACCAACTGTTGAGAAAAAAGCGCGCCGGGAAGTAATATGAATACTGATAACAATAAATTAATGAAATGCCTGCGTATCAACGAATCACCCTCGCTTCTATTCCTGAATTTTACTTAAGTAAGTTTGTATCTGATATTCTTTCCTTAAATTCTTTTTCAAACGCTCAAGTTCCTCACGATAGCGTTCCCGTTTAAGCCGCAAAAGAATTTGGTTTTTAACGAGATCAAGGCTTCGAACCGTTCCGGCATCCTGCCTGTCCAGAAGCTGCAAGAAATGGTAACCCTGATCGGTTTGAACGGCTCGTGATATTTCTCCGGGCCTTAATCGTTTAATGGTTCGGCTCAGTTCATCAGGCAAATCGGATAAAACGACATAACCCAGATCGCCGTTTGGTCGCATTTGTGTTGATTTCTCATCAAAGTAATATTTCTTAATGATATCCTGCAGTTTTTCCGCGCGCCGAATTTCACGAAAAATAGCATTATCTCTTTGTTCCATCAGCAGATGGACAATATGGACCTCATCCTGCGCACGGATGAATTCATTACGGTGTTGATCGTAATAATCCTCAATGGTCTTATTGGAAATCGAATAATTGCGATCGATTTGTTGGTCAATGTATTGTTGAACGAGCAATTCCTTTTGATAGTTTTCTAAAAGAAATTGATTTTTTTCGTTGAGATTGACGCCCTCTTTAAGCGCTGCCTGATAAAACACTTCGGTTTCAACCCAATCCGCAATAATCCTTTTCTTTAAAGACAGAGCGAGCTCTTCATCGAGGTTTGCAGGCACACTGTATTCCACCTGATCCCGTATAAGATATTGATCATTTACCTGGGCAACCAGTCCTTCCGGTAAATCCGCGCTGCGATTGCATCCTAATACAAAAATTAAAAAAATCATGGCCGCCGCAAGGAGGCCATGATTTATAATGACAGAGGACGTTCTATGCTTCATAATTTTTCAACCAGATCATGGTTAATGGTAACTTCGTATTTTTCCCTGAGTTCGTTTTCCCATTCTTCACGGGCATTGCTTCGTTTTTGATTTTTTAATTTCGTCCGGGCGCGACTGCTGGCGTCTTCATAGCTTTTCAACGTTTTATCTTTTTTTTCACCGGTTTTAACGACCGCCCAACCGGAACGGAATTTAATGGGATCGGATACTTTACCCGAACCTAATTCGAATGCTTTGCGGCTAACGGCTCCCCGTCGATTTTTCTGCTTGTAACCGAGATAACCGCCTTTTTTCTGGAGAAATTTATCTTCGCTGAATTTTTTAGCCAGCCGTTCAAAGTCCTCGCCATTTTGAGCCATTCGGGCGACACGATCGGCCATGTTTTTATCTTCCACATAAATCTCCCACATCTCCATAGTCGCTGGCTGCATAAATTCGTCGGTATGCTCTTCGTAATAGGCTCTCACTTCTTCCTCGCTAACATCCACTTTGCCTTCGATGGCCCGTTTTTGTACTTCGGACAGCATCTGACGTTCAAGCAATTGTTGGAGTTGACTCTTAATATCCTCTTCCTCGGTAATTCCAATGTGTTCCGCGTCCAAAAGCATTAATTCATTTAAACCAAAGTTTTCTACCTGGCTCTTCAAGTTGTTGAAGTTGGCCAGTTTATTGCGAACGCGACTGAAATTATCGGCATAAACAATCAGAAGATCGCCCAGAGTAAAATTCCCGCCTTTAAATTCGGCCAGGACAAGGTCTTTTTCTTCTTGCGTATAATCGCCAATGGTTCGCAATCCCTTTTCATTTTTCTCTTTGGCGATCTCTGCAGCTTTGCGAATATTTTCTTCCAAAAGTTCGAAGTCATATTTTTCCTTCAGGGATTTGCTGTGTTGGTTCCACAAAACGCGACCCGAATCCTGCAATCCCATATACATTTGGCGCTTCAAATTCATTTTTTGTTCTTCGAATTTGCTTTCATTAAAGTTTTCATTGGTGCGGCGGTCATCCAGTTTGATGATGTGAAAACCGTAGCCCGATTCCACAGGACCGGACACTTCGCCTTTTTCCATCTTGTACGCCGCTTCCTGAAATTCGGGTACCATTTTACCGTAAGTAAAGTATCCCAGATCGCCTTTATTGCGTTTTGCCGTTGGATCGTCGGAATACTGTTCCGCAAGTTTACTGAGGCTTTCGCCCGATTTAACGCGTTGGGCAAGCTCTTGCGCTAACTGTTTGGCCTCCGCTTTACTGCGCTGAGCCCTGCTTTTAAGTGCACCCTTATAAGCAATCAAAATGTGGCTCGCTTTAACTTCTTCTTTTTGTTTGTTGAATGCTTCCTTCAGTTCCTGTTCACTGATCAACTGATCGACCACAATGCGTTCGAAATATTTGTTACCGACCAGGCGGCTCTTCCGTCCCTTCATACTGCCTAAAATCTTCTCATCCTCATCCAAGTTCATATCGTAAGCCGCATTGATTTTCAACTTCTCTTCGATCATGCGGTTGAGCAGCGTGGCCTTGCGCACCGAATCCCGGGTGGCATCCGCTTTCTGCGCATTCCTGCCGCGCTGGTTCAATCTCGATTCGAATTCACTGCGGGTAATTTTCAGGTCGCCAACCTTTGCAACGGTTGTATCGTCCATACCACAACTATTGATCAGGATAAGAACAGCACCGAGCGCCGAAAAAATAAACAAGCGATTTCGCATTAATACCTCCAATTATGTTTTGCATATTATCGAAACTTAATTACGATTAAGAACGTTATCCAAAATTTTTTTAGCAAAATTCATCCGGTCGAATTTATGCTCTCCGTTCAGATCAATTTTTACGCCAAGATTTTTCTGATTCAAAAATTGTACATTGGTTATCTTTTGATCCATCAATGCCGGAATGTACGATTTGAAAAAACGCTCATCTTCCTGAGCTTTATCCGAAAAAATGAGTTTTAGCTGTCCGCCTTTTAAAATTATGCGCCGCGCATACATACGACTGGCCAAAATTTTTAATTTGATCGCCATCAGGAAGCGATCCACTTCTTCGGGAGCTTTTCCGAAGCGATCTTCCAATTCCGCGCGTAACTGATCGATTTGGTCGATTTCGTTGAAGTTCACCAAACGATGGTAAACGGTAATTCGTTCCAATTCATTTGCAATGTAATCCTCCGGGATTAACATGTCGAAATCCACATCCAGTTTGGGATCGGGATAGGGGCTTCCCACCGTCATAGGCTCATCCGTGCTCTCTTTTTCCGGCGGCTTTTTACCCTCTTTCAGTTCCTTAACGGCCTGATCCAGTATTTTACAGTACAGATCAAAACCGACCGACTGTACAAAACCGCTCTGTTCCTTACCCAATAGATTGCCGGCGCCGCGTATTTCCAAATCTCTTAACGCCACCTTATAGCCCGAACCCAGATCGGTAAAATCCTGAATGGCATGTAAACGTTTGCGCGCGATTTCGGTAATCTTATCCATCGGGGGCACCAGCAAAAAGGCATAAGCCTGCTGTTTGGAACGCCCCACGCGTCCCCGCAACTGGTAAAGCTGCGCCAGTCCGAATTTATGGGCACGATCGATGATGATGGTATTGACATTGGGGATATCCAGCCCGTTTTCGATAATCATGCTGGAAACCAGTACATCGAATTTGCGTTGCATAAAATTTAGCATCACTTTTTCCAGGCGATGTTCCGGCAAACGCCCATGGGCGATTTCCATACGGGCGTCGGGTACAATTTGGTTGAGCGCCTCTTTTACCCCCTCGATGGTTTCTAGTCGATTATGTACAAAATAAACCTGACCGCCGCGCTGAATCTCCCGCATGATGATATGCCGTAAACGGTTGTCATCCCAGTTGATGATTTCCGTATGGATCGGCAAACGGTTACTGGGCGGCGTATCGATATTGGAAAGATCTCTGGCGCCCAGCAGCGCCATGTGAAGGGTTCTCGGAATGGGCGTGGCCGTCATAGATAACACGTCCACTGATAAGCGATATTTTTTCAATGTTTCCTTATGCCGCACGCCAAACCGTTGTTCTTCGTCGATGATGAGTAAGCCGATCTCTTTAAACCGTACATCCTTAGATAAAAGGCGATGGGTTCCGATAACCACATCAACTGTGCCTTCGGCCAGCGCTTTTAAAATTTCACGTTGTTTTTTGGGCGAGCGGAAACGGTTTAACATTTCCACTTCCACCGGAAATTCACGCATGCGGTCTTTAAATGTTTCGAAGTGCTGAAAAGCAAGAATCGTCGTCGGAACCAGAACCGCCACCTGTTTACCGTCCATAATGGCTTTAAATGCGGCACGAATGGCCACTTCCGTTTTTCCGAATCCAACGTCGCCACAGAGGAGGCGGTCCATCGGCTCCTCTTTTTCCATGTCCTGTTTCACTTCGTCGATGGCCGTCAACTGGTCTTCCGTCTCTTCGTATATAAACGACGCTTCAAGTTCCCGTTGCCAGTGATTATCTTCCCGGTATTGATAACCGGTTTGAGCCTTACGACCGGCATAAAGTCGGATCAATTCCGCCGCCACTTTTTTCAATGCTTCTTTGGTTTTTTTCTTGGTACGTTCCCATTCCTTACTGCCCAGTTTGGTCAAACCGGGTTTACCGCTTTCTTCCGAACTGTATTTTTGTACGCGGTTTAAATTATCGACCGTTACGTAGAGAATGTCATTATCCCGGTAAGCAATCTTAAGGCATTCTTTCTTTAAACCGCCGAATTCCAGCATTTCCATGCCTAAAAATTGACCGATACCGTAATCGATATGAACGACATAATCATTAACGTTCAAACTGCTAAGCTGACGCAGATAGGCGCCGTTCTTAAACCGTTTATACGTTTTTTTTCGCTTAAAGCGACGGAAAATTTCATGATCGGTTAACACTTCGAGGCTCATTTGTCCGATCTTAAAACCGTTGTTCAGCGTCCCCACGGAGAACCGAGCAGGCAGAAAAATGTCCTCTTCTTCCAGTATTTCCTGTAAGCGCTGGTTTTGTTCTCTGGTAGCGGACTGGATAAATAGCTGCAAAGCTTGCTTCTCGTCCTGAATTTTCCTGAGATATTCCAAAAATTGTTTGATGCGGCCGTTAAAGTCCGGGGGCGGTTTGCAGGCAAAATCATATTTGGGTATTTCCTGTTGCCGCACCAGATCGCTAACGAGTTTCGTATAGTTCGAAAACATGGTTTCGAGTTTATCGGGCGTCATGTACATTTTCTGTGGTTCGGCAACCCCCACGGGCTTATCCTGAAGCTGTTGGTACCGTAATTCGGCCTTCTCGAAATAGTGTCGCGCCTGTTCCCGAACGATTTGGCTATCCTCTATGAAAATAATGGTATCTTCGGGAAGCAGCTCATCAATAAAGGATCGTTCGGAGGCATAGGTTAAATTCGGGAGGATGGTAATTTCCTCCACCGGCTCTATAGAGCGTTGCGAAATCACGTCGAATTGTCGGATGGATTCGATTTGATTGCCGAACAATTCGATCCGAACCGGCTCGGACAGATTCCAGGTAAACAAGTCGATTATACCGCCGCGTACACTGAACTGCCCCACCTGCTCTACGACGGGTTCTCTTTTAAAGCCAATCGATTGTAAAGCGTTTAAGAACGCCTCAAAATGAAGGGTATTGCCGACTTTAAGATAAAACTGGCGATCGAGAAAATTTTCAGCCGTGGGCAGGTACTCCATAATGCCTTCCGTGGTAGCCACGCATATCCAGGAATCGCGTTCGATCAATTGTTGCATGGCTTCCATGCGCAGACTAACAAGGGTGGGGTTGGGTTCGGTTTGTTCATAGGGTTCAAAAGATAAGGATTGTAAAAAGGCGGTGGCGTCGCCGCCGAGGATCAACTCCAGATCATCATGCATGCGTTCCGCCGAATCCAAACCACCTGCAATGTATAAAACGGGACATTTTAAATGCTCATATAAATAAGCCGCTATAAACGCTCTAAATGACCCCGTGATATTTTGGAGTTGTAGAGCAGATTGTTTTTTAACTTCATTGGTAAAAACATCAAAAGCGGAATAGCTGTAAATTTGCTTTTTAAGTTCGTGCATGATGCTGCATTCGTGATCTTCTAATCTTTATCGTTGTCCGCTTTTTGAATTTGATTGCGAATCTTATCCAATTCCTTGCGGTAACGTCCATCGGGAAACATTTTAATTAATTGCTGATAATATTGCTCAAAAATGTCATCGCGACCCAGATTATGGAAGGATGCCGCCGTTAAAAATCCCACCGTTTCTTTATCCGGGAAATCCGGGTCATTGTTCATGACGGTTTCGCAAAGATTAATGGTTTTAAGCCAGTTATTATGATCGAAGGCAATGAATGCCAGTCCGTACAAACCCATCGCTTTGCGTTTTTTATCTTCCGCATGCTCAAGAAGTTCCTCGAAAATTTTTTCCGCATCAGCCGTTTTCTTATTGTAATAGAGAACAAAACCTTTATAAAACCGGATAGCCAGCCAGTACTCCCTGTTATTTTGGTAAAAGAACGCATCCACTTCCTCCAGCAGGGGTTCGGCGCGATCGTATCTCTTTCGGATGAAATACGCTTTGGCAAGTTCGAAGATGGCAAACTGCTGTTTGTGAGCATTGCGATCAATACGCAGGGATTGCTCCAGGGCATCGATGGCATCGCCGTATTGAGCTAAACCGATACAGGCAAATCCTCTCAAGCGGTAAATCTCCTCCCGCGATTCGTATTGCTCATCGAACCGCTCCACGTTTTCCAAAGCCTCCAGGGTACGTGAAAAATCTTGCTGGCGATAGAATAACCAGGCCAACTCCATCCAGATCATCGCTTTATCGCGTGCTCGGGTCGCCTCTTTTAAGGCCTTCAGATATTCGTTTTGAGCCGAATCATAATTGCCGTTTTGTACGGCTTCCTGTGCTTTTTGTAATATTGTCGATGTACTGTTCTTATGCATCGTTTAAACCGTTGATTTATCTACCATTTGCTCACAAAGGGTTCGTATAATAGGACAATAACATGCAAAAGGCAAACCAAAGTAGAGCCATCATCTATTCGAATTGGGAGTCCTATAATTTAGTAACCGGTCGTGAAATTCCTTCTTATTTGGACAGAAATTGGAAAACTTTACTTATCCCAAATGGCCTTAAAATAATTCGTCAATCCTGAAGGTCCGAAGGACTCCTTTGGAGGAGCACTCCCTGGTTGATCCTTTCGAAGATCCCGATCCTTCGGTGCGAAAAGAATGGTAATAAGCAGATAACGGTATTGATCTAAATACCTTAGCATTTAATGCATTATTTATTAACTTATTTGGTTCTGGCCTTTCCCGATATTCGGGCTTGGCCAGGTTAGGGGTTACAGGCTGTTTAATGCCTTATGAAAACAATCCGGACGGGCCTGTTCCGGATTTTGATTCCGGTCCACCTTCTCCTTTGTTTTCATTTGCAAATAGTGGAAAGAAATATTTATTCTCTTCTATATTGTTATATCGAACGAACGCTAAACACAATCTTAGGAGGAACCGCGCTATGATGTCAGAAAAAATGGAAAAGGCCCTGAATGAACAGATCCGCAAAGAGTTGTTTTCGGAGTATTACTATCTTGCCATGGCGGCTTATTGCGAATCGATCGATATGCCGGGTTGCGCCCACTGGATGCTCAAACAGAGTACGGAAGAACATGAGCACGCCATGCGGATCTATAATTTCGTGAATGATCGCAACGGCCGCGTCCGGTTCGACGCCATTGAAAAGCCCAAAGGCGAGTTCAAATCTATTCTGGATATGTTCGAACACGCCTTCGAACACGAAAAATTTGTAACGAAATCCATCAATGAATTATACGAACTGGCCCTGAAAGAAAACGATTATCCGGCGCAAATCGAATTGCAGTGGTTTATAGAAGAACAGGTAGAAGAGGAAAAAACGGCCAACGAGATCATTCAGCGCTTAAAGCAGGTTGGCGACAATCCTTCGGCTCTGTTTATGTTAGATCAAAAGATGGGGCAACGGAGCGGCACTGACGAATAGTACAAAAAAACAGTAACAGTAAAAAAAGCCGGAAAGAGCGCTATTAAGCGACTTCCGGCTTTTTAATTTTAGATTGCGTTACTGAGCGCGCTGATTTTCAAGCAGTTTGTAAAAATCACTTTCGGTGGAAAGAATCAACCAGTCTCTTTCGGAAAACGTGGTCTCATAGGTTTCCAATGTTTTAAGAAACTTGTAAAAACTGCGCGAGCTCGTTGAACGATTATAAGCCTGGGCATAAATGGCTGTAGCCTGAGCGTCGGCATCGCCGCGAATCTCTTCCGCTTTGCGATATGCTTCCGACTGTATCTCTTTTAAATCCCGTTCTTTTCGACCGAGAATTTTGGATGCTTCGCCCTGGCCTTCGGAGCGGTATTTGTCGGCGATACGTTTTCGTTCGGTGATCATGCGTTCATAAATTTTCTGCTGAACTTCTTCGACATAATTAATGCGTTTAAAACGTAAGTCCAATAGCAATATACCCAACTCTTTCGTTCGTTCCGATGCTTTCTCAAGGATAACCCGTGTTAGACTATCCCTACCGAATCCAATCTCCGGAAATACTTCTTCAAGCTCTTCGTCTTTATCAATGGTATCCAGCACGGCTATTGGCGTGCGGTTGGTGCTGCGCACGATTTCCACCAGCGGATGATTGGCAATGACGTTACGGGTTTCGCCGTCGAGAATGTCATCCAAACGGGCCTGGGCGCCGCGTTCATCCCTCACGCGCTGGTAAAAAAGCAAAGGACTTTCGATTTGCCAACGTGCGTATGTATCCACCCAGATAAATCGTTTGTCGCTCGTCGGTACCTGATTCTCGTCGCCGTCCCATTCCAAGAATCGCTTCTCAAAAAAGTGTGCATCCTGGATGATCGGCAGCTTAAAATGCAGTCCCGGTTCGGTGACAGCACCGCCGACGGGATCGCCGAACTGTGTAATGATCACCTGCTGGGTTTCATTAACGATATATGCCGAAGAGAAAAATACAATCAAAGCGAGCAGAACGACAATTCCTGCGATAATTTTATTTTTGCCCATCTTTAAAGCCTCCTTTGTCATATTGAAACAGCGGCAGGATGCCCGTCGCTTTATCATCCGTGATCAACTTTTTACCGACTTTGGTAAGCACGCTGTCCAGCGTTTCCAAATACAGACGTTGCCGCGTTACTTCCGGCGCTTTCAGGAATGCTCTGTACAAGGCGTTAAAACGCGCCGCCTCGCCGCGGGCATTGTTTATACGTTGTGTAGCATAACCGCGGGCTTCCTGAATGGCACGTTGAGCCTGACCACGCGCTTTGGGGATAACGCGGTTATATTCCGAGCGCGCCTGGTTGATTAATTTTTCTCTCTCCTGTTGGGCCTCGTTCACTTCGTTAAAGGAAGGCTTCACTTCATCCGGCGGATTCACATCCTGTAAAACGATTTGCTCCACGCGAATGCCGGTTTCGTAGTTATCGCACAGTTCCTGTACTTTGATCTGGGCTTCATTGGCCACATCCTGGCGGCCGACCGTCAGCACTTCATTGACGGTACGGTCGCCCACAATCAAACGCATAACCGCTTCGTTGATATCGCGGAACGTTTGCTGGGCATTGCGTACTTTAAATAAAAACTTGTAAGGATCGTTAACACGATATTGTACGATCCATTCCACCTGCGCCGCATTCAGATCGCCGGTTAACATGAGGGATTCACTCTCTAAGCGATCCTCCGCATAACGGGTACGTACGCCGGCTTCCGCCGTTCGGAAACCAAATTCCTGTTTAAGCTGGCGCTGCACCGGCACCTTGTAAACCGATTCAATGCCGAATGGAATTTTAAAACGCAATCCCGGATTGACCACTCGGTTGTAATCCCCGAGTCTCAACACCACACCCACTTCCTCCGGGTTGACCGTAAACCAACTCGAAAAAAAGAAAATCACCACGATAATCCCGACGACAATCCAGCGGATGGTCTTCCCGGAAATATTGGGCGGTCTCAGGTTATTCAGGTCAAATTGAGAACCTTGATTCATCCATTACCTCCTTTTTAATATGATTCGAAAATGACAAGATGATCTTTTATCTATACGACATACAACAGTACTTTCATGTCATATGCCTTATCCTAACATGAATTTTTATCTTCCTTTAACAAAAAGCCTTTTTCGTGATTCACGAGTTTGTCGTTGGACGCTGATGACCACAGTCTTCGCAAATTATGAAATTAATTGCCATGAACCAACTTTTCAGATATGGTTAGGATTTACGCCGACTTGTTCCAGCCTTTGTAAGATTTGCGCCGCGTGCTGATCGGTCTTCACCTTTTCAATACGATCGATGATGACGCCATCCGGACTAATAATGTATGTGATGCGTTTGGGAAAGAAATACCCCAGCAAGCCGGATTTGGCGCCATATTTTTCAGAGACCCTCTTTTCCGTATCCGACAGAAGCGGGAACGGTAAATTGTTTTTATCGGCAAATTCCCGGTGCGACGCCGAGTCATCGTAACTTATGCCCAGTACGGCGATTCCGCGCTCCGTAAGCTCTGCATAATGATCTCTCAAATTACAGGCTTCCGCAGTACAACCCGGTGTGCCATCTTTGGGGTAGAAGAAAAGAACGACGGTTCGCCCACGATAATCGCTCAACCGATGCTGATTTCCTTTCGAATCTTTGAGTTGAAAATCCGGAGCCGGCTCGCCTCTCTCTATCATTTCACCTCCTAAAATCAGGTTCACAGTAACGCCTATCAAGACAAAACTTAAATTTAACTTCATGGATACTCCCTGTAAAGTTTTGTTCATTAAATAGCTTTACTGGGGCTTATTATTCCTCATATCAACAAAGTTCGAGCTGCATATATATGCCAGCACCGAAAGCAAAATAAGCCGCCTTCCTGAAAAGAAGTTACGGTGAGATGGGAACACGCTATAGCTTTTCGGAATTTAAGCCTGCCGAGTATTGTATTCGGATTGTTTAACTTTTTGATTTAATAGGATCATTATGTATAAGTTCCCGGACGGTGTTTGATTAACTGCCCGGGGCTGCATAAATTTAACTGCACGACGCTTCTCGTATTGTTTTAGTATTACAAAATTTTGTATTTTAGAAAATGGATTTGGGTTCAAAAGCAATGTTAATAAAAGCGAATTTAGAGAAACACGGTAATGTTCTTTATGGGAGGTAAACGCGATTCGACAATGCAACCCATTCTTCTCCTGGCAGACAGCCAGCCGTTACTCATGCCTGTGTCAAATGAATGGTTACTGGAACGGTATCTGCTAAATGAAAACCCGAACAGGCTCAAAGCCGCTTACATTGGCGCTTCCAACAACGACGAGCCCGCCTTTTTTGAAATGTTTAAACTCGCCATGCATAACGTTGGAATTGAAAACTGCACAATGATTTCTTCGGAGTTCGATAAGAGAAGCCGGAATGAACTTAAGGAGGCCGATATCATTCTTTTAGCGGGCGGCGATGTATACAAGGGTTGGCATGTTATGAAACAGACGGGTATGGGTGATGATATCGTCAACGCTTATTATGCAGGCAAACAGATTATCGGCGTTTCAGCCGGCGCCATCCAATTAGGTCTGTATGGCTTCGAGAAACCGGACGGCGACAAACCGTTTGAAACATTAAAGCTGTTGCCTCTGGTAATCGACGTTCACGACGAAAAGCAGAATTGGTCTAAGCTCAAGCATAATCTCGCCGGCCTGACCCACCAGGTAAATGGACTAGGGATTCCTTTTCGGGGCGTCATGGTGTATTACCCGGACTATTCCGTGGAGGCTTTCAACCGGCCGCTCCACGAATTTTTTATGGATGGAGAAGCTATGCGCGAAAATTTAATCATGCCCCGGACGCATAGCCTAAATAATGCCGTCCCACAGGAGGACATGAATATGGAATCGCGGGAATACAAAGATTAGGTCGCCCCATGGAAGCACTACTTACAAAAATCACTGCATGGCTGCAACAATATCCGCATTTTGCATACATTATTTATTCAGCGCTGATTGTCATTCTCAGTTATCTGGCCTTTTATCTAACGAACAAAATAATCGTACAAATCATTACCCGAGTTGCCCGTCGGAGTAAAACCAATTTTGATGATTTTGTTGTCGATAGTCCCCTGCTAAAACGCCTGTCTTTTTTTGCGCCCCTGCTGATCCTTTATACTTTTTCATTTGCGTTTAACGGCGCCGCAGAAATCATTAAAGGAGTTTGTCAACTACTCATTCTCTGGGTCGCTCTGCGGAGCGCCACAGCGTTTCTGAATGTTATAAACCGCTATTACGAAACCCGTCCCATAGCCCGCCAACGACCGATTAAAGGTTATATTCAGGTTATAATCATCATTTTATACATCATCACCATAATCGTAGGCATCGGACTGTTAACCGGGCAGTCGCCCTGGGTTTTATTGAGTGGTATCGGCGCCCTGACCGCGGTTGTCCTCCTCATTTTCAGGGATACCATCCTCTCACTTGTGGCGGGCATCCAGCTCGCCGGTTATGATCTCGTGCGGGTGGGCGACTGGATCGAAATGCCCAATTACGGCGCCGACGGAGAAGTGGTGGATATCGCCCTCCACACGCTTAAAGTGCAAAACTGGGATAAAACGATCATATCCATCCCCACCCACAAGTTAACCGAAGAATCCATAAAAAATTGGCGCGGCATAATGCTGGCCGGCGGGCGCCGGATTAAACGCGCCATTTATATCGATCAAAACAGCATTAATTTTTTAGATGAAGCCATGATCGAAGAACTGCGGGGCATCCGGCTGATCCGGGACTATCTCGATCGCAAGAAAGCGGAATTGGATCAGTACAACCGGGAACATAATATCGACAGCAACACCCTGGTAAACGGACGCCGCTTGACCAATATCGGTACTTTCCGGGCCTATATCGATGCCTACATCCAAAGCCATCCGCGCGTCAATAACCGCTTGACGCACATGGTACGCCAGTTGCCGCCGGGGCCGGACGGCTTGCCCATCGAAATTTACTTTTTCGCCAATGAAACGCGCTGGGTTTATTACGAGCAAATTCAGGCCGATTTTTTTGACCATCTGCTGGCGATGATTCCCTATTTCGATCTGCGGATTTACCAGCATCCCACCGGAAGTGATTTTATACAACTGAGCAAACCGGCCGGAAATTGAGCTTCGCTTTGTTATTATGATATTAGGGATAAAAATCGGGCGGCTTCTTCGAGATTTTCTTTACGGCCCACATCCATCCAGCGATAATCATCGCCTTTAAATGCGCCGATGCGATGCCCCTCCGCCGCCAATTTCAGGTAAGCATCGATAATCGAGAAAACCGGCTGATCCGGTAAATGGGCAAATATTTGCGGATCAATGGCATGGACGCCCATAAACGAAAACGACTGCAACCCGGGCGGCGCGGATTTTATCAACTGTTTTCGCCCGTCATTCTCAGACTTCCAGCCCTTAAGCTGCCCTTCGTTATCAAACAGTAAATAACGGCTTGCTTTGCGTTGTCTAACCGCCAAAGTAGCCCGATTTTTTGCATCAACGTGCATTTTCATTAAAGCGTTATAATTCAAATCAGTGAGGACATCCGAATTGTGCAATAAAAAAGGACGGCCGTCATCAAAAAACCAGCCAGCGTTCTTTAATCCGCCGCCCGTATCGAGCAGAGTAGGCTCCGGAGATACTTCGATGCGCACCTGTTCAAAGTGACATTGCCGGACAAAATCAGCGATCATATCGGCTTTGTGGTGGGCGTTGATGATAATCTCATGAAATCCGAAGGTAATTATACGTTCGAGGACGATCTGAAGCAGCGGTTTACCGCCAACGTTCACCAGTGCTTTCGGACGATCATCGGTAAGGGGACGCAGACGGGTACCAAGGCCCGCCGCAAGAATCATGGCTTTCATGTTTTCAGTTCCAGTTCACGGTGGCGGACTTCCACATCGACATCGTGGCGCTCCTTCAAATACTTTGCCGCCTGATTGGCGCAGTAAACCGATCGGTGTTGGCCGCCGGTACAGCCGAATGCAACCATAATGTCCGTGAAATTGCGCTCTTTATAGTTCGTAACGGCCTGATCCAGCAGCGCTTTGACGTGATCCAAAAACTGATGCACCTCTTCCTCCCGCTCCAGAAAGCGTACGACTTGCGCATCGTTGCCGGTTTGATCCTGAAACGTCTCCAGGCGGCCGGGATTGGGCAGCAGGCGACAGTCAAACACATAGCCTCCACCGTGGCCTTTTTCATCGGTTGGGATGCCGCGTTTATACGAAAAACTCTGGATACGAACGGTAAGACGTAAATGCACATCGCCGATCTGACGAAGATAGGTAGAGCGTACTAATTTGCTCCAGGCGTCGGTTAAAGCAGGAATTTCCACCTGAAGCGATACATTGTTCAGCAACCATTCCAAATTTTGTATGGCATACGGTACGCTTTTTAAAAAATGCGGTTTGCGTTCGTAAAAGCCGCGAAAGCCGTAAGCACCGAGGGCTTGCATAATACGAATATAGACATAGCCGTAATAGTGCTGTAAAAATATGTCTTCATCGAAATGGTGATATTGTCGCAAAGATGCCAGATAATGGTGTAACAACTCCTGGCGAACATTGTTGGGAATGTCAGCTTTCGAATCGTACAACAGCGAAGCGAGATCATATTGCAAGGCGCCTTTGCGTCCGCCCTGATAATCAATAAAATACGGCGTCTCATCCTTTAGCATGATATTGCGCGATTGAAAATCGCGATAAAGAAAAAAATGGCGGTCGGCTTCGAGCAAGAAATCGATGAACGTCTGAAAATCGTCTTCCAGATGTTGTTCGTCGAACGGGATTTTGGCAAGCTTCAGAAAGTAGTATTTAAAGTAATTCAAATCCCACAACATGGATTGCCGATCGAAACGGCTGCGCGGATAACACACGCTGTAATCCAGGTCTTTACCGGCTTCCACCTGAAAACGCGGCAGTAATTCGACCGCTCGCTTGTAATAGGCGATGATCTCCTGCGAAAATCCGTCTTTAGCGCGAAGCCGTGAGAGAAATGAGAACAGCGTTTCATCGCCCAGGTCCTCTTCCAGGTAGATATTTTTATCCAGTTCCTGATCATAAATTTCAGGCACCGGCAGTCCTTTTTCATAAAAATGTTTGGAGAATGTTAAAAAAGCTATGTTTTCTTTTATATCAGGATTGTGTACGCCTATGGCTGTTTTCGTTTTACCGTATATTCGGAAATAGCGGCGATCCGAGCCGTGCACCGGCATTGCTTTGATCTTTTGTACTTGTTCGCCGCACCAACGTTCAAATATGCCCGAAAGCTGCGTTTTGGTTTCTTCCATGAACCTCCTATAACGTTTGCTCGTTCAATTGATCCAGTATTCCATGTGCATCCGCACGCGCTTTATTCCACAGGTAATTTTTAAGCCGGTCCCGCGGCAGTAAGTACGACTGCTCATGATATGGAATGGCGGCAAGATATTCGGCGCTTAGTCGATCCACCACCTCTTCAAAATGAGGGCCGAGGAATTCGAATTCCCTTTTCCACCGTATTTCCGGCGCATAGATTTCCTTGCCGTACTTTTCTTTCAGCTGCCGTTTGGTTTGTAATGAATACTTGCGTTCGTTGGCTTCGAAATGCATAAAATAGGCCCGAGCTTTCGTGTAAACGTCATCCACCAATCGCTGAAAGCGATCTTTTGCTTGTTCATTTATTTCCGCATTGCTTAATTCGGCCAATGGGCTTACCTCCCCGTAAACCGTTCATCATAAAATAGCAGCTACAATCAAAAAGATTACCGGTACGTTTCTTGAATGCAAATCCTGTTTGCCGCTTAATGCCTGAACGGAAACCGGATTTTTATTAGCAGATTTAGAGGGTAAAATTAGGCGATATGTTCAAAAAAATCAAATAACAATAAAAGCCTCCCCGTTAATACGGAGAGGCTTTAGTGTTACGCAAAACAATGCGCAGGTTATTTCATGATGACCATTTTGCGTACATCGCTAAACTGTGCACCAGCATCGGAATGAACCTGAATACGATAAAAATAGACGCCTGAAGATAGCGTACCGGCGTTAAATTTAACTTTGTATTGACCGGTATTCATCATTTCATCCACTAATGTCTCGACCTGACGTCCGAGGCTGTTAAACACCGTTATCTCGACGTGACCGACCTTAGCTACTGCAAATTCGATCGTAGTTACCGGATTAAAGGGGTTCGGGTAATTCTGGTTCAGAGCGAATTGCATGGGCGTGATGTCGCTTACCGGTTCAATAGCGGTCGGTTCGAAGTTCTCGATGGAAGATGTTAACAGTCCTTTTGCGTAATCCGTGTTGTGGATACCATGGCTGCCTTCGGCGTGTACGAAATCATAATTGAATTTGGCGCGATAGAAGGCATCGCTTGTGGAATCTTCCGGCGAAGCCATTTCGAGTTTTCCGTGCAATACATTCATCAAGCTGTCGATTTCAGACTGTACGCCGCGATAATCGAAGGTGCTGTCTTCAACGGCAAAGTCGCTGTGGCACTCCACACACGATTCCAGAACGGGTTCAAACGTATGGCCCGTGTATGCGGGTACTTCCGGCGGTCCTTCTTCGTAAGGCTTGGTAAACACGTGGCAGGCGACGCACTTTTCGCCTACGGCAAACGTATGGGCTGAGCTTTCATACTCATAGCCTTCGTATTCGTATCCGCCTTTGCCCTCAAACATGTATGCGGTGGAGTGGTGCACAGCCGATCCGTCCGGTTCCGGCGGTGAATCCGGATTGTATTCCGGGTTGTGGCATTTGCTGCACAATTCGGTTTTATCCATCCGCAGCTGGCCGTCTATGCTGCCATCGTGCGGTTGGTGACAGGCGGAGCAAGTTAAATCCGATCCTTCGGCGCCCGGCGGATCCACATGGGGCTCCAACGCATCCTGATCGATAAACTGCACAAAGCCCTCGGCGGTATGACAGCCGGCGCAGCTTGAATCGCTGGCAATCCAGCTAAAAATTTCCGGCCGCGACGTAAACTTGGCCACGGCGTGCAACGATTTTTCCCAATCCGTATAGGTGGGATGGTGCGATCCCTGATGGCACTGCCCGCAATTTTCAGCCGCATGGGTTACAAGCGGCGCGCCCTCTTCGGTCGGGGTATGGCAGCTTTCGCACTGTACGTTGCGCAATTTTTCCATTCCGCTGGTATCGTCGGCGAAAAAGTAATCATCAAATCCATTCGGAACGGCGGTTTCCGTCGTATCCCAGCCCGTGGTGTGGCAGGATAGACAACGATCCGTATTTTGTACGTAACTGCTTGCCGAATCAAAGGCGGTGGCGTGTGCCGTGCCTTCCCATTTTGTGATGACGCCGCTATGACACGTTTCGCAGGCGTCCACACCCTTATACTCATAATCGTGCTGCGCCAATAGCAAACCCGGCAGTACAATCGTAAGCATAACAATCACTAAATAACGTGTAGCTTCTCGCATATTTCCTCCTCGTCTATGGTTAAATTAATGCAATATTATGGATGTGTTCCAGAAGTTCATCTTCAGAGAATGGTTTAATGAGCGATGAGGTGATGCCCATGGACAGGCTCTCTTTGAAAAAATGGGTGTTCTCTTCCGAATAAATGAGCATGATAGTAATCTTTTCATTGAGCAGACGTAAAACTTTGACCATTTTGGTAATGCGCTCCCGAAGAAAATCCACATCAAGAATGATCATAGCACAGCGACGGGTAAGAAACTGTTCGAGCAATTCACAACAACTTTTATTCACCACAATATTGACCCTTATCGTTTGGCTATTAATACATAAATCGCTGTCTGATAAGACCAGCACATCCCTCACCATTGCCCATCCAAAATTTAGTTATGATTTAAACGTACATAAATTGTGCCAAAATTAACAAGGTCCGTGAAGACGGGCGATCCGCAAGACTCCGGTAAGCATTTTGCCTCCAATGCTCCTTAAAACTGTCCCATACCTGTCTCACCTTGTTGGTTATTATTCATAACTTATTATTATTTTTAAAATTAAAAATGTGAGACTAAAATGTCCTATTGCGTCAATATGGTCACTCGATCGTATGGAATCGCACCCTGCTTCTATTCAATTGAATGAAAATAATTTGTAAAATGGAAGTAAGAAGCTAAATTTGATGCTATGAAATCTTTACAGATAAGCGGCCTTAAAAGTCTTGCTGTTACATGGCATTATTAGTGATTTTGCAGGCTTAGGCGGGTTCGTAGAGAACTGTTGTAATATCGGAAAATACGATAACGCAATACACAGCCTGAAATTTTGATTCACAATGGAAGTTCGTAGGGGGTTATGTTTCGGTCTTTAAAGAGCAAATTCATCATTTTAAACACGATTCTCTTCTTACTCCTCATCCAGGTACCGCTGTTCATCATTATCTCAGAATTAAAGGACGATTTTGAGCAGACCTATCAAAAGCTGATAACCATAGTGGTCGATCTTATCGAAAACGATATCGAGCAACGCATGATTCTGGGCCGACCGCATCAAATCCAGGAAACGATCGAAAAAATTAACAATATTGAAAGTATTTACCGTGTTAATGTGCTGGATCGTACAGGCATCATCAAGTTTTCAAACCATGATTCCCTGGTATCCAAGCACATTAACGATTTGCCTAACCACAGGGATCTAAAGCTCAGCGATAGCTCCGAAATGGTGCAAATGTTCGATCGCGACATCTTCCACTCCTCGTTCATCCCTATTAAAAACGATCCATCTTGCCATTCCTGTCACAGCTCAGCAAACGAGGTGTTAGGCTATGTGGATATTGATATCAGTCATATCAAAGCAAAACATCAATTTGATGTGGGTTTGAAACACACTTTGTACGCCGGCCTGGTATTGATAGGCTTGCTAGTCGGAATCCTGTATTTTCTCTTTTCGATCTATATCAATCGTCCCATTCAAAGACTAACGCGCGCCATGAGTCGTGTGGAAGAAGATGATTTCGGCGTACAACTGGAAACCGAGCACAGTTCTGAAATGCAGGTTTTGCGCGAAAAATTCAACCACATGGTCAGCGAGCTGAAAAAGTCGAGAGAGCGACTGGAGGAGTATCATCTGGAACAATTACAGCGTGCCGATCGCCTGGTTACCCTGGGGGAACTTACTTCGGAATTAGCGCATGAAATCAACAATCCGGTAGGTATTATCTCCACGCGAATCGATTACCTTAAAAGCGAGCTCGGCGATCGACCCGGGTACAAAGAGTTCGAAGAAGACCTTTCCACTGTGCTGCGTCAGACCGATAAGGTCAGCCGTATTACATCGAGTATTTTAAAATACAGCCGGCGCCTTCCCAAAAACTTCCAGCGTATCGAACTTAGCCAAATCCTGAACGAAAGTCTTAAAGTGCTGGAGCCCAGACTTGATAAGTTTCAAATTAAAATTAAGCTTAACATTCCCAAAAAAAACTGGTACATTTACGGCGAAAGCATTCAAATTGAACAGGTATTCACAAATCTGCTGAACAACGCCATCGATGCCTCGGCCGAAGAAGGAACGATAGAAATTACATTTGCCGGGCGCAATGGTATCATCGATGTTACCGTAAGCGATCAGGGAGCCGGCATCGATGCGGCTTATTTGGATAACATTTTCGATCCCTTTTTCACAACGAAACCGGTCGGCAAGGGCACGGGTTTGGGACTTTATATTGTCAAAAATATTTTGACCAACCATGATGCACACATTCAATGTGAGAGCCAGCCCGGAGCAGGCACACATTTTCGAATTCAATTTAAGGAAGCGACGTCATGATACGTATCATGTTGATCGACGATGAACGAGATATGCTGGTCAGTTTACAGAAGATACTGTCCCGCAATAATCGCTATAAAACGGAGATGTATCAGGAGGGCAGCAAAGCCCTTGACATGCTGGATGAAAAAAGCTTTGACGGCGTCCTCTGCGATTTGAAAATGCCAGACATTTCCGGGATGGAAATTCTCAAAAAAGTTCGTCGCGTACAACCCGATGCTTTTTTTATTATGATAACGGGCTACGGAACCATTGAATCCAGCGTCGAAGCCATGCGACTGGGCGCGGACAATTTTATCGAAAAACCCTTCACCGCCGAAAAATTACTGGAAACGATTGAGAAGGCGGTTAAAGTTCGCGGCCTGGAGCCGGAAGTAAATGAGAGCTCCGATCTTCCTTTGGAAAAACAGTTCTCTGATATCCTGTTTAAGAGCAACAAAATTCGGGACTTACTGGAAATGATTCGCAGGGTCTCTACCGGCGATGCCAATATTTTAATTACCGGTGAAAGCGGAACGGGCAAAGAGCTGGTAGCCCGCAATATCCATCGTCTGAGCCGCCGGGCGGAATATTCGTTTATTCCGGTTAATTGCGCCGCTCTGCCTGAGAATCTGTTCGAAAGCGAACTGTTCGGATATGAAAAGGGCGCTTTCACCGGCGCGGGGAGGACGAAACCGGGATTGGTGGAGTTTGCCGATAAGGGTACCTTTTTCTTTGATGAAATCGGCGATATGAGTTTGAACTTGCAAGTTAAGTTATTGCGTATGTTGGAAGAACGAAAAATCCGGCGTGTGGGCGGCCAACGCGAAATCGCCGTTGATATCCGCGTCATCAGCGCTACCAATCGCAACCTGGAACACATGATCGAGGAAGGCCGTTTCCGGGAGGATTTATCGTATCGGTTGAATACCATTCAAATCCACATACCACCCGTCCGCGAACGACCGGAAGATATCCTTTATCTGGCGGAACATACGCTGGCGGAACTACGGGAGAAGGAGGGCAAAAACGTTTATACCATCGCTGACGACGCACGAGACGCCCTCACCAATTACAACTGGCCCGGTAATGTCCGCGAAATCCAAAATATGGTCACGCGCGCCTTTTACCTGTGCCAGCACAATGAAATACGTTTGGAAGATTTGCCGCCCACGTTACAAAAAAGCGCGGACATGATTCCCGACAAACTGATTCAAATGGAGTATAAAGAAGCAAAGGAACAGGTATTACAGAATTTTGAAAAGCGCTACCTTTCCTATTATCTCAAAAAACACAAGGGTAATATAAGCAAGGCGGCCGATGAATGCGGTATCGACCGCCGTACCATTCATCGTTTGATCAATAAATACAACATCATTTACGGTAAGGACTGAGTCTCTCCTACCGTATCAGCAACATCTTGCGGACGGCTTCGAACGAACCGGCTTCCATGCGATAATAATACAACCCGGAGGATAATTGGTCAGCATGAAACCTGATTCGGTGGTCTCCGGCGGGTCGCACGCCATCCGAAAGGACGCGTACTTTCTCTCCGAGATTGTTATAAACTTCGATTGTTACCTGTTCTTTTTGCGGTAGAGAAAAGGAAATCTCCGTTACCGGGTTGAACGGATTGGGATAGTTTTGATGTAAGGTGTATCGGTCCGGATTCAATCCCGGATTTTGATTTAAGCCGGTTAACGTCATGAAATCCGAGCGAAAACGCGGTTGAAGGGCATAGCCGTTATCCGGCGGATTATCCGGTGTGGATTGAGAGACAACACCGACCACGATCATATCGCCATAGGGCGGAACCCAGCCATCCAATTCCGTCTCTTTGTCAATGTACAAATAACCGCTATGATCATCGGTCGTTATTATTATATCCTCGCCGTTTTGGTTTACGCCTGGCCAGTCTTCGGGATTATCGAGGCGCACGCCCTCCACGGCTGTTAACACGCCTTCGTATTGCTCTCCGATTTCATCAAGATTCAGGACCAGCGTATCCAGCTTGTGTCCGCTGCTTAATACCGATACGTCCGAAATGGTATCGGGCCGGATGCGTGTTAAACCCATTTCCTGTTCAAGATGACCGTAAACATAGATGCTGTCGCCGACCTGCAAATTTAGATCGTATGTATTATTATAAAGCAGCAGGCCGCTGCTGTCATGTTGCAAAAAATAGGCGCTGGCTTCAGAAAAATTCAGAGAATTAACGATGCCCGTCAATGCCACTTTTTGACCGTTTTGATCCGGTATGAAATCATTATTATCATCTCGCTTAACGGAAGCGATACTTTGAATCAACGGTTGCTGGTGGGCTACGCTTTCACGGATGGATATAACGGTATCCCGGTAAGCGGAGACGGCATAAAAATAGGCGCTGTCCCGCGGCGCATCCGCATCTACATAGCGGGTTTCGTAAGGACCTACCGAGGCGATTTGTTGCATGGAGTCCGCTGAAACTCCGCGGTAAATATAAAAGCCCTCATGGTTTGAAGATGATGCGACGTTCTCGTTGGGAACCGCCGTCGCTTTTGCCAACACATTTTCGCTGCCATACCCTTCATTGACCCACAAGTCGATTAACACATTCGTAGCATTAGCATCCACCTGACTAAGTTCATACAGATTGTTGAAAGGATCATCGGTATTGGCGCAGTAGAAACTGGTATTCGGTACTAAATCAGAGGAATCGGTCATAACCGCCGGCAAAGACTTCTGATCGTCGGGTGAGGACAATCCCTCAATAAAAATACCCACGCTATCAGGCGCCGGTATGCTTCCAAGTTCCACGCCGATCTCAAATCGTGGATAGGCATTGGCGTCTCCCGCGACCAGGCTATCCAGTAAGGCAACGGTTTCCATGCTGTCCATGTCCCATATGTGGATACGGTAATGGTAAGGGCCTTCCATTTTGCCTTTGGAGAAGTGTGCAAAATCTACAAGCTCCAGACTCGGATTTTCAAAATGTTCAAGATTAAATACGACACCCATTGCATGCTGCACGTTGGGCCCCCAAATGCCAAAAGGATAACCATTATTATGAGATAACATAGAGTCCGGCAATTGGTACTGCCATGTTATCTCCGCTCCTTCCGCCAACGGCCGGCTTTGTACATCCTGGGGCGGATGCACCGAAAGCATCGCGCCGCCGGTTAATGTACCTGCCAAAAGGCATACCATCGAAAGAAATACGAGCATTGTTCTCATGACTTCAGATCCTTCTGTTTATAATTTGACTTCGTTCGAATGGCTTTTTTTCGTTTATCAAAAATAATCGCCATTAAATATGGTATTGTGATTTAGACCAATCATGAGGCTTGTTATTATCGGTAGGAATTTTAATAAGTTAATAAAAACTCCGGGCGGGATGCATCATTGCGGCAATGAAAAATGTTGTAGTAATAATTGAAATAAGACTAAACGCACATCAGGGTATGCTTAGAGCACAGGCGATATTATTCATTGGGAGCATGCGGTTTTAATAAATCAGATATTTCCTGCGCATCTTCACAAAACGGTCAAGTTCCTCTTGCCACTGTTCTTTCAGCAGTTCCGGATCGACGCCATTTATAATGCCCTTGCGAATCCGATCCGTTCCGCAGAGCCGGTCAAAATGTGTTACGCGCCAGGAAAACGAATCGGGATAAAGATGGTATAGAACGTTGACGATGTGAATACCCGTTAAATACGGTTTATATACCGTACGATCCGTCAGAACGACGCGGGCCCCGCTACAGACCGCTTCCTTGTACTTGGGATTGGGCGCCATACCTTCCAGCGCCAGAGGTGTAAACGCATGTACATGAAATTCAACGCCGGGCAATCCGAGTGCGTTCAGCCGAGATACCAATTCCCGACTGTTCACCCAGGGCGCTCCGATCTGCCTGAACGGCTGTAACGTGCCTCTGCCTTCGGATACATTACTGCCTTCCAAGAGGCATATACCGGGGTATACGGTAGCGGTGGCCAAATCCGGCATATTGGGCGACGGCTTTCGAAATTCCAAGCCGGTTTCATTATACCAGTATGACCGATTCCAGCCCTTCAGGGGAATGACTTTTAATTCCGCTTCCCGGTCACTCTTAAGCCAGCCTTCGTTGTTGAACATATGCGCCAGCTCGCCGACCGTCATGCCATGCCGAACGGGAATTGGATACAAGCCCACGAAGGTGGCGAATGTGGTATCCAGGACATTCCCTTCCACCCCTTCTCCCGTTAGGGGATTGGGCCGGTCCAGAACCACAAATGGAATACTGTTTTCCGCGGCCGCTTCCATCGCCAGCGCCATGGTCCATATGTAGGTGTAGAACCGCGCCCCAATGTCCTGAATATCATACACCAAAACATCAACTTCGCTTAGCATATCCGGCGTAGGCTTTAAATGCCTGCCATACAGGCTGTACACCGGAATTTCGTTCATAACCGAATCCGCGCCGTCTATTTTTTCCCCGGCGGCGTACGATCCCCTTATCCCGTGTTCGGGGCCGAATAATGCACTTATTTCAACATCTTCCATTTGTAAAAATTTATTCACGATAAAGCGGTCATTGCGGTCATAAGCCGTTTGGTTCGTTATGATTCCCAATCGTTTATGACGAAATAGATCGCTGTATTCATGAACGCGGTCCAGACCGGTTTCAACATGATGACAACTCAATAATACAACCGTTATCATCAAAAGTATCAATAAATTATACCAATTACGCAACATGGCTTTTCTTTGATTCCTTAAAAATACGATTATATATGATCATTTATCAGGGCTGAAATTAATTGCCCGGATCAACGCGCTATGGTTCTGTCGCCAGGCCTTCTCAACGCTGATGTCCGGTAACTCCAGGGTTATAACAGGTATGCCGCGTTCATTACCGGCATACGTCCCAAAAGATCCCGGTGTGGCATAACCTACATCGGCCTCGATCGGATATTTATTATAGCTTTGCATCATCTCCGCCAACCGGCGCGCCGGACCGTTATAGTTATTCATCTTCAGGGGATCATGAATGGATATAATCCGATCGGGATTATATTCGTTGATTAAACGCATAACCAATTGTGTTTCTTTTTCCGACCCGGCTTCAGGACCGGGATGATACCTCTTCTTCTTATAAATCGGCGTCCAGTCTTCGGTTGGGAAATTCCGGTTGATATCCACTTTGTTGGCGTTGGTGCGGCGGCGATCCATTAAACCATCCGGATTCACAACGGGCACCAGGACCACTTTATTCTTGATGCGATCAGGATTTGTACAGAGGGAATCCGCCAGCCGCTGAACCAGATGGAATCCGACTTGTTCGTCGCCATGAAATGCTCCGAAAATCACGGTTGTATCCGGTCCATTCCCCAATTCCATGAGATAAATACTCCGTCCTTGCTCTGATTCTCCGTAAACCGTCCACGGTAAGCTGCTTTCGTTCAATTGCTCATATACATCTTTTGTTTCCTGATGCAGGAAGAAATGACGGGCGTATGGAATGGCAAATTTATAGATCAGATAGATGGCAAGCAGGGCAATGATAATAAAGTGCCCCTTGAAATTAAAATGCATGGTTCTGTCTCCCCGACTTAGGATTCCCCGACATTAACATAATCAGGTTTGCTTTTATAAATGAGGTGAAATTAGTGTTTTTTGTAATGAATCACAAAATTTGTTACCCCTATCCCGTTCCATCAATCATTCGAAAACCGCAGAAAGCGACCTGTTTTTTGAATGCCGCCCTGTCAATCATCCGTTTTGCATCTCACCACGCGTCGTAAAGTTGTTTTAAAGTTTGCTAATATACAAAGCATTTCATTAATTTATATATGATCGGCTATAAAACGGTTGATGTCATGGAATTTCAAGGGATCTAAATATGCAGGCGGCTTTCGGATTTATAGAAACCCGCGGCTTGGTTGCGGCCATCGAAGCCTCCGATGCGATGGTGAAAACGGCCAAAGTGCATTTCGTACGAAGACAGGACATCGGTTCTGCGCTGGTAACCGTCATTGTAAAGGGCCCGCTGGCCGCCTGCCAGGCTGCAGTTGACGCCGGTCGCGCCGCCGCGTTACGGGTCGGCGATTTGGTGTCAGCGCATGTCATTCCCAATCCTTACGGCGATACCAATCATTTGGTGGATGCACTGCTCAGTCCCGGAAACCGCATACCGCCTAAGGCTAATAAAAACGGCCCTCCCAAAACCAAACCAAAGGCGCCATCCCGTTCAAAACCTTCCGCCGGCCGCCGCCCATCGCCCCATGATCGTATCCGTACGGCATTGTTCGATCAACCTCAGGGGTTAACACTTAAACAACTGGCAGCTGTCATCTCAAAAGAATCCACAGAAACACGTCGCATTTTAAAAGAGCTGATGGACCAGGGAATGGTGGAAAAGGTGGGCACCCGTTATTTTATAGTGGAGGACCGGGGTTGATGGATTTAATCGTGATGATCAATAATAAAGGCGGGGTAGGCAAAACCACCAGCGCCGTTAATCTTGCCGCTTCGTTCGCACACTTTAATCGTAACACCTTGCTGGTCGATCTCGATCCGTCCGCAAGCGCCTCCATCCATGTGGGACTAAATTTTGAAAATAAACAACATCAAACTCTGTGCGATTTTCTGTTGAATGAAGACGGTAATCTAAATGATTATTGTTATGCCACAGCGTGGCAAAATCTTTACTGCCTGCCATCGGAACCCGCCTTAAGTGATTTTTATGACGAACTCCAGGAAGAAGCGGGGTCGGATTTTTTTCTAAATAAGCACATGTTTGGCAATCGGCATGATATCGTATTGTTCGATAGTCCACCCAACATGGGTCAGCTGGCATTAAACGCCATGGCAATCGCCGATTATGTGTTGATTCCGGTACAAACCCAATATCTGGCTATCTCCGGTTTGGAATTAACGTTAAAACACATAAACAAAACGCAACGTAGGTTAAACGCCGATCTGAAAATTCTGGGCTTTTTCGGAACGCATTACGACCGACGTACCAACGTTGCCAAAAACGTTTACAGCCAGTTGCAAGAGCAATTCCAAAACCAGGTTTTATCAACGGTTATCGGCGTTAACAGTAAATTGATCGAAGCTTATAACGCTGCAATGCCAATTCTTTACTACGCTCCATCGGCGCGGGGCGCAAGAGAGTATCTGGATTTGGCGCACGAAATTCTAAAACGGCTGCAATCCTGAGCTATTCATTTTCGAGAGGCGCACATCATGAAAAAATTAATTTCCGCAGTAAAAATAAAACAGGCCCATAAAGACGGGAAAAAAGAACTTTTTGCCCCGATCGAGGAAAGTATCGTTACACCGGAAGCCAGGAGTCTGGCAAAAAAACTGGGCATCAATATTATCGAAACCGCATCGCCGGACAAAGCTCAATCGGGCTCTGCGCGTCGTACCGTAGATGAAGATATCGTAAAATCCATCGTCGAAAAGGTGGCGGCTCAATTACCGCCCGAAAAGAGAGATTCCGATTTAATTAAAAAAACGGTCCTGCAGGTACTCGAACAGTATCGAAAATAAAACGGTTTATGTTGAATAAGCTACAAGAAACGGCCGAAAAGGCGCGCCAAAAACCAAAAACGATTGTCTTCCCGGAAGGCTCCCATCCGTTTATCATACGCGCCGCCCGTGCGCTTGCCGACGCCGGCACAGCCCGGCCGCTTCTCATTGGTATGCCAACCCAAATTCGTGAAAAAGGCGCATCCATGGGCATCCGAACCCACGGCATCCGTGTGATCCACCCTTTGCACGATCGCGCCTTCGATCAACGTACGAAACAATTGCGGGAACGCTTAAGGAATAACGGTTTTGGTATCTACGATGCATCCGAACGTTTAAGCCATCCGCTGTGGTATGCCTCCATGCTGTTGCACGATCAGGAAGTTGATATGGGCTTTGCCGGACTCGAAATACCGGCAACAAGCATGTTAAAAACGGCGATCAAAATCATCGGAACCAAGCGAAAGGAGCAGCCGGTCTTCGGGTATGCCTTTATGAGCGATCCAACACACGATCAACGGTCAGCACTGGCGGATATACTGGTTATACCGCGACCGACACCGCAGCAACTGGCTTACATCGCGCTCCAAACTGCGCGCCAGTTCGAACAATGGAGTAGCCTGGAAGCGCGTACGGCGTTTCTCTCTTTTTCCACCACCGGGAGCGCCCAACATGCACTTGTGGATACGGTACGGCAAGCGGTGTCCTATGCCCGTCACGCGGCGCCCTACGCCAAACTGGACGGCGAACTTCAATTCGATGCGGCGGTGGCGCCGGACGTCGCTCAAAAAAAAGCGCCGCAAAGCGCCTTGCAAGGAAGCGCGAATGTGTTTATTTTTCCCTCATTAAATGCAGCTCATATCGGAGGGCACATTGCGAAAGAGCTGGCCGGGTATACCATGTACGGCCCCTTTGTGCACGGATTGAACAGACCGCTGCATTATCTGCCGGCGAGCTGCAGTGTCGATGAAATTGTACAATCGGTAACGGTTGCATGTTGTTTAAATTAGAATGTATTCACACAGGAGTGATTTTATGGAAGCATTAGGAATGATCGAAACCCGTGGCCTCGTCGCCTTAATCGAAGCTTCCGACGCCATGGTTAAAGCTGCGCGCGTTAAACTGGTCGGTTATAAGCAAATCGGCGGCGGTCTTGTAACGGCGCTGGTGCGCGGTGATGTGGCCGCGTGTAAAGCGGCAACGGACGCCGGTGCGGCGGCCGCAGAACGGGTCGGCGAACTGATTGCGGTTCATGTAATCCCGCGTCCGCATAATGAGCTGGAAGACGTCTTTCCGATTCAACCGAAAAACGAATAGTCGAACGAGGGCAAGCGATACAAAATCGATTCAATAACAAAAGGAGAAGATAATGGAAGCATTGGGTATGATCGAAACCAAAGGGTTGGTAGGCCTTATCGAGGCTTCGGATGCCATGGTTAAAGCCGCCCGCGTGAAGTTGGTTGCTTACCAGCAGATCGGCGGCGGATTCGTTACCGCCCTGGTACGCGGCGATGTGGCCGCCTGTAAAGCCGCAACGGATGCAGGCGCAGCCGCGGCTGAACGCGTTGGCGAATTGATTGCCGTTCACGTCATTCCGCGTCCGCACGGCGATCTGGAAGAAGTATTTCCCATCAAATTACCTGAAGAAGCCAAATAAGCGTAAGGTATAGTTCGGGCTTAACAGAGGTTACATTATGAACTTATCATCACAGGATATCGCCCGCATTGTGGATTCCGTGCTGGATCGGCTCGAAAACCGGCCGACAACCTCAATAAAACAGAACCAGACGTTACCCAAAGGGATTTTCCAATCGCTCGACGACGCCGTGGATGCAGCCCATCAGGCCCAAAAAATGATCCACAACCTGGAGTTCCGATCCAAAATCATTGCTGCCATGCGACAGGCCGGAGTTAAACATGCTGCGGAGTTGGCGGAAATTGCCGTTGAAGAAACCGGCATGGGTCGTGTGGAAGATAAGACCAGAAAGAACATTTCCCAGGCCGAAAAAACGCCTGGCATCGAAGACCTTCATCCCGAAGCCATATCCGGCGATCACGGTCTCTCGCTGCTGGAAAACGCCGCCTGGGGAGTGATCGCCTCGGTAACGCCTTCCACCAATCCCGGCGCCACGGTCATCAACAACTCCATCAGTATGATCGCCGCAGGCAACGCCGTGGTTTTTGCTCCTCATCCCAACGCAAAACGCGTTACGCGCCGGGCGATTCAAATTTTAAATGAAGCCATCGAAAGCATCGGCGGTCCTTCGCATTTGCTCGCCACGGTAGCCGAACCTTCCATTGAATCCGCTCAAAAACTATTCACCTATCCCGGAATCGATCTATTGGTGGTTACGGGCGGCGGAGGCGTGGTAAAAGCCGCACGCGAAATCACCGACAAGCGCCTTATGGCTGCCGGCGCTGGCAATCCGCCCGTGGTGGTGGATGAGACGGCCGATGTGGCAAAGGCGGCTAAAGATATTGTATTGGGAGCATCCTTCGATAACAATATCGTCTGTACCGATGAAAAAGAGATCATAGCGGTAGATGCTGTCGCCGATCAACTTAAACGCGAGATGGAAAAGAACCGCGCGGTGGAGCTCACCGATGATCAGGCCGAGAAATTAGCGAAAGTCATTTTGGAAGACTATCCCGGCGCCAATCCCAAAATCAATCGTAAAATGGTCGGCAGAGACGCCGCCGTCATAGCGCGCGAAATCGGCCTGGACGTCCCGCAGGACACACGCCTCCTTTTTGCTGAAACCGATAAAAACCATCCGTTTGCCGTATTGGAACTGATGATGCCGGTGATATCGGTGATTCGTTCGCCTAACGCCGACGCCGCCATCGATACGGCGCTTGAACTGGAACACGGATTACGACACACCGCCGCCATGCACTCCCGGAATCTGGACAATCTGCACCGTATGGCAAACGAAATTAATACCAGTATCTTCGTAAAAAACGGACCGTGTTATGCCGGCATCGGCATGGGCGGCGAAGGCTGGACATCCATGACCATCACAACCCCGACGGGTGAAGGCGTGACCTCGGCGCGTACATTTGTACGTAAACGACGTTGCGTGATGGTGGATCATTTCCGAATTGTTTAATCCTTAACCATGATACCCGAAGCCATGTCCAATCTCGAGCGCGTTAATCATTATTTACAAAAAATGGAGACGATTGTTAACGACGAGCGTCCAATCGAACCACCCGACGTTTTCCATGTGGGCATCGATTTGGGAACCGCCGACATCGTCTTAACGGTAACCGATGACGAAGGCGCACCACTGGCGGCTTTTATGGAATGGGCAGAAGTTGTGCGCGACGGCGTCGTTCTCGATTACTGGGGCGCCGTGCAAATCGTGAAACGGTTATTGCAGAAAGCCGAAGTACGCATCGGGCAAACGATTAATCAGGCCATCACTTCGTATCCGCCGGGTACTGATCCCATTATTTCCAAAAACGTGATTGAAGCCGTGCAGTTGCAGGTGGAAACACTGATTGATGAGCCATCCAGCGTCGCGCGATTGTTAAACCTCGAAAACGGCCTTGTGGTTGATATCGGCGGCGGAACAACCGGTATGGCGCTGATCGAGGGCGGTCAAATCCGGTCCGTTTCCGATGAACCAACCGGCGGCCGCCACGTTTCGCTGACCATCGCCGGTAATCAAAGAATTCCGTTCGATAGGGCCGAACAATTAAAGACCGGTTCCGACGCCCAAAGCTATAAGCCCATTGTTCAGCCTGTTTTTCAAAAAATGGCCGATATTATTCGGAACCACATTAACGGCGCCGAGGTGCATTCTATCTATTTGGCCGGCGGAACGTGTTGTTTCCCCGGTATTGACGCTATCTTCAAACAGGAACTGCCCGAATATGAAATTATTCTCCCGGCCAATCCATTGTTTTTAACACCTTTGGCCATAGCATCATATCGTAACGAATATGTGGAAGAAATATGAATAGAGAATCCATTATAGATAAAATCCGGCAGGCGGGCGTAATTGGCGCGGGCGGCGCCGGCTTTCCGACTTACAAAAAATTGGAATCGCAGGTTGAACATGTAATCGCGAACGGCGCCGAATGTGAACCCCTGATGTATAAAGATCGTGAAGGTTTGGTACACGATGCCGAACGGCTGATCCGGGGCATGGAATTGATGCGGGAGATTACCGACGCCGAAACAGTAACCCTCGCCGTTAAAGAGAAAAACCGAAACATACTCAGCAAGTACCGCAGTGCGCAGAACGGTAATCATCTTTCAACCTTTGTTTATCCCGATGTCTACCCCGCCGGCGACGAATTTGTGCTGGTTTATGAAATCACCGGAAAACGCATCCCGCCCGGCGGCATCCCTTTGCAGATCGGTTGTGTTGTGGACAATACGGAAACCATCATCAATATCGCCCGCGCCATCGACGGCGAACCTGTAACGGGTAAGTACATTACGATCACTGGCGCCGTACATAATCCGATCACAACCATCGTACCCGTTGGCACCTCGTTTCGGGATTGTATCGAAGCGGCCGGCGGATTAACGATTGATGATCCGGTTGTACTGACCAGCGGCGTTATGATGGGCGGCATGGAAACCGATCTTTCCGCGCCCGTTTCCAAAAGCAACGGCGGATTGATCGTTCTGCCATCGGATCATTATCTGGTTCGGCGGAAAACAGCGCCGCAGGAGACGTATACGCGTATCGGGCACGGACAGTGCGACCAGTGCTCCTTGTGTACCGAACTCTGTCCGCGTTATCTGATCGGCTACCCCATTGAACCCCATCGTGTGATGCGTACACTACTCATGACCGGCGAGGCAAAAGAACGCGGCAGCATGTGGGCCGAACACTGTTGTGAATGCAACATTTGCTCTTTAATAGCCTGTCCGGAAGAATTGGACCCCAAAAATATCTGCGTCGACGCCAAACAAACATTAAAGGAAAATCAAATCGGATTCAGTAAAGAAGAGACCGAACGATTATTTCGCGATGTACATCCGGTGCGCAAAGGAAGGGAAGTTCCTATTTCTACCGTCTATCGTCGATTGGGCTTGTTGCCTTACGACCGTAATGCCCCCTTCGCGGAAAATGCCGTGCGGCCGGACGAAGTGATCATTCCGCTCGACACCCATATCGGTCAACCCTGCCAACCGATTGTAAAAGTCGGCGATCAGGTGCAAAAAGGGGAAAAGATCGGAGATATTGAAGACGGCGCATTGGGCGCTCCGGTGCACGCCAGTATTGAGGGTCGCATTACAATGATTGAAAAACGCGGTATTCACATAAAGACAAATTAACCACAAGGAAAACGCAATGAAAGGTGCAGCAATTGGCATCGTTGAAACATCCAGCATCGCCAAGGGATACGAGGTAGCCGACGCCGTTCTGAAACGGGCGGATGTTGAAGTTGTGGTTAATCGTACCATTTGCCCCGGCAAATATATGGTCCTCATCGGCGGTGATGTGGACGCCGTAAACGCCAGTATTGATACCGGCGTCGCCACCGGCGCTCATACGGTAGTGGATCATTTCATCATACCCAATGTCCATCCGGACGTTTTTCCGGCCATCAGCGGCGTCGCTCATATACCGGAAATTCAGGCTCTGGGCGTTATCGAGGGCTTCTCGGTGGCTTCCGTCATCGAAGCGGCCGACGCCGCCATTAAAGCCGCCGAAATTAAACTGATTACCATTCATCTCGCCATGGCGATCGGGGGCAAAGGCTATGTTACCCTGACCGGGGAAGTGGGAGCCGTGGAATCGGCGGTAGAAGCCGGCGCCGCCATGATCGAAAGCAAGGGATTATTGGTTGAAAAAGTCGTAATCCCCTCGCCGCGTAAGGAAATTATCGCCGAATATATTTAATAAGCAGGGATGGGGTCTCAATATTGATCCAACCAAAGTACGATACCACCCAATTACCATTTTCCTGGTAAAAAGAGCGCTTTTGAATGTGTATGCTTCAGGAATCCTAATAATCAGGCAGACACAATCCGTTCTCGAATAGATAGAAAAAAGTAACTTATAAAGTGAAGTGTTATGCAAATCAGTCTTTTTGATGACGACCACCGCCTGCGCATGGAATATGTAAATGCTTTATCTTTATTTGAGCTTGAGAGAGCCCGCCAAATTCTGGGGCAACTCAACAGTAAGATGGAAGGGCCCCCGGATATTGCCCAAAAACGACAGGCGCTGGACACCTTAATCGATAACCATATCAATATCGATGACCCCCCCATTGCATCCTTGGCGCGATTGATCCGAAGCGGTAAACTGGAAAGCGAACTCGGCGCGTTACAGCCCGATTATTTTGCCATCAGAAAAGGCGCTTATTACAAGCTTTCTCAAATATTACCGGAATGCAACGGCGATTTTTTATATCTCGATTTGCATCCGGCGGAAGTTTACATCGAGACGGAACAATACAAACGCGCTTTGGATTTCAGCGAATACTACTTAAACAAAAAGAACGAACACCCCCTTGTGCGACAATTGCAGGGCTACACCTTCTGGAAACAGAATAATGACAAAGCCGCCTCTATCAGCATTACCTATGCTCTTTTTAACAATCCTTTGCAATGCAAACCCCAATATCTTTGCCCAAAGTCCGTGCAGGATAAATTCGATGCCATTTTAATGCGCGCGACCGATTTACGAAAAACCATGATTTTTTTGCCGTTCGAATTATGGAAGGCGGGATTGGCATATATTACGCCTCAATCTTATTTTTTTGCTGATATCCTCGAAACGCTCCTGGAATCCAATAAGGAAAAGATTAAAAACGACGCCCTCCTGAACCGCATGTACTTTAATTGGCTGCTGTATCTCGCAGAGATGGAGCGTCTGCGTGAAGGCCGGCAGAATCTATCCCGCCGACTCATTCAGTTACGTAAAGAGATGCAGGAAGTCAATGATGAACTTTATGGCGCCTATCTTTCGGTATTGGAGTCGTTCCGAAATCTATAATAAGGACGAAGGCATCACATAACGAAATATTTATTTCCTTATATCCGTTCCCTTTCACAGTTAACACAAGCATTTATGTACGAAGGAGGCATGTATGCAAACCTTGTCAAAGGCTGAAATTAATGATCGTCTGAAACAATTGTCCGGCTGGAAACAGGATGGCAACTCTATAAAAAACGAATGGCAATTCGGTGATTTTATCGAAGCGTTTGCCTTTATGAGTAAAGTTGCAATGCTCGCCGAAAAACACGAACACCATCCGGAAATGTTCAATGTGTTCAATAAAGTATCTTTGAGTTTTAGCACGCATTCCGCAGGCGGACTGACCGAAAAGGATTTTAACATAGCGGCCGATATTGATAACCTTTAAACGGATCTGTGTCTTTTAACATCCATATTTTAGATGAAGAGAAGTAATCCCGGGTTATATGGTAACCTGAATCGCAGGGACAGCTTCGAATACCGCAATGGCCGGCGGGAGCGTGCTCAACATTTGAGATGGGAGCTGTCCGCTTCCTTCTATTATTTCTAATCCATTGTTCCCTATCAACCACTGTTCGAGAGCGATTTTTTATCCGGTCAATAAACCTTAAACGTGAACTTTTTGCAGATAGGCGGAAGCTTTCCTTATATTAACTTACTTTGAAAGAAAAAATAAATATAGAAACAATGAACGACAGGAAACACTGGGAACATATTTATCGATCCCGATCGCCGGAACAAATGGGATGGTACCTGCCAAAAATATCCACATCGCTAAATTGGATCCGTAAACTCAACCTCCCTGAAAATGCACCTCTTCTCGATGTAGGAAGCGGGGCATCAACGCTTGTAGATGAATTAATACAAAACGGATTTATAAACATTACCGTTGTCGATATCTCCGAGGCTGCTATCTCTGTCGTCAAAAGACGATTGAATGAAAAGTCGAATTTGGTTAATTTTACGATCGGCGATGTTCGGGAGCTTCCGTTTTCACGGGATGCATACCGATTGTGGCACGACCGCGCCGTTTTTCATTTCCTGATAACGGAGGAACAAAGGGCACGCTATTACCGGAATCTATTAAAAACGTTACAACCGGGCGGCTATTTTATCCTTGCCACATTCGCCTCCGAAGCGCCGCCCAAATGCAGCGGTCTTCCTGTGCAACGCTATAACGTACAAACGTTAAAGGAAACTTTCGGCGATTCGTTTGAATTAAGGGAGACTTCCAAGGAAAAACACTTCACACCGGATGGGACCGAACAAATGTACTTGTATGGTTTATTTCAAAAGAGATCAAATTAAATTCCAGTAAAACCATGTTTTTTAGTGGTTGATGGTGGAGCATGTATCATATAAACAGGAAATGAATGTACCGATGACAAACACAAAAACAATTGATGTGCGTTCTTCAACAAACGGCAGCATGACTTTTTTAAGGGAATTTTTAAAACATCCATTACAGGTTGGTTCGATGTTACCCAGTTCCCGTTTTTTAAAACGACGTATTGTGGAGGCAATCGAACCGGAAGCCGGTATTACCATAGTGGAATTAGGTCCGGGGATGGGCGGCACTACCCGCGCAATACTGGCGGAAATGCCTTCTGACGGTAAACTCCTCACAATTGAAGTTAATCCGGAATTACACACGATTGTCAGCGATATTGATGACCCGAGGCTCGTTGCCCATTTAGGCAGCGCCAATGACCTCCGTTCGATCCTGGACAGCTACGCTATGGATGCACCCAAGGTAGTGGTATCCGGAATTCCATTCTCCAATATTAGTCCGGAGAAAGGTTCACGGTTAGTCGCCGAAATCAAATCGGTATTGGCGCCGGACGGACGTTTTGTGGCCTATCAGGTACGCAACCGTGTTGCAGCACTGAGCGAGCCGGTGTTTGGTGCGGGAGATGCCGAATTGGAAATCCGCAATTTCCCGCCGATGCGTATTTATAGTTGGCAAAAAAACGGTATCGAATCGTAAAAAGCCTTGCGGAAGTTCTTCCCTGCATTTAATCGACCACCATTGCTGCCAGATAATAAACCAATGAAGCCGTACCGTCCATAGTCGGTTCATTGGTGGCATAATCGCCCACATCATCGTGATAAACCATTAAATCGGATTGGAAGTGCGTATATTCATCATCTTCGCGTAAATTGACATACTTCAATTGTCTGAAAATGCCGCCATATACAGGACCATCCACCAAACCGCCGTCCAGTTGATAGCCATACAAATGTGTCAACGCCGAATGCGGATCCTTTGGATAGCGCCCTTTTTCGGGCAGACCAATTACCATGCTCACGCCCCACGGATTACAGCCGAACAACCAGTCCCGAAGCGCCGCTTCCATTCGGATATAGCTGGAATCCCCGCTCAGAGTCCGGTAAAGGTAACACTGTGTTGCCATCGCCGCCGTTAAGTTATTGGAACACCAGATCGATGGTACACCGTTGAAAAACGGATTTTCGCGACCCTTTTGCCAGACAGCCTCGATGCCTTGCCGGTAAGATTCGATGGCCATACGTCGTGAATCGTCATCACCATATTTTGCCAGTTGATAATGCCCTAAATTTAAAAAGGGATACCATTGGTAATGGCGTGCTGTGTCAGCGTCCATCCATGGCGTAACCGGTTCTTGTTCGGCATATTGAACGGCTTCCCGGCGATAATGCGTTTTACCGCTTAATTTAAAAAGCTCGATCGCGGCCAATTCCATATCATCCACCCAGTTATCCTCTTCATAGAAATAGGGCGCCTTGCATGGCGCCGTCTGGCAGACGCCGGTATCGGCTTTGCCGAACGTATAGGCGCTCCGTGCTTTTCGGCTATACATTTGGGCTAATTCACCATTGTGGGATTTTAAAACACGCGCCGCCAAAGCAAAGGCAGAAGCGAACTTTCCTGCGGTTGATGCAACACCGGTAGCCCGATTTTGATAATCAAACAAGCCCTGAGGATCGCCGGTACAAAAATAAACCGGACGGCCTTCAGCATAATCAAAACGTACCGTATCCTCCGTCGGTAGGCGAAAACCGGCGTGATCACGGTCATCGGCAATTTGATTGAACATCCAATCGGGCCGCGGATGCATTTTAGCAAGCCATTGAAGCCCCCACAAAGCTTCATCCATCACATCGGGTACGGCATTGGAACCGGCCAAACCATTGGCCCGGTATGCGTCCGAAAACGCTTCGGGATGCTCCTGATAAGCCATCAGTAAATTATAAACCGCATTAGCCGAAGTGGCCACATATTGTAAATAGTCGGAAGCGTCGTGCCAGCCGCCGACAACATCGATGCGAGTACCATCCGGCTTGGGACCATAAACCGTATAGCCGTCATTCGTATGGCAGGAATCCTTCAGGAACGGATTAAAACCGCAACGCTGTTGTCGCATATAGCGTAACAGGAAATCGGCCGTCCCGTTGTACACACCTTGATCTATGGTAAAATCCGGCGATCGTACGTCATCCGCCATGATGTAAAACCGCCCGTTTTGATTGAATGCACTAAAGTCCAACCGAAAAGAGCTTTTAAACGCTCCCCAGGCGCCGAATGAAACGACGCGATCGCTTCGCATTACCAGCGTATCGTTTTCGGCATTATAAATTCGAAAATTACGGCAATCCGGGTTTTCCTTACTGACCACGACCGCCGCTTTAACGGCATCGGGCTTGTAACCGAGCTGATTAATGCGTATCCAGGAATGCGTTTTCTGAGGATCTTCGCTGCAATTTACTGTCAGTAGAAACAATAAAATAACCACTGGAAGTATGAGAAATTTTATCAGCAACATGACGTTTACGGAAACTCCATGGTGTTAATGTTCTAACACAAAGCCGCTTTTAATTTAACAAAAAACTTCCGATTTTTGGAGCTAAAAAACAAGAAAATATGCAGATATGAATGAATGATTTATTTATTTGATTATGGGCGGGTGTACGTACCGGAGTTTTGAACGATGGATTTGTAAGTACTTTGGAATTAATCCTGACCATCGACCATCTTCACCGATCTGATTTTAGAAAAAGCACAAGCAAAACACACAGTACCGTATTATTCATTGATCACGATATAAATCTTTAAGAGAATCCGATTATAAAACCTTTTAAATGGAATGCGGTTTTCAGATATAAGAAAAACCTAAAACATTTCGAATGGAGTCGGCGCCCGTTGTGTTACTTTTTAAATCGCCATGGCTTTCTTGTGAATATACTTATTCTTCCATACGCTTTAAAACCAGACAGGCGTTGCCGCCGCCGAAACCGAAATTATTCGTCGCAGCAAATTCAATGGACGTTTGTTGCGCCTTTTTTATCACAATATCCAGATCGCATTCCCCATCCAACGTTTCGGTATTGATTGTAGGTGGAATGATACCCGTTTGTACGGTTTTAACCGTCGAAATAAACTCAACCGAACCGGCGCCTGATAGAAGGTGGCCAAGCATCGATTTGATGGAACTGATTTTTACATTTTGCGCCGATTTTCCAAATACGGTACGAATGGCTTTACATTCCGTACTATCATTCAATTCCGTCGACGTTCCGTGGGCGTTGATATATTGTATATCCGATGCCTGGATACCTGCATCTTCAAAGGCCTGATGCATAACCCGTACCATGCCGTCGCCCTCCGGCTCCGGAGCGGTAAAATGGAAGGCATCGGCTGTGTTGCCGTAACCGAGAAGTTCGGCGTAAATTCGGGCGCCGCGCCGGCGGGCGTGCTCCAGTTCTTCGAGCACAACAATGCCGGCACCCTCGCCCATTACAAAGCCATCGCGATCTTTATCAAACGGTCGGGAAGCTTTCTGCGGCTCATCGTTTCGGGAGGACATCGATCGTGAAGAAGAAAAACCGGCATAGGGCAACGGACTGATGGCCGCTTCACTACTGCCTGCGATCATGATATCCACAATGCCTCTCTGTATCATGAGCCTGGCTTCTCCAATGGCGTTTCCACCGGTGGAACAGGCCACGGATGGCGCTGCCAAGGGTCCTTTCAAACCGTATTTTATGGAAACCATACTGGAGGACATATTGATAATCACCTTTGAAATAAAAAAAGGACTGACTGCCTTAGGTCCGCGTTTGTGGAGCATGCGGTAACCATCCTGGATGGAATCGGCGCCTCCGATACCGGAACCGATGATCACCCCGGCGCGTGTTTTATCGAAAGTACTGTGGTTTAAACAGGCGTCCTCATACGCCTGGCTTGCCGCCGAAATACCGTAATGAACAAAGCGATCAAACCGGTCCGCCGTCTTTTTGTCGATCCACTCCGAAGCGTCAAAATCCTTTACTTCCGCAGCCATTTGCGAACGGTATTCGCTCGGATCGAAACGCGTAACCCGATCGATACCGTTCCGACCTTCGATTAAACCCTGCCAGTAATTATCCAAACCCGTCCCGATGGGGGTGACCGCCCCCATACCGGTAACGACGACACGCTTTTGTTTTTCCATAATGAACGACGACTCCTTCACATACCCTTACAGATTGTTTCTTTCCTTGATTTAAAATTATTTATTTACAGTATACGACGGGTGATAAAACGCACGAAAATTATTGTAAAATGCAAATCAGACGCGGTCAACGGCGATATGGGCTGCAAAAGATTTAACGATAATACGCAGACTAATGCGCTCGGTTTGCGCTTTCTCCTCTATCGTCAACGGTGAGAGAAAACGGTCCTCCTGTTCATCGAAGGCATCCGAACGGATCAGGAAGGAAGAACAATGCAAATAGAGCGATACGCCCTGCGGCACTCTCAGATGCATACGCGTAAAAAGGGAGGAAATATAAATCGTCTGCCATTGGTGTTCCGAAGGCAGTTGTTCGTAATTCAGAACGATGTCACCCCCTCCGAGCTGAATAAATGCATTCCCTGGCGACTGCTCATAACTCCGCTCAATACGGCCGGCGAAGCGCCGGATTACCGGCCAGCCTTTGTCGGGAAATGAGCCGGTATATACCAACCATAAACCGGCGAAAATCATAAGTAACTCGATCATGATGCTCCAAACACGAAATGACAGGGCATCCGGAAATAAGAAAAAAATACCGAGAACGATAAAGATAAAAGCTGCGATTTGTTTAGAATTGTACACGACATTCAATCCTGTTTAATCGTTTCCCAGACAAGTTCCCAGCCGGCGGGCGCTTTCAATCCAGGGATGATCAAGAGGTACATATTTTCGTTTCCCCGCCACATCCTTCAGCGGCACCGGTACAGCGGAAGCGCCGTTAATGCCCACCATAACGCCAAACTTTTTCTGATCGATTAACGCCGTACTGGCTGTACCCAGTTGTGTTGCCAGCAAACGGTCGCCGGCCGACGGGGCGCCGCCCCGTTGCAGATGACCCAAAATGGTCAGACGCGACTCCAGTCCGGTTAATTCCTCCAACTCACGCGCCAGTCGCATGGTCCGGCCCCCGCTTTGTGTTAACAAGCCTGCCATGGCCTGGTCCAAATCTTTGGCCGAGCCGCTGCTTTTGTTTTTATTGTCATCGTTCGCTTCTTCCGTTGAAATAGCCCCTTCCGCCACCGCTACAATACTGAAACGCTTACCGCCGCGGCTACGCTGCAGAATGGCTTCGGCCACTTTATGAATATCGTAGGGAATCTCCGGAATCAAAATGACGTCGGCCCCGCCGCACATGCCGGCGCCGAGGGCAAGCCAGCCCACTTTATTTCCCATGATCTCCACCACAATGATGCGATGATGGCTGTGCGCCGTACTGTGCAGCCGGTCGATGGCTTCGGTTGCGATGCTCAAAGCCGTATCAAATCCGAAGGTTACGTCGGTCAGGGACACGTCATTATCGATGGTTTTGGGAAGCGTAATGATGTTCATGCCCTTTTCCGCCAAACGCAGGGCGTTTTTTTGCGTGCCCCCTCCGCCAAGACATATGAGCGCTTCCAGATGCTGTTTATTGTAATTATCCATCATTACATCGGTCATATCCAGAACTTTACCTCCCACCGGCATGCGATGCGGCTTATCCCGGCTGGTACCCAATATAGTACTGCCTTTGGTGAGAATGCCGGAAAGGTTTTCGAGCGATAAGCGTATGGAGCGGTTTTCCATTAATCCCCGGAAGCCGTCGAGAAAACCGACCACCTGAATATCATATTTATTGATAGCGGCTTTACCGATGCCGCGCAGAGCCGCATTTAATCCCGGTGTATCGCCGCCGGCCGTAAGCACGCCGATTAGCTTCGCCATCCTGAACCCATCTTCGTTTTGAATTCGCTCTAATATGAATATCGCAATTTAACAAACGCAGGCATTAATTCAAAACCTTGATTTACCCACCACCGCCTCAGCTTTAAGTGCTGAAGATGATTCTTTCGGTAAAACGCCGAATCGAATTTACGCCTGAATGGGGTTGAATTTTAGCGATAAAACCGATAAACTTGCGGCGTCACATCCAATCGTAAACCTGCAATCTATTAAGGAACGCGTTTTGTTCAACCGCTTTTTCGCTCTTTTTTTTCTGGTCATTCCCTTCACATGGGCGGGCTCGTTCATCGCAGGGAAATTTGTGGTCGTCGAAATGGATGTATTCAGTAGCGTCATGTTCCGCTTCCTTTTATCGGCGATTGTCATGCTGCCCGGACTGGCACTCTTTCATCGTAAGAAGCACCCCGCCTTCCGCAACCGCTCGTTTTTATTCCATCTGGCCATTGTCGTACTCTTCTCAGGATTGGGTTACCATCTCTTCTTTTTTTCGGCTCTGCAATACACAATACCGACCAAAACGGCGTTGATCATTGCCCTCAATCCCTTTTTCACCGCCTTTGCCGAAATACTGCTCTTTCGCCAAACGCGGCCGAAACGGTTTTATTTCGGTTTTATGTTGGCGTTCGCCGGTGCTGTGTGGGTGATTCTCTCCCGCGGCAACACAATCGATTTGTCGATGGTCGGCAAGGGCGAATTATTTTGTCTGCTGGCAGCCCTCTCCTGGACCATCTATACCCTTGGCGCTAAAAAAACAAAGGCGAAAAATTGGGATTCGATGTGGATCAACGGTTATAATTATCTGTTCACCGGACTGTTGATGATGCCGCTGGCCGGGGGCGGATTGGAAGCGTTGTTTGCACTGGAAATTTCCGCAAACGGCTGGGCGGGCCTCTGGTACATGGCGATCTTTCCCACCGCCATCGGTTACACGCTTTTTTATGTGGGCGTGCAGAGACGCGGACCGGCCTGGGCGGTCACTTATATTTATCTGGTGCCGTCTGTTACGGCTGTTTTGGACTTTCTCTTTTTCAAACAACATTTCAGCCCGGTGATGATGCTTGCAACGTTACTGGTCGTCATCGGATTAATTGTCGGCAATGTTACCGAAAGACAATTAATGTGGCTCAAATACAAATTATACCCGTAAGGCCTTCATCTGCGCCATTTTAAATTCCGATTATACCTTTAAAGGAACCATGATATCCGATCAGTACCATAGTAAAAGAAGCCATGGCTTTCTTGATTTTAAAAGGGGCCATGGCTATCTTGTATGATATTTTAAAACGATAGTTTGCGCATCCTTATGAAGGAGTAGTTTGAATGCCTCGCATCTTAATTGCATTACTTTTGTGGCCTCTTGCGTTATCGGCGGCCGACCACTTGCTCGTTTCCGAAATATTTATTCCAAAATCCGATCAATCCGGTCAGGCGTTTGTGGAAATTTTAAATCCAACCGACGGGGATATCGATTTAAGCCAAACGTATATAGCCAATTATAATCGTTATTACGAAGTGGTAAGCGATCCTTCATCTTCGAACGCCAGCCACTTTCTGGTGCAATTTCCCGATCGTACCATTTCCGCAGGTCAAACCCTGGTGATCGCCCTGAATGACAGCATCTTTTTCGAACGCTTCGGTAAAACGCCGGATTTCAGTATTAAACCGCCCACGGGAAGCGCCCAGGCCATGCAGACGGTAATTCTGGGTTCCGGAGCCAAATTTGAATCGGCCAAAGGCATGTTGATTCTATTCCGGTGGGACGGCGCCGCTGATCTTGTTCAGGATATCGACTATCTGCCGTGGGGACTCTCCTTTTTCAGCTCCTCCTGGATGGATAAGAGCGGCGTGGCCATGGACGGGCCCGATGCCGATAGCAATTCTTCCACATATTTGGATGACGCGGCTACGGACGATCAAGCGGCGCTTTCGGCGCCCACCGACGGCTCCAGCCTCCAGCGCACCGGCGTTGAGGAATTTGCTGAAACCCAAAGTGGCGGCAACGGAGTTAGCGGGCACAACGAAGCCAGCGAAGACTGGATGCAAAGCTTTACCGCAGCGAGCCCCAATCCGGGTACGTTCAGCGGAACGCCGGGCGACGGAAGCGGCTCAGCCGAAATCGAACCGGATACGGTCAATACCGGTGAAACGGCTTCGTTTACGCTGTCGTTAAGCACCGATCAGCCGTATACCATCGATCGGTTTTCAGTGGTTATACCCGCCGTCTTCGATTGGAGCCGCTCGGCGAACGATGTCGAGCTCGGCGGAAGCGGCGTCAGCGAAGCGACCGTAGCAGTGGTCAATGATACCATCCGTGTGGAGGACGCTGCTGTCGATTCAATACAATCCGCCGCTGTAACCGTAACAAACGTTACCGCGCCTGAAGAAGCGGGTCGTTACAGTCTGAACGTCCAAACCGCCGTGGAGGGCGGTACGTTGACGCCTGTCGGCGTATTCCCGGGCATCGTGGTACAAGAACAACTCACCATAGCGGATATTCAGAACAATTTCAATGAATACGACGGCGAAACCGTTACGGTCGAAGGCGTTGTTAGCATTGGCGCCAATATTACACGCGACGATCACACCGACGCCTATATCCAGGATGCTTCCGGACGCGGCATCAATTTGTTCTATTTTAATACGATCTTCGATGAACTGGAGCGCGGCAACCGTGTAAGGGTTACCGGCAAAGTCTCGCAATTCGAAGGGACGACTCAAATCGGCGATTTTAACGTAACGCTGCTCGAAACGGGAAACGCCGTTCCGAACATTCAGAATGTGAGTACACTTCAGGCCGCCAACACCGACTGGGAAGGCACAATGATCCAAACCGCGGGCATTATCTCCGATAAAGCGGAAGACATCGGCGGCGGAACCAACATAACCATCGACGACGGCAGCAACCCGATTCAGTTGCGCATCTGGGATTACAGCGGCCTGGACTTATCCGCTTATTCCATCGGCGATACCATCGGCGTACGCGGCGTCATCGACATCTATAACAACAATCCCCAGCTTCTGGTCGGTTATCAACAGGATATTTTTACAACCGACCTGACCGAAAGCGCCGACGGCGCGGGTCGGGTAACCGTTCAACCTGACAGTGCGGGCAAAGGGCAAACGGTCAATCTTGCATTCTCGTTCAGCACGGATATTGCCGACACACTTTCCATGGCTTCTATCACGGTGCCTGGCGGTTGGCAGTGGAGCTGGCAGGCGTCGGATGTGAGCACCAGCGGGGCATTCGCTTCGGCCGAAGTCGCTATTGAATCGCGTACCGTTACACTCAGTGCGGCCGCATTGACCGACGTGAACAGCGGCGCCGTTACGCTTAACGGTCTAACCGCGCCCGCCGTGGATACCACATCGCTCTTCACGGTTAAAACGGCCGGCAGCGGCGGACTGTTAACCACCATCCAGGCCCCGCCGGTGGTGCGCGTGGGCAAAGGTACCGCCGCTGAAACCATTCCCATCGAAGAAGCGCGCCAACAAGCCGTCGGCAGCGCCATTACTATTCAGGGCGTCGTTGTCATCGGCGCCGGAAAGCTGCGCACCAATTTCACCGACGCCTATATCCAGGATCAATCGGGCTACGGTCTTAACATCTACCAACCAGGAACGCCGCTGGATAACAACATCAAACGCGGTTATCGCCTGGTGATGCGCGGTAAGCTGGATGAATTCGAAGGTAAAAAAGAGATCATCGATTATACAACCACCATTCTGGAAACCAACGCCGAGCTACCGCAGCCGGTGGAATTGACCACCCGCGAGGCTACGCTGACCAAACACGAAGGACGTTTTGTAAAAGTAAGCGGTATTATCAGCAGCAAAACGTCGGCCGGCGGCGGCACCAATGTTTACGTTGATGACGGAAGCGGCCAGGTGACCATCCGCGTCTGGGACACCACGGAACTGGATTTAAGCGCATTTGACAGCGGCGATTTTATCACGGTACAGGGCGTAATCAGCCTGTTTAACAATGCCGGCCAAATTCTTTTGGCATATCCGGAAGACATCTTCAAGCCTTCTTTTGAAGGGACGCCTGTAACGCTCGATGTGCCCAACAAACCGTTTGTGCCGGACCGCGGCGAACAACTAATGATTGAGTACAGCGCCGGCAGCGAAAATACGCATGTAACGATTCGCATTTACGATCTGGGCGGGCGTTTGGTAACCACTTTGTTCGACGGCGAAGGGTTGCCGCTCAAAACCACCAAAATATGGGACGGCCGCAATCAAATCGGCGAATTGGTACCGCTCGGCGCGTACATCTGCCATCTGGAAGTGGTGAACAATGATAACGGCAAGACGACCCGGAAAGTCGCACCGATTGTTGTGGGAACGGTTTTAAGCCGTTAATTAAAGTCGAACTATGAAACTATTCTCCCGGAGACAGCCAATGAAATGGATGTTTTTAACTTTGTTCATATTTTATGCCTTAAACATAAGTTACGGCGGCGTTTTTGATGACCGTTACCCATCCGCCCGGGCTGCGGGTATCAGTCAGGCCGCCGTCGCCACCGCGAATGATGTTTGGGCGCCCTATTATAATCCCGCCGGTCTTTCAGGTGTGCAGCAATACGAAGCCGGCATGGCGTACCAGCGGCCGTTCAACTTGTCGTTCTTCTATAACGGATTTATCGGAGCGGCCATGCCGTTGCCCGGTCAGTTCGGCGCCGCCGCTTTAAACATCGAAGGCTTTGGGGTCGATTACAACGGTGCGACCCTCTCTTCTGAAAACACCTTCACCTTATCCCACGGCTTTTATCTTTTGGATGATATCCACAGTTCGCTGTCTTTGGGGTATAATCTCAAATATTATTACTGGGATCTGGGCGAATCAGTCGAAGGACAAACGCTCGGTTCTTCCGGAGTCTTCGGGATGGATGTCGGGCTGCAGGCTTCCATTTATACGCGCACCATGGTCGGCGTTTACGCATATAATATCAACAGCCCCACTATGGGTGCGGAGGCGGCTCACGATCTGCCGCGGCGCATTGTAATAGGCGCCGCTTACCAGCCTTACTCCGGTTTAACGTCGTCCATTGCGATGAATAAAACACTGGGCTTCGATACGCAGGTGGAAGGCGGTTTTGAAGTGGATATGGTTGAATTTTTAACCCTGCGTCTGGGCGCAAGCACCAATCCGAGTCGTTTCTCTTTTGGGCTCGGCCTGAATTACATAGGCGTCCATTTTGATTACGGTTTTCGCAATCACCCCGTTCTTGCGGAGACGCACACCTTCGGCCTGCGGTATCGTTTTGGCGGAGAAGGCAGGTAATGAAACGTATGATTGGAAAAGTGACCATGGGCAAACAGTGGATTTTGTTTCTATTTCTGGTATTCCTTATTTCAGGCGCTCTCAATGCACAGGATGAAACACTTTATTCCGAAGAAAATCAACTGGATATAAACAAAGCCTCTTACAAGGAGATCGCGCAATTACCCATCACTGAAGCGCTGGCAAAACGCATACACAACCGCATCCTGTATCGCGGCCCGTTTGATCATATCTATCAGCTTAACCAGATCGAAGGCATGACGACGGAAATCTTCAACCGCATTAAGAAGCTTATCAGGGTTAGCCCGTTCCGTGAACTGAGTCCCACGCAGGAAAAAATAGAAGAAATTTATTTCCGCCTGGATCGCTGGAGTTCCAACGAGGGGGTCAACGACGCGCTTATTGATGTCTGGATCGAACGGGCGCTGGACCCTTTAAATGTCAATACCGCCCGCTATGATCAATTGATCAATCTTCAAAACGTTTCGCCAATAGACGCCGTAGCCATCATCGACTACCGCAAAGAAACCGGCGGCATCCGGAATGCACGTGATCTGCGCGGCATCCCGGGCTTATCCTATTACGGTTACTCCAATGCCCGCAACTTTCTCGACTACACCGAGGCCGAACCCGAAACATTTCCCGTGCACGGACACATGACGGTGCGTTTGCACGATACGCCGTTTATGGCGGAAGAAGCCGAAGCCAGCCAGGAAGCTGGACTGGATCTGTTAACCAGCGAATATGTGACTCGGTTTCAGTACCGGCCAAACCTCTTTTACAAAGCACGTTTTTCGTATAACCGGCATTATAAACTGGGCTTTTCGTATACCCGTAATCTCAATGAACCGGATCGCTATCTCAACGACGACGGGCTTTTACGCATACCGGACGGCAAATTTTTTGTCGGGGTCGAAAATAAGGAATGGAACGACCTGCAACTGCGCCGCCTCTATCTGGGTAATTACAGCGTAACATTCGGCCAGGGCGTGATTATGGAAAACACCGATTTTTTCCTGCCGCGCAAATCAGGCTACGGCTTCCGCAAACGATTCCGTGGCATCAACGGCGATAATTCACAGACGCGCGAATTTAGCATGCGGGGCGTGGCGGCGGAAATTGCCTACAAAAACGCCAGCGCCATTGTGTTCGGTTCCTACGATGCACGCGACGCCATCCTCAACCGGCAAATCAGCGATTCCACCCTTGGCCGGAGCTTCAACCATCTGATTGTGCTCGACCAACGGCTGGATTATGCCCCGGACGATTCCCTGCGCAATCCGAATAATCGTGATCTGAGCTGGTTGAATTCTGTAAACGAACTAGCCTACGGCGCCCACCTGCAATACGATTTCTGGCCGGGCACTTATCTCGGCGTCAGTTATTACGAAAGCGCCTATGACCGTTATCTTAACCCCGATCCCCGTGAAATTGTGGCCAAAAACGCCGGCGGGCAGAATAATTGGGACCTGAGACAGATTACCGCCGACAGCGAAATCAAACAGGCCTATGGCGGACCAATCTCCCTGGGATCCAATCCACTCTGGGGCGACGCCGTCTCCTTTCGGCGGATTTATGGATTCGATTTCCAGACGGTTATCAACAACGTCGCTATCCAGGGTGAATGGGGCGAGCTGGACAAAGGCGGCAGCGTATTAAAAATGGGCGATGACCCCGATGCGTTGGTACTCTCGGTTTATACACAATTTCCCAATTTCAATCTGCTGGCGCTCTACCGCAATTACGATCTGGCTTTCGATAACCCCTATCAACGCTCTTTTTCCAATTACCGCCGCTACAAAGGCACGATTTTCGAAGACTATTATTATCTGCAATCGGCTCTCTACGGGCAATTGTATGCCAATAATCCGCAACCCCAGGCGGAGGAGGGATTTTATATCAATAGTTATTACCAGATCAGCCGCAATCTGATCGCCCGGCTGGAATATGACAACTGGGTTCGCAAGGCCGATAACGCCAAACAATACCGCCTGGTCGGTATCGCCGATTACCGCCCCATCTGGCCGATTTCCATTCAATTGCGACAGAAATGGCAGGCCCGTGAAGAAGAGAACGACCTTACGTTGCAGTATTTTAAGAATATGGAGTTTCGCGGCCGTTTTCGTGTGCGTTTATCCAATTATAATAATCTTAACCTGATGTATATGTCGAGTAAACTGCAAGTCCATCCCCGTCCGAGGGTGTTCGGCGATATGGCGCTCGACGGCGAAGCCGTTACGGGAAGCTTTGAACACAATTTCAACCGTAATCTCAAATTAAGCGGTATGCTGGGTTATTATAAAGGATTTTTCTGGAATTTTGAGGACACACAGTTTATGGTAATGGAAAGTACCCGTGGCGCGTTCAGGTACTGGCTGTCGGCTTATATGCGACTGAATCATTTTCTCTCGTTACGGTTTAAATATACGGCCGATATGCACAAGCCGGTAAACAACATTGTTTTTGATGATGTTCAGGACTGGGTAAACGAACAGTACCCCGGTCAAAAGCATGCGGCGGATTGGCTACGCGAACGCAATGATTTCTTTTACCTGGAAATGACCTACAGCTTTTAACCTTATGGAGATAAGGGTATGTATTTAGTGAGACGAATGATTTTGGTAGTTTTATTCACAACGCCGCTGGTTGCGCAAAAGGTAGATTTAAATTTAATGAAAATTGAATACGGCCGCGACCACGCCTTCACGACCGCGCGCTCTATGAGCTTAGCCGGCGCCGCCATTGCAGGCGGCGACGCTTTTATGGCCGCGCTGCAAAACCCGGCCCTGGCGACGCGGGCGCAAGGTATGTTAAGCGCATCGGCGGGATTCGGCTTCTACAAGCTGGAAGAGGACCGCGCCTACCCCTATTACGACAATTTCGGCGGCTTCGTGGATTACGGATCCTATTACTTCAATAAAGCCTGGTATCAAAACGCTTACGGTCTGGTCTCCGCCCGTTTGCCTTTTTCGTTTTTAAAGCACGCCGGATTTACATTCGGCTATACGCCTTTCAAGGATTTTAATTACGATTACTTCGAAGAAGTGCGCGGCGAGGATTTTGACGACACCCTGTTAGCATATAATGTCTTTAACAGCAACGGAACGCTCTATTCTGTTCCTTTGGCATTTGCTTATGAACCGCTAAGGGATAAAGGCATTCTGGACTATTTTTCTCTTGGCGTAGGGTTACGTCTTCTCACAGGTGATATTGAACAAAATTGGCGCATCGAAAGCAAAGATCCTGTTGTAGCCGCACTTGCTTATGAAACCAACCTTAGTCGGTCCCTGGATAATACACCTATTATCGCTTCGCTGGGATTGGATTATCAGTTATTCAAACGACTCAGCGGTGCATTGGTTTACAGCTTTCCCTACGCGATCAAATTCCAAACGGATACCTTAGGCGTGAACGCAGGCGGATACAAGCATGAGCTTTTTTATCCGGCTGAAATTAAGATCGGGTTCTCTTATCGCTTTCAAAATATTCTGGCTGCCCGTTTGTTTACCACATACGAATATACATTCTGGAGCGAATTTGAAGACGTGCGTTTATCAGAGAAACCGTTTGATGATACTTACACAATTAAGGCCGGCGTAGAGCACATCTTTTTCAATAACGTGCCCTTCCGGCTGGGATTTCATTTCGGAAGCCTGAGGGAAAGCCGGGATTATACCCAAACCATCTTAACCATCGGCACCGGCATGCATATCGGTCGTATAGAAATTGATCTGGCGGGCGGCATTTCCGGTCTGGATTTCTACCAGGATGATCTGTATGATGACGGCGATTACGGAAAAGACAGCCGAAACAGCTCCGACCGTGTCAATTGGCAGGAACTTTACGGTCACCTTGATGTTCATTATTCATTCAGATAGATGGGAAGATACGTTTATGAAACATTTTTTCATTGCATATTTGCTGCTTTTTTTAGTACCAGCGCTTATAGCACCTTTATTAATCGCCGGGAATAGGGAACCCGTCAATCTCTATCTTTTTTATACCAACGATCTGCATGGAGGCATCGCCGAACAGGAAGCCGACTTCTTAAATCCGCAATTCCCACCCATGCTTGGCGGCGGTGCCTCGGCCGCATCAATTATTTTTAATTACCGACAGAAGGCTAAAGATGAAGGCAATCCTTTTTTATTGCTGGATGCCGGCGACATATTTCAGGGCACACCAATCGGTACCAAAACGGCGGGCAAAGCCATCGTAGATTACATGAATTTGGTCGGCTATGATGCCGTCACCGCCGGTAATCATGATTTTGATCTGGGTAGGGAAACGTTTATTCAAATTACGAAAGACGCTCAATTCCCGATCCTTTCTGCCAATCTCTATGACAAATCCCGCGATACCGTGCTATCACACGTTAAGCCTCACGTCATTATCGAAAAGGAAGGCATCAAATTCGGCATATTCGGCATTACGACCGAAGCCACCGAACAGATGAGTTTCGAAGAGAATATCAAAGGCCTGGAATTTAAACCGGAATTACCGGCTACTCGTCGGGCTGTGAAGGAACTCCGCCAGAAGGGGGCAGACCTCATCATCGGATTGGTCCATCTCGGTCTCCCTTATGATACGGAAGAAGGCTATCAGGAATTGCTGGCTTCAGAAGAGCAGAATCAAATCAAACGCTCCTACCTGAATGCAATGGAAATGGCCCATTATGTTAAAGGAATCGATATTCTCATGGGCGGCCATATCCATCGCGGTTATCATGAGCCATGGGTCGATCCGAAAAACCATACCATCGTTTTTCAAAATTACGGAAACGGTGGTAACCTCGGCATGGCTCTTATCAAACTCGATCCCGTTTCGAAATCCGTTATTGGTTATGAGCTGCCCGGCGAGGAAAGCGGTTTGCTGCTCTTGTCGGAAGATGAGTTCTGGCCGCATCCCGCTGTATACGACTCCATAAAAAAAGTACAGAACCGGGTTGAAAAGGGCTTCGATGAAGTGATTGGCACAACCAAACTGGCCCTTTCACGCGGCCAGGGCGAGGCCCCCATGAATAATTTGATATGCGACGCCATGTTGCAGGCAGCCCAGGCGGATTTTGCCTTTACCAACTTCGGAGGTATTCGCTCGGACATTAAAATCGGCCCCATCACACCCCGCGATATCTTTAAAGTTTTGCCGTTTGGAAATTCTATTGTGGTCTTGCATCTCAAGGGCTCGCTGTTAAAAGACTTGATCGAAACAAAAGTACAGGGCTATCGTTCCGGCATGGCCATCGGGGGCGGTCAGGTGGTCATCGAAGATTCCAAACCGGATATGAACAAGGTCGCTCAAATGAGGGTAAACCACAAACCGATCGATAGTACTGAGGTTTATCGAGTGGCTACGACCGATTACCTTGCCGAGGGCAATTCCGGCCTTCATCAGCTTGCAGATTTATCCGAAAAGAAGATCGATCGCACCGGTACTTTGCTGAGGACGGCGGTGATCGAATACATTAAGAAGCATTCGCCGCTGGCTATTAAATCGGACGGGCGTTGGGTGCGGAAATAAAAAAATAAGGCTTTTATATCCCCTTTAAATATCCGAAATCCAGCTAAACTTGGCCGGGCTTCAGAAGGAGGGAGGCATGATCCAGGGAATATAAAAGCCCTTTTATCTACTCCGATCCGTCGGAGTTTAATTTAAAACATCGTCCTTGACCATTATGCCCCGGAAGACAAACCAGAGCGCCAGGATAATAACCTGGATGAGTATGTAGAATATAAAATTCATATCTAATTTTGTATATAAAGACTCTTAAACGTTGTCCACCGATCAATATAATGACGTAAGTTTTTAATCTTGATCGGTTCATTAACAAATTCCGTCAGTTCATCGAAAGCACTGCTGCTCAATTCGCCTGAGGCATCGGGCCGGATATAAATGACAGGTACGCGGGAGGTTACCGGATTTTTACGCAGACGTCTTAAAAGATCCAGACCGCTTTGCTGGGCGAACAGTTCGTTGAGCACAATAACCGTCGGACGCTGATTACGCACCTTCTTAAAGAAATCAGTGGAATTATTTACGGTAATTACTTTATAATTATAAACACCCAAAACATCTTGAATGAGCTTTGCCCGATGCGCATCCTGCTCACAAACAAAAATCCTCATGATACAACTCCCTTTTAATTGATGACAAATTGATCGTTAAAAATTCTTGCCTGGATAGCAGAGGCGATAATATTTGGCAGTTCTTCCATTAAATCTTCCATGGAGTTCCGATAAACCGTAACCACATCTTCAGATGAAAATGCAATTTTAATGCTGTAGTAACGACGCCCCTTTTCGTCTTCCAACGTGTCAACGTTTAAATTGCCCTGGAGTAAATTATTTAGATTCATCGTTCTTAATCCTTTAATTGTTTGGTTTATAGAATTACAACAATGATGCCAAAACGTAAGTGTTTGTAATTTCAAAACTTAAACTTGAAAACGCATAACTCTATTAATAACAAATAATTAAATCTCAACTCGTTGCGGAGGATTGTATTTTGTACAATTTTAATTAGGTGGGATTGCAAGCAATGCAATTATTCGTCGTTCAAACGCTTGGTAAGCGTGCGATAATTAATGCCTAAAAAATCACAGGCCTTTTTTTTGTTTTTTCCAACATGTTCGTAAACCATTTTCGTATATGTTTTTGTCAGATCATCCAGGGTAAATTTATTTGCCAGAGCGTTTTTGAGTATTGGATTTTCTGTTTCCTGCAACTCCTGAGGGATATCTTTTAAGGTAAGCGCGTTTTGCCCTAACAGCAGCATTCGTATGAGGGTATTTTCCAGTTGACGTATATTGCCATGCCAGTCAAGCCTCGAAAGATAGGCAACCAGAGCGGGATCAAAACGAGGTATGGGAATATCGTTTTCTCTACAATAGCGGTTGGTAAATTGGTGGATCAATGCAGGAATATCATCCGGACGTTCGCGCAAGGGCGGAATGTGGATAGGGATGACATTCAAACGATAAAACAGATCTTCACGAAAATTTTTCTTTTTGACCTCTTCGGTTAAATTGCGATTTGTGGCGGCAACGAGACGAAAATTGGCTTTCAGTTCGCGCGTTCCACCAAGTCTGTAAAAGGATTTTTCCTGAAGCACACGCAACAGTTTTGCCTGAATACTAAACGGCAGTTCTCCGATCTCGTCGAGAAAGATTGTCCCCTCATTGGCAAGTTCGAATTGCCCTTTTTTTTGTTCGCCGGCGCCGGTATAAGCGCCTTTTTCGTGCCCGAACAATTCATTCTCCAGTAAATTTTCCGGCAAAGCGGCGGCATTGATGGCTATAAACGGCTTTTGCGCATGTTTACTGCGTTGATGAACATGCCGGGCGATGATCTCCTTGCCTACCCCCGATTCACCCGTAAGGAGCACCGGCTCTCTCGTATCCTTAATCTGTTCGATCAGACGCAGGATATTTTGCATCTGCTGGCTTTTTGCGACCAGATTATCGAACTGTAAGGCATCTTTTAACTGGCGTTTTAAATTTGAATTTTCCCGCTCAAGGGCCTGCATACGTAACGCCCTTTTAACCGAGAACGGAAGCTCTTCTTTAACATTTTCCGATTTAAAAAAGTATGAACTCGCACCGCTCTTCTGCGCTTCGAGCGCATGCTGATGGTCCTGGGAAGATGTAATAACGATAACCTTGGCATCCGAACCCTGCGCGATTATATGATCCAGAACATCCAGACCCTGTTCAATCTTGGGCAGGCCGAGGTCGAGTAAAACAAGGTCGGGCAAAAAGCGTGTAAATATCTGTTTGGCCTTTTGAGCTTCATCGGCAAATTCGAAGCGGTAGTCATTACCCAGCCATTTACGGTAGCTTTGCTGCCAAACCAGGTTGTCTTCGATTACAAGAATTTTTGGAGTTGTTGATGTCATTATGTTACAACGGTCGGCAACGTCATACGAACCGTCGTTCCTCTTCCCGAAATTGATTGAATTTCCAGGCTGCCATGATGCGCTTTTATGATGGCGTCGGCCACGGTTAATCCGAATCCGGGCGCGCCCTTATTTTTTTTAGTTGTAAAAAATGCATCCTTCAAAAACGGTAAATACTCTTCCTGAATTCCTTCGCCTTCATCCTCGATGTCAATTTGAAGCCAATGCACGTCCAACAATGGCGATTCAGTCGGTTTTACGCTCACATAAATTCCGACTCGGGCGCAATCTTCACCCACCGCAAACAGGGCATTTTGCATAATTTCATTGAATGCACGCGCAAATAACTCGACATCAACTTCGATGATCTGTTCGCTCTTGTCAAAACGGAATTTGAAATCATTCAATTGCAATCCGATGAGCGCCAATGACGATCCGATCAATTCACTGACAGAGACCGATGTGGTCAGGATTTCCTGTTTACGGCTCACAAACAACAGTTGCTTGTTCACCTTTTCCTGGTAACGGCGGCGATTCAATAATTCGGTATTCGCATTTTCCTGGTTTGTAAGCTGTATTAACGATTGGATATCGTGCGTCAGCTGTGAAATGATGTGCGCCCAGTGATCGTTTTCCTCATTTTTTTTTGCCAGCCGGCTTTCTTTAATGGTAGTATAAAATTGGTGCCACAGTGGAATCAGTGCATTGATTTCCTCCGGCATCGGGTTTTCGTAAATCAAAAATAAAGCGTCCTTATAATTAAATTCGGTAGTCGGGAACAGATAGTAACAATGGTCAAATTGAACTTCTTCAAAGGCTTGTGTTGCTTTATCAAAATATTGAAAACGGTTGCGCCAGGCTTCAAAATCAAACCGGTCCCATTGCCGGTTGGCGATGGCGAACGGATGCGGATGGAAACATTGACGCATCACCACCAGCGGTATGCCGGAAGTCTCTCTTATAAATGAGGCCGATTTTGCAATAAAGTCATCTTCATCAATCGAATTGGCTATCGCATCCAAGAAAGGGTTCAACCATTTCATTCGGAACTCGTTTTTTTGGATTGTTTCCAATGCGCCTCCAACTCATCAAGAGTCGCATTTTTCAGGGCTTTGGGATCGTTATTGTATGCTTTCTCGATGTATCGAAAACGATGATAGAACTTATTATTCGTTATTCTTAATGCATCTTCGGCATTAATCTCAAGAAACCGTCCGAAATTGACCATACTAAAAAGTAAATCGCCGAACTCATTTCGTATGGATGTTTCGTTTTTGTTCTGAATGGCGGCTTTTAACTCCTGCCATTCCTCTTCTACTTTATCCATTACCTGTTGTACTTCCGGCCAGTCGAAGCCCACCGTTGCCGCTTTTTCCTGCATGCGTTGTGCCTGTAAGAGCGCCGGCGCCGCCTCCGGAATACCGTCTAATAATGATTCGCGTTGTTCATTTTGAAATTTGTTGTGTTCCCAATTGTTCTGGACTTCCGCGGCGTCGTTCGCCTCGCTGTCTTCGAATACATGCGGGTGGCGGCTGACCAGCTTATCGGCAATATGATCGGCGACTTCTGAAAATCGAAATTGATCATTTTCATTGGCAATTTCACTGTGAAAAACGATCTGCAAAAGCAAATCGCCCAACTCTTTGGCGAGGGCGTCGCTATTTTTGTGATCGATCGATTCCAGCACCTCATACGCTTCTTCCAGTAGATAGGGTTTCAGCGATTCATGCGTTTGTTTGGCGTCCCACGGACACTCCTTGCGAAGCCGATGCATAATGCGTAACAATCGTGCAACGGCAGATTGACTTTTTTCTATATGTTCTTCATTCATGATTATACAACACTTGTTTTAATGTGCGCCACAGATTCGATGCTTGCTTCAATTTGGTCGCCGCTGTGAAGAGGGCCTACACCGGCGGGCGTTCCGGTTAAAATCAGATCGCCTTCGTATAGCGTAAAAAAACCACTGATCGATTCTATTAATTTGGCAACCGGAAAAATCATCTGATTGGTGTTCCCCTCCTGTCTAACTTGTCCGTTAACCGATAACTTTAATGCTAAACGGCCTGCGTTGATGCCGTTTTTGGGGATCACAAAATCCGATACGGGACAAGAGCCGTCAAATCCTTTTGCCGTCGCCCACGGTAAACCCGCGTTTTTGGCCGCGCTCTGAACTTCACGAAGCGTTAAATCCAAAGCAAGTCCATAACCCGCGATAAAATCGGCCGCATCTTCCTGTGCGATATCGCTGCCCTGCTTCCCGATCAATACAGCCAGTTCAAGCTCGTAGTGTACTTCGCCAAAATTATTGGGAATGTGCAGCGGTTCGCTAATATCACACAAAGCGCTATTGGGTTTTATAAACAACACCGGCGAACGCGTGGGTTTGGACTCCATCTCTTTAATGTGCTCAGCATAATTGCGACCCACCCCGATGATTTTTGATGGCTTAAAGATTTCACCGTTTTCGAATCTTACTGAATGCATTGCTTCTCCTATAAGATGCGGAAATATTTAATCGGTCCCCGCAGGATACTCAGTTTTTTAACTTCTTTTAACGCCTTATTAATATCGCGTTCTTTGGCGCTATCCACCAGAACATGGACATAGCCCACGCGATCATGGGATTCTGGATCCACGTCGGCGTGGGCGGAAGCGATATTAATATCATGTTGACCCAAAATGGTTGCAATATCACCGATTACACCCGGGCGATCCAGGCAGGGAAAGCGAATATAAGATGATGTCTGTATTTCCTCCATGGGGATGACCATTTTTTCATGCCATTCGAAACGGTATTGATCTTTTTTACCGCCATGCCAAAGCGCGTCGGCTATAGCCACGATGTCTCTCAAAATCAGGCTGCCCGTGGCCTCGATCCCTACGCCGCGCCCGTACATCATATAAGTACCCAGCAGATCCGTTTCGACATAGAAGGCATTATAGTGCCCCTTTACCAGCGCCAGCGGATGATCCAGCGGTACCAGGGTGGGATGTACGCGTATCTCAAATTGATCCTCGTTATTTTTTATAATCGACAACAATTTAAACTCATAACCGAACGCACGGGCCGAACGGATATCAAAAGGCGTAATACCCGAAATACCCTCGGCGTGCAGATGTAAGAAATCCACCTTAATGCCAAAGGCCGCAGCGGCCAGAATCGCTACTTTTTGTGCGGCGTCGCTTCCCTCGTAATCGATGATGGAGAGCGATTCGCCCATTTTTTGGATTTCCGGCGATTTCAAAACTTCCCGCATGGAAATATTTTTGCGGCTCATTTCGGAGAGGATAAAATTGGATGTGCCGCTTAGTATGCCCGTAATAGAGTAAATATGATTGGCTACCAGATCGCGCTGCAGGGCATTAATGATGGGTACACCACCACCGAGGGAAGGCTCCGGCATGACGTATAAATTGTTTTTATTTGCCAGCTTGGTAAGCTCCATCATCTTAGCCGCCAGCATGGAACGATTGGCCGAAACCAGATGCATCTTACGGTTCATCATTTTTTGAATAAGCGAGAAAGTCGGTTCGATACCACCGATGGCGTCCACCACCAGGCGGATGGATTTATCTTCTGTTATATCTTCAATCCGATCTGTGACTAGCCCGGAATCCACGGCCACGGAACGTTTAAACTGTTTATGTTTTACAAGAATTTTGCGGAGATTCAGGTCGAATCCGGTTTCCGCTTCAATTTTCGCGCGCTTTTCATTCCACAGTTGAAAGAAGCCGCTTCCCAGCTTCCCGAGGCCCAATAATGCGAAATGGATCGTTTTATTTTCTGCCATAGTGTAACGCCCGTACTTAGATTTGCTATCAATTTTAGAAAGGAACGATAACAATCACAAATATAATTTACCGGCTTTGATTACCCTGAGGTTTTACCGTTGATACGACAATTTTATAGATGCCTCTTTGCCTCAACATATCCATAATCCGGATAATGAATCCATGAGGTACGCCGGCATCGGCTTTTAACACGATTCCCCGTTCATTTTTCGAATCTTTAACAAGGGATTGTACCTCTTCTGCCAGATTATTGATAGAGATAATCTCTTTATTCAGAAATACATTTTCTTCACGGTCCACGTAAATAATGATCTTTTGGGTTGTATGGCCTTCGCTGCTCTCCGCTTCCGGCAGATCCATCTCGATGCCGGGTTGTTCCACAAAAGTGGAAGATACCGTGAAAAAGATGATCAATAAAAACAGAACATCGATCAGGGAAGTTAGATTGACGGTAACTTTGCGCTTCTTTTTCGTCGATAACTGCATGATTTATTCCTGTGACAAAATCGGTTTTTTGATGCGAACGATCTTTTGCACCAGCTCATTGGAATACTTTTCGATATCCAGTATGAGGCTTTCGGATTTGCTTGTAAAGTAATTATACGCCACCAGCGTGGGAATACCGATAAAGAGCCCCACTACGGTGGTTAACAACGCTTCGGAAATACCGCCGGATAATGCCGCAGTTTGTCCGATTCCCTGGTCTTTGATCACAGAAAAAACTTCCACCATTCCCAGGACGGTCCCCAGCAAGCCCATTAAAGGGGCGATGGCAGCAATGGTTTCCAACACCACCAGCCCCCGTTCCAGGGTTCGGATCTCCTGGCGGCCGCGATCTTCCAAAACTTCTTTGATTTCACTGTGTTGCAGATGATAATGATCAAGTCCGGTGCGAACGACATTGGATAACGGACCTTCGTATTTATTACAAATATGGCGCGCCAGATCGATATCTTTTTCTGAAGAAAAGTTATCCACTACCGAAATGATTTCGGGTATCAAAATTTTACGCTTACGTAGGGCAATGGCGCGCTCAATAATAAAAGCCAAGGCGAATATCGAGGTCAGCGCCAGGGGGTACATCATAATACCGGCCCGTTCAAATAGTTCCAGCATATTGTTATCTCCTGCGTCTTAAATCGGGATATATTAACTTTGCCTGTATTTGCAACTCTTTTTCGGGGAAGTCATCGGGTAGAGGCGGTAACGGAAAAAGCCCCCGAATGGCCGCCATGCTGGACTCCTTTAACGACTGATGGCCCTCATGGCGCACCACTTCCATGGCTCTCATCTCGCCGTTGCGGGTCACCGCAAAGTTGAGAATGGTGTAGCCGTGAATGAGTCCCAGACGATTATAAGCCGGCGGCGTGTACCAGACATGCATGAGCTTATTCCGCATAGCGTTTACATATGGCGCCCAATTCCACTGGTAAGTGCTCAAAGTCAATCCGCCGACTTCCTCAACGGATGTTTCTTGCTGCTGCAAACGTTGATTGCTGCCCGTGGTCGGCTGAGATTCAGGCTGTTCTGCGCCCTCCCGTGGTTTGCTGCGTTCGCTTGCTTCGGTGTGTGTATGGCCCCGTAACGCTTCCTTGCTAAAGCGTTTGGTGGTGCGCGAATTTATATCAGGAGCAGGAGCTTCGGACAAGTTGTTCAAGGGTGTATTACCTTCCGAACGCGGTTGCTGGCCTGTTTCTTCACTCTTTTCAGGATTGCGCGCCCGGGAATTACGGTCCGAAAGCAAATTGCTCTGATCCGGGACTGCATCATTGAAATTCTCGTTTTGAACGACTTCTCGTGGTTTATCCGTCTTCGGCTCCGGTTTATTCTCCGGAAATGTTATTTGCAGCTCCTGCGGCTGGCTTTCATCCCACTGCCAATTAAAATCTAACCAATGTTTCGTGTTTACAAACCACAGTAATAACAAATGCAGCAGCAATGATAATAAAACGGCAAGAAATGTCGTTCGTCTTTCGGAAATGTATTGCATTACGTCCAAATTATTTCAAGTTTGTTTGTATAAAATACAACGTACCGGCATCTTTAGCAATCGTATGCCTTAGAAGCTCTCCGTTCCTGCCGGCGCAATTTGCCTGCAACTATGTGTCATACATTTATTCAGACGTCAAGCCTGTTATAATCTTGTTGCGGCGTTTCATTTAGATGGATTCTCAATCGTCTCTCATTAATTTTATTCAATTGTCTCAATGTACGGCGGTATATTTTTGTTCCTCAATCCATTCTGGCTGAAAGCCAATAGCTTCAACCGTCGATTAACCTGTAAAAATATTTTATATCTTTTGAACACGCTTCTTTTTTTGTTTATATTGTATATTGTAAAAATAACGTTTAATGAGTGTTTTTATATAGATGAATTCAGTCAACCATACGGTTGTTCAGGAACGGGTTAGAACCTTTTTTAGCCAGAGTATTGAACGCCGCCGATTAGCCCATGCTTACATTTTTTACGGTCCGGAAGGAACGGGAAAAACGGCCTTTGCCATCGAACTTGCAAAACATATTAATTGCGAGTCTTCCGAGGAAAAGCCATGCCACACCTGCCCTTCATGCGTAAAAATTCAACATTTTAATCACCCGGATATCCGCTATATATTTCCCCGTTCCAGCCAGATGAATTATAAAGAGATTAATGCATTAATTAGGGATAGGGCAAGAAATCCTTACAAAGCGTTTCACATAGCCGGGCACAAAAATATTGCCATAGAGTCGATCCGTGAGCTAAAAAACGAGGCCAAATACGCAACAAACGAAGCCGCCCGAAGAGTTTTTATAATCGAACAGGCGGAATACTTTTCCAGAGAAGCGGCCAACTCCTTTTTAAAACTCTTGGAAGAACCGCCTTCAAATTTATTGATCATTCTCACAACAGAAGATATCAATGCGCTTCTGGAAACCATTCGGTCCCGATGCCAACCCGTGTACTTTCCGCTCTTTTCCGATGACCAGGTTCACCAAATTATTTCACAATACGAAACCGTAGAAAGCGACATTTTGCCCTTAATCCGCATTGCCCGCAACAACGTAAAACGGGTTTTTCAGATGATGCACAAAGATCACAGCGCTCAGAGAGATTTGGCGTACCGTTATTTACGGGCTGTCGCTGGCGGCGATGTCATAAAAATTTCAGAAATCATTGATGAAATGACGCGGAAACGGGATAAAAATTTTGTGTTGGAAATTCTGGAATTAATCGTTTTATGGTTACGCGATGCCGTTCATCATAATATACTGGAAGATCAAGCCGAATTAATTAACATCGATTATTCCGATTCCATCCGCAAATTTGCCGAATATTATGCAGGCTCGCCATTCGACCTTTTGATTGAACGGGTTGAACGAACCTACCGCGAAATTGAACACAATGCCCATCCGGCGCTCAGTTTAACAAATTTGGCGCTGGATACGAAAGACCTTCTCATGCGCAAAACGAACGTGGAGGAAGTGGAATGACGCCAGAAATACTGGAAGTCCTCTTCAAAGGCAATAAACGCATCCATTACTTTAATCCCAAAGCCATTAAAGTAAAACCCGGCGATCATGTTATCGTCGAAGCCGATAAAGGCGTCGATTTGGGCGTCGTTAATAAAGTAGGTCGCCTCGTGGCTCTTAACGAAATCAAAGGCGAGCCGAAATCGGTCATTCGCAAAGCCGTAGACGAGGACCTTTCGAAACTGACCGAAAACCGGCAGAAAGAGGCGCAGGCTTTTTACGTGGGCCGGGAGAAAATAAAAAAGCACGGCCTTAACATGAAACTGGTGGATGTGGAATACCAGTTCGATCTCAACAAATTAACTTTTTATTTTACCAGCGACAAACGGGTCGATTTCCGGCAGCTGGTGCGGGACCTTGCCGCCAAATACCGCACCCGCATCGAATTACGGCAAATCGGCGTCCGCGATGAAGCCAAACGATTGGGCGGCCTGGGGGTTTGCGGCAAACCGCTATGCTGTTCCACCTTTATTTGCGACTTCGAACCCATTATCACACAATATGCCAAAGATCAGTTGTTGCAGCTCAATCCCTGCAAATTAACAGGGGTATGTGGCCGGTTAAAATGCTGCCTGCTCTATGAAAAAGATTTTTATGATGAACGTCTGGATAAATTTCCGGCGCTCGAATCGGTCATTGTAACGGAAAAGGGCAAAGCCACCGTGGAAAAAATCGATATTTTCCACGATCGGGTTTATTTGCGTTTTGAAGAGGACGACGAAATCGAATCCTGGTCTGTGGATGATGTGAACCGAAATCTGGATCGGCAACGGATAAAATCATAGTAGCGTGGTAACGATAAGGGAGTGGTAAGGAGGTGGCTACCTACGACGTAACCATTGTCGGCGGAGGTATCGTCGGTTTAGCGACAGCATACGCTTTGTCTACCAAATCAAACGTTAAAATCACATTATTGGAAGCCGAGAAACAACTGGCTTCCCACCAAACAGGTAATAACAGCGGCGTCATTCATTCCGGTTTATACTACAAACCCGGTTCCCTGAAAGCCCGCAATTGTGTGGAAGGACGCGAAGCCCTGTATCGCTTTTGCGTACAAAACGATATACCTTACGAACGCTGTGGTAAACTTGTCGTTGCGACCAGCGAACGCGAACAGGAAACATTACACACATTGAAAGAACGTGGTCTTGCAAACGGGTTGGAAGGATTGAAGGAAGTGAGCGGCCCCGAACTACAAGACTATGAACCACACGTTACCGGCCTTAGTGGATTGTATGTACCGCAGACGGGTATTGTGGATTACAGTCGTGTCAGCGATACATTTGCCCGGCTTATCCGGGAACGCGGACACACCATCCAACTGGAGACGCGCTTTCGCTCTCTCGCCCAATCGAACCGTCATTTACATATCGATACCAATCGCGGAACCCTTCAAAGCCGTTATTTCATAAATTGCGGCGGCCTGCAATCCGACCGCATCGCCCGGGCGAGCGGAGTTAATCCCGGCTTACGTATCGTACCCTTCCGGGGGGAATATTACGAATTAAAAAGCCAGAAACACCACCTGGTCAAACATTTAATCTATCCCGTGCCCGATCCCGCTTTTCCCTTTTTAGGCGTACATTTTACGCGTATGATTAACGGCGGCGTCGAGGCCGGCCCCAATGCGGTTCTGGCGTTTAAGCGCGAAGGATATAGCAAATGGAGTTTTTCGCTGAGGGATACCCTATCCACAATCACTTACGGGGGCTTTTGGAGGCTTGCTCTGCGTTACGCTACCATGGGAGCGGGCGAATTTTATCGTTCTTTCAGTAAACATGCTTTTGTTCGGGCATTACAAAAGCTTATTCCCGAAATCCGTCCCGAAGACATCGAACCGGGCGGCGCGGGCGTGCGGGCGCAGGCGCTCGAAGCCAATGGCAATTTAGTTGATGACTTCCGTATTGTAGAGGGACCGGGTATGATTCACGTACTCAATGCGCCCTCGCCGGCCGCAACCGCTTCGATTAGCATCGGTCGTAAAATCGCCGCTATGGCCGAAAAACGTTTTGGAATTGCTTAGGGATTTAGCGCCTCCACATCGCCCGCTCCTTCTCTTAAAATAACCGGCTCTTCCGAAGTGAAATCCACAATAGTGGAAGGCTGATTGAACATAACGCCTGCATCCAGAATTAAATCCAAATCGTGATAATAATTTGAAGCGATCTCTTCAGGATCGGTGTAATAGCCGTCTTCGCCCTGCGGCACACTTGTGCTTAAAATGGGCCGTCCCAATTCCTCCACAAGCCGCAGGCTTACGACAGAATCCGGGATGCGGATACCAACGGTTTTACGTTTTTGAAGTAAGATCTTCGGTACTTTTTTAGTGGCCTGCAAAACAAAGGTATAAGGACCGGGCGTAACCCTTCGCATCACTCTATAAGCATCATCCGGTACCAGCGCCCACTCCGATATATCCTTTAAATTCGGGCAGATAAACGAAAGTAATTTATGTTCGGATACCTGCTTTATTTTAAAAATGCGCTCCATCGCTTTTTTACTGAATAAGTCGGCGCCCAATCCATAAATCGTGTCCGTAGGATAGACGACCAGCCCGTCATTTTTAAGAAAATCCACTGCGTGTTTGATTAACCGTTTTTGCGGATGATCCAAATAGATATGCTGAACTTCAACAGCCATATTTTACCTCACTCGTTTTTCTATTCGCTTAATTTTTTTTCAATGTAACCGCTTATTCATAAATTAAAGACGAATACAGGTTATTAACAAATCGAATCGTATGGAACGGATTTTTAAATGACAAAATTGCAAGCGGATCTGGGCTTACTTTCGGTTACGGTTTTTTGGGGATCCACATTCATTATTGCCAAATTAACGATGTTGGATGTACCATTGCTTATCTTTTTATTTCTGCGTTTAACCCTGGCCGCCATCCTTTTGAATGCCTACTTATGGAAACACTTTCGCGCAGTAAATTCATCCATACTCAAACATGGAATCATCATCGGTATTTGGCTGTACCTTTCTTATCTCTTCCAGATGTGGGGCGTACAATATACCAGCGCCTCCAACGCGGCTTTCATTACGGCATTGTCGGTGGTTTTGGTACCCGTTTTTGGTTTTTTATTCTTTGGCTACCGGGCGGCTTACCAGGTTTTGGCGGCGATTTTACTGGCTGTTATTGGTTTGTTGCTCCTCACCGGCGCAAATCCTTTGGCATGGAACAAAGGAGACAGCCTCGTTTTCATCTGTTCCATTACCGTCGCCTTTCATATCATCTTTACCGGAAAATATGCCCGGTTACACAACGTCTATCTGCTAACAGGCATCCAGCTGGCTACCGTTTCGCTACTGACAATCCTGGCGTTGCCGTTTAACACCATCGAATGGCCGCGGCTTTCGCTCCTCAATGTAAGCGCCCTCTTTTACCTGGCGCTGTTCGGTACCGTCTATACGTACGTCATGCAAACCAAAATGCAGCGCCACACCACCACTGCCCGCACCGCTCTCATTTTTTCGATGGAGCCCGTATTCGCCGCGCTGTTTGCATTTATAATCGCAGACGAACAGCTTACGACGACCGGTTGGATGGGCGGTGTTTTGATTGTAATTAGTATGATTATTGCGGAACTGCCATGGCAACAATGGAAACAAACAAACAAAACGTATAACAATGCCATGAAATATGATTGACGCCCCCTGCGTTCCGGCTTTACAAAAAAAAGGAAACCTTGTCGTTGCAACGGTCACACATACATGCATTCAGGCATAATCTGCATTTGGTGGATCTCGATCAAACACTGACCGGCTATCGTCAGTTTATAAGCAGCTGGATTTATCAACATAACGGCCAAACCTTTGTGATCGATCCCGGACCACGGTCTACCATTCCGAAACTAGTGCAAGCCTTGAATCAATTGGACATTCATCATATCGATTTTATTCTTCTAACCCACATTCATATTGACCATGCCGGCGGAACAGGCGTTTTGTCAGAACATTTTCCCGATGCTGAGGTAATCAGTCACCCAAAAGGCATTAAACATATGATTGAACCGACGAAGTTGTGGGAAGGTTCTTTAAAGGTGCTGGGAAAGGTGGCCCGGGCTTACGGCTCCATTGCACCCGTGCCGGAACATAAAATCGGTTACAGTGAACGATTGCCGGATCCAGGTATTGAAATAATCGAATCGCCGGGGCACGCCTCGCACCACATTTGCTATCGGGTTGAAGATATTTTGTTCGCAGGCGAAGTTGCAGGCGTTCGTATTCCCAACCCCAACGGTCCCGATTTGCTACGCATCGCCACGCCGCCCGTGTTTATTTATGAAATTTACAAGGATTCGCTGGATCGTGTTTCTCAGAGCGACGCCGACACAATGTGCTTCGGGCATTACGGATTGTGCAACGATTTGGAAAGGGTATTTGAATCCGCCCAAGCACAGTTGGCGCTCTGGATGGAAATTGTTCAAAAACATTTCAACCCCGAGGCGGATACGGCAAAAGCGGAAAACCGGATTTATCAGGAAATCATGGAAAGGGACCCTTCAATTAAAGGCTTTGATCAACTGCCCTCGGATATCCGGGAACGTGAAAAATATTTTTGCCGGAACAGTATCCGGGGAATTTACCAGTATTTTCAGAAGCAATACGAAACACCTTAGCTTTACAAATGGAACGGCCTTCTCTTATAGTTCCGATAACCTCAAGCAAACCCGCCCTTGTACCCGTCGCTCCCCCCCGTCCAATGAATTATAATTTTCATTTTTTTTCTTACAATCCATGATTACATTAATTAACATAAAGGGAACCCGGATTATGTCACATTCATTGAGGCGGAGTGAACCATGCGATTCAAAACCATGATACTGGAGTTTGCAGGCCTGTTTATTCTCATTTTTATTATTGCTTCTGTCGTTTCTTATCTTTACAGTTTACTGGTGCACGGCGCCGGCCAGGTGGACTGGGAAAGTTCCGTTCGTTTCGGAATCATCTTAGGCATTGTGGTAACCTGGATTAACGCCAGAAATCCAAAATGACAACGCCCCATTACAAATCGTAAATTAGAGGCATTCAGGCCAGTTTCAATTTTTGTATTTTACCGGACTTGTTTTTGGGCAGGGATTCACGGATTTCGATTTCTTTGGGAATCTTGAAGGTCGCCAGTCGTTCGCTCATAAACTGCAAAAGTTCCTCTTTCTTACCATTCTTTTCAACAGGCATCTCTTTCAGAACGATAAAAGCTTTCGGCGCTTCGCCCAGCATATCATCTTCCACTCCGATGACAGCGGCGTCAACCACGTCAGCGTGTTCATAGAGCACATCCTCAATCTCTTTGGCGCTGGCCCGCCTGCCTCCGATTTTGATCATATCCTTGCTGCGCCCGACCACATATAAGAAACCTTCTTCATCCATTACGCCGATATCGCCGGTGTAATACAAGCCGTGCTTTAACACTTTGGCGGTCTCTTCGGGATGATTCCAGTAACCGGACATCAGGTTGGCGCCGCGCGCCACCAGCTCGCCCTGTTCTCCCGCAGGTAAAGGGTTACCTTGCGCATCGGCGACAAACAGCTCTACATTGGGAATGGCTTTTCCGATGGAGCCCCACTTGCGCGGTAAATCTGCCGGATCGAGGTAGGATAGTCGAGCGGAAGCCTCCGTAGCGCCGTACATGATAAAAAGTTTGGCGGGCGCAAATACTTCGGCGACTTCTTTTTGGACCGCGGGCGCCATCGCGCCGCCGGCCTGGGTTACGTAACGAAGGGCCTCAAATGTCAGTGTCCTGATATTGGAACGATTGAGTAAAATAGTAAACGTTGAGGGGACTCCCGAAAACCCGGTCGCCTGTTGTTCCTGCATGGTTTTCAGAACCGCGTTGGGATAGAGGAAGCGATTATCGATCACCGCCGAACCGCCCACAAAAAAGTGTGTGTTGAGCAGCGATTTGCCATAAATATAATAAAACGGAAGAATGACCATCACCCGGTCTTCATTGCTTAGTTCGAGATAATCCACAATAGAACGCGTATTGGTTACAATATTTAAATGACTCAAGGTAACACCGCGCGGCTTACCCGTGCTGCCTGATGTGTATACTATGGATGCCACATCGAGATCGATGATACGACGGTTGGGACGATGCTCCGGATAGGACTCCAACGCTTCCGGCAAATGAACGAGCGTCGGCTCTGATTGGTCCTTTTGTTCTGACCGCTTTGAATCCCATAAATAGAGTTGCTCAACACGTTTTCGTTTACTGAAGAGCGGTTCCACCTTTTTGAACAATTTTTTACTGACCAACAGTATATCCACACCGCAGTCATCCATTATGTATTGCACGTTATCCGCCACAAGCTCCGTATTTAATGCGACTGTAATGGCGCCTGTTTTGAGAACGGCATAATAGGTGATTACATATTCAACCGAATTCTCAATGTAAAAGGCGACACGGTCGCCTCGTTTCACCCCGTTATCGACCAATAGGTGCGCCAATTGGTTGGCTCGTTTTTCTATAAAGTTGTAACTGTACCATTGATTGGAAACAAAAAGCGCCTGCCTATCCGGATAACGCTCCGCGCTGGTTTCTAAAAAAGAATGTACGAGTTTACTCAATGCCATCGTTCAAATCCTTTTTCTCTTTGTTCGTGTTATTGCGAAATCTTAATATCGACGCCTTTGTATTTGAATTTAATAGAAATCGGATGCCGCCTTCCGATAAGCATCACGAATGCAGATATAAAAAAAAGCCGGTCTGTCGCCAGGCCGGCTTTACAGGGTCTTAAATTGTTTACTTAGGCCGTCGTCGGAGGCGTTTCCTTTGGTTTATAAATCAGGGCGGCAATGATACCGATGATAATCATCTGAATAAATCCGAATACAATCCATTCTACCGTTAACGTGAAGGATACCGGGTATACGGCGTACTGGGCCAGCATGCCGGGGATCGTAACAAAACAACCGATAATCAATCCGTATCGAAGGCCCTCCATAATCCCTTTGCCCTCATAGCCTTTGGCAAAGATAAACACAAAAAAGAGTGCGAACAGGATTTCGCCGAGATACATGATCCACATCTTACTCTCCATATCGCTGCGCCATATCCCTATGCTTTCATATACGCCGGATAAAATCAGACCGTGTACAATAAAATTGATGATTTCGTAAACGATGTACACGATCACAAAGGCGATTAAAATACGTTTCCAATTCATAGGTCCTCCTACAGAATATATTGGTAAGCTTGAACTTCCTGTATCGATTAGGCATCCCTGATTAAACAGCGTAAATCTAAAAATTTAAGTTAGTCTTGTTGGAGTACTCAATCAATGAATTTAAATTTTTTTTGGAATGGACTTTCGGCAGGCAATTAATGATAAAAAAGTCATCGGATGTACTCAACCACATCCGATGACTTTGCGGCTTCACAGAATTTTCGATTCTCCGGTTGGCAATCTATTCGTGATGCTCTTGCAAATGTTCTTGTTCTTCTTCGCCGAAATAACTTTTACTGAACTTCTTAACCGTCTCACGCAGTTTGGTAATATAATCGAGATCGGTGGTTTGTTTGGTTTTCATGGCATATACCAGCATCTCGTGCAATAAAGCCAATTCGTTATCGTATTTTGCCTGTTTGGCTTCATCGTTCGGGTCGTCCACCAATTTAATACGCTGGGTTAAGAAATACTGCGTAACAATATGCTGAAGCTTGGTGGCATGGTCGTCTTTGTTGCTCACCCAGCGAACCAACTGGTTGTAATTGATATCGCCGGCTTTTGATAATTCCGTGATCATCTTCATCGATTTTTCGATGGTATCGATGTGTTCATTAATCATGTCAATACGCATTTTGTCGCCGTATATGCCGCAGGGAATTTCACAGTGGGCGTTTACCTTTTGCGCCTGAAACAGCAACAAGCCAAACAGTGTGGTCATCACAAATAACTTTTTCATAACTTACCTCCCTCAGTTAATACATTGCTTTTTTACGGTCTTGTTTATCGTATTTGGAGAAAAATTTATTCCTGAACATTACTGGTTGTCGTATTTTTCAACCCGCTCTTCCAGAACCTCTAACTCGATTCCCGCCTTATTAAAAAGGTCGCGCGTTTCCTGACCGGCGTGGTAGCGACGCTTGGCGATAACCTTACGGATGCCTACGCTTATGATCAGCATGGCGCAAACCCGACAGGGCTCCATCGTACAGTATAGCGTTGTGCCGTTCAGCGGGATACCGTAACGCGCCGCCTGGCAAATAGCATTTTGTTCGGCGTGGATAGTGCGAACACAGTGCTGCCGTACGCTACCGTCTTCTTCAATCATCTTGCGCAGTTGATGGCCCACTTCATCGCAATGGGGAAAGCCGGGCGGAGAACCCACATAGCCGGTGCAAAGGATACGTTTATCGCGCACGATAATACAGCCGCTTTTACCGCGGTCGCACGTGGCGCGATTGGCCACTTCATCCACCAACTTTAAAAAGTATTCATCCCAGGAAGGTCGTTTTTGGCCAGACATTCGATTTGAACTCCTATTAGTTTATCAAGGCTTTTTTAATATTAGCACAGCATTGCCGACGGGTCGTTCGCCCTCCGTATCCGAGGGCCGATTGACCACCGAATCGCCGACCACCATGGTCGAGGACCCGCCGCCATCCAGATTGAGCCCCTGATATACGCCCCATTCCAACATGTATTGCGCCAGTTCAAACAAAGACATACCCAAACTGTAGCCCGGTTGCCGCCCATCTACAACAAAACAATAAACCCTTGTCGAATCTTTGGAAAAACCGACGGAGGTGCGCGGATGCCTGTTGTAGGCGAACGCCCGATTGGGCCCCTCTTTCTGCCACTCCACGCTAATCTTGCCGTTCCGGATCAATCTCGGCATTCCGCCAATCATCTCGCTTATCGGCTTTTTTAAGGGCGGCAATTCCAGAATCAAACCGATTGTATCGCCCTCCGAAACATGTTCTTCCAGAAAAATTGCGGCTTTGCCATGTCCAGACACAACCCATGTGTTATCTTCAAGGGGTGAGTTGTAGGCTGCCCTTGTATCATTCGTTTCCAAAACCACGGCTCTCACCGTATCATTGGCATAAACCTCCGTGTTTAAAGGACGGACGCGACGTTCCCGTCCCCAACGATTTGTGCCGGTGGTCTTTCCGTGATAGCGGTTATACAGAATGAGCTCATCGCGATCGCGCCGTTCATTAATCCCCTCCATGGCAATACGTTTGCCGCCATCCGAAAGCAATGCACCCGCAAATGTCATAATTTCGATAAACGGCTTGCCATCTTTTGTAATCCCAAAAATACTGCGCGAAATGGGTTGTTTTAATAAAACGCCATCGCTTGCCTGTGCATTTAAGGGACGTCCGTCCTTCTTAAAGAAGTCGCCGTTAACCGCCGCCAAAACGGTAAAACCGCTCTCAGACATTTTTTGAACCATCTGCGACGTACGCTGTTTCCCGGTCAGTTTTTGCCCCGCTTTTACCATTTTCAATGCGTTTGTACGCTTTGTTAAATCCATCTCCAGAATATAAACATGCCAGGGAGTTTCATCGATACAATCGTGATAAAAGGCGACCCCGGTTGCAAGTTCCTCTTCCGCAATGATTTCCGGATACAGCATGCCGTTAAGCAGTAAAAGTATTAATATCGTTATGCGTAAGTTCATTCGTTCCTCTCCGAAATGATTGTAAAGATGAGTTTATTAGATTATCCTTGAAAATTCAACGTAAAGTTGTCTATCGAAAGCGCGGATTGATATATGTTTGCCGCGGGTTCGGAAATCTTTTAATTTAATAGTTCGTTATGTCCGCATTCATCAGACTTAATTGAGCCGGAAGGTATGGTTTTGTTTAACGAGTTAAAAGCATGGAATCTCATTCGTGCCCTTAATGCCAGGCGACTCAAAAACCTGGCATTAACCGGAACATCCTTTTTTCTTTCGGCGCTGACTCGAAAAAATATTCTGTGGGGCAGACCGGCCGTTCTGACTATCGAGCCCACCAATATTTGCAATCTGCGTTGCCCTTTATGTACAACGGGCAACGGCGAGATGGAACGCGCCAACGGTAAAATGAGCCTGGAAACGTTCCGCAAGATTATGGCGACAATGGGCGATGATTTGTTTTTCCTACTGCTTTATCACCAGGGTGAACCTTACATCAACAAACATTTTCTTGAATTTGTACGGCTTGCCAAGGAGAAACATATCTATTGCACAACCAGCACCAACGCCCATTATTTTAATGACGATATCATTCATCAAACCATCGATTCCGGCCTCGACAGTATGATCGTTTCTCTGGACGGAGTAACACAGGAGACGTACGAACAGTACAGAGTGAAAGGTAAAGTGGATAAGGTTATCAATGGTCTGCAACGTTTCATGGAGATCAAACGGGAACGTAAAAGCAAGACGCCGCTGATCGCCCTTCAATTTTTGGTGATGAAGCAAAACGAGCACGAAATTCCGGCCATACGGCGCTTGGCCAAACGAGTCGGAGTGGATCGGCTGTTGATCAAAAATATTGAAGTACGCAATTTGGAAGAGGCCAAACGTTGGTTGCCGGTTAACGATCGCTATCGCCGCTATAATTTCGACGGAAAAACCTATGAGGTTAAAAACAACAACAAGGCATCCTGCCCGCGTCCCTGGCTTTCCACACTGATAAACTGGGACGGGAGTGTAGTACCGTGCTGCTTCGACAAGAACGGACAGTACGAAATGGGCAACATACACGAAGTGCAAGATTTTAAAGACCTGTGGAAAAACGAAGCATTCAAAAACTTCCGCCGTCGTTTATCCGCCGACCGTAAAAGTATCGATATGTGCCGTAATTGCAATCAGGGTTTCGGCAGTTTTATCCCGGAATTTTCCTGGCTGGACCGAAAAAAGAAGAATGAAGAGAAGCAGGACGAGAAAGAAACCTTTCCCATCCTGCAATAGGATTTTACTGATTGACTTGTTTATATCCGGCGGGCGCCTCGAACGCGGATTCACTAACCTCGGTAACTTTTAAGTCCAACAATTCCGTATAATACGAAAAAGCGGCGGTCGCGCCTTCCTTTTTGGGCTCCGATTTCTTTTTATCTTTAACGGCCTTTTTCATGATATTACCAAACATGCCGCCCACATCGGTAATATCGGTCTTTTCCGAATCTTGCTTTTTCGCCTGCTCTTTTTCCACTTGTGGACGAATGAGAAAATAACTACCGTCAATAACGATGGGGTAACCTTCGATTTTCTGCATCTCCCTGCCCATCTTCTCGGACTCCACATCTGCTTCGGCCTGTTTCTCTTTATTCATTTGCTGAAACATCGTTAGCCAGTTCAACCCCAGCATTTGATAGTATTCCTCATCCATGGACAATCCGATAGATTCCATATACTTCCGGCTGTAAGCCTGCTCCTCTGCGCGTGCTTCTTTAATCCGTTCGCTTTCCCGGGTTGTCCAAACCGTCGAAAACAAGCTGTCGGTTCCGCGTTCACCGGTTCGGATATTTTCCCATTCCGTTACCCATTTAATTGTAAACTCCCTTGAAGGGAAATCATTGATCGTTTTTTCGTTGCCGGTTTCATTCACCTCGAACACCTGGCGGATAATGCGGATATCGCTTTCCGCTTCCACATCTTCCTGTTGTTCAGAGGGCTGCGGCTCCTCCGCCTCGTAAGGTTCTTCCTCCAAAGGCTCATAATCTTCCACGTAGGATTCCAACGGAATGACCTGGTACTCTTCCTTCTCATGGTTGATTTTAATGATCTGTTTTTTATCCAGGTCCACGATCTCCGCTTCGTGTCCCGGACGTAAAACCAATTTAGCGGCGATATTGCCCAGAATACCTTTGCCCTTGAACTCGTTGCGGCTTTCCTCCAAATGCTTACTGGCGGTCATTTTTACATTGGAGTGCGTCGTGTACTTTCCAAAGCCTATAAATTCGACGCGACTTTTGTTTTCCTTGATAATGCCCGCAAAAAGCGAACTCTGCATTAACATTAGCAGAACGAGTACAACATACCTCATACGTTTTCCTCCTTAACATCCTGGTTTTTAATGACTTTTTATAATAAACAACTGTTTACCTTCAATCATTCCATTTGTTTAATCGGTAAATTTCTTATTGCCAATGTCTGACGGAAGTTTTATATTTTTTTTGATAATATAATTTCGTTGATTCTTCAAAAAAAGTACAGTAAAAAATTAAAAATGGAGCGATTATGAGTTTACTGGACAAAATGGTCGTCTGGTCCATGCCTCTGGTTCCCAAACCGATCGTCGGTTATTTCTCAAAAAATTACATTGCGGGCTCTAAACTGGAAGATGCGATTCGTGTCGTGAAAGAACTGAATGATGACGGCATCATGGCCACCATCGACGTGCTTGGAGAAGAAAATCTCAATAAAACAGATGCCGAAAAAGCCGTAGAACAATATAAGCAGGTACTGGCAGCCATCGATAAAGAAAAGCTGGATTCCACGATTTCGGTAAAACCGACGCATATGGGGTTGTTGATCGATCCGGAATATTGTTATCACAATATACGCAGCCTCATTCAGGAAGCCCAGAAGCTTAATAATTTCGTACGAATCGACATGGAAGACCGCACAACAACAACCGCGACCATCGATATGTATCTGAAATTAAAAGACGAATTCGAAGAGCATGTGGGAACGGTTATCCAGGCCTATTTACGTCGCACTTCCGATGACGTCAATCGCCTGATCAAACATAAAGCAAACCTACGTCTGTGCAAAGGCATTTATAATGAACCGCGCGAAGACGCCTACAAGGAGATGGCGATCATTAATGATAATTTCAACTTTAATCTGGAAAAGTTGTTACGCAATAAATGTTATGTCGGCATCGCCACCCATGACGAAAAACTCATCTGGCATGCCCTCCGCCTTATCGAAGAGCTGAAATTAAAAAAAGAGGACTATGAGTTCCAAATGTTGCTCGGCGTGGAAGAACAACTGCGTAAAATCCTTGTCAATGACGGCCATCGGATGCGCGTCTATGTACCTTTTGGCGAAGAATGGTATGCCTACTCGACCCGTCGGTTAAAAGAAAACCCACGAATGGCGGGGCAGGTGTTCAAAAACATAATAAAAGGTAATTAGACAGCAGAAAAAAAACCCGGTCAGTACCGGGTTTTTTATTTCAGTCACCGGCATTGAAATTCCAACAGCATATCCCGCCTTGAACGGAGATGGTTGTAATCGTATCTTTGCAAGCGCATTACGGAATAGTATCAGAAAATATTTGTTTTGCTCTCTTGATTAGATGATCATTCATTGGCAGGTGTTTGATCATATCACAGACCGGAAGCGAATTTTGATAACGGAAGGTGTTTTACATGTCCTTTCTCGTAATCAGTTCCAGTTTAAACCCTTCGAGTCGAAGCCGGATTTTAGCGGAAGTTGCCGTTGATTCGTTCAGACAATTTGATGTAGCGATCCAATTTATTGATATGCGCCGCTATCCTTTACCTTTGTGCGACGGCGGCGAATCGTACAATCACCCCAATGTTATCCATCTTAAAGAAGAGATTCATGAAGCGGAAGCCATTCTTATTGCCACTCCCATTTACAATTACGACGTCAATGCCGTTATTAAGAATGTAATCGAGCTGACCAACAAGGTCTGGCAAAATAAAGTGGTTGGTTTCCTCTGCAGCGCAGGCGCCCGCAGCAGTTATATGGGTGTAATGGCCTTTGCCAGCAGTTTGATGTTGGATTTTCGTACGTTTATTATTCCGGGATTTGTATTCTGCCAGAGCTCCGATTTTGAAAATCACGTTTTGACAAACGAGCTTGTTCATAAAAGAATTTTACGACTGACGGAAGAAAGTATTCGCATTGGTCGGGCTATAAATGCACTGTATCAAACATGACCCTTCGAACTATATTATGGCGGAAATATATAAATATAAACCGTAAGGAGCAGACATGAGCAAAAATTATGATATCGTGATCATCGGATCGGGACCCGGAGGTTATGTCGCCGCTATCCGGGCCGCTCAATTGAATCTTTCCACGGCCTTAATCGAACGCGATAAGCTGGGCGGTATTTGTTTAAACTGGGGCTGTATTCCCACCAAAGCCATGCTCAAGAGCGCCGAGGTTTTTGAAGAATTCAATCACGCCAAAGATTTTGGAATCAAGGTGGAAAACGCTTCCGTCGATTTTAAAGGCGTCATCAAGCGAAGCCGGAAAGTGGCGGACATGAATTCCAAAGGCGTTGAATTTTTAATGAAGAAGAATAAGATTGATGTGATTTACGGGGAGGCTCAAATCGAAAAACCCGGACACATCTCCGTAAAAAATAACGAGGACAAGACCGAGCAGGTTCAGGCAAAACATATCCTGATCGCCACCGGGGGACGCGCCCGGAACATCCCGGGCGTGGAAATTGACCGAAAAAAGGTGTTGGATTACAAAGAAGCCATGGCGCTGAACGACCAACCCGAATCGCTTATCGTGATCGGCGCAGGCGCCATCGGCGTGGAATTCGCTTATTTCTACAACGCCATTGGCACCAAAGTGACGCTGGTGGAAATGATGGATCATATATTGCCAGTCGAAGACACAGAAATTTCAACGACGCTGACCAAAAGCTTTAAAAAAGCGGGCATCACTATCCATACCTCCACCAAGGTAGAAGGGTTGAAAAAACCCTCCGGCGGCGTTGAAGTTACCGTATCGTCAAATGGTAAAGAAACAAAGTTAAAGGCGGATAAAGCCCTTCTGGCGGCGGGCATTCAGGGCAATATCGAAAACCTGAATCTCGATGCATTGGGCGTCGAACACGAAAAAAGTTTTATTAAAGTGAACGAATGGTACGAAACCAACATCGAGGGTATTTACGCCATCGGAGACGTTGCCGGTCCGCCCTGGCTTGCACACGTGGCGTCCCATGAAGGCATCATCTGTGTGGAAAAAATCGCCGGTGTTGAGACCCACGCCATGGATTATAAAACCGTACCGGCCTGTACCTATTGCCAGCCGCAGGTGGCCAGTATTGGTTTAACCGAGGCGAAAGCAAAGGAAGAGGGTTACAACATTAAAATCGGACGCTTTCCATATTCCGCTTCGGGAAAGGCGCGGGCCATCGGCACGCGCGACGGGCTGGTCAAGTTGATCTTCGATAAAAAATACGGTGAACTTTTAGGCGCTCACATCATCGGCAGCGAGGCTACGGAGCTCATTGCCGAGTTGGGCATTGCCAAATCGCTGGAAGCGACGCCGGTCGAACTGAACCGCACCATACACGCTCATCCGACGCTGTCCGAAATGATCATGGAAGCCGCCGGTGACGCCGACGACCAGGGGGTCCATATTTAAGCGTCAGCGACCCGACGCCGGGACAGACAGCGGGCCCTGTCCCGGCTATTCTTAATGGGCAGTTTCCGTTTGAGAAAAGGGCAGGGTTACCGTAAATACGCTTCCTTTATTCGGTTCGCTTTCCACAGAAACACGGCCGCCCTGACGTTCCACGATTTGCTTCACGAGACTCAATCCCAGCCCCGTCCCGATTCGTTCCACTTCACGGGCTTTCTGACTGCGATAAAATTCATCGAAAATATGTTGTCGTTCTTCGTTCGTCATACCAATACCGGAATCCCGCACCGAAAACCCGAAGCCTTCGTCATTTACAAACGGTTGTACAACAACGCTGCCGTCCTTAGGCGTGTAACGCAGGGCGTTATTGACCAAATTAGACAGAACTTTTTCCATGCCGGATTTGTCCAGAGGAATGACAACTTTGCGGTGCAGGGGCGCCATAATCAGGGTGATTTGTTTGTCAACCGCGTAAGAGTGGTGCATACAAACCTGCTGATACATCCACTTGCCGAAATCCGTTTCTTCCACCTCCGGCACAACATTGCCCGACTGGTACTTGGTAAGGTCGATCATATCTTTTACTGTTTTCAAAATTTGATCGGATCGACATTCGGCGCGTTCGATCATATTATTTACTTCGGTTTTCAAATCTTTTGCATACAACTTTCTGACCACGCCCAGTGTGCTTTTAATCGTTGTCACCGGCGACTTTATCTCATGTGCGGTAAAGCGAAACAGTTTATTACGTTGCTGCATGGAATTCTGAAGCTGGAGATTTTTTTCATCGATCATACGCTTGAGCGAAGCATAATTCAGCATAAAGGTATTTATGATGTAAATGCCTGCAAAATTGGTAAAATAAAACGCCAGTAAAGAGGTTATCACAATCGGCGTTCCGGAGGGTTGGCTGCCGCCCAAATGTGTGGATGGAACCAAACCGCTCAATTCTATAATGGTCCATAAAGTTAATAAAAAAGCCGCAAAGAAAGCATTGAAGTATGGTAAAACACGCCCCGGGAAAAGAATGCCCGACAAAATAACCAGCAATATGTAAAGGAAGAAAAACGGATTATTGATACCGCCGGCAAAATGTATGAGAAATGAAATCACAATGAGATCGAATAATATCTGAATTTCAGCGAACGCCATTTCCTGGAACTCATTCCGGAACGGTATATTGCGCAGTAAAAGCGTGAAAATGATGTTAGCCAACAGCAAAAGCGCGGCGATAATCAGAATGGCCGTAAAATTAAACGTAAGATGCAGCATGCCCCGGCCCACAGGCGCAGAGATCAAAATGATTAAGACCGCAATCCAGCGGATATTGATGTACCACTCCAGCCGGACGCGAAACGTTTCCAGCGTTAAAAAGGGATGTTCAGCGGAAAAGTTGGAATAGCGGCTCATAACAAATCGATTTTATGGCCGCTTTTCGGTTTCACCGGATTCAAAAAAAGCATCGATTCCCTCAACCACCGGCCTTGAGAGTTGCCTGCGAAAATCAAAGCTTAAGGGCTGGATTGCCAGATATTCGACGTTAACGGGTCGATAAACATTAAGATATTGTTCGATCAAACGGATGGAATAGGTATGCGTATCAAATCCGTATTGGTCAATAAGGTCTTCACTTAAAAACGTAATGGCGCCCGGCTCACCGCCCCAATCGGCTACATCAACAATAACAAGCGTTTGAACCTGCCATTCAAGAATCTGGCCCAGATAATTTTCCGGCGTGAGGCCCGCATTAAGAAAATGAGCATTGCGGAAATCATGGCAATTTTGTATTTGATGCAGAAAATACATCGCGGCGCCGTCATCGCCGCGTAATAAATTACCGAGAGCAATAAAACCTATCTGGTCTGCCGTTATACTTCTAAAATGCTTTCGTAACGTTTCAAAATTCATCCTTCACCACAATTCGTTGTCTGCAGGGCGGGCAAACGAATTTAAACTGATCTTCCCTGCGTAATACTTCCTTGGGCGCCGAAGGATCCAGTCCAAAGAAAGCTTCCTGGGTATTCAACATCAGATTGGGATGGGCATAAGCTCTGGCGCCCAGGCGTTCCCGAATCCATTGCAGATGATCTCGGCAACCAATCGCCGACCCGCAACACTCACACACGAGCAATTCCTTTTCAACGCTTTCAAACATTTCGGGCGCCTTTAATTCGGATACGGGTAAGGCATACGTCGAACCCGGATTGATGCCGTGCTCCGTAATGCAATGCTCATTACACTGGCCGCAATGGATGCATGAGGCGTAATCGACCGTCAAGGTGCGGATGCCTTTTTCAAGATCGTCCGAAATAGTGATCGCTTCGGTGGGGCAGACCTGCGCACAGGCTCCGCAGCCCACACAGTAGGGTTCATCAAATTCCGGGAATCCCCTGAATTCCTTTTCCGGCTGATACGCTTCACCGGGAAATTTGGTTGTGTACGGCGCCGTAAAAAAGGAGGTTAGCGCTTCCTTTAATTCTCTTAATTTAGGAAGATACATGGACGTCCTCCTTTAAGTCGTGATCTTCTGCATATTGATCGAATTGCGTTACTTTTGCAGGTGATATACCGCTGCGATGGGCCGCCCGGGAAATGGCATGGGCCGCAACCGGGGATGTTAAAAATACAAACGCGATGCCCAGCAAGGCTTTAAAGCCCAAACTGCTCAATCCTTCGATAATAAAGACGCCCAGCAGTATGCCGGCTGTGCCAAAGGTAACGCATTTGGTCGCCGCCTGTAAACGGTTGTAGACATCCGGAAGCCGCACCAAACCCAGCACACCGAAAAAGTCGAACGCCATACCAATACAAATCAATACCATTCCGATGAGTTCGTTGGGACTATTCATCAAGCTGCCTCCCTTCCAGCGTTTTGGCAAACGCCAGCGACGCCACAAAGCTCAACAAGGCCCATATCAATGCAACATCCATAAAAAAGCCCTGTTTATAAAAGAGGGCCATGAGCGCCAGCATGCCGATGATCAGAATACCGAGTATCTCCACCGCCACGATACGATCCGCCGGCGACGGACCGAAAATGACCCGCACCAAAACAAATACCGCACTAAACAGACTGACGTTAATGAGCTTTAGCAACAACTCGCCGTCATATACAAGAAAATTATAGTAAAAGAAGGCCGCAATGATAATGAGTCCGACCAGCCAGCGTAACACTCTCATTCAAATACCTCCTTCAATAATCCTTCAAATCGAACGGCAACCTTGGCAGAGTTTTCCTCGGGATCGCGTGACCTTGCCGTTATCCAGTGCACATACAACTCTTTGGTCGCTTCATTAACATCCACCGTCAGCGTGCCCGGCGTTAAGGTGATGGAGTTGGCAAGCAGGGTTACAGAAGTATCATTGGATAAAACCGTTTTGATCTTTACAATACCCGGTTTTATCGGCAATAAAGGATGCACCACGATATAAGCCACGTGGATATTTGCTTTTATCATTTCCCAAATGAATTTGAAAAAATACATTATCCCAAGCGCCAAACGCTGGATGAACGGTCGTTTTTTTTGCGTCGTAATCGCCCATTGTCCTGCTATTAAGGTTACAATCAACGCTACAACCGCGCCGGCTATAACCTCCTGAATATCCGATATATCCGTCAATGCCAGCCACACGAGCCAGGCCAGAATAAAAATAACGATCCGGCTCCGTCCTTTCATAGCCATCACCTCCCCATCACCATTTGTACATATTGCGTTTTATTCATGATCACCGACATGACCGGCTCGAGCGTCACTTCCCGGACACCGGGAACGATCATTAAACTTGTAATCAAACATAAAACCGCGAGAATAATCATGGCGGCATTCATTCCACTGCCCAGCGGCGTTTTAACCGAATCGATCAGGTTTTTACCATGGAATCCGTAGCGTTGCACTTTAGTAAACGACGCCAATGTGAGCAGACTGCCGATGATGGCGATCAGGGCAAACCAGAACTGTCCTGCCTGTACGGCCGCTATGATGATAACCAGCTTGCTGAAAAAGCCGTTAAACGGCGGTATCCCGGATATGGAGAGCGAAGCCACCATGGAGGTTTGCGAAGTGACCGGCAGCAGCCGGTGCAAGCGGCCCATCTCCCGAAGATCGCGGGTACCGACGGACATCTCCACGCTTCCGGAATTATAGAAGAGAAGGGATTTAAAAAGGGCGTGGTTAAACAGATGGAAGACCGCTCCAATCAATCCCAATGGCGTCGCCAGCCCCATACCGAGTAGGATATAACCGATCTGGCTGATGCTGTGGTAGGCCAGCAAACGCTTGAAATCCCACTGACCGATCGCCAGTAAAACACCAACTAAAATCGATATACTGCCCAACACCAGAAATGCGTCCATAAACAGGGCCGGCGCCCCCATCATATTAAAGAATATCCGTATGAGGACGTAAACCCCAAGGGCTTTAATCAATACTCCGGACAGCATGGAGGATATCGGCGCCGGCGCCGATGAGTGCGCATCCGGCAGCCAGGCGTGAAACGGCATGATAGCCGCCTTCAAACCGAAACCCGCAAGGAACAGCGCACCCGTCCAAAAGGCGACGGACGAATGTTTTTGCGGAAGCGTTTCGGCTATTTTTGCCATGGTCAGCGTGGATGTGGCGCTGTAAAGAACCGCTATGCCGATCAAAATGATCGTGGACGACACCGCCCCCATAATGGCATATTTAAAGGCCGCTTCGTACTCTTCGGCGCGGCCGCCGTAAGCCACCAGGGCAAAAGCCGCCAACAGGGCAATTTCCATGAACACAAACAGATTGAACAGATCGCCTGTAATCAATACTCCGTTCATTCCGGCCAGCATCAACATGAATAAGGCGTAAAACCGCCAGTCGCTGCGAAGATGACGGATATAACGTATGGAGTACATCACAGAGGTTAAGGCTATGATGCTCACCATGATCAGCATAAACGAGGTTAAGGCGTCCTGAACCAACACAATACCGAATGGGATTTCCCAGCCGCTCATGTGGTAGGTCACGGTTTCCGTTTGCATCGTAATGAAAGCATATAACGAAAAAATCAGCAGCGAAACAACCGCCAAAAGCGAAATAATGATGGCCCAGTCATCCCGTTTTCCTGAAATCAACGCAATGAGAAAGGCCGCCAGCAGAGGAATAATGATATAATACGGGAGGATCATCCCGATAACCTCCTGATTTTTGTTATATCGAATGTCTTATATTTTTGAAACAGACGCACGGCAAGCGTTACCAATAAGGCCGTGGTTCCGAGTTCAATAACGATCGAGGTTAACACGAGCGCTTGCGGCAGAGGATCCACCATGGCAGCGTTTTGAACCCCTTCACTTAATATGGGATAAATTGCCTCGCTTTTGTAGGCAAATAATATGAGAAAGAGATTCGCCGAATAACCCATTATGGCGACAGACAGGATGAGTTTGATCAAATCCCGTTTTGTTAACACACCATAAACCCCGACCAAAAAAAGTATAAAACAGAGAAGGTAAACCGTCATGCTTCATCTCCTTCCTCAATATTTAAATGCGCCAGCGCCCAGACAACGAGAAACAGAGACAGCGCCACTTTAATGCCGATGATAATATTAAGCAGCGGAATCGTACCGGCGCTGACCAGATTAAACAGAGCGCCCTTGGTTAAAAAATTGGCTAAAAAGGCGCTGCCCGCAGCCAACCCAATGATTCCGATCACAAGGAACAAAAGCACCGAAGAGGCCTCCAGATCGTGCAATAATTGCAGTTTAAGCCATTGTCCGATCCGCTCTCTGCCGTATGCCAGCAGCATACTTAAAAAAGCCAGCGCTAAAATGACGCCGCCGCCAAACCCACCGCCCGGCGTTAAGTGGCCGTGTAAAATGATATAAATACCGTAGAGAACAATCATCCAGAGGATTACACGGGTTATGGTTTTTACAATCAGCGTCATACCCGGTTGTTGCTTCATGATTCCGACTCCCCTTCCTTTTTTCTCTGTTTGTGAATGCGTAATAGCGTCAAACTGCCCAGTATGGCCGTGAAAAGCACAGTAATCTCGCCAAGGGTATCGTAAGCACGATAATCCAGAATGACGGAAGCCACCAAATTCGCCGCACCTGTTTCCTTTGCCCCGCTTTCCACATAGTGTTGCGCCGTTTGCATCAGCGGTTCGCCAAAGGGCGGCAGCGCCTTGAATACCGAAACACTGAAAATGAAAACGGCCAGCAGAACCACCACGGTGATCACCGAATACAGCGCGCCGATTTTTGATGGGCTTTCCAGATGATAATCCTTCCTGATAAATGCCCTCAGTAAAATGATCATGGCGAAGATCTCAAACAGAAACTGCACAATTGCCAGATCCGGTGCCTCCATGAACAAAAACGAAACGGAGACCCCCAGGCCCACCACACCGATGGCAATAATCGATGACAAAATATCTTTGATTTCCAATGCGGTTACCGAGCCGAGAATCATGAATATGAAAATGAAAATTAACCAGGTTTCCGTTGGCATAACGGTTTCCTCCAATCGCCTGAAACGGTCACACAATCCAGATAAAAATTAATGTACCCAGGATAACATAAAACAGGTAAAGCTGTAGTTGTCCCGGGTGTGCTTTCTGAAATAAACCGGACAGAAAGAAAGTAACGCCTTTGCCCAGTTCATATATATCGAACCATTTGCGTTCGGCGGCGTCGTAAATTTGTTTGAGCGGTGTCATGTTTCGGATTTCATTATAAAATTCCGTTCCCAGCACGCGGAATTTTTCGGATGACGACATGCCGCCAATATAAACATCATCGTATCGAATGTTTTTCGTTACCAGGAATACAATCAAACCCAAAATAAATATGGCCAAGAAAAGCAATACAATCAGCACGGGTTGGTAGAGCCCCGGGAAACCGGCAACGGACCATTGCATCTCCGCAACCACCGGTTCGATGAAAAAGCGCAGCGGAATTTGAACGGCAAAAACACCAAATAAAATGCATAAGAGTGAAAGCAGGCCGGTCGCCAGCCATTGGTTCGGTATGGCCTCTTTTACTTGTCTGAGTTTTTCAGGAAGGTATCCCAAAAACGAGGCGTGTATAAATTTCATAAAGCTTGCCAGCGTAAGCGCGCTGCCGAAGACAGCCAGAATAATACACAGCAACAACCAGATTTGATGGCCCGCCGACAGTGTACCCGCTTTTTCCAGAAGACCCTGATAGATCATCCATTTGGAAAAAAATCCGTTAAAAGGCGGAATGCCCGAAATGGATAAGGCGCCGATTAATGCCATAATGAATGTTACCGGCATTACCTTGCCCAAACCGCCCAGATCATCCAGTTGGTTGCTTCCGGTGCGCTTTTCAACCGAACCGAGGCTCAGAAATAAGTTGGATTTATAAATGGTATGATTGATCATGTGGAATAAGCCGCCGGCAAAGGCCAGCACGCTGCCGCTACCGACGCCCATGATCATGTAGCCTACCTGGCTAACGGCGTGATAACCCAACAACTCGCGACCGTTGTGCTGAATCATCGCCATCATGACAGCCGTAATAACGGTCAGGGCGCCCAGGGTAATAATAATGAGGTGTATGGTCATGCTGAGTTCGAACAAACCGGTGACCATCCGCGCGAGCAAGTAAATTCCAAGGAGCTTATCCAGTGAAGCGGGTAAAAATGCGGCGCTCTCCACCGGTGCGTCTTTGGCAAAATGCGCCACCCAGGTATGCATCGGAAAACCGCCGGCTTTCGCGAATGCGGCTAACAGTACAAAAATAAAGGCCACAATCGCCCACGCCTCTTGCAGCGGAATATGCACTCCACTCAGGGACCATCCCGCCGAAGGCTGCATTACGCCCATGATGACCAGCCCCATCAATAACAGGGCGTCGCTGCCGCCCACAATGATAAAGGTTTTTTTTGCGGTTTGAGGCGCTTCTTCGGTACGACCGAGTACGGCGTAGAGATAGAGGGTAATACCCGACATCCCCCAGAAAAGTAAGAATGCGAACATATTGGTGCTTAAAACAACGCCGTTACAGAACGCCACCGTCATGGGATACAATATGAAAAACGGCTTTTCGATTTCTTTTTCAACACCTTTCAGAGAAAAAATCAGAATGATAATACTCAGCAATTGAATAAATATCAGTGTAAATCCGCTCAGGGCATCGTTGGCCAGCATCGTATCGAAAATGTTTTGCGTTGCGGCCGGCGGAACAAATGAAAGTTGGAAACTCACCACCAGCGTATAAATTAATCCCAGAAAAGTCAGAATTTTTCTTAACAGCAGCGGCAACACCAGGTTGATGACTGCAATTGCCAGTGGAACGGCAATCAACAGCAGTAGGATATTATTGGCCATAAATCGTCCTCCTGATTCGTGCAGTCTTTTGCCGGGATAGCTTCAACAGATCGCTATGCGTGCGGTTCTGTTCGTGATCAATGATACGCAACGCCCGCTCCGTACAACAGTAACACGGGTCCACCGCCGCCAGCGTAATTAAGGCGTCCGCCACCGGAATACCGCGGCAGGAAGCTTCAAACGTGGGTATATTGACATAGCTGGGAGCGCGTACTTTATGCCGTATGGGACGGTTGGTGCCGTCAGTTCGCACATAATGAAAGACCTCGCCGCGCGGCGCTTCATATCGACCGATACCTTCGCCGATACCCACTTCTTTCACATCGTTGAAAATCGAACCACTGGATTTTTTAAAATAGTCGATGCACTGGCGGCAAATTTTCGTTGATTCCAGCGTCTCCAGCAGACGCACCACCAATTTATCATACACATCGCCGTTTTCGGCGACGATCTCTTCAAAATCCACCAGACCGTAAGCATCGTTGGGTTCATCTTTGCGTACATCGGTTTTAACGCCCGAAGCCCTGGCCGTGGGACCCACCGCACAAAAAGCGATGGCGTCTTCCTTGGATAAAACACCTACACCCTTCAGCCGCGACTTCAAAACAGGGTCGTCTTTGGCGGCTTTGGCGATCATTTCCATTTTTTTATCGATCTCATCGAGATGTTTATGCAATTCGGAAATGTTATCCGGTTCCACGTCCTTTGCCACGCCGCCCACGCGCATCATGCCATAGTGATTTCGGTTACCCGAAATCAGTTCCATCATTTGTAATACCGGTTCACGGTATTTCCATGACCACATCCACAGCGTATCGTATCCGATAAAATGGCCGGCCAGGCCCAGCCATAAAAGATGACTGTGGATGCGTTCCAATTCCCCCACCAGTGTACGGATATATGCAGCCCGCTCGGGTATTTCGATGTTATTCACATCTTCCACGGCATGCACGCACGCCAGCGGATGCGATGTTGAACATATCCCGCAAATACGTTCCACCAGATAAATCGATTGCGTGAATGTTTTGCTCTCCGAAATCAGTTCGTGGCCGCGGTGCATCCAGCCGATATCGAGATCGATATCGACCACGGTTTCGCCGTCCACGGTGAGGGTAAAATATTCCGCTTCTTCCAGTAAGGGATGATACGGTCCGACCGGAATGACATTCCTACTCATGAGCGCCTCCTGATTCTGAACGGTTGGTTGAGTCCCTCGCCTTTGGGATGATCTTTCGTCAGCAATGGTTCGGGTCTCGGATGGTCCTGAAACGTAATGCCCCAATATTCGCTCATCTCGCGCTCAATCCATTCGGCACCTTTTACGATCGGAGCAATGGAATGCATTTGCGGATGATCCTTATCGCTCATGACTACGCGCGGGCAGAAATATTGTCCGCTGGGATCGTGCGAAAAATGATACAAAACTTCGATTCCGCGATACATCTCCATGGCTGTTGCGGTGGATAAGCGACAGCCCAGGCTCTTGAACAAATAAGATACGACTTCATGTAATTGGCTGTTATCCACCGTAAAATAGAGACGCCCTTTTTTATCTTCGATTTCATCAATTTTATCACGCATCGTTTCCAGAAACATATCTTTTTCAGGCATTGAGCACCTCCATCAATTTAGCGACACCCGCAATCATGGCTTCGGGTTTCGGCGGACAACCGGGTATGTACATATTCACAGGAATCGTTTCCGGCTGTTCATAATCCTTATTATGCGACTGCTTGAAACAACATCCACTGGCAGGACAGGTCCCGATCGCAATGACAAAAATTGGTTTCGGCGCCTGCTCGTAGATATGCCTTACTTTCGGGGCAACCTTGTCGTTTATGATTCCCGATACCAACAGCGCATCCGCATGGCGCACAGAACCCACCAGTTTGATTCCAAAACGTTCCACATCATATTTTGGCGTAAGCAAATCCAGTATTTCGATATCGCAATTATTGCAAGGGGATGCGCTCACGTGAAACACCCAGATAGACCGGGCAAGTCGTTTTTGATACCATCCCATAATTATACTCCTAACACTGCTAATACAATGGCCACGATGGCGATGGGTGTGGCATAATTCCAGAAAAATTTAACCGCCGTGTCGATACGGATACGGGGATTCGTATTTTTTATGGCGATGATCAGAACGAGGATTAACACATATTTCAGGATTGCCCATAAAATGCCCCAGCCCTGTAAATGAAATCCTCCGAAGAAGAGCAATATAAGCAGCAACGGAAACAGAACCAGCATGATCCACTGGCTCATTTTCCAGAAAGCCAGCGAGCTGCCGCTGTACTCCATAAAAGGGCCCTCAACAATCTCGGTCTCTGCTTCCGGGATATGAAACGGCGGTAACGCCATTTTGGCCTGTATACATAAAAGACCGATGATAAATGCGATGACGCCCGAGGCCGAAGCGATAATGGCGCCGTTGGCGAACTGGTATGCTAATATCTCTTCGAGACGCAGTTGGTAACCCGATTTTATGATCGGCACCAGACAAATCAGAATAAAGGCCAATTCGTCGCCAATCAGCAGTTTAATTTCACGACCGGCGCCCATGCTCGAATAAACATTACCGCTGGCAGCGCCGCCGAGAATTACCATTACCGAATACACCATCAACAGATACATAACAACAATAATGTCGCCGCCGAAACCTATCTGATAGAACAACGCCGTTCCCACCATAGTCGAAACCAGCACCAGCATGGCGAACGCAATTATGGGCGCCGTGAGGAACAGGGTGTGCAAACCCTGCTTAACCACCATCACCTCTTTGCCCATCAGTTTAAAAAAATCATTGAAATTCTGGAAAAACGGCGGCCCGACCCGAAACTGGAAACGCGCCGATACCTTGCGATCCACCCAGCCGGCGACCATACCCAAAACGATCGTAAACAGTAATCCGGGAAAAATCAGCAGAAAGAACAACGGTTTAAGGATCATACTCTGTCCTCCTTATTGCGCCAGTTCGGATTTTTTACCGCCAGATGTTCGCCGTAAAAATAGATGTGGTTATCGGGATCTTCCTTATCGATTTCGATCATCTGAAAGGCATTATTGGGAGCGGTTTTGACACAAAGCGGCTGATAATCCGGGTTGTCTTTGAGCTGATTAAGACAAAAGTCGCAACGGGCCGTAACGTAATTCATTACTTCCGGGAAAATCGTACCAAAGGGGCAGGCCAGCACACAACTTTTACAGCCCACACAACGCATATTGTAGCGCTTTATGGTTCCGTCTTCCTGATGTTCCAGAGCGTCTTTGGGACAGGCCGAGACGCAGAACGCCTCTTCACATTGCCGGCAGTAAGCGGCAAATTGTGCCACTTCCAATAGCGAGAAGGCGCCTTCGTTTACACGATGGAAAAGATATTCGCATTCAATCCGATCGGATTTGCCGTTACTTTCGAGAAGGGCCTGTATATCGATGAATAAGCGCTTCAATCCCATATGGCCTCCTCATGTTTGATCTGATCGTAGGTAAACACAGGACCGTCTTTGCAGGCAAAATAGGGACCCATAACGCAATGCCGGCATTGACCGAATCCGCAATACATTTTCTTTTCCATGGACAGATAGATGTTGGATTCTTTATAACCACAATTCAGTAAATCCTGTGTTCCGAATTTCATCATCACAGGCGGACCACAGACCACCGCAGGATTATCCGCCGGTTCAATCTGCACTTTATCCAACAGGCGGGTTACGAGACATACATCTTCATCCCATTCTTCTCCCGGCGGCACCTCGTCCACCGAGCGTATAAACTGAACATTATCATACTGTCGCCACTGCGTCGCTTCATCTTTATAGATACAATCTTTCGGCGTTTTAGCCCCGGCCAGAAAGGTAATGGAGTTATACTTTTCCGCTTCTTCCAAAAGGGTTAAAAAAAGCGAACGCAGCGGCGCCAGCCCACACCCGCCCCCTAAAATGAGTAAGTCTTTGCCTTTAAATTTTTCCAATGGATAGCGGGAGCCGAACGGTCCCCGCAATCCCACTCGGTCGCCTGCTTTGGTTCGATGAATATGATTGGTTACGTAGCCCGTCTTCATGATGGTAACGTCCATGGCTTCCGATACAAAGTGCGAAGAAGACGGTGTAAAAGGGGCCTCGCCGATGCCCGGAAGCGTTAATTCAATAAACTGGCCTGTTTGAAATGGAATCGGCATTTCGGGACGCAGGCGAAGGGTTCGGATCAACGGCGATTCCTGCACAATTTCGTAAATGGTCGCCGGAATAATTTCATATAGATTATGCATGATCCACCTCCGTATTGATCGTTTTCGATTCACGATCGCCAACGGGCGACTGTTCAAGTATCCGCTGAACCACTTCACGAAACTCAATTTTACCGGCACAGGCATCGGAACAACGGCCGCAACCGGTGCAGCCCGGTATGCCGAAATTACTGTTCATATAAACGAGCTTACATAAATAGCGATGCCGGAAACGTTCCGTCATTTCTGGCCGCGGAGACGCTCCTCCGGCCACACGTGCATAACCGTTGTATTGACAAGAATCGTAAGAACGTTCTTTTAAAAATTGTTCGGACGTGCTTTCATCGTTTAAGATAAGGCAGTAACAGGTGGGGCAGATGTTCGTACAGGCGCCGCAACCGATGCAACTTTCCGAGGCATCCTTCCAGGCGTCCATGCCGGTTGCTTTTAAGTGTTCATATGCTCCCGAACGCTGATAGAGCTCATTATGCTTTTGTAATTGTGCTTTCACGCTCTTACGATTTTCCTGAACTTGCTGGCGCCGGGCATCCGAACGTTCCTGAACGTTTACATGCTTCCGCAATAAATCCAATAATGCTTCGCCGTGCTCGCTACCTGCAGCTAACCAATAGGCGTCGTCCAATTTTGAGAGGTTGATATCAAAACCCGTTTCCGGGAATGGCTGTCCTTCGATGAGCGTACAATGACAGGTGGAGGCAAAATCAGTGCAATCGCTGCTTATGATGAGCGTCGTATCGCGCCAATGTTTATAAGCAGGATCAATGAATTCGTCATTCAGCATGGCGCGGTCCAGCAGTTGCAAACCCTTTAAGTCGCATGCTTTTACGCCTGCGATAATCCGTTTTCGGGATTCGTAATTTTTATTGAGAACCTGTTCGCGAAAGGCGTAGAAAAGGATTTTCAAAGGGTCGACCGGCCGAAAACCATCGAGATGTATCTCGGACGGACGGGTTTGATCGGTTAGATGCTTCCAGTAGGTTGCTCCGCTGTTATCTGGTTGCCCGGAATCGAGTGGAACGATGATTTCATCATAATCGCCGATTTCACGCGAACGCAATTTACCGAGGAACGAAAGGAACTCCGCTGCATTCACTAACAATGTAAGCCCTCCTCATTTATACCAGAAAATGGCGCCTGAAAACAGACGCAATCTATGTTCGGTACTGAATAGTCTACGACACAGGGCTTAATCCATTAAGTCCGATTGGCAACAATACAATCCGGCTGCTGCAATATGAAGGCGCGGAAACAATCGCTTTTTCTGATACAAGCGGCGAATGTGATGTGTGCGGGTAAGAATTTTCGGTGCTACGGATTTCAGTAGCGTTAAAAAGTGTGTTGCTTTTTCAGGAAGTAATGTGCAAAATTCAGATGTCAATTGCGGGCTTAGAGCCGGAATCCAACACCAGCTTGGGAAAATCGTAATAATTTGAAAAAAAACAAACATTCCCTGTTTTCCCGTTAAACATTCAATGATGCGTTGCCAACTATTGTGAATAATATAACAAACAAATAAAAGTGTCAAGCATAAAATTATTTTTTTCACAAATCCCTCTGTAAACCCTTTTATTAAATTTAAACACCTCCGGCCATTGGCTTGGAATTGCACCCGATAAAAAACATGCTTAGTTTAAAATCTTTTTTATAATGCCAGGGAGCATAACATGCTGAAATTTTTGCGAAAACTGAACAAAGCGATTGCACGCATTGAGGAAGGCTTCCTGATATTGATCGTTTTGTTCATGGTGCTGGCGGCTTTTTTACAGGTCATTTTAAGGAGCTTCTTTGATCATGGCATTCTATGGGGCGATATCCTTTTACGCCATCTGGTTCTATGGATCGGTTTTATCGGGGCTTCGCTTGCCACCAAAAATGAGAAACATATCAATATTGATTTATTGACGCGCTACCTGAAAGGACGCTGGCATCTTCTCGTACAGGCCGCCATCCTGTTGTTTTCATTTATCATCACTATTTTTCTGACGCACGCCGGTTACCGTTTTGTTCAGGTCGAGAAAGAATTCGGCTCCACGCTGTTCAAGGATATTCCGACGTGGTACTTCCAGTTAATCATACCCCTCGGTTTTTTTCTGATGAGCATGCGTTTTCTCTTTTTGGCTGTTGAAAAATTGGCGATGCTGGGCAAGAAGGGGGAAGCGACATCATGAGCATTTTTTTGATTGCACTTTGCCTGTTGTTATTGGCCTTTCTTGGAACCCCGCTGTTCGTCATCATATCAGCTATTGCGCTTATGGCATTTTACGGGGCGGGCATGGACGGCACGGCGGTTATCATCGAACTCTTTCGGTTGGCAAGTCAGCCGGTATTACTGGCCATCCCTTTGTTTACATTTGCCGGATATCTTCTGGCGGAAAGCAACACACCCAAACGCCTGGTTAACCTATCCCGTGCTTTATTCGGCTGGATGCCGGGCGGACTGGCCATCGTCGCTTTGGTTTCCTGCGCCGTTTTTACAGCGTTCACCGGCGCCTCCGGCGTCACCATTATCGCGCTCGGGGGGCTCTTATATCCGGTTCTTCTAAAGGATCAGTATCCCGAAAATTTTTCTTTGGGTTTGTTAACGGCTTCCGGTAATCTTGGTTTATTGTTTCCGCCGAGTCTGCCCATCATTTTGTATGGCCTGGTTGCACAGACAAGCATCGACAAGCTTTTTGTCGCCGGCATAATTCCGGGCATTATTATGGTGGCAGCGCTTTCGATATACAGCGTCTTTTTTGTAAAAAGGCGCGGCATCCGTCAACTAAAGGCACAGCAAGAGAATGTGCCCGTTTTAACGGCCGTTAAAGAAGCGGCCTGGGAAATTCCTTTGCCGGTTATCATTCTCGGCGGTATTTACGGCGGCTTTTTTACCGCCACCGAAGCGGCGGCCGTTACCGCTTTTTATGTGCTTGTGGTGGAAGTATTCATTTACCGGGATATTCACCTCAAAAACGATTTGCCGAAAGTCGTACGCGAGAGCATGGTGCTGGTCGGCGGGATACTGGTGATTCTGGCGTCGGCTCTGGGTCTGGCCAATTACATGGTCGATGCCCAGATTCCCAACCAGATTTTAGAGGCCATGCGCAGCGTCATCGATTCAAAGATCGGATTTTTACTGATTTTAAATATCTTTCTCCTGGCGGTGGGAGCGATGATGGATATTTTTTCTGCCATTATGGTAGTCGCCCCCATTGTGATTCCAGTGGCCACCAGTTTCGGCATCGATCCCGTCCATCTGGGCATTATTTTTCTTGCCAATCTCGGAATCGGTTATTCCACGCCGCCGGTTGGAATGAACTTGTTTATCGCCTCGTTTCGTTTTGAAAAACCCATACTTAAATTGTACGGCGCCACAATCCCATTTTTAATTATTCTCTTGATTACACTGATTCTGATCACCTATCTACCGTCGTTAAGTTTGTGGCTTGTACATTTAATGAACCTGTAAATTGGAGAGCAACATGAAACATCTTTACCTGATGCGTCATGCCAAATCCAGCCACGCCGATAAATCATTGAACGATCACGCACGCCCGCTTAACGATCGCGGTCGAAATGACGCTGCTTTAATGGGCCGGATTTTAAAGGAAAAAGGCGTCGATCCCGGAGTTATTATTTCCAGCAGCGCCCGCCGGGCAAAAATGACAGCCGAACTGTTGGCAGCCGAATTGAATTATGCGGTAGAAGCTATCGAAATCGAAGATAAAATTTACGAGAACGATCCCGATGTATTGATGGCGATTATTCGTTCCTTACCGGACAACTACAATGGCGTGATGTTAATTGGTCATAATCCATCGTTTCATGAATTGATTGAACAATTGAGCGCTAATATGTATCATAAAGTACCCACCGCCGCCGTCGCCGCTTTGCAGTTTGATGCGAACGCCTGGAGAGACGTTGCAGATACCAGAAGCCGGTTGCTATGGCTGGAATATCCGCGTAAGTATAAAATTTAATTTAGTCCTATTTCAACCCGCGATTACTATAACTCACACTGCTTCTGTTCCTCTCTGAGGATAGAAGACACATTCGATTAATTCAGAAACTTTTATTTAAAGCTGTATTTACTTTAGTTCTACGTTGGCTTACGTTCAAAATCCCTAAGTTATATTCATACACCTTCATAATTTTAACTTTTAGTAATTTATTGCAACTGAAAATCAAACGCGTGGTTATCATTAAAAGTCAGATATGAGTTTGTAAGATTAAAAGATGCAAAAACTACCCTAAAGGACAGTTTTTTTAGAGAATTAATTGCGTATGTTATGAATACAAAACCAACGATAAGAATTGATGTCTGAACTAATATAAAAATTACATTGAAAACATTCATGACATTTGTCCAGAGTAAACGTGCCGGATTATTATCATCGTGTGCCTTATCCATTTAGGTGCAAATTAGGTTTATTTAATAGTAAACATAAAGGAGCGTGCTATGAACAAATTGATACCTTTCCTGATTTTATTGCCCTATTCAATATTTGCTCAGACAGCACCACCCGATGAACACCTTCAGAGTATCAATAATACCAACAGTTTTAAAAGCAAATCAGAACAACATTTCAACCATACACCAAATGATTTCAATTTAAAACTTCACATTGAGAGATGTAACGTTTGGACAGCACCCGCTCCTTATCTGCCAACCATTCAAAATATTTTAGTTGATGATTTTCTTGTCAATGATGACACAGAGGGCGGGTGCACGCAACACCAGGTTAAAGTTGCCATGGATGCTTATGGTAATTATGTATCTGTATGGCGCGATTACCGGAACGGTCATGCCGATATTTTCGCCCAACGTTTTGAAGCAAACGGGAATCCAATCGGTTCAAATTTTAAAGTAAACGATGACAATCGTTACATTTGGCAATATGCCCCGGATATTGCCATGGATGAAGCTGGAAACTTTGTAATTGTATGGAATGGCTATCATGATGGCGATTATCGTATTTACGGACAGCGATACAATTTCAGCGCCGAACCAATGGGAACCAATTTTATTATCAATGATGATGATCCCGAACAGCATAATTACAAATTTGCGCCAACGGTGGCGGTCAACAATAATGGCCAATTTATTGTAGCCTGGAACGATTCCCGGGAAAATTATTTTAGTAATATTTATGCTCAAATTTTCAATGAGCAAGGACAGCCTGTTGGCGACAATTTCAGAATCAATAGTCTAACTTATAAATATCAAGGCGCATCGCGGGCAGCTCTTAATGATAATGGTTTGGCCGCTTTAGTTTGGCAGGATTACCGAAACAATCATTACGATATATACGGCCAGTTGTTCAATATTTATGAAAATTTTAATATTGAAAACGAATTTCGGGTTAATCAGGATACCACTTCCAAGGAACAATTTTATCCGGATGTGGCTATCACTCAAACCGGGGCATTTGTTGTAAGCTGGTTGGACAACCGACGCTACGATTCATATTACGATGTTGATATCTATATTCAACATTTTGACAACAAGGCAAATCCCATTGAAGAAAACATTAAAGTAAATGATATAGATGAGACGGTATATCGCTATGATAGACCCACAGTCTGTATAAACAATAATGAACTTTTATTGGTAGTGTGGACGGACTACCGCGGTTCTGGCAATAATTTATATGGCCAATATTATTCAAGCAACGGCCAGCCTGTTTTTAGTAATTATAAATTCATTGAAGAATTCGATTACAGTCAATACGACCCCGCTATTGCCTTAAATAATAATAATCAACACGTGGTGGTATGGTCCAGTTATACCAATCAATCAAACGATTTGTTTATTCAACGCTTCTCTAATATGGGTGTAAGGCAGGGTAGGCCACAAATAATAAACGACGATGTGGCAAGCGCCCCTCAATATGATCCGGATATTACAATAGCACAAGAGAACGATCGTTTTCTGGTCACATGGGTGGACGAAAGACAATCATCTTATGATGAGTATATTTATGCTCAATTTTATAATGAGCAATTACAAATTGAAGACATCAACCGGCAAGTAAGCAGTGATGACGCCTACGTACCATCGGTCGATATGAATGATCAGGGTGAATCCATTATTGTCTGGGAAGAGTATTATTATCAAAATCATTATAATTACGGAGTTTTCGGTCAACGATATAACACGATCGGTCAACAATTTTTTAATATTTTTCAAGTGGATATGGACCATAGTAACAACTTTGATGACGTCACCCCATGTGCAGCCATAAATCAATCCGGAAAATTTGTTGTTTTATGGAAAAGACTGTTAGACTATCCTAAATCAAATCTTTATGCATTGCGCTTTAATGAATTTATTCAGGCAGTAGGAGATACATTCAGAGTAAATGATTCAACTAATACAATGTATCCGTACAGAAATACATCCAAGATTGCAATGGATGATCATGAAAATATTGTTGTCGTATGGACAGACGATGATGACGGATATTATAACCTATTTAAAAAACGATTCTCATTTGATAATGATACACTTTCATCAGCTTCAAAAGTAATTGATGAAGAGGGTTTACTTGGGCGTTATGGTTATGGGGTTGATTTAGCGATGAACAGCTCCGGTCGATTCATAATTGTATGGGAGGATCAACGAAACGACACTTATGAGATTTACGGACAACTATTTTCTGAAGATGGTTCTCCTGTTGGAAGAAACTTTCGGATCAATGACGATGCGATGGGCCTTTACTACCACTATGATCCCTCGGTTGCCATAACAGAAGATGGAAAAATTGTAGTGGTTTGGCAGGACTATCGCTTTAATCCTCATGATCCATGTATTGTCGCACAGCGCTATGACCAATATGGTAATCCTTTAGGGCCCAATTTCATTGTTGTCGATGGTCGAAAGTGGCACGTGCAGGTGAGTCCAGTGGTTGACGCCAATAATTCAAAAATCGTATTTGCATGGCAGGATAACCGCCGCAGTAAAGGATGGGATATCTATGCCAAGGTTGTCGAATGGAACTGGAATGGAATAACCTCTTTTGAGGATATTTCCAATAAACCCTCAAAATATCATCTCGGTCAGAATTATCCCAATCCTTTCAACACTTCTACAGCCATAAATTTTACCTTGCCCAACACAGAACATATTAGCATTGAAATCATCAATAATTTAGGAATGGTGGTTGATAAACTAATCGACGAGCGGAGGCCTGCAGGTACCTACACTATTCATTTTAATGCGGAAAAATACGCCTCGGGTCTTTATTTTTACAGACTCCAAACGAGTAATTCAGCAATGATACGAAAAATGTTGTTAATCAAGTAAAGACAAGAGATGAAAGCTTGAATCAGTTTAGAAGTTACGATGATCCATTGCAAAACTATCAAACAAGTGGGTGCATTTTTGAGTTACATTAGCCATCGGATAATATTTTATTGTCTAAACCAAAACTATTAACATTGGAGGAAAAGATATGAAGCTAGTTGGATGCATTTTGGTATTTTTGTCAATTCTTTCCGTAACACGATCCTTTGCCCAGGAACCCCTTTCTTTTAGAAGTCAAGCTTTAGGTGGCGTAATTATGGATGATCTGGATCTCGTTTATGATCCTGTGGAACTTGGCTTTGTTGATGGTATCCGACTCTATACCAATCTCAGCAATCTTGCCAGTTCAAATGAACAAATTTTAAATGATATTAGCGAAAATGAATATCTGTTTGGCGTATCGTTTCAACACCCTTATTTAAAAACTTTAAGTTCAGCTCTCCTTTTACGTTTTTCGGATGCCCAGACGCCTAATTTTGTCTATATCGATTCGGACCTTAACGGATCTCAAGACATGTCCGGCAGAGGCACCCTGACCAGTAATTATTCATCCTTTGATGACGCAAACAATGATGGGGAATATGATTACCAACAAAACATCAACCAAACGTTTAATGACCTGGATGAAAACAATAACCTCAGCTTTATTTTTAACAATGCTTATAAGTTGAGTGAAAATCTGGTCGGTTTAAAGGTGGCTTATCGCAGTTATGAAGATCAGGGTATCAGATCCAGTGCTTCACTTGGTACAGGCAATAATGTACTCACTTCCATTTCATCAGGGGCTCCCACATTTAATCGGACGATTACCACAACCGACATCATTCAAAACTTTGTTGAATCCGATTGGTCAGAAACGGGTAATTTTGTAACAAACTACTCTTTAAAATTATTAAACTTTCAATTAGCCCTGCTCTTAACAGACTTCCGCGGATATGAAATACGGTTTGATATGGGTTATTTTAACTCTAATTCTGAAAACGGCATTAATGATCGTTATCATGGCATGTACGCCTATTACAATGACGAAATTTCAAATTACCAAAATGATTATTCGGAAAACGATCGATATGTCAATGAAACCCGAAACGATGGAAACGGATTCGAGTTTGGCATGTCTGTACGTCAAACGTTTGATCAAAAGGAACAGCGTAAAAATGACGGCTATTGGAAGGTTGGCGCAGATCTTAGTTTTGCCTCTTACGATTATACATTCCAACAGCGTGATATTTTTACAAGTACTACCAATTATATAACCGACAATCCCTTTGTCGATTATCGTGAAGAAACGGATAGAAACTTAATTTTATCAGATCTCGGCGACCGTTCTTCTAACATATATCGTCTGCATGGGCTTATGAATTATCCATTATCCTCAGGGGTTTATTTTGGTATCGGCGGCCGTATAATGATGTATTCATCTTCGCGCGAAACCGACTATACCGAAATGTACGACAATCGCATCGATCACAGCGATGTGGACGGCGAAAGTGATTATTTCGATTATGTACGGACTGAATCTGAACAATTGACGGCTGACCGTAAATACGAATACACCTATTTTAACTTTCAGGCGCCAGTAGGCTTAGAATATCGATTTACAGAATCATTGAAATGGGGATTGAGGTTCGGCGCCCTTTTTAATTATTATCAGACCGAAACAATCGATGAAAAAAGTATTAAAAATTCAGAACCATATACCCAAAAGGTAAATCGCGGAGACGGCTCCAGTTCAACATCTATGTCCGATGACAGTTACAGTTCAACAAAAGAAAAGACAGAGACGGCTAATAGCAATACCATCTTTACCTACGGGTTGGGATACGATGCCAGTGAGAATTTACAGATCGATCTTTTAGGCTTTTTTGGGAGCAGTGACAATGGTTTGTTGGATGCCGAATTTTACCGGGCCCTGCGACTTTCATTCACCCTGCGGTTTTAACTATATCATTTCACCTTATAAAAAGCACCGCCAATGTGTTTTTGATTGACGGTGCTTTTTTAATCATCCATTTAATGGGCTATTGTCAAAATGTTTTACTTAAATACCGCTTTCCAGTATTCACGCCGCATACGTGCGATCGCCGTTATCGGAATCTCTTTAGGGCACACCGCTTCACATTCACCGTGGTTGGAACATGCGCCGAACATTTCATCATCCATTTGGGCAACCATCCGCTCCACACGACGCTCCGCTTCCGGACGACCCTGAGGCAATAAGGCGAGATGCGAAATTTTGGCCCCTACGAACAAAGCTGCGGATGCATTGGGACAGGCGGCCACACAAGCACCGCAACCGATGCATGCCGCCATATCGAAGGCTTCTTCTGCATATTCTTTTTTAACCAAAATAGAACTGGCTTCAGGTACACCGCCAGCACGCACAGAAATGTAACCGCCTTTGGACATGATGCGGTCGAAGGCGTTGCGATCCACAACCAAATCCTTAAGCACGGGAAAGGCGCGCGCCCGGAAGGGCTCCACTACAATGGTTTGGCCGTCTTTGAACTCGCGCATACGAACGGTACAGGTTGTTGCGCCGCTACGCGGCCCGTGCGCCGTTCCGTTTATAATGACGCCGCAGGTACCGCAAATACCCTCTCGACAGTCGTTATCAAATTCTATTGGGATGTCGTCATTTTTTATGAGCTCCTCGTTCAACACATCCAGCATTTCCAGAAACGACATATCAGGATTCACATCATTAACGGTATACTTAACGAATCTGCCTTTGGAATCGGCATCTTCCTGGCGCCACACCTTCAGATATATGGTCATATTTTTCTTTTCCATTATGATGCCTCCTTACTTGTAACTGCGCTGGGTGGGTGTAACATTTTCGAACTCCAGTTCTTCTTTGTGAAGTTCCCACGGCTTTTCCAGGCCTTTAAATTCCCAGGCGGATACAAATGTAAAATTTTCATCGTCGCGTAATGCTTCTCCTTCTTCGGTTTGGCTTTCCTCCCGAAAATGGCCGCCACAGGATTCGTTGCGATGCAGAGCATCCTGAGCCATCAGTTCGGCCAGCTCCAGGTAATCGGCCACACGGCCCGCAAATTCCAGGTCCTTATTCATCGTATCCGCACTTCCGGACACCTTAACATTCTGCCAATACTCTTCGCGTAAGCGTGGTATTTCTTCCAAAGCCTCTTTTAAACCGGCTTCGTTACGGGACATGCCTACTTTATTCCAAAGGATATTACCGACCTCTTTGTGGAATTCTTTGACCGTTTTGTTACCGTTGATTGAAAGCAAGGTATCGTAGCGGTTTTTCGCTTCTTCCTCCGCTTCCTGAAACGCCTCGTGTTCTTCGGTTACTTTTTGCAGTTCCGTACCGCCAAGATAATCGCCGATGGTATATGGCAGAATGAAGTAACCATCGGAAAGCCCCTGCATCAACGCACTGGCGCCGAGACGATTGGCGCCATGGTCGGAAAAGTTTGCCTCGCCGATCACATGCAGGCCGGGAATATTGCTCATCAGATTATAATCCACCCAAAGGCCGCCCATGGTGTAATGCACGGCCGGGAAAATGCGCATCGGCACTTCGTAAGCATCTTCCGCTGTAATCTCTTCATACATTTCAAAGAGGTTGCCATAGCGTTCTTCGATGGTTTTGCGGCCAAAATCCCGGATGGCATCGCGGAAATCGAGATAAACCGCCAGACCGGTTTCGCCCACCCCGCGACCTTCATCGCAAACCTGTTTGGCGTTACGCGAAGCCACATCCCGGGGGACCATATTGCCGAAGGTGGGATATTTGCGTTCCAGGTAATAATCGCGCTCTTCTTCGGGAATGTCATTGGGATGACGGTTATCCCCTTTCTTTTTCGGAACCCAGACACGACCGTCGTTGCGCAAACTTTCGCTCATCAGCGTAAGTTTGGATTGATAATCTCCGGAACGTGGAATACAGGTGGGGTGGATTTGAACAAAACAGGGATTGGCGAACAGCGCGCCTTTTTTATGGGCCCGCCATATGGCTGTGGCGTTGGAATTCATTGCCAGCGTGGATAGATAATAGGCCGTGCCGTAACCTCCGGTTGCCAGCACTACGGCGTCAGCGGCATAACGCTCGTATGCCCCGGTAACCAGGTTGCGCGTGATAATGCCGCGCGCCTTGCCATCAATCATAACCAATTCCACCATTTCGCGACGCGGAAACATACTCACGGTTCCGGCGTCCACCTGTTTCATAAGCGCACTGTAGGCGCCGAGTAACAATTGTTGGCCGGTTTGTCCCCGTGCATAAAATGTACGCGATACCAGAGCGCCGCCGAAGGAACGTTGAGCGAACAGACCGCCGTATTCCCTTGCAAACGGTACGCCCTGCGCCACCGCCTGATCGATAATACGGTTACTGTTTTCCGCCAAACGATACACATTGGCTTCCCGCGCCCGATAGTCGCCGCCCTTGATGGTATCATAAAACAACCGCCAGACACTGTCTCCGTCGTTCTGATAATTTTTTGCAGCGTTTATACCGCCTTGTGCGGCGATACTGTGTGCGCGTCGCGCGGAATCCTGAATACAAAAATTCAGGACATTGTATCCCAGTTCGCCGAGTGAAGCCGCGGCGGAGGCGCCGCCCAAACCGGTACCCACCACAATCACGGAGAATTTGCGTTTGTTTTTGGGATTCACAACTTTCATATCAAATCTATGTTTATCCCATTTTTCAGCCAAGGGACCGCCAGGTATCTTCGAATCTAATTTCATACTGCCCCTCCTGTTGCACTAAAGTAGACATAAATTGGAATAATAATAAAACCCACGGCCATTACAACGGCAAATATAGAACCGATTACATAAATCACGGGCGTGAATCGTTTGCCATCCAAACCCAGTGATTGAAAGGCGCTCCAGAATCCATGGCTTAAATGAAAGCCCAACAGACCCATAATAAGCACATACAAAATAACATTGACTTCATTGCTGTAAAATCGGTAGACCGTTTCATACATGTCGCGAATTTGATGGTCATAGCCTTGCGGCGTGTACATATAAACCGCCCCGTATTTGAAATGGGCAAGGTGCCAGATCACAAACGCCGCCACGACAATGCCGGTATAGATCATCGTTACCGAACCGACCGAACGCCTGCTGGTATGCCTGGCCCATCGGACTAAACTGTAGCCCTTGGGGCGCGCTTTCCAGTTTTCCCACGTAACCATAATAGCATAGATAAAGTGAACAACAAATACTGCGGCTAACAGAAACTCGGCGACATAGATAATCGCTCCGATCTCCTGGGTCAAGAAATGGGCGTAAATATTAAAAGGATCACGATTGGAAGACAATAATTGCAAATTGCCGATCAAATGTTCAACAATGTAAGCACAAAGCAGTAATCCTGTTAAACCCATGAAGATTTTCTTGCCCAGAGTGGACAAAACCGACATGGAAAACCTCATAGTATTTGCTCCGATCGTTTTGAGTTGTAGTTGGAATCTTCAAAATACAGGTATGAATCTTTATATGGGGTTATATGCTGCATAGAAGCGCAATCCGAATTGTGTGAAATTTTTAATAATATACGACGGATCATAAAACACATCAAACCAAATTTTCACTTCTTTCGGGAATAAAAAAAGCCTCCCGGAAAAGCTTACCGGAAGGCTTCACAGATCAACACATCAAATTTTAGTCGGTTTTTTCACTGTGGGCTTGCTTTGCGTCTTCTTCCGGATAGAGCGTTACCTGCACGTATCGATCATCCGAAATATAGCGGTTGGCTGCTTCCTGAATATCCTTCAGCGTGAGGGCGTTTACCTTTTCTTCATAATTAAGGATAGCCGCGGGTTCTATACCGTGAAAATCCATATATTCCAGTTTATTTAACCAAAACTTATTTTTCTTTAAACTGGATTCCCTCTCCCTTAGTGCAATTTCTTTTATCTTATCCAGGTATTTTTCGGTGGTTCCGAATTGCTTAATACTATCCAGTTGTACGAAAACCGCCTTGGTTAATTCATCGACGCGATCCGGATTGCAACCGAAATAGATATTGATACGGTAACGCTCCTTGGGGTAGTGTGCAAATTGTCCCCAAACCCCGACGCCGTATGTACCGCTCAATTCTTCGCGAATCCGCTCCCGTAACTTAATACTGAGCACTTCGACCAGCATATCAGCCTTGAACTTGTTTTCCGGCGTCCATTGAAAGGGGCCGTTGAAAATGAGGGCGTTATAGCTTTTGGGTTCAATGCCCTTATGAACGATTTTTTCCAGCTGTTTCTCGGGATACTTATAGGTTTTATTCGACCAGTTTTCATCGCGATCCGTTGCCGGCAAACCGCCAAGATACCTCATTACCAGCGGTTTGATTTGTTCGAATTTGAAATTTCCGACAAAATAAAAGGTGAAATCGCCGGCATCCGCAAAGCGGTCACGGTAGATATCCAGCGACGCCTGCAAATCCATTTTTCGTAGCATTTCCACATCCATTGGTTTGAATCGCGGATGGTGCCGGGTAATCACGGCCGTGATGGAATCTCTGAAGGCTGCCTCGGGGCTGGCGCTGCGATTCTGATAATAGCCTTCCAACCGTGTTTTGTAAGAAGTAAAGGCCGTGCTGTCTTTACGCGGCTCTGTAATGTATAGATAGATGAGCCGGAACAATGTCTCCATGTCTTCAGGCGAGGCGCGCCCCTTTAAACCCTCTGTAATCTCATCGATATAGGGACGAACGCTCACGACTTTATCCGAGAGACGCTTGTTCAGTTCAATTTCATTAAATTCGGCGATACCGCTCTGTTTGATAACGCCGTCCGCTGTTTTAGCCGCAACGAGGTTACGGGTTTCTACCAGTGAATAGCCGCCGGGACTGGTGGCTGAAAACAGAATTTCATCGTTTTTGAAATCCGTTGGTTTCAGGACAACTTTAACGCCGTTCTCCAGCGTCCAGCGGGTGACATCCAGGGCTTTGATATACTCTTCCTTCGCAATGACGCCCTGATTCGGTTCTTCCTTCACCAGCGGTTCGTCGGAGACGGTATCCACATACGGCTCCACCTGCTTTTGCTCCACATTCTTCAACACCGCCTGCAGCTCATCTTTGCTCGGAACATTTACATTTTCCTTTTCGGGCGAGTTCGCCATAATTACGCGGTTACGTTCGGTAATCCATTTTTCCGCCAGCCCGTTCACTTCGCTCAGTTTTACGCCGGGCAATAACCTTTTATAGAGTTTGTATTCGTATTCGATACCCGGAAAAGGCTCGCCATACAGAAAATTACGCTTATATTCGGAAGCGTAACGCCGGGACTCATTTTTGTCTCGTTCTTTGTACGCACTTTCCATGCGCCGTAAAACGGCTTTCTTTTGCCGTTCCAGTTCGCTTTCGGTGAAACCGTGCCTGCGAACGCGTTTGGCTTCCGTTAACAAGGCCTCCATGCCGCGCGGTATGCCGTTATTTTTCACCATGGCATTCAATACATAAAATTCCGATGTTCGCACATAACGGCCTTTGCCGGAATAAGCATACAAAAAGGGCGCATCCGCCTGTTGCGCCAGCTCATTTAACCTTTGGTTGAACATGGCGTTATAAAGACGCTCGACAATTCGTTGCCGATATTCGCCGATCGTTTCCGCCTCGTCGGCTTTCATTTTATAATAGATACTGACCGTGGAACGCGTGGCTTCTTTATCCGAAGCGATGGCAAAATAGGTTTCCTTGTGCCCCGGAACCGGATAATACTCACGCCGGCGCGGTTTTTCTCTCGGAGGGATACCGGCAAAGTGTTTGTGTATTAGCCGCTGAATGCGGTCGATTTCAAAATCGCCCACAGCGATCACCGCCATCAGATCCGGACGATACCAATCACGGTAAAATTGTTTCGGCGTATCATGCTTAAAGGTATCCAGCACTGCTTTCTTACCGATGGGCAATCGCTCCGCATAGCGCGAATTTTTGAATAAAATGGGGAACTGCTCATCGCGCATACGTTGATTGGCGCCGCGTCCCAATCGCCACTCTTCGATGACCACGCCCCGTTCCTTATCAATCTCTTCATTATCAAATGCCAAGCCATGTGCCCAATCTTCCAGCACCAGAAATCCTCTTTGCAAAATTTCATTGCTGTCGGTCGGTACTTTCAGCATGTAAACCGTTTCATCAAAACTGGTGTATGCGTTAATCTCCGGTCCGAATCGCATCCCTATGGATTCCAGATAATCCACCAACTCCTGCTTTTCAAAATGTTCGGTGCCGTTAAACGCCATGTGTTCGACAAAATGGGCCAGGCCCTGTTGGTTCTTATCCTCGAGGATGGAGCCGGCATTGACCACCAGACGCAACTCCGCCCGGTCTTCCGGTTTCGGATTCTTGCGAATATAATAGACGATGCCGTTATCCAGCGTGTCCCTGATAACATCCGAATCGGTCGGCAACGATTTGTCCAATGATATTTCCGTTATGGTTTTTGATTCCTTCTCCGTCTGACCGGATGCCGCAAAAGGAATGGTTACAATAATAACCATCCATAAAACAACGATAGTTCGCATATGCCTTTTCAGCATTATTCGCTCCAATCGATTGGTTTGGGATTTCTGACAATTATTTAGAAAACAATCCATCACGAATAATCTAAGTAACGACGAATGATGCATTCATTTTGTTTCCATATTGGAGTATGAATCTGAATCTTAAGTAAGCAATCGTACAAAGTTTAATGATAACGGCTTTTCAAAGCAAAGCCATTTTTAAAGAGCATATAGTTGCTTTGAACGCGGCAACGGTATGAACGCCTTATCCTATGCTTTATGACAATCCCATTTGCCAGCAATATTTCCGATTTCGTAAGTTGCGGCAATCAAACAAATGGAAACAGGATGCACCGATGACTTTTAATGATACACTAATCCCCGGCGAATTGATCAAACGGTATAAACGCTTTCTCGCCGATGTCCGATTAAACGACGGCAGCGTTGTAACCGCCCATTGTCCCAACTCCGGTTCAATGAAGAGCTGCAAGGAGCCCGGTTGGAAGGTTTTGCTGAGCGATAGCCATAATCCCAAACGGAAACTGCGCTATACCTGGGAAATGATTCACAACGGAACCTGCTGGATAGGCATTAATACCAACACGCCCAATAAAATTGCGGTGGAAGGCATTCGTGACGCAATCATTGCGGAACTGGCCGGTTATTCGGAGCTGCGAACAGAACAAAAATACGGCGGCAACAGCCGCATCGACATTCTTTTGCACAATGCGAATGAAACCTGCTATGTGGAAGTTAAAAATGTAACACTGGTGGAAGAGGACGGTTACTATAAATTTCCCGACGCAGTCACAGAGCGTGGACTGAAACATTTGAACGATCTGGCGGCAATGAAAGCCGACGGTCATCGCGCGGTGATGCTTTTTGTCATTCAACGCAGCGACGGTACCCGGTTCAAACCCGCCGCGGAAATCGATCCGAAATATGCGAAACGACTGAAAGAAGTGCACAACAAAGGCGTTGAAATTTTACCCTATCGCGCCGAAGTGACGCCCGAACATATTGTCATTAAAGAGCGAATCGACTACACCTTAAATGCATGATCTATGAAGCAGCGTATTCCATTTACAGATACCTTTGAGAGCGTCAGAGAACACCTGCATTTTATTCTGGTGGAGCCGCAATCGCCCGGAAACGTGGGCGCTGTGGCGCGCGCCATGAAAACCTGTGGGTTTTATAAATTGATTCTGGTGAATCCCTGCCGCCTTGACACGGAAGAAATCAAAATGATGGCGCACCGTTCCATGGATATCATAGAAAACGCGCTCATCGTATCGGATTATCGGGAGGCCTTTCGTGAATTTGGTCTGCTGATCGCCACAACTATGCGCCGCCGTCATTTTAAATTCCCCTTCCATACGCCGGAGGAAATAAGCGATAAAATTTTACCCGCAGCAATGGAACAGCCCGTGGGCATCGTGTTCGGAAGGGAACGGACCGGGCTGACAAACGAAGAATTGCTGCAGTGTCATCTGCATTCCACCATCACAACGGCCAGCCAGAACCCGGCCCTCAATTTATCACAGGCGGTCATGATTTACGCACACACCTTTTTTATGCACGCGAACCAAATCAATACCGGCTACCAGTACAAGCTGGCCTCTCAAAAAGAACTTGAGAAATTTTACGATCACCTGAAAGAAGCTATGGAAATGGTGCGGTTCGTGCCCCGGGACGGTCTCGATAGTTTTATCACCCGCTTTCGTCGCTTGCTGGGCCGCGCCAGCACAGAATCGCGGGATATCCAGTTGCTGCACAAACTTTTACAGATTTTCGAAACGCGCATCCGCGATTTGGAAAAAGAGGCGGGCGGCACGGAGAAACGGGAGATTTATTGACAAACCGTTAAAATTTTCACATGAATTTCAGAAAAATATAATTCATAAACCTAACCTGGACCAGCCTCGAATATCGGGATAAAAAGCAATAATTCCACGATTAAGGTACTAACCAATAATGCAATCCACCCTATTGTAATCCTTGCTGGTGATTCGCTCCCGAAGTGATGCCTGGACTCTATTTAAGCCATTCATGCGATCCAAAGCAAGCGCTTCTCCACAAAAAGACTTTTCTATTATTGTTTCATTATTTAATTTCTTTAATCAACAAAACAACATCATAACATAACCAACGGGGGTTACAAAGATGGACAAACATACCACCGAATTACCGGCCACACTGGAAGAGACCTTAAAAAAAGCCATAGCACTGGAAGATGAAGGCTACCGTTACTACGTCGAAGCCGCTCAAAAGGTGAACAATTCCCTCGGTAAACGCATGCTGGAACGTTTGGCGCGGGACGAAGAAATTCACAAAAAACGATTTACCGAACTGTACAACGCCGTCAGTGATAACAAGGTCGAAGAGATGGTCATTGAAGATCATGAACCCACGTCGTTCGAAGAAATCTTTAATCGCCTGCGGGAACAACTGGATAACGCCATCGAAGAGATGGGAAAGAAAGGCGTGGACGACGAAGAGGTGATCGAGATGGCCATGGATCTGGAAACGACCACCCGGCTGTTTTACGAGAAGGCCGCCAAACGCAGCGATGATGCCAAAGTCAGTAAATTGTTTACGTTGCTGGGCCAAGAAGAAAAAGCGCATCAGGACATCCTTCGCAAAACCCTGAATTTCCTTGAAGATCCTTCGCTCTTCTTCGGAATGGCCGGTTCACCGTTCAAATAATAAAAAGGCGCCCGAAGCGCCTTTTTATTATTCGACCCAGTCTGCGATAAAAATATTGGTATCGTTTTTATTGCGATTGAAACGGTTCGAGGCAAACACAAGCTTCGTGCCGTCCCGGTTAAACATCGGGAATCCGTCAAAGCCTTTGAAATGAGTAATCTGCTCAAGACCCGTCCCGTCTTCATTGATCATCCATAAATTAAAGATAGGCATGCCTGAACCGCCGGCGCTGTTAATATTGGCGCTGAATATAATCCGTTTATTGTCGGGGTGAAAGAAGGGCGCAAAATTGGCAAATTCATTATCGGTAACCTGACGCTTGTTGCTGCCGTCAACGTCCATAACCATGATTTGAAAATCGTTGGGTTCAATCAACTCCTGGCCAAGCAGGTTTTTATAGCGCTCCTTTTCCTGCTCCGTTTGCGGGTGGTAGGAACGATAGACGATCTTTTTGCCGTCCCAGGAGAAAAACGGGCCGCCGTCGTAACCCAGGGTATTGGTAAGGCGTTTCAACCCGCTGCCGTCGATATTAACCGTGTAAATATCCAGATCGCCGTCCCGCTGCGACGTAAAGACGATTTTATTGCCCGTCGGCGAAACCGTGGCTTCGGCATCGTAACCGGGCGCAGGCAAAAAAGGACGCACATTACTTCCGTCCGCATTGGCTTTGTACAAATCGAACGAACTGTAAATTTTCCAGACATAGCCCCGGGACATATCCGGCTCGGGCGGACAATCCGCATCCGCCCTGTGGGTGGAAGCATAAATAATTTCTTCATCGCCGGGTAAAAAATAAGAACAGGTGGTGCGCCCCTCTCCGGTCGATACCAGATGTTTGTTGCTGCCGTCGGTATTCATAATGAAGATTTGATCACATTGGTAGTCGCCGTGGGTGGACTGGTAAATCAGTCGCGTTTCATCGAAACTGAAATATGCTTCAGCGTTTTCGCCTTCCGGTGTAAGCATGCGTATATTTTTAATATGCTTTTCTTCCGGAAAACGCAGAGAATCGCCGGCCTGCGCCCAGAGTGTTTGCAATGCTAAAAGAAGAATGGCAATCGTGCCTATAAACCGTATCATAGCTGCCCTCGTTTTGTATATGCCCTGTTTTTGTTGAAAAATGTTCCAATCGTTATTGAACATGCCTTCGTTTACCGATAGATAACCCGTTTGAACGTTGCACTGCAACGCAGTGGACAACCGTTTCATTTCATATCGAAACGCCGTATTTAAAATGGGCATCACAAACAACCATTTTTTGGAGCACACGGGCAATGCACCACATTTACACACAAACAATTCGACCAATGTGAATACGGCAAAAAGCAGAGAGAATGCTCGTATATTTATTTATCTACGAAGGTGTATCTATGAACTGAAGAACGTATTGGTTATCCCTTCGTTTTTACGGTGTGTTTCATAATTGTCAGCCACGGCGCCGCAAAATCATGTAAAATCAGAAGACCCGCCGGACACTAACAAACCGCTTATTGGAACAGTTCCAGATAGGGATCGCTGTTTCGGGCCTGCGCCGACTCTTTTTGTTCCAGCCACGCATGCGCCGGAAAATTTCCGACGACACGTCCGCGATGCATAAAAATCAACGGATCGCACCAACGCTCGATCATCGCCACATCGTGCGAAGCCAGCACAATGGTCCGGCCCTCTTCGGCCAGCGTCTTTAAAAAACCGTGGATACGGTGTAGCGTTAAAATATCAAAACCGTTCAAAGCTTCATCCAGAATGATATATTGGGGTTTGCCCAAAAGTGCTGCAGCCGTTGACATCTTTTGGCGCATCCCGTGTGAATAATGCACGATCAGCTTGTCCTTTTGTTCGTACAAATTTAACATTTCCAATAGCGTATTGACTTCTTCCTGCACGTCATTGATACCTCGAATATGGCCGATCAGTTGTAAAAATTCACGCCCTCGCAGATAAGGCAAAAGTTCTGCGTTTTCAGGCGCATAGCCCAGGTTCGCTTTTATCCGTGCATAGGCCGCTTTTAAGATGCCCTGTTCGTATCGGATAGCGCCGTTCTCGGCATCGATCAGTCCCACCATAGCATTGATGAGGGTGCTCTTGCCGGCGCCGTTGGGCCCGATCATACCGCTTATTTTGCCGCTTGCGAAACACAGCGAAACATCCTCAACTACCCGGACATCATCATAGGCAATACTTACATGTTCAACCTCTATCATAGCAACCCTTATGCGTTTAAATATTTATAGTTACGATAAACAAAATAGATGATGAGCGCGGCGCCGACCAACGGGCCCACAAACCGATAGTTCAGGACCATGACCAGCAAAAAAACGACCGTAAAATTAAATGCGTAGCCCGCCATTCGGGGATCATCGAAAAACATGAGCTGGAAGTTCAGCATCGTAAATAAAACCAGTGTGGAAAATGCCAGTAAAACCAACAACATCTGCCAGGAGGCTGTCCAGGGCCAACCGGTTAATACCATGTAACCCGACAATACCAATAAGAGCAAAATTATATAGGCAAATTCCGCCAAAAATTTCGCCGCCAGCATCGAAAAGAGACGCTGCGGTAAAGTAAAGATGTACCAGGCCGGTTCGGCTCGCATATATGTTTCATTAAAGTAGTGATTATAATGCAACCAGACGGCCAGAACAGCCAGCAGCAGCGCAAACGAACTCCGTTCCATTCCCGGTCGGTCGTCCAGCAAAACCAAAAGGATCACGAATACGATTAAAGTCAGAATCTTAAGCTTCCTGAAACGGGCGTTTCGCCAGACCGTGAGTAATTCCTTATTAAATAACATCTGCAATCGTCCGGGTAAAAACCGTGGTATGGAATCAAAGGAACATGTACCAAAACGGCGCTTTCGCTGGCTCATCGATTCGAAAGGGAAAACCGTTTCCAATGCCCACAGCCTTTTAGGCGGCAAAAGAAAGCGCATCAAAACGGCGCTGCCGGGGATCAGAATAAAATCGAATAACCAGGCGGTTTCTGCAACGCCGGTAACCAGCAGGTAGCCTGCACCGTAAACCACAGCGACCACCAGCGCCGAAAGTATGAACCGCTTGGCCGGAAGCAACGTTTTTAAATAGATGAACATTAGAAAAAAAATGAGGTGGTAGGTCAGGAACAAGAAGATAAAAAACACGGCGCTTAAAACATTCAAAAAGAAAAAGGGCGTTATCATAACCCCAAAAATCGCCCAAAAAAACAGCTGATATTTAAAATAATAATAAGCGGTTATCTTGATAAATGCCAGCGGCGATAAAGGCTGTGTGTAAAAAATACGAAATGCGCTCTGCTGCGGGAGCCGATGTTGCAGGATAAACGGAGCGGCCAGCATCGAAAGCACGACAATAGCGTGGGTCAGGGCATTACCGAATGCAACCGTCGAATCAAACGGCCCGGTATATCCTGAAAGGTACCACTCCAAAAGCCCTTCGCTCAGATAGGCATAGAGGGTGACGCCCAAAAACACAACTTCGATTTTGGTTAACAGCGAAAGCGATTTCCAGGCATGCCAGGGCTGTTTTAACAGTATGCTTAACATACACTCCCGATTTCGTATGCTTATTAAGTCTCTGGAAATCTACAATTTGCAATGGAACAGAGTCAATTTTACTTTTTGCGCGTTGCTGTTAAAAATTGAAAAGGACGGTATCAAATGCAGGACGCGAGTCGCTTAAAACAAATATTGAATCGTATCGATCAGAAAGGGTACAAAGCTTATAAGCAGATCGCCGGCGCTTACGACTTCGGCGACTTTCAATTGTTTATCGATCACGTGCAGGGCGATCCCTTCGCAGCGCCATCCAGGCTGCGCCTTCGGATGGATCAGTCCGTCGCCCAAATCCCGGAAACGCTGTTCAGTAACAAAATCCGCCGAACCGCCATGGAAGATTATCTGATCCGTTGCGTTTACGACGCAATCGGAGCTCACGGGGGCGGCGTTCACGGTACGGGGAAAAGCGGCGTGATCCGCATCGACAGGGGCGGCCAGGAAGTGATCGAACGAACGGCCATGGCGTTGAACGAATCCTGGGTGGAGGCCCGCATTTATGTGGGATTGCCGGCAGCCGGAAGGCGTATATCAGGCAAAGACGCGAAACACCTCCTTACCGGCCGGTTACCGAAAATTGCAGATGCCGGCCTCAAATGGCCGAACCTGCAACAGGATGGGGTCAGGTCTTTTGTGGAGTGTATCGAAAACCAGGAATACATCCGTATGCAACTCCGCGACCGGAAGTTGGTGGGTTTTGTGGCCGACGGGGCTATTCTTCCCCGAAAAAGCGGCGCCAGCGATCTGCCCATGACCCGGAAGAAAGCCCTTCCGTTTGAGGCGCCGCCATCCATGCGCGTGGAAATGCCGCTGCTTAATCCGATTCAGAAGGACGGCCAGACGCTCGAAAAAATCAGCGGATTGGGCGTTTCCGAGGGTGTGACCCTCATTGTAGGAGGCGGCTATCACGGTAAATCTACATTGTTAAAAGCTTTGGAGCGCGGCGTTTACCCACACATTCCGGGCGATGGACGCGAATATGTTGTAAGTAATCCCAACGCCGTAAAAATACGTTCCGAAGACGGACGCCGCGTGGAAAAGGTGGACCTTAGCCCCTTTATCAACAATTTGCCGTTTGCCGGAACCACCCACGATTTCAGTAGCGACGACGCCAGCGGCAGCACCAGCCAGGCGGCCAATATCATGGAATTCATCGAAATGGGAAGCGAACTCCTGCTGGTCGACGAAGACACCTCCGCCACTAACTTTATGATCCGTGACGCCCGCATGCAGGCGTTGGTCCACAAAGATGACGAACCGATCACACCCTTTATGGACCGGGTTTATCAGTTATATCAGGATTTTAACATTAACACTATCCTGGTTATGGGCGGCAGCGGCGATTATTTGGATCAGGCCCATACCGTTGTTATGATGAAAAATTACAAACCTTATGAAGTTACCGAAGAAGCCCGCCGGGTTGCCGGCGTTTATCCCAATCATCGAAAAAAAGAAGCTTCATCAACATTTGCCGTGCCAACAGCGCGTATTCCGGTTCCTCGGAGTTTCGACGCCTCCCGTGGTAAAAAAAAGGTCAAAATCGACGCTAAGTCCCTGGATACAATTGTTTTCGGAAAAACCGATCTGGATATCCGTTATCTGGAACAATTGGTGGATTTGAGTCAGGCGGAGGCCATCGGCCAGGCTATTCATTATGCGGCCGAACATATCATGGTGGAAAACCGCACCTTCCGCGAAGTCCTGGATGCACTGGAGGCGTTATTCGACGAGAAGGGTTTGGCCTTTCTGGATCCGTTTTACCAAAAAGAGCGCCACCCCGGGTCGTTCGCGCGGCCGCGCCGTTTTGAAATCGGAGCGGCGATCAATCGTTTGCGGACATTAATAATAAAGCAGCTTTATTAACTGCACTCGACGTCGATACGTTTGTTACTGTGGGAGACACCATCGTTCAGCTCCTGATTCTTTGCAGAAGATCGTGCACTCCGCTGTAAATGACCGGTATCAAAACAAGCGTAATCAGGGTCGAAACGGCCAGTCCACCGATAACCGCACGCGCCAGTGCCGCCTGAATCTCCCCTCCGGCGCCGCCCCCAAACGACAGCGGCAGCATACCCAGAATGGTCGTTGATGCCGTCATCAGGATAGGGCGCAAACGCCGCTGCGCCGATTGCTCTACCGCCGCCTTAATGCCCAGATTCTGTTCACGGCGCATTAAATTGATATAATCCACCAATACAATGGCGTTATTAACCACAATTCCGATCAGCATCACAATGCCCATCAAACTTTGGATATTCAATGAGGTACCGGTAACGAGCAGGGTCGGAACAACACCGATGACGGCCAGCGGTACGGATACCATAACGATCAAGGGGTCCATAAAGCGTTCGAATTGAGCGGCCATCACCATGTAAATCAGAACCACCGCCATGATGATGGATAACATAAAATCCTTTTGTGCCTTCTGCTGTTCTTCATATTCACCGCTGAATAAAAGTGAAAAATCCGGCGGTAACGGAAAATCCCTCAATTCAGCCTGTAATTTATCCACTACATCGCCCAGGGCGGCGCCGCTTTCCAGATTGGCGGTAATATAGGTCACCCGCTGGGAGTTGATGCGATCAATTTCGGTAGGACTGCGACGCCGCTGGGTATGAACCACGGAAGAGAGCGGCAATATTTGCCCGCTTTCGGTTCGTACGGAAATATTCTTCAGATCCAGGGTGCTGAGGCGGTCTTCCGGTTGAAGGCGCACGGTAATCGGATATTCCTCGCCGCCCTCGCGAAAAACACCTGCGCGACTGCCGCCCACATTGGTTTCGACCACCCGGGCCACCTGATTGACCGATAAACCCAGTTTGGCAATCTTTTCGCGGTCCACGATTAAATTTTGTTCCGGTCTTCCTTCGCGGCGACTGATACGAACGTCCGCTACGCCGTCAACTTTTTCCATAATATCGCCGATATCCCCGGCGTAACGATCAGCCAGGGCCAGATTATAACCGCGTAATTCCACCTGAACGGCCTGTGTCCCGCCCGATCCGAATAAGCGGCGCAGCATCCACAAGCCGGATTGGGCGTCTACGCGGACTTCCGCGCCGGGTATGCGCCCGGAGACATGTCGGCGGATTTGGTCTGCAAGTTCAAAACTGTTGACCTTACGCTCCCCGGCGCTCTTTAAAGACAGCTCCACTTCGGCGTCGCCGGGCCGGATTTCCACTGATATGTGATTGACCTGATCCATCGGCGTCACTTCGCGCACCATTTGATCCAGTTGGTATAAATATTTATTCACCACGGCAATATTGGTGCCCTGTGCCATTTCCAGTTCCACATCAATCTCGTTCGCATCGGTTTGCGGCGCAAGTTCCACCGGAATCAGCGGCCATAAAAGGACTGTAGCGATTAACAACACGATGGTTATGCCCACCACTATTCTGCGGCGACGCAAGGCTACCGCCAGCCAGCGGGCGTAAACACTCTCCACCCGACGGAACCAGTTCCCGAACGGCAAACGTTTTCGGGTTGTTTCATCCGTAGCGGACCCTACGGTTAAAATACGACTGCCCAGCATGGGCACCAGGGTAAGGGCGATTAAAAGGGAACACAAAAGGGCGAAAACCACCACCAGCGCCAGTTCCCTAAAAAGCATACCGGAGATGGTTTGCATGAATACCACCGGTAAAAAAATCACCGATGTCGTCAGTGTTGACGCAACGATCGCTCCGGCCACCTGACGGGTACCGGTTAACGCACTATCCTCCAGATTGCGGCCGTTTTCCCGCAGGCGCACCATATTCTCAAGAACCACAATAGCATTATCAACGATCAGTCCGATCCCCAGCGCCAGTCCTCCGAAGCTCATCTGGTTCAACGTGAGGTCGCTGAAGTACAACAGCCCGAACGTAGCGATGATCGAAATGGGAATGGACAGGGCAATGATGAAGGTCGTCGAGCCATTGCGCAAAAACAGATACAAAATGATGAGCGCCAACAGCCCGCCCCACAGTGCGGCGTTCCACACATTATTGATGGAATCCTGGATAAAATCGCTCTGATCGATAATCATCATTAATTCGAGGTCGTCGCGTTCGCGGTTTATACGGGCCATCACCTGCCGGGCTTTTTCGGCCACTTTTACGGTATTGGCGCCCGACTGTTTGCGCACGCCAAGGCGGATCATCGGCCGACCGTCCACCTGCACAATTCGATTCACATCTTCGTATCCGTCGATCACCTCGGCCACATCTTTGATGCGGATCGGTTTACCATCGACCACCGTGATAATGGTATTGGCTATTTGATCCAGGGAACTAAATTCACCGCGGGTGCGCACGTACATATCTTTGAGGCCCTCGCGCATACCGCCGCCGGGCAGGGTGATGTTTTCACGACGAAGGGCTTCCTGAACATCGCTTGCGGAGAGCCGGCTGGCGGCCAGGCGGTCGCGTTTTAATTGTATCTGAATTTCGCGATAGATACCGCCCCAAACATCTACGGAACCGACGCCTGGAATTTGTTCGAAGCGCTGGGAAATTTCACGCTCCAGTGTAAGGGTGAGCGCCTGCATGTTATGTGTTGATTGCGCCCCCATAATTACTACCGGAAAATTGTCGGGATCAAATTTCCACAGGCGGGGCGGCTCCACTTCAGGCGGCAGATCGTCGCGGATACGATCCAGGGACGCACGCACATCGTTTGCCGCTTCATCGATGCTGGTGCCCTGGGCAAATTCCAGTGTAACCCAGCTGCGTCCCTCCGCCGAAGATGATCGGACCTCTTCCAGATTGGGTACGCTGGCAACCGCGTTCTCCACACGATCTGTAATGATGGTCTCGATTTCTTCCGGGCCCACGTTTGGATAGGGCGTGTATATGCTCAAGCGCGGATACTCGACTTTTGGCAATAAATCCACCGGTAAAAACCGGAAGCCCATGACGCCCAGCACAATGATAATGAGAAACACCATGCTCGTCGCAATGGGACGTTGAACGGCTAATCGGGTGATATTCATAAATGTTATATCCTGATATGATAGATTACGGGTTCGATCTCAGGGTATCGTCTTTCTGTACTTGTTGTTTTTTCATGATTTCATCTAATAAATCCTGCCGTTGCAAATTCTGGAGTTGTTCCACCCATCCCCAGTTAACCGGTCGTACCCGCGCGTCTCCATCTTCGCCCGCGAGCAGATCCTGACCCAGAGTGATCACCCAACGGTCGGATTTGACGCCGCTAATACCTGCTTGCATACGACCGCGTGCAAGCACTTCCACGGGTACAAACTCGAATGCCACAGGCGCAGTCAAAGCCACGGAGCCATCGGGATCATTTACGCTGACGGGCTCCCTCCGAACGGTATCACGGCTGACATACACACCGGTAGCGCCGGTAGCGGGGTGTTCATAAAGGGCGCTTAACGGAACCAGCGTTGCCTGTTCACTCTCACCATAGTATATATCCACGGTCACAAACATGCCCGGCTTCAGACGGTTGGCCGGATTGGCTATATCGATTTCGGCGTCGGTGCTGTGCGTTACCGGATGCAGAAAGGGCGAAATGCGGGATAGGGATGCAGAAACGGCGCCTGTCTCCAGATTTTCGGAATAGATTTCGGCGCGTTGGCCTTCTTCGAGATAATTAAGCATGCGATCGGTTAAAACCACTTCAATGTGAAGGCTATCGAGCTCGCCAACCGTGAAGAGGCGGGTGTTGCTGTTCACCAGCATACCGATCTCGGCATCGCGGTTTCCGACGATGCCCGTCACCGGCGACCGGACCACCGTTTGCGAAAGGGCTTCTTTGCGTTCGTCCACTGTCGCCCTGGCCTGCTCCACGCGCGCTTCGGCCAGCTCCAGATCGGCTTCGGCGGATGCCGCTTGCGATTGTACCGCTTCCAATTCCGCGGTACTGGCCAGGTTGCGCGCAGCCAAATGTTCGGTTCGTTTCAATTCGGCCTCAACTTCTTTTAATCGTGCCTTCGCCTGTTTAAGCTGCGCCAGGGCAATCTGATAGCTGGCCTCGGCCTGTTTCAGTCGTTCGCTGAACGCTCTGTCGCGCAACCGGACAAGCGGTTGGCCCTTCCGAACCCGCTGACCGTCTTTTACATACACCTTTACAATCGAAGCGTTGATCTCGGGATAAATCGCCACCTGGTTTCGGGCCCTTACCACGCCGGTCAAACGCTCGGTTAGGGGCAACGAGCCATGGCGACTTTTAAGCGCTTCCACCGCTGGTATTACGTTCACATTGCGCTTCTCCGGCAATCCTTCCGAAGAACCGGAACAATTCATAACCGCCAAAGCCAGACTTGCTGTGATGAACCAGGCGACTACCGTTCGTATTCTCACGCTAACCTTCCCATTTTTTTATGATGTGAATTTAACCGTTTCCATTAATGCACAGAATAATGAAGACATTCATACATGTAACTATGGCTTCTGTTCAATAGCGCTTTATCGATTCCCTTCGTATTTGCATCCTGTTGAATGCCACAATGGCTGACCTTAAATGTAAGTTTATGAAAATAAATTGAATTTAATCGGAATTCAAAAAGTTCAAACCCGGTTCCGCAAAATATACAAATTATTGACGAAGACGGTATAAAGGTAAAAACCAATGAGAGGGAAAGGCACATGTCAACATCCGATACAGCACATATCGCAAGGTCGTTTATACGGGTGTGGACGCCCCAAGGCATCGATTTAATCGATGATCTGGCCGTTCCGGATATCAGGGTCGCCTACACCCATTTCCCGCAACCGATCACAGGCGCCGAAGCCTTTAAGTCGATGCTTGAACAAACGTTTGAGTATTTCCCGGACATGCGCATCACCGTCGAAGAAGTGCTGGCTTCGGGAGACAGAGCGATGCTGCGCTGGTATTACGAAGCGACGCACCAAAACGGCGTGCTTTTCGGGGTGCTCGGTGGCGGACAGCGCGTAAAAGTAAAAGGTATAACCCGCTATCGTATACGGGATGGAAAAGTCCGTGAGGAAATCGGCGTGGTCGATAATCTCGGTTTGATGCAACAACTGGGCGTCCTGTAGCTTCGGACTGCGGCCGAATATTAAATTTGTATAATCAAGCACGCTTATTTGATACAATTTATGCCAAAACTATTGGCTGCCATCCCATCTCTGCGTAAATTTATTTATCAAACAAATATACGACTTATCGACTGTATAACGGCAAGGAAGGCAATGAAAAACGATCGACTTCATACGGCGTTTGTGATTTCTTTAATCATTGTTGTATTGGCCGCGCTGGCTCCGGCCGCCGGTCTCTTTGTGCCCGGGTTGTACCGCGACAATCCCTTTGTAACAGCCGTATGGCGCGGCAATGATCTGGTTACGTTGTTCGTCGCCGTCCCCGTATTCATCATTGCTCTGGTTTTTGCCAAAAGAGGCTCCGTTCGCGCCCGCCTGGTGTGGTTCGGTATGCTGGATTACACCCTTTATAACTTTTCCTTTTATCTCTTCGCGGCGGCGTTTAATGCCATGTTTCTGGTATATACGGCGCTGTTTGCCCTATCTATCCTGGCGCTGATATTCGGGCTAACGGGAATGGATATTCGATCGCTTGGGAAACGATTCCAATCTAAAAAATCCGTGTGGTGGATCAGCATTTATATGCTATGCGTCGCCGTCGGTCTCGCAACGGTCTATATCATCCAATCGATTCAGTTTATCATCAACGGACAGATTCCGATTATCATCGAGCGCACGGCCCATCCGACCAGTGTGGTATTTGCCCTGGATCTTTCCCTGTTCGTACCCTATTTAATCCTGGGCGCTGTGTGGATTTGGAAACGCAGGGCGTGGGGCTTTTTGCTTGCCATTATCCTCAATGTGAAAGGAGCGGTATATACCCTGGCTCTGGCTTCGGCCTCGTTCTCCTTAAAGCTCTCCGGCGTCGTACCCTCCGTCGACGAAGCTTATTTGTGGCTGGTTCTCTGCGTTATAAGCTTTGCTGTCGTTGTGTATATTTTAGCTAACCTGAAAGACGATGTGAGCCTGTAGCAACACATTCATGTTTGAACACATTTAATACCTTAGTCGTGAAATGCTTGCTTTTTCCCGAATAGATCGGGACACGTTAGCACAACTTGGAAAACATTACGGATCCAAGAGGCCCAAACATAATTTGTCTGTTATTTCTAAGCGAATAGGCGCAATCGAGGCGCCGGCTGACTGGTAATGAACCGCAGAGTACACAGAGAACAATGACTATTTTCAGAGAAAAGCAGACGCTATCGTAAGCTTATTCCGCAAATCCATTATTCCATCACTCCCATAATCAAGCCATTTGTTGTGAATACCTTAGTCAAAAAAATCTTGTTATTTTACCAAGGTCCGAAGGACTCCTTTGGAGGCCCCCTTTGTGGTTGATCCTTTCGAATATCCTGATCTTTCGGGGCCTGTCCCGGTTAGAAGAGTGGACATAAAACCAAATATATCTTATTGTCCGGTTTGGACGCCTTATATACATTATTCGATTAAGTTGTATTAATCGTTATCAGTGACTCATCACAGCTTTTACATATCTTTTACAGAAGTATGCTTCTTTTGTGCCATTGATTGAAATTATTAACACATGCCGCGGGTTGGATGGACGTATAATTGGAGCAACGGCAGAGAAAAATCGCTATGTGCGTTCACCTGCCACCATTTTAACCGTAGATAAACAACATCTGGAACAGGAGGTCATGTGAACCATTCCAAGAACCCCACTCAGCGGGAGGAACAGGAGCAGCAAAACGCCCGCCGCGCCTTTCTCAAGCAACTGGCGCCTTATCGCAAATCAAGCACTCCAAGAGCGCTCATTCAACTGTTCAATACCTTTATACCCTACCTTCTTATTTGGGGCGTATTGGTATTCATCATAAAAAGCGGTTATCATTATGGATTTGCCGTGCCGTTTTTATTTTTAGGCGGCCTTTTTCTTATCCGTATTTTTATCATTTTTCATGATTGCTGCCACGGTTCCTTTTTCGCTTCGAACAAAGCCAACAAAGTTTTGGGATATATAACGGGCATTCTCACCTTTACGCCCTATTACAACTGGCGCTACACTCACAACATGCATCACGCCACTGCGGGCGATCTTGACCGGCGCGGTATCGGCGACGTATGGACGTTAACCGTGGATGAGTACCGGAAGGCGCCATGGACAACGCGTCTCTGGTACCGAATTTTTCGCAATCCGTTAATTATGCTCGGATTCGGGCCGTTTTACTCCTTTTTTATCCTCAATCGTTTTACGGAAAAAAACGGGGGTAAGCGGGCACAATTCAGCGTTCGCCTGACCAATCTAACTTTGCTGGCCATACTCATTGCTGCCGGCTTTACTATCGGCTTATCCACCTATCTGGTAATTCAGGTCCCTATTATGCTGGTGGGCGGCGCCATTGGCGTCTGGCTATTCTATATCCAACATCAGTTCGAAGATGTTTACTGGGCACGTCATGAAGCCTGGTATCCCGTCAAGGCTTCACTGGAGGGCAGTTCTTACTACAAACTTCCACGGCTATTACAATGGATCACCGGAAATATCGGGTTCCATCATGTACATCATATGGATCCACGTATACCGAATTACAATCTCGAACGGTGTTACCGTGAAGTGTCTGTCTTTCAAACCATCCAACCGCTTACCATACGCAAAAGTTTAGAATCGTTTTGGAAGCATTTATGGGATGAGCAAAATCAAAAGCTGGTCGGTTTTTCTGCAGCGAGACGTTAAAAAAAAGCCCGGAGCTGCTAACCCCGGGCTTTGTAATACAGGCTATATCAAAAACCGCTTACCATGAACGGTTATTCGATCCATAACGGTTGTTCGAGCGTTGCTGGCGGTTATTGCGCGGTTTTGCTTCGTTGACCACCAGCTTGCGGCCATTGAGCTCAATGCCGTTGATCTCTTTGATGGCATTGGCGGCTTCCGATGCATCCGGCATCTGTACAAAACCGAATCCGCGTAATTCACCGCTGAAATGATCCTTGATGAGTTTCACTTCATCAACCTGGCCGTAAACGGAAAATTCTTTCCGGATGGCGTCTTCCGAACCTGTTTGAGGGATGTTACCTACATAAATGTTCACTATAAAACTCCTGATAAATTGAAATAAAGATTGGCTGCCAAAAATCGATGTACAATTATCCTAAATGTTGCCCGGTAATGTTAAAGAGGGACATGCGAAGGAAACGTTAAATCAATTTAGACATTTATTTACTGTTACGAATATAAATCATTAAAAATGCAATTGCCACTTTTTTTTTTAGACGACTGGTAGGGGATGATAGGTGAGTAAGTAAAAAGGAAAAAGTGAAAGGTTTGCGCAAGGTTAGGCGCATTGCTGCAGAAGAGGCGACGGATTTGTGATTGGGCGGATGATGCAAGAAACCGGAAGCGATCGTTTTCCTCTATAATGCCTATTGTTCCGTTCCATACGAAAGTCACTCAGCTATCGTTTCTTCCTTTTTTACTTCTCCTTCATTCCCTGTGGCCTTTTGAAATTATCTTATTTAATCAATACCGTGCGTCCCGTCTTTTGATACTGTGGATGGCCGTCCTGTGCTTTGGCTTCAAAGGTTTAAATATGAACACCGCCGGCCGCATCGCCCTGCTTACTCTTTCCTAATTTCCCTATCCTTCCGAGATCATCCGGGCAAACCGTCGCCTTACCGGCCTGCCCGAATGTGTTGATCGAAAAAAGGCCATACGCCTGTTTTTTTACAATTGCTTGAGCTCCCTCACCAGATCTGTTACCATCTGCTTGGCGTCGCCGAACAGCATCATCGTCTTGGAATCGTAAAACAACTCATTATCTACGCCGGCAAATCCCGGGCTTAAGCTGCGCTTTACGATCATCACGCTGCGCGCCTTATCCACATTAAGGATGGGCATGCCGTACAAGGGACTGTCTTTCTTATAACGCGCCGCGGGATTAACCACATCGTTGGCGCCGATCACCAGCGCCACATCCGTGTTCTGAAAGTCATCATTGATGTCGTCCATTTCCACCAATAAATCGTACGGTACGTTGGCTTCCGCAAGAAGCACGTTCATGTGGCCGGGCATGCGTCCGGCGACGGGATGGATGGCATAGCGTACTTTAATATCTTTGTCGCGCAGGAACTCCGCCATCTCCTGTAAAATGTGTTGCGCCTGTGCCACCGCCAAACCATAACCGGGTACGATAATCACCGACTGGGCGCTGTCCAGCACCATGGCGGCGTCTTCAGCCGAATACTCGGTAACCGACTTGCGTTCCTCGGCGCTCATCTGTCCCGTGCCCCCTTCCGTACCGACGGCGCCAAAAAGAACATTGGCCAGCGACCGGTTCATCGCCTTGCACATGATGTTAGTCAAAATCAGACCCGATGCGCCCACCAGGGCTCCGGCGATGATCAGCATGTTGTTGGACAACACGAAACCGGTCATGGCGGCTGCAAGGCCCGAATAGGAATTCAACAGCGAAATGACCACCGGCATATCGGCGCCGCCGATGGGAATCACCGAAAAGACGCCCAGGACCGCCGCGATAATCACGATAATCAACAGAAAATGAATGAGGGTGGGATCAAATGCAAAAAATGCGCCCAGCGCCAGACCGCCAAGCAGCAACAAGCCGTTCACAAACTGCTGGCCGGGGAATGTCATCGGAGCACCGCTCATGATGCCCTGCAATTTGGCGAAGGCGATTACGCTTCCCGTAAAGGTAATCGTACCGATAAGCAAACTCAGGACAAGCGTAATCGAAACATTCGCCGGAAACTGTTGCAACCATAGATCGGCGCTTCCACCAACAACGGCGGCGCTTTTTTGGCTGTATTCCGAAAAAGCCACCAGTGCCGAGGCCGCACCGCCGAATCCATTAAAGAGCGCAACCATCTGCGGCATTTGCGTCATTGCCACGGTGCGCGCCGCAATGGCGCCTATGCCGGCGCCCGCCACCAGGCCGATGATGATATATGTAAAATCCAGTATTTGTTTATCCAGCAGCGTAACCACAATGGCAATCAACATACCGGTCATTGCGGTTAAATTGCCGCGGCGCGCAGTCTTCGGAGAACTCAGTTGTTTCAAGCCAAAAATGAACAGCGCCGCTGCCAGAAGATAGGCAAGATTGGTTATCGTAGCCATGGTTTTGCTCCTTATTTCTTGTCTTTATCCTTTTTGAACATCTCCAGCATGCGGTCGGTAACCATAAAACCGCCGACCACGTTGATCGTTGCCGTGATAACCGCCAACAGCCCCAGTATCTGCGCCAGTTGGGTATGTCCCGATCCGGCGCTGATCAAGGCGCCCACTATGGTTATGCCCGAAATCGCATTGGAGCCCGACATGAGCGGTGTGTGCAACAGCGGCGGAACTTTTGTAATCACCTCGAAACCGACAAAGATGGCGAGTACAAACACATATAGCGAAACCATGATGACTTCATTCATTTTTGACCTCCTTTATTAACTGCATCGGCAATCATTTCATTGCGAATTTCTCCGCCGTGGGTGAGGCAGGACTCTTTGGTGATTTCATCTTCAAAATTATAGCCCTCTTTGCCCGCTATATGGCGGAATAAATTGGTGATGTTTTTGGAGTACATTTGGCTGGCGTGCACCGGAATTTGCGCCGGCAGATCAACCGCGCCGATAATGGTAACGCCGTTTTTTTCAACGGTTTTACCGGCTTCGGTCAGGGCGCAATTGCCGCCCTGGGCCGCCGCCAGATCCACGATAACCGAGCCCGGCCGCATTTTGCCAAGCATCTCTTCGGTAATCAGCACGGGCGCCTTTTGCCCGAAAATCTGCGCCGTCGTGATAACCACATCCACTTTTGCCAGACGGGACGCGATGGCTTCCTGTTCTTTGCGCAAAAATTCGTCCGTTTGCGCTTTGGCGTAGCCGCCTTTGGTTTCCACATCTTCTTTTGGCAGTTCCATTTGCACGAACTGAGCACCGAGACTCTCCACCTGTTCTTTCACGGCGGTACGCGGATCGAACGCTTCCACCCGCGCGCCGAGGCGGTTGGCCGTTGCAATGGCCTGCAATCCGGCCACGCCTGCGCCCAAAATGAAGACATTGGCGGGCGTGATTGTGCCGGCGGCGGTCATGAGCAGCGGCATCAATTTTCCCAGATGATTGGCCGCCATCAATACGGCTTTATAGCCCGCAATCGTAGCCTGCGAACTCAATGCATCCATACTCTGGGCGCGCGTAATGCGCGGCACCAGCTCCATGGCGAAGGCGGTTACTTTATTCCCGGCTAATCGGCGGACGGTATCCAAATGATCGAAGGGCGCCAGAAAGCCGACCAACGTTTTGCCCTCTCCCAATAGTTCCGATTCATGTTTATTCAACTGCGGATGTTCGGCCGGCGGCTGAATCTTCAGGATCACATCGGCTTTATTATACAAAGCCGCAACGTCATCGAACACTTCGGCGCCCGCATCCCTGTATGCCTCGTCTGAAAATGAAGCGCGTTCACCGGCGCCGCTCTCGATATAAACTTCGTGGCCCTCTTTAGTCAGAGCGCCGATCGCCGAAGGAATTACCGCTACGCGTGTTTCTCCGGCAACAATCTCCTTGGGGATTGCAACTTTCACATTGACCTCCTCGTTAGTTTACCCGCAAACATTATGCACAAAATAATAAAATGAACTCGCAATGTGTAGGATTTTTTCATGGCGGTATACATCCTGCCCGTTCAGATTCGTTCGAACAGGCGACGATACAAAAGAATGCCAACCTGAAATCCCGGTTATTCATTGAAACGTTCCCGTTATTATTTCGTTGTAATTTTTGTTGTTATTGGCTAATTTTAATGAAACATATTCAATGCGAAAGGACTGACCCATGAAGGCCAAAATCGTTCTGTTACTTGCAACCTTTCTCTGGATGGGTTGCGCTGCTTACAAGCATCTGGAACCAAAACCGGAAATCTCCAATCGTGAAGACGGCTATATTGAACTAACCAATGACGACGAACGATTTGAACTAAAAGAAGACAAAAATTATTACATAAAATTCCCCGCGCCGCAGTTCGATAACTTTTATCTCGTATTGGACATTACCAATAAAGACCTGATTCGCAGCGGACTTTACCGATCTTTTGATGATGAAGGAGGCGGTATTTTAACGGTGGATGATGTCTCCGAACAACCGCAGACGCAAAGCGTTTTTGCGGTGGATAGCGATGTACAGACCTATTACTGGGTAATCGATTCCGTACTCGCCGACTTCAAATTAAATATGACGTATCGCTATACGCCTCAATGGCGCTTTGTTTTTGAAAATAAACATGCCCGCTTCAAAGAAATTCTGGCACAAAACAGCGCCGACCGCGAACTCTATCAATCCATCGGTACAACGTTTCATTTTGAAGATTTTGATTTTGACGCCCGGCTGCAAGGTCTGCAATCCAAGCAGGCGGCGCTGGAAAATTTGCAACAACAATTCAGCGAGCTGGAAACGCTCTTTCCGGTTGACATCGTCAACACCTCCGATCCCGCCTATCAGGATTATTTATCGCTCAAGGAGATCGTGAAGGAAGAGATTGATTTTCAGAAGGACTTTATTGAAGTCGTCAGGGTTTTTAAGGCCGAACGCGAAAGCCGCGGACGCACGTCCGCCTTTAATGAAGTTATGCCGGTTTTTAATGCCTTTTTCGAAAAAGAACAGCGCTTTCCCGCGGCCATTGTGGACGAAGCGCGCTCCGTCATCGCCGGACGCTTAAATGAATTGCAACCGTATTTTGACCGGACCATCTCCGCCAAAACGGAGGCAACACCCATCGATCTGAATGTGGATGCCGCACTGGCGTTGTTTGACCATGTGAGCCAAAGCCCCGATCGCGGCTTTCGGTCTATGGCGTCGTTTATCAGCGAATATAACGATCTGGTCGCCGTCGTTTCCGAAAAAAAGAAGTCCGTCGAAACAATTGAAACCAAAGTAAATGCCCAAAGGAAGATGCCGTCGGATTTCTTTTTCAGCGATTTATTAACGAACCTTTCAAAAATCGATTATGCCATGCCGAAAACATCCCGCGGCACGTTCGGGCAATACGCCGATTATCGCTGCGTGGAAGTGCTTTTCTCGGAAATCAACCGCTTAAGGCGCACCATTAACCGATTGCAAAGCCAGTTCCGCCGCGCCGATAAGATCGTCCCTCAGATCAACAGCCTCAAAGCACGTAAGGATTATTCGGGTATGCTTCGGTTGCTCAAGCAAAATCCCGAACTGGAATTTTTACACGGTATGTACAAAGGGATCGACCAATTATCCTTGAACGAACAACGCAACAGCATTCAAAGGGCGCTGAAAAACCGGAACTGGCGGCAGGCGGAAGAAAACCTGCGCGCCCTGCATCAGGATGACAATTTTTTGAACCCCCGTGAAATTCTACCCGCGAAGAACCGCCTGGTTAAGACGCTGGAAGATTCTCTCTGGCAGGCGGTCGGGCGCGTCTCCACAGCGCGGGCCAACCGCTTTGTAGAGGATAATTTGGATACGGTTGAAGGCGTGGAATCGCTCTACGATAATCCGGCTTTTTTACCTGTGCATGAAATCACCTATACCACCGGAAGCCAGCGCGCACTGGAAGAGCGTCGACAAAAACTGCTGGACCGGCTCAACTATTTGAAAGAAGTTACCTTTCCGGCTAAAGCCATCGAAAATCTGTACAGTCGTTTTACGCGTAACCCCAACCAGGAGGGCGTGCAAACGGCGCGAGCCGTAGTGGCCCACGGCCAGCACTATCGCGGTAATGATGCAAAAATCCGCAACCGCATCAACGAATGCGATCCACTGTCCGCCAAATGGATCACCTCGGCGAGGGATTACCGTCGCGTTTTCGCTCTGCCGACGACGACCAACCCGCAGGGAACCAATACGTATATTTTCCGGATCAATCTGCGCATTCCGTCCGACGCCCAATTTCCGGTATTTGACGTCAATGTAAAATTGCCCAAAGAAGTGGCGCGTTCGGCCGCAAGCCAACAGTGGTATGAAAACATTACCATGAACGATGAGGTCATAAAAAACGAAGGGCGGTACACCATCACCGCGCCCATTGTTCAAAACGATTATGAATGTCAGATCACACCGCTGCAAATGCGGAAAAACGAAGATAACATACTGGAAATCCGGTTCGATCACGCCTCATTCAAAGTATTCGAAGTAAGCGTGATGGCGCAGAAACCGATTATTAAAAAGCATTAAGTCGTTTCCTGAACGATTAAATCAAAATATTTGAACGCAGCTATTAAATCCAAACATTAAATCTCAAAAGATAATAGTGAATTTACTATGAAATGATTAGGGTTAATCGAACCGGCAACAGGAGAGTGATCTTATGAAAAAACCGTATATTATCGGCGGCATCGCGGCTATTGTGGTTGTGGCGGCGGTTCTTGTCTTTATTTTCTGGGGCAAAGATTTAAGCGGTCGCATCGTCATACCTTATATCGCACACCAAAAGCCCACGGTAGATCCCCACATTCCCAGTTCGGTACCCATCGCCGACAAACTGGACGAAGCGTTGTTTGACGGTTTGTTCAATATCTCGGCCAATCCCAGCGGCATCACCTATCAGGATGGTCTCAGCGAATTCATGGGAATCGACGGCAACAATGTGGTGACCATCCGGTTAAAACCGAGAACCAAGTGGCATTCCAGCTATGATGTCGGATTGAAGGACGATGAAATTACCGTAAATGAAAAGGAATCTGTCTATTTTACAGCCCGGGATTTGAAGTTCACCATGCGCCGCATTCAGCGCTTGGGCAGCCTCTCGCCCGATTATGTGCTTATTTCACAAGCGATCGAAACCTTCGATTTCAACGGTCCCGATGATAATAATGAAATCCGTTTTCAGTTCGATACCGACCGGGATTGGAAAGTGGACGAGGTCAAGGAGGTACTGTCATTCAAGCTGTTGCCCTACACATCGGAGCTGAACGCCGCCAACTACTTCGACGGTACCGGACCGTTCATGTGGGCCGGTCTGAACGAGGATATCTTCTATTTTTACAAGAATCCCGACGCCAACGCCTTTATACCGAATCTGAAATTGCAGCCTTTTATCGATAACAGCACCTATACCACCGAGTTGAAAAACGGTAATATCAACACTCTGCTCAGCACGCCGTTCGGAAGCCTTTCGCCCATTCTGGCCGATGAGGAAGATTTCTTCTATAAATCCAATATCAGTACGGTATTTTTTGCTCTGTTACACAATGTACAACGGCTCAATCGTGAGCAGCGGACGGCCCTGCGCGGTTTGATCGATAACGAAAAGATTATAAACCGCTTTTATAAGATCGGCAGCGAACAACAACGCCATATCGTCGATTTCAAAGGAAACCGCGACAACTACGGCGATTATCTGAATTACAGTATTTTCCCGTCCACCTCCTATTATGTGGAGGAAGAAATCGTGACGCCGCTCCGCAACGATCGCGGCGCTCCATTAGCTGTTCTTCCCGATACGGTGCGCATTGCCACCTGTCTTAATTACGGTTTCCGTGAAGAGCTCGCCGAACTGGTGGACATTCTTAACGACCCGGCCGTCGCTAAAGGACACATCAAGGTTTCGGCGGTTCCCAATGAACAAATTCAAAAAGGCAATTACGACGCCGTACTGGTAGCCATCCCCGGTTATCGCAGCAATTTCTTATTTGATCTGTACGACATACTGTTACGCGAACCGGACTTTGCACGACACAAAATTAATCTTATCACCGACTCCGACGGACGCGGCAACCGAATGATCAACCATAAATCATTCCGGAGCGACAAAAACTTTTTCCGCATCGATTTAATGAGCGAGCATCCCGAACGTCCGGATTTTATGAAGTTGCTGGATTACACCTACGGCTTCATGTCGAGCGACCAGGTGGGCGACAAACAGGCATACGCCCGTTTTGTGGATGGCCTGGAACAGGAATTGGCCCTGGGAAGCTGGTTGTTCTCCCTGCCCTCCCTGGCCTATTTCCGCACGCAATTCGACAGCGCCAGCATCGATCTGTACGGGGTGGCTTCACAATTTTCAACCATTGAACAGTGGCAGGAACGCGAACGCTGATAGCGGATATTCATGCGGTTAATCTTAATTGTGACAGGTTTTTTATATTACGCAACGATGCTTGGCGCACAGGGCGGTCGTTACAGCGATTTTTTAATCATTAAAAATCCGGATGCCGTGCGCATTTACAATCAATATCAGCAAACGATTGATGTGGACGACTTCCCGCAATTCAGCGCCTATGTTCCCCTGCGTATCATCGATGAACGCGCCCGTCTGAGCGACGATATCACCGAAGTCGTGCAATGCACCCTTTTCGACGACGCTTATTATATTCTGCGGGGCCGAAAATCCCTCTTGCCCGATGCGAAAAGTAACACGTATACGCGCGTCAAACGCTGCCGGGTTATCGGAGATACATTGCAAATTTTAACGGATGGAGCGATCTCCGTCAATCATGGTTTGTCGGCCGCCGAGACCGAATCAAAAACCACATTGAACAAAGGGGATGTGGTGATCCGGCTTTTCCGGAAAGACCGGCAATACTTTCTCGCTCAGTTGGGTCGCCCCAGCCGCTACGGGTGGAGCGCATTAAGCGACCGATCAGCCTGGGAAAAAATACAAACAACGTCAGAGTCCGCCGTGAACATTCTACCACACGATCTTAAAATACGGATTGTACAGCGAATCGAATCGGCAAATCACGACTACCAAACATTTTTTCGGGATTTCAACAGGCGTTTTGAAGCCGATAAATCCATTCCACAATGGGTCATCGAAACGGAAACCAACGTAATACGCGCCCGACTCAATCAACAAACATATATCAACCAACTTTCGCGGAGCACGCATTACCTGGTCCGCGACCTTGAGACGATGTTGCTTGCTTCACCGTTCGAACTGATCTACAATGACGGCGTAATCGTGATCAAAAGTAAAGCCGGTAAATCATGAAAAGGAAGCTGAGCGAACATCTGATAAGCATTATACTGGTTACGCTGGTATTGTCGATTCCGTTGTTTACGCTGCTTGACAACGGAAAGCAAACCGGGCACCAGAACGATCGAAAAGCGGAAGCCTATTTACAGCCGCCCTATCTGGATTTGAACGATCCCTTCGACCGGGCTTTGTTTCATGATGTGCTGGATATTTACCGTCCGCAACAAACCGCCGCCAATGATTCGTTAATCCAGAGCCTGAAAAGCCGGAGCGAACAGCACCTGGCGCGGCAATTGGCCCCGGGCTTCGGCGATAAGGGCCTAACGTTTTCACAATTGCGATCGTTGCTCGGCATGTATGTCAAATTCGTACTCATTTACGGACTGGTTTTATTGCTCACGTATTATGGCGTACAAACGCTGGGTATATGGCGGTTTGTTCGAAAAAAACAAAAACGCACGCCCAATACCATGCGATTTTTCCGGCATGTGGTCCGGCCGCCAGCCTTACAAAAAACGGAGATGCGTCAATGGTACCATTATATCAAACGCTCGATTCTGCTTGCGGTGAAAATGTTAGGGACCGCGCTTGCCTATCTTATTCTGTTTTCGCCGGCGTATGTCATCGCTTATTCCTTTAAAACCCGCTTCGATACCGACAGCATCTTTTTTATGATTATTCTGGGCGTGATTTCCAACGGCTTATTACTCAATTATGCCCATAAATTTTATACATTTCTGGTAACCGAAAGCCGCAAGGGTTACGTGGAAACGGCGCTGATTAAAAACCTCAATAACTCCTACGACCACGCCTCAAAAGGCGGCATTCGCTTGAAACAAATATTTGCATTGCACAAACGTTTCGAGGGCCACGTTTTTCAACACATTTTCATGAACGCCCGTTATCAGTATTTACCGGCCATTAAGGAACAGGCTTCGTTTTTAATCAGCGGCCTGATCATCATCGAAATGGCGCTTAATATCCACGGACATCTCACTTACGAATTATTGCAGCAATTATTATATGAGAATTTCGCCGCCGTCATTGTCATCATTCTCGGCATTTTTTATGTGGTAAAAGCTACCGAAATCGGAACCGACTGGATTGTTCACAGAGAAACGATGCGTTATGAAAACCGTTAAAATCCGGCTTAAATTATACGCCGATGCATTGCTCAAAACCGCACGCAACTTATACCGGCAGAAAGACCGCCTCTGGTTGTCTTTCTGGTTGGGCGCCATGCTACTCGCAGCCGTATGGAATCTCCTATTTCTCAATAAACCTGCTCTTCAAAAAGTGGTTGCCGGTTTTGTCAATACTTTCTTCATTGCCGTGCTGGTCATTATTTTCAGCTTCTTACTGGCGTGGAACGCGGTGTTGGCGTTACACTACCTGCAGAAAGCCAAAAACCGTATCGGCTATCTGATTTTGAACTTCCTCTTAAATCTCATCCGGTCGGTGCCGCAAATTGTCGGTATTTTACTGGCTTACATCGGCATCCAGTATTTACTACAATCGCAATACATCCATAGCACGGCGACCGTATTTATCCTTATGGCGTTTGCCATGAGTATCTTCATCTTCCTGGAATTAAGCGACCTGATGCAGGAACGCATCCGCTATTTTCAGAAACTGGAATTTTACCAGGCCATGCTGGTCTGCGGCATCCCGGAGCGCAGAATAATCAACTGGGATATACTCTGGAAAAACAGCCGTATTCATATATTCAATAAACTGGTGGCCATTCTGGGCATGGCCGTATTCCTGCAGTGCAGCGTGGATTTTATCATTTCGGTCGGATTATCTGCACAGGTCAGTTCGGTCAATTTACCCGTAACCCTGGGCAGTCTGCTCGCAAAAATCGATAGTAAACAGGACATTCTGGCGATCGGTTATGTACTTACGCATCCGACCTATATTGTGGATCTTTTTTTTAAACATCTTCAGGGCGTTACCGTCGCTTTCCTGATCGTATTCACCATCTTGAGTTCCTTTAAAATTTCCAACGGCATCGCGGAGCGTTACCGCTTATGAGTGAATTCACCTACGCCATCAACATCAAAGACCAAACGCATACTATCGTCCAATGCCGACGCTTCACTTTTCGGAAGAACGGCATCACCCTGTTGCTGGGCGAATCGGGAATCGGCAAAACCCTGCTGTCAAAATCCGTATTCGGTCTGTTGGATGACGAGCTAAATATCACCATCAACCGCCTAAGCAACGAACAATACCGCCGGAGCGAGGAGGCACGCCTTATACGTGAAAACGGATTTTTTGTCTTTCAGGAGCCCTCCAGCCACTTGAATCCTCTGCTGTCGATTCGTGAACAGTTGAGAGAGGGCAAACTCCGCAGCGTTGAAGACGAACTTCGTATTTTGAGCCGCCTCTGGCAAAACGAAGACGATACGATCATTAGCCGTATCCTCGCGCTCTTTCCCCGTCCTTACCGACCCAGCGGCGGCGAAAAGCAGCGTATCCTTCTGGCCATGGCGTTCAAGAGCATCGAACAGTATCTAAAAACGGACAGCCGCCGTCATACCCCGGTTTTTGTATTCGACGAACCTACCGGCAACCTGGACGATCGTTACCGCAATTTGTTCCTGGAGATGTTATTTTCAAGATATCGCCGAAAACCGTTCACGATTTTGTTAATTACCCACGACTATTCTATGATCAGCGAACTTTATCGCCATCACGGCGACCTGCTTTCCGCTATTACATTTAAAGAGCTGAAGCGCCGGAAGAGGGACGAGGTTTCCATGGAAGACTTCTCCGCCGACCGTTATCTGCAATGGCTCCAACAGCAAAAACCGTTGTTTAAAAAAGATCGCAGGCGTACAACACAACCACTGCTACGGGTGAACCAATCCTATCGCATTTTCGATCGCGCCTTTCGAATATACCGGGATGCAAACCACCAAAAACCGTCAGACCTGACCATACAAAGGGCGGAAATGGTTTATCTAAAGGCGCCCAGCGGCGCCGGTAAAACCACCCTGGCCAAAATGATCATGGGCTTACTCCGGCCGCAACAATTCGCCATGCAGTGTTTCGGTTACGAAGTTACGGAAAAAACACCGCGCCATTTCTGGCAAAAACGGATCTGGGGCAAAAAGGCGGGTATGGTTTTTCAACACGCCGATGAAGCTCTCAATTTGCAGGCCACCGTACTGGAAAATTTTCGCGCCCTGAAATCCATTATTAAATTGAGTGAACATGAGCTTAAAAAGCAATTGCAGCATCTTTTCGGCAAAGATGCACCGCCGGCATTCTTTACCCGCAAAATGGCTTATGTGAGCGGCGGGCAAAAACAGAGGCTCAATTTAATGCGCACCCTGCTGTTAAATACTCCGTTGGTGATCCTGGACGAGCCGTTCAATGGGTTGGATTTCGACAGCTTGCAGAAAGTAATGTCCATCTTACAAGAAAAGTTATCAGGCGGGCAGTCCTTTCTGATCATATCACACAACGAAGAAATTTTTGATCGTTTTATTCCCGAATCGCATACTTATTATTTGAAATCAACCATTTAAATTTCAATATTATATTATGAACCATACACGAACGTTGAAACAGTATATAAGCGCCTTCAAAGTTGTATGATATTTGCTTTTACATAAACGGCTGGTAGCCAATGATCATTTAACCATAAATGTCGGAGATACAGATGCTATACGATTGGTTCGTCGGTTTAAATCCCATTACGCAGGCGCTTATTGCCACCTGTTTTACCTGGTTTATGACGGCTGCGGGCTCTTCTATCGTCTTCTTTTTTAAATCCATACGGCGTGAGATTCTGGATGGTATGCTGGGTTTTGCGGCCGGCGTTATGATTGCCGCCAGTTTCTGGTCGTTGCTGGCACCCGCGATAGAGATGGCGAACGATTCTTACCTCCCTTCGTGGGTACCGGCGCTGATCGGTTTTTTGATGGGCGGCGCTTTCCTGCATTTGATTGACAAAATACTGCCCCATCTGCACATGAATTTACCGCGGGAAAAGGCCGAAGGCCTATCCACCTCATGGCATAAAAGTATCCTGCTGATTTTAGCCATAACGCTGCACAACTTCCCGGAGGGCCTGGCCGTCGGCGTCGCCTTCGGGGCGCTGGGCGTCAATATGGAGGCCGCTTCGTTTGCCGGCGCCATCGCTCTGGCCATCGGAATCGGCATACAGAATTTCCCGGAAGGGGCTGCCGTATCGGTACCTCTGCGCCGTGAAGGATTGTCCCGCTTTAAATGTTTCTGGTACGGCCAGCTGTCCGGCATCGTCGAACCGCTGGGCGGGGTTTTGGGCGCGGCCGCCGTTATATTAATGCGACCCTTGCTGCCTTACGCCCTCTCATTTGCAGCAGGGGCCATGATCTTTGTAGTGGTGGAAGAATTGATACCCGAATCACAGCAAAGCCGCAGCACCGACTTTGCCACATTCGGCGCCATGACCGGTTTTGCCGTTATGATGACCCTGGATGTGGCGCTGGGGTGATGATCCGAAATCGAACGTTTTAAACACACTTAAAAGGAGTTCCTATGCGACGTTTTCATGCTGTTCTGACTTTCTTATTGAGTTTATTTTTCATTGTGCCTTTGTTTGCCGACGAACCACAGGCAGACAAGATGACCGCCTCCACATTCAGCGGCCTCGAAATGCGCAGCATCGGTCCGGCGCTGGCCTCGGGCCGCATCACCGATTTTGCCGTAAATCCCGATGATCATCGCGAATATTACGTGGCCGTGGCTTCCGGCAATGTCTGGAAAACAAGCAACGCCGGCGTCACTTATCGGCCGGTGTTCGATCAATACGGCGCCTATTCCATCGGCTGCGTGACCATCGATCCCAACAATCCCCATACCGTCTGGGTTGGAACCGGAGAAAACAACAGCCAGCGCAGCGTTGGTTACGGCGACGGTGTCTACAAGTCGGTAGACGGCGGCAAAAGCTGGAAACATATGGGTCTCAAACAATCCGAGCACATCGCTAAAATTATTGTCCATCCCCAAAACGCCAACATCGTTTACGTTGCTTCGCAGGGTCCTCTGTGGGGACCGGGCGGCGACCGCGGCGTATTTAAAACCACGGACGGCGGTAAAACCTGGCAAAACATTCTCGATATCAGCAAAGACACCGGTGTAACCGATCTGGTTATGGATCCGCGCGATCCCGATGTTATGTACGCCGCTTCGTATCAGCGCCGGCGGCGGGTGTGGACCCTGATCAACGGCGGCCCGGAATCCGCCCTTTACAAAACCACCGACGGCGGCGCTAACTGGAAAAAACTGACTTCCGGCATTCCGTCGGTCGATCTGGGGCGCATCGGGCTGGCCATTTCGCCCGCCAATCCCGACGTTATTTACGCCATCATCGAGGCGGCGATGGATAAGGGCGGATTCTTCCGCTCCACCGATCGCGGCGCCTCCTGGCACAAACAGAGCGGCATGGTCGCCCGCAGCCCGCAATACTATCAGGAGATCGTGGCCGATCCCGAAGATGTGGATCGCGTTTATTCCCTCGATACCTATACCAAAGTGACGGTGGACGGCGGCAAGACATTTGAAACGTTGGGACGCAAACATCGCCACGTGGACGACCACGCCATGTGGATCGATCCCGAAAATCCCGAGCATTTGCTGATCGGCGGTGACGGCGGCATTTACGAAAGCTACGACCGCGGCGCCAACTGGCACTTTAAGCCCAATATTCCGATTACACAGTTTTATCGCGTCGCCGTGGACAGCGCCTACCCTTTTTACAATGTGTACGGCGGTACGCAGGACAATAACACCATCGGCGGACCGGCCCGAACCACCAGCCGCACAGGCATCGTCAATTGCGACTGGTTCATCACCAAAGGCGGCGATGGATTCGAACCCGCCATCGACCCCGAAAATCCGGACATTGTCTATTCGCAGTCTCAGTATGGCTGGTTGGCGCGCTACGACAAAGCCAGCGGCCAGTCCATGGGCATCAAACCAATCGAAGGCCCGGATGAAGCGCCGTTGCGCTGGAACTGGAACAGTCCGCTCTTCATCAGCCCACACGATCCGCAGCGCCTGTATTTCGCCGCCAATAAAGTGTTTCGCAGCGACGATCGCGGCGACTCATGGACGGCCATAAGCCCCGATCTCACCCGCCAGATCGACCGCAATAAACTGGAAATCATGGGCCGCGTTTGGAGCGTGGACGCCGTTTCCAAAAACGCATCGACCTCGCTGTACGGTAACATCGTATCTCTGACCGAATCGCCGTTGCAAGAGGGTTTGCTTTACGCCGGCACCGACGACGGTCTCATCCAGATCACGGAGGACAGAGGTAAAAACTGGCGCTCCGTCGAACGCATCGACGACCTGCCCAAATTGATTTACATAAGCGACCTGCTGGCTTCACGGCACGACGCCAACACGGTATACGCCGCCTTCGATAATCATAAAAGCGCCGATTTCGCGCCGTACATCTACAAGAGTACCGACCGCGGCAGAAGTTGGAAACCGATCGCACAAACTCTGCCCGACACGGGTACGGTGTACGCGCTTTCCGAAGACCACGTTAATCCCGATCTGTTGTTCGCCGGGACGGAATTCGGCGTTTACTTTACGGTGGACGGCGGAAAGAAGTGGATTGAACTCACAGGCAAGATGCCGACCATCGCGGTCCGGGACATCGCCGTTCAACGCCGGGAAAACGATCTGGTTCTGGGCACCTTCGGACGCAGCTTCTATGTTCTGGATAACTATGCTCCGCTGCGCCATGTGGATTCCGAATTACTGGCAAAGGAAGCGCATCTCTTTGGCGTGAGAGACCCCTGGATGTTCATCCGCACCCGTTCGGGTACGGGCAACCAGGGCGGCTCGTATTACGCCGCGGACAATCCTCCGTTCGGCGCCACCTTTACCTACTATCTTAAAGAGGATATCAAAACACTGAAAGAAAAGCGCCGCGAACGGGAAAAAGAACTGCTCGAAGCCGGCAAGCCCGTGCCCTATCCAAGCTGGGAAGAACTGCGTAAGGAAGATCAGGAAGAATCGCCCTATCTTCTGTTTACGGTTAAAGAGGTGAACGGCGATAAAGTGCGCCGCATTAAAGCGCCGGTTAAAAAAGGCATCCATCGGGTTTCCTGGGATTTGCGCTTCCCTTCACCCGAACCCACCCGCGTAAACGGCAAGAAAAACAACGCCGATGCCAGTGGCATGCTGGCCATGCCCGGCAAATACGAAGTTACGCTTTCCGAAAGCGTCAACGGCAAGATTACCCAACTGGCCGGACCGCAGATTTTCGAAGCCAAAGTCCTGGGTACGGCCACGCTGCCGGCGAAAGACCGCGAAGCCCTGGTGGCATTCCAGCGCAAAGTGGCCGATCTGAGGCGGGCGGTATCAGGTGCCATCAAAGCGGCCAACGAAGTTCAGGATCGCCTGGAGCACCTCAAGGTGGCCTTCCATCGCACACCGCAGGCGCCTGTTGCGCTCATGGATACGATCAAAAACATCGAGCAAAAAACGGAAGAAGTATTGCGCGCTCTGCGCGGCGATCCCACCATCAGCAAGCGCAACGCCAATCAACCGCCGTCAGTTCAGGGCCGTCTGTCCACGATCGTTTGGGGACAGTGGCGCTCCACTTCCGCTCCCACGGAATCCCAGCGGCAATCTTATCAAACGGCGGCCGAACTGTTTAAACCACAGCTCGAAAAACTGCAGAAGCTGATCCAAATCGACTTACACGCCGTGGAAAATACGTTGCAGGAATCCGATGCGCCCTGGACGCCGGGACGCATACCGAAGTGGGATGGTCAATAATAACCGGCCCCCACTCCTTAATTCCCTCCTTATCCCGGTTGTGCGGGATAGGGAGGGGAAACAAAAAGGAACGGGGCAACTTTTGAAAGGAACCGCATTATGCATGTGCTCATCCTTGGCGCCGGACGCATGGCCTACGGGCTGGTCTATGATTTCCTCACGCACGGCGACGTCGATCGCCTGACGGTTGTGGATCAATCGCAAGACGCTTTACAAAAAATGCAAGATCATTTCGGCAATAAACGTCTGAACGTGCGCCGGGCTTCCGCTTCGGACAACGACGCCATGCGCTCGTTGATGGAGGACGCCGACGGCGCCGTGAGCGCCGTTCCGTACGAATACAATGTAGCGCTGACGGAACTGGCCATCGATACCCGAACGCATCTCGTCGATCTGGGCGGCAATAACGATGTGGTGGAACAGCAGTTTCGCCTCCACAAGCAGGTAAAGGCGGCGGGCGTGGGCGTCATTCCGGATTGCGGCTTGGCACCGGGCATGGCGTCCGTACTCGCCGCCGGCCTCATCAGCGAACTGGCGCGGGTCGACGCCCTGCGCATCCGGGTGGGCGGCCTGCCCGTCAATCCACATCCGCCGTTGAACTATATGCTGGTCTTTTCCGTACACGGCCTGATCAACGAATATGTTGAGCCGGCGGTAATTCTGGACGGCGGGCGCATCAAAACCGTACCGTCCATGACCGATGTGGAAGAACTGGAATTTCCGCGTCCCTTCGGCATGATGGAGGCTTTCTTTACGTCCGGCGGCGCATCGACCCTGCCACAAACGTTCAAAGACCGCGTCGACTATCTGGACTACAAGACCATCCGTTATCCGGGGCATTGCCATATTGTCAAAGCCATGCTGGATATGGGTTTCGCCGGGGATGACACGATGGAAGTGGACGACAACCGCGTGAACAAACGGGCCGCCTTCGAAGCGATGCTGGAACAGGCGCTGACCATCGATGACGACGATGCGGTGCTGCTGCGCATTACCGCCGACGGCCACAAAGGCGGCGACCGCAAACGGTTGCAGTATCAGACGATCCAGTACGGCGACCAAACCGCGGGCCTGACGGCCATGATGCGCATGACGGCCTTTCCGGCGGCTATTCTGTTGCAAATGTTACTGAGTGGCGCCATAAACGAGCACGGCGTGTTGCGGCAGGAAAGCTCGGTACCGTCTGTTCCGTTCCGCGAGGCGCTGGAGAAGCGCGACATCGGTCTGGAGCGGGAAGGGTTCTGACCACCATTTGAAAAGGAAAGTTGAATAATATGTCTGGCTAACACAGGCGAATAGATAATATGCCAATACTAAAATTTTAATTTGTATTGCCAATCTTCAGCTTTATTGATTACTTACCGATTTCTATCATATCAATGAAATAACACAACTGTAATGGAATTTAACGTATATGTTTCGACATAATCTGGACCTCTTTAAAAATCAATAGGTTATGTTAAGCACTTACCTTTTGAGGTCCAATTCCATCTGAAGCAAAAGAAGAGTAACTATAAAGTATGAGACCTATAACTCAGTCTTTTCCCACAGCCAGTTTTTTGAGCTCCTCTTTGATGGTTTTGCTGTTGGATGCTTTCCAGATTAAACGGTCGTCGTCCAGGATGGCGACGGGTTGTACCTTGTTGTGGCGCAACTGATAGAGAGCCTCGCGCGCCGCTTCTTCAACGCTTTGGAACTTAAACGTGTACTGCACCGTGTTCCGCTCAACGATCAATCCGATCATGATGGCTAACCCACGTTTGATTAAAAACAAATTTTGCAACAACATACGATTAAACACCTTCTGAAATCCCCCGTCTCATGCTTTCTATCGGTGTTCGTGTTCGTTATTTAAGTGAATCGGTTCACATCAAATCACATGTTTAACATTTTTTTAGCTTCTTCTGTTCCTTAAGCCCAACCCGTTTAATGGATAAGATTTCTAATCATTAGCGATTTAAATGCACTTCCCTGAAATTTTATTGGTCCTGCCAAAACACGGCCACCACACACGATTACATTAAATGGCGTACAAGATGCTGCTGAAATCCGGGATCACAAGGCGTAATTTACTAACTTGCCATTGAAAAAGCATTTTTCTTTTCAGGTTTGTGATGCGCCCTACTCCAAGCGGTTATTAACGCCCAAACAGGAATAATCCCAATATAATACATACAGGTAACATTCATTTGTGGCGCCCGGGTGAGACAAATATTTCTGCAAATCCAGCAGAAAGTCGCGGCGGGGATCCGCCGTTAAAGCGGCAACTCCATCACAAATTCGGCATACCGACCCGTCTCGCTGTTCAGCAAAAGCTTCCCGCCGTGTTGTTTGACGACCATATCATAACTCAGCGACAGGCCCAGTCCGGTACCCTGCCCCGTCGGTTTGGTGGTAAAAAAGGGATTGAAGATACGTTCGCGGTTTACTTCCGGGATGCCGGCGCCGTTGTCCTTAATCCGGATGCGGAGACATCCGTCCTGCACTGCACTGCTGATCCGGATTTGCGGCGCTTCTCCGCCCGCATTTTTAAATTTTTCATAAGCCGCATAACAGGCGTTGTTCAGCAAGTTCAAAAATACGCGCGACATATCCTGCGGCACCACTTTGATCTGAGGTAAGTCGCTTTGCAGCGCTTCATGGATTTCAATCTGAAACGCCGGGTTTTGTGCGCGCATACTGTGATAAACCAGGTTAAGCGCCTCCTTCAGCAGGCTGTTAATGTCGGATGGTTCCTTCTGTCCGCTCGATCCGCGCGAGTGCATCATCATGCTGTGGATAATGCCGTCCGCACGTTTGCCGTGATGATGAATGCGCCGGATGTTTTTGTGTAAATCCTCCAATATGCCCACCGTCTCTTCCAACATCACCCTGTCATTCTTTTCCGAAAGGCGGTTGAGGTTTTCTTTGATCTCGTCGCCAAACTCCAGCGATACCGCCGAAAAGTTGTTTATAAAATTGAGCGGATTTTTGATTTCGTGGGCGATGCCAGCGGTTAATTCACCCAGGGAAGCCATTTTTTCAGAATGGACCAGCTGTGTTTTCGTAAGCTCCAGATTATAGACGGTTTTTTCCAGTGCGTCTTTGCTTTTCTGCAGTTCTTCCGATTTCCGCTGCAAATCGCGGGTCCGTTCCAGCACTTTACGTTCCAGTGTGCGGCTATACTCTTCCAGTTGTTCATTGGCGTTCTGCAATTTGGTGTACAGGCGTGCATTCTCGATGGATATGGCGATTTCCGTGGATAACATGCGTAAGATTCTCACACGGTCTTCGGTGAACGCCCCTTTAACCAGATTGTTTTCAAGATACAGGATGCCGGTTAACGATTGTTTATGCATGAGCGGCACGACTAACAACGACAGGATGTTGTTTTTAGCAATATAGGGATCATCCTGAAAATCGCCTGCATTCGCAGCGTCGTCAAGTACGACTGTGTGCCGGCTGCGTTCCACGTATCGCACAGGATTGACGGCGATATCAGCATAGGTTTCCAGAACCTGCATCGGCGTCACTTCAACCTGATTCGTTTCCATCCACCCTTCCGCTTCAATAAACAATTCGTCGTCCTTTGACAGAAGCAAAAGCCCGCGTTCCGCGCCTGCGTTCTCCAACGTAATCTGAATCAATTTGTGCAACAGCTTATCGAACACGATCTCTCCGTAGAGCGTTTCGGAAGCCTTCAGCAAACTTTTTAAATCCACATTGGGCATGCTATCGGGATTTTGTTGCGCCGTTAACCACTTCTGCCATAAACCGCTGTCGAACACAGTGTCGAATTCCGTTTGCAGATGCTTTAACTTGCCTTCGGCGTCCCATTTGCGGTAATCCTCCACAGCGTCCAGCAAATAGGTAAGGGCCACGCGTTTACTGTCTTGCGAAAGATAAAACCGAGCAGCCAGCTCTTTGGCAATGGCCGCATCCTGAATAAAACCGTTGTCGGTGGCAGATTGGATGGCGCGTTCGTAGAGCTGAAACGCCTGATGATCGTTGCGTTCCAGGCGATAAATTTCGGCATGGGCCAGACAGTGCTTGTGATAAAAGTTGTAGTGGTTGTGTTTGGCCCAGGTTTGCAGTTTTTTTACATGACGGCGGGCCTGTTTTAACATGCGCCACTTTTGTTCACCGGCCGAACGGCTTGCTCGCTGGCACTGATTGAGCGCACGATAGAAATGGTATTCCGGCAATGTGATGTGACCGATCACGGCGTGCAGTTCGGAGTCCACTTTATTCAATAGCGAATGCGCCGAATCGTATTCGCCGAACAGGTAATACAATTGCGACCGCATGATTCGATAACTGACGCGCACCTGTGTAAATTCGGTTTGCTCAAGCCGCTCTTCAAACGCGGCCTGCACAAACGGTTCTTTATTGGATTGCAAAACGTCGGGGGCTTGGCCTCTTAAGGCGTGTACATATTGCAAAGCAAATTCCGGTGAGAGGCGCAGATCCTCATACTGAATCTGATCCATAAAGTCCAGATATTCCCGGCCTTTTTCGTACAGGCGCTTCAAATTCAGTCCCCGAACCATATCGAACCACAAAATATTATTGATGGTATTGGCGGCATAAAGGAAATCACCGTTTTGCAAAGAGTATTTTAAGGCCTTGTCATAATCGACCTGACTTTCTTTGAGCGGATGCATCCAGTGCTTGATCAGGCAGGCGTATCCGAAATAGGTGCGTCCGCGGAAATACGAATCGGGGAATTTGTCGCTCAGTCGGACCTGTAACCGGCCAAAGGCATCGCCCTTCTGAAACAAGCCGAAGCCCGAACCGGCTATAACCCCAAAACCGCCGTAGGCATAACTCGAAGCGTCGGCGTTGCCGTATTTCAACGTAATCTTGATCATGGTCATCAGGAGAATCATGAACAGATCGGCGCTTGTATTGTAGGCAAACGCAAGCAGATCGGTGATGATGTTCAGGGCGAGCTTCGCTTCCGGTGACCGCATCTCGGGCATATCGTACAATTGTTTCTGCGACCGACGGAGGAGCCGTAGCGATGTTATGAGCATATTCGCAAACACCAGCGGTTTAACGGGGCTCCGCGGGAATTTAAAGTTCAACAGTTTAAGGCCATGTATACCTGCGGTCAACGAATCTTCCAGGCGGCTCTGGCTCACGTACATGCGCACGCGAATTGCATAAACGCGGGCCTTATCGATCGACGTAGGCGCGTTCTCTAAAATGAGATTAAGATCTTTCTCCGCCTGGTCATATTGTACGTTAATGTATTCAATCTCGCCTTTTTCGAAGTAAATTTGCCGGGTCAGATCGTAGCAGCGCTCCCATGCGTCCGGCGGAAGCGCCTGCACGCCCATGCGAAAGTAAGCCTGCGCCGATTTATGGGCGGAAGCATCGCGCGCTCTTTTACCGGCGCGGTAATTCAGTTCGGCCAAAGCCATCATTTCCGTTTCATTGATGATATATGCATTTCCGGCGTTCAGCTGGTTCACAACCGCGAACAGCAAGTCTTCCCGGTCCTGCTTTTTAAAGGTCTCCAACAACAACCGTCCAATTTTTAAATGGACTTTGTTACGCCTGGCCGGCGCCATTAGGGCGTAAGCCGCTTCCTGAATACGGTTGTGTACAAATTTATACGAAACCGTCCAATGTTCGCGGCCATCGGAATTATATTGTCGGTTTTTTTCCAGAATCATTCCCTGTTGAATGGCCTCCCACAGCGCCCGGGCCACCGCCGTATTTCCACGGTGCGTCATTTTGGACAGCAGTTGCGAATCGAAATCCATACCGATACAGGCGGCGATCTTGAGAACCTCGACCGTCTCTTCCGGCAAACGTTGCAAAGACTCGATAAGCCAATCGATCACATTTTCGGTAAATCCCATTTGTTCGATTTTATCAATATCCCATCTCCAACCGGCCTCCCGTCGGCCTTGTAAATGTTGATCATCCGCAGCGTACTGAAAATAAAGGAGATTGTTTTGATAAAGCGATTGTAAAAAATATTTGATAAAGAAGGGATTACCCAGCGTCTTCTGTTGCACGATCGCTGCCAGCGGCCGGGCTTCCGGTTCATCACAGCGGAATGTATCCGTAATCATTTCTCTGATATGCGGCGTATCCAGCGGCTGAATCATAATCGTACGGACGGCCGCTTTCGCTTCTCTGATGTCGCTTAAAAAGTGCGTCAGGGGATGGGTGGAATCGATTTCTTTGTCGCGATAGGCGGCGATCAGTAAAAAATACTTTAGCGCAGGATCCCTCAAAAACTGATGTACCAAAGCCAGTGTGGCATTATCCGCCCATTGGAGATCGTCCAGAAAAATGACCAGCGGATTCTCCCTGCGGCCAAACAGGCGTACAAAGTTCTTAAACACGAGATTAAAACGGTTTTGGGTTTCACGTGGCGGTAAGGTGGGCACTCTTTTTGTTTGTCCGATGATCCACTCCAGATCGGGAATGACATCGCTGACGACCCTGGCGTTCGAACCGAGCGTTTTGATAATCCGATCCTTCCAGACGGCCAGTTTTTCAGAGCTTTCCGTCAGCAGTTGCCGAACGAGCTCCTGCAGGGCCTGTAACAGAGAGCTGTAAGGCGTATCACGGCTGAGCTCTTCAAATTTACCGCTGATAAAAAAACCGTGCGCCTTAACGACCGGCTTCTGAATTTCATTGACCAAAACCGATTTGCCGATGCCCGGGGGCCCCGGAATCAACACCAATTGATTGGAGCCCGCACTCACCTCCTCAAAGACGTTCAGCAGCTGATCAATCTGTTCCCGGCGCCCGTATAATTTTTGCGGAATTTGAAACTCGTCCAGTATTTCATGTTTGCCCAATGGAAACGCCGCCACCTCATTGGCGCTCCGGTATGCGTTCAAACACGTTTCCAAATCGGATTTTAAGCCCAGCGCGCTTTGGTATCGCTCCTCCGCATTCTTAGCCATTAATTTCATTATAATTTCGGATACAGGCACTGGAATAGAGCGGTTAAGAGCATGCGGCGGCCGCGCCTGACCGGCGATGTGGGCATGGATCATTTCCAGCGGATCATCGGTTTGGAAAGGCCGCCAGCCGACAAGCATCTCATAAAACAGGACGCCCAGTGAGTAGAAATCCGTGCGGTAATCGATGTCCCGGTTCATTCGTCCCGTTTGCTCGGGCGACATGTATGCCAGCCTATCGGGAACAAGGGGGATGCCGGCGACATTGGGCCGCTGCACTTTTAAAAGCGAGGCGTGGCTGTAATCGATTACAGCCACTTTGTATCCCTGCGGGTCTATCAAAACGGATTCGGAATGCAGACCCTTAACAACCACTTTCTGGCGGTGAATATGATGAAGCAGTTCCGCAAACCTTATGGCCAGCTTTAGAAACTGTTCGGCGTCGAATTTTGCTTCTTTAAGCTGCGTATTAAGCGCAATACCCGGAACATCGGCGATTATGTGCACGGTGGATTGGTTGTTTTCGATGAGGCCGTGGGTTGCAATGAGCGTTTTTGATTTCAGAATTTCGTATTCGTTACGAAAGCGCGCCAAATCAATTTGCGAAGACAATTCCGGCCGCGGCCGCTTGAACATGACAGGCGTACCACTGTTTATCTCATTACCGCGGTACAGCTCCCAGAAATAGCCGTCGATGATTTTTTCCCGAATGGTGTAACCCGGAATTTCCTTCACGATTGCATTTCCTTCAATAAATTATCAGGCGGTTGTGCTTTCCAGCTTCCGGCGGCGGGCAAACATATAAATGTAAATATTATCCACAATAAAGACCAGGATGCCCATCGTTTGGATAAAATGGTTTTCCGGAAAATGGAGGAAAACAAACACCGTAACGAGACCCGTCCCCATCATCTTTAGCCAGGCGATGGCGTAAGACATGCCGTAAAGCGTGGGGCGGCTCAAAATGAGTACGATGTAGAGCGCCGATATGACCATATTAAGCTGAATGGCCGAAACGGTACCGAGGCTGTTATCCAGTCCCTGGCTGCGATAAAAATAGAACAGAATACCCCAGGCGATGAATATGAGCACCACCATGGGCCTGAAGTATTTATGGACGCTCGTTAATTTGCTGATTTGCTTGTGGCCGTAGCGAATCACCATGATAAAGATGAATACATCCACCAGAGTACCGACGCGGTACAGCCAGGTAAGCAGATAGCCCATATCCATTTCGAACACGAAGGAATAGAGCAATTCCCAGGCGATGTTGCCGGCAGCCACCACAAAAGGCATTTCGACGAATTTATATTTGAGGATATTGCGGACGAGAATCACATACAATACGCCCCATAAAAAGAAACCGGTAAAGTAGAATACGAATTCAAGCGGCGTGTAAACATCCAGATTGATAAGCTGATTCATGTTCCCCCCTCTTAAAGGCGATGGACTTCCATTCGGAATCCCTCCCACCATTCACTATCCCATTTTAAGCATATCTTTGACGGTAACGGGTATCTCAAACGTTACCACGTGGCCGAATTCATCATTAATCAACGTTTGGAAAAATAATTGCGCCAGAAAGTGATGTTTACCTGGATGGCGGCGCTTTCGGTAGAAAAGGCCGTAGATGTGTAAAAACACATGCGGTATGCCGAATAACAGAGCTTTGTAAAGATAAAATCCTTTAAGCGGTTTAATCCCAACCCGGCGGCAGGCGACAGGACCGATCAGATGCTGCGTATATATGAGCGGCGCGTAACCCAAACCCATCCAACGCAACCAGGCCGGAATAAAGGCTTTCATCATTGTCAGGTTCGCCGCTTCCAGGCGGGGGCCCTCCGGATTCTGTTCCGCACCGGTATAGTGGCGTTCGGTGTACCGTTCATAAAACAGCCGGGCGTCGTCAAGATTTTCCGGAAGATATTCGAAACTGTGCGGATTATCCGGCGGATGAATGCCCATCAAAAGGGCGTAAATTTTCCAGACATAAAAATAATCTTCCGCATCGTTATCGGAAATGGAGCAATGGAGACGGCGCAAGCCATCAACCACCAGAAGGGAGAAGCCCATCAACGTCGCCAGCATATCTTCCAAATTAACGGGTACGCCGTATTTTGCGCGAAAATCGGGCAGGCGACGGTCCGCGATCTGCCGGATGCCCGCATGTAATAATCGCAGTTTTTGTGCTGAAATCACCGCTCTACCGTTCGGTTGAAATCCGCGGGAAGCGCCCACATTGAGCAGCATCTGCATCACTTTGAGCAGACGATGGTAGGGATGCAGCTCCAGATTTTTTGAAAGCCCCAGTATGGTCGTAAAATTGGGCGCGGCATAACCTTCCGGCAGACTTTTGGCTAACAAGACGAGCGCTGCCGGCAAAGCGTTAAAAATAAAGACATTCTCGCCGCGTTCGATGCGTTGTAGATCGACGCCCTCCGGTAACCGGTTCGTTTGATAATAAAAATCCGTAAAAGCCGGATAACGTTCGTGAACGGGTTTACGATCATTGGTATTTAGATGTTTGAATAGTTCGCCGGCATGTTTTACCTCTCTGTCGTTTATCATTCTTTCAAGAAAAGTATCCGCCAGGCGGTCGCCCTGCTCTTTCAATTGATCTAAAAAAGCATCGCTCCATTTTGAATGTTTCATTCCGATCTCAGATTAGTCAATGGATACACTATTTTGTCTCAGGATGATACTGGATTGCCAACATGGTGATATCATCGAATAAGGCATTGCCTTTCGTAAAATTTTGTACGGCTTTCATAACGGTGTTGATGACGTTACGCGGCGTAATCTCTTCCACTGTTTTCAGACACGCTTCGATTCGTTCTTCGCCGAACTCATTTTGATCGGTATCCATAGCTTCGGTAACGCCATCGGTAAACATCAGTATCAGGTCGCCGTCGTTTAATGGTAAGGTGGAGGAGGGGTATTTAAATTGAGGCAGAAAACTGACGGGAATGCCGCCGTTATTTTTGATGGAGCGTAGGGTGCCCGATTTGTTCAATAAATAAAACGGATTATGTCCGCCGTTGGAGAAGCTCATGCTGCCATTACGCAAATTTAGCGTCCCATAGAAAAGCGTGACATACATCGATGCGGTGCTTTCAAGATGCAAGGCTTTATTTAGCTTTCCCAGGGCCTCGCCGACCGGGACTCCGAGCAGGCCGATCGATTTCATCAGTGTCTTGGTCATCGCCATAAACAGCGCGGCAGGAACGCCTTTACCGGAAACATCGCCGATGCAAAAACCAAGGGTGTTTTCATCAATCAGGAAGAAATCATATAAGTCGCCGCCTACGTCTTTCGCCGGGAGCATTTCAGCGTAAATATCGAAATCGGTTCGCTGGGGAAACGGCGGAAAGTTTCTCGGCAGCATGGTCTCTTGAATAGTGCGGGCGATATGCATTTCCTGTCCGATCGCCACCAACTGGTCGCGGTTCTTGATGGCTTCTTTAATGGCATGGGCTTCGCGCACGGTTTTGCTGATAGTGATGGAGAGGTCGTCGAAATCGATGGGTTTGGTGATAAAATCGAAGGCGCCGCGGTTAAGAGCGGTGCGAATATTTTTCATATCGCCGTAAGCGGAAATGATTACGGATTTTAAGTGTGGAAATTGCTCGTTAATTTTTTCCAGAAGCGCCAGCCCATCCATGCGCGGCATGTTGATGTCTGTGAGTACGATATCCACATTGGTACCATTGTTCAGAAGCTTCAATGCTTCCAAACCATCGCTTGCAAATGAAAAATGGTACTCATTGTTACGAATATGTTTGCGGAATCGTTGTTCAATTAAGAGAGCAAAATCCGGCTCATCATCCACTACAAGAATGCGGGCCGGCATGGTCCTCCTGGATTCCTCTGATTAAACGAATGTATTGATATTTAAGCGTAACCTTTGTGGCCAGCATTATATTCCCGTTCTGTTGTGTTTTCAAGGACCGAACAGGACGATGCCGATTTTTAGTAAAACGAACGGCGATCTGTACGGTTTAATCGTCAGAATACCATCTCGGATTCGATTACATCTTGTTAGGCATATATAACCCGCTTGAACATACCTTGCGAATGCAAACGATTGCTTTATAATGAGAACCGTGCAAGGGGTTGATTAAGGGGGGATGTGGATTAAAACCCAAAAAAGGGATTACGATTTCTGCATCGCAATCCCTCCATGTCCAGGTGGCGCCTCCCGGAATCGAACCGGGGACACACGGATTTTCAGTCCGTTGCTCTACCGACTGAGCTAAAGCGCCACATTATTTATACAAGCTAAAAATTTAAAATTCTTTTATAAATCATGCAAATTTTATTTAACATCAAAACAGATCGATATCCAGTCCGTCATTCTTGATTTTCTGCGCCAGAGAATCCACACGTTGTAACGTGCGTGAAAGATTGATATATAAAGTGGAATCGTACACCATACGACCCAGCGTGCCCTCACGATTTTCTATACGGTTCATCATGCCCTGCAACGAATTCGTAGTCGTATCCAGGCGCATTGAAAGGCGGTTCAAATTGCGCAGCGATGTGTTGAATTCCTGGCGATTCTCACCCACGGCGTGATTGAGCCGCGAAATCAACGTATCCAGATTGTTTAAAGTGATTTTCAATTCGGACGGCAATCCGCGCATATCCGACGTAAGCTCGTCCATACTTGCCATCGTATGTTGGATATTCTGACGGAACCCTTCATTCTCCAAAAGGCGGTTGATTTCCGTAACCGTTCGGTCCAGTTTAACGGTAAGCGCCGAGACCTCCGTCGCCAGATCGCCGATAATCAGCCCCACATCGACAATGCGCCCACCGTATTTCCCGTGGAAAGGCTGTTTGGCTAAATTGATATGCCGATCCGATTGCCCCGGATCGATCTCCACCTGCATGCCCGCGAGAATTTCGGCGCTCACGATGGTAAAGGTTGCGTCTTCATATAGTTGCACATGATCATCTATTTCCAGTTCACACAATACCCGCCGATCTTTCCAGGCGATGTTTTTAACCTTTCCCTCCTTAACACCGCTCACCGTTACCGGATCGCCGACCACCATACCGCCGATTTTATCGAATGTTACCTCGATGGTATATTTATTTAACTGTAAACGCAGCTCCTTGCCCCAGATGATTCCCAAAATGAGAATGGCCGTGGCAACGATAACGGTAAGCCCGACCTTGAATTCGGTGGTTAAAGCTTTCGGCATAATACCACCTATTTGTTATTTAGAATATGTTCGAGAGGAACTTTTTTTGAGTTAGGCACATCCTGGCATTCAAAACGCACACCCCGTTCGATGCACCGTTTAAAGGCCGATACTTCGCTTTCATCCAGATACAGATAAGAAAGATATTTGTGCCTTCCCTCTTTAAAATGAATGCCGCCCACATTCACTTGTTTTAGTTTCACGCCGGCGTTCAAAAGCGCTTCTACCACTTTGGGAGAAGATACCAGAATGATGGCTTTTTTCAGATCGCCCGCACCGTCTTGCAATCTCTGCGCCATGGATGGAACATCTAATACTTCGGATTGGATATTTTCCGGAACGATCGACAAATAAAGCTCTTTTTCCCACTCGTTTTCGGAGACGGAGTCATCACATAAAATAATTTTGGACGAATTAAGGAACGAAGCCCATCCGATTACAACCTGGCCGTGAATCAGTCTGTCATCAATACGAAAAAGTTGAATACCCATGAAACTTCCTAAATATGAACAATACCCTTTTTACCGTCCGTTACAATTTTATCGATCAAAGCCTGATCATCCAAATGTGGCATATTGATATGATACGATAAAATCATCGGAATATTGACGCCCGTTACCACGAAAATGTTCTCGCGTTTTTTTTTTTGAGCCGATTGCCAAGCGCCCAGCAACTGCCGCCCATCAGATCAACAAAAAAGATGATTTTACGCGGCTGGTATTCCTCAATCTTTTTATTAATCTCGTCTGCGAGACTATCTAACGATTGAGTTTGATTTGAGTAATAAAAGAGTTCACTGGTTGAAGCAATGAGGTTTTCAGAAACATTTTTAATGCATTCGCCAAGGTTTCCATGCGTTACAATAAATGCGAGATAGTTCTTCTTCATTCCATATCTTTCTTTAAATAATCCCGGTCTTTATATATCGGAATAACATCCTTTTTCTTCATATAGTCTTTCAGCCGCTTATCAAACTCTTTTGGCGTATGATGGCCGTAGGTTTTCAACAAATGATTCATCGCGATGGTTTCGGCTATAACCGTCACATTCTTGCCCGGATTAATCGGCAAAATAACCTGGGGAACTTCAACACCGAGAATTTCGGTGGTATTATCGACAAGCCCCACTCGTTCAAAATCCTTATTTTTTTCCCAATCCACCAAATGAACTTCCACTTCCACCCGCTTTTGCAGGCGTACGCTGCGAATCCCAAAAATGCGTCGTACATCCACCAAACCGACGCCGCGAATCTCCATAACATGTTCCGATATTTCCTGGCCTTTGCCTATCAATACCTCTTCGGTTTTACGTGTAATTATGACTAAATCGTCGGTAACGAGTCGATGGCCACGCTCCACCAGATCGAGCGCGATCTCGCTTTTACCGATACCGCTCCGTCCGGTTAATAAGATGCCGATTCCGTAAACATCCACAAGCGAACCGTGAACGGAAATACGCGGTGCAAATTTTTCTTCGAGATATTCGCCCAGCAAATGGACGACACGGGTCGTACTGAACGGCGTGCTCAATATCGAGATATAACGTCGGGTTGCGGCTTCGACCAGCACTTCGGGTACGGGATTGTTATTGGTAATGATGATGGCCGGAATTTCGAACTCGATGAAACGATCCACGGAGCGTTTGAGGGCCGAGGGATTCAAACCCTGTAAATATTTTATTTCTGTATTTCCGAGAATTTGAACACGGTCGGACGTAAACAGCTCTACAAAGCCCGAAAGCGCCAATCCCGGCCGGTGTAAATCGCCTGTAGTGATTTTACGATTCAGGCCGTTTTCAGAACACACAAGCCGAAACTTGAGGCGATCTTCATTCTCTTTTAAAAGGGTTCTTACCGTGAGCATTTCATTCATAAGGAAAATTTAAAAAACATTAAACATGGTAGCAAAATTAAAAAAGGCGTCTCTCGCATGAGACGCCTTTTATTTCCCACAACACGATTCCGCCATTATGTTTCCAATTTTTCCACAATTTTCTTTTTCGAATGATCTTTCTTTTTCTCTTTAACCTTATTGATCTGGCGCTCCAAATTGTCTACCGCAAGGTCCACCGATTTAAACACATCCTCCGATTTTTCCTTTATAATGACGTCTTTATGATTATAGTGTGTTTTAAACTCAACCAACTGGTCGTGCTTTTCATAGGAGAGCACGACTTCAATCTTGAGCAGGTCATCGGCAATTCGTTCGATCCGTTTCATCTTATCATAGATATAATCCTTTAAGCGCTCCGGTGCCTTATATCCTCTTGCCGTTATTGCGACATTCATCTTGACCTCCTACCTTTTGATGAGTGTTTTTCTGTAGCGCCCGGATGGGCTTGCTTATAAATCTTTTTTAAATGGTCAATGGATATGTGTGTGTATATTTGAGTGGTTGATAGACTGGCATGACCCAATAAATCTTTGACTACCCGAATGCCCGCTCCGGAATTCAGTAAATGGGTAGCATAACTGTGTCTTAAGGTATGGGGACTCTTTTGTTTGACGCTCGAAACCTGGTTCATATAATTACGAATAATCCTTTGTACAGCCATCGCATACATGGCTTTCCCACTTTTCAGTACAAAAACATTATCGACGTTATTTTCCGCATAATGAGGACGAATTTGGAGGTATTTTTTAAGAATGGATTTTGCAATTTTTCCAAGGGGGACGATGCGTTCTTTTTGTCCTTTACCCATAACCCGTATTATATCTTCATCGAAATGCACATCTGAAACTTTTAATCCAATTAACTCCGAAAGGCGCAATCCAGTTCCATAAAATAATTCTAAAATAGCCAAATCCCGTAAGCCTTTAAATGTCTTCACCTTCGGTAAGCTTAATATTTTTTCCACCTCATCGATCGTCAAATATTCGGGTAATTTTTTATCAAAGCGCGGCATTTTAATGGCTGAAGCCGGGTTCGTTTCCATTAGACCGGTACTCGCCAGATACTTAAATAATGACTTAACCGCCGCAAGTTTTCGGGCAGCGGTTCGCCGCGACAAATTCAGTTCCTGTAAATGTACCAGAAACAAACGCAGTACTTTTTTATCGATCAGCCGCCAGAAGACTTTATCGGATTGGAAATAATCTTTCAGAAAATCCTCAAACTGGCGCAGGTCATTTTGATAAGAAGTAAGGGTGTGTGGTGAATAGCGTTTTTCCAGCTTGAGATATGCTAAAAATCGCCGGATTGATTGATCCATTGACCCGTTAATGTTTATTACGCTTCTATTTCATGCTTACACTGTGGACAACGCAGAAAAGCGCCTTTGGATTTCGTAAATTTTTCAACCATGTGGTTATTTCCGCATTCCGGACACGATTCATTGACCGGCTTATCCCAGCTTACAAAATCACATTTTGGATAATTGGAACAGCCATAAAATACGCGGCCTTTTTTACTGCGCCTCTCCACGACTTTCCCGTCGCATCCCTCTTTCGGACAGGCCACGCCGGTACTCAATGGTCTGGTATTTTTACACGTCGGGTAGTTTGAGCAAGCTAAAAATTTTCCGTATCGCCCCCGTTTAATAACCATGGGGCTGCCGCACTTCTCGCACACTTCATCCGTTTCCTGCGGCTCTTCCTCTTCTGAAATCGGTTTGGTATTGCGGCACTCCGGGAAACCGCTGCAAGCCATAAACTTACCATTGCGTCCCCAACGGATGATCATAGGTCGCCCGCACTTCTCGCAATCCTCGCCGGCCTCTTCCTGTAAATCCTCCCTGATCCGGGCCTTTTTGGATTTAACCTCTTCCACCGTGTTTTCAAAAGGTGTATAGAAGTCGTTCATCACCTGTTCATACGACACATTACGATTGGCTATGGCATCCAGCTTGTTTTCCATTTCAGCCGTGAAGCGGACGTTAAAAAGGTTTGGGAAACTATTGATTAGAAGACGATTAACGGTTTCGCCCAACTCGGTCGGTTTAAGTTTACGTTCTTCGATTTCCACATATTTGCGTTGTAATATGGTGCTTACGATCTGAGCATAAGTACTGGGACGGCCGATGCCTAATTTGTCCAATTCCTTAACAAGAGTACTTTCGGAGTATCTCGGCGGTGGTGTGGTAAAATTTTGTTCGGCTTCGATGTTTTGCAATTGGCAGGGATCGCCCTCGATTAAGTTCGCAGGCAATTTGCTCATATCGCGATTGTCTTCTTCATTGTTTTCCTGATAAACTTTCGTGAAGCCCGGAAATTGCATCACCTCGCCTTCGGCCGCCAACTCATACTCGCCCCCTTTAACCGACACCGTCGTTTTCTCGACGAGCGCGGCGGCCATCTGGCAGGCAACAAAGCGTTTCCAGATCAGATCGTACAACCGATATTGATCTTTATTCAGATGGTTTTTCAGCGCTTCGGGACTTAAATCTTGTTCTATGTAGGTGGGTCGGATCGCCTCATGAGCGTCCTGCGCCGATTGTTTGCTGCGGTAGCGCCGCGCCTTTGTAAGCGCATATTTCTGGCCGTACGTATCGCGGACGTATTGATTAACGGCGTTAAGCGCCACATCGCTAATACGCGTGGAATCGGTTCGCATGTAGGTTATCAGCCCCAAACTGCCGCGTTTCGGTATATCCACGCCTTCATAAAGCGATTGCGCTACCGACATGACGCGTTTGGTGGACATACGTAACAATCGGGAAGCTGTTTGCTGCATCGTACTGGTGGTAAACGGCGGCGGCGGTTGACGTTTGAGTTCCTTTTTCTGTACTTTATCGATTGTAAGCTGTTGGGAGCGAATGCCTTCACGGTGTTGTTCCGCTTCCTTCTTATTTGTAATCTTGGCTTTTTTACCGTTGATCCTGACGAGTTTTACCTGAAACGGTGCAGTGGATTTCGGTTTGACTAAAGCTGAAATAATCCAATACTCTACGGGTTTAAACGCTCTGATTGCTTCTTCCCGTTCACAAACCAGTCGCAACGCAACCGATTGAACGCGGCCGGCGCTTAACCCTCTGTATAACATTTCCCAAAGTAAGGGACTGATTTTGTAACCCACGATGCGATCCAGAACACGCCGCGCCTGCTGGGAATATACGCGATCCATATCGATACTGCGGGGATTTTGCATAGCGCGGTCCACCGCATTTTTTGTAATCTCGTTAAATTCCACCCGCCGTACCTTGTTTGCCCCGTTATCGAGAATGTTGGCGATGTGGTATGCGATGGCTTCGCCTTCCCGGTCGGGGTCGGTTGCGATAAAAACCGCCCTGGAATTTTTAGCCTTATTCTGTAACTCTTTAATAACTTTTTGCTTGCCGCGAATCCGGGTATATTGCGGTTTGAAGCCCTCTTCAATGCTGACACCGAATTTGCTTTTGGGCAAGTCGATAATGTGCCCCACGGAAGCCGCCACTTCGAAGTCATTACCGAGGTATTTATTGATGGTTTTAGCTTTAGCCGGTGATTCGACAATTACTAGCGATTTATTTGCCATTCTCTTTTTCTGTACCTTTATCGATAATCCGCCATACTATATATGTGTATAACAATAAGGTGAGCTTAGTGCACGGTGTTTTTTCCGCTGTAATAAAAAAACCCATCCATGGGGTTGTCGAGATCCGTTTCTAAAATAATCGGAGCCACTAAGGTTTTAATATCATCGAGGGTTATTGACGTCGATCCTGAAGACAATGCCCGATCGATCACCGTCTCCAGATCATAATCCGATAATAATCCCAGGTTGCTTAACTGCAATAAATAACCGTAAGCTTCCGGAGAGATAACAACTTTTTCCACCTCGTGTAAAATGCGCACCGAACCTTCTTCATATTGGAATTCTTCTTGCGCAGGCTGATCTTTTTTTTGTAAATGGTTGAAAATCCACGAGAAGGCAAGATTAATCTCATTTTCCGTGTAACCCTGCGACATCAATTGTTTGGATAAATTCGAATAACTCTCCTCGTCCCTGGATTTGGGTTGTTTGAACTCTTCCAGTAAAAAAATAATGATATCTATAATACGTTCGTTCATTATGCACCTGTTCTTCGTTTCTTTATTGAATCACTGTGCGCGTTAAACGTCTTCGGAATCGCTAAGTTTCTTCAGATCTTCAATCGTTAATTGTAAACGTTCGGTACCCTGCCAGTTATTTATATTGAGACGGAAGACGAGATCAACGCGTTCGCCGAATTTGATTTCATTTTTATACGCACCGCTGTTCCACCATACACACTCAAAAATCTGATTGGCCTTTTGTATATATAATTTTAAGTGTCTTCCGTTACTTAGCTCCATGATATCCCGCACATAAACATTTTCCATCATCAATAGAGGTTCGGGATTGGCCTCTCCGAACGGCCCCACATCCTGAAGCATCCGTGCAATATTTAAATTGATTTGATCGATATCCACCATGGAATCGATCTCAATTTCCGGCACTAATTGTTCCTCCCGTATTTGCTGATTGGCATATGCGATAAATTCCTCCCGGAAGCGTGCATAGTACTCGGCGGCAATGGTTAAGCCGGCTGCTTTTTGATGACCGCCGTAATTTAAAAAATAGTGACTGAACCGTGTAAGGGCATTCGTCACATGAAAGGCATCAATACTACGGGCCGAACCTACATAATTACCCTCTTCATCCCTTGTAAATGCAAATGCCGGACGGTAATATTTTTCTTTTAGCTTCCCGGAAATCAAACCAATTAGACCCGCCTGCCATTCTTCATTTTCAACAAAGATAACTTTATCCACCTCGTTCATATGATCGGGTACCTGTTCCAGCGCATAATCCAGATAATCGCGTTGCAATACTTGTCGTTTTCTGTTCAAGCTGTCCAGATAGCGCGCAATTTCCTGGGCTTTTTCATGGGATTGAGCGATAAGCAGCTCCAACGCAAAATCCGCCTCTTCCATTCTGCCCGAGGCATTAAGCCTGGGCGCCAGGATAAATCCAATTGTAATCGGGGTAACCACGCTTGTTTTTACGCCGCTGATTTTTTTTAAAGCGATCAATCCCGGCTTTTTGGTATTGGATAACACCCGGAGTCCAAATTTGACGAGTGCGTAATTTTCATCGATTAACGGCATCACATCAGCAATAATACCGAAGGCCACCAGATCAAGATGGTTCAACAGAAAATGTTTGTAGTCTTCTTCGGGTAATAGACGTTCGGACAAAGCATAAATAACCTTAAAGGCTACCGTTGCTCCGCAAATACTTTTAAAAGGATATTCGGAATCCGTACGATTGGGATTGATAACCGCATGGGCGTCGGGCAATTCGCCTTCCTGCAAATGATGATCGGTAACTACCACATCGATATGTTTTTGACGAGCGAGTTCGATGGCTTCATTGGAGGTAATGCCATTATCCACCGTAATAATGAGATCAATATCCTGATCCGCCAGCCGGTCTATCGATTGCGGCCGCAGCCCGTATCCGTCTTTTTCACGATGGGGCAACATGTAGCTCACGGGATAATCAATTTTACGAAAGAAATAGATCATCAAAGCGGTGGATGTAATCCCATCCACATCATAATCGCCAAACACGGCAATCTTCTCTTTGTTCTTAATTGCCTCAAGAATGCGGTCGATCCCTTTATCGATGTCGGGAAGTAAATAAGGCGAATGCATACGCTCGGACAGGCGGAAATGATCCATGTGATCGGAAGGAAGTCCGCGGTTTTTCAATATGGTATCGACAATCGACCGATTGGTGTCCCGGTTTAATATTTTCCACCGTTTCCTTGGTAACATTGTCATCTGCGAAACATCTGATTTAATCGCCGGATTCTGGATATTTTACCTCATTTACTTCATCATACAAAGGCCGATTTTCCCATCTTTATCACGAAGATATCGGGTTTTAACATTGACATAAACCAATCTAAATAATAAAACCATTTATAGCAAAGTTAGTTAAGAGGGTCGAAAAATCTGCAGGCGTTGGCGGATTTCATCCAAGAAGGGGGATGATTTTTGCCGTCGTCCTTCGCGATTCCGTACCAGGGTAAAAATCACTTCCTTTTTAGCGCGGGTCATGCCCACATACAACAACCGTTTTTGTTCTTCAATTTTTTTAACCACGGAACGTTCGTCTTCAGCATCATTTTTATAGGCAAAGAAATTGGGCATATAGTCATCTTCCATACCAAGAATAATAACGTGTTCAAATTCCAAACCCTTTGCGGCGTGGAACGTTAATAATGAAACCGCATCGACCGCCTCCAAAGCATCCTGCGGATTAAGTAAAGCAATATACGACAGAAACTCCGCGATCGCTTCATCCACCTCGAGATGCTCATAGGATTTTGCCGAACGTAGTACCTGTCGGCTGAAGTCCTCATCCGTATTGTAAGGAGAAACGGCGGTGCGCGTCCGTGCGGCTACCTTTTCCAGGTTGGAGCGAACTTCCTCAATATCCATTTTAAATTGCTTAACGTATTGTTTTAAAATGCGGGACCAGGGGGACAACAATTTGCGCACGCCGGCCGTAAAAAAGATGCGATCTTCTGTAGATCGTAGTGTGTTTTCGACCATATTGCACAGGGCTACATATTCGGTCAGGTCTTCACCTGCTGTTTTTTCCTGGCGATTATTTAATTCCTTCTGCATTTCCCGGAATATTCTATAAAGTACTTTCACATCATCGAGAGCGCGATGCCGCACCCCTGCATGCAGTTTAAAGCGATCGGCGAGGGCATCGATGGAATTACGTTGAGCGTAATAAATTTTGCGCGCCAACACCAATGTGTCATACCGGCGACCTGCTAATTTAGGACGCTCTAATTGACGGTTGATGCGATCGATGATTTTAAAATCGAACGCATAGCCATTATGTGCAATTAACAGCGCATCGCCGATAAACGCCCTGAACGAATCCCATATATCCTCTATCACCGGGGCGTCTTTAATATCGGCTTCTGTAATTTTATGGATTTGCCGGGCTTCTTTTTCAATAGGCATTTGCGGATTAACCAACGACTGAAATTCATCAACGATTTGATCGTTTTTTACCTTTACAGCCGCAATTTCCACAATACCGCAACGCTCCACGTCGCGACCGGTGGTTTCCAGATCAAAAATCACATATTCGGTAAACATGGGCGGTATAAGTTTTTGCATCTCCTTCTGCTGCCAGCGAAACAGGGCGGACAAGCTTCCCTTGCGACGTTCATCGCGATATTTAAAGACCGGAATGAGGGTAGCCGATAAATCGTCCAAAGCCAGCGCTTCCAGTAGAACGATCCAATCACGACCCTTAATATGAATGGCTTGTTCACGATCGAAGATGAGCACTTTTTGCTTATAAACCTGTTTTAACATTTCACAAGCCAAAAACGCCACTTTTTCTTCGCTGTGATACACCCAGATAACCGTATCCTTATGTAACTTGTTTTCCGAATCCGGGATGGTTATATCGCCCAGGTTTTTCAGGTGTTTTTGTAAAACCGAATAACTGAATTCCGTACTGCTCCGTATGATCTCTTCGATCAGCTGTGTAAACCCGTAAAAGGATTTAAGATTGATCAGATTGGCAATGTTACCGACGAAGGTCTGCAACTGGTTGCGAATATCGTAGTTGAGATTGGATTGTTTACTATAAGCATTTAAGGCGGTTTTAAACGGTACATTTTGGCGATCGCGCTGGCGTTGGATTTGTCTGGTGATCGGTGCGCCCAGTTCCATCTCGCAGAGGTCCTCCAGGACCAGCGAATCCATAGGATCACGAATAAGCTTAAGATATGAAATGATTTTTTTCATCATAGGATGGTCGGTCAAATTTCTCCCCGCAGCCAGTTGATGCGGAATTCGTTGATCGATAAGATACGCCGCCAAACGATCTCCCATCTTGTGGCGTGGATAGATCAGAGCTAAATCCGAATAATTCAGAGGGTGGTTGACATACCAATCCCGTATCTTTTGAGCTATAAAATGTAACTCTTCCGCCTCATTCTCGAAAAAATGGGCCTGTACCCGCGCCTCCTCATCCTCCCGGCTAACCAGAGACTTGGAGGGCTCGACCCGGTCTGTATCCCGGACGATCAGCTGCGCCGCTTCCATAATCGTTTTGCCGCTGCGATAATTGCGAACGAGGAAAATCGGCGATTCGATTTCAAAATCCTGCATATAGGTGCGGATATTATCGGGATTGGCGCCGCGCCAGGCATAAATCGATTGATCATCGTCGGCCACCACGAAAATATTGCGATGTTTTTCCGCCAGAATCTTTACGATGGCATATTGAATCGGATCGGTATCCTGAAATTCATCCACCAGTACGGCCTGGTTTAAGAACCGGTATTGCTCCAGAATATCCCTGTGTTTTTCAAAAAGTTGCCAGGTCTTTACAAGTAACTGGTCGTAATCAATAAGACGGTGCTTTTCAAGATGGGCCTGATATTCGTCGAAAACGGCGGCGGAAAAGGGCGGCAATGTTTTATTTTTCAGGATGTGATTGGAAAACGCCAATAACACCGAGCGCGCTTTCCGGTCGGGTTGTTCACGCGTGCGTTTTGCAATGATCCCGCTTACGAGGCGCCTTTGATACGAATCATCACAAATACTGAAATATTTATGGAGACCTGCCGCTTGATGGTATCGTTTGAGGACATCGAAACAAAACGAATGGAACGTACCGGTTCGTACTTTATCCGCGGCGTCTTTCAAATGGTCCTGTAAACGCCATTTTATTTCACCGGCTGCTTTATTGCTAAAGGTCAGTGCTAAAATCTGTTCGGGCGGAATTTGATAGCGACTGATCTGGTAGGCAATCCGGGCGATCAAAGTCCTTGTCTTACCGGTCCCGGGGCCGGCAATCATTAATACAGGGCGCCGCGGCGCGGTAACCGCCTCTTTTTGCTTTTTATTAAGATGATCAAATGATTTTGATGGCGAGAGCGTCATTCAAATTTCAAGCTCGTTTATGCCGGCGAACCTACGGCCTGGCTGTTTCGGTTCAGAAAGGCGCCGGGCTTCACAAAAGAAAGTTCGAACAACCGGCTATCCCTGGCCGCTTTGAAGCGGTTCCTGCTTGCCTGATGCCTTTCTTTTTGATATAGTTCAGCAAAATCGATTATCTGTCGAAACGTTTGAATGTTTTCAATGGGAAGCGCATCGTATAAAATGAGTGTATCAAATTCTGTTGGAGTGGATGCCTGAGTACTGATTATCACCGCTTCTTCCGTTGTCTCTTCACCGGAGCTTAAAGCATGCGGAACGAAGGATTCCTGTTTCCAAACCCACAGCATGCGGTCCAACTGCTCAGCCTCACCCTCGTCCTTTACGTAAATAATGACGCGACGACCCTTTAAATATAATTTTTCGGTGATCTCGCAAACCGCTTTGCGTTTATTGGGATTTTTTAATTCGATAAATATGAGTTGCGGTTTTTCCATTATAACTGCTTGCCCATACTAATGCTCAGATTTACTGATGATTGATTTTTCCGCTCGCCGATCTCTTCGTGAAATCGCATAAACCGATACTGTATGGAAATGCCGAACAAATACTGGTCGCTAAATACGGCATCGACGCCGGCGGCCACAGCACCGCTCATAATAAAATCAAATTGATCCTCAAATCGATCGTTTTCCGGAAAGTTCATGCCATACAAAGGCCCGGCGCTCACGGAAAGAAAGGGCCTCAGGGAGTCGTCCACCTTATCGGCAAAAAAGCGTTTTTTGAGGCTGAACATCAAATCCAACAAATAAACATTGTTTTTCTTATTGATGGAAACCGGACCGCCATAGTACGGATCGTAAAAATCCACCTGGTTACGATCGCGCAGCATATGGATATTAAAACTGGCGCCCACATGCATATATGCGATGTTTATCGGATACTTGTAAAATGCGCCGATGCCCGTACCGCTCTCCAAAACGCTGAAATTGACGCCCGTTTGCGGACGATGGGTGGGCGCGGGATCTTTTTGTATATATTCTTCATACTGACCGTATACCTGCCACGGTAGAACGAATATGAAGATAAAAATGAGCCATGATTTCACGAGCTTACCTCCTGTTTCTGCCTGGCGGCTTCTTTGTTTTTTCTGGGGCTCTCATAGCTCCAGCGCAAGACGGTAACGGGATGCAGGATGGTCACATCATTCTTAAATTTATGGCTACCGTACATCAGTTGCAACAAACAACCGGGATTGCCGGTAACCACATAGTCTGCGCCGCTGCTTTTTATATTATTCATTTTGCGTTCCAAAAGTTTCATAGAAGCGTCATAATGTGTGATGTTATATATACCGGCGCTGCCACAGCACCAATCCGATTCCGGCAGTTCAACAAAACGAAGACCGGGAATGGCGTTAAGAAGGGTACGCGGCGCCTCTTTAACTTTTTGCCCGTGTGTGAGATGACAGGGCTCGTGGTAAGTCAGAGATAGATCCAGAATACCCCCGGGCGGTTTAAAGCCCACTTTTGTTAATAATTCCGAGATATCCAGCACCTTCTCTGCAAAGCGGGCGGCCTTGTCCGCATACGCGACATCATCTTTCAGGAATTCATCGTACTGCTTCATGAATGAACCGCACCCGGCGGAATTGATCACCACATAATCCACATGCGCATCGTTAAATTGATCGATCAGGCGTTTGGCCAAATTACGGGCCGTATCCAGTTCACCATTGTGTCCGTGAACGGAGCCGCAACATTGTTGCTTTTGCGGTACATATACATGATAACCGTTATAAGCCAACACTTTGATCGTATCATGATTGACGCGGTTAAAAAAGATATCCTGAACACAGCCTGTCAAAACGCCCACTTTTACGGCATCCGGTTTACCGTTATTCGAAGCTGTAAAGTAGGGATAGGAATGTCGTTTATGCAGGTCCGGCAACATATAACTCATGTCGTGTAATTGTTTGGAAAATACTTTCAGCAGACCGCTTTTTTGAATAATAAATTCCAGGCCGGTCTTTTGATAGATAAACATAAGAAACCCGACGATTCTAAGCCGCCTCTGTTTTAAAAACAACCAGCCCAAAAGAAGCTTTTTGAGAAACGGTACTTCCTTTTTTCGTCTTTTACGCTCTTCAATATTAAAATGCGCCGCTTCCACCAGTTGCCCGTATTCAACGCCGGCGGGGCAAGCCGTAACACACGCCTGGCAGTTCAGGCAAAATTCGATGGATTCAATAAAATTTTCCGTTATATCCAGCTCCCCTTCGGCCACTGCCTTGATCATCCTAATGCGACCCCGGGGCGAATGGCGCTCCATTTTCGTTAATTCGTAGGTGGGGCAGACCGGCAGACACATGCCGCAGTGCATACAATTGATAATCTGCTCCTCAGAGGGAACCGGGACGTTTGTATAAAAATTACTATTGTTCATGTCTACGCGTTACGTTATTGCAATTTTCCTTCACATTTAGGCGCCAGAGAAAACATCTTATCCCGGTTGAGAACGTTGTTGGGATCCAGGCTGTGCTTAATGCTTTTCATCATTTCCAGCGTAGGAATCTCGATATGTTTCGCCAGGAATGTTTTCTTTGCTATTCCGATACCGTGTTCGCCCGTAATCGTTCCTCCCAGATTGATGGTTTCCTGGTAAACCTCATCAAAAAAATGTTCGACGCGGCCGATTTCTTCGTTATCCCGTTCATCGGTTAGTATGGTTGGATGCATATTGCCGTCCCCGGCATGGCCGAAATTACCCATTTGCAAATGATATTTTTCAGCAATGGCGGCCGTACGTTCAATAAGAGTAGCCAGATTGGATCGCGGTACGGTGGCGTCCTCGAGTATGGTTGTGGGACGAACCCTCGCCAGAGCCGAAAAAGCCGCTCGCCTGGCTGTTTTCAGTTTTAAGGCTTCCTGTTCATTTTTGGCCGTTTCGACCTTCATGGCATTATTTTGACGTACCACTTTCTCGATTTGCGACGCCTCTTCGTTGACGACCGCCTCGTGTCCATCAACCTCTAACAATAATAACGCTTTTATATCGGTCGGTAAGCCCAGTCCCGCATAGGCATCAACGCTTTTAACGGTAGTCGCATCCAGAAATTCCATGGTACAAGGTATAACATGGCTTGCGATAATATCCGATACACTCTGGGCCGCCTTACCCAAATCATCAAAAAAGGCCAGTATCGTTCGGGATGTTTGCGGTTTGGGGATCAGGCGCAGTAAAATTTTGCTAAAAATGCCAAGCGTACCTTCCGAACCAACAATCAGGTCGCGCACATTGTAACCCGCCACATCTTTAACATTTTTGCCGCCGTTACGAATGATCTCACCGGTAGGCGAAATCATCTCGACCCCCATCACGTAATTTTTCGTCACTCCGTATTTTAACCCGCGCAGACCGCCTGCGTTTTCTGCGACATTGCCCCCAATAGTGCAAATATTTTGGCTGCCCGGATCCGGCGGATAAAAAAGTCCTTGTTTCTCCACTTCTGCCTGCAGTTTTGCCGTGATCACTCCGGGGTGCACCCATGCGGTTAAATTTTCACTGTCGATTTCCAGAATCCGATCCCACCGGTTCATCAGCACCACAATGGAATTTTCGGTAGGTACAGCGCCTCCGCTTAATCCGGTTCCCGATCCACGCGGGACAACGGAAAAATCCTCCTCATTAGCCAATTTAATAATATCCGCGATTTCTTTTTCGTCCTTCGGCGTCACGATAGCTTCGGGATAATAGGAAATCATCGGAGTGCCGTCATTGGAATAAACGATCTTGTCTTCCCGGGCATCGGAGAAATTATCGGAGCCCACGATTTCCTTCAATTGTTTAAGCACGTCTGGTTTCATCGCAAAAACCTCTATATTTAAATACTAAGATTGTCATTCATGATTGGCGAGTCGGTTCAAAAAGATCGACCAATCATCATCCCTCCCATTAAGCGCGTCGACTCGCCCCTAACGTGGATGCCAAATTTTTCAATTGAAATGTTAACATTTTTTAAGGCTATTTTTTTGAAGTCGACCATATCAAGGCTATATCCTTGAATTTTATGATTGCTTGATTTTTTGATTTCCCGTAATTATACAAAAAAAATCCCTTTCCGAAAAACAAACGGAAAGGGATTCAGAAAATATTTAATTTCATTCAGAACGATCAACGAAACATGGCTTTGATAGCCCCCCATGTTCGAAACATACCCGATATCTGCGGATGCACGATCAATGAGGATTCGTCAATCTTTTGCCCGTTTTGATCAATGGCTCGAATTTTATAAAAGACGACTGAAATTTCTTCAAACATAACATTTTCATCAACATATTCATATCGCGTTCCGGGGCCTTCCGGATTAACCCGTTCAAGACTGATGTATGTTTTATCATCATTACTGCGTAAAATTTTGAAATATTTTACACCGGTTTCTGATTGGGTCATCCAGCTAATGGTTACTTTATCGGTATCAGGATCGGCGTTAACTTCTGAAAATACAGCTATGGCATAAGCAGAGGCAGCAAAACTTAATATAAGAATGGCGACAAAGACGCGTCTCATGCAAATGTACCTTTTGCGATTCGTTTATCACTGTAAATATATAATGATATTTCTACAAGTCAAGATTTTTCTTTTTTTATCCACACCGTTTGCTGGTCGGGTAAGGCCGGATAAATCATACAAAGCGAATCGGATTCGCCCACTTTGCTAATTTCAACCGAAATATTCTCTTCGGTTTGAATGGTAACGGTATTGCCGGAAGCGAAATGTTCCTTTCGGATAAAATCACCACGAACGTTCCCGCAATGGATCCAACCGCTGGCCCTTAAAGGTTTGAAATACTTTGAATCAGGTTCTGGTACCAGTAAATGTACTTCTCTTGCAGATACATTTAAGTGATCCACAAAACCATCAAGTGTATCTTCATACTCGTTCGTGAATATGATTGCTTCCTGATTTTTACGAACGTACTTAAATTGCGGAGAATTTAAGATGCATTGCAGTTTCAAAAACTTGAAATTTTTTATTCTCAAAATGTCCTTTGAAGGCGGGATGGAATCGCCGACTTCATAATACACATCCGCAAGTATGCCGTTAAAAGGAGCCCGTATATTCAATGGCGTATATTCTTGATCGGAATCCACAAATAAAACACTGGCAAGCAACTGATTTTTTTCGATGGCCTCTCCTTCATTATTGAGTAATGATATTAATTGGCTTTTCTTTGACATGTTTATGGATTTTATTTGCCAGGCATCCAACAATCCGGAAATCGGTATCGATAAGTCGGCGCTAAGATGAAAAAGCCTTATGCTGTCCCTACTGGCGCCGGATAAAGCCATGTTTTCCGTTTTCCCCCTATCTTTTTGCTTTTGTTGCCCGCAGGTTAATAGCAATAGGAGGCATAATAGCCAGATAAAACGATTGCCGAACTTTTTTAAATTCATTGTAAGGATATATCCGTCGTTTCGTCTATGCCAATAAATAATATGAGCGATGTAAAAACAAATGACGAAAATGTTAATAAAATGTGAAAATAATTTAACCGTCAATCACGTTATTAGACCATAACAATATTCAGGCCGGGAATTTTAAATTGGAGGCATTTGTTACCCCACGAACAATTACAAAACAAAAATTATCTTATTAACCGGTAAAACACAAATCCTAATGAGGAGGAGAATCATGAATAATCCATTATTTGTAAAATGGGCAGACAAATTGGCTAAAACGGCATCCGTTGCTATTATCCTTTCTTTTATTATGTTGGCAAGTGCCCCGCAACAAGCCTATTCGTTTTCAAAGTTTTCGGATAAAGAAACCTATGCACTGAAATGCGCAGGCGAATCCAAAACAAAGGATGTAAAAAGCAGCGAAGGCAAAGAAGAAAAGGCCGAAGCCAAATGTGGTGAAGGTAAATGCGGCGAAGGCAAATGTGGTGAAGGTAAAGCGGATAGTGCAAAAACCCACGTCAAAGAAGCAAAAGAAGCTGAGCACAAGTGCGGTGAAGGTAAATGTGGTGAAGGCAAAACCGATGTAAAGAAAACCGAAGGTAAGAAAGAAGCAAAAGAGAAAACTTCGGAATCCAAATGCGGCGAAGGCAAGTGCGGCGACGGTAAATAACCCGCTAAACCTTGTAAGCTTTAAGCCTTTCGGTGTGCATACCTGGAAGGCTTTTTTTATTTCTACATTCCCGCCGCCATAGCTATACCTGCTTTCAATGTTTTATTCATCTCCACAACAAAAATTTACAAAACATTTGACTTCCATCCATACTTCGAATGCCAAAATACGTCAACGGAATACACTTTATTGTGCATACTTAATGAATTATATTTGAAACGAAATTCAATCGGAAGAGAGAGAAATTGTCGTCTAGAAAGATTGTTATCCTCATTGTTATACTTCTTATTTTACCGGCGGTATTTTTTACGGCTTATGAGCTCCATTCTCTAAACCGTTCCGAAGCCCTGATGGAAGCCATATATGAAAGGCAATTGGAAGTCGTACTGTTTTCCGTTAACCAGTATGCCTGGGATTATGCCGCCAATTTGGCCAACCGGATGGAATCTTTGATCAATACCGACCGATCCAATGTGGGGAAACAAGTGCAAAATGAACCCTTGATATCCGGTATCATAAATACGGACAGCTCGGGCTTCAATCCGCAAGTCATCGGCAACGCGCAAACCATGCCGATCAATACATCGGTACTCCCGGACGTTTTTGAACAGAATAGCTCCTTGATCGCTAAAATGATTCAAAGTAAGAAACGCGGATACACTCAACTGGAAGCTTTACAAATAGAGACGAAGGGGGCGCCCCATCCGGTGCTGTTCTTTGTGGGCGGTCTAAAACCGGTCGGCAGCCAGATCATCGGTATGCCTATCGATCCGCAACAGTTTATCCAGGAGGTTTTGTACTATAAGCTGCAGGAACTTGCCGGTGAAGATTTTAAATTAGCCATTTTTCGCAAAAATAGCGATCGGCCCGTCGAATCGACTGTGCCATTCAAACCGGAAGAAGCTGAAATTAGTCGTCAACTATGGTTATTCCCTGCCTATGAAATGGCAATCGGTTTGAGCGGTGAATCCATCAAAGCTGTATTGCAACAACGTTTCCGGGAAAATCTTCTTTTAATTGTTTTTCTTGATGTCATCTTGTTACTGGGCGTATTTTTTCTGTATCGTACCATCCGACAGGAAATCAAACTGGCGCGCATGAAAACCGACTTCGTCTCGAATGTATCGCACGAGCTCCGGACGCCCCTCGCCCTCATTCGCATGTACGCCGAAACCCTTTCACTCAATCGCGCACCTTCGCAAGAAAAGCGCAATCAATATTATCGAATCATCGAAAAAGAGAGCGAACGGCTTACCATGCTTATCAATAATATACTTGATTTTCGCAAGATGGAGTCGGGACAGCGCTCCTTTCAAAAGGAAACCGTCGATTTAAATGAAGTGGTGGAAAACGTTTTATCGGTATTTCAATTTCACCTGAGCAATGAAGGTTTTGAAGTGCGGAAGAAAACGGCCGCCGGTATCAAAATGACCGGCGATCGCGATGCCATTACCGAAGCGGTTATGAATCTGCTTGATAACGCCATCAAATATAGCCCGGATAAGAAGCTGGTAACCATACGAACCGGCGCTTCCGATGGAAAGGCCTGGGTTGAAGTTGAAGATAGCGGTATCGGCATATCCGCAAAAGACCGTAAAAAGATATTCGATAAATTTTACCGGGTTTCATCAGGAGAAGTACATCAGAGTAAAGGCAGCGGACTTGGGCTAACCTTGGTACATCACATCGTAAAAGCCCATAATGGCACAGTAAACGTTACCAGCAACCCGGGCGAAGGCAGTACATTCAGAATAGAATTTCCGGCGGCGCCGGCGCGATAACACACGGTTTAAGGGCTGAATTATCGGAAATCTGGAATTTAAACCAAGGTTGAAGCGAATCGCTAAATGATATGAGGCATGATAATGAAACGTATACTGGTCGTTGAAGACGAAATCCAAATGCGGTTTGGATTAAAAGATAATCTGGAGTTCGAAGGTTATGTGGTAGATGAAGCGGCTGACGGCGAAGCTGCATTAGAAAAAGCTTCGGAAGCATTTTATGATCTTATCGTTCTGGATGTTATGTTGCCGAAACAATCCGGCTTCGAGGTTTGTAAAGCTATCCGCAGCAAAGGCATCAATACGCCGATTCTGATGCTAACGGCTAAAGGCGAAGAGATCGACAAAGTCCGTGGACTGGAATTTGGCGCGGACGACTACGTAACCAAACCCTTCAGTTTACGTGAACTACTGGCACGGATCAAGGCTTTGTTACGGCGGTCGCCCCGTATAAAAGAGGATCATCTCCAAAACGTTTCGATTGGCAAACTCACAGTCGATTTTTCCACTTATCAGGCCTTCGAGGACAACCAGCCCGTCCACCTCAGCCATAAGGAATATGAAATTCTCAAATATTTTTTAGAACATCGTAACGAAACGGTGAGCCGTGATCAATTGCTGAGCGATGTGTGGGGATATAACGCTGAAATCACCTCGCGAACGGTGGATAATTTCATTTTGAAACTACGACAGAAAATCGAAGAAAACCCCGCTCATCCCTTTAATATAATTACGGTACACGGTATCGGCTACAAGTTTATCGTTTAACATACAAATGCTGTTTTGATGACATTTTTTTACAATGATTGACGCACCGCTTACGCATCGTCGGATGCGAACATTTATATTGTTGTGTATGAATTTTGGAAACAAATCATGAATCGCATCATTACCGTTTTCAACGGAATTCAATTCGATCGGCTTGGATGGAAACTTGGCTTTTTCATCGCACTGCTCTATTTATGTTTACCCGTCTCACTTTTTAGTCAAGAAAACTGGCAGCGTATCATCGATTTGCGCGGACACTGGCAATTTGCCATCGGCGACGATAGCAGCCGGGCCAAACCTTCCTTCGATGATCGTAATTGGGAACGCATGTTTGTGCCATCGAACTGGGAGAATGAGGGCTATCCCGGTTATGACGGCTTCGCCTGGTACCGCAAAACCTTCTCTTTGCCTGCCGATTTGGGCGCCCGTGATCATCTCTACCTGCGACTCGGTATTATCGATGATGCAGATGAAGTGTATATCAACGGACACTTTGTCGGCTTCAGCGGTCGGTTCCCGCCGAACTTTGAGACGGCCTTCCATATCGAACGCCGCTATTACATACCGCCCGATTACCTCGAGTTCAACGGCGAAAACGTCATCGCCGTACGCGTTTACGATGATTTTAAAGAGGGCGGTCTGATACGGGGGCAAATGGGGCTGTATCGTAAAATGAATGTACCCCGGCCAAAGATTTCACTGGCCGGACAATGGCAATTTAAAACCGGCGACGAACCCCATAACCCTCATAAAGAATGGAAATCGATTCAGGTACCCTCCGTCTGGGAAACGCAGGGGTTCCGGGACTACGACGGCTTCGCCTGGTACCGGACCTCGTTCCGAATCAATGAATCATTCAAAAGTCAGCAGCTTGTATTGCTGCTCGGACGCATCGATGATGTGGATGAAGCTTACTTAAACGGAGAGCGAATCGGAAGTACGGGGCGTATAACCGGGGATACCGATGACATCGATTTGGACAACTACTATCTACAGTATCGCGGCTATCGTATTCCCAAAGGATTGATCCGTTATTCAGGGCAAAATATTTTGACGGTACGTGTTTACGACGGTTTTATGCACGGCGGTATTTACGAGGGTCCGGTAGGCATCATTGACTACGCATCTTTTAAACAGTGGGCCCAAAGGGAGGAGAAACCGGATCCGATTTGGGAGTGGCTCCGAACCATTTTAGGCGGCGAGAAATAAGTAGCGATGTCTTAGATAAGCTTTTGGGATACAGAACGGGCAGAAACATCAATATTGGAGATTACAACGAAGTACGCCTCGCTAAGAAACGTGTACGGACTCGGCCCGCTCCTTAATCGCTTTAATTAGGGATGATAAGCCATCGGATCGGGAGGGCGAAAGGTTGGAACGCAAACCGATGCGATCGATGAAATACAAATCCGCATTTAAAATATCCTCGGGCTTCTGATGGTTGAGTACCCGGAGAACCAAAGCGATAATACCCCTGGTAATCGAAGCCTCGCTATCGGCTTCGATTACCAATTTATCGTCTTTTAATTCCGCTTTCAACCAGAGATTGGACTGGCATCCGGGGATCAGGTATTGATCGCTCCGCAGATTTTCATCGCTATGATCCATTGTCTTGCCCATTTTTATCAGGTATTCGTATTTATCGAGCCAGTCATCCAATCCCGAAAATTCTTCGATAATTGTTTCCTGTATTTCATATATATTCATAATCAATCCAATATACGTTGAACTTTTTCAATCCCTGAAATTAGACGGTCAACATCGCTTTTCGTATTATAAACGGCAAAACTCGCCCGTATCGTTCCGTTCAGGCCAAGGCGCTCTATCAACGGTTCGGCGCAATGTTTTCCGGTGCGGACCGCAACGCCCGTTTTATCGAGTATCGCGCCCGCATCATAATGATGGATATCCTCCAGATTAAATGAGATGGCGCCGCACATTTGGTCATCATCGCCATAAACCGTTACGCCCGGAGCCTGTCGTAACCGCTCCAGGGCATAATCATAAACCTCCTTCTCTTTTGCTTCAATTTCTTTCAAATTAATTGATTCAATATATGCGATCGCACTTTTGAGTCCGACAACGCCGGCAATGTTGCCCGTACCTGCTTCAAATTTAAAAGGCGGCTCCAGAAAGCCGGTTTTTTTTAGGCTAACGCTGGAAATCATACCCCCGCCGTATCGGTAAGGCGGTAAAGATTCCAGCCAATTTATTTTGCCGTATAAAACCCCTACGCCCGTTCCGGCGTACATTTTATGGCCGGAAAAGGCAAAGAAATCGCAATCCAGCTTTTGAACGTCGACTGGCAGGTGTTGTATGGCTTGTGCACCGTCAACCAGCACGGGCACGTCATGTTGGTGCGCCAGTTCAACGATCGATTCAACGGGATTGATGACGCCCAGAACATTCGATACATATGTTATGGCGATAAGTTTGGTCTTATCGGTAATAAGGGACTTGAGCTTATCCGGCACCAACACGCCGTTGTCGTCAACGGGGATGACTTTAAGGTTGGCATTTTTCTTTTCACAGAGCATCTGCCAGGGCACCAGATTGGAATGGTGTTCCATCTCGGATATAATGATCTCGTCCCCCTTGTGAATAAAGGTCTCGCCGAATGAACTGGCTATGAGATTGATTGCATCGGTAGTACCCTGTGTAAAAACGATCTCCGAAGCCTTGTTCGCATTTATGAAGCCTCGTACCGTTTCTCTGGCATCCGCATAAACGGCGCTCGCCTCTTCGCTGAGATAATGCACACCACGATGGATGTTGCTGTATTGATTGCAATAAAATTCCGATATGCTATCCAAAACCTTTTTAGGTTTTTGGGTGGAAGCGGCATTATCAAGATAAACCAGCGATTTCCCGTAAATCGTTTTCTTCAGTATGGGAAAATCATTGCGTATCTTGTCAAGATCGATCATACGTGTTCATCGTTATTTTGTAAACTGGACAATTGAAAACCATTCATCATTATCTGTATAGGTATTCTGAATGTCAAAATGTCCGGCGGCGGCCAATTCCCGGATAGATGCGCGGGTAAATTTTTGAGAGTTTTCGGTATGAATGGTTTCGTCTTTTTCGATTTTAATCGGATCATTCAAAAAGGGTGAAGCAATCCGGACATCGTTTTTCGCCTTCAGATGCATCTCGATTCGTGAATGGGCTTCGTTATAGAAAGCAAGATGTTCGAAATCGTCGCTATCAAAATCGGAATGCAAATATGTATTGACCACATTGAGTATATTCAGATTGAATTTTGCCGTAACCTCTTGGCTGTCATTATACGCTTTTTCAATGACCCTCTTATCTTTTACCATATCAAAACTGAGTAAAAACCGTTCGCCCGGTACCATAATATTGCTTAAATCCGCAATAAAAGCCCTGGCCTGTTTTTCTGAAAGATTGCCGATCGTGCTGCCGAAAAAACAGAAGACGCGCTTTCGCTCATTGGGAATAAAGTGCAGCTGCGTCTGAAAATCCGCCACGAGGCCCTGAATTTGAAGATTGGGGAACGTTTTTAAAAGCAATTCCGAAGATTTTTCGATGGCTTCTTCCGATACATCAAACGGCAGATAGCGAATGGTCGATCGCAGGTGTTCGGGAACCGACGAAAGCAATATCGATATTTTTGAACAATCGCCGCTGCCAAGTTCGACAATGTCCAGGTCGATCCAATCATCGCGGAGTTCGTTCGCAATCGTCTCTAAAAGCGGCATTTCCTTTTGCGGCGGATAGTATTCGGGCAACCGGGTTATGGCTTCGAACAACTCCGAACCGGCTTCGTCGTAAAAGTACATGCTCGGGATATACTTGTTTTCGGAGTTCAATCCTTTAATGATTTTTCTGCGATGTTCCTCGACGCCCTGTCTCTTCAAATACCGTTTAATGGTTAGCGGTTGATCCGTAGTTAACATGGTTACATCTACCTCTTTATTCGGGTATGCCCGTCTCATAAGGGTAATCATTATTACTCCATTCAAACCACCCGCCGTCGAATACAGCGATATGGGGCCAGCCCATCAACCAGGCATTAAAAAATGCTTCACTGCCCCGCCAGCCGGTTCCGCAATAGAAAGCGTTGTGTTTGTCTTCGGTGATACCGGCCTCGGCCCAAATCTGCTCAATTTCATGATACTCGCGGGTCGTATGATCGAGATTCCTGTAATTTTCCATGTGGTAGGCGTCACTGCCGCAATTGGCGAAAACGGAGCCGGGGATCCGGCCCTTTTTCTCGATATAATTATAGCCGCTCACCTCGCCGATATACTCCTTCCAGCTACGTACGCTTACTAAATTTTTGTCCGTGGATTTCAATATCTCTTCGGCTTCCTCCAGATCCACCGCTAACTCCGGGCGGCCTGGTATTTTCGCTCCGAAGCCGGAAACCGCTTTTACATCCGTCTCTTCCGTGGTAACCTCGAATCCCTCGTCCTGCCACGACCGGAATCCGCCGTTTAATATGCGTACATCTTGCACGCCCGCGTACAACATAATAAAGGCGCAGCGAAAGGCGCCTAAATGTCCTGCGCTGCTTCCCGGGAACGGGTCTTCATTCCTCGGCGATGAAAACCTTCCATACAATATGACCGTCGTATCGTGGGTTATACCCAGGCCTTCCAGTACGTCTTTAAGCTCTTCGGGGGAACGACGGTTCCAGGTTTCGGTGGATTCCAACGCATTGGTGTCCAAGGCAACCGCGCCCGGAATATGGCCCTGTTCATAGTCCGCCCGGTTGCGATAATGTGTATGGCAAATAACAAATTTCGACCGCTCCCATTCTTGCGCTTTTCCGAAACTTAGAAGTTCATGGAGCCACCGCGCCGAAACCAGTTGACGATAGTTGGCCAGCGTTTGCATCGGAAGCTCGGTGTTTACGCTCCACTCATCTACAAAATCGTGATACACCCGCACCGATTCATAGCCCGACCGTATAAATCGTTCCGCAACCGTTTCGGTGAGATGACGATCATAGCCGTATAAAATGATATTGTGATGCGGCAGAATGCCCTTCGAACGCACAATATCAATCCAGTCGATGTATTGGATCCACTTAACGGGCAGGCTTTTCGCTCCTTTAATGTGGCCGCCCCGGGCTTCATTCTTTTCTCTCCAGCCGTTATAGGCGTCAACCGAGCGCACATCAATGATGATAGACGCCGGGTCTTCCAGGCGACCGTATAATTCCTGGGTTGACAATTGTTCAATCTTGCGTTCTTCGATGGTGGGCATGGTCATGGTCTGATCTTCAGTCATACGCTACACTTGGCTCCCTGCTAAACATCCTTTAAAAATCGAAAACAATCGAGCTTGATTCCGCTGCTTTGACCTTATTTTGTAGACAAAACGTATTATTTCAATTGCCGTACTGTTACGATTAAAGTGTGCTCTAATAAAAAAAACACTTTTATTATTCCATTCCAGGAAAATTGTGGTTTATTGTCCATTTAATGATATTGCTTACGAGAAAACCATCCCTGTGCGTATTAAAACAGACTTCAACCCATTTTATCGCTTTGCGGGCGGGCATTTGTTGTAAGTAAAACGGGTTTGTTTGTTTTAAACCATCGCCATTGTCTCATCCTGCGTGGCTCATTTCATTTGAGCCCGCTGTTTCTCAGACCAATCAAACCTTCGTTCGACATGTACAAGTCAAATTAATTGTGTTTGTTAAATCGTCGGTGGTTTATAATAAACTTATTTTGCCGCATCTTCAAGTGGTTTTAAGGATCCGAGCAGGGTCGGTATCAGCTCCGAAACCGTCGGATGAATGTGAACGGCCCGTTGAATCAGTGTATAGGGCTTTTTTGCATACATGACATCTATTATGGAATGGATCACTTCGTCTCCACCGACGCCCAGAATGGCCGCGCCGAGTATTTGTTTGCTTTCGGCGTCCACTAAAATTTTCATGAAGCCCCGGGTTTCGCCTTTTTCCCTGGCGCGGCCCACTTTTGTCATCGGCAGTTTTCCGATAAGCGCTTTACGCCCGGACGCCCGAACCTGGGCTTCGGTCATACCGGCGCGCCCCAGCGGCGGATCGATATAAAGCGCATAGCAAAGAATGCGATCGCTAACGCGACGCGGATCGTTTTCGAGCAAATTGGCCGCGACAATCTCATAATCATTGTATGATGTGTGGGTAAAGGCGCCTTTACCGTTGCAATCGCCAAGCGCCCAGACGCCCTCCACATTCGTTTGTAGTTTATCGTCGACAATAATGTTGCCGCGTTTATCGGTCTCGATGCCGGCGTTTTCAAGGCCGAGATCATGGGTGTTGGGAACGCGTCCCACCGCCATTAATACATGGGAGCCGATGACTTCCGGTTCACCGCTCTGACAATCGACCCGGGCGACCACCTTATCGCCGCGTTTCTCGAAGCCGATGCAGTCCGCATTGAGACGGATGTTCACGCCTTCATGCTGCAGAATCTCCTTAGCCGCCTCGGACACATCCTCGTCATCCCGTGGGATAAGACGCGGACCTTTTTCGATAACGGTTACTTCGCTGCCGAATCTCCGATACATTTGGGCAAACTCCAGTCCGATGTAACTGCCGCCAATGATTATGAGATGCTCCGGCAGAAAATCCACGTCCATTATACTTGAATTTGTCAGATATTCGATCTCATCGAGACCATCCATGGCAGGAACGAAGGCGCGGGCGCCCACATTGATAAAGACCTTATCCGATTCCAATTTCTCTCCGTTCACGCTGACTGTGTGCGGTCCTTCGAATCGGGCGTGACCTTTGTATACGGTAAGGTTGTCAATGTTCTTCATCCATTCCGGCGTTTCATGATTGGAGCGACCGACCACATCGTCCTTGCGCTCTTTCACTTTTTTCATATCCACTTTAACGGGGCCTTCGATCTGAACGCCGAACTCGGCTGCGCGCCGGGCCATATAGGCGGCGCGGGCGCTGGCAATCATGGTTTTGGTGGGAATACATCCCGTATTCACACAGGTGCCGTGGAAGAGTTTGCGTTCGATGACGGCGACCTGCATCCCTTTTCCGGCAAGAGTCGCTGCCAGCGAGGGGCCGGCCTGCCCGGTTCCGATGACGATGGCGTCAAACGTTTTATTCATTGTTACGTCTCCTTTTTTAAATACGTAAAAAGATCATGCATTTCAGTTGCATTCATAACGTATGGTAATAGAATCACGGTAAAATTCACATTTTGTTTTTTACTGAGACGGTATAAAAGTGGATTCATTACATTTCATTTTAAAAAATAGCAGAACAAACTTATGTTTTAATAGTCAATAAACTAAATTTCATGAAATTGATTTCTACTTAAACGGAAAGTTAAAAAGGCTCCATTGCTATTTTAAAAATGTAAATCCCATTATGAAAAAACCATATTCTTCTTCAATATCATACTTGCCCTGAAACTCAAAGATTAACTTGTTAAAGACATCAAATCGCGGGATTAAATATTGTTCTGAACCGTGCTTCTGAATTTTTCATTGAAACAGATCGTTGTCAGGGGAAATTTTCGGTATAAGTGCACATGGAAGGTATCGTTATTGGGATTTGCTTTTACTAGCCGGTACTTTAGTTGTATTTTAACCATAAAGTTGTCGGCATATTCCATAATCTTTTTTGCCAACAGAGAAACCTCGGGGTTAATAGAAGGCGATTGCACGTTGGCTAAAGCGACCAATTGACCGTTTTCCGGCAAAAAGAAATTGGCATCAAGGACTTTGATTAAGCAAACTACGTTTAAATTTTGAGTATAAATGGGGCGCACGAATAAACACAGAAAAACTATTGTCATTAAATATTTCGGGAGCATATTCAACCAGCGATTAAATTTAAAGATGAAAATCATTCGAACTGCAAACAATTTGATTACCGCTATTGTAATCGATTCTCAAAAAAGCTTTTACCGGTTCAAATTAGACTAATTGATCTACTTTTTAAAGAGATCGGTGCGTGGATTTTATTGCGCCACATCCAAGCGGTCGCCCACCGAAATAGGAGTCCCATATCCGCTTAGCAATGTTGCGTTTTGTCCGAAAAAAGCGCCGGTTAAATGCGGAAACGGATTCAACTGCGTGAGCGTGCGCAGCGGCTCTTTCGGCTCGGTGATTTCAGCCGTGTCCTGATCCACGGTGGTAATGCGACAGCGTTTACAGGGTTTGCGAATACCCAGGCGGTAACGGCCGTTCGTTTCGGTGAGCGTATCCAGGTTATTTTCTTCAAACGGCTGCAGTCCGCTGATTACGATGTTAGGCCGGAATCGTGCCATGTTCACAGGTCCGGCGCCGTTTTGCACAAGGCGCTCATTCAACAAAGCAAGCGATTCTTCAGCGGTCACCAGAAACGGGTAGCCGTCCGCAAAGGCCGTGTGGGCGTCCTCGCCTTTCAGATAGGTTTTGGCCACCGGCCGCCTGTAATCCTGCGGGAAACGCACAAGACGCAGGTCTTTGCCTCTCCAGCGGCCCAGAACGGAGGTTAACCACCGCGAAGCTTCATCGCCTTCATCGAAAGCCGGCGCCCGGTCTTTCCAGATACGCACCTCACTGCGATCGTTTGGAACAACGGACGTATCGATCACCAGCGGTGCCGCTTTATCATGCTCCAGAATCAATTTGTCTTCCTCTACCGTCACGCGGATGGTCGCCATCTCTGCTAAATAGCGCTGGGTGATGAAATGGTAATCGCTGTCGACGACCATCCAGCACCGGTCCGTTTCCAGGCCGCGGACGCCCAGCCTTGCTGTACGCAGGGAAATACCGTGTAAGGATTTTACGGGATATATGCGTAGTGCGCGGACTTCTATCATGGGTAATCCTTAACTCAGATTTTAAAATGCTCTCGTTTAGCAAAAAGCAAGCGCTGTCGGCCAATCTGCCCAGGGCAATACGCTATCCGTACCTCCATCGGGATGCAATCAAAAATAGACCGACAACCCGATGACAGCGCCGACATGCTGGAACACAATGCCGCTTTTTCCCCGGCCGTCCACATCCCTGCGTTCCGGCGGCTCTTCAAATACCTGGATGCGTTCCCGTTCATAATGGTCATAAAAGTAAGAAACATGGAAACCATATTCCCCGTGCAGACTCATATTGTCCCTAAAAAACCATTCCAAACCATAACTGAACGCCAGGCCCAATTGATAGTCGTCATTCCGATACAATTTATCAAATTAATTTTACAATGCCCCTGCTGTTGAGATTAAAGCCCCATGTACGGATTTTTCTGTATCGGCTTTTTTCTTCAAATCGGCCATAACGCAAAGCAATAAATTCTATCAGGTCAATGGCGTAACCATGACGATTGATGTCCGAAAAAGTACTCTGTTGTCCAAATATATTTTCGTAAATATCGATATCACCTGGAAAGCTTTGGTATTTAAATTCTTCCGATGCCGTTTGAAACCGGAAAAGATTGAGCTCAAATTGTTCTTTCGCCAATGTTAATCCAATATTGATACCATAGCCCATTCTGGCCTGTCTCGGCAAAGGCTTATCCTTATTTTTGCCAATATAATCGACATCATCGCCATTCCAAAGGATAATTCCGTAATGGGTAAAAGTGTAAAATTATCGAATATATCAAAACAAAACTTTTGGCAATATAAGCGATGGACAGGAAGGGATAGCAGTATGCCCAGATCGAATGCATTGTTCCGGGTGATACCCAACCCGATTTCATTGCCCACCGTTACCGGCAGCGGATTGAGTTTAGATGTAACGGATTTATAGGCAAATCCGATAGCCGCTTCAATGAAAAGCTATAACCGGCCGCAAAAGTCAAAGTGTCATACCACTCTTTACTTTCGTAGGTCCCCAATTAATAACTTGTTGGTCGGTCCAGACGTTCTCTCCTATTGAGAGATAACCTTTCAAAAAGCCGATGCCGAGCCTTTTGGGAAAAACGGTTGGTGTTTCCGCAAAATTATAACCGAATGAGAGGCCATAACTATTAAAATACAAGTCATCGAAATCGAACTGAGGGAGATAATCCGAATGCATAAATTGCAATGCTAAATTCTTCGGGCGGCCGAAAAAGCCCATTTGCGCGGGATTATAATAGTGTCCGAAAACGTCGTTAGAGGGTAAACCGCTGAAGGCGCCGGCCATGCCGTTTAAACGGGCCGAAGGTTGAATGCGTAAAAAAAGTAAAGCATATTCTCCCTGTGCACCGAGATTGGTTGATATACCAATCAGAACAAAAAAACCCAACAATAATTTTGTTCCGGTTCGGTTCCCATTGTTCTTTCGTTTAATCCTCATAATATCACGCGAGGTTCACGGTTTTCAGATAACTCTGTTGAAAATATTTGTTTATATTTGCCCAAATTAAGATAAACCGCACAGATAAGATGCGTTATGGCAATAACGCCTATCGGGATAAATAAAATTATACCGCCAACATCGAACGATGCAATGAAAATATTTTCCATCGAGCGGAGAAATTTTCACATAGCCACACATTATCCTTGCCGTTCCGTTTAAATACCGGATTTTGAGTTTCGTTCGTTTATTTTTTTTGCTATCTTTACGAGAATGGGTTTATGCCCGCAGACGGGCAAGCGTATTGATGTTACCGTTTATTTTGAATCATAGATGGGTGGACCCGCAAACCCCAAAGGGTTCGGTTTTACTCGATTTTATCCGTACAAATCAGGGATTAACCGGCGCCAAGGAAGGCTGCCGGGAAGGCGACTGCGGCGCCTGTATGGTGCTGGTAGGTAAATTGGGACCACATGGTATGCAATACCGGGCCAATGTTTCCTGCCTATTGCCGGTGGCCGCCGTTGAATACTGCCATGTGGCCACCATTGAGGGTTTGAACCAGCACGCCCTTACTCCGCTCCAGCGCATTTTCATCGAGGAACACGCCTCGCAATGCGGTTTCTGCACACCGGGATTTTTAATCTCCCTGACCGCTTATCTTCTCAACGCCGAACATTTCGATGACGATACCGCCCTGGCTTATCTCGACGGCAACCTCTGCCGTTGTACCGGTTACGCTTCCATAAGACGCGCCATTCGCAACCTCAACCAAACGTTGGGGAAACAACTAAGAGGGCAGCCCGCCGGACAACAACGTATGCGTGGTTTGATTGATTTGAACCTTCTGCCGCCCTATTTCGCCGAAATAGAGTCCCGCTTGCAATCGCCTCCACCACTTCAAAAATCGGGAAGAACAACTGCAAGCGATCAGGGGCGCACCATTCGGGTGGCCGGCGGCACCGATCTGTTCGTCCAACAGCCGGATGAACTTCTGCATGCCGATATATCCTTCGTAGCAGCAAAGGCACGCGGCGTCTTTATCCGGAACAACCGCTGCTATCTGGACGCCGCCCTTTCCGTTGAAGACATGCGCGATCATCCGCAACTGCAATCATACTTCCCATCCATTAAATCGGATCTACGTCTTGTGGCTTCCATGCCCATCCGGGAACGGGCTACCATCGGCGGTAACATCATGAACGCTTCGCCGATCGGAGATGTATCGATCTTTTTACTGGCGCTGGATGCCAAAGTAATTATAGGCAATGACCGCAATCAACGGGAAATCGCACTCAAAAATGTTTTCCTGGATTACAAAAAACGGGCGATCCGCGACCATGAACGTGTGGAATCGGTCTGTTTTAATCTTCCCTGTAAAGATGATCTCTTCCATTTTGAAAAGGTATCCAAGCGCACCTACCTGGATATCGCCAGCGTCAATACCGCCGTGTTTATGCGCATTAAAAACGAACATATCGAAACCGTGCACATCGCTTTCGGCGGCGTCGCCCCGATACCGTTATACCTCAGGCAAACCACTCAATTTTTAGTCGGCCGAACCATTTCCGCCGAAACCCTGAACGAAGCGTTAAACATTATGGAACAGGAAATTTCGCCCATAAGTGACGTGCGCGGAAGCGCCTCCTACAAGCGCCTGCTGGCGCGGCGCCTGTTTTGGAGCCATTTTTATCAACGATACCCCCGCCTGGTGGAAGAGGAGGTGTTATGAGCCGTCGCGATGGACATGACCTGCATGTGACCGGTACGGCCCGCTTCGTCGATGATATTCCCTTCCGGAGGGACACACTTTACGCCGCGGTTCTGACTTCATCCACATCCCACGCCCGTATCCACAAAATCGATACAGAGCTCGCGTCTCGCCAGCCGGGCGTCGTGCGAATTTTTACGGCCCATGACATTCCGGGCCCCCGGACCATCGGCGATATTTTTCAGGATGAACCGCTTCTGGCCGCAGATGAGGTTTTTTACAGCGGCGAACCCCTGGCGCTGATTGTGGCGGATACTATCTACGCCGCCCGCCGGGCGCGGAACGTGATCCGGGTTCAGTACGAAGCTTTGCCCGCCGTATACGATGCCCGGGAGGCCTACAAGCAGGGCGGTTTAATCGCGCCCCCGCGCACGTTTGTTATGGGCGATGTGGCAAACGCCTGGCAAAAATGCGATCTCATTGTTCAGGACCGGGTTGAATCGGGCCATCAGGAACATTTGTATCTGGAAACGCAGGGCGTTTACGCCTATACGGACGATCACCTTCTCAAAGTCATTTCAGCCACTCAGTCGCCCGGCGCCGTGCAAAAAATGATCGCCCGCATCCTGGACATACCCATGCACACCATCGAAGTGGAAACATCGCGTCTTGGCGGCGCTTTCGGGGGCAAAGAGGAACAGGCCACCAACTGGGCCTGTTTGTGCGCCCTGGCGGCTTATAATCTTAAACGTCCGGTAAAACTGGTATTGAACCGCAAAGAGGATATGAATTATACCGGCAAACGGCACGCCTATTCATCCGACTTTAAGATCGGTTTAAACCGGGATGGAAAAATTCTGGCTTACGAAGTGTTTATGTACCAGAATGCCGGGGCCTTTGCCGATTTATCCACTTCCATCCTGGAGCGTTCGCTTTTTCATGCCGCCAATTGTTATGATATTCCTAACGTTAAAGCAACCGCCGCGAGCTGCCGGACTAATCTGGTTCCCAATACCGCTTTTCGCGGATTCGGTGGACCCCAGGCCATGTTCGTCATGGAAGCGGCCATTCACAAAGCGGCCGAGGCGATGCATGTGGATAGCGCCTGCATCCAGGGAAAAAATTTACTGAAGCCCGAAAGCATTTTTCCTTACGGTATGAAAGCGGATTGCGACGCCGCCCGCCAATGCTGGCATGCCTTAAACGAAACCTATGACTCCGATCAAAAGCGTGAGGCAATCCGGCAATTCAATCAAAATAACCGCAGAAGGAAAAAAGGCCTCGCCCTGATGCCCGTCTGCTTCGGCATTTCGTTCACAAGCAAATTCTTGAATCAGGCTTCCGCCCTGGTGCATGTATACAATGACGGCAGCGTAAGGATCAGCACCGGCGCCGTGGAAATGGGCCAGGGCGTCAATGATAAATTACAGGCCGTGGCCGCCCGCGTCTTTTCCATTGATGAAAAACGTATTTTTCTGGATACCACCAGCACCGCAAGAGTAGCCAACGCCTCTCCCACAGCAGCGAGCACCGGTTCGGATTTAAACGGGCGGGCGCTGCAATCCGCCTGCGAAATCATCCTTACAGCCCTGAAGCGATTCGTGGCGGAAAAATACGGTGCGGATGATTGGCGAAATGTGTCCATCAGAGATGAGGCCGTTTATTTGAATGATCGGCCCATTGAACTCAATTGGCAAACGTTGATCGAAAAGGCCTATCTGGAACGTACCGATCTCTCCGCCCACGCTTTTTACGCCACGCCCGGCCTCCATTTCGACCGCTCAAAAGAAAAAGGGAAACCCTTTGCCTATCATGTATATGGCGTCGGTATGGTTGAAGTAACGGTGGACGCATTAACCGGCGCCTATACCGTGGATCGCGTCTCTATCGTTCACGATTTGGGCGAAAGTCTGCATCCCCAGGCGGATCTGGGACAAGTGGAAGGCGGCGTTGTTCAGGGATTGGGCTGGATGACCATGGAAGAGGTTATCTATTCGGAAGAGGGTACTAATGTAACCGATACCCTCTCCACCTATAAAGTACCCGATATCCAGTTTGTACCGGATGCTTTGGATGTAAAATTTATCAGGGCTTCCGAACAGGACAGCGGGCTGTTCCATTCCAAAGCCGTCGGCGAACCGCCGTTGATGTACGGCATCGCCGTCTATTTTGCCCTGTTGAATGCCATCAGAGCCTTTCGACCGAACGCGGAAATGTACTACTCGGCGCCGCTGACGCCCGAAAAAGCCTTGTTTATGCTTGCCGGGCCAGACGCACAAAAAACAAAAAAGAAGAAGAAAATAAAGGATGGAGTAATGGAGTGATGGCGAATTGGAGTAATTGAATACTGAGATCATGGAGCCATGGAGTGTTGCGGCATTAATGAACATTGTAATACAATGGCTCATTACTTCAACACTCCATTAATCTAATACTTTATTAATGCACTTATTCATCAATTCAAAAATGCCTGGAGATATGTAATGACCATAAATCACAGTTTGTTGCTTACCGACGCCCAGTTACGCGCGGAAGTGGAAAAATGTTTGTATTGTGAAACCAAACCCTGCCAGCAGGCCTGCCCCGCCGACTGTTCGCCGGCCGATTTCATCATGGCCGCTCAGATGGGCGAACCGCAGGATTACCAGCGGGCGGCCGCAGAGATTCTGTATAAAAATCCCCTTGGCGGCATTTGCGGTCAGGTTTGCCCGGATTATCACTGTATGCAGGCTTGCGTCTATGAAACCTTTAATCGTCCTGTGAATATCCCGGCAGTGCAGGCGACCATCGTTCAAAAAGCGCGTTCGTTCGGTTTAGAACCGCGGCTAATGCCGGCTGAACACGTCAATGGCCCATCAGTCGCCGTGGTTGGAGCGGGACCCGCCGGTTTGGCGGCGGCCGGCGTTCTGGCCCAGGAAGGGTATGCGGTTACCCTCCTGGAAAAGGAAAGGAAGGCCGGCGGCATGTGCCGTCTGATTCCGCAAGAGCGACTGCATAACAGCATGCTGGAAGACGATATCCGGTTTTTAATCGAATCGGGCTCCATTCAAATTGAATATGAACGAGCCGTGGAATATCCGCAGTCTTTACTGCAAGAGGGTTTCGATGCAGTGATTGTGGGCGTGGGTCTGGACCGGGTGTATCGTCTGAACATTGCCGGAGAAGATGCCGCTGATAACTGGTATGACTTTTTGAAAACCGGCCGACAAACCATGACCGGTAACCATGTGGCTGTCATTGGCGGCGGAGCGGTTGCACTGGACTGCGCTGCCACGGCGTTGAGTAACGGGGCGGCCGCGGTCGATATGATCTGCCTGGAAAATCCGGGTGAAATGCCTTTGGATGGCAGGGAACGAAAAGCCCTGTTCCGCCAAAACATCAACGTGATAACGCGTACGCGCCTGAAAGCCATCGATGAACAGGATGGTTCGATTCAGGGTATTCATCTCGGGCGGGTCAGCCTGCCGGAGGGAGAATCCTTTCATCCCGCCCGCATGCAGGATGTTGAAGGCGCCGATTATTACCTGTCCGGTTATGATCGGATCATCACGGCCATTGGGGCCAAAAGTTCGATGGAGCAGAAGCTGCACAGCAACATTTTTTATGCCGGGGATATGAAAAACGGTCCGACCACCGTGGTGGAAGCGGTGGCCTCCGGCAAAAACACCGCTGTTGACGTGCTGCAATATTTGCGCAATAAGCCCGCACAAACCGTCAATAATGATCGTAAGAGTACGGTCGCCCTATCCGGGAATCGCCGGGAACCGGTTAATTTACAATCCGATTTTTTCGGAAGAGCTATCCACGCTCCTTTTCTGCTGTCAGCCGCGCCGCCCACCGACGGTTACGAAGCGGTTAAGAACGCCTACAAAGCCGGATGGCCCGGGGCAATCATGAAAACGGCTTTCGACGGCCTGGACGTACATATCCCATCGGAATATATGTTCGTGCTGAACGGACAAACCTTCGCCAACTGCGATAATGTGTCCGACCATCCATTGGAACGGGTGTGTACGGAAATCGAACAACTGGTCAATGAATTTCCCGACCGATTGACCATGGCCTCCACCGGCGGGCCTATTACCGGCGATGATAATGCCGATAAACAGGTCTGGCAAAGCAACACCCGCAAGCTGGAAAACGCCGGCGTTATGGGCATCGAATACAGCCTGTCCTGTCCGCAGGGCGGCGACGGTACGGAAGGCGATATTGCCGCTCAAAACGCCGCTCTGACGGCTAAAATCGTCGATTGGGTCATAGAAAGCGGCGATGCGGATATCCCCAAATTATTCAAGCTGACCGGAGCGGTAACCGCCATCGAACCCATTCTATCAGCCATTAAAGAAGTGCTGGACCGCTATCCCGAGAAAAAAGCCGGCGTCACCCTGGCCAACACATTTCCGTCGCTTGAATTTCGCAATGGACGAAAAGAATCGTGGGAAGAGGGCATCATTGTCGGGATGTCCGGAAAGGGCGTTACCAGCATATCCAATCTGACTTTGGCCAAAGCGTCCGCCTCCGGTTTGCCGATCTCCGGTAACGGCGGACCGATGAATTACAAATCGGCGGCCCATTTTCTGGCTTTAGGCGCCCGGACGGTGCAATTCTGCAGCATCGTTATGAAATACGGTTACGGCATCATCAATGAACTGAACAGCGGACTGAGTTACCTGATGCAACAACGGGGTTTGAGCTCGGTAAGTCAGCTAATCGGCGCCGCCCTGCCCCGGCCCATCACTGATTTCGATGACCTGCCGCCCATTTATAAAATTCCGCAGGTATATGAGGATTGGTGTGAACAATGCGGCAACTGCACCCGATGTTCATATAACGCGGTTAGGTTAAACGACGACGGCATTCCCCAATTCGACGCCGAACGGTGTGTGGGCTGTTCCTTCTGCGTTCAGAATTGTTTTGCCGGCGCCCTGACCATGGTAGAAAGAATGGATTGATGGAGTGATGGATTATTGGTGCTTTGGAGTTGAGCTACCTCCTGATTTAAAGAATTACTCCAATACTCCATTTATCCATTAAATCAATCATTCAACACTTCCAAAATAAAAGGTTGCACCATGTCCCATACAATACTTATTAAAGATGTAACGGTAATCACCCTCGGAAGCAACAACCGCGTCCTGCACAATGCAGCAGTGTTAATCGAAGATAACCGCATTACCCGGCTTACGACCGAAGGCACCGATGCCATCCAGGCGGATAAAACCATCGACGGCAACGGCAAGGTCCTAACGCCCGGACTTATCAATACCCACATGCATTTTTACAGCACGTTTGTACGTGGTTTGACCAAAGCCCGGCCCGCCCGCCATTTCGAACAGGTGCTGCAAAACCTGTGGTGGCGGCTGGATCAAAATTTGACCAAAGATGACATTTTCTACAGCGCTTTGATGATGCTGCTCGCCGCCATCCGTAAGGGTACAACCACATTCATCGACCACCACGCCAGTCCGCATTTTGTCCGCGGTTCTCTGCAGGAAATCGCCCGAGCCGTTGAACAAAGCGGCCTGCGTGCAGCCCTCTGCTACGAGGTCAGCGACCGCGACGGAAAAGAAATCGCCGAGGACGGGCTCGAAGAAAACCGGACATTCATCGAACATTGCCAGAATGAACAACCGGAGCGCCTGCGGGCCCTGTTCGGGCTCCACGCCTCCTTTACCATAAGCGATGGCACTCTGCAGAAAGCAGGCGAAATAGGACGCGCCTTAAACAGCGGCTTTCATCTGCATGCGGCGGAAGCCGAAGCCGACCAGCGTATTACCCGTGAAACATTCGGAATGAGCGTTGTGGAACGCTTGCATCGATTCGGCATATTAGGCGAACAAACGCTGGCCGTTCACTGTGTCCACATCGATGAACACGAAATGGAATTGCTGCACGAGACCGGCACGGCCGTTGTCCATAATCCGCAATCCAATATGAATAACGGTGTGGGCATCGCCGATATAACCACGATGATGAACAAGGGTATTCTGGTGGGATTGGGCACGGACGCCATGACCGTCAACATGTTCGATGAATTGCGCACCGCGCTTTGGGCCCAGCACCTTTTGCACAGCGATCCGTCGGTCGGCTTTATGGAAGCGGTCAACACATTATTTATCAACAACGCCCGTATTGCCAATCGTTACTGGTCTTTGCCGCTGGGCGTAATCGAAGAGGGAGCGGCCGCCGATGTGGTGTTGATTGATTACGATCCGCCGACGCCTCTGAACAATGAAAATGTTTGGGGGCATCTGGTGTTCGGCATGTTTTTAAATTCTGTCGATACCACCATCGCTAATGGACAAATACTGATGGAAAACAAGCGATTAACGCTCGATATTGACGAACGCGAAGCGGCGACGAAAGCGCGTGAACAGTCGGCACGGTTATGGCAGCGGTTTTAGCGTTTGAAAATAGTAAGCAATAGGCAAACATAGCTACGGGTAGTAATGAAAAAAGAACAGACATTGAATATGACACAGCGATTTTCAGCGTTCTCTGCGGTTATTTTTTAGGCGTGGAAAGCAAGCATTTCCGAGTCGCAAGGTAAAATCACAACTCAATATAAGGATTTTGGAGATATCGATGTATCAACGCATTTTGAAACGGGCTAAGGAACTGGAAACGGAAACCGCCGAATTTTTGGCAGCGATGGTACGCACACCGTCCTTTTCCGGCAAAGAAAAAGAAGCGGCCTCTTTGATTCAACAAAAAATGGCAGACTTACCGTTCGATGAGGTTCGGATCGATAAACTGGGCAACGTCATCGGTCGCATCGGCGACGGTCCGAGCATCATCGCCTTCGACGCCCATATCGATACGGTCTACCCCGGCGATACCAGTCAATGGGCCTTCGATCCTTTTGAAGGCGCCATCGTGGACGGATATGTACGCGGCCGCGGTTCGGTGGATCAAAAAGGCGGCATGGCCAGCATGGTGTACGCCGCCCAAATCATTAAGGAACTGGAATTGAACCGGGATTTCAGCATTCTTTTTACCGGAACGGTGCTGGAAGAGGATTGCGACGGCCTGTGCTGGCAATATCTGGTGAACGAAGAAAACATCCGTCCCGAACTGGTGGTCGTTACCGAACCCACCAATCTGAATATTTACCGTGGACAGCGCGGCCGTATGGAAATCGAAGTACGAATTAAAGGCGTCTCTTGTCACGGCTCGGCCCCGGAACGCGGCGACAACGCCATCTATAAAATCAGTCGTATTGCTCTGGAAATCGAAAATATGCATACCGAATTAAAGTCCGATGATTTTCTCGGCAAAGGCAGCGTGGCCGTTACACAAATCTTCTCCAATTCGCCCTCGCAATGCGCCGTGCCTGATGCCGCCTGGATTCGTCTTGATCGCCGTCTAACCCATGGCGAAACCAAGGAGACCGCCGTGGCCGAAATTCGCGAAGCCGCCCGCCGCGCCGGATACTCTGATGTCGATATCCGGCTTCTGCAATACGATGAACCGGCTTACACCGGTCTGCGCTATACCACGGAAAAGTATTATCCGACCTGGGTGCTCGAGGAACAATCGCCCTATCTGCAACAGGCGGTCTCGGCTTATCATAATGTATTCAACCGACGACCGCTGGTCGATAAGTGGACGTTCAGCACCAACGGTGTCGCCATCTCCGGGATGTTCGGTATTCCGGTGGTGGGTATGGGACCCGGCAATGAAGTTTACGCCCATGCGGTCAATGAAGCGACGCCGGTGGACCATTTGAGCAAGGCGGCCGCTTTTTATGCTGCGCTTGTTTATCAAATGCAGGAGCAAAACGGATCCAAAGTTTGACAAAAGCTAATAAAAATAACAGACAAGACATGATGGTTCGTAACGAAATCCCGCCGTTTGAATACCGCTGCACCACATGCGGTCGTTCTTTCGAACGCGACGCCGTAACATATCTGTGTCCGGTTTGCGGCGAAGATTATCAGGAGGGGCAGACCCTTTCCGGCGTACTGAGGGTGGATTTCGACTACGAGTATATCCATCGTCGTTTTGAGTGCTCGGAACCGGACTGGCGCCTTTTCAGCGCCGTGGAACCTTCGTGCTATCCGAATTTTGCTGTTGGCCACACGCCTTACTTCCCGGCAAATCGTCTGCAATCGCTCTGCGGTTTTGATAACGTGTACATCAAAAACGACGCTCTGAATCCCAGCGGCTCGCTCAAAGACCGGGCTTCCTTTCTGGTGGCGGCCGAAGCAATCCGCAAAAAGATCGGCGCTATCGTCGCCGCATCAACCGGAAACGCCGCCAGCGCCCTCGCCGCCGTTTGCGCCGCTTCGGGTCTGCATGCAGTTATTTACGCGCCGGCTGCCGCGCCAAAGGCTAAACTACTGCAAGTTGTGCTTTACGGCGCCGAACTTGTTGCAGTTGACGGCGATTACGACCAGGCATTTGCGCTATCACTGGCACACAGCCGCAAAAAAAACGCGCTTAATCGTAATACGGCTTACCATCCGCTGACGATTGAAGGCAAAAAAACGGCCGCCCTGGAAATATTCGCACAAAACGGTATGAAGGTGCCGCAGGCCATCCTTGTGCCCGTTGGCGACGGGGTGATCATCAGCGGAATTTACAAAGGTTTTCTCGATCTGATGAACGCCGGTCTCAGCGATCGGTTACCACGTTTGATTGCCGTCCAGGCCGAGGGCTCGGCAGCCATTCATCGCTATATTCAGACGGGTCATTTTTCGGCCCTAAAAATGGCACAAACCATAGCCGACTCCATCTCGGTGGCCGCGCCCAGCAACGCGCACATGGCGCGGGAAGCCATTGTGGAAAGCGGCGGTTTTAGCCTTACCGTCGGCGACGAAGAGATACTCGAGGCGCAACAGGCGCTGGCTTCGCATAGCGGTATTTTTGCCGAACCGGCGGCCGCAGCAGCCCTGGCCGGATTGCTGAGGGAAGATTGCCGCAGGCAACTGAGCGATACAGACGCTATCGTTTTGCTGATCACCGGCCACGGACTGAAAGACATTGAGGCGCCCCTTAAATCCACGCACATACCCGAAGCCCGTAAACCCGAGGTCATAATGCAGGAAATGGAATACTCATGAGTCAGTCCATCCTGATACGCAACGCCAAACTTTGTTTGCCCGAGGGCATCCGTCAAGGTGATTTGCTGATCGAAGACGGACGTATCAGCCATATCGGAACAATTTCTCCTACTGAAAATCGCTCCGGCATGGAAATCGACGCCGAAGGCCAATACGTATTGCCCGGCTTTATCGACATGCACATCCATGTGGACGATGCGATCAATGGCGTACCTTTGGCCGATTCCTACGAAAGCGCGTCGCGTTTGGCCATACAAAACGGTATCACCACCATCTATTCATTTATTACACAGGGAAAGAACGAAGCAATGCAAGCGGCCGTCGGGCGTGCGGTTCAAAAAGCGCAAGGCTGCAGTTATACAGATATCGGCTGGCATCTCACCCCGCTTCAATGGGACGCCCCATCAATGGCGTACCTTGAAACCCTCATACTTAGAGGCTTTAAAACGTTTAAATTCTATACCACCTATAAAGAGGGCGGACTCTACCTCGATTACAAAAAAATAGAAAAACTCGCCGGACGTCTGAAACAAAACGATGTTCGTATTCTGGTGCACTGCGAAGACGAACACATACTTGAGCGCCGCCAAAGCCGCAACTTTAATTTCAACGACCCCGAATCTCACGCCGAAATGCGGCCGCCCGAAGCCGAATTCGAAGCCATTCGACGCATCATTTATATCGCCGCCCGCACCGGCGCCAGGTTTCATATCGTGCATGTTTCCACAACCGAGGGGCTGGAATTGATTGAAAAGGAGGGACGCTCTTACGGCGTCACCTGTGAGACGGCGCCGCACTACTTTTTACTGGATCGCCACAAACTGTCGTGTAAAAGCGGACATTATTATCTATGCACCCCGCCCTTGCGGGAACCTTCCAACCGGCATCAAATGATGGCGTATGCCAAAGACGCCCGATTCGATTGCTTTGCCACCGATCACTGCGCTTTTAGCCTTGAAGAAAAAGAACGCTGTAAACACGACTTGCGCTACGTTCCCAAGGGTATCGCCGGTTTGGGTGCATTGGCGCCATCAGTATTCGAATTGTACCGTACAAAGGGCGATTCCGGCATGATCATGTTATTGAAGACCTTGTGTGAAAATCCGGCCAAAATAAACGGTATTTTTCCCCGGAAAGGCGCTCTTAAAGCTGGATCGGACGGCGATGTGGTGATTTTAAAAGAAGGCGTGTTTGAGCGTTCTTTCCGTTCCACTCTGTCCGATAGTTTCGAACCCTATCCGAATTTTAAGACGCGTCTCCACATCGCCCATGTCATTAAAAACGGAGTACCAATGGTTCAAAACAATCAACTGACCGACCATGCGGCCATGAAAGGCAAACGGTTATGTCTGACGTAACACAAAAAGCATGGCGTAACGACGCTTACGCCAAGGTCACCGGTAAAGCCAAATTTGCCGATGATTTAAAATTTAACGGAATGCTGCATGCTGTGCCGGTTTATACGGATTATGTGCACGCCAGGATTGATCAAATTGATGTTGAACAAGCCCGCCGAATGGACGGCGTTGTGGCCGTGTTCACCGCCGCCGATGTGCCCGGGCAAATTTGCTGGGGACAAATTCAGCAGGATTATCACATGTTGTGCGAAGATAAAATCCGATACAACGGCGATGTGATAGCGGTGATCGTGGCCGAACGGCGCGAACAGGCATTGGCCGCCGTTCCATTTATCTCAATCAAAGCAACGCCACTTCCGAAAGTCCTGGATGCCGAACAAGCCATGCAGCCGGATGCGCAGCTGGTACATGAAGATAAAGGTACCAATCTGGTGGTACATCACAAGGTGCGCCGCGGCAATCTCGCTGAAATTGACAAAAAACATGATATAACCATCGAGCATCGCTTTGAAACCCAGTTTGTGGAACACGCCTACATCGAGCCGGAATCGGCTGTCTGCGTCCCGCGCGACGACGGCGTGATGGAGGTCTACGGTTCCATGCAGCATCCCTTCAGCACCCGTCGCTTTGTGGCCGCTATGCTGGGCGTTTCTCTGAATGAAGTGGAAGTGATCTCCATCCCCATGGGCGGCGGCTTCGGCGGAAAGGACGACACCAGCGCCATCGTATGCGCCCGTGCCGCTTTAGCCGCCAAAATCACCGGACGTCCGGTTAAAATGACGTACGACCGGGAATGGTCTATACGCGAAAGTTACAAGCGCCATCCTTATCGTATCGATTATAAAATGAATGTCGCTAAGGACGGGACGATCCGGGCCGTAAAAACGCGTATCGTAGCAGACGCCGGGGCGTATTGCTCGGTTACGCCCTGGGTAACCTGGCGTTCAACCGTGCAATGTTGCGGGCCCTATCGCGTCCCAAACGTGCATAGCGATGTCTACGGCGTTCACACCAATAACGTATTCACCGGCGCCATGCGCGGCTTCGGTTCGCCGCAGATGAATTTTGTCATCGAACAGATGGTGGAAGAGGCCGCGGAACAGTGCGGCATGGACGGCGTCGCCTTCCGCAAAAAAAACATGCTGCGTCAGGGCGAGGAGACCATCACCGGTCAAAAACTGGACGGACACACCGTCAGTCTGGAGCAGGTCATGGACGAAGTGATTACGGAAATCGATTACCATGAAAAGTTGAAACAATGCAGCCGGGGCAACACAGACAATGATAAACTTTACGGGATCGGACTGGCGGTCAGCTATCGCGGCATGAGTCTGGGCGCCGAGGGCAAGGATTTTTGCGCCGCTATTATCAATGTGCAATTCGACGGGTCAATTCTATTAGAGAGCGGTATCCATGAAAACGGTCAGGGTTCGGAGTCGGCGTTTATCCTTTTATTGGCCAGGGAACTGGGCGTAAATCGCGATCGCATCCGCTACCGGCGGTCATCCACATCGGTTATACCGGACAGCGGTACAACGGTGGCCTCCCGCGGAACGCTGATGGGCGGCGGCGCCGTGGTTAACGCCGCCCGCAACCTCAAATCGATGATGGCCGAAACCGTAGCTGCCCAACTGGGTTGCGATGCGCAACACATTGCCTTCGAGGGCGAACGCCTGCGGGCAACGGATAGCGGCAAATCCATATCCTTTGATGAAACCATCCGGGAAATGTATCAAAAACAAAATTTTCCGCATGCCTTCGGCGTGTTCAAATCGCCAAAAGTGAGCTGGAATGAAGAAACCGGTCAGGGAAAAGCGTATTTCACCTGGGTATACGGATGCCAGGCGGTTGAACTTCAGGTCGATGCCCGCAACGGGCGGGTCAAACTACTCAATGCCGTAGCCGCTCATGACGTGGGCCGGGCCATTAATCCGCCCATGTTGCTGGGACAGTATTACGGCGGCATGGCCATGGGTATGGGCTACGGTCTGAAAGAGGCTGTGCAAATAAACGACGGCAAAATCAGCAACGATAATTTCAACCATTACCACATTGCCAGAGCCACAGACATGCCGGACATGAAAGCGATCATCATCGAAAACGCCGATCCGCTTTCGCCGTCGCGGGCCAAAGGCGTCGGCGAACCGACCAATGAAATTATGGCGCCGGCCATCGCCAATGCGGTTTATAACGCCGCCGGTCGCCGTTATTACACATCACCCATAACCATAGAGATTTGATATGCATACGATCATCAATGATAAACAGATTACATTATCCGATTCCATACTGGATAAAAATTTGCTCGAATTTATCCGCGAGGATTTGGACCTGACAGGCGCTAAAAACGGCTGCGGTATCGGTATGTGCGGCAGTTGCATGGTTTTGATTGATGATAAACCGGTACAGTCGTGCCGCAAAACGGTTCGCCATATCGTCGGTAAAACGGTGTTAACGATTGAAGGCATGGCACAGGCGGACGGTAGCCTGCACCCTCTACAACAGACCTTTGTGGATGCCGGCGCCATTCAGTGCGGCTTCTGCACGCCGGGTATGGTATTGGCGGCCCATGCCCTTTTATTAAAAAATAATCAGCCAAGCCGCGACCAAATCCGTAAAGCGATCCATAACAACCTGTGCCGATGTACGGGCTACCAGCAAATCATTGACGCCATTGAACAGGCAGCACAATATTACAAAAGCAAACGGAATGCGTCCGGGCATACACATAAAACGCAACATCCTGTAGCCGAGTCTACATCCCAATGAAACGATTTTAGCCAAGGAAGAGGAATCTATGAACGACACCCTGAAACACAAATTGAACGAACTGGCCCGAGAACCCAACCCGTTATTCCGGCAGGATTTCCTGCTGACCTGGGAACACGATCTTAAAGCCGTTGAATCCGTTTTACAGACCGCCGAAATTCTCAAATCCATGCATCAGCAAAAATTATCCGCCAAAATATTCGACAGCGGACTGGCCATTTCCATCTTTCGCGATAAATCCACCCGTACCCGCTTCAGCTTTGCTTCGGCCGCCGATTATCTTGGGCTTTCGGTGCAGGACGTGGATGAGCAGAAGACGCAGATTTCGCACGGCGAAACGGTGCGGGAAACCGCCAATATGATCTCGTTTTTGGCGGAGGTTATCGGCATCCGCGACGACATGTACCTCGGCGAAGGCGACCGCTACCAGCGGGAGGTGCAGCAGGCCGTACGTTACGGCTACCAAAACGGCATCCTGCATCAGCAGCCGACCATTATCAATCTGCAATCGGATCTGGATCATCCCACGCAAACCCTGGCTGATCTGGCCAAACTAAAAGATTACTTCGGCTCGCTGGAAGCTTTGCGCGGGAAAAAGCTGGCCATGACCTGGGCCTATTCGCCCAGTTACGGTAAACCGTTGTCGGTGCCGCAGGGCATCATCGCTTTAATGGCCCGACTGGGTATGGAGGTCACTCTGGCCTATCCCGAGGGTTACGATCTGCTGCCGGACATTGTGCAAAAATCAAAGCAATCCGCCCAGAAAAGCGGAGGCCAATTTAAAGTGGTACACGACATGGAAGAAGCGTTCCAAAACGCCGATGTGGTCTATCCCAAATCGTGGGCATCGTTCCGGGTGATGGAACAGCGCCGCGATCTGCTGCACGCCGGCAATCAGGCGGGATTGAAACAGCTTGAGGCGGACTGTCTGGCGGAAAACGCCCGCCATAAGCACTGGGAATGCAACCGAACCATGATGGACGCCACCCGCGACGGTCAAGCCCTGTATATGCATTGTTTGCCGGCGGACATTACCGGCGTCAACTGCCAAAACGGCGAAGTGAGTGCGGAGGTGTTCGATCAATACACACCGCACACCTATCACCAGGCCGGCTTCAAGCCTTTTGTGATAGCCGCTATGATGGTTCTCGGCAAAATTGAAAATCCGGGAAAACGATTGAAAAAACTATGCGAATAGAAATCAGATGGATTGATGGAAAAATGTAGGATTGGAGTATTGGAGTTATGGTGTTCGGAACGTTGCAGCATCAAAAATTTAGAATATGCAGGTTTGAAGGACGGCTGTTTTATTCCACCACTCCAGTAATTCAATAATTCAGTAATTCAGTAGTTCATTCATTCAACCATTCATTCAATAAATCATTATTCTCTGAACTGATACACTTTTCGATTGACATGCAAAGGAGCACCCATGAACAGGGATCAGGTTTTACAAAACACCATCCGGCGCTGCCGTGAAAAACACATTATTATACCCACCTATAAACAGATGCGCGACCCGCAATCCATTCCGGATAAGATTAAAGAAAAACTCAAGACCATCGGTTTGTGGGACCTTAATTCCCTTAATCTGTTTCGCATTACCTGGAAGAACGAACCCAGGGAACACGGCGGCGGATTTGGCGGCGTCAACTATCTGGAACTGCCCCCGGAGCTGACCGGCGTGGAAGCGCGCATCATTATGTTGCTGGGCAAATTTTTTCCCACCGGTTCGCACAAAGTGGGCGCCACTTTTGGTCCGCTGGTGGAAAAGGTGGTCAGCGGCCGTTTCGATCCCACCCGCCAGAAAGCCCTGTGGCCGTCCACCGGCAATTATTGCCGCGGCGGCGCTTACGACTCTTACCTGCTGGGCTGCGACTCCATCGCCGTTTTACCGGAAGAAATGTCCAGCGAACGTTTTGAATGGCTGCGCAAGGTGGGCGCCGAAATTTTCGCCACGCCCGGCTGCGAGAGCAACGTCAAAGAAATATACGATAAAGTAAAGGAACTGCAAGCCGAACGCGGCGATGAAATCGTCAATCTCAACCAGTTCAGCGAAATTGGTAACGCCGTGTGGCATTACGCCGTAACCGGTCCGGCCATGGAGGAGGTTTTTGAACAGCAAAAACGAACCAACGACCGTTTTGCCGCTGTGTTTCTGACGCAGGGCTCCACCGGAACGCTGGGCAGCGCCGAATATCTGCGCCAGCGCTTTCCGCTGTTTAAAGTGGGCGCCGGCGAAGCGCTGCAATGTCCCACCTTGCTGTTGAACGGCTTCGGCGGACACCGCATCGAGGGCATCGGCGATAAGCACGTGCCCTGGATTCATAATCTGCACAATACGGATATGGTGGCGGCCATTGATGACCGGCCCAATATGCGGCTGATGCGCCTGTTCAACGAACCGGCCGGTCAGCAGTATTTGCAGGATAAGGGCGTGCAGCCCGAAATCGTGGAACAACTGCCTTTGTTGGGTATTTCGTCCATCGCCAATCTGATGGGCGCCATCAAGATGGCCAAATATTACGAGATGGATCGTAACGATGTCATTTTCACCGTATCCACCGATTCTATGGAAATGTACCAATCCCGCATGCAGCAGGAACGCCATAAACACGGCTCATTCAGCGAAATGGACGCCGCCGTCAGCTTCGAGGCCGACCTGCGCGGGCTGTCCCTGGATCATATGCTGGAGTTGGGTTATTACGAACGCAAGCGCATTCATAATCTCAAATATTTTACGTGGGTGGAGCAGCAGGGCAAAACGGGAGAGGAGCTCAACGCCCAGTGGTACGACCGCGACTACTGGCAAAAACAGTTCGCCCGCGTGGATGAATGGGACGCCAAAATCGAGGCATTTAACGCCCGCACGGGCCTGCTGGATGAATATAAATGAAAGGGCTTCTTCTATTATATTTTATGATCATTTCCTGATTTGTTAATGGTTGAATTCCTGGCCACGTTTCCTCATTCAAGCCATTATTATTCATCAGACATTTTTACACAAGAGTGATGAACTTTGATTTTAATTATCATTGAACCTTATTTTCTTGTTTCAGTCATACTTCGTAGAATTCTTTTTATTTTCGGTAGAAGCTCAGGCATCTCTTTTTTAATAATATTCCATACGATATCAAGGTTTACACCGAAATAATCGTGTATCAATTTATCTCTTGTGGCGGCAATATTTTTCCATGGTATGTCCGAATTTTCCTTTTTTACTTTTTCGGATAAAGATTTTACAGCTTCACCCATAATTTCAATATTTCTTATTATTGCATCCTGGGTTTTATAGTCTTGAGTAAATTCTTTGTATAATATACCATCTCTATAGGAGATGACTCTTTCCATACTTTCTATTATATCACGTATTAAATCAACATCTTTCCGTTTAGACATACAGGATATTCCTTTTTATTTCTTCGGCAATTTCCTTGATTCGGATATTATTTATGCCATCTTCTGTTAATACATCAACTTTTCTCTTTAAAAGATTTTCTAAAAATTCAACAAGTTCCGTAAATTGTAACCCGATTGGTTTTTTGAGTTTAACTACGATATCAACATCACTCTTTTCACTGTCGGATTCTCTGGCGACGGAACCGAAAACACCTATTCTTTCGACGCCATATTTCTGAGATAGATAAGGGTATTGTTCTTTCAATAGTTCAATCGTTAAATTGCCCATATAAATTTACACCTGTCCAATTTTTTTTGATTTAATATCGTGTGGTTGAATTGATGAGTTTAATTTATCCTTTACGCTTACACCGCTCATTACATTTTTGTGAATACAATCATTTTAATCGAAATTGTAAAAGTTTGCAATTAAAAACTCCACCAGCAAGCGCATTCATAATCTCAAATATTTTACGTGGGTGGAGCAGCAGGGCAAAACGGGAGAGGAGCTCAACGCCCAGTGGTACGACCGCGACTACTGGCAAAAACAGTTCGCCCGCGTGGATGAATGGGACGCCAAAATCGAGGC